>NZ_JHXM01000001.1:0-13286 GCF_000621725.1 Xylanibacter brevis ATCC 19188
TTGAAAAATTTCCCTGCGTAGCAGGCTTGAGATAGAAGAGATACGGCACGCTATCGCGTGGAAATTATACAAAATTGAGTTCAGAATTTCTCAGGATTTCCCTGCGTAGCAGGCTTAAAATAAAGAACAAATGATTATAGAAGTAACATCGTTGGCACAGGAAGGACTGGAGGTCTTTGGGAAATTGACAGAGGCACAGTTGAGAAATGTGCTCGATCCAGAGAAAGGCGTTTTCATTGCCGAGAGCCCTAAGGTGATACGCGTGGCACTCGATGCCGGCTATGAACCTGTGTCACTATTGTGCGAACGACGACACATCACTGGCGATGCCGCAGACATTATAGAGCGCTGCGGCGATATTCCCGTATATACAGGCGAGCGCGAACTGCTGGCGCAGTTGACTGGCTACACGCTGACACGTGGTGTGCTGTGCGCCATGCACCGTCCACAACCACGCTCGTTGGCCAGTGTGCTCGACGGCGCCCGCCGCGTGGTGGTCATCGATGGGGTGGTGGATACAACTAATATTGGGGCCATCTTCCGTTCTGCAGCTGCTTTGGGTATCGATGCCGTGCTGCTGACAAAGAATGCCTGCGACCCACTGAACCGACGGGCTGTTCGCGTGTCGATGGGTTCGGCGTTTCTGGTGCCCTGGACCTGGTTGGATAGTTACGACGAACTGACCGCGCTGGGCTTCAAGACCGTGGCAATGGCGCTGACCGACAAGTCGATAGCGCTCGATGCCCCCGTGCTGAAGGCAGAACCAAGACTGGCTATCGTGATGGGTACCGAGGGCGACGGACTGCCCAAGGAGACTATCGCCTCCACCGATTATGTGGTGCGCATCCCCATGGCTCATGGCGTTGACTCCCTCAATGTGGCGGCAGCAGCTGCTGTGGCTTTTTGGGAACTGGGAAAATAAATTGATGAGAAAAAGATAGGATTCACTACATTCCTGTCTTTTTTTTCTTATCTTTGCCCTCACAAACCAATTACTAATTTACAAAACTAATCAATGAAATCTGAATTTTGCGCTTTAATGGCACTTTTGCTGATGCTCGCTGGTAGCATGAATGCAGCGGAGCGACAGAAACTGTGTTTTAATGACGACTGGCGACTGACAGTAGGCGATTTCGTGGAAGCGAGCCTGCCAGACTTTGATGATAGTCAGTGGCAGCGGGTGACGCTGCCTTATGCATTCAATGGCGAAGAGGCCTTTCGCAAGGATATTGTGAACTTGACCGATACCATTTGCTGGTATCGCAAGACGTTCACCTTGACCCATGCTGATGTGCATGGAAAAGTATTCGTCGAGTTCGAAGGCGCCCGTCAGGGAGCTGATGTGTGGGTGAACGGTCAGAAGGTCGGATTCTCGGACAATGGTGTGATGGCTTTTGGCTTTGATATCACGCCGTTTGTCAAGGTGGGCAGCAACGTGATGGCCGTACGCTGCGACAACAGTTGGACGTATCGCGACCGCACTTTGAACAGTCGCTACCAGTGGAATGATAAGAATTTTAATGCCAACTATGGTGGTCTGCCAAAGAATGTGTGGCTACATATCACGGACAAGCTCTATCAGACATTGCCGCTCTACTCGAACCTCGGCACGACAGGAACCTATATCTATGCTACCGATTTCGATATCCCCAATCACCAAGCAACGATACACGTCGAATCGCAGATTCGCAACGAGGATGTTAAGCCCCGTTCGTTTATATTCTTAGCCAAAGTGCTTGACGTGGAAGGTAAAGAGGTCGCTAATTTTAATAGCGAGCGTCTGACAATGCAGCCTGGCGAAATACGTACTGTAAAAATACTGCAGCCTGTTAACAATCTGCATTTCTGGTCGTGGGGCTACGGCTATCTTTATACGGTGAAAACGGAACTGGTGGCCGATGGTGAAACCGTTGACAACGTCATGACCCGTACTGGTTTCCGCAAGACCCGTTTCGGTGATGGTAAGCTATGGCTGAACGACCGCGTGATGATGGTGCATGGTTATGCACAGCGTACCTCGAACGAATGGCCTGGTGTCGGTGTCAGTGTGCCGGCATGGCTGAGCGACTACTCAAACGCGCTGATGGTGGAGAGCGGGGCGAACATGGTACGCTGGATGCATGTGACGCCATGGAAACAAGATGTTGAGAGTTGCGACCGCGTGGGATTGCCACAGGCCATGCCTGCCGGTGATGCCGAGAAAGATGTGGACGGTGCCCGTTGGCAACAGCGCACCGCACTGATGCGTGATGCCATCGTCTATAACCGCAACAACCCGTCAATCCTGTTTTATGAAAGTGGCAACGAGAGTATCAGTCGTGAACATATGTTAGAGATGAAAGCCCTTCGCAATCAGTACGACCCCTATGGCGGACGAGCCATCGGTAGTCGTGAGATGCTTGACATCGATGAGGCAGAATATGGTGGTGAGATGCTGTATATCAACAAGAGCAAGAAACACCCGATGTGGGCGATGGAATACTGTCGTGACGAGGGCTTGCGCAAATACTGGGATGAGCAGAGCTACCCCTACCACAAGGAGGGTGACGGTCCGCTGTACCGTGGTAAACCAGCGAATGAATACAACCATAACATGGATGCGTTTGCCGTGGAGATGGTGCGCCGCTGGTATGACTACTGGCGAGAACGTCCCGGAACAGGCACACGGGTGTCGGCTGGCGGTGTGAAGATTGTGTTCAGCGATACGAACACCCATCACCGCGGCGAGAAGCACTACCGTACCAGTGGTGTTGTTGACGCCATGCGTATTCCCAAGGATGCTTTCTATGCCCACCAGGTGATGTGGAACGGATGGGTGGAGCCAGAGACAGCGAAGACCTATATCGTGGGACATTGGAGCCTCTGCCCCAGTCCATCTACAATGGGAGAGGGGAGTGGTCTGGTTAAGCCTGTCTATGTAGTATCGACGGCCGACAGTGTTGAGCTGTTCCTGAACGGACGGTCGCTCGGCCAGGGTAAGCAGAGCTATCGCTACCTCTTTACCTTCGATCATGTGCCTTTTGAACCCGGAACATTGGAGGCTGTAGGTTCAGACGGAAGTCGGTATCAACTGGAGACAGCGGGTGAACCCTACCAGCTGAAGCTTACTACAATAGCGAATCCGCAGGGCATCAAGGCCGACGGTGCCGATATGGTGTTGGTACAAGTAGAGGTGGTCGATAAACAGGGACGTCGCTGTCCGCTGGATGATAGAAAGGTACATTTCTCATTATGGGGAGAAGCCCGATGGATTGGCAGCATCGAGTCTGCCGCCATGTCGGTGCCGATGGTATGTGGTGTGAACAGGGTGCTGGTGCGAACAACCACGAATGCTGGCGAGATCAATCTTTCTGCCTATGCCGAGGGACTGAAACCCGCCTATGTGTCGATGAACAGCGTAAAAAACCATTGTCACGCATCGCTGCTTCCTGGACTATTCAACCGAGGCGAGACACCGCTGACACCTTCCTACACACCACAGGCACGCGGCATAGAGATTGTGTCGGCCAAGGCCGGTTATGATGGTCAGCACGCTGTTTGTAGCTATGATGACAATGAGTTGTCGGAATGGAAAAACGACGGACGACTCGCTACGGCATGGATTACCTATCGGTTGGCGAAGAAAGCCGTGGTAGATGATATCTGTCTGAAACTGACCGGGTGGCGTCTGCGCAGTTATCCAATAGAAGTGTATGCCGGTAAGACCCTGATATGGAGCGGTGAGACCGAACGTTGCCTGGGGTATATCCATCTGACGCCGACCAAGCGTGTGAAGACCAATGAGATAACCATCCGACTGAAAGGTGCCGGTAAGGATCAAGATGCATTTGGCGGTATTGTAGAGGTTGCAGAACCTGCAGCCGGCGAGCTTGACCTGTTTAAAGCTAGAAATGGCGGAGAGACAAAAAATGAGTTGCGCATCGTGGAAATAGAATTTATAGAACGGATATAGTTAGAGAGTCATTTTTTTTTCGTACTTTTGCACCTCGTAACTAGACCATTAAAAAAAACAATGATGAATCGCAAGATTTTCTTTGCGATGTCGCTATTGGCTATGGCGGCATCGGCACAGGTGAAGACCGATGTGAAGGTCTTCAACCTGGCAGGTCCGTATGCGGTGAAGACACCACAGCAGATGGACTCTGTGAACGTGAAAGGTGATAAGTTTGACGAGAAAAGTCTGCTTGGCGACCTGGCCCTGAGCAGTCAGCCACAGACCACCTTCGAGGGTTGTGTGTTGCCTTCGCTGGCCGACAGCAAGAGCGTGGGTGTGCTGAGCTTTTATGTGAACAACAGTGATTTCACGAAGGGTACTATCAGCGTGAAAGGTCCTAAGAACTGCAAGGTTTATGTGGATGGACAAGAGGTGATGGGCGAAGTGAAGCTGGCTCCCGAACACCACGAGGTGGCCATCCGCTTTCTGGCTCAGCCCTCGGATAGCGACAGCGTTCGGGTGACCATGGATATGACACGTGCATTAATGCCCGTTGTCACCAAGCAGCATCCCTATATGGTTCACGACCTGACCGACGGAAAACGTGTACGTAACATCTCGCTGTCGGCCGATGGAAAGTATGTGATGGTGGCCTATCAGACCACAGCCCGTGGTGGCAAGAGCCAGTGGAGCTACGAGCTGCGCGACGTGAAGAGCCAGCGCCTGTTGTCGCGCCCCGGTTCCATGGGTGAATGGATGCCCCGCACCTGTGCCTATATTGAAGAGGAATATCAGGGCGACAAACGTGTGCTCTACAAGGTGGACCCTGTGACGGGCCAGCGCACGCAGTGGGCCTATGATGTGCCTCGCGAGGGCTATACCATCAGTCCTACGGAAGACTATATCATCTTTACAGGCACGGAGGAAGGCCCCAAAGAGGATGCTGACGTCTATCAGGTGCTAGAGATGGACGACCGTCAGCCCGGCTGGCGTTCGCGCTACTACCTGAAGCGCTACGACATTGCCACCGGCCTGTGCCAGCGCATCACCTTTGGACGTCAGACCACTTATCTCTCGGACATTTCGCAGGACGGCAAGAAATTGCTGGTGGTTTCTTCATACTCTCGTTTGGCCAAGCGCCCCACCGAGGTGCAGGATGTGTTTATCATCGATGCCCAGACACTGAAGACCGACACGCTGATGCAGTGTGCGGGATTCCTGGGCGGCGGCACTTTCTCGCCCGACGGCAGTCAGATCATCTTCACGGGTACGCCCGAGGCCTTCGACCGCATCGGTTGTCAGTTGGCTGCCGACGTGACACCCAGCATGACCGAGAACGAGCTGTTCCTCTATGACATCGCCACAAAGCAGGTGAAGCCCCTGACCAAGGACTTCGATCCCTCGCTGACAGGCGGCGTAAATTGGTCGGCAGCCGATGGCATGGTTTACTTCCGTGCTGAGTGTCGCGACTATATCTATCTGTATCAGCTCAATCCAAAGAACGGAAAGATTCAGCGCCTGCCCGTGAATGGCGACAATATCTACCGCCTGGACATGGCTTCGCATGCCGGCACCGTGGCTTATCTCTCTTATAAAACCATGGAGCCAGCCTCTGCCTATGTGACCACCAACCCCGCCAAGAAAGGCAGCGAGGTGCTGTTGTTTGATGGTCGTAAAGCCCTGGGCGATGCCGAGCTGGGCACCTGCGAGGACTGGAACTTTACCAACTCGAAGGGTGACACCGTCTATGGACGCCTCTATCTGCCAAAAGACTTTGATGCGACGAAGAAATATCCCATGATTGTTTATTACTATGGCGGTTGCTCGCCCACCAGTCGTTATTTCGAGTCACCCTATGCCCCTCAGTATTGGAACTCGTTGGGCTATGTGGCCTATATCATCGAACCCAGTGGTGCCACCGGCTTCGGTCAGGAGTGGGCTTCGCGCCACGTGAACACCGCCGGTCGCGGACCTGCTGAGGATATCATCGAGGGCACGAAGAAGATCTGTGAGGCTCATCCCTTTATTAATAAGGAGAAGATTGGTTGTATGGGTGCATCGTATGGCGGTTTCATGACGCAGTATCTGCAGACACAGACCGATATCTTTGCTGCAGCCGTGAGTCATGCAGGCATTGCCAACCACACCAGCTATTGGGGACAGGGCTATTGGGGCTATAACTACAGTGAGGTGTCGATGGCCAATAGCTATCCTTGGAGCCATCGCGACCTCTACGTCAACCAGTCGCCTCTGTTCAATGCCGACAAGATTCACACGCCGCTGCTCCTGCTCCATGGTGATGCCGACACCAACGTGCCTCTGGTAGAGAGTCTGCAGATGTTTACGGCCTTGAAGCTACTCGGTCGCGAGGTAGCTCTGGTGCAGGTAAAGGGTGAGAATCATCACATCCTTGACTACTCTAAGAAAGAGAAGTGGTTGGCCACACAGATGGCATGGTTCCAGAAATGGCTGAAGGATGATCCTAGTTGGTGGGATGCGCTTTATCCTGCAAAAGGCCTGTAATAGGTCGCCAGTTGCAGAGGAGGTTCCTTTGCAAGATTTATATACGGAATAGTAAAGAGGTCGTGTCAATAGTAACAGACACGACCTCTTTTCGGTACAGAATAGAACAGGTACCCGTCCCTGCGGTTCACTGCGGATCATTTTTTTCTTAAAGAGTATTAAAAAGAATACTTTTTTTGATGCTTTTATTTGCTAAATGGTATTCTTTTTATTACCTTTGCGCCAACATTAAGTATAAACATGAAAGCATATAAGGTTATTGAAGTCATCAAAATGCTTGAAGCTGACGGATGGGTCCTTGTAGCCACCAAAGGTGACCATCGACAATATAAGCATCCTCAGAAGAAAGGCAAGGTGACTATCAGAGGACATAAAAATGAGGTGTTAAGCCAATTTCTCTTGAATAGTATTTGGAAACAGGCAGGTTGGAAATAATAAAAAAGTAATGGATATGGAAAAAATTATTGTAAATGTATCTTGGTGTAACAAGAATTATGGTGCAGCTCTGAGCGAGAACGTGCCTGGTGCAGTGGTTGTTACTGCCAAAACGTACAACGAACTTATTGATGAAGTACGCAACACACTCAACTTCCATGTAGAAGGAATGATTGCAGATGGCGATGATGTTCCCCAGTGGCTTCGCGATGGTGACTACAAATTCGAGTACCATCTGGATGCTGCAGCCTTGCTGCAAATGTGCTCTCCTTATGCCTCCATTGCTGCAATCAGCCGTGTTTCAGGTATCAATCAGCACCAGCTGAGCCACTATGCCAACGGTATTAAAAAGCCTCGTCCAGAACAGCGCCGTCGCATCGTTGAAGGTCTGCACAAAATAGGCCGTGAACTTATTGCTGTGGAATAACACTTATTTATAGATGCACAACGGCAGGTATCATGTTGATGACCTGCCGTAGAGATTACGTTCAAGTTCATAACTTCCAATTCTTTTGCTATTTTTCGCTGCCGTCATCTTTTCATAGAGTTTGGAGTCTCTAGCCTACCACATAAAGTTTTCGTCCATAAAAGATGAATAGCACTTGAAACAACACCAAACAACCATATAGGAGCACCATAAATAGCAAAAACTCGATTCGTAAATACAATTTCTTTCGTCATATAGCCAATGGAACAGGTACCCGTCCCTGCGGTTCACCTGCGGTTCATGTCACTGATACGGCCTCTTTTGCTATGGAATAGTGGCGCTATTATTTGCTTAAAGTGGCACTTTTGTGGTGCAAAAGTGGTTGTTTTGGTCTGATTCTAGAGTCTAGAATGTGCATTTCTAGAGTCTAGAAACCACCTTTCTAGAGTCTAGATTTATCATTTCTAAAGTCTAGAATGTTTTTTTTTAGAGTTTAGGATGGTCTTTATAGTTTAGAAATGATGTTTCAAAAGCTCAGCTTTTTGCGCAATATACCGCCGTTTTAAGCTGTTGTTTTGGGCTGTCTTTCTGGAGCTAACAAACTGAAAAAGCGTTTTTTATTTTGTTCTTTACTCACTTATTCGTAACTTTGCAGCATGAATATAGATGAATTAAAGGATAAACGCATAGCAGTGCTGCTCTCGGGTGGCGTGGATAGCAGTGTGGTGGTGTATGAGTTTGCACGACTGGGCCTGCATCCAGACTGCTTCTATATCAAGATAGGTCCAGAGGAGGAAGAGGAGTGGGACTGCTCGAGCGAGGAAGATCTGGAAATGGCTACCGCCGTGGCCCGTAAGTATGGCTGCAAGTTGGAAGTGGTGGATTGTCATCAGGAATACTGGAACCAGGTGACGGCCTATACTATGGATAAGGTGAAGGCCGGACTGACACCTAATCCCGACGTGATGTGCAACCGACTGATTAAGTTTGGTGCCTTCCACGAGAAGCGTGGACACGACTACGACCTGATTGCCACCGGCCACTATGCACAAAAGGAAACCTCCCCAAGCCCCTCCCAAGGAGGGGCTGTCTCATGGCTCTGCACTAGTCCCGACCCCGTGAAGGATCAGACCGACTTCCTGGCGCAGATCTTCGACTGGCAGTTGGAAAAAGCGATCTTTCCCATCGGTCACTATGTGAAGGACGAGGTGCGCACCATTGCCGAGCGCGAACATCTGGTGAATGCCAAGCGTCGTGACTCTCAGGGCATCTGTTTTCTGGGAAAGATCAACTATACGGACTATATAAAAAGGTACGTGGGCGAACAGCAGGGCGACGTGTTGGAACTGGAGACGGGCAAGCTGATCGGTAAGCACAACGGCCACTGGTTCTACACCATCGGACAGCGTAAAGGCTTAGGCTTTGGCGGCGGCCCCTGGTTCATCGTGAAGAAAGATGTGGCGCAGAACCTGCTATATGTGTCGCATGGTTACGATCCTGAGACTGCCTATAAGCAGGACTTCCCCATACATGGATTTCACAGCATCAATGGCGAGATGCCAGGCGAACAGATCACGTTCAAAATTCGTCATACGCCAGAGTTCCATGAGGCCACACTGGAAAAGACCGGCGAGGGAAGTTTCATCGTACACTCGAAAGATCCGATCCACGGCGTGGCACCGGGACAGTTCTGCGTGGTGTATGATGCCGAGCATCACCGTTGTTACGGATCGGCAGAGATTACAATATAACCCCCTCTAAATCTCCCCAAGGGGAGACTTTATTCTCTCTGCCTCCTTCTTTTCTCCCTCCCTCGGGAGGGTCGGGGAGGGGTTATTTGAATATCTTAAACTCATAGCCTTGCTCTTTCAGCCATTTGATGCTGGCGGGCAACGCTGTCTTCAGCTTCTCGATGGACTTCAGAGAGTCGTGAAACGTGATGATAGACCCGTTGCGCGCATAGCGCTTCACGTTGTTGAGGATATCCTCGGCCGTCATCCATTTAGAATAGTCGCGCGTCACGAGGTCCCACATCACCACCTTATACTTTCTGCTGAGCCACGCATACTGGTCCAGACGCATCCACCCATGGGGTGGGCGCATGAAGTGGCTGTGGATATAGGCGTTGGCCTTCTCCACGTTATAGCTATAGTCGTGGAGCGAATGGCGGAAACCGCTGATATGATTATGGGTGTGATTGCCCACCTGATGCCCCTCGTCCAGAATCTGCTGGAACAGGTCGGGGTATTTCCTGACGTTGTCGCCCACCATGAAGAAGGTGGCTTTGATACCCTCACTGCGCAAGATATCCAGGATGAAAGGTGTGGACTCTGGGATAGGACCGTCGTCGAACGTCAGATAGACTGAACGTTCATGACGGTCCATACGCCACAGTGCTTTAGGATATAGCCATCTCAGATAGACGGCGGGTTGTTCAATAATCATTTAAATAAGGGTGCGGTTTAGCGTAGCTTGCCGCCTTTGCTTACAAATGTGTTCATGAATTGCTGCCACTCGGCTGTGTAATTGGCTGCGAGTGCCGGGTCAACATCCTCGGCAATCGAGATGAGGCTCTGCATGATATAGAACTGAATGCGGCAGTCGCTGGCAGACATCAAGAACAGGTTCTTGTCGAGTGAGAGATAGAACTCTACATACTGCTTGTCACGGTTCCATACCTGAGACAACAGATCCTTTGCCTTTGCCTTGTTGCCAATCAGCGAATAGGCCAGCGCCATGTCGAGTGAGCCGCCCTGGTACTCATGAGGAATATTGCGGGCAGGCAGCATCTCTTCAGACTTAGCCAGCACCTTAGCAGCCTTGTCGTTCTCGCCCTTGTAGGCCAGCTCGGTAGCCAGCTTAGCCAGCAGACGACGATGGGTGTAGCACATACGCATGACGGTCTCGTCGAGATAGATGCGCTCGGCATTGACATTACCATATTTAAAGCGGTTCATCACATTGTCGTAGGTCTTGTCGGTATCGAAGTCGGTCATGCCTTCCAGCGGACGACCATTCACGTTGGTAGTGAACGGTGTGATGCGGTTGGCCAGACCCTCCTGTACGAAGTTGTCGCCCAGGTTCATGTAGTTTTCCTGACCAACGGTGTAAGCCACGTAGAGCGGACGCTCCCAGTTGCAGTTGGCCAACAGCTCCAGCATCATCAGCTTGCTCTTGTCCAGAGAGTTGAGACCCTTCAGCGAGATGACCATGCGGTCGGGGATAGAGTCGCCCTGCATCAGCATGCCACTACGCTTCACAGCCTCCTTGTCGATAGTCATATAGAGCGTGTCGGTGGGGATGACCTGCAGTTCGGGATTCTTAGAGCGCACCCAGTATTTCAGCACGTTCTTCAGTTCGAACGGCTCATCGCCGAAGTTCTGGCGTGCAGCCTCAGGATCCTGCTTGTAGTAGTTCAGAACCTCTTTCTTGAAGTTGGGCTCGATGTGGATATACTCGTTAGTGCCTGAGCAATACTCCAGACGGCTCCATGAGATGGGCAGTGCGGGAGAGTCGAAGGCGGGTCGAATCATCTGGTCGATATACCAGTCGGTCTGCAGATAAGAGAGGTTGCAGACACGTGCGTCGGTGCGAACGCCCTCCACATCCTGGTTGTACCACAAGGGGAAGGTGTCGTTATCGCCATTGGTGAAGATGATAGGATTGCCCTCGGCCTGCATCGACATGAGGTAGTTCTGTCCGAAGTCGCGACAGGTGTAGCGACCAGAGCGGTCGTGGTCGTCCCAGGTCTGCGAGGCCATCTGAATGGGGATCAGCACCGTTACGGCAGCGACACCGGCAGCGATGGCCACGGGGTTGACGTTCTTCAACTTCTTGAGCAGCAGATCGTAGATAGCCACTACGCCCAGACCGCACCAGATAGCATAAGCATAGAACGAACCAGCATAGGCATAGTCACGTTCGCGCGGTTGCTCGGGCGTCTGGTTCAGGTAGATGACGATGGCCAGACCTGTCATGAAGAACAGGAAGAAGACCACCCAGAACTGCTTGACGCCTTTCTGTCCGCGTGCCATGATCTGCCAGAAGAGGCCTATCAGACCCAGAATCAGAGGCAGACAGTAGAACACGTTATGACCCTTGTTGTTCTTCAGGTCGTCGGGCAGCTTAGACTGGTCGCCCAGACGTGCATTATCGATGAATGGGATACCACTCAGCCAGTTGCCCTTCTCCACGCCGCCATGACCCTGGATGTCGTTCTGACGACCTGCGAAGTTCCACAGGAAGTAGCGCCAGTACATCCAGTTGCACTGGTAGGAGATGAAGAAGCGCAGGTTTTCGAGCATGGTAGGTATCTTCACCGTCTCGCCCTCGCGATAGTTAGAAGGCATCTGTCGTCCCTCGACGCCTCCGAGCCAACTCTCGTAGGCATCGATATGGCGAGGACTGTTAGAATACATGCGTGGAAAGAACATGTTCTGCGCATAGATGGGCTTGTCCTTCGTGCTGACCACAAAGTAGCGGTCGGGCTCGTCGGCATTTGCCTTCTCCTTGCGCTGATACATGGGAGCACCCTGGTCCATCTTGACGCGTCCGTCTTTGCCAACGGCATATTCAGAGTTGTAAGCCTGACCGTAGAGCAGTGGGCGATAGCCATACTGGTCGCGGCTCAGGTAGTTGCCCAGTGTGAAGATATCCTCAGGAGAGTTCTGATCCATGGGTGGGTTGGCCGATGAGCGGATGACGATGACGGCATAGGTAGAATAGCCAATCATCAGCATGAGCATGCTCAGCAGCATGGTGTTCTTCAAACGTGCAGAAACCAGTGGCTGTGACTGTCCGTTGCTCTTTCTTCTGTAGATCAAGATGAACCACAGGGCAACGAGGGCGATGATGCCAATGATGGCAGCCGACCAGCCGTAGCCGTAGAAGGGAATGCCCAGCATGCCTACAGAAAGCAGAAAGGCACAGTTCTGACGAATCCAGCTGCTGCGGGTGTCCTTGGCATTCTGAGTCTCGTAGATGGCCCAGATGACGATGCCCACCAAGAGGATCAAGTAGATATACTCACCGGTGTTGAACGGACAACCCAGCGTGTTGACAAAGAAGAGCTCAAACCATCCGCCTACGGTGATGATGCCAGGCACTACGCCATAGAGCACGGCAGCCAGGATGATGACAGACACGCCCAGTGCTACAAATGAGCCCAGCGCATTGGCGTTGGGGAAGCGCTTGTAGTAGTAAACCAGCACGATGGCGGGCAGACAGAGCAGGTTCAGCAGGTGAACACCGATGCTGAGGCCCACCATATACATAATGAGTACCAGCCAGCGGTCAGCGTGTGGCTCGTCGGCATGGTCTTCCCATTTCAGTATCAGCCAGAATACCACGGCGGTGAAGGCCGATGAGTAGGCATATACCTCGCCTTCGACAGCAGAGAACCAGAAGGTGTCACTGAAGGTATAGATGAGCGCACCCACCAGACCAGAAGCCTCGATGGCGATGGTCTTGGCCAGTGTCAGCTCGCTCCATTGGTTGATGACCAGGCGGCGAGACAGGTGCGTGATGCTCCAAAAGAGGAACAATATGCAGACGGCCGACAGCAACGCACTCATCATGTTGACCATGTAGGCCACGTGCGATGGATCGCTGGTGAACTGTGAGAAGAGGTTCGCAGTCAACATGAAGAATGGTGCACCGGGTGGGTGACCGATTTCCAATTTGTAGCCTGTCGTAATAAACTCAGGACAGTCCCAGAAAGAGGCTGTCGGCTCGATGGTTGAACAATATACAACGGCTGCAATCAAGAAGGTTAGCCAGCCAACAATATTGTCCACGAGACGAAATTGTTTCATTGTTATTGAGTAATTTTTTAACGTTAAAATACAAATTATAGCTTCTATATAACTAAGGTTACTAACCCCACCCCCTGCCCCTCCCCTACAAGGGAGGGGAGAGAGGCGGCTTCCTCTGCGGTTCTCCCCTCCCTTGTAGGGGAGGGGCAGGGGG
>NZ_JHXM01000001.1:13296-290795 GCF_000621725.1 Xylanibacter brevis ATCC 19188
CACGATCGAGCACATCTTTCAATTGGTCTTGTGTAATCATACTTCTATATAACTAAGGTTACTAACCCCACCCCCTGCCCCTCCCCTACAAGGGAGGGGAGAGAGGCGGCTTCCTCTGCGGTTCTTCCCTCCCTTCAAGGGGAGAGAGGCGGCTTCCTCTGCGGTTCTCCCCTCCCTTCAAGGGGAGAGAGGCGGCTTCCTCTGCGGTTCTTTCCTCCCTTCAAGGGGAGAGAGGCGGCTTCCTCTGCGGTTCTCCCCTCCCTTGTAGGAGAGAGAGGCGGCTTCCTCTGCGGTTCTCCCCTCCCTTGTAGGAGAGAGAGGCGGCTTCCTCCGCGGTTCTCCCCTCCCTTGTAGGGGAGGGGCAGGGGGTGGGGTCAGTATTGTTATTATTCATGTCTGCTTTCGTCTATTCGAAAAGTTTACTGCAAAGGTATAAAGAAGCGGGCGAACTGCCAAACAATTCGCCCGCTTTTTTGCTATATCGGTATCTTCAAGTTGTTGACTTAAAGGCGATGCGGTCATTTCAGGAGGTACTTCTTCTGCTGGCTCACGACGATGCGATGACGCGATGAAACCGGCAGTTTTTGTCCGTTCAGACCATAGAGAGACTGGTCGGTAGAGCAGATGGGCTTCTGGTGGGCCACCTCTATGCCACTGGCCGACGGGGTGCCGGGACGACGATAGAGGCGGAAGTTGTCTATCTTGAACCAGGTCTCGGCAGGCGCACCCTCGGTAGAGACGCCGATGGTGACGGGCAGACCGTCTTCGGGCTGTTCGAAATCCACCGAGATGGTCTGCATGGGATAGACATCACCACAGCCAGCGGTGCTGAGCTGACGGGCAAAGTAGCCTTTCTGACTACCGGCAAACACGTGCTGCAAGCCCAGGCGTACGGTCTCGTTAGAGCGGTTGCTAACCTGCATATCTACCGTCAGCGTGTAGTTGCCCTTGGGCAGGGTGGTCAGCGTCTGACTGACAGTGGGGGTCTTGGTGGCGGTACCATCCCACACACCGAAGATATAGCTGCCGTCGGTGGCCTGGGGATCGCCGTTGCCACCGCCTGTGTTCACGCCCCACCAGGTGGTCTCGCTGCTGACGGTCCAGCCCTGTGGTGCCACCATGTTCAGGGTCTTACCATCGGCCTCGAAGCTGGGATTCACAATCAGACTGGTCACATCCTCGGGGATGGTCTCGGTCTCGACAGTGTCTTTCAGGCTGACAACGAGTTGCTGACCGTCGTAGCTCACCTCCTGATCGTAGGTAGCAGCGGGCTGGTCGCCAAAGCCTTTCTGAGACGACACGCGAACCAGACGGAAGGTGCGCTGCTTCAACATGCCGGGGAACTCACCCTGACGGGCACCGATGGTGAGGGTCTGCGCGGCCTCGTCCCACACAAAGGGTATCTCGCTGCAGGCGCCCTGCTTATAACCATAGCCATCGAGCTCGTCTTCATAGAGGGTGAAGCGACCGTCGGCACCGGCATAGATGCGAATTTCGAGGTCGTCCCATGATTTCTCGTTGCTGTACTGCACCTCAGGACCGAAAGGCAGAATGGTGCCCGCTGGGATGTAGAGGGGCAGAATGTCTTGTGGAGCCGTGCGGAACAGGGTCTTACCACCTGCATGGGTAGCACCCGTCCAGAAGTCGTACCACAGACCGCGGTCGGCAGTGGCGGTGGGGAACTGCGGCAGATAGACGTTGCGACCGGCAGCACCATCGGTGACGATGGGCGCCACGAGGAAGCTGCGACCGAACATATACTGATCGACCAGACCTACACACTGGGCATCGTCTTCATAGGCCAGCGCCATGCCGCGCATGAAGGTATCATCGTTTTTCACCACTTGATGGGCGGTGCTGTAGAGATAGGGCAACAGGCGATAGCGCAGACGGATGTAGCGGAGGATATTGTTGTAGTCGCCCTGGGCATCGTCCTGAGCGCCAAACTGCCAGATCTCGCGGGGGGTGTTGTCGCCATGGAAGCGCATCATCGGGCAGAAGCACGAGAACTGCGTCCAACGGTCGTAGAGCGTGCGCCATGCGGGGTCGCCCACACCACCGTAGCTGCCAGTGAAGAATGCGCCGGTGTCGCTGTTCCAATAGGGCAAGCCAGACACGGAGAAGTTGCAGGCGGCAGGAATCTGGGCGGCCAGCGTCTGCCAACTGGAGGTGATGTCGGCACTCCAGATGAAGGCACCGGTGCGCTGCATGCCGGCAAAGGCCGAACGGGTGAGAATGCTAACGCGCTTGTCACTGAGCGTGGGGTCGGCCAGGTGATGGTCATAGACGCCTTCTACATGGCAGAGGGGGAAGGCATTACGCAGCGAACGGAAGGTGCGACCACTGAGACCAGTCACATAGTCGTAGTCGGTACCTTTATTACTGAAGTCGTCGGGTTCAGAAGAGTCGAGCCAAAGGGCATCGACACCCTTGCTCATAATGCCCTGAGAGAGGTAGTTCCAATAGCTATCGCGGGTGGCGGCATCATAGACATCGTAGGGACGGGTGGCCACAGTGGTGGGATAGCTCTGGATGGGAATGAGGCGACCGGCCTGCTGGTACTCCTGATACTGACGGGTGGCGGGACCGAAGTTGGCCCATACACTGATCATGAGCTTGGCATTCATGCCGTGCACCTCGTCGATCATGCGCTGATAGTCGCTATACTTGGGGTTGAGGAACTCCATGGCGTTCCAGTGGTTGTCATCGCCCCAGTACTGCCAGTCTTGCACCACGCAATCGAGGGGCACACGCAGCTCGCGGTATTTCTTCACCACGTCAATGACTTCCTGGGTGCTCTGGTAGCGCTGCTTACTCTGATAAAGACCGAAGTTCCACAGTGGAGGCAGCTGGGTGCTGCCGGTCATCTGGCGCCAAGCGTGAAGTACTTCGTCGGAAGTGGAACCCACGAGGACGTAGTAGTCGATGGCCTGACCGGTGGAGCTGAACATGGTACCAGCGGCATCGTCGGTGAACGTAGTGGGAGAATAGTTGTCCCAATAGAGGGCGTAACGCTTAGAAGAATATATATAAGGTATATGGATGCTGCGGTTGTCTTGTATCATGGTGGTGCTGAGACCGCGCATCGAGAGACGACCGTTCTGCAACTGTCCGAGACCATAGATCTGTTCGTCGTCGGCCAGGCGGAAGGTTTGCTTCAGCAGACAGGCATCATTGGGACCGTCGGCCTGAGCGGTGATGTTGGCAGCAAGCTCGGTATAGAGCTGTTCGCCGGTGGCACGATAGACGGTGACAACGGCATCGCCGAGATGATAGGTCAGACGGACCTTAGAAGTGGATAAAGTGACGGTTCCATCGGCTTCTGAGTGGGTGAAGGCTACATTGGCAGCAGCCGACTTCACAACGAGGCTGGGCTCTACGCGCGTCTCTTCGCCTACAAACTTGGTGATGCGCACGATGCTGTCGTTCATGAAACGAACGCGGATGGACATGTCGTCCCAACGGGCCAGCATACCATCAGCGGTGAACTGACAAGACACCTGACGACTGTTGGCGCGATACTGCTCCATGGCCTGCTGCAGGGTGGCTACGTCTTCACCGACGGTAGCATAGTTGCTGGTAGTAATGCCGTCGCAGATCTGCTGGGCAGCAGTGATAGCATCGCGGAGGTGATTTTTCACGGTTTCATCGGCAGGACGGCTTGTCAACAGCTCGTTGGCAGCAGTGATGGCATCCGTGAGTTGCTGGCGCATCTGCTGGGCCAAAGACTCGTGGGTGATGCCCAGCACCTGCATCAGCTCGGGATAGGCAGTGACCACAGCCATGTCGCTATAGTAATCGACATCGGTCACCGTACCATCGCTTCCTGTAGCGGTGAGGCCCATGGCAAGGATGAAGCCTGTGCCATTACTGTTGAGCACCATGCGCTCGCGGTTGACATCAAACCATGAGAACAGCGGATTGCCATTGCGCAGGTTCCACACAAACACGGTGCGCTCATCGGCAGTGGTGCACACGTGGTCGGGGGCCACCTGCGAACCGTGGTTGGTGCCGTTGAGCCACCACAGGTAAGCATCGGCGGTGCCGGTCTTCAACTGGCGCCCACTGACCACAAACCAATGTTCGGCTGGTGTGATGAAATACTTGCCGTCGCAGTCACCGCCCATCTTGAAGGCCACATTATTCTGGCCTGAAGCATGAACGGTGAACGACTGCTCATCATAAGAAAAAGCGCTCTGAGGCGCACGATTGTTGTCGGTCGACACATAATCGGCAGGCACAAACTGATAAGCTGATTGCGCTGCGATTGTGGACTGTCCGATAAGGACGACCGACAATGTTAATAGTAAATTGTTAAGTTTCATAGCTGGTAAAAATTTGATTGTTTTTCCTTTAAACCGCTGCAAAATTACTATGAAACGATGGAATACTCGGTCAACAAATGTTGATTTGAAGTGAAGAAATGAAGAAAGATGTGCGGCGTTGCCGCAAGATGAGAGGGGTGCGGCTGCGCCGCAAGATGAGAGGTGAGAGATGAGAGGTGAGGGTTTCCTTTTTTTTAATATTCGGAGGGTTTGCATCCAAATTCTTTTTGGAAGCACTTGCTGAAATAGCCGGGAGAGGAGAAACCGGCATACTCGGCAATCTCGGCTACGGACATGTTGCCCTCGCGAAGGAGGGCGGCGGCACGACGCAGGCGGATGCTGCGGATAAAGGCTACGGGCGACTGCTGGATCAGCGCGGTGAGCTTCTTGTAAAGTCCGGTGCGCTCCATGCAGAGGTCGGCAGCCAACTGCTCCACATGGTAATTGGGGTCGGCAATGTGCTGTTCGACCAGGGCGGTGGCTCGCGACATAAACTCCTTCTCCTGGGGTGTGGGCTCAGGCTCGGCACTGGCTTCCTGCTCGGAAGCGGGCTCACTGAGCATCACCATAGCAGCGGAGTGCTCATATTGGTTGACCTGCTCCACCAGGTTCTGGATGCGCAGTAACAGAAGCTGCTCGCGGTTCTGACGCTGCATCCGGCGACGGTAGAACAGGAAGGAGGCGCCTATCACCAGCGCCAGCGCCACCACATAGAGCACAAAGGCTAGAGGCGACTGCCACCAGGGGTAGTCGATGGTGAAATGGATGGTGCGGACATCGCGCTGGTTCCAGTTGTTGGGATTGGTAGAGGCCATCACCTCTAAAGTATAGTCACCGGGCGACAAGCTCATCAGGGGCAGATAGAACACGCCTTTGTCATCGACGAAATGACCGATGGAATCGGCAGAAATGGTATGCCAGCCTTGTTCGTCGCCCGAGAAGCGATAGCGATAGACGGTACTGCGAGGGCGCACATAGTTCATGGTGGAGAACTGGAAAGCTAGCGAGTTCTGACTATGGGAGAAATGGAGTTCATCGACATAGGGAGGTGTCACGGTGAGCAGTTCTTGCCCGTCGTAGCTGTGGCCTGGCAGCAGAGGCTGACCATGGAGATAGATGGTGGTGAGGATGGGATGGACCTCGATGTCGATGGGCTTGGTGTCGAACAAGCCCGACAGGGGCGAGGTGTAGAGGATGCCACTGTCGTAAGTGCCCAGCCACATGCCGCCTTCACGGTCGAGACAGACGGTGTTGACACCGGTAGAAAGCACGGTTCCATCGGGCAAACAGAGCTGACTGAAGAAGGTCTGTTCGGAGGTCTGGGGATTGATGCGCCAATAGCCAGAGGGAGCCGTGAGGTAGAGAATGCCGGAGGGTGTGAGCGTGAGGGTGTGAAGGGTGCGATCACTGCTGAGGATGGTGCGCCACTGACGGTGGTGTCGGTCGAACTCAAGCAGCACCGAACCGCCGGCACCAGTGCGCAACTGATAGAGACAACCGGCACCTGGCACCACCAGCGAGGTCCACTGATAGCGGGATACAGCCTCAGTGGGATAGGCCTGAGAGCTGAACAGCTGACGAGCACGACCCGTGAAGGCAACTAGCTGACCGGTGTCGAAAAAGGTATAGACGGTGTCGCCTACGGATACGACATCCTGCAAAAGGCCGGCTTGCGGGGGCAACTGCAGGCGGCGGGTGCCTGCTGCATTTCTAAGCATGCGCCCCTTCAACAGCCAGGTGTCGCCTGCTTCATCGATGAAGAAGTCGTCATCATGGTGCCAGTCGGCAGGGATAATCTGCCGCATGGTGGGCAGATGGAAACAATAAAGACGCTCATGCTGCTTCATCCAAAGACAGTCATGGGCGTCGGCAAAAAGATGGGTAGCCCCCTGATAAGCAGGAAGGGCCACCCATTGTGCGGTGTCGATGGTGAGCGAACTGAAGCGCTGGCCATCGTAGATATCTATGGTACGCGGCGTGATGGTCACCATTCGGCCGTCGTGGAGCTGAAGGAGCTGAAGGACACAGTTGTCACTGAGGCCGTTCTGCCGGTTCAACGTATAGAAATGCTGCTCCTGACTACTGGCTGACAGCGTCAGCACTGCAAATAGCAGAAGTCCGAGAAGGCGGGAACAGGACGAACGGGCGACCATCGTTGACACTACTCTGCGTACATGGCGTCGATTTCCTTCTTGTAGTTCTCGTTGAGCACGCGGCGCTTGATCTTCAAGGTGTTGGTGAGCTCGCCGCGCTCCATGGAGAATCCGTGAGGCAACAGGGTGAATCGCTTCACCTGCTCGTAGTGGGCCAACTGCTGCTGCAGGGTGTCGATGCGCTCCATCATCATCTGATAGATCTGCTGGTTGCGGCACAGGTCTTCACGATTGGCGAAGGCGATGTTGTGGGCACGGGCATAGTCTTCGAGCAACTTATACTCGGGGATGATGAGGGCTGACACGAACTTGCGCTGATCGGCAATGATGGCAATCTGGTCGATATACTTATCAACGAGCAACTTCGACTCGATCATCTGAGGCGCGATGTACTTGCCGTTAGAGGTCTTGAAGAGGTCCTTGATACGATCTTTCAGGAACAGCTCGCCATCCTGGATATAACCAGAGTCACCGGTGCGGAAGTAACCATCCTCGGTGAACGACTCGCGGGTGATGTCGTCGCGGTTGTAGTAGCCACGGGTGATGGTGGGACCCTTCAACAGGATCTCGCCCTCGCTGCTAATCTTGATGTCGATGCTATCGATGGGATGACCCACTGAACCGACGTGAAAGGGCTGACCAAGATGATCGCAAGAAACGGTGGCAAGACTCTCGGTGAGACCGTAGCCAACCACCATGTTCAGACCGATGGAATGGACAAATTCTTCGACATGAGCAGACACGGCAGCACCGGCTGTGGGGAAGAAATGAGCATTCTCAAGACCCAACTCCTTGCGAACGAGCGAGAAAACGGTCTTGTTGAGCATCTCGTACTCGAGGCGCAGAGCCAAAGGTGGCTGCTTGCCAGCGGCGAGATAGGTGATGTTATGCTTCTTACCTACGGCAAGGGCATGCTTGAAGAGGGTGCGCTGAACGGCACCGCTGCTCTCGATCTTCTCCTGTACGCCCTGATAAACCTTTTCCCAGAAACGGGGCACGCTGGACATACAGGTGGGATGGGTCTCGCGCATGGTCTTCTGAACCTCCTGGGGATAGGTGTTGACGATCAGACGGGCACCAACGGTGATGCAGAGGATCTTCCAGCCTTTCTCGAAGATATGGGTGAAGGGAAGGAAGTTGAGCACACGGTCGGCATCGGTGACGGGCACACACTTGTGGTTGGCAATCATGGCTGCATTATACTGACCCATGGTGAGGATAACGCCCTTGGAATCGCCTGTGGTGCCACTGGTGTAGAGGATGTTAGCAATATCATCCATGGTGGCCTCACGCTGCAACTGCTCGACAGCGGCCTGATGGGGCAATCCCTCGCCCAGACGCAGGAAGTCGGTAAACGACATCACGGTGGAATCGTTTTCAGGCAACTCTATAGAGGGGTCGAAAACAATGATGCGCTCGAGGGTCTTACAGGTAGCAAAGACACGACGGGTCTTCTCGTACTGATCCTTCTCGCCAACGAAGATGTAACGAATCTTGGCATCGTTGATCATGAACTGGATTTGCTGTTCAGAACTGGTAGCATAGAAGGGGATGGTGACGGCACGGATGCCCCAGGCACCAAAGTCGGTGAAGAGATACTGAACGGAGTTCTGTGAGAACACGCCGATGTTCTCCTGTACGCCAATACCCAAGCTGAGCATGGCATTCGACACCTGCTTGACAACGTCAGAGAACTGATTCCAGGAACATGACTTCCATGTCTTTCCACCAAAGTTTTTGTAAATAAGTGCCTCGCGGTCGCCGTACTTAGCTGCCACATCGTGCACGAGAACAGATAGATGACTGTTAATCTGCATAATCCCTAATAAGTAATAATTTCTTTAGTGCAAAAGTACTGCAAAATAATGAGACCACCAAATTTTAACAGGAAACAATGGCCGTAATTGCACTTTTTCGGGTGAAATGTGCAATCGTAATTATTTTTTTTGTATATTTGCCACTGAAAAGCTATCTTACAGCGATGTGATAGCTCTAACCTTATAGATAATAATATGAAGACCATTAACAGTTTTGACGAACTGGTAGAACATCTTGTAGAACGCCGCCAGAGAAAAAGGGTGGCAGTGGTTTGTCCAAACGATGTATCAACACTGACAGCCGTAACGAGAGCTGTGGACGAGGGTTTTATCGAGGCACTGCTCGTGGGATGCCACGAGGGTGTGGCGAAGCTGGTGGAATCATACGGTGAACACGCCAAACTGGTGGATGCAGCCACGCCGGAGGAGGCTGCTCTGAAAGCGGTGGAACTGGTGAGAGACGGACAGGCCGACGTGCTGATGAAGGGATTTCTGAACACGGACACGCTGCTGCACGCGGTGCTGAACAAAGAGAACGGCATCCTGCCGAAAGGACAGGTGCTGACGCATATCACCTGCGCTCAGGTGCCGGGACACCGCCGACTGATATACTTCACGGATGCAGCGGTGATACCCTACCCCAACAAGGTACAACGCGAGGCGCAACTGCGCTATGTGCTGGACACGTGCCGACGCATGGGCATCGAGACGCCACAAGTGGCACTGATCAACTGCTCGGAGAAGGTGAACGAGAGGACGTTTCCTTTCACGGTGGAATATAAGGAACTAATAGCGAAAGCTAACGAAGGGGCGTTTGGGGCATGCGTCATAGACGGACCACTGGACCTGAAGACGTCGCTATCACCGGCTGCCCTGCATAAAAAGGGCATCGAGTCGCCACTGGACGGTCAAGCCGACGCACTGATATTCCCCGACATACAGGCGGGCAACGTGTTCTATAAGACCATCACGCTGTTCTGCGAAGCCACGACAGCAGGTATCCTGCGCGGACCTATCGTGCCCGTGGTATTGCCCTCGCGGGGCGACAACGGCACGTCGAAATACTACTCGCTGGCGTTTGCTTCGGTGTAGTTGAGGGTTGAAGGGAGGATATGAAGGAAGTTAAAAGGAGAAGTTTTTAGGAAATAACAAAATAAAGAAAAGATAAAGATATGCTGATATTAGCCATTAATCCGGGATCGACATCAACAAAGATGGCGGTATTCGAAGACGAGAAACCCATGGTGCTGCGTAGCATCCAGCACTCGAACGAGGACCTAGCGGGCTTTGACGACGTCATCGAACAGATGGACTACCGGAAACAACTGATTCTGGACGAACTGAAACGTATCAACGTGCCACTGAAGTTTGACGCGGTGATAGGTCGCGGCGGACTGGTAAAACCTCTGGCCGGCGGCGTCTATGAGATCAACCAACGGATGCTGGACGACACGCACAACGGCATCGCCATGCACAACCACGCCTGTAACTTGGGCTGCCTGATAGCGCACGACATAGCAAAGGAGATACCTGGATGCCGCTCGTTTATAGCCGACCCCGGCGTAGTGGACGAGCTGAACGACTATGCGCGCATCAGTGGTTCGCCACTGATGAACCGCATCTGCATCTGGCACGCCCTGAACCAGCGGGCCATCGCACGCCGCTTTGCCAACGAGATAGGCAAACGCTACGAGGACCTGAACCTGATTATCTGTCACCTGGGTGGCGGTATCTCGGTGGCAGCACACGACCACGGGCGAGCTGTGGACTGCAACAACGCCCTCGACGGCGAAGGTCCCTTCTCACCGGAACGTGCCGGCAGTCTGCCTGCGGCCGACCTGATACGCCTTTGCTTCAGTGGGAAATACACCGAGAAGCAGTTGTTGAAACGGATTGCAGGAAAGGCCGGACTGAACGCACATCTGGGCACCAACAACGTGGTGGAGATTCAAGAGCGCATAGCCAATGGCGACAAGCATGCTGAACTGATACTGAATGCGATGATCTATCATATCGCCAAGAACATAGCAGGACTGAGCGCTGTGCTCTGCGGCAAGATAGACGCCATCCTGCTGACGGGCGGTATGGCACGCTCGGAATATATCATCAGCGGCATACGCGAACGCATCGAGTTTCTGGCGCCCGTGTATTGTTTCCCAGGCGAAGACGAACTGGAGGCGCTGGCACAAAACGCCTACGCCGTGCTGAAGGGTAAGCGCGAAGTAAAGACATACGAGTGAGACAAGAGGACTGAGCGGACTAAGCAGATCCGCCGCCTCAACTTCAATAAAACAAGAAAAGGACTGGTTTCGGCGATGAAACCAGTCCTTTTTCATATAATAGCTTTTTCTAATTATGCGTCGATGTTAGCATAGGTGGCATTCTTCTCAATGAACTCACGACGAGGCTCTACGTCATCGCCCATCAACATAGAGAATATCTCGTCGGCCTCGGCAGCATTCTCGATAGTCACCTGCTTCAGCAAGCGGTTCTCGGGGTTCATGGTGGTCTCCCACAACTGCTCGGGGTTCATCTCACCAAGACCTTTGTAGCGCTGGGTGTGCAGGGCTGAACTGTTCTCGTCACCTGCCACATACTTATCGATGAAGGCCTGACGCTGCTGCTCGGTGTAGCAGTACTCAGAGAACTTCTTGTAAGTACACTTGTAGAGGGGAGGTGTAGCGATGTAGAGGTGTCCACCCTGGATCACCTGAGGCATGAAACGATAGAAGAGGGTCATGATCAGCGTGTCGATGTGAGAACCATCGACGTCGGCATCGGTCATGATGATAATCTTGTCGTAACGCAGCTTGTCGATATTGGCATCCTTTGAATCCTCGCCATCAACACCGAAGCGAACACCGATACTCTGGATGATGTTCATCACAGACTCGGCCTCGAACACGCGGTGCCACTGCACTTTCTCTACGTTCAGGATCTTACCGCGGAGAGGCAGGATGGCCTGGAAGTGACGGTCGCGACCCTGCTTGGCAGAACCACCGGCCGAGTCACCCTCGACGAGGAAGATCTCGCAGGTCTTAGGATCCTTGTTTGAGCAGTCGGCCAACTTACCAGGCAGACCGCCACCACTCATAGGATTCTTGCGCTGTACGCTCTCACGAGCCTTACGAGCGGCGATACGGGCTGTAGCAGCCAGGATGACCTTCTCACAGATGGTGTGGGCCTCCTTAGGATGCTCCTCGAGGTAGTTGTTCATAGCCTCGCCCACTGCCTTCTGTACAGCACCGTTCACCTCGCTATTACCCAGCTTGGTCTTGGTCTGTCCCTCGAACTGAGGCTCGGCAACCTTCACAGAGACAATGGCAGTGAGACCCTCGCGGAAGTCGTCTTGTGCTACCTCGATCTTGGCCTTCTCAATCTGCTTGCGCAGCTGGTCGTCATCGTCGGCGTACTTCTTCAGCGCACGGGCCAACGCAATACGGAAACCAGTGAGGTGGGTACCACCCTCGATGGTGTTGATATTGTTGACGTATGAGTGGATATTCTCAGAATAGTCGCTGTTGTAGAGCAAAGCCACCTCGATGGGCACACCATCCTTCTCGGTCTTCAAACAGATAGGATCGCCAATGATAGAGGTGCGGTGACGATCGACGTAGCGAACAAACTCCTTCAAGCCTTCCTTGGCATGGAACACCTCGGGCTCGCGCAGCTTGCCTTCCTCGTCGGGACGCAGGTCGGTCAGCGTGATGGTGATACCGGCATTCAGATAAGCCAGCTCGCGCATACGCTTTGCGATGATGTCGTACTTGTATTCTGTGGTGGTGAAGATAGAACCATCGGGCCAGAACTGCTGGCGTGTACCGGTCTTATCCGTATCTCCTACGATCTTCACGTCGTAGAGGGGCTTTCCCTTCTCGTATTCCTGCTGGTAGATATGACCATTGCGGAATACCTGCGACTTCATATGGGTAGAAAGGGCGTTTACGCAGCTTACACCAACACCGTGCAAACCACCAGACACCTTATAAGAGCCTTTGTCAAACTTACCACCAGCGTGAAGCACGGTCATTACCACTTCGAGGGCAGACTTATGCATCTTCTCGTGCTCGTCAACTGGGATACCACGTCCATTATCCTGGACGGTGATAGAGTTATCTTCGTTAATAGTTACTTCGATATGAGTACAATAACCAGCCATGGCCTCGTCGATAGAGTTATCGACGGTCTCGTTCACCAAATGGTGAAGACCCTTCTCGCTGATATCGCCGATATACATAGCAGGACGCTTGCGCACGGCCTCCAATCCCTCAAGCACTTGAATATTACTTGCGGAATAATTTTGCTGTTCTTGCTGTAATTCTTCTGACATATTTCAAAAAAGCTTTATAGGGTGCAAAATTACATAAAAAAAGTGACTTAAGCGAATAAAATATATAATATTTTAGACTTAAAAAAACAAAAAAATCCGCATAAACAAAATTGTCTATGCGGACTGTATCGAATACTCTATTATTGTTTCTCTTAGAGCTTGTTCACGTGGAGAGCGAGGCTTGACTTCAGGTTTGAAGCCTTGTTCTTGTGAATAACGTGAGTCTTTGCCAGCTTATCCAGCATCTTCTGAACTTTGGGGAAGAGAGCAACAGCCTCATCCTTGTTAGTCATAGCGCGCAGCTTGCGAACTGCGTTACGCATGGTCTTGGCATAGTACTTGTTGTGCAGTGCCTTTTTCTTGTCCTGGCGAATTCTCTTCACCGATGATTTGTGGTTTGCCATTTTTTAAATTAAAATTTAATTGTTATTAAAGCTTATGGGTCTTACGCCGCTAAAGCAGCCCTGGGCGGATTTGATTAGTTGTCTGTTCTCGGTTCATAACGGTGTGTTACTGACCAATCCCTTAACTAAAAAAAATCCTCCGCCACCCCTTCCTAGCTTTCACCAGTAGCACATCACTGTGCAGATGACGGATTTAACCTTTTTCTTTGTAGTCCCTAGGAGAGTCGAACTCCTCTTTAGAGAATGAAAATCTCTCGTCCTAACCGATAGACGAAGGGACCAGACGCCTTTTAAGCGGGTGCAAAATTACTGCTTTTTTCTGGTTCCACCAAATTTTCTTCAATAAAAATGCATTTTTCTCTCGTTTTTTTTCTAATTTTGCCCCAATGTTTACAAAAACGCAGGCTATTGTGCTTCATACAGTTAGGTATGGCGACCAGAAACTTATCGTGGATATGTTCACGCGCCAGGCAGGGCGAATGTCGTTCTTCATACGGCTGCCCAAGACGGCGCATGGGAAGATGAAAAAGCAGCATTTTCAGCCGCTATCCCTGTTAAACATCGAGAGCGAGATACGTCCTAACGAGCAATTACAAAGGTTGAAGGAGGTGAACTTCCTGATGCCCCTACCCTCTCTTCACGGAGATCCCTCCAAGATGGCCATCAGCCTGTTCACCAGCGAGTTCTTGTCGCATGCTTTGCGAGACGAGCAACAGAACGAGCCGCTGTTCGACTATATCCGTTCGGGCATCGAATGGCTGGACAGTTGCCAAAAGGACTACGCCAACTTCCACCTGGTATTTCTGATGCACCTCACGCGTTTTCTGGGTTTCTACCCAAACATCAGCGACTATAACGATGGCGACTACTTCGACCTTCGTGCTGCGGTGTTCTGCAAACAGCCCCCAGTGCATCGCGACATCTTGCTGCCACAGGAAGCCCGCCTCATTCGTACGATGATGCGCATGGACCTGGGCACGATGCATCTGTTCCAAATGTCGCACGAGGATCGCAACCAACTGCTGGACCATCTCCTGCTCTACTATCGCATTCACCTCCCGTCATTCCCCGAACTTCGTTGTCTCCCCATACTCCGCGAACTCTTTAAATAGGGCATCTCCTTTTCTATACAGTCCAAACAGTCACCTTATTCTGCCCGTTTAGCAATGCAAAAGAGCTACTTTTACGTCCTAAAACCATTACCTTTCCCCCGCAAAAGCAAAAAAAAAGCCAGGCCACTAAACAGATGCTCAGCAGCCTGGACGCGAAATAAAACAGCACTACGGCTTAAACAAAACTAATGACGCCCTGCTGGAAATCCACCTGATTGGGCGTTTCGGGTGTTTGCGCAGGTGCTGGATTGCCAATGCTGGCCAGCACTTCGCGAGTACGTTTGTATGTAGGTGTCGACTCTACAGCCGAGATTACATCGTCATTGTCAAGGTCTTCGGGACCGAAAATATAAATATTAGGACGGCGCTTGCGAATCTTCTGGTTGTCGCTTTCGCTATAGTAGAGTCCACGACGCTCCTCACGCTTGGCAGCACGCTCCTGCTCTTCGGCAATGCGGTTGGCCTCTTCGCGCGTCTGCTGCTTCAGCATGCGCTCTTCCATGCCGTCCACATTCTGCACACCGAAGCCCGTGGCCAGGATGGTCACCTTCACCTTCTTGCCCAGATCGGGATCGATAGCCACACCCCACTTGATTTCGAAGTCGCCAAACTTGTCCATGAACTCATGCACATAGTTCATCTCCTCCATCATGAAGTTGTCCTTCGAGTCCTTCTGGTGACTGAACGAGATATTAAGCAGAATCTTCTTAGAGTTGAAAATATCGTTGTCGTTAAGCAGCGGTGAGTTCAGCGCATCCTCGATAGCCTTCTTCACACGATCCTCGCCTTCGCCATAACCCGTTGACATGATAGCCACGCCACCATCCTGCAGCACGGTCTTCACATCGTTGAAGTCGAGGTTCATCGTACCATGCAGGGTGATAATCTCGGCAATAGACTTGGCAGCCACCGACAGAGTGTCGTCGGCCTTACCAAAGGCGTCGAGGAACGACAGGTCAGGATAGATCTCACGCAGACGTTCGTTGTTGATAACCAACAGAGCATCAACGTGCTTATGCATCTCTTCCACGCCATCCAGTGCCTGGTCGATCTTCTTATTACCTTCGAAGCGGAAAGGAATGGTGACAATACCTACGGTCAGGATGCCCATCTCCTTAGACACACGAGCGATGACAGGTGCAGCACCAGTACCGGTACCACCACCCATACCAGCGGTGATAAAGGTCATGCGAGTGCCGTCGCTCAGCATCTGACGGATCTGATCGATGCTTTCCTCGGCAGCTGCACGAGCCTTTGCAGGACGGTTGCCGGCACCAAGACCCTCGCTACCCAACTGCAACTTCACGGGTACAGGCGAGTCGTTGAGGGCCTGATTATCGGTGTTACATACCACGAAGGTCACATCGTGAATACCTTCCCTATACATGTGATTAACAGCATTGCCACCGCCACCGCCAACGCCGATGACTTTAATAATGCTATGACGCTCTTCGGGGATTCCGAAGTCGAGTATCTCGTTTGATTTACTGAATTCTAACATGGTCTCTTCGTTTTTTGAGGTTATTCATCTTCGGTTAACTTCTGGAAGAAACGGTTAAGTTTCTTGCCGAACTTATTCAGCGCACTGTTCTCCTTACGTCTTCTGCGCTCTTCCTCTTCTTCTTTTTCACGTTCGCGTTGAGCAGCACGTTCCTCTTCCTCTTCCTTTCTGAGGCGCTCTTTTGCAGCAAGCGCTTCCTCCTGAGAAGAACGGATCACGCCCCCTTCCAACTCATGAGGCTGACGGGGACGACGGTCAAGACCAGTAGGCTGTGGAGCGCTCTGGCCCTCGAACAGGTCGCCATTAGGATCAATAAAGTTGCCAGCACAGTTCAGGTCGCCCTTAGCCAGGAGTCCCAAGACGGTGTTATACATGCCGTTGCGAGCCTTGATAGCCTCGTTAGCCGAGTTGATGGTCATCGTCACGAACTTAGCCACGCGCACCTTCTCGATGTGGGTGTACATGGTGAAGGCATGCTCTATGTTCTTCATGTTAGCGCCACCACCCGTCAGGATGATACCGCCCAACAGTTTATCGTAGTATTCTGCAGGAATCTGATAACGTACGTTCTCGATGATCTCCTCTACGCGTCCCTCTACAAGTTCAATAAACTGGCGGCTGTCCACCTGTCTGTCGGCGCTGATAGAGTACTTCAACGTAGGATCAATATCGCCATTGTCTGTATAGGCCGAGGCATATTTCAACTTCATCTGCTCGGCCTCGCTGTCTTCCATCTGCAGCGAAGTGATATCCTTTGTGATATTGTTTGAGCCCAAAGGAATAACAGCCAGGTGGCGAAGCACATTCTTCCAGAACACAGAGACCGTAGTGGTATCGGCACCGATATCCACCAAAGCACATCCCGAACGCTTCTCGGCCTCGGTCAGCACGGCATTAGCCAGGGCCAAGGGAGCCAGATACATCTCTGCCACATTGATCTGTGCAGACTCAAAACACTTGTTCAGGTTTTCGAAGAACGACTTACGTTCCAGGATATTCAGGAAGTTTCCTTCCAAGTGTGCAGCACGGATACCCACGGGATCCATCTGCAACTGCGAGTCAACGCGGTACTCCTGCTCTGCCACATCCAGGATCTTCTGATCTGGATAGTCCAGTGCACGGTTCTCGTCCATCAGCTGCACCACCATCTCCTGTGTGATGATGCCGTCGTCGGGCAGTTCCTTTACCACCGTATTGCGCACGCTACGAATAGACTGGCCGCCCACACCCACGAAGACCTGTGTGATACGGGTCTTCAGCTGGCCTTCCAGTTTTTTAATAATGCTTGTCAGACATTGAGCCGTCTTGTCGATGTTGTAAACAACACCCTTGCGGATAAATGCAGACGAGTCTTCGTTCACCATCGCCAGCACACTGATGCTGCCGTCAGGTTTCTTTTGTCCTGCAATGCCCGTCACCTTCGATGAACCGAGCTCAATTGCAATAATAAAATCTTTAATTTCAGCCATACTGTTTTATCTGTTTTATTTTCGCTTACAAATAATCTGATTATCAAACTCCACGTTGATGCGCGAGTAGCGGTTCCATCCGGCCTGGTTCAAACCATAGACGTAGAACTTCCACAGTCGGTCCAACTTCGTGCGGAGGTTGGTTGGCTGTCCTATATATATAATATGGTCGCCCACACGCGGCACCATCTCAATGGTACCATCGGCCAACACGTTCAGTTGTACGATCTGGTCGTTCCAGAACTCGTCCTTGCGCAGAATATTAGCCACTGGCCCCAACACTTTCTCGCCATATTTCATACTGATATGGCCAGTAGCAATCAGCAGGTTGCACGAATAGTCAGTGCGAGGCATGCGCTGGCCGCTGCTGTCGAGGAAATAATCGTCGCCATTGTCGCCCATCACCCTGATGACGGGGATGCGCTGTTTGATAATGACGTGCACCATCCCATCTTGTGCTTTATAGCATTCTGCGCTCTCCACCAGATCTTTTGATGCCAGTTTCTCCTCAATAACCCTCGTGTTCACCTCGCTCATCATCCGTCCTTGCGGGTTCAACTGGTCCACCGTCAATATGTTTCTCACGTCCTCGACGGTCAAGAACCCCACGTCTCCCTCCTGGGCAATCTCAATCTTCACGCCCTTGCACATGGTGTCTGGGCCTTCCGGATTCCTTTGCATGGCGAAAACGAATACCAGATAGACCGCTATCAAGAGGCTGAGAAGGATGATGACGACTTTCTTCATACGTGTATTATAATCTTGCTTTAAGTATCTCGGCGATCTCAGGCACCTGAGCATCCAGGTCGCCGGCACCAAGGATAATCAACACATCGAAATCGCGACTCTTGATCATGGGAAGCACATCCGACTTGTTCACCAGATGTTTCTCAACGCCAGGAGCCAGGCGATCGTAGATCAACTGCGAGGTGACACCTTCGATAGGCAACTCACGGGCAGGATATATCTCGGTCAGGATGACCTCGTCCAACTGACTCAGCGCCTCGGCGAAGTCCTGATAGAAGTCGCGGGTACGGGTGTAGAGGTGTGGCTGGAAGATGGCTGTGATATGACGTCCCTGATAGAGCTGACGAATGCTGCGTGCACTCTGGTAGATCTCTTTGGGATGATGTGCATAGTCTGAAAGGAACACCAGCTTGTCGGTCTTGATCTTAAAGTCGAAACGACGATCCACGCCACCATAGGTCTTCATGCCCTGGCGCAGTTCTTCGGCCGTGCAACCAGCCAACTGTGCCATGGCCATGGCTGCCACGCCATTCTCCACGTTGATGGGAATGGGATGTCCCAGCTGCACATCCTTCACCGACTCGATGGGAGAGATGAAGTCGAACGTGATCTCTCCATTCTCTATTCGGATGTTCTCTGCATGGAAGTCACCCTCGTTCAAGGCGTAGTCATAGCGCTTCACGCCATCCTGCAGATGCTCTTTCATCTCCAAGTCACGGTGAATGATCAGTGCACCACCCGGCTGAATCAGTTCGGTGTAGTGACGGAAGCTCTCCAGATAAGCCTCTTTGGTGCCGTAGATATCAAGATGGTCAGGGTCGGTGGCCGTGATCACCGTCATCCAGGGCGAGAGCCAGTGGAACGAACGGTCGAACTCGTCGGCCTCGATCACCACATACTCTGAATCGCTGACAATATAGTTGGTGCCATAGTTCTTGGTGATACCACCCAGGAACGCATTACAGTCCTGACTGCTCTGATGCATGATATGAGCACACATGCTCGATGTGGTGGTCTTTCCGTGTGTGCCGGCCACGCAGAGTCCTTTCATCTGGCGGGTCAGCGTGCCCAACACCTGTGCACGTTTCTGCACCTCAAAACCATTTGTCTGGAAATAGACCAGCTCTTTATGCTCTGCTGGAATTGCCGGGGTGTACACCACCAGACAATGCTCACGGTCCTTACATGCAGCAGGAATAGCATCTACGTTCTCTTCATAGTGAATCATAGCGCCCTCTTTCTCCAACTGCCTGGTCAGATCCGATGGCGTCTTATCGTAGCCGGCAACCACCAGGCCACGATGAATAAAGTAGCGCACGATAGCACTCATACCAATGCCACCGGCACCTACAAAATAGACGGCTTTTATATCTTTTGCTTCCATTATTTGATTATTTTTTTTCTGCTAACTTCAGTACCTCTTTGGCGATGATCTCGGCCGAGTTGGGCAATGCCAGCTTCAGCACATTCTCGCTCAGGCTCTTCAGGCGCGCATCGTCAGCGACGGTCTTTAAGGCCAGAGGAATCAGTTTCTCCTGTGCCTCTGCATCCTTCACAAACAGGGCGGCACCACGGTTCACCAGTGCCATCGCATTCTTCGTCTGGTGGTCTTCAGCCACATTCGGGCTGGGCACCAGGATGACGGCCTTTCCTATCAGGCAGAACTCAGAGATAGAACTGGCACCGGCACGGCTGATGACCAGGTCGGCAGCTTTATAGGCAGCAGCCATATCACTGATAAAGTCCATGACACGCAGGTTCTCGGGCTGGCCTTTCTCCTTCAGTGTCTCAGCTATCTGAGCACTGTAGTACTTACCGGTCTGCCAGATAAACTGCACGCCTGACTGGGCAATCTCGTCCAGATGCTGCAGCACACTCTCGTTGATGGTGCGAGCGCCCAGACTGCCGCCCACCAGCAGCACCGTCTTCTTCTCCTGACTCAGTCCGAAAGACTTCAGAGCCTCCTCACGCGTCACCTTCGAATCGAGCAAAGCCTGACGCACGGGGTTACCCGTCATCATGATCTTCTCTGCTGGGAAGAAGCGCTCCATGCCCTCGTAGGCCACACAGATCTTCGATGCCTTCTTGGCCAACAGCTTATTGGTGACACCAGCATAGCTGTTTTGCTCCTGTATCAGACAAGGAATACCCATCGAGGCAGCCTTGTTCAACGTAGGACCGCTGGCATAGCCACCCACGCCTACAGCCACCTGCGGCTGGAAGTCACGGATGATGGCTTTGGCCATGCGCTGGCTCTTCCACACGTGGTAGAGCACCTTGATGTTCTTTAATAAGTTCTTACGGTCGAAACCCATGATGGGCAGACCCTTTATCTCGTAGCCGGCCTGTGGCACGCGCTGCATTTCCATTCTTCCCTGTGCGCCAACAAACAATATCTTTGCATCAGGACAAAGTTCACGAATAGCATTAGCAATAGAGACAGCGGGAAATATATGTCCTCCTGTTCCACCTCCACTGATGATGATTCTTGGCTGTTTCATGATTCTTCCAATTCGCTAGTTATTTTCAAACGACTTTTCTTTTCACTCTTACCGTTCTCCTCACGACGCTTGGCCGAACGGCTCACGCTCAGGATGGCACCGATATAGGCACAGTTGATGATGGTCGATGTACCACCGCGCGACACCAAAGGTAGCGGCTGACCTGTGACAATGCCGAAATCGACAGCCACACACATGTTAATGGCCGCCTGGAACACCAGCAGCATGGTCAGTCCCATGATGAGGAACGCCGGGAAGTTGTTCTCACACCGACTGGCTATTCGTGCCGCCCTAAACAGCAATATCACATAAAGGAACACCACTGCGATGGCACCTCCTATGCCCATCTCTTCGATGATGATGGCAAAAATAAAGTCGGAATAAGCCTGCGGCAGATAGTCGCGTTCCTCCGAGTTGCCAGGTCCCTTGCCTACTATGTTAGACGAAGCGATGGCCAGGTTCGAGTGTGTCACCTGATAGTTCTTATCAGTCACCTTATACTGGGCTGCCTCCACATTCTTGTTCTCGTCCTCACCGGCAATACGGTTTTTCCAAGTCCAGAAGCGGTGGGTCAGTCTGTCCCAACCAGACTTTTCCTCCTTTGCCTTCTGCTTCTTGACCAGTTCCAGATTGCCCGCTTTCTGCGCAGCCTCCAGTTCCTTACCCTCGCGGTCGAGCTTCGACAAAGAGAACACCAGGATCAGGAAGCCTGCCACGATGAGCAGCAGCACACCCGTGAGCTTACCCATCTGAATCATTGGCACGCGGGCTATGAACATCATCAGGTAGATCACCATGAAGAGCAGCACCGCCGTTGACAGGTTCTCTATACCAATCAAGGCGACAGCAGGAACCGCCATAATCAGCACATATTTCATGGCCAGCGGATCGGCGCCCGAGCCATCGGGCTTCTGCATGGCACTCAGCACCTGAGCTGCGGCCAGCACCAGCGTGCCCTTGGCAATCTCAGACGGTTGGAAGGTGAATCCCGGCAAGGGTATCACACGGTTGGCACCATTAATGCTCTGACCGCCAAACAGCACCCATATCAGCGTGGCATAGGTCACCAACAGGAGCATGGGTGTGATGAGTTTGAAGTAACGGCATGGAATGTTCAGAATAACGATAGTCACCATCAGTCCGATCAAGATCTTGCTGACGTGTCCCAGGATAGGTCCCAGATAGCTCTGCGAATGATACGTCAGCGTGCTCGAAGCCGAAAAGACCTCGACGATACTGATGATGCAGAGGAACAGGAACACCGTCCATATTCCCTTGTCACCTTTAAACAGATTTCCTATCTTCTTCTCCATTCCTTATGATTATAAGCTTCTAACCAGTTCTTTGAACTGTTCTCCGCGGTCCTCCATGTTCTTGAAGAGGTCGAACGACGCGCAACAGGGCGACAGCAGCACTGTCTCGCCAGTCTTGGCCAACTCGTAGCAGGCTGCCACACAGTCTTTCATAGAGTGCGTGTCGCGCACGGGGATGCCCAGGCTGTCGAAGTTGTCGTGCAACTTCTGGTTGTCGGCGCCCAGATAGACCAGTGCCGAGCACTTCTCTTTCACCAGTGGCTTGATAGGATCATAGTCATTACCCTTATCCTTACCACCCAGGATCAGCACCACCTTGGTCTTCATCGAGTCGAGGGCATACCAGCAGGCATCCACATTCGTAGCTTTCGAGTCGTTCACATACTTCACGCCACGAACGGTAGCCACCTTCTCCAGACGGTGTTCCACACCGGGGAACTCGCTCAGCGACTTGCGTATCACCTCTTTCTTGATACCAGCGATATCACCAGCCAGTCCGGCTGCCAGCGAGTTGTAGATGTTATGGCGTCCCGTCAGGCTCAGCTGTTCCTGTTCCATGTTGAAGGGCTCTGGCTTCTCCAGCACATATTTTCCTTCTTCAATATAACCGATACTACCCTTTTCCTTCAGTTCAGAGAAAGGATACTGGATAGCCTTGATATCATATTTCTTCAGTTCGCGACTGATGATGGGGTCGTCGTTCCAATAGATGAAAGCATCCTCGGCCGTCTGGTTCTGCAGAATACGCATCTTAGCATCCACATAGTTCTGCATCTCGAAATTATAGCGGTCCAGGTGGTCAGGTGTGATATTCAGCAGGATGGCAATGTTGGCACGGAAGTCATACATGTTGTCCAACTGAAACGAAGACAGTTCGATGACATAGTAGGCATGAGGCTCCTCGGCCACCTGCAATGCCAGCGAATTACCGATGTTACCAGCCAGGCCCACATCATAGCCAGCCTCCTTGAAGATATGATAGATCAGAGAGGTCGTGGTGGTCTTACCGTTAGATCCCGTGATACAGATCATCTTAGAGTTTGTATATCTTCCGGCAAACTCAATCTCACTGATGATGGGAATCTGGCGGTCCATTGCCTTCTTCACCATGGGTGCTGTCTCAGGAATACCTGGGCTCTTGATAATCTCATCGGCATTCAGTATCTTCTCCTCGGTGTGCTGTCCCTCTTCCCATACTATCTGATGGTCGTCGAGCATCTTCTTATAGCGCTCACCAATGCGTGACATGTCTGAAACGAACACGTCAAAACCTTCTTTCTTTGCCAGCACAGCAGCTCCTGCGCCACTTTCACCTGCACCAAGTACTACAATTCTCTTCATCGTATCTTCAATGTTATAATCGTTAACGCTGCCAGGATAATCGTTGTTATCCAGAAGCGGATAGTAATCTTTGACTCATGGAACGGGCGGTGGGGCCATCCCTTCAGGATATAGCGCGATGTCTGATCCAACTGCGAGTCTAGTTTTCTAAAGTTATCGTGTATCGGCGTGGCACGGAACACGCGCACGCGCTGACCTTTTTTCTTCATGAGTTTGAACCACTGTGTCTGGATGATCACACTGAGGCTCTCCACGAAGAAGATGCCACAGAGGATGGGCAACAGCAGTTCCTTGTGAATGATCACGGCAGCCACACCAATCACACCACCAATGGTCAGCGAACCGGTGTCGCCCATAAAGATCTGGGCGGGGAAGGCGTTGTACCACAGAAAACCGATCATGGCACCCACAAAGGCCGACAAGAACACCACCAGTTCCTCACTGTGAGGAATAAACATGATGTCGAAATAGGAGGCGAAGCCCACGTGCGACGACACATAGGCCAGGATGCCCAGCGCCACACCGATGATGGCCGAGTTGCCGGCACACATACCGTCCATACCATCGTTCAGGTTGGCACCGTTAGAAACGGCCGTCACCACCAAGATAGTCATGGCCACAAACAGGATCCAGCCTGCTGCCACCTTATGTTTGCCCACGAACGACATGATCTCTGAGTAGCTCAGGTTATGATGCTTGGTGAAAGGCACCGTTGTCTTCAGCGACTTATGCGCCTTGGCCTCATGTTTCACCATCTCCATCTTGTTCTTCACGGGTGTCGAGATATTCTCCCTCATCACCACGTCAGGGCTCAGGTAGAGCGTCAGTCCCACGATAAAGCCAATAGACACCTGTCCTACAATCTTATATTTACCTTTCAGGCCTTCCTTGTTTCTGCGGAAGATCTTGATATAGTCGTCCATGAAACCCAGGAAGCCCAGCCAAATGGTGGTGATCACCATCAGGATGAGATAGATATTCCTGATACGTCCCAACAGCAGCACCGGCACCAGGATAGAGACGATGATGATGATGCCGCCCATGGTGGGCACACCCTTCTTCTCTACGCCAAAGGGATCGATGGCCGGATCGCGCTCGGTCTCGAAAATCTTGCGGCGCTTCATCCATTTGATGAAGAACTCGCCAAACCATGCCGAGATGACCAGCGACAGGATCATGGCCAGCAGGGCACGGAAGGAGATGTAGCTCCACAGGTGCGCCCCTGGGATGTTATACTGTTCTAAAAATCTAAAGATATAATATAGCATATCAATTCAATGTATTCGTTATTTCATAATATCGTTGTCTCTTGGCTCGTCTTGCCGACTGTCTGCGTCAGACTCGCGGAAGATCAGATGCCAAAGATTTCTCTCACCACCTCACGGTCGTCAAAATGGTGCTTCACGCCCTTCACCTCCTGGTAGTCCTCATGGCCCTTACCAGCTATCAGGATGACGTCGCCCTTTTCAGCCAGCATCACTGCGGTCTTGATGGCCTCCTTACGATCTACGATGCTCACCACCTTCTTCATCTGCTTCTGGTCAAGACCTGCCAGCATATCGTTGATGATATCCTGTGGCTCCTCAAAACGAGGGTTATCGCTGGTGATAATCACACGGTCGCTCTGCTTCACGGCTTCCTGCGCCATCAAGGGGCGCTTACCCTTGTCGCGGTTGCCACCGGCACCACACACGGTGATGATCTTACCTTCTTTGCCGTCCATCACCTCGTGAATGGCCTTCAGCACGTTCTCCAGGGCATCGGGCGTGTGGGCATAGTCAACCACTGCCGTAAATCCTTCGGGCGAGTGGATGGGCTCCAATCGGCCAGCCACGCTCTTCAGGGTGCTCAGCACCAGCAGGATATCCTCGGGCTTCTGACCCAGCATCACGGCAGCGCCATAGACAGCCAGGAGGTTGCTCACATTAAACTTACCAATGAACTGTACGCCCACCTCACGGCCATCTACCTCCAGGTACATGCCTTCGAAGTGGCATTCGATGATGCGACCACGGAAGTCGGCCATCTGTCGTGTAGAATAGGTCTTCACCTCAGCCTTGGTGTTCTGCACCATGAACATGCCGTTCTTATCGTCGGCATTGGTGATGGCGAAGGCATCCTTGGGCAACATGTCGAAGAACTGCTTCTTGGCGTTACGGTAGTTCTCCACCGTCTTATGATAGTCCAGGTGGTCGCGTGTCAGATTGGTGAACAGACCACCGGCAAACTTCAGTCCACCGATGCGCTGCTGGGCGATGGCATGACTCGAACACTCCATGAACACATACTGACAACCGGCATCCACCATGCGCTTCAGCAGGCGGTTCAGTTCGATGGGATCGGGCGTGGTATGACTGGCAGGCACTGCCTCGTCCTCGATATAGTTGCATACCGTTGACAGCAGACCGCACTTGTAACCCAGCTTGCGGAACATATTATATAATAAGGTGGCGATGGTTGTCTTACCATTAGTACCCGTCACGCCCACCAGTTTCAACTTCGACGTAGGGTCACCCTGAAACGTTGTGGCCACAGGTCCCACGGCAGCCTCGGTCGAAGCCACCTGTACGTAGCACACCTGTGGGTTCAGCTCTGCAGGCATGTCCTCGCAAAGCACAGCCGAAGCGCCCAGCTCAATGGCTTTGGGAATATACTGATGACCATCAGTTTGTGTACCCTTGATAGCCACAAACAGATGACCGGCAGCAGCTTTGCGCGAGTCGATATCGATATCCACGATGTCGATATCGGCATTGCCTTCCACCTTGATTACTGCAATACTCTTGATAATGTCTTTCAGTTTCATATCTTGTTCTTCTTTTTTTTCTTGTTAGTTCAGCTCCAGCGTGCAAATCATGCCATCCTTCAGATGACTGCCTGGCGCAATGCTCTGGCGCACCACGCGTCCCTTGCCTTTCACGCGAGCCTTGATGCCTTGCTTCTCCACGGCATAGACCGCATCGCGGGCACCCATTCCGATGGTGTTTGGCATCTGGTGAGGAGCGGTCTTCGCAGCCTCAAACTTCATCTCGCCCGTATGGATGCCCAAGTGCTCGAGCACATACTTCGCGTTCTTCGTGTTGCCGCCCTTCACGTCGGGGATAAACACCGACAGCGAGTCGCGGGCATCCTCCACTCTCAACTTCAGGCTCTTGGCCATCACGCCCTCAGAGATGTTATGGAACACCGCACCCGACATAGCACCACCTGAAGCAGGCAGTCCCGACTTCTTCAAGCAGACGATACAGCTGTACTGAGGATTGTCGGAAGGGAAGTATCCGCAGAACGACAACCAGTAGTCCACCACGCCGCTCTTGTAGCCGCCGGCCTTTGCCACCTGTGCCGTACCGGTCTTTCCCGATACCTGGAACGAGTGCGAACCGGCCCTCTTACCCAGTCCCTGGCTGACCACATGGCGCAGCACCGTCTGCATCATCTTGACAGCCGACGGTTTAGCGATGCGCTCTTTGATCACTTCAGGCTTTGTCTCGTAGATCACCTGACCGTCTTTCACGATTTTCTCGACGAAACGTGGGCGCATCATCTTACCATTGTTGGCAATGGCGTTGTAGAACGTCACCGTATTGATAGGTGCAATCTGTGTCTCATAACCGATACTCATCCATGGCAGCGTGGTCTTACTCCAGTAGTCCGAGCGCTTCGTGGTCTTGGTATTCGGCATACGTATCTTAGGCGGTGCATAACCCACGATGGGGAGCTTCAGGTCCTGACCGATGCCCACACGGTAAAGTCCCTCCACATATTTCGTAGGATTCTTGCCGTAGAATTTGTCTATCACATAGCTCACACCGATGTTACTACTTACCTCCAGCGTGCGGGCCGCGTTGATCACACCATAGCCTCCACGGTGCCAGTTGTGGTCTTTCATCTTAGCACCATGCATCTGCATGATACCGCAACCGGTGTCTATCGTATAGGTGGTGTCGATCACACCATCGTCGAAGGCCACCAGGAACGAGGCCACCTTGAACACCGAACCAGGCTCACAGCGATAGCTGATGGCATCGTTGAAGCGCTCGTAATATTCGCCGTCGGCACCGCGACGCATGTTGACAATGGCCTTCACATTACCCGTCTTCACCTCCATCAGGATGACAACACCCATCGAGGCTTCCCATTTCTTCAGCTCTTCGATCAGTGCCTGTTCGGCCAAGTCCTGCATGCCCACATCGATGGTGGTCACGATATCGGCACCAGCCACGGGCGATTTCACGGTGAAGGGCACCATGCGGTTCAGCACCTTCTGCTTACGACGGATGCCCACCTGACCACGCAGGATAGAGTCGTAGGTCAGTTCGATACCGAAACGAGCCGTGTCCTTACCGCCCTCAAAGCTGCGGATGTCGCCAATGGTACGTTCAGCCAGCGAACCGAAGGGGCGACGACGCGCCACGAAGGGCTCGGCATGGAAGCCATACTTGTTTTTGGGCAGGTTGAAATAGGGCAACTGCAACACCTCGCAATAGGTGTTATAGCTAATTCGCTTGGGATAGATCTTCCAGTGGCGCGCACCGACAGAGCCGTCGCGCAGCCTCTTGTTGTGTCCTTCCTCCAGGCGTTCCTTGAATTTCTCGGCCGTCCAGTCGGGGAAGATATCATGCAGTCCGTTGCACAGACTGTCCAGTTTGCTGTAATACACCGAGTCGCGCTTGTGGGTCCATGCCGTATCCTCGCGGTCGCCCGGCTGAAAGTCCATGAATATCATGTATTCAGGAATACTGCTGGCCAACAGCTGGCCGTCGCTGCTCAGGATGTTACCGCGGTCAGGGCGCACACTGTCACTGTCGCTCTTCAGTCGATCGGCCACCACCTCCCAGTAGCTTCTGCCCACAGTCATGGTATAGCCGGCCTTGAAAACCACGGCCAGACCTATCAGCGTCAACACCACCGCAATGGCGAAATAACGCGGCATCACCTTTTCTTTGTTAAACCTGCTCACGACTCTGTCTTATTCTTCTGGGATGTTAATAATATAAGGGGGCTGGTCGCTGATTCTCAGCAGTGAGTCATTGTTCTCACGCAGCACCTTCAGCACATTACTCTGTCGGCACAGCTCAGTCAGATTGCTCGAACTGGCCAGTGCCTTATACTTAGCATCGGTCAGCACCTTCTCCAGGTCGCTGATCTCGATCACGTCTTTCTGACACTGATAGCGGAAACCCACATAGACCGTGGTCAACAGCATAATCAGCAGAATGAGCCACACATGATGACGCACGAAGACCAGCAGATGGTCGCCGCCCAGAATCTGGCGCAGCGTCAGCGTACCGGTCATATCATCGTCGTCCTCAGTAGTGCTTTCTTTCAACTGCTCGTAGGCCGACGATGTTTTTTCATTTTCATCAGATGTTTCCTCGGTGGATGTCTCTTCAATGATGAGCTCCATGTCGGATAGTGTGGTTCCGTCGTTGTTAGTCATTCTGCATTATGTTATCTTTAAATTTTCTCGGCTATTCTCAATTTGGCGCTTCGGCTTCGAGGGTTGTTTTCCAGCTCCTCGGCAGAGGGTGTTGTCACTTTATTATTAATAAGGTGTAACGGACTCTTCACCCTTCCGAAGAAGTCTTGTTCCTGTCGCCCTTCGGCATTGCCGCTGCGCATCACGTTTTTCACGATTCTGTCTTCCAGCGAGTGATAGGTGATCACGCTCAGTCGGCCTCCAGGCTTCAGCATGTCGCAGGCGCCGAGCAACATCTCGCGCAGGGCATCCATCTCGTGGTTCACCTCTATACGCAGGGCCTGAAACAGCTTGGTCATTTCCTTCTTCTCGCGCTCGCGCTGAAACAATTTTTCGGTGACCTGCATCAGCTGTCCGGTGGTCTCTATGCGCTGCTGCTGGCGCGCCTTGGCCAGCACGGCAGCTATCTTGCGGGCGTTCTTCAGTTCTCCGTAGAGGTAGAACACGTCGGCCAGTCGCTGTTCGTCGTAGTCGTTCACCACGTCGGCGGCCGTCATGCCCGCACGCTTGTTCATACGCATGTCGAGCGGTGCGTCGAAGCGGAACGAGAAACCGCGCTCTGCATCATCGAAGTGATGTGACGACACGCCCAGGTCTGCCAGCAGACCGTCTATCTGTTCTACGCCATAATAGCGCATCCAGTTCTTGAGATATCTGAAATTGCTCCTCACGAAGGTGAATCGCTCGTCGGCCACGATGTTGTTTTCTGCATCGGCATCCTGGTCGAAACTGTACAGATGACCCTCGGCCGACAGGTGCTGGAGGATTTCACGCGAGTGACCGCCACCGCCGAACGTCACGTCCACATAGACGCCGTCAGGACGTATAGCCAACCCCTCTACGCTTTCTTTCAGCAGTACAGACACATGATATGTTTCAGCCGTCTTGATCATCCTTCTTTCACCCCGCTATTCATGATTTGCTTCAGTTTCTGAGAGAACTCCTCCTGACTCAGGAATGGCTCGGAGGTCTTCTCGGTGGCCCATATCTCAATGGCATCGTTCATGCCAATGAAGCGCACCGACTGCTCGATCTCTGCCATTTGCAGATAGCGCTTAGGAATCAGAAAACGTCCATTGCCGTCGAGCGTCAGCACCTCGGCCTCTGAGACATATTGTCTCAACACCTGCTGACCCATGTCGTCCCACTCGCTGATTCGCTCCAGTAGCGCATCCATGCGGCGGTTCCACGTCGATTCCGGGTAAAGCACCAAGCATTTCTGATGCACATCCTTGCGCATCACCAGCACCTCATCGCCTGCTGCCTGCAGCACCTTTCGGAAGGTGGCCGGCAGAAAGACGCGTCCTTTGGCGTCGGTTTTTGCTTCTATGTTACCTAAAAATCGCATGCGAACAATAATTATAGAGTCTCGGATGCAAAAGTAATCATTTTCCTCCACAATCCCCCACATTTCCCCACAAATTTTCATCAAACAACTAAAAAAAATCATTTTTTCTTTTTTTAATACATAGCATTACACACTTGGTCATTTTTGTGCAATGTCACTAAATTATCTTAATTAATGTAAAATTGCACATTTTAAGGCAAAAATGTGCTGAAAATGAAAGTTTTTGAGTACTTTTGCATGCCGTTAAAATAAAGACACGCATGGAGAAGACCATCGATATAGACAAGGTACTGAAAGGCAAAATGGGCAGCAAAGCCCGTTGGGTGCCAAGACCTCTCGTCTGGTGGCTGAAGCACATCGTTCATGAAGACCAGATCAACACCTTCCTTTGGAGTGCACGCAATCTGCAAGGCACACCATGGCTAAAGGCTGCTATCGACTTCCTAAACGTGAAGATCGAGGTAAAAGGACTGGAGAACCTGCCCGCCAAGGACGACCCCAAGCGCTATACATTCGTGAGCAATCACCCACTGGGGGGCATCGACGGCATCGCCATCGGCTCTGTCATCGGCGAGCACTACGACGACAACTTCCGCTATCTGGTCAACGACCTGCTGATGAACCTGCCCGGCTTGGCGCCGCTGTGCATCCCCATCAACAAGACTGGCAAGCAGTCGCGCAACTTCCCCGCCATGATTGAGGCTGGTTTTCAGGCCGACACGCACATACTGATGTTTCCTGCAGGTCTCTGCTCGCGCAAGCGCAACGGCAAGATTTGCGATCTGGAGTGGAAGAAGACGTTCATTGCCAAGAGCATCGAGACCCACCGCGACGTGGTCCCCGTCTATTTCGAGGGACACAACAGCAACTTCTTCTACCGACTTTCGAACATCAGCGACCGCTACGTGAAGAAGGTGAACATCGCCATGCTATTTCTGGCCGACGAGATGTTTAAGAACACGGGCAACACGTTTACGATCACATTTGGAAAACCCATATCCTGGGAGTCGTTCACCAACGACAAGACACCAGCAGAGTGGGCTAAAACAGTCAAAAAACAAGTTTACGAATTAGCACGATAAAGATACAAGCAAACGAAAACATGGAACAGCCGATTATTGATCCAATACCCGTCGAAGTGCTCAAGAGCGAACTCACGCCTGAGCGACAGTTGCGCATGACCAACAAGAGCAACAACCTGATCTATGTTGTCACGGCACATAATGCCCCCAACGTGATGCGCGAAATAGGACGACTGCGCGAGATTGCCTTCCGCGAAGCGGGAGGTGGCACCGGCAAAGAGGTGGACATCGACGAGTTCGACACGTGCGAGAACTGCTACAAACAGCTCATCGTCTGGAACCCAGAGGCCGAGGAGATCATTGGCGGCTACCGCTATCTGGAGGGCAACAAATGGGACATAGACAGTAATGGTCAGCCCCACCTGGCCACCAGCCACATGTTCCACTTCTCGGAAAAGTTCCTCAAGGAGTATATGCCTTACACCATAGAGCTGGGCCGTTCGTTTGTAAGTCTGCCCTACCAGAGTTCGAAGATGGGAGCCAAGAGTTTGTTTGCGCTCGACAATCTGTGGGATGGACTGGGCGCCCTGACGGTCATCATGCCCAACGTGAAATATTTCTTCGGCAAGATGACCATGTATCCCTCATACATCCGTGAGGGACGCGACATGATTCTGTATTTCCTAAAGAAGCACTTTGACGACAAAGAAAAGCTTGTCATCCCGATGAAACCGCTAAAAATTGAGGCTAACGAGGAGGACATGAAACGTCTGTTCTGCGAGGATTCATTCAAAGAAGACTATAAGATACTGAACCGCGAGATTCGCAAGTTGGGCTATAACATTCCACCTCTGGTGAATGCCTACATGAGTCTCTCGCCCACCATGAAACTGTTTGGAACGGCCATCAACTATGGTTTCGGCGACGTGGAAGAGACTGGCATCCTGATTGCCATGGACGAGATACTTGAAGAGAAGCGCGTGCGCCACATCGACTCGTTCATCAAGGATCACCCCGAGGCGCTGAAGATCACGAGCGGTGCCAACAAGGTCATCTACAAGGAAAAGAACTAAATAATGATTGAGGCCAAAACGCATTCTGTTTTGGCCTCAATTGTATCCCTACATCAGCCCTTTTACAAACCAATACTGTCACTATTGACACGCAATACTGCTACTATTATCGTGCAATAGTGCCACTTTTATCATGCAATAGTGCCACTTTTATCATGCAATAGTGCCACTTTTGGTCCTCATCTAGGGTCTAGAACGCACCATTCTAGACTCTAGACGCTGCCATTCTAGACCCTAGATTGACCCATTCTAGACTCTAGAAATGAACTTTCTAGCCCCTAGAACAAAAACGAAACGAAAAGTATAGGAAAACAAAAGGGGCACTAGCAGGTGCTAAAAGGGGCTGAATCAGTTGTTTATTCAGCCACAACAACAGCACCATTCATATACCTTTTGGCTATTAAAAAATCAAGTTTAAATGATAGGCAACGAGATACCACAGATCTTCTGATAGACATCGAGGGCATAGACATCGGTCATTCCACTGATGTAATCGATGACAGCCATGAGGCGAACTTCCAAGTCTTCGTGTTCAATCTCATACTGGCTCGACACACGACCAATCAGCTGCTGAGAGTAGTAGCGGTCGGGATGCTCGATAGCCTCGACCATCAGTTCCATGAGCGTGGCCATGATGCGATAACCCGACAACTCCACATCGAGCACAGGTTTACTGCGATAGATGCGACTCTTCGAGACCTCAGCACAATGGACATAGGCCTGACGCGGCACCTCAGAGATATGATTGATGAGCGAGCCTTGGAAGGTACCCTCCAAAATCTCGTCTTCGTGGGCCATAAATGTCTGGTAGCACTCGTGCTCCAGCAGTCCGATGACGCAGGCACGCAGGTACTGTATCTGCTCGTTGGGGTCATAAAGCAGTTCTTCGTCGATGCGCTGCATGATGTGTTTTTTGCCCATTTCATCGAAGAACGAGAGCATCAGTTCCTTCGCCTCAGCGAGGTTCAGAATCTTCAACTTGTAGGCATCCTCGAGGTCCATAATCTCATAGCAGATATCGTCGGCAGCCTCCACCAGATAGACCAGCGGATAACGTGCCCAGCGCTCGGCACCGTCTTCCGTCTTCAGACGGGGAATGCCCAGCATGTTGGCCACGGTGACATAGTCGTTGTGCTCGGGTGTGAAGAAACCGAACTTGTTTTTCTTGGCAGCATACGAGGGATAGGGATACTTCACGATGGAAGCCAGCGTGCTGTAGGTCATGGCAAAGCCACCCTTTCGACGCCCTTTGAAGCTATGGGTGAGCAGACGGAAGGCGTTGGCATTACCGTCAAAGCGGGTAATGTCCGACCAGAACTCTGGCGACACCTTCTCTTGCAGATAGGCACCTTTGCCCTCGGTGAAGAATGTCTGGATGGCCTTCTCGCCAGAATGGCCGAAAGGCGGGTTGCCCAGGTCGTGCGCCAAACAGGCTGTGGCCACAATTTGACCGATTTCACCGATGAAAGGGCCCTTTTCTCCGCGTGCCGACAAGGCTGCAGCCACATCGTTGCCCAGCGACATGCCGACGCTGGCCACCTCGAGCGAGTGCGTCAGTCGGTTGTGCACAAAGATACTGCCAGGCAAGGGGAACACCTGGGTCTTGTTCTGCAACCGACGAAACGGCGCCGAAAAGATCAGTCGGTCGTAGTCGCGTTTAAACTCCGTACGGTCATCATGACGTTCCAGATGACGATGCTCTTGTCCGAGTCGACAATTAGAAATCAGTTTTTCCCAATTCATCTTCATGGCTACAAAAGTACAACATTTTCAGCATAAAAACACAATTTAGCAGAAAATTTATGGCTGATTCAATTGTTTTTACTAATTTTGCACCTTATATAACACACATACATGACGCGTATGAAGATTAAAGTCGTAAACAAAGGACACCAACAACTTCCGGCCTATGCCACCGCATTGAGCGCTGGCATGGACCTGCGTGCAAATATCGACGCTCCTATCGAACTGAAACCCATGGAGCGCAAGCTGATTCCCACGGGTCTGCACATCGCTCTGCCCGCCGGCTATGAGGCACAGGTGAGACCGCGCAGCGGACTGGCCTTGAAGAAGGGCATCACGGTATTGAACTCGCCCGGCACCATCGATGCCGACTATCGCGGCGAGGTGGGCGTGCTGCTCATCAACCTGTCGGCCGAGCCCTTTGTCATCAACGATGGCGAGCGCATTGCCCAAATGGTGATTGCACGTCACGAAACGGCCGAATTCATCGAGGTTGACGTGCTCGACGAGACCGAACGTGGCGAAGGTGGATATGGACATACCGGTGTGAAATGAGAAAGACTTTAGGCATACTGGCAGCTTTTCTGTGCTGTCTGGGCACCACAGCCCAGACCGACTCGCTGCGCAAGTATGATATCTACTTCCACGAAGCGATGCTGCAGCGCCAAAAGGGCCACCACGATGCGGCCTTCGACCTGCTGCAACGCAGCCTGGAACTGAACCCACAGGCCTCTGAGGCCTACTATTTCCTGGCGCAATACTACTCTGAAATCAAGGCGCCCGACAAGGCGATCGAGCACTTCAAGCATGCCACCGAACTGGAACCGGCCAACAAGACCTACATGGAGACGCTGGCACATGCCTTCATCGCGAAGCAGAACTATGCCGAGGCCATCGACGTCTTGGAGCGGATGTATGCCACAGACAAGAGCCGACAGGACTTCCTGGAGATGCTGTACCGCCTGTACCTGCAGGAGAAGAACTTCGAGAAGGCCATCGATGTGCTGGACCGCATGGAGGCCATCGACGGCAAGTCAGAGCGCATCTCGCTGGCCAAGAGCGGCCTGTACTTCCAGATGAGCGACCACGAGAAGGCGCTGGAGGAAATCAAGGCGCTGTCGGACCAGTATCCCAACGACCTGAACTACCGCACCATCTATGCCAACACGCTGTTGGCCAACGGTGACAACGAACTGGCACACGACGTGCTGATGAAGATACTGGAGGAGGAGCCCGACCACGTCAAGGCTCAGCAGACGCTGCGTAACTACTTCATCAGCATGGAGGATGCCGAGGCGGTGGACTCACTGACACGCTGCATCCTGCTGAACCCCAAGGCTAACACCGAGGATAAGGTGATGCAGCTGCGCCAACTGATCAGCGAGAACGAACAGAGCGGCGGCGACAGCACGCAGATACTGACCCTCTTCGACTCGATGCTCGACGTGCCTCAGCCCGATGCTGACATCGCCGAGATGAAAGCGGCCTATATGGACCTGAAGCAGATGCCACGCGAAGACATCGCAAAGGCACTGGAACAGGTGCTGACGCTGGCCCCCGACCGTGCTTCGGCACGTCTGCATCTGGTGCAGTATGCCTGGGACGACGAGGACAAAGACCGCGTCATCAGCCTGTGTCAGGCAGCGCGACAGTATAACCCCGAGGAGATGGCCTTCTACTACTATCAGGGCATTGCCTATTATAATAAGGGCGACACCGACCATGCGCTGGAGGCATTCCAGAACGGCATCAGCGTAATCAACGAAGAGAGCTCTACGGAGATCGTGTCAGACTTCTACGCCGTGATGGGCGACCTGCTCTTCCAGAAGATGCGCGAACGCGAGGCTTTCGCTGCCTACGACTCTTGCTTGCAGTGGAAACCCGACAACATTGGCTGTCTGAACAACTATGCCTACTACCTGAGTGTGAAGGGCACCCGACTGGACGAGGCCGAACAGATGAGCTATAAGACCATCAAGGCCGAACCGAAGAACTCCACCTATCTGGACACCTACGCCTGGATCCTGTTCATGCAACAGCGCTATGCCGAGGCTCGCATCTACATTGACCAGGCCCTGCAGAACGACTCTGTGATTGGCGGTGTGCTGAAAGAGCATGCTGGCGACATCTACATCATGAACGGCGACACGGAGGGTGCGCTAAAAATGTGGAAAGAGGCATTGGAGCTAGACCCTAAGAACAAGATTCTTATTAGAAAAATAAAACGCAAAAAATACATCAAGCAATGAAACTATTCAACTACGCCAAAGCGGTCATCCTGATAGCACCGCTGCTGCTGACTGCCTGTTTTTCGAAGAAGCAAGTGGTCACCCAGCCAACTCCTCAGGTCACCGAGAGCCTTGCTCAGGCCGAGATTTTGACAAAGGTAGCTGAGAACTCGCAAGCCCCACAGTTTGTCAGTTCTAAAGTGAAGTTCTCTATTGAGATAGGTCCGCAACAGGTGTCGCTGACGGGCAACCTGCGCATTAAGCGCGACGATGTCATCCGCCTGCAACTGATGGCCTTCGGCTTCGTAGAGGCTGGTCGCATCGAGTTCACCAAGGACTATGTGCTGATCATGGACCGCATCAACAAGATGTATATGCGTGCACCCTACAACTACATCGACTTCCTGCGCAACAGCGGCATGAACTACTACACGCTGCAGGCACTGTTCTACAACGAGCTGTTCAAGCCCGGAGAGAAGAGCCTCAACCGCAAGAAGATGACGGGATTCCAGACCACGCTGAACGACGATGATGCCATCATCTCGCTGGAGAAAGACAGGATGAGCTACAGCTGGCTGACCAACCCCAACAGCGGTCAAATCAAGATTGCCAACATCATGTATCGCGACAGCTATAAGGGCAACTCGCAACTCACGTGGGAGTATCTGGGCTTCAAGCCTCTGGCACAGACACACTTCCCCAGCGACATGAAGATCACGCTGACAACACCCAGCAAACAGGTGAAGATGGGCATGAAGTTCAACAACCTGGAGACGAATAGCGACTGGGAGACGCGCACCACCATCAGCAATAAATACCGCGAGGTGGATGCCGAGGAGATACTGCGCCGCATCATGGCTCTATAATCAAGACACTATATAATAAGGATAACTGCGATATGAAGAAAATCTGTTTCCTGCTCATGGTACTCATGTGCTTCGGCCTGTCTTCTGCCCAACAGCGAAAGACGCAGACACGCCGTAAGCCTGCCACCACGCAGACTCAGGCCAAAAAGAAGAAGACAACTGCCAAGAAGAAGACGACTACCAAAAAGGCTGTACCCAGGAAAAGCGAGAAGGAACAGCTACAGGACAGGAGAAAGAAGATTTCACAGAACATCGCAGCTCAGAAGAAACGTCAGGTGGAACTGGAGCGCAACGTGAAAAAGCGCATGCAGGACGTGCTGGTGCTGAACAATGAGATCAGCGAGAAGCGTCGCACCATCGACAGTATCAACTCTGACATCACCAACCTGAGTGCACACATCGAAGTGCTGGACTCACAACTGGTCATCCTGCACCAGGAACTGGTGGAGCGACAGGAGCGCTACGCCAAGTCGATGCGCTACATGTATCGCAACCGGAAGGTGGAGAACAAGCTGATGTTTGTGTTCAGCGCCAAGAACGTGAACCAGATGTATCGCCGCATGCGCTTCATGAAAGAGTATGCCACATACCAGAGGGCTCAGGGCGAGGCGGTGAAACAGAAACAGGCGCAGATAGAAAACAAACAGGAGGAGCTGAGAAACACGAAGAGCGAGAAGACCACCCTACTGAACCGTGGTGAACGCGAGAAGCAGACGCTGGAGAAACAACAGACCGAACAGAAGAAGATGGTGGCCTCGCTACAGAAGGAACAGAAGACGGTGGCTAGCATCATTGCCCAGCAACAGAAGGAGGAGGCTGAGCTGGATGCACGCATCGAACGACTGATACAGGAGGAGATAGCACGCGAGAAGGCACGCATCGAAGCTGAGAAGCGACGCCAGGAGGAACTGGCCCGCAAGAAGAAAGCCGAGGAGGAAGCACGCAAACGACGCATCGCCGAGGCAAAGGCGCGCGAGGCGAAGGCACGCGAAGAGGCGCGCATAGCCAGAAACGAGGCCGAGAAGAAGGCGGCACACGAACGTGCTAAGCGAGCTGAAGAGGAACGAAAGACTGCTGAGAAGGAGATTGTGGAGGCACGAAAGGCGGCACCAGAGCCTAAGCTGATGGCTGCCGATGCCGACGCGAAGCTGAGTGGCAGCTTTGCCAGCAACAAGGGTAAGCTGCCTATGCCTATCACGGGTCCTTACCAGGTGGTGCGCGGCTTCGGCTCTAACGTGGTAGATGGTATGAGCCATGTGCACCTGAGCAGTAAGGGTCTGCACCTGAAAGGTCAGCCTGGTGCGTCGGCACGCTGTGTGTTCGACGGTGAGGTGACCAAGGTGTATGCCACGGGCAAGGGCTACATCGTGATGGTGCGCCACGGCAAGTACATCTCTGTATATAGCGGTATGGCCAGCGTCAGCGTGGCTGCTGGTCAGAAGGTGAAAACCAACCAGGCATTAGGAAAGCTGGGATCCACCAATATAATGCAATTCCAACTGCGCAACTGGACCGAGCTACTGAACCCGATGCTGTGGTTAAGAAGATAACGATACTGATTTTCTAAGTTTTTTCATGGAGGTCGATTGATAGTGGAAACACATCAATCGACCTCGTTTATGGTGATATCGAGCAGTTGCAGGTAGGTATGAAATGCCTGCGCGATCTCGTCGATACGGATAAACTCGTTGGCTGAATGAGAGCGTGATGACTGGCCAGGGCCTAACTTAAACGAGGGGAAGGACATCAGGGCCTGGTCTGAGAGTGTGGGCGAACCGAAGGGTTCCATGCCCATCTGCAGGCAGCGCTGGATGAGCGGATGCGTCTCGCTGATGTGCGACGAGTGCAAACGAAACGAGCGGGCCTTGAGTTCGCAGCGCTTCATGTGCTTTTCGAGGAAGGCAAAGACATACTCGTTCTGATAGTATTCGTTGGTACGGATGTCAACGACGAAATGCAACTGGTCAGGGATGACGTTGTGCTGCGTACCGCTTTCCACCTGTGTCACCGTCATCTTGGTATTGCCCAGCAACGGACTTTCCTTCGTAAAGCGATAGTCGCGCAACCAGCACAGGTCGTCGAGGGCTTCGTAGATGGCATTCACACCTTCATTGCGGGCGGCATGACCACTCACACCATGGGCATAGCCATCGATCACCATCAGACCTTTCTCGGCAATGGCAGGTTGCATGCCTGTGGGTTCGCCAACGATAGCCACGTCGATACGGGGCAACAGGGGCAGTGCATGCTCCACACCATTCTTGCCGCTGACCTCCTCTTCGGCAGAAGCCAGATAAACCAGGTTATAGTTGCGGGGACGCTGCGCCATCACACGGAACACCTGCAACAGCGTCACCAGACCGCCGCCGCAGTCGTTGGAACCAATGCCATAGAGGCATCCATCCTCCACGGAGGGCTGATGCGGGTCGCGTGTCCAAGTGGCCACGGGCTTCACCGTGTCGATGTGTGCATTGAGCAGCACCGTGGGGCGCGATTCATCATAATCGCCGGCCACCACCCAGAGGTTGTTGCACGAGCGGTTCACCGCCAGTCCCCACTCTTTCATCACGGCTTCAAGGTGGTTGGCAGCGGCGGTCTCATCGCGACTGACACGCGGTATGGCTATCAGTTGTTTCAACAACTCTACAGCCTCGTCTATATACTTATTCTCGTCCATATCTCGTGCAAAAGTATTAAAAAGGAATGGAATAATCAAAGAATAACAAAAAAATTGTTCTAAAAGTACTATAAACGAAAGTTTTTTAGTACTTTTGCACACCTAACTACATAGGATATTAGTAACTAATAGAGATAACAAAAATGAAACAACTACTGCAGAAACTTGCAGTTGCTGCAATGCTGATGTTCGCACCAACTGCTCTACAAGCCGCTGTAAAACCAGGTTCTTTCACAACGGGCGACAAGACCTTCTTGTTGAACGGTGAGCCTTTCGTGGTGAAAGCAGCCGAAGTACACTACCCTCGCATTCCTCGTCCTTACTGGGAACACCGCATTAAGATGTGTAAAGCACTCGGCATGAATGCCGTGTGTATCTATATCTTCTGGAACATCCACGAACAGAAGGAGGGACAGTTTGACTTCACTGGCAACAACGACGTGGCTGCGTTCTGCCGTCTGGCACAGAAGAACGGCATGTACGTCATCGTGCGTCCCGGCCCCTATGTGTGTGCTGAATGGGAGATGGGCGGTCTGCCTTGGTGGTTGTTGAAGAAGAAAGATATCCGTCTGCGCGAGCGTGACCCTTATTTCATGGAGCGTGTGAAAATCTTCGAGGAGAAGGTGGGTGAGCAGCTCAAGCCCCTGACCATTCAGAATGGTGGTCCTATCATCATGATTCAGGTGGAGAACGAGTACGGCTCGTATGGTGAGGACAAGCCTTACGTCAGTGAGATTCGCGACTGCCTGCGTGGCATCTATGGCAAGGAGCTGTCGCTATTCCAGTGCGACTGGAGTTCCAACTTCGAGAAGAACGGCCTTGACGACTTGACATGGACCATGAACTTCGGTACGGGTGCCAACATCGACCAGCAGTTCCGTCGTTTGGGCGAGTTGCGCCCCAATGCGCCTAAGATGTGCTCTGAGTTCTGGAGCGGTTGGTTCGACAAGTGGGGCGCCCGCCACGAGACACGTCCTGCCAAGGATATGGTAGAGGGTATGGACGAAATGTTGTCGAAAGGTATCTCGTTCTCGCTCTACATGACCCACGGAGGCACCTCGTTCGGCCATTGGGCTGGTGCCAACTCACCAGGCTTTGCACCTGACGTGACCAGCTACGACTACGACGCGCCTATCAATGAGTATGGTCATGCCACACCTAAATTCTGGGAACTGCGCAAGATGATGGAGAAATACAACGACGGCAAGAAGATGCCCGCTGTGCCTAAGGCTCCAATGTCCATCATCACCGTGCCTAAGTTCGAGCTGACGGAGTTCGCACCTTTCATGACCGCCATGACCAAGCCCGTCAAAGGCGCACCCAAGACCTTCGAGGAGATGGACATGGGCTGGGGCACGATGATGTACTCTACACGCCTGCCCGAGATTACTTCACAGAGCGTGCTCAGCGGTGAGTTCCACGACTTCGCGCAGGTGTTTATTGACAAAAAATATATTGGTAAGATTGACCGCGTGAAGAACGAAAAGTCGCTCACTATACCTGCCGTGAAGAAAGGTGCCGAACTGATTATCATCGTCGAAGGTATGGGCCGCATCAACTTCGGCCGCGCCATCAAGGACTTCAAAGGCATTGTCGGCAACGTCACGCTGACCACTGAGACCGACGATGTGGAGATGGTGCTGACGCCGAAGCAATGGTTAAATGTGGCTATTCCCGATGACTATCAGACGGCTATCAAGGCACTTGACATGGTGAAGGGCGTCAACGACCAGGTTGCTACAGGCAAGGTGAAGGGAAGTGTTCCTGCACTCGCCTTTATACAGGGCTACGAGGGTTCAAAGAAGCTCGGCGATATCATGAAGCCCGGCTACCACCGCGGCTACTTCACGCTGAAGAAGGTGGGCGACACGTTCCTGAACTTCGAGACATGGGGCAAGGGACAGGTATATGTGAACGGTCACGCTATGGGCCGCATCTGGAGCATTGGCCCTCAGCAGACGCTCTATGTACCTGGCTGCTGGTTGAAGAAGGGTAAGAACGAGATCATCGTGCTCGATGTGGTTGGTCCAAAGGAGACCGTGGTTTGGGGACAGGCTGAGCCTGAGCTGAACAAGCTGCAGCTGGAGAAGAGCAACAAGCACAACAACATTGGCGACAAGCCCGACTTGAACAGTGCTACACCGGTGGCTACGGGTGCCTTCAAGGCTGGCAACGGCTGGCAGACCATCAACTTCGGTAAAACCGCCAAGGGCCGCTACCTCGCCATCGAATGTCTCTCTGCACAGAAGGACGGTGACCGTGTGGCCATCGCTGAGCTTTACCTGCAAGGACAAGACGGTAAGCGCATCTCTCGCGAGTCATGGAAGACGAAGTATGCCAACTCTGAGGATGAGAACGGCAACCACCTGGGCGATAAGGTCTTCGACCTGCAAGAGTCCACCTATTGGCAGACGGAGAAAGGCACCTCAGCGCCTCACCTAATCGTCATCGACCTGGGATCGGAGCAGAACGTGAAAGCGCTGGAATACCTGCCACGCGCCGAACAGGGAGCACCCGGGTCTGTAAAGAACTATAAAATATACTTATATTAATGAGAAAAAAACTGTTATGCCTTCTCTCATTAGCAACTGCTGTAGCCTCTGCTCAGCAGTTGCCCATGAGACTGTGGTACAATGAGCCCGCACGCTATTTCGAAGAGTCACTGCCCTTAGGCAACGGAAGATTGGGAGCCCTAATCTATGGCAACCCCAGTGACGACATCATCCAACTCAACGACATCACCCTCTGGAGCGGTAAGCCTATCGACCGCCAGGAAGATGCCGGTGCTTCGAAGTGGATACCAGAGATCCGTAAGGCTCTCTTCAACGAAGACTATCGCAAAGCCGACTCACTGCAACTGCATGTGCAAGGACATAACTCCAGCTACTATATGCCTCTGGCCACCATGCATATCGTAGATCATCAAAGAGCGGGAGCCGTCACCAACTATCACCGTTCGCTCAGTCTTGACTCTGCCGTGGCTTATACTACTTATAATAAAGGTGGAGTAACCTATACACGCGAATACCTGACGTCGGCTCCCGACCAGCTCATCGCCATCCGTCTCAGCGCATCAAAGCCTCAACAGATCAATACCGAGATTCAGCTGACATCGCTGCTGAGCCATCAGGTGAAGGCAAAAGGCAACCAGCTGACTCTCACGGGCCATGCTACAGGCAACGAACTGGAGACCGTTCATTTCTGTGCCTTGCTGCAGGTGAACCATAAAGACGGCACGGTGGAAGCCACCGACAGCACCCTGCAACTGACAGGTGTGACCGAGGCCGTGGTTTATTTCGTCAACGCCACCAGCTTCAACGGGTTCGACAAGCACCCTGTCAAAGACGGAGCGCCCTACATCCAGGAAGCGATGGACCGCATATGGCACACCAAGAACGTCACCTTCGAGGAGGTGCGCCAGCGCCATCTGGCCGACTATCAGCAGTTTTACAACCGCCTCGCGCTGTCTCTCTCTGCCGACAAAAAGCCTCTGGCTATTCCCACCGACCAGCTGCTGAAAGGTTATCATCAAGGCAACGACGCTGCCGACCGCTATCTGGAGACCCTTTTCTTCCAGTACGGACGCTATCTGCTCATCAGTTGCTCGCGCACGCCGGCCGTCCCAGCCAACCTGCAGGGACTGTGGAACCCACATCTTCAGGCACCATGGCGCGGCAACTACACCATCAACATCAACCTGGAGGAGAACTACTGGCCCGTCTTTGCTGCCAACCTGCAAGAGATGGCGATGCCTATCGATGGCTTTGTCAAGGCCTTAGCCGAGAATGGACGCTACACTTCCAAGAACTATTACGGCATAGAACACGGTTGGTCGGCAGGCCACAACAGCGACCTCTGGGCCATGGCTAACCCCGTGGGCGAGAAGAACGAGAAGCCCGAATGGGCCAACTGGCCACTAGGCGGTGCCTGGCTAGTGGAAACACTGTGGGAGAAATACCTCTTCACACAAGACCTGCAGTATCTCAAGACCACGGCCTACCCACTGATGAGAGGCGCTGCCGACTTCTGTAAGGACTGGCTCATCGAGAATCCTCACAACCCACAGGAGCTGATCACCGCTCCCAGCACCTCGCCCGAAAACGAATATATCACCGATCAGGGCTATCATGGCATGACATGCTATGGCGGTACGGCCGACCTGGCTATCATTCGCGAGCTGTTCATCAACACCATCGCTGCCGGACGTATGTGTGGCGATGACATCACAGCACTTGAAGAGGTGCTGCCTCGTCTGCACCCTTATACCATCGGAAAGGATGGCGACCTCAACGAGTGGTACCACGACTGGCGCGACTACGACCCGCACCACCGCCACCAGAGTCACCTCATCGGTCTCTACCCCGGTCATCACATCACACCCACTGCCACACCATCGCAGATGGGATATGCCGGAACAGCCAGCGACCTGCTGACGGCCTGCGAGCAGACCCTAATACAAAAGGGCGAAAAGACCACCGGTTGGAGCACCGGCTGGCGCATCAACTTGTGGGCACGTCTGCACAAAGGCGAGCAAGCCTTCCATATCTATCAGAAGCTGTTGGAGTATGTTCCTGCCGGACCGCGCCGAAAGGGTCAGGGCGGTGGCACCTATCCCAACCTGTTTGATGCCCATCCGCCCTTCCAGATTGACGGCAACTTCGGTGGCACCGCCGGTGTTTGCGAGATGCTGCTGCAGAGCAACGTGCAGTTTGATGCAGAACCACAGACTATCATAGAACTACTTCCTGCCCTGCCCAAGACATGGTCTGAAGGCGAAGTGAAAGGCCTGCGTGCCCGTGGCGGGTACGAGATTGACGCCACATGGAAGCAAGGCAAGATCACCTCGGCCACCATCAAGGCCGACAAGGGCGGCATTATCACCATGAAATACAACGGAAAGAGCAAGACTTTCCGACTAAAACAAAAGCAAATAAAGAAACTGAATGGATAAAAAGATTGCATTATCAGACTTTGAAAAGGTTAAGCAATGGGGCACAAGCGCATCGCTCAATGATGATCTGATCCTGTTGTCGGACGTGACCAATCTGCCACAGATGACAGAGCCACACCGTCTGAACTTCATCGTGATTGGCCTCTGCCAGCAAGGCAGTGCCCGCTATATGCTCGACACCGAAGAGAAAATCATCAATCAGGGTGACATCATCATTGTCTCCGACCGCCATGTGGTGGATCATGTCACCTCGTCGGACGACTTTGAATGCGTAGGCATGGCGCTCAGCATGAAGTTCTTCTACGAGGTAATTCGCGAGGTGAGCGACATCTCTGCCCTCTTCCTCTATTCCCGCTATCACCCCGTGATGTCGTTGTCGGAACAGGAACAGCAGATGTTCCACGATGACTTCAAGATTCTGAACAAGAAAATCACCGAGACGCAGAACCACTTCCACAAGGAACTGATGCGCACACTCATCCTGGCCATGTTCTATGACCTGAGCAATATCATCTATCGCGCCCAGTCGATCAAGGAAGACCACCAGACGCGCAGCGATATCATCTTCACTCGCTTCATCCGTCTGGTAGAGGAGAACTGTCGCCAGCAGCGTCGCGTCAGCTGGTATGCGCAACAGATGAACATCACGCCTAAGTACCTCAGCCAGTCGGTGAGGAACGTCAGCGGACGCACACCAAACACGTGGATAGACAACTATGTGACACTGGAACTGCGCCTGGCACTGAAGAACAGCACCAAGAGCATCAAGGAGATTACCCTCGACTTTAACTTTCCCAATCAGTCATTCATGGGAAAGTACTTCAAAGAGCATACGGGTATGAGTCCTAGCGACTATAGGAAGAACTGATGATTATTCCTTCTGGTTGTCAGAAGAAAGAAGCATCTCGGCCACGTCACAGAGTTCCTGATACCACTCCTCGCCAAAGCGGCGAACCAGCGGTTCTTTCAGAAACTGATATACGGGAAGGTCAAGAGCCTTCCCTTTTTTGCGTCCGCACTCACAGATATTCCAACGGTGATAGTTCAGGGCCACCGTTCCATCCGAAAAGACCTTCTCTCGGATAGGATACAGCGCACAACTGATGGGCTTACAGTAGCCCGTCAGGCCTTTGCGGTAGGCCTTTTCCAGCGCACAGAGACAGTTGTCGCCATCGTAACAGGTAAAGACACAGTCCTTGCCGCCCACAATGCTGGTCACCAGATCGCCCTCCTGGTCGGTGTAGGCCACACCTTGCTGGTCAATCACGCTCTGTGCCGAGGCCGACAAGTCATCCCACACCACATCGGTACTGTTCTCTATCTCCATCACTTCGTCGATGGTCACCGGCGCACCGGCATCGCCTTCCACACAGCAGATGCCCTTGCAGGTTTCGTAGTCGCAACAAAATTTCTCAGTAATGATATCCGAAGAGATGAGGATATCGCCTATTTGTATGATGGGAGGGATGTTCATCTTAATTAATAATTGATAATTGACAATTGATAATTATGAGTGAGGAAAACTAACCTATTCTCCCTACCACTCGATGGGGGTCTCGCCTACTTGTGCCAGATACTGGTTGCAGCGCGAGAACTGATGCTGACCGAACCAGCCACCACGGTTGGCCGATAGTGGTGAGGGGTGAACCGACTCCAGGACGAGGTTGCGCTGACGGTCTATCATCGCAGCCTTCGAGCGGGCAAAGCCACCCCACAGCATATATACTATATGTTCGCGCGACGAGGCCAGCGCCTTGATAGCTGCATCGGTGAAGTGCTGCCATCCCAACGAAGCATGGCTGTTGGCCTGGTGTGCCCGCACGGTCAGTGTGGCATTGAGCAGCAACACGCCTTGACGGGCCCAGCGACTCAGGTCGCCCGACGTCGGCATGGGTGTGCCCAGGTCATCGTGTATCTCCTTGAAGATGTTCTGCAACGAAGGGGGAAAAGCCACCCCGTCCTGCACCGAGAAGCTCAGTCCATGGGCCTGGCCCGGCTCATGATAGGGATCCTGACCGATGATGACCACCTTCACCTGGTCAAACGGACACAGGTTGAAGGCATTGAAGATCAACTTGCCCGGAGGATAGCACGCCCCTGCGGCATACTCACGCCTCACACCGTCGGTCAACTGCGTGAAGTAGGGCTTGTCAAACTCCTCTTGCAAGTGCTGTTTCCACGTTTCTTCTATCTGTACGTTCATCGTTCTCGCCTTATCTGTTTCGCCCACAAAGTTACAAACTTTTTCTCAATAATCATGGTCTGTTCAACAAAAAGTAGTATATTTGCATCACTGATAGGCCGCAACCTAACACCACACTGAACGTCAAACTTAAAACCAAATGAATATGGATTTCCTTAACAACATTACCAACTATCTCGACACGTTCATCTTTCATCACGACTGGGAATGGCCCGTATGGGGCATCTTCTTCGTGGGCCTGCTGCTCATCGCCGTGGGACAGTTGAACCGTGAGGACAGAGAGCGCAGCAGCAAGAACACCGTCTATGCACAGGTGGCACTCTTCATCGTGCTCAGCCTGCTCGAACTGACGCAGTTCCTGTTTGCCGAAAGGCGCATCTGGTTTGTACGCCCCAGCGAGGTGGGCTGGCTGTGGACCATCATCAATGGTGCACTCATCATCACCATCTTCTTCTATCAGGTGAAACTGTTTAAGCGCACCCTCGACCTGGCCAACGAGCATGCCCAGCGCGAGTGCTCATGGCTGTGGGGGCTCATCGGCCTGCCCATCAGTGCGCTGCTGGCCTTCTTGCTCTACTCGCACGGCCATCCTTGGTGGGCCATCACCATCATCGCCATTCCCCAACTGGCGCAGGTAGGACTAGCCGTCTATGCCACCATCAAGGGCGGTAAAGACTGGACCAACTTCAGTCTGACGCTGGCCGTCTATTTCATTGGCGGACTGGCCGTCACCATCGCCCTCTACGTCATTATCTGGGCCACCATCATCGCCATTGCAGGCTACGTGGCACTACTGCTGGCCAGCAAGTCGCTGTCAAAGCCCGTCGATAAGTCACAACTACAAACAGACGAAGAGGCAACACCCGTTCTCGAAGACGAATCAATAGCACAATAGCTCCCAGAATTTCTCCTCTTAGAGGAGGTTAGGAGAGGTCATAAGAAAAACGTGAGTCCCCTGTTTGGAGACTCACGTTTTTCTATTTATCATACTGGTTCTTTCAGCTTAGTCCTGAATCAGGTTCTCGCCAGTCATGTCGGCAGGCTTCTCAAGTCCCATGATGTGGAGGATAGAAGGAGCCACGTCGGCCAGACGACCGTCCTTCACCGTAGCCGAGTTGTTGTTGGTCACATAGATGAAGGGCACGGGGTTCAGCGAGTGAGCCGTGTTAGGTGTTCCGTCGGGGTTGATAGCGTTGTCGGCATTACCGTGGTCGGCAATGATGATAGCCTCGTAGTCGTTGGCCTTAGCAGCCTCGATGACATCCTTCACGCAGTTGTCAACAGCCCATACGGCCTTTGCGATGGCATTGTAAACACCCGTGTGACCAACCATATCACCGTTGGCGAAGTTCACCACGATGAAGTCATACTTAGCCTCGTTGATAGCAGCCACCAGCTTGTCTTTCACCTCGAAGGCACTCATCTCTGGCTTCAGGTCGTAGGTAGCTACCTTTGGACTGGGCACCAGGATGCGGTCCTCACCCTCGTAGGGTTGCTCACGACCACCGTTGAAGAAGAATGTTACGTGTGCATACTTCTCGGTCTCGGCGGTGTGCAGCTGCTTCTTACCCTGCTGAGACAGGTATTCGCCCAGGGTGTTCTCTACGTTCTCCTTGGGGAAGAGGATGTTCACACCAGTGAAGCTTGCATCGTATGGCGTCATGCAGTAGTACTGCAGTCCGGGGATGGTCTTCATGCCCTGCTCAGGCATATCCTGCTGAGTCAGTACCACGGTGAGCTCCTTAGCACGGTCGTTACGGAAGTTGATGAAGATCACTACGTCGCCCTCTTCGATGCATCCGTTCACGGCGCTGTTGTGGATAGGCTTGATAAACTCGTCGGTTACGCCGTCGGCATAGCTCTCCTCTACGGCCTTCACCATATCGGTAGCCTGCTTACCTGTGCCGTTCACGATGAGGTCATAACCCTCCTTCACGCGCTCCCAGCGCTTGTCGCGGTCCATGGCGTAGAAACGACCAATGATGCTAGCGATGGCAGCGTCGTTGTCGGCACACACCTTAGTTACCTGCTCAATAAAGCCCTTACCGCTCTTGGGGTCGGTGTCACGACCATCCATGAAGCAGTGTACGAAGGTCTGGTTCTTCAGTCCATAGTGCTTACCCACCTCGATGAGCTTGAAGAGGTGATCAAGGCTTGAGTGCACACCACCGTCAGAGCAGAGGCCCATCAGGTGCAGTTTCTTACCGTTCTCCTTAGCGTAGGTATAAGCAGCCTTCACCTGGGGGTTCTCAACGATAGAACCATCCTTACAGGCACGGTTAATCTTTACCAGGTCCTGATAAACGATGCGACCAGCACCGATGTTCAGGTGACCAACCTCCGAGTTACCCATTTGTCCGTCGGGCAGACCAACATCTTCGCCTGAAGCCATGAGCTGTGAGTGAGCCGAAGTAGCAGTCAACAAATCGAGGTAAGGTGTGGGAGTGTTGAAGATCACGTCGCCCTTACCATGCTTACCGATTCCCCATCCATCGAGAATCATCAATAGCGCTTTCTTTGCCATAATAATTTCCTTTGCGTTTATATTATTTAATTAAGTATCAATATGTTCAAGGGTGCAAAATTAATCATTTTGCGCCACATAGCAAAACTTCTATGGCAACGAAATCGCTTTTTCTACAGTTAATTGATGCAATTCGCATCTTCTACCGCAACAATAGCTGCCGTATTGCATTGTCAAAGTGGCACTTCTAGCATACAATAGTGCCACCTTCAGCCGGTCAAAGCAGCACTTTAACGGGCCAAAGGCGGCACTATCGTTGAGTGATTGCTTCAATTACTTGAAGTCGAAGCCCATGCGCAGACCGTCGTAGTTCTTAGACAGGTCGCTGATGGTGTTCATGGTCTTGTTGCCACTCAGTGCAGACATGGTCTGGAAGAGTGTGAGCAGCTTGGTTGACTCGAAGAGCAGACCGATACCATCGGCATTCTTCTTGGCATAGCAGGTCACATTGAGCAGCAGTGTTGACAGCACCACTTTGCCTGTAGAGGGCTCGAAGGTGTAGGTTCCACTCAGCTTCTTGCCGGCAATCTGCGCTGCGAAGGTCTTGTCCTCGTTGAAAGTGATGGTGGTGTTAGAAGCCTTCACACCCAGTTTGGTGAACGTGGGCAGCATTTTCTCCTTGATCTGCTGGGCAGCAATCTCGCCACCAGCCTGAGCCAACAGCTGCTGAGAAGTGAAGGCACAACCAGGAGAGCTGTACTTCCAAGTGCCAACGATGCTCTTCTCGGTCATCTTGTCGAGGCCCAGCACGCTCTGGAACATATTGCTCAGAGCCTGTCTGTTGGTTGCAGCCTGCATCACGCTGCCCAGCACGTTGGTAGCAGCCGTTGTGGCATTGTTAGTTACTGTCGATGTTGCATCTTGGTTCAGTGCAATCGAACCGCAGCTGGCCATCATCATGGCGGCAGCTGCCCAAATCATCATGTTCTTTTTCATTGTTGTTTATAAATATAAAGAGTTAAAATACTTCCAACATATAGATAGCATCGAGCGACCACAATGCGGCATCGTTGGTAGAGATGCCCTTGGCGGGTGCCAACAGCGACTGCCACACGTGTGCACGGCGCTCCACATCGCGGTCTTTCCATGCCGCATAGGCATCGAGACGGCGCACTGGGAACTTGTTGCCACTGACCTTCAGAGCCATCTCACGGTAACGACGGGCGTGGTCAAGCCAAACACTCTCGAACTGAGGTGAGGGCAGCATCGGCATCAGCTCGTTCATCAGTTCAAAGCCTCCCATGATGGTACACAGGTGGTTGGTGTTAAGCAGACTGTCTGGTCCTTCGTAGGTGATTCGTCCTGTAGCAGGGTCATAGCCCAACGCCTTATTGCCCGTGAAGAGTCCATGCTTCAGCGCAGCCATAGACTGTAGGCCGGTCTTGATCTTGTCGGCATAACGGCGGTTGCCCGTACGTTCCCACTCTGTCATCCAGTTGCCGGCATAAGCCAGCCAGTCGGGACCGATACGCAGTCGGGCCGGGGCCTGACAGGGATAGAGCGAACGAGGTTCGGCCAAACGCATGGGGTCTAGATGATAGAGCAGCGTGTCGCAGTCGGTCTGTGCATGCATCAGATCGCCCGTACGCTCATCGGCAGTGAGATAGTAGAAAAAGCGCAAGAAGACCGACTGAGAGATGCGTGCCTCCTTAGCACCACAGCCCCAGTGACTCACATTATGTCTGCTGCCCAACGGAGCAAAGGGGCCGATATGATAGGTATCCACTTCGCTATTGTGGCGGGTCATAGCCATAGCCATGCGCCAGATGTCAGCACGTCCGCTACGCAAGAAGCTGTACCACAACCACATGGGCGACGCCAACTCTGTATTGTCCCAGGCAAAGCCACCCACATCGTAGCGCCACTCATGACGTTCCTCATCGTAGGCATGCATCACATCGCCATAGTTCCAGAAGCCATACCACTTGCAGCGCTCCGTCTCGCACTGGAAGATACGGATGTAGTTGTCCAGACGCTGTTCCACCTCCTGATGTTTGGTGGGCAGCGACCAGATGCCGAAGGCACGTTTGCTATGTAGGTATTCGGGGGTAGGCAATAGTTGATAGTTGCCCATCTGAGTATCATATTGAGGTTTCCCGGTGTAGGGCTGCAACCACAGTTCACTGGTACGACCGATGCCATAGGGCGTGCTCATGCCCTCCTGCACATCTTCGTAGCTAGACAAAAGGCCGTGAGCAATGGTGTCGTAGTGGCACAGGTTCATCGCTTCTGCCTCGGGCGACCACAGGTACATGGTGAGTTGGGCCTCATTGCTGCGGGCATGGTCCACCTGGATGGTGGAAGGATAACTCTGCCAGAAGTCGGTCAGGCGCAGACTGATACCACCTTCGGTGTCGCCCACGAACGCTTGTCCTGTGGCACGACAGCCCGTCAGCGTACCTATCCACGGACTACGGTCGGTGGCTCGCTTACGGATAGACCAGGCATTATCGGTGAGCTGCGACAGACGGAAGCCGTCCCACTGTGCCCACTCGCTGAGCAGCATCTGCCCCTGCCCGTCGAAGGTTTCTGGTGCAGGAATGCGCTCTTGCTGCATCTGCAGCGCCTGCCAGTTGGTATCTCTCGATAGTGTGCGGCGACCGTCGAGCGGTTGTACAGGTTCGTGCCACAGCGAGTCGCCATCCACAGCGAAGGCTATATGACGGTTGTAGGCCTCGGTACGCATGGGCACGCCAAAGCGGACACCTAACGAGGTGATGAAGTCGCGCGACTGCTCACCATCATATATAAAAGAGTGAACAAGCTTCACTTGGTCGGTGCCTTGCCAGAAGTAGAGACGCAGGGTGAAAGGTAGCCAGCGGCGACCGTCTTTTCCTCCGTGACGCCCGGTAACTTTCACCACGGCAGAGGCCTTTCCCTGTCGTTCTATCGCAGCATGCTCGACCTTGGCCGTGTAACGACCCTTTGTGGTGGTGGCCACCAAGGTAGCACCGCTGCCAACCTTCAGTCCATCCACCAGCATACTATCGAGGAAGTTGTCGCCTTGCTTAGGAATAAATACCTGCAGGTGCTGGTTGGCGATATACAACTGGCGCCCCAGGTCCTTCACCGTGAGTGTGCCCTCTTTCTGAGCTGGGAAGACACCAGACACGCCCATCCACTTGACAGACCCATCGGGCCAGTAGGCCAAAGGCCAACAGTCGGCCGCAGCAAACTGGCGGGCATCGGTCACTTTCTTCAATTCGCCCTGAGCAAAAGGCACACCAAAGGTTGACGGCTGGGGCGTGGCAGGGGTAGCACCAATCCAATGCAGAGGTACCTCAGACTGCACTGGCAGTTGCTCCATGCGGAAATTCGTGATACGGATGCGCGAGAGCGTGGTGCGGAAACCAAACCAGCCACTGGTCAGCGGCGTCGGGTCGAGGTAGTCTACCAGCAGTTCGCCATCGACAAAGATGCGGGTGCGACCCTCGCGGGTGCTCTCCACACGCCAGTGATACCAATGGCCTGAGCGCAACAGGTGAGCGGCATCGGTATATTCCTTCCACACTGGTGGCACCTCGCCACCGCCCATATAACGGCGGAAACGCGTGGTAGAATTGTAGTTGCCACCATAGCCCAGGTAATACATCTGCAGCTGATAGCAGTTTTTGAACACACCCTGGCGCTGGTTCATGCGCTTAAAGACTGATGCAGCAGCCGGGTCACTGGCCATCCAGAAGAGGTTCATATCGCTCAGGCGGTCGTCGGTGACCAGCACATCGTAGTCCACCGCCATGCCTTGCTTCACAGCCTGTTTGCGCCATAGCGTCAGTCCTTTGGGCGCTACCACCTCGCAGGTGTCGCCCGAGAACGACACACGGTAGTCGGGGGCTTCCGACTCCACCGTCCAGTATTTCTTGAACGAGCGAGCGTCAAGCCCCGACTGTGCATGAACCATCAGCGCACAGACGACAGATAGCAGAAGACTAAAAATCCGTTTTTCCATCGACGCTGAAGATTGGTTCATTGGTGTTTATCTCTTGATCGTAGAAATGCACCGCACTATCGTTCATCTTGGGATGCTGCGCCTTGAGCAGTTTCAGCACCTCGGCACCGGCCCAGATCACAGGACCATAGCCGTGGGCAGCCATCACGTGGACAGGGCGATAGGCATAGAAGGCGGCATCGAAGCCCATGCCGGTGCCTACGCAGACGCCGGTCACCTGACCGCGGTCGCTGACAGCCTTCGCTACGGCCTGCCATCCCAGCATCACCACAGGTCCATAGGCCTTGGCATCGAGCCAACCACTGTTGATGGCGTGGGCCAGACAGTAGGTAAAGATGGCGGTGCATGACGTTTCCTCATATGTTTCAGGACGGTCTAGCAACTGGTGCCAGTAGCCATCGATGCCCTGCAGTCGGGCCAATCCCTCGGCATGTTGCTGCAACAGCTTGACGATGGCCTGACGCTGCGGATGCTGCTGGGGCAGCACATCGAGAACCTCACAGAGGGTGAGGATGGCCCAGCCATTGGCACGCCCCCAGTGATAGGCAGGATGCGGGTTCATACCCTCCACCCATCCATGGCGGAACAACTGTTTCTCGGGCACAAACATACGCTGAGCGAATTGCTGCACCTGCGTGGCAGCCTGATCGAAGTACTTTGTATTGCCTGTATAAAGTCCCATGTGGGCCACGGTGGGGATACCCATAAACATGTCGTCTAGCCACAGTGTGTTGTGCTGAGGGCGCAGACGGGCAAAGGTACCATCGTCCAGTCGGTACTCCTTATTTAATATATAAGCGCTATAGTTATTGATGAGGGCTCCCAACTGCAGCGACTTGTCGGCCATGCTGGCCTTGATCATCGACGAGCATACGGCGCCGGCATCGTCGAGCGCTTGCGGGTCAACAACCTTGCGCATCACGGGGTCAATCTTCTTGCCCTGCTTGCTGAGTCGTGTGAAATAGGGGGCGGCAGCAGCCAGAAGACGATAGCGCTCGTAAACATAGTCACGATAGGCCACATCGCCCGTGGTCTTATAGGCAGCCATCATGGCCGAGTAGGTGACGCCCCACTCGTAGCTGGTCAGTCGGAAGTCGCCCCTGCGCAGCTGCGTATGTTCGTTGATGGCCTTGAAGTCGCTGACCACACGGTGTGTCTTGCTGTCCTCAAGCACTGCTGGGGTGGACCGTTGCAGATAGTGCAGCACGCGGTCCATGGTTTGTTTCACCGCCTTGGCATCGGGCACGCCATAGCCACACTTATAAGCAGGCGCCATGAGGTGCAGCGGCGTGTTCGAGTCGTTGACTTGCTGTGCTTTCGTCGTGGTGCAACAGATCAACGCCAGAAGAATAAGATTTGTTTTCAATTTGTTCATAGTCGTTGTTTCATAGTTTGTATTTTCTGTCGTAGATAGTCTTTAAAATCGTCGTTCTCCAGCACGTCGATGTCTTCCATGAGTCCCAGCACGAAACGACCGATGCCCTTAAACGAGCTGACGGGTAGCTCCACCAGCCAGTGGTCATTGCCGTCGGGCTCAATATAGCGCTCGCTCTGGGGGTATTCCTCGCGCAGCAGACTGGCCGACAGTCGGCCCAGTCGCAGTTTGACCAGCTGCTGACTCTCGCTACTGAACATAAAAATGTCGGTCAACATCTCGCGGTGATACTTCTCGTATTGCCAGAAGAGATCCAGTATCTTCACGTCTTGCACACGCGACAGCTTGAACGTCTTGTTCATCTTGGACGCTATCTCGAAGCAGCGCACCTCCTGATTGCCGTTCAAGAACAGGAACGGCTCTACGAGGCGGTTGCTCAGCGTATTGCTGTTGGCCGAGGAGTAGCCCTCGAGCACCACGGTGCGTTTCTGCTTGATGGCATCATAGATAGACGACACGTTGCGCCCCACCTGCTCGCGCAGCTCCACATTGTCGAGGATGTCCAGGTCGTAGAGCTTGTCCAGCTTCTGCTTCAGGCGTTGCATCTGCTGACTGTCATCGCCAGTCTTGTCCAGGATATGGCGCATCATGATGGCCTCATCCTCGGTGAAGTGGACGGCGGCATCGAGCTTCTTGAACCACGGCGAGTCCTTGCGTATGCGGTAGTAGGGCTTATTGTTTTCCACGTGGAAGCCCATGAACTTAAACGACTCCAGATAGTAGTACAGGTTGCGGCGCGAGATATCTATCTTATTGCAGATATCCGCCACCGTGTAGTGATGGTTCTCGATGAGCAACAGCAGCAGTCGCAGCTCTCTTTCCAGTTTATCGTGTCGCATTATCTCGGTTGCTAGTCATGAATAGAACGGTGGTCTGCAGGCATCGGTCGGGATGCTTACTCGTCAAACGGGATGCTCAGCTGCCCGTCGCCCAACAGGTTGTAGCTCATGCGGTGATAGGGCGTGGTACCATATTGGCGAATGGCCTCGCGGTGTTTCTTGGTGGGATAGCCCTTGTTCGACTTCCAGTCGTACTGCGGATATTCGTCGGCCAACTGGTTCATATAGTCATCACGATAGGTCTTGGCCAGAATCGAGGCGGCGGCAATGGCAAGATACTTTCCGTCGCCCTTGACAATGGTGGTATGGGGAAGCGGCTCAGCGGTGGCGGGATCCTTGTAGGGCTTGAAGCGGTTGCCATCCACGATGATGGCCTGCGGGCGCACCTTCAGTTGGTCCAGCGCACGGTGCATGGCCAGGATAGAGGCATTCAATATATTAATACGGTCTATCTCCTCGGGCGTCACGATGCCCACGGCCCATGCCACGGCGTCGCGCTCAATCTGCTTACGCAACTCGTAACGCCGCTTCTCGGTGAGTTGCTTAGAGTCGTTCAACAGTTCATTCTGGTAGTCGGGCGGCAGGATAACTGCAGCAGCATAAACGCTGCCAGCCAGACAACCACGGCCAGCCTCATCGCAACCAGCCTCTACCAATCCTTCGTAGTAATGGTTAAGCAACATCGTTTTCTTCATTTTAGGCTACAAAAATACTAAAAATAATTAAAAACCTGCATTTTTAACACAAAAAGTTTCGTTTGTGAACTTATATTGCACTCTTACTCCTTTATTTTGCACCCAGAAAAGAAAACAAAAAGCTTAGCATTATGAATACAGAACTATTAATCCGTGAAGAGAAAATGAACACAGTGATGAATCTCAGCGCTGCCATCATGCAGCCAATAGAGAAGCTGGCGCATTACTACGGCAGCGTGCTGGGTCGCAAAATCAACATCAACCAGACGCTGCACCTGCTCAATGCGCAGGTGGCCTTCCTGGCTACAGTATTCCCCGATTGTTCCATGGCCATCAAGGCCGTATGCCTGGCATGGTTTGTGGCTGCTGTCCTGAAGTGTCGCGAGAAACTAGCATAGCACCCCATCTGCATAGAAACAAAAAGGCCTCCCCGAACTGGGGAGGCCAGCACTATCCTCCAGATAAGGGAGGTTAGGTAGGAGTTAGAACATTTTAGATACACGGTGGATGCCTTCGACGAGGGTGTCCACCTCTTTTTTTGTATTATACAGGGCAAACGAAGCGCGAACGGTGCCGCTGATGCCAAGGCGATCCATCAGAGGCTGGGCGCAGTGGTGACCGGTGCGGACAGCAATGCCCAGACGATCAAGCAGTGTTCCCATGTCCAGATGGTGGATGTCGCCAACATTGAAGCTGACCACAGCATCCTTGACAGATGCATCTCTCGGACCATAAATCTTCATGCCATCGACGGTCTGTAGCTGTTCCATGCAATAGCGCGTAAGCTCGTGCTCGTGCTGCTGTACGGCATCGAAACCTACGGAATCAATATACTCAATAGCCTTGGCCAAACCATGAGTAGCTACATAGTCGGGGGTGCCGGCCTCAAACTTGAACGGCAGGCGCTCGAAGGTGGTCTTTGTCCACGTCACCTTGTCGATCATCTCGCCACCACCCTGATAGGGAGGCAACTTCTCAAGCCACGCTTCCTTACCATAGAGCACGCCAATGCCCGTAGGACCATACATTTTATGACCACTAAAGGCAAAGAAGTCGCAGTCCATCTTCTGTACATCTATCGCCATGTGGGGAGCACTCTGGGCACCATCCACCAGCACGGGGATGCCATGGGCATGCGCCACACTGATGATTTGCTCAACGGGGTTTACCGTGCCTAGCACATTGCTGACATGCGCCACGCTGACAATCTTGGTCTTTTCGGTGATGAGCGATTCCAACTGATCCATGCAGAGCAGGCCATCGTCGGTGATGGGGATGTGCTTTACCACGATACCGCGCTTCATGGCCTGCAGTTGCCACGACACGATGTTAGAGTGGTGCTCCATCTCAGTGACCAGCACCTCATCGCCAGCCTGCATCTGCGACTCGCAAAACGATGAAGCCACCAGGTTGATAGCCTCGGTGGTGCCGCGGGTGAAGATAATCTCTTCGGTCTTGCCGGCGTTGATAAAGCGGCGCACAGTCTCGCGGGCAGCTTCGTGCAGGTCGGTAGCCTGCTGCGAAAGGTAGTGCACACCGCGATGCACGTTGGCATTCACGTTCAGGTACTCGTCGCGCATGGCATCGAGCACGCACAGGGGCTTCTGCGTGGTAGCCGCATTATCCAGATAGACCAGGGGTTTTCCATATACTTCCCGCTGCAGGATGGGGAAGTCTTCGCGTATCTTATCTATATTATACATCCTTATTCAATTTTGCATGCAAAAATACAAATAAAAGGTGAAAAACGATGCGCAATTTGCAAATAAATTAGTACTTTTGCACCGAAAACTACAAACTATTTAAATTATGAAAAAACTAACATTAACAATCATTTCCTTATTTCTTATGCTGAACACTTTGACAGCGCAAGAAGAAATGGCAACCTTTCGCACCTGGGCAATGACGCCCCCTATGGGTTGGAACTCATGGGACTGCTACTACTCATCGGTTACAGAAAAAGAGGTTCTTCAAAATGCACAGTACCTGGTTGACAACGACCTGGTGCGCCACGGATGGGAGTATGTCGTGGTGGACATACGTTGGTACTGCCAACATCCGTCACTGGGCGGTGGCAACTACAACCAGCGCGGCGACCAAGGCTACGTTATCGATGAATACGGACGATATCTGCCCTCACCTACTCGCTTCCCTTCGTGCATGGTCAATGGCAAAAACGAAGGTTTTAAGGCGCTGGCCGACAAGATTCACAAGATGGGATTGAAATTCGGAATCCACATCATGCGTGGCGTTCCCAAATCGGTGGTAGGCAGTAGCTACAAGCTGAAGGGAAGCGAGCAGACAGCCTGGTCGCAGGTTTACAATGGCACAACGTCGCCCTGCACCTGGCTAAAGGACAACCTGCTGGTGAGAAACAACGAAGCTGGTCAGCTGTACTACAACTCTATCATGGATCTGTATGCCGAATGGGGTGTGGACTTCCTGAAGATTGACGACCTGAGTAGGCCGTTCTACACGGACGAGATTCACATGATACGCAAGGCTATAGATCAAACAGGACGCCCCATAGTTCTGTCGCTATCACCTGGAAAAACACAGTATCAGTATGCCGAAGAATGTCTGCAGAATGCCAACATGTGGCGCATGATGGACGATTTGTGGGACAACTGGAGCGCTGTGGATGCCGTTTTCAACGAAGCCAACGAGTGGAGTCAGTATGCCCGACCTGGCAATTATGCCGACTGCGACATGCTGCCATTGGGACAAATTGCCATGACCATTGGCGACCAAGGATTTACGAATGCCGATAAAGGACGGTGGACGCTGCTGACACAGAACGAACAGATGACCATGATGACACTATGGGGCATCTGCCACTCGCCATTATTCTTCGGTGGCGAGATGACCAAGAATGATGCTTTCACGCTGTCGCTGCTGAACAACGAGGAGTATCACCGTATGCATAAATATGGCATCAATGCGCATCAGGTGAACAACGACGAGGACAACGGACGTGTAGTTTGGACGTCTAAAGACCCAGTGACAGGCAACCGCTGGCTGGCTCTGTTCCAACGCGACAACAACCGCTGGATAGCAGGCAACAAGGCGCTCTACAAGTCGGAGACGGTGGCTTACACGACCGACGGTCATGCTGTAAACGTGGATATCGAATGGCCCCAAGGAGCCAAGACCCTTGTTCTGGTTGTTGACGACGGCGGCGACAACTTTAACTACGATCACGGCGACTGGATTAACCCCACACTGGTGCTGCGAGACGGGACCGAGGTTGAACTGACCGGCACCTACAAGACGCGTCAATACACCAAGTCGTACTTTAACCGCGTGTATGAGAACAAGAACGTGGACCATGGTGGAAAGATGAAGGTGATGGGCACGACCTATGATCGCGGTTTCTCGACAGATGCCAATGCGGCTATTTTCTTCACGATACCCGACAACATGGATGTGGTTCGCTTTAAAGCAATGGCTGCTGCCGATGACTCTGGCATCGGACAGACGGGCGCCACAACTTCCGTGAGGTTTATGGTGTTCGACCAAAACCCATTGACCGACGAACAAGAGGATTATGCCGCGCGCTCTGGTCTTATCTCACGCACTGGCACCAAGTCGAAAGTGCTTGAAGCCGACATAACAGATGCCGAGCAACTGAAAATCTTTGTGAGCAACTATGGCGATGGTTTTGCCTACGACCGTGCCGATCTGATTAATCCCGTCTTGATTGATGCCGATGGAAACGAGACTTCATTGACCACATTAAGCCATAATTCGTATAGCTCGGAGTGGGGTTCTTTACACGTCAACAAAAATGTGGAAGGAAATACGCTGCGCGTTGATGGCGTGAACTATGAGACAGGACTGGGGCTCAACGGTCAGTGTACCTTAGTTTACAACCTGCCAGAGGGGCATCAGTTCAAAACCTTTAGGGCATTATGCGGTTATGATTCCAGCTGCGACACAGACAACCCATCGACCACGGGGACTACCATGGAGTTTTTCTTCTATGTCACAAAGAATGATAGCTACGATGTTGACCTGACACAGTTTGGATATTCGGCCGACGAAGACATCCCGCTTTACGACATTTGGGCAAAGAAGGATGTGGGCACCGTCAGCGGCACGCTGAAGACCAAGGTGCCCAGTCACGGCGTGAAACTGTTCAGATTGGGCAACACGCCTGTGCCTTCGGCAATCAAAGACACGCAGAAGGGGACGGCTACAAACCTGATACACAGCGACAAGTATTTCGATCTGAACGGCAGAGAAACAGCCAAGCCGCAGTCGGGCATATACATAACAAATGGGAAAAAGGTCATCAGCAGATGACCTTTTTTCTTTCCCCCCACATCCCGAGCAGTCCTCCTACAACTTCATACAGCCACTTTCATCATCCTGGAGCGGAAGTATTAAACCGTCAAACGGACACGATGAAACGACAACAGTAAAACAATGGTGTTGATTCCAGCCCCTGGAAAACTTGTTTTTAGCCCCTGGACGCATCATTTTCAGGGGCTAGAATGGGTGTCTCTAGGGGCTGGATGCGCGCGCTCCAGGGGCTAGATGGACACCAAAAGTGGCACTATTGCAGCGCAAAAGTGGCACTTTGATCTGATAAAAGCGATGGTTTGACGTAACGAAAGTGCCACTTGGGCCACGGCAAACAAACAACTTTCCCGTAACGAAAGCAGCGCTTTGGTTACGGGAAAGCAGCACGTCTGTGACGCGTCAAGGGGGGAAAAGTGCTCTTAGTGACAGAGCTTGCAGCCTTCACACTTGTTCAGTTCGCCACGGAAGCGCTTCTCTACCAAGTGGTGGAGACGGTCGCGGAGGGGTTCGAGCACCATCTTGTCGATGACCTCATTGATGAAGGCATTCTGCAACAGCAGTTTGGCTTCCTGCAGCGAGATGCCGCGCTGGCGCATGTAGAAGAGGGCGGCATCGTTGAGCTGACCTACGGTAGAGCCGTGAGCACACTTCACATCGTCGGCATAGATCTCGAGCATGGGCTGAGTGTACATGCGGGCCTCCTTGGTGGCCGTCAGGTTCTGATTGGTCATCTGCGAAGAGGTCTTCTGCGCACCATGTTCCACCAGCACTCTGCCAGCAAAGGCACCTACGGCCTTGTCGTCGAGCACATATTTGTAAAGTTCGTTAGAGGTACAGTGCGGTACGCGGTGAACGATCAGGGTGTTGTTGTCCACATGCTGCTGCTTGTCAGCTATCACGCAACCATAGCACTGGCACTCGGCACCCTCGCCATTGAAGACCAGGTCGAGGCGGTTGCGCGTGATGCCGTTGTGCAGGGTGATGACATTATGGTTCACACGGCTGTTGGCCTGCTGCGAGATATAGACATTGCTCAGGCGCACATTCTTGTGATGCGTCTCCTCCATGCAGTAGAGGTCGAGCGAGGCGTTCTCGCCGACGCATGCCTCGATGACCTGTGTGGCCAGGAAGTGGCGGTCGTCGGCAGCATGATCGCAAAACAGCATCTTGACCTCGGCACCCTCTTCGACCACAATCAGCACGCGGCGATTGACCATCAGGTCGGGCACCTGGCGTTGGGCGTTCTGGGGGGTGGTTTTCAGGATGTTGATGACCTGAATGGTGCGGTCCACCTTGACATTCCGTGGCACATAGACCAGCAGGCCGTCTTGCGCCAACATGGTGTTGAGTGCCGTGATGCCATCGTCAGAGGTTTTGGCCAACTTGCCATAATACTGGGCCACCACCTCGGGATAGTCGCGCATGGAACCCACGATGACGCCTTCAGGCAGATGCGCCTTGGGCTTGTCGTCGTGGAAGAACATGTCGTTGACCACGAAGTAGAGGCTGGTGCTGAGGTTGGGCACGTCGCAGTGGAAAGCCTCATAGGGATCTACGGGTATCTGCAAGCGGTTGATGTTGACGCCATAGTCGGGCTCAAAGAGCTTCTGCACGTCGGTGTATTTATAGCGCTCCACCTTCTTGCTGGGAAATCCAGCAGACACGAAGTCGCTGAAAGCCTCATCACGCACGGCGTTCATGGGCTCTGGGGCATGCGAGAAAATCAGCTCGCGCGCCTCTTTGTATAATTCTATGTATTGCTGTTCTGACTGCATATCAAGTGTGGTAGCAAAAATCTTCACTCTTCACTTTTCACTCATCACTGGCGTACGAGCTACTCTTCTCCGATCTCTTCCTTAATCCAGTCGTAGCCGTGCTCCTGAATCTGCTTGGCAAGTTCAGGACCGCCAGTCTTCACGATGCGGCCCTTGTAGAGCACATGTACAAACTGCGGACGAATCATTTCGAGCAGACGGTCGTAGTGGGTAATCACGATGCACGACGTCTCGGGCGTCTGCAACTTGTTGACACCCTCGGCCACGATACGCATGGCATCAACGTCAAGACCAGAGTCTGTCTCGTCGAGGATAGAGAGCTTTGGCTCGAGCATGGCCATCTGGAAAATCTCGTTGCGCTTTTTCTCACCACCGCTGAAGCCTTCGTTCACCGAACGGTTGGCCAACTTTGAGTCAAGCTCCACGATCTTGCGCTTCTCGCGCTGCAGCTTCAGGAACTCGGCAGCATTCAGCGGCTCCAGGCCGTGGTACTTGCGCTTCTCGTTGATGGCGGCCTTCATGAAGTTGGTCATCGAAACGCCGGGAATCTCTACAGGATACTGGAACGAGAGAAACAGACCCTCGTGGGCTCTGTCTTCGGGTTTCATCTCCAGCAGGTTCTTACCATTGAAGAAGGCCTCGCCCTCGGTCACCTCATAGAGGGGATTGCCCACCAGCACAGCGCTCAGCGTGCTTTTTCCCGAGCCGTTAGGACCCATAATGGCATGCGTCTCGCCATCATTGATTACCAGGTTGATGCCTTTCAATATCTCCTTCTCACCAATCTTGGCATGCAGATTCTTTACTTCTAACATCTTTTTCTTTCTTTTTGCCTGCAAAGTTACAATTAAGTAGGCACACTACAAAAGAAAAAATCATAAAATAAGAAAAATAATTAGCTTTGTTTTATGCTCGTCTAACCTTTTTATTGTATCTTTGCAATCATAAAGACAACAAGACTATGAATCTACTACGAATAACAAAACACTCCATATATGCACTGACCATCATGGCTGCCGTGCTGGTGCTACTGACAGCATGCAACAGCACGCAGGCTGAGCAGACCATCATCGTGAAGGCCGACTCGCTGATGAACGAGGCCTACCTGAGGCACGACTACGACTCGGTCTTGTTGCTGGCAGACCGCTTTGAGGCGAATCATGAGATGACACCCATGAAGGTGCACTACTGGCGCGGCTATGCCTACTCCAGACAGAAGAGGGTGAGACTGGCCGAGAAACAGTGGCGCAAGGCGTTCGAGATCAGTATCGACACCGACGAGGACATGGACTACTATGCCAAGTGCGCCAACCGCCTGTCGGGACTGCTGCTGGTGAAGGGCGACCAGGATGCCATCATGAAGGACATCGTGCCAGCCATGCAGCGACTGAAAGAAGTCAAGAAAGACAATAGCACAGACTTTGCCTTTATGCAGGTGGCCGTGGGATGCTGCCAACTGCAACTGGGCAACCCGAAGGATGCAACCGACGATTTCGAGGATGCCTACAAAAAATATCTCGACATCATCCGAAAAGACCCGAGCATCAGCAACTTCACCAGTGCCATCGTGGGCGTTATCAACATCACCGAACAGAACCTGGCAGCCAAAAACTATCAGGATGCTAACGACTGGACGGAGCACTTCGCCGAACTGCTGCAGCAATACATGCTGCTGCCTGCACCCAACAAGGTGTTCCTCGACAAGCAGCTGGGACGACTCAACTTATACCGTGCCAGTGCTCTGGAAGGACTGGGACACAAGGCTGAAGCCAAGGCGGCATACAACAGGGCCATGATGACCAACTATGCGAAGAGCGCCGAAGGACAGTATGAGGCCATCAGCTACCTGATGACGGCACAGCGCTGGCAGGAGGCTGCACGCAATTTCGAACGTCTGGACGAGCTGAATCAGCGCTATGAACGCACACTGTCGCTGGAATACTTGCACAACTTCCTGCTGCCGAAGTATCAGGCCAACATCAATGCGGGCAAGATAGACTCGGCACTGGCCGTAGGTACAAAGATCTACGTGGAACTGGACTCGGCCATCGCCCGCATGCAGCGCGACGATGCTGCAGAGCTGGCAATGCTCTACAACACGCAACAGAAAGAGACAGAACTGGCTGAACAGAAGGCGCAGATGGAGCGTCATCGCTTCTGGAACCTGGTGGTGGTGTTTGCCATCTTCAACATTGGTTTCTTCTTGATTCACTACCTACGCATGCAGTCGTCCAAACGACTGAAGAAAGCCTACCTGCAACTGGAAGAAGCTAACGAGCGAACCAAGGAGGCATCGCGCATGAAGACGTCGTTCATCCAGCAGATATCGCATGAGATACGTACACCTCTGAACATCCTTTCAGGTTTCACGCAGGTCATCACAACACCTGGCATGGAACTGGACGAGGAGACACGTAAGGACGTGAACCAGAAGATTATTGAGAATACCAACCGCATCACGGGATTGGTGAACAAGATGCTGGAGCTGAGCGATGCCAACAGCAAAACGGTGTTGGACCGCAACGACCATATCCCTGCCCTACAGGTGGTGGCCCTGGCCATGGATAGTTTCTCAAACACGGAGAAATACAAGATTCCCATCGACCTGGAACTGGGCGAAGGCACCGACAGCCTGATGATTACCACCAACGAGCAGGCAGCCAGACGTGCGCTGACGCTGCTCCTCGACAATGCTGAGAAATTTACGAAAGAAGGAAAAATCACGTTGAAGACGGAAGTTGACGACAAGCAGGTTCGCTTCATCGTGGAAGATACAGGTATCGGCATACCTGCTGACAAGGCCGAGGTGATCTTCGAAGAGTTCGTGCAATTGGACGACTACTACGAAGGTACCGGCATCGGTCTGACCGTGGCACGCAGTCTTTGTCGCCGTCTGGAAGGCGAAATCGTGCTCGACACCAGCTATACCGGCGGAGCACGATTTATCATGACGCTGCCCTTAGACAGCCCACAGTCGCAAAATTAAGTTTGATTTATCCCACAGTGCCTTCGAGCGATACGCTGAGCAGCTTCTGGGCCTCAACAGCAAACTCCATGGGAAGTTTCTGAATGACTTCCTTGGCATAGCCGTTGACAATCAGACCCACAGCCTGTTCGGTGGGGATGCCACGCTGATTGCAGTAGAGCAACTGATCCTCGGAGATCTTAGACGTGGTGGCTTCGTGCTCGAAGATGGCGGTATCGTTGTGCACATCCATGTAGGGGAAGGTATGAGCGCCACAGTCTGAGCCCAGCAGCAGCGAGTCGCAGCTGGAGTAGTTGCGGGCATTGTCGGCCGTAGCAGCCGCACGCACCAGTCCGCGGTAGGAGTTCTGTGAATGACCGGCGGAGATACCTTTTGAAATTATAGTTGACTTCGTGTTCTTACCAATATGTATCATCTTGGTACCGGTGTCGGCCTCTTGGTAGTTGTTGGTCACAGCGACACTGTAGAACTCTGCCACGCTATTATCTCCACGCAGGATACATGAGGGATATTTCCACGTAATGGCCGAACCGGTCTCTACCTGTGTCCACGACAACTTAGAGTCAACGCCGCGCAGGTCTCCACGCTTGGTCACCAGGTTCAGCACACCACCCTTACCATTCTCATCGCCCGGATACCAGTTCTGCACCGTAGAGTATTTCACCTCGGCACGGTTCATCACGATAATCTCGACGATGGCAGCATGAAGCTGGTTCTCGTCGCGCATGGGAGCCGTACAGCCCTCGAGATAGCTGACATAGCTATCGTCGTCGGCAATGATCAGTGTGCGTTCAAACTGACCGGTGTTACGGGCGTTGATGCGGAAATACGAGCTGAGCTCCATGGGGCAACGGACACCCTTGGGGATATATACAAACGAACCATCGCTGAACACGGCCGAGTTGAGCGCAGCAAAGAAGTTGTCCTTATAGGGCACCACGGTGCCTAAGTACTGGCGCACCAGGTCGCCATGCTCCTTGATGGCCTCACCGATGGAGCAGAAGATAACGCCCTTTTCGCGCAGTTTCTCTTTGAAGGTGGTCTTCACGCTGACCGAGTCCATGATAGCATCGACAGCCGTATTGCCAGAAAGAGCAAGACGTTCTTCCAAGGGTATGCCCAGCTTGTCGAAGGTTTTCTCCAGCTCCGGGTCTATCTTGCCGTCGCCCTCGGGCTTCTTGGCCATGGGATCGGCATAGTATGAGATGGCCTGATAGTCAATCTCGGGCACGTGTACATGTCCCCACTTGGGTTCCTGTTGCTCCTGCCAGTAGCGGAAGGCCTTCAGGCGGAACTCCAGCATCCACTCAGGTTCTCCTTTTTTCTGCGAGATGAGGCGCACGATGTCCTCGTTCAGTCCCACAGGAATAATTTCTGTATGTACATCGGTGGTAAAACCGAACTCATACTTCTGTTCGGCTACCTGTCGTACAAATTGATTCTTTTCTTCCATCACATTTTCCTTTCGCCTGCAAAATTACAATAAAAGTGCGAAATCCTTGTCTCTTTACCCTTGTTTTATTTCAAATAGTCCTTCAACAGGTTGAGGGCATCGTCGGTGAGAAACGGCTTGATCTTGCTGTAGGGCACCACAAACGACGGCATGCCATCGGCATAGCACGCTATCTCGTACTGGCCATAGCAGAACAGCAGTCCCTCGCTGGTGGGACAAGGTTGCCACAGGGGCAGGGGTATCTGACGCTTCGGACCGTCGAAAGGCAGTTGCAAGCGCTCAAACAGTTCGTCGGTGGTCATCGGCTGCTCGCCGGCCTCGCTGTAGTATTGCTTCAGTCCTTCCACGAGCAGTGGCTGCATGGCCACCACACGGGTGGTATCTACAAACTGACTGACGACATGTCCATCTGTCTTGTCAAAGGTGATATAGCCATCGCCGCCCATACCTCCGTGCGCACCACCGGTGTAGGTATAGTCTTGCGACAAGAAGACAACGTAGTTCAGCGTGTCGGCCGTCTTCAGCAACTTGTACTCATAGCCCCAGTTGGGCAAGTCGTTCAGCGCCTCTGATTTCTGCTCGGGTGTGAGCGTCGTGTCCTCTTCGAGATAGCGCTTACGCTCACCGATGTCGTTGGCTGAAAGCGTGTCGAGCAGCAGCATGGTCTCCTTGAAATAGTACTTCAGCTGTGTGGCAGCATCGTCGCTGTCTCCATGATAGAGCGGATAGGCGCGTCTACCCTCGTAGGAGGTCACATAACTGAGGCGGTCGCCAACAAGCTGGAGCAGGTAGCTACGCATCTTTGTCGTCACCTCATCGGCTGCCTCGGGCAACTCGATGTTGATGGTGAGGTAAGCATTGTCGGCAGAATCAGCATAGTCAAAGTGCTCGGAAACCACAACCACACTATCAGCGTCGGCCGAAGTGCCCTCGCCACCCTTCTGCTGCGAACAAGCACACATCAGGGTCAGCCATACCACTGTCAAGACAAAAAGACAACTCTTCTTCATTTGCAGTCTGTCAGATACTAAATTTGCAGTCAATCGAATACTGAATTTACATCAGTCAGATTCTAAAAGCGATTAAAATCCCGAACAGACGGAACCATTCGGGATTTTAGTATAGTGTTGCTGGTTTTACAGCTTCTGCTCCACCTCAATCTCGGTGAAGGTCTCAATCATATCACCAGCCTGGATATCGTTGAAGTTGACGAGCGAGATACCACACTCCAGTCCGGTGGCTACCTCCTTAGCGTCGTCCTTATAGCGCTTCAGCGCATCGATATTGGCTGTATGGATCACGATACCATCACGGATGACGCGGGCCTTATCCTTGTTGTGTACCTTACCTTCGACAACCAAGCCACCGGCAACAGTACCAACCTTCGAGATCTTGAATACCTGCTTCACCTCGATCATACCGCTGATCACTTCCTTCTTCACCTTGTCAAGCATACCCTGCATGGTTGACTTAACCTCGTCAATAGCATCGTAGATGATTGAATAGGTGTTGATCTCCACGCCCTCGCGCTCGGCCAGTCGGCGTGCCTCACTAGAAGGACGCACCTGGAAGCCTACGATGATAGCATCTGATGCAGAAGCCAGCATGACGTCGTTCTCTGAAATCTGACCCACGGCCTTGTTGATCACGTTCACCTGTACCTTCTCAGTAGAAAGCTTGATGAACGAGTCAGACAGAGCCTCGATAGAACCGTCGGTATCACCCTTGACGATGATGTTAAGCTCGTGGAACTCACCCAGAGCAATACGGTGTGAGATCTCATCCAGACCCACGGTCTTGGTGGTGCGCAACGACTGTTCGCGCTGCAGCTGAGTACGCTTGTTGGCAATATCGCGAGCCTCCTGTTCGCTGTCCATCACGTGGAAAGAGTCACCGGCAGTAGGAGCGCCGTTGAGACCCAGGATGATGGCAGGCTCGGCAGGACCGGCCTGGTTGATGCGCTGGTTACGCTCGTTGAACATGGCCTTCACCTTACCCCAGGCAGTACCTGCGATAACGACGTCGCCGACCTTCAGCGTACCGTTGGATACGAGTACGGTAGAAACATAGCCACGACCCTTGTCCAGTGAGCTCTCAATGATAGAACCTGTGGCCTTACGGTTAGGATTAGCCTTCAGGTCGAGCATCTCAGCCTCGAGCAATACCTTCTCCAGCAGCTCATCGACACCGATACCCTTCTTGGCACTGATCTCCTGACACTGGTACTTACCACCCCACTCTTCTACAAGCAGGTTCATGTTGGCCAGGTCCTCACGAATCTTATCGGGGTTAGCACCGGGCTTATCAATTTTGTTGATGGCGAACACCATAGGCACGTTGGCAGCCTGAGCATGGGCGATGGCCTCCTTGGTGGTGGGCATCACCGAGTCATCGGCAGCCACAATGATGATAGCAATATCGGTTACCTGAGCACCACGGGCACGCATGGCGGTGAAGGCCTCGTGACCTGGTGTATCCAGGAACGTGATCTGACGGCCATCCTTCAACTTCACGTTGTAGGCACCGATGTGCTGCGTGATACCGCCGGCCTCACCTGCAATCACGTTGGTGTTGCGGATATGGTCGAGCAGCGAGGTCTTACCATGGTCAACGTGTCCCATCACTGTAACGATAGGAGCACGAGAGATCAGGTCGTTCTCGTCGTCCTGTTCCTCGGTGATAGCTTCCTGTACCTCGGCACTTACATATTCTGTGGTGAATCCGAACTCCTCGGCCACCAGGTTGATGGTCTCGGCATTCAGACGCTGGTTGATACTTACCATGATACCTACAGACATGCAGGTACCGATAACCTTAACCACGGGCACGTCCATCATCGTAGCCAGCTCAGAGACGGTCACGAACTCGGTCAGCTTCAGCACCTTGCTCTCTGCTGCCTGTGACTCCATCTCTTCCTGCATACGTTCGGCCACTGCATCGCGCTTCTCCTTACGGTACTTAGCGCCTTTCTTGTTCATGGTGGTCTTCGAGGTCAGACGAGCCAGCGTCTCTTTTACCTGACGTGCTACATCCTCTTCGTTGGCCTCCAGTGGCTTGGTAGCCATGCGGTTCTTGTTCTTCTTGTTCTTACCGCCCTGCTGGCCGTTGTCCGAGAAGTTCTGGTTGCCGCCCTTGTTCTTCTTCTTGGCGTTGCCCTGCTGATTCTGCTGCTGTTGCTTAGCAGCCTCCTCGATATCTACCTTACCGGTACGGATGCGCTCGCGCTTGCGCTTCTCGCCATTCTGCTGGGCGTTGCCGCCGTGCATCTGGGCAGACTTCTCTTCGCGCTGCTTGCGCTTTTCCTCCTTGGTCTTCTTCTTAGGACGAGTGCTCTGGTTCAGTGCAGACAAGTCAATCTTGCCCAGCACGTTCACCTTTGGAGCCAGTTTGGCCTCACTCTTCAGCGTGAAGATACCAGAGTCTTTATTGGTCTCGGATTCCTTTTCAGCCTTCACCTCTACAGTCTTTTCCTCAGCCTGCTCCACCTCGTTAGTCTCTTCTACGACCTTAACGGGCTCGGGCTTCTTCTCTACGACCTTTACTGGTTCGGGCTTCACCTCCTCCTTGACGGGAGCAGGAGTTTCCTCCTTCACGGGCGTCTCCTCTACCTGGCTTTCGGCAGCAGCCTTTGGTTCGGGTTCGCTCACTGGTTTTGCAACAGGTGCGGGCTTCGGTTTGTTCAAGCTATCCAGGTCAATCTTGCCCAGCGGTTTGAACTGCTGGCGATGCTCTGAATGCTCCTCAGTCTGTTCCCTTGCAGGTTTCTCAGCCTTCTCTGACTTCTTCTCCTTTTTCTTGGGGAAGAGCATGTCGGCCTGCGTCTTCACGGCTTTATCGGTGCTAAACTCTCGCACCAGGGCTTCATACTGTTCGTCTGAAATCTTGGTGTTGAAAGTAGCATCGTCGCGAATTTCGCCCAGACTCTTTTTATTCTTTAGGAAATCAACTGCCGTCTGAAGTCCTATGTTCAGTTCTGTTAAAACTTTATTTAATCTAACTCCCATAATCTAAGGTAAAAGTGAATAGTGAGAAAGTGAAAGATAAGCTTTCGTTCTTCACAATCACTTGATTTCTTTTTTCTTTTTTATTGTTTAATTGTCACCGTAGCCTTCTTATTCGAATTCCGAACGAAGTACTTCAAGCATCTGATCGACGGTCTCTTCCTCGAGGTCGGCCTTCTCAATGAGCAACTCACGGGGAGCGTTCAGTACCTCCTTGGCGGTGTCGTAACCCAGTGCCTTGATGGCATCGATAACCCACTGGTCGATCTCATCGCTGAACTCGTCGAGGTAGATATCCTCGTCGCTCTCACCCTCGTTAACCACGCGGAATACGTCGATGGTATGCTCGGTCAGCATAGAGGCCAACTTGATATTCATACCGCCCTTACCGATGGCGAGTGAAACTTCCTCAGGCTGCAGGTAAACCTCGGCCTTGCTGTTCTCCTCGTCCAGGTTGATGCTGGTAACCTTGGCAGGTGCCAGTGCGCGCTGAATAAACAGCTGTACGTTGCTGGTGTAGTTGATCACGTCGATATTCTCGTTGCAGAGCTCGCGAACGATGCCATGCACACGACTACCCTTCACACCTACGCAAGCACCTACTGGATCGATACGATCGTCGAAGCTCTCTACGGCCACCTTGGCACGTTCTCCTGGCATGCGGGCCACCTTGCGGATAGCAATCAGTCCGTCGGCAATCTCGGGAACCTCGGCTTCCAACAGGCGCTTCAGGAACTCAGGACTGGTGCGGCTCAGCATGATGCGGGGGTTGTTGTTGTCGTTGTTCACCTCCTTCACCACGGCACGCACGGTCTCACCCTTGCGGTAGCTGTCTGCAGGAATCTGCTCGGCCTTCAGCAGGTGAAGCTCGTTGCCCTCGTCGTCCATCAGCAGCACTTCGCGCTTCCAGATCTGATAAACCTCGCCGCTAACGATGGTGCCCACCTTGTCCTTGTACTTCTGGTACAGGGCATCGTGGTCAAGTTCCAGAATCTTTGAAGCCAGTGTCTGACGCAGGTTCAGGATGGCACGGCGACCAAACTTAGTGAAGTCCACCTCCTCGCTCACTTCCTCGCCTACCTCATAGTCGGGCTCAATCTTCAAGGCCTCAGACAGTGCGATCTCCTTGTTCTCGTCCTTCACCTCACCGTCTTCTACAACGATACGGTGGCGATGAATCTCGAAGTCACCCTTGTCGGGGTTCACGATTACGTCGAAGTTCTCGTCAGAACCAAACATCTTTGCCAGTACGTTACGGAAGCTTTCCTCCAGTACGCTCACCAGTGTGGTGCGATCTATGTTCTTGGTCTCTTTAAATTCCTGGAAGGTCTCAAACATGCTGGGACCCTTCTCTTCTTTCTTAACTGCCATTATTCTTTTGTTTTTATTTGAATGCTAACACATATTTCGTTGACTTCACCTCGTCCATTGAGAACTGCTTGTCAACTTCCACTTTCACAGGGCGCTTCTTGCCCTCAGGTACTTGTTTCTCGAGCACCGTCACCGTGAACTGACGACCCTCAACGGCCTTCAGCACACCCGTCAGCTTCTTGCCATCGGCGGTCAGCACCTCTACCTCGTCACCGACGTGGTTCAGGTATTGCTGCTCCACCTTGAAGGGCTGGCCGATACCAGCCGAACCTACTTCCATCTCATACTCGCCCAGCTCTTCGCCCAGCTTGTCCTGCAGAAAGCGGCTCAGCTCTGCACAATCTTCAATCCAGACACCGTCTGCATGATCAATCTCAATAGCAATACGATCGCCATCCATCTGGATGTCTACCAGGAAGTAGTTGCCTTTCTCCGTCAGCCACTCTTCCACTAATGTCTTTACTGTCTCTTTCGTTATCATTTAACGTCAATTTATAAAGAAATGAGAGACCCTTTCGAGTCTCTCATTCCACTGAACGGGTGCAAAGATAATACTTTTTCCCGAACTAAACAAATATTTACTATGTTTTTTATGCTAACTGCTTAAAAAACTTATAGTTTCACTTCTTCTGAGGTTCAAGAATCTTCTTCATTTCATCCTCCGACTTCAGGATGCGAACAGCCTCTTTCAACTGTTTGTCGTAGGCCAGTCCGGCCTCGATGCTACCCTTCTGATAGTAGAAGGCCGAGATAATGTCCAGCTCTATCATCTGCTGAATGGTGGCGCGATGCTTATCCAACTGGCTGGCCACGTCGTGCTGCAGCTTCTTCTCCAACACGTCGAAGGCATCCTTTGCTTCGTCATAGTAGCCCTCGAACTTGGCTGCTTTGACCAGCTCGTCAAACTGCTTTTTGCTCATAGCATCGTAGGTAAAGCCACTCTTCACCACGCGCTCTTTAAATTCCTGCCAGTCTTGTTCCGTGAGGTGGAACGCTCGTGGAGCAGCTATCTGCGGGTGCTTGGCGATGTAGTCCACCACATAGTCGAACATCACCTCGGTGGAATCCAGTCCGCCCACCGACAGGTAGTACACGATATTAGGCATCGTGTCGTTCTTCACCTCTACGTCGGGCTTGATGCCACCGCCATCGCGCACCTCTCGACCATTACGGGTGTAGAACACGTGCGTCAGCGAGTCGGCGATGCGCTCCTTATAGCCCCCACCCTCACCACGCTTGTAGTTGATGGCCTGAATGCAACGGCCCGAGGGGATATAGTATTTCGACGTGGTAATCTTTACATTAGTATTATAGGGCAGATCCATAGGCACCTGCACCAATCCTTTACCGTACGTACGCGTACCTATAATGATTGCACGGTCTAAATCCTGCAGCGAGCCACTCGTAATCTCCGATGCCGAGGCCGTCTCGCCGTTCACCAGCACCACCAAAGGCATCACCGTGTCCACGGGCTCCAGTCTCGTCTTGTATACGCGGTTGGCCTGACGCACCTTGCCGCGGTTCTCCACCACGGTCTGTTCCTGTGGTACCCACAGGTTCACTATATCCACGGCCTCCATCTCGCTGCCGCCACCATTGCTGCGCAGGTCAAACACCAGCGCCTCGGCGCCCTGCTTCTTCAGTTCCACAAAGGCACGGCGCACCCCTTTGGCGCAGCCCTCCGTAAACTGGTTCAGGTTGATATAGCCTATCTTCTTTTCCTCATCGGCCAGCATGCCGTAGTAGGGCAACTCGGGCAGTTTGATGTTTTTACGCGTGATCTTAAACTTCATCACCTTTCCTGTCGAGGGGCGCTTCACCTTTAATATAAAGCTCGTACCGGCATCGCCACGCAGATGCGAACTGACGTAGCTCACCTGCTTGTCGGTCATCACCGAGTCGTCTATCGCCAAAATGATATCACCCTTCTTCACGCCAGCCTCAGCAGCAGGCATTCCCTCGTAGGGCTCGTCTATCACCACACGCTTCAGGCCCAGATGATACTTTATCATAGCACCGATACCCGCATACTTACCTGTCAGCATCATCTGCAGGTTCTTGGTCTCGGTCTCAGGATAGTATTCGGTATAGGGGTCCAGCGAGCGCAGCATGCCATCAATGGCAGCCGTCATCGTCTGCTGGGGGTTCAGTGTGTCCACATAGAACAAGTCCAGATTGCTGTACAGGGCATTAAAAATATCCATGCTTTTGCCCACCTCAAGGTTATGGTTTGCTTGCGCCAAACCTATCGTTTGCTGACAGCAAAGCACAACTATGCTCAGCAATAAGCGTTTCATCAGCTTCGTCATCATACTCTTTATTATTTCTTTTTCGACTGCAAATTTACACCTTTGCCACCAAAAACGGGCGAAAAGCAGTAACTTTTTGCAAAAAATTCGCTTTTCTCGCAAATTTTTCTCGAAAAAGTTTGCGTAATTAAAAAAAACGTCTTACCTTTGCACCCGCAAACAAGCAAACACTGCTTCAGTAGCTCAGTTGGTTAGAGCACCTGACTGTTAATCAGGGGGTCGTTGGTTCAAGCCCATCCTGAAGCGCGAAATCCTCAACTTCGGTTGAGGATTTTTTGTTTGTAGCAAAATTGAAATGAACAAGCAAACACTAAACCATTGAAAGTTGATCTTTAAGCATTGACCCAATAAAAGTAGCCGTTTTGTGTAGCAAAAGCTGCTGTTTCAGCGTCTAATAGTTATGGTATTGCATCGCAATTCGGTAAGTATTGCAAAGCAGCCAGAGTCTGGAAACAGAGCGACAGCCGAACTATTGGCCCCCGAAAGCCATCCACCAGGCCGGCGAAACGCCGAGAATTGGCAGTCCATTCGGCTCAAATTGGAATCAAGAAGATATAACATGAACGATATACTAAAACTATATTTCACACTGAGAGTGAAACGCCTTTGGCGAATGATCAAGGAACTGGGATTCGTGGCCATCCCAGCCATACTACTTCTTCTGTTCCTGTCAGCATACATGATTTCAGGACTCATCGCCTCCCCCATCTACTACAGTGTGGCACTTTATGCCCTCTTGTTGCCTGGGCTTCATTTCGTGCGTGGCGATGCTGCATTCCTCTATGCCCTTTTCGGCGTGAAGCAGACGCAGCTATTGTTTACCATAGAATACGCGCTGCTATCAATCCCCTTTCTATGTTTCTTCCTCTTCCGCGGCGAGCTTTGGGCCACAGCAATCCTACTGCTACCTCTGCCGATGGTGTACGCGATACCGAGCGGAGGCTTCTCTTTGCGTCTTCCCACATTCCCTTGCCTGACCTCCGGCAGCTACGAGTACCATCGGGCCGGACGCCTGTCCCTACCTCTATTCTTATTGCTCATGGCTGGCGGAGCGATTGGTGCATACATCGGGAATCGGAATCTGGTAGTGGCAGTCAGTCTGATTGCGGCTACAGTCATGAGCATGCTGTTGATGCGCGAGTGGCATGTGGAGTATCTGTTTCACTACAAGAGTGCCTTGAGGTTTCTCTGGCTGAAACTCCTTTTCGCCCTGAGAAACGCGTGCATCATCTTCCTACCGTTTATAGTATGCCTACTATTGGTCGATTTCAGTTTAGGAGCATTATATTATCTTGGCGCCATCCTACTGTTGTTTCAAGTGGAGATGCTATGCCTGTTGAGCGGCAGAGCCAACGGCGGCAATGACATCATATCAGCGTTTGCGTTTATGGTCCTGAATGCCATATTCTTCGCCTCACTGATCGTGCCACTCGTCATGCCGTTCTCTATCGTCACATCGGTAGTCCTGGCTTATTATGCCTATTCAGTAATAAAAAGATTAAAATGATGATAGAAGTTAAGAACTTGACCAAGAAATACGGCAAGTCAACCATCGTTGACGACTTTAGCCATTCCTTCTGCGAAGGCAAGGTATATGGAATCATGGGCGAGAACGGAGCAGGCAAAAGCACTCTGTTCAGATGTATTGCCGGCATCGAATCATACGATGGCACCGTCGTCATCGGCGAGAACTGCCAGGTAGGCTATATGAACGACACGCCCTTCTTCTACTCATACGTCACCGGCATGGAGCACATTGAGTTCTGTCTTCGCGCCAAAGGAAAGGACGTTAGCCGTGAGGCCATCAACAAACTGAATGACAAGTTTGCCCTGCCCCTCCATAAATATGCCAGCAGATACTCCTTAGGCATGAAAAAGCGACTGATGCTGCTGGTGCTCATGCTTCAAGACAACGACGTCGTCATCATGGACGAGCCATTCAACGGCATAGACCTTGCCGGCACCATCGTTCTCCGTCAGTGGCTAAAGGAGTTGAAGACCAAGGGAAAGTGCGTCATCCTATCCTCGCACATCATCTCCGCCATCTCTGACATCTGCGACGAGATCACCTACATTCACAAGGGCAAGGTCGTCGCCGACTTCTCCGGCATGTCTGCCGACTCCATCGAGCACCACATCCTCGAAGAATACCTTTCGGCTGGCGACTAGGGCATGGACCTTATGTTGGTTAGATCTGTCACTTAATTCTTTTAATGATTCGGGCGGGGTTGCCGCCTACTACGACGTTGTCGGGCACATCTTTGGTTACAACCGCGCCAGCGGCAACAACGGCATTTTTTCCAATGGTAACACCCGGACAGATGATGGCGCCGATGCAAATCCAGGCATTCTCTTTGATGGTCACTTGTCCAAAATGGAACAAGTTGTGCCGGTCGTACAGGTCATGATCTACCGTAGCAATCTTAACCTCGGGACCTATCAGCACATGGTCTTCTATCACCACCCTGCCTGGCGAGAGAATCGTAGTTCCCTTGTTGATGGTTATATGCTTTCCTATAGTCATCCTGCAGCCGCAATCACAATAGAACGGTGAAACGATAGCTACACTATCATCAACCTCACACCGAAATAGTTCTTCCAACAAGCCCTTATAATCAGGATCAGTTGGTTTCTTGGAGGAAATTTTCAGGCATAGTTCATGACTACGTATCATTTCAGCTTCCACTTCTCGCATCCGAGGGTCATCGTGGTAGCCGGATCCTGTGGCATCAATTACGTCAAACATACCATTTACTGTTTAAAAAAGAATATGATTCATTCTCTTACGCTATTCATCAATTCTGCTGCAAATATAAACAATATTTCCAAATAAATCAGACAGATGAGATAAAAAAGCGAAAAAACTGAAGTAAACCCAAGAAGCTACGTTCTACTTCTTGGGCTCACTTTAAACCTATCCCTATAATCTTCGCTTATTCTTCCACGATATTCGTGAAACGTTTCCAATAACTTTCTTTATAAGCATTGAGGCAACCTGACGGAACATACAAGGTAGCGGAAGAATACGTTTTTTTCCTCGAATATGTATATAATAGGAGGGAAAATAAATTAAAATAAGCCCTTTTGACCCGCTATCGCGGCACTTTGGCGGTGCTGCTTTGGCGCTTTGGCGAGGCGAAAGTGTAGGTATGGCGGGGCGTCTAGCCCCTGGAAATGTGCTTTCTAGCCCCTAGATGAGAGACATCTAGCCCCTGGATGCGGGCTGTCTAGGGGCTGAAATGGAGCTGGCCAGGGGCTAGAACGGGACCAAAAGTGGCACTCTTGCAAGTCAATAGTGGCACTTTTGCAGATCAATAGCGCCACTATTGCGTGGTGATAGGGGTGCTTTTGGGGAGTAAGAGCGGCACTACCGCGTGTGGGAAGTAGAGCTTTGCGGGGGCATTGCAGACGCAAAACTTTCACATCGGGCTTTCTATTTGGGGTCTAACTTTCAATTTGCAAGAAAAAGGGGTACGAATATAACAGATTGTTATTTTTGATAAAAAAGAAGATTAAATGTGTTTCACTGCGAAGTGATTTACTTTCTTATTGTCGTACCTTTGCAGCGAATTCATTGCAAAGTGTAATTTAATGTGTAACAAGCATCTGATATAAAATTATTATGGAAGCATTAAGATTTCAGGTTGTCGGCGAGGCATTCAAGAAAAAGCCCCTCGACGTAAAAGCCCCTAGTGAGAGACCTTACGAGTACTTTGGCAAGAAGGTCTTCAATCGTGAGAAGATGTACAAGTATCTGCCCAAGGACGTGTATGAGAAGATGGTGGATGTCATCGACAATGGTGCCCGTCTGGATCGTGCTGTGGCCGACGCAGTGGCTATCGGCATGAAGCAGTGGGCCACAGAGAATGGCGTCACTCACTATACTCACTGGTTCCAGCCCCTGACTGAGGGTACTGCCGAGAAGCACGACTCATTCATTGAGCACGATGGCAAGGGCGGTATGGTAGAGGAGTTTTCTGGAAAACTGCTCGTTCAGCAGGAGCCTGATGCTTCTTCGTTCCCCTCTGGTGGTATCCGCTCTACATTCGAGGCTCGTGGTTATTCTGCTTGGGATCCCACATCGCCCGTATTCATTATAGACGACACGCTGTGTATCCCCACTGTGTTTATCAGTTATAGCGGTGAGGCGCTCGACTACAAGGCTCCACTGCTGCGCGCCCTGCATGCTGTCAACGTGGCCGCCACTGATGTTTGCCATTATTTTGATCCTACGGTGAAGAAGGTAACCTCGAATCTCGGATGGGAGCAGGAGTACTTCCTCGTGGACGAGGGCCTCTATGCCGCACGCCCCGACCTGCTGCTGACGGGTCGCACCCTGATGGGGCACGACTCAGCCAAGAACCAGCAGATGGACGACCACTACTTCGGTGCTATCCCCGAGCGTGTGCAGGCCTTCATGAAGAACCTCGAGTTTGAGGCACTGGAGCTGGGCATCCCCGTGAAGACACGTCACAACGAGGTGGCTCCTAACCAGTTTGAGCTGGCTCCTATCTTCGAAGAGACCAACCTGGCCGTGGACCACAACATGCTGCTCATGTCGGTGATGAAGCGTATCGCCCGCAAGCATGGCTTCCGCGTGCTGCTGCACGAAAAGCCCTTCGCTGGCATCAACGGTAGCGGTAAGCACAACAACTGGAGCTTGAGCACCGACAACGGCATCCTGCTGCATGCTCCCGGCAAGACCCCCGAGGCCAACCTGCGCTTTGCTACCTTCATTGTAGAGACACTGATGGGTGTATATCGCCACAACGGTCTGCTGAAGGCTTCTATCATGAGTGCCACCAATGCACACCGTCTGGGTGCCAACGAGGCTCCCCCAGCCATCGTATCAAGCTTCCTGGGCAAGCAGGTGAGCGAGCTGCTGGATCACATCGAGAAGGCCGACGTAGATGATATTCTGGCCATGGCCGGCAAGCAGGGCTTGAAGATGGACATCCCCGTGATTCCCGAGCTGTTTATCGACAATACCGACCGTAACCGTACGTCGCCATTCGCCTTCACCGGCAACCGCTTTGAGTTCCGCGCCGTGGGTAGCGAGGCCAACTGCGCCAGCGCCATGATCGCCCTGAACAGTGCCGTAGCCGAGGCTCTGACCGACTTCAAGAAACGCGTAGATGCCCGCATCCCCGAGTTCACCGAGAAACTGAAGGGCACCGACCACAGCGCCACCTTCCACGCCATCATCGCCGTACTGCGCGAGGATATTAAGACCTGTAAGCCCATCCGCTTCGACGGCAACGGCTACAGCGACGAGTGGGTAGCCGAGGCTGAGAAGCGCGGTCTGGACGTAGAGAAGAGCTGTCCGAAGATCTTCGAGCGCTATCTCGACGACGCCAGCATCAAGATGTTCGAGAGCCTGGGCGTGATGACCAAGAAGGAGCTGGAGGCACGCAACGAGGTGAAATGGGAGACCTACACCAAGAAGATCCAGATTGAGGCACGCGTGCTGGGCGACATCTCGATGAACCACATCATCCCCGTGGCCACACGCTACCAGAGCGAGCTGCTGAAGAACCTGAACAACATGGCAGTGGTGTTCCCCATCGATACTGCCGACAAGCTCTCTGCTCGCAACAAGAAGATTATTCAGGAGATAGCCGAGCGCACCTTCGCCATTGAGAAGGGCGTGGAAGAGCTGGTAGATGCTCGCAAGAAGGCCAACAAGATAGAGAGTGAGCACGAGAAGGCCATCGCCTATCACGACGAGGTAGAGCCTAAGCTCGACGAGATTCGTTATCAGATCGACAAGTTGGAACTGATCGTTGACGATGCTCTCTGGCCACTGCCTAAATATCGCGAACTATTATTTATCAGATAACCTTTTTAATTCGTCCAAGGTCATTCCTTGTTATTGAACGCATTTGCCCGAAGCTGAGACAGTTTCGGGCAAATTTCATTTATAACTAGACCTCCAGACTCACTCCTAACCTCCGGACCCCCTCCTAACCTCCCCCTGAATGGGGAGGAATGGATAGTTTTTGGCTTTTGGTACTATATTCTTTTGTTCCTTGCGGGACATCCAAATTGGTTTTTAGGACCGAAGGTCCGCGGTTTTTCCTTTTTGAGACAGACAGCCCCAGAATGGGGTAACGGTATTGGTGGAAGACGGGCCGTGAACTTGTTCACGAGCTAGTCATCCACCAATAGCGTTAAAGACTCGATAGAGACTTCTGTCTCAAAAAGGGGGTTTATATGGTTTTTGTTATATCACAAGGGAAACAACCCAATCATTCCATGCATCAAAAAAAAAGTTGTTGATGAATTCACATTCACCAACAACTTCTGCAAAAAACTAGAATAAGGGGCGGTTTTTAGTCTTTCATTTACTGCTAATCGTTTCTTTTTTTGCTGTCTATCATCTTCCATTTAAAAGTCTAACCATTCCTCCCCATACAGGGGGAGGTTAGGAGGGGGTCCGGAGGGTCCGAGGTCTTACCCTGGCTATTTACCAGCACTCCATTTCTGAATTCTCTCCAGAGCCTCATCGGTGGACTCATGCGTGCCGAAGGCCGTGAAGCGCACATAGCCCTCGCCACTGGGACCGAAGCCCACGCCGGGCGTGCAGACCACATTGGCACCGTAGAGCAACTCCTCGAAGAACTGCCATGAAGTGGTGCCCTCGGGCGTGCGCATCCATATATAAGGTGCGTTCTCGCCTCCGTAGCACTCGAAGCCGGCAGCACGCAGTGTGCTGAGCATCTTGGAGGCGTTCTGCATGTAGTAGTCGATGGTCTGCTTCACCTGCTGCTTGCCCTCGGGGGTGTAGATAGCCTCAGCAGCGCGCTGCGAGATGTAGCTGGTGCCGTTGAACTTGGTGCACTGACGGCGGTTCCACAGGGGGTTCAGCGCTATGCGACGGCCGTCGATGGTGGCTGCCGTGAGGTCCTTGGGCACGATGGTGTAGCCACAGCGCACGCCAGTGAAGCCAGCGGTCTTGGAATAGGAGTGGAACTCGATGGCGCACTTGCGGGCACCACGAATCTCGTAGATGCTGTGGGGCACGTCGGGGTCGGTGATGAAGGCCTGATAGGCGGCATCATAGAAAATCAGTGTGTCGTTCTTCAGGGCGTAGTTCACCCACTTGCGCAACTCCTGTTTTGAGATGACCGTACCCGTGGGGTTGTTGGGATAGCAGAGGTAGATCACGTCAACACGCTGCTTGGGCAACTGTGGCGTAAAACCATTCTCGGCATTGCAGGGCATATAGACCACGTTAGACCACAGGCCGTTCTGCACCGTTCCGGCGCGACCTATCATCACGTTGGAGTCGATATACACGGGATAGATGGGGTCGGTGACACCGATGGAGTTGTCCCAGCGGATAAGCTCCTGGATGTTGCCGGTGTCGCTCTTGGCGCCATCGTTGATAAAGACCTCGTCGATGTCCAGATGGATGCCACGAGGCAGGAAGTCATTCTTTAGGATGGCCTCGCGCAGGAAGTCGTAGCCCTGCTCAGGACCGTAACCGCGGAAGCCCTGATGCGTAGCCATCTCGTCGGTGGCCTTGTGCATGGCCTCGATCACAGCGGGGCAGAGGGGTTGGGTGACGTCGCCAATGCCCATCGAGATGACGTTGGCATTGGGATGTGTTACTTTGAAGGCATTGACCTTCTTGGCTATATCTGCAAACAAATAGTTGTTGGGCAGTTTCAGAAAATGTTCGTTGACTAGTGCCATATATCTAAGCCCCCTAAGTTAGGGGGATGGGGGTCTGAACGCGAGCCCCCTAAGTGAGGGGGTTGGGGGTCTGAACGCCCCTCGTGTCTTTCCCGTTAATTGTTAATAATATGTGTAAGAGAGCCTGTTCAGACCCCTAAATCCCCTTATGAAGGGGACTTTGGCCTGTTCAGACCCCTGTTGCCCCCTCGCTCGGCTTTGCCGCTTGGCTCGTCCAAGAACTTAGGGGGCCGTAATTTCTCCATCGAAGGCGAAGGCTGCGGGGCCCGTCATATAGACATGGTTATCACTCTCGCGCCACTCTATGCTGAGAGTGCCTCCATCCATCACAATCTGCGAGGTGCGACCAGCCTTGCCAGTCAGAGCTGCAGCCACGGCTGTGGCGCAAGCACCCGTGCCACAGGCCTGGGTGATGCCGCTGCCACGCTCCCACACACGGGTGCGGATAGAAGCCTCCCCCTGCCCCTCCGAAGGGAGGGGAGATGCAAACTCAATATTACAGCGCTGGGGGAAGGCGGGATGAACCTCCAGGGCGCGACCTTTGGTCTCTACCTGATCGACGTCGTCGGTGAAGATGACGTAGTGGGGGTTGCCCATGGAGACAAAGAGACCCACCCCCTGCCCCTCCCTGTGAGGGAGGGGTGTTGATAGATTTGGGGTGAATAATTTATCATCTTCTAAAACCGGTTTGCCCATATCCACCGTGACGCTCTCCACGCTCTCGTTGACAATGTGGAGATGGAGCCGCTTGATACCCGACAGCGTGAGCAATCGAATCTCGGCCTCCAGGTATCCATCCGCCTCTCTCACAGGGAGGGGCCAGGGGTTGGCCTTCTCATAAAGATATTTGCCGATGCACCTCGAGGCATTGCCACACATCATCGCCTCGCTGCCGTCGGCATTGAAGATGCGCATGGTGAAGTCGGCCTCGGGGATGGGCGACTCGCCTATCAGCACCAGTCCGTCGGAACCGATGCCCTTATGACGGTCGCTCCACTGGATGGCAGCTGTCACGGGGTCGGCAATGGGATACTGCGTGGTGTCAACATAGATGTAGTCGTTGCCACAACCGTGCATCTTGGTGAATTTGATCTTGCGCATAGGATAAACGGGGGATTAATGGGTGTTCTGAGCGAGGAAGTCATGCACCTTCTGTGCTGTCTGTCGGCCGCTGGCCAGCGCACGCACCACGAGAGATGCACCATTGGCTGAGTCGCCACAGACGAAGACATTCTTGGGATATTCGGGATGTTCGGGTTTGAGGAATCCCATGGCCAGCAGGCAGAGCTCGGCCTTGATGATCTCGGGTTTGCCTTTCTCCACCATGATGGGGCGACCACCCTCGGGATTGGGTTTCCAGTCAATCTCCTGCACCTTGACGCCCGTCAGTTTGCCGTCCTTACCCAGGAACTCCAGCGTGTTGATGTTCCAGCGGCGCGTACATCCTTCTTCGTGCGAAGAGGTGGTCTTCAGCGTACGGGGCCAGTTGGGCCAGGGGTTCTGTGGGTCTTCAGGACCTTCCACGGGACGAGGCATGATCTCAATCTGGGTGACACTCTTGCAACCCTGACGGTGGGCCGTACCGATGCAGTCGCTACCGGTGTCGCCACCACCAATCACTAGCACATCCTTACCCTTGGCGCTGATGCGCTCGTCTTTCGAGAACTCGATGCCAGCCAGCACACGGTTCTGCTGCGCCAGCAGTTCGAGGGCATAGTGCACGCCCTTCAATTCGCGGCCGGGGGCTTTCAGATCGCGGGCGGTGGGGGTGCCTGATGCGATGACTATGGCGTCGAAGGCCTCCCCAAGCCCCTCCGAAGGAGGGGATGTTTGATTACCTGAAGCATCGGAATTGTTCCCTGAAACATTGGATAAATGTATCTCAACACCCCCTCCTTCGGAGGGGCTTGGGGAGGCTTCAACATTGTACTTAAACTCGATGCCCTCCTGCTCCAGCAGGGCGATGCGACGGTCGATCACTGCCTTGTTCAGCTTAAAGTTAGGGATACCGTAGCGCAGCAATCCGCCTGCAGCTTCGTTTTTCTCAAATACGGTGACGGTATATCCCATGTGGTTCAGGTCGTTGGCGGCAGCCAATCCGGCAGGACCAGCACCAATCACAGCCACCTTTTTTCCGTTGCGAACGATATCGGTCTTGGGCTGGATAAAACCCTCCTGGAAGGCCATCTCGATGATGGCACACTCATCTTCGCGGTTGGTGGTAGGCTCGTGGTTGAAGCGGTTCAGCACGCAAGCCTTCTCGCAGAGGGCCGGACAGATGCGGCCGGTGAACTCGGGGAAGGGGTTGGTGCTGCTCAACAGCTTGTAGGCCAGTTCCCAGTCGCCCTTATACAGAGCCTCATTCCACTCGGGCGCCTTGTTGCCCAGCGGACAGGCCCAGTGACAGAAGGGCACGCCGCAGTCCATGCAGCGTGAAGCCTGCAACTTACGTTCGCGGGTGCTGAGCGTCTGCTCCACCTCTCCGAAGTCGTGTATTCTATCGTTAATAGGGCGGTAGCCCGCCTCCTGGCGATGTATCTCTAAGAATGCTTTTGGATTTCCCATTTTTTTAAAATTTAAAAGTTGAAAGATTGAAAAATTGAAATTCTCTTTAATTCTTCCATTCTTTAATTCTTCAATTTTTTTTTGGATTTCCCATTTTTTTTAAATTTAAAAGTTGAAAGAATGAAAAATTGAAATTCTCTTTAATTCTTCCATTCTTTAATTCTTCAATTTTTAGTAGTCGCGCTGGATGTCGGCAATCTTTTCGTGCAGACGTGCCATCTTCTCCTCTTCGAGCACACGCTTATACTCGATGGGCACCACCTGAATGAAGTCCTCGATGTGGCGATGCCAGTCGTCGAGCATGCGTCCGGCCAGGGCCGAACCCGTGTGCAGGTAGTGCTGACGAATCAGCTCGAGCAGTTCTTTGCGCGACACAGAGTCCTCTACCAGCGAGAGTTCCACCATGTCCATGTTGCAGAAGTAGTCGAACGTATGGTCGGGGTCATAGACATAGGCCACACCGCCACTCATACCTGCGGCAAAGTTGCGACCGGTCTTGCCCAGCACCACCACGCGACCGCCAGTCATATACTCACAGCAGTGGTCGCCGGCACCCTCGATGACAGCGATGGCACCTGAGTTGCGCACGCCAAAGCGCTCGCCCACCTTACCGTTGACGTAGAGTTCGCCGCTGGTGGCTCCGTAGAGACCGGTGTTACCTGCGATGATATTGTCTTCGGCCTTGAAGTCGTTGCTGCGACGGGCGGGTGGCAGGATAGAGATTCGTCCACCAGAAAGGCCCTTACCGAAGTAGTCGTTACACTCTCCCTCGAGTTTTAGGTTCACGCCATGAACGGCAAACGCACCGAAGCTCTGACCGGCCGAGCCTTTGAACTTGATGTTGATCGTGCTGTCGGGCAGCCCGGCTTCGCCATATTTCTGGGCGATGACACCAGAGAGCATCGTGGAAACGGCACGGTCGGTATTCTTGATGGCGTAATCGAGCGTTATCTCCTCGCCATCGTTGATAGCCTTCTCTGCAGCCTTGATAATCTCCTCATCCTTCACACCGGTAACCTTGGTATATGCGCCACGGTCCCAATAGAGGGCCTTGTCTGTGTCGGGCTTATGCAGCAATCGGGCAAAGTCGATAGACTTCTGCTTGTCGGTAGCGTTCTCGGTGTTCACCTCTATCAGTTCAGTGTGTCCGATGATCTCCTTCAGCGAGCGAACACCGATCTCGGCGAGGTACTCGCGCACCTGCTCGGCCAGGAAGGTGAAGTAGTTCACCACATACTCTGCACGACCCTCGAAGTGCTTGCGCAGCTCTGGGTTCTGGGTGGCCACACCCATCGGACAGGTGTTGGTGTTGCACTTACGCATCATCACACAGCCCAGCACGATGAGGGGCAGTGTGCCAAACGAGAACTCGTCGGCACCGAGCATCGCCATGATAATCACATCCTTGGCGGTCTTCAACTGGCCGTCGGTCTGCAGGCGTACCTGGTTGCGCAGACCATTGACCACCAGCGTCTGCTGGGTCTCGGCCAGACCAATCTCGGGCGAGATACCTGCAAAGCGCATACTTGATGCGGGCGAAGCACCCGTGCCGCCCTCGGCACCACTGATCACGATGAGGTCGGCCTTTGCCTTAGCCACACCTGCGGCAATAGTTCCTACGCCACTCTCGGCTACTAACTTCACACTAACGGCAGCCGTGGGATTGATGTTCTTCAGGTCGAAGATGAGCTGTGCCAGGTCTTCAATCGAATAGATATCGTGATGAGGTGGTGGCGAGATGAGCGAGATGCCGGGAATGGCATTACGGGTCTTGGCAATGATGTCGTTCACCTTGAAGCCGGGCAACTGTCCGCCCTCACCAGGCTTGGCACCCTGTGCCACCTTGATCTGTATTTCTTCTGCATTCACCAGGTATTCAGCAGTCACACCAAAGCGTCCTGATGCAATCTGCTTGGTCTTTGAACTGAGGCTCACGCCATCCACCTCCGTGTGGTAGCGGGCGTTGTCCTCACCACCCTCACCGGTGTTAGAGCGGGCGCCCAACTTGTTCATAGCCAGTGCCAGCGCCTCGTGGGCCTCGATGCTCAAGGCACCAAACGACATGGCACCCGTCACGAAGTGCTTCACGATGCTCTCTACGGATTCCACCTCGTCGAGACTCACCCCCTGCCCCTCTCTGTCAGAGAGGGGAGTAGATACTTTCTTGAATCGAAGGAAGTCACGCAAGAAGATGGGAGATTCTTTCTCGTCAACCAATTTTGACCACTCTTTAAACTTCTCGTACGAGCCTTGTCGACAGGCCAGTTGCAGTTTGGCGATAGTCTCTGGGTTCCAGGCGTGCTTGATACCATCCTTGCGCCATGCAAAGAGGCCCTGGTTCTGCAGCAGAGTCTGCTCCTTGGCAGCCTCGTGCAGCGCAATGGCGTCGCGGGCAATCTCCTTCAGGCCCACACCACCGATGGTGCTCACCTCTGTACCGAAGTAGCGGCGCAGCAGGTCTTCGCCCAGTCCGATGCTCTCGAAGATCTTGGCTCCACGATAAGAGCGGATGGTAGAGATACCCATCTTCGACATAATCTTCTTCAGACCCTTGTCCACGGCCTTGATGTAGTTCTTCTCGGCGGTGGCGTACTCCTCCTGAATCTTGTGATGCTTCACCAGATCGTCGAGTACCGCAAATGTCATGTATGGGCACAGGGCGCTGGCACCGTAACCCAGCAACAGGGCAGCGTGCATCACCTCGCGAATCTCACCGCTCTCAACAATCAGGGCAGTCTGCACGCGCTTACCTACGCTAATCAGGTAGTGGTGAACGGCAGAAACGGCCAACAGAGATGGGATGGCGGCGTGCGTCTCGTCCAGGTCGCGGTCGCTCAGGATGATGTAGTTAACACCCTCGTCTACACTGGCTTCGGCCTGATGGCACAGATCGTCAAGTGCCTGGCGCAAGCCTTCCTCACCCTTGGCCATCTCAAACAGGATAGGCAATTTCTTGGTGTTGAAGCCCTTGTAGCGGATGTTACATAATATATCAAGTTGTGTGTTGGTCAAAACGGGTTGGGGCAGGCGCACCATCTTACAGTTAGATGCATCGGGCGTCAGTATGTTGGTACCTACGGCACCGATGTATTCCGTCAGACTCATTACCAGCTCCTCGCGGATGGGGTCGATGGCGGGGTTGGTGACTTGCGCAAACTGCTGACGGAAGTAGTTGAACAGCACCTGCGGACGGTCGGAGATGACTGCCAGCGGCGTATCGTTACCCATCGCAGCCACGGGCTCTTGGCCGGCAGTGGCCATGGGGATGATGGTCTTGTCGATATCCTCCTGTCCGAAGCCAAACTGCACCAGCTTAGCGTTCAGATGATCCACACCGTTGTCCACCTTGCGTCCGCTCTTCAGCTTCTCCAGCTGCACGCGGTTCTCGTTCAGCCACTCGCGATAAGGATGGGCCTTGGCGAGTTGTTCCTTGATCTCGCCATCGTAGTATATCTTGCCTTCCTGGGTGTCGATGAGCAGGATCTTACCTGGCTGCAGACGACCTTTCGATACCACGTCACCCGGCTCAAAGTCCATGACGCCGACCTCAGAGGCTACCACCATCATACCTTGCTTGGTGATGGTGTAGCGGCTGGGGCGCAGACCGTTGCGGTCCAACATTCCGCCTGCGTAGCGACCATCGCTAAACAGCAGTGCGGCAGGACCGTCCCAGGGCTCCATCAGGATAGAGTGATATTCATAGAAGGCTTTCAAATCTTCAGAAATGGGGTTCTTGTCGTTGAAGCTCTCGGGCACCAGGATAGCCATGGCTTGAGGCAACGAGAGTCCGCTCATCATCAGGAACTCAAACACGTTGTCGAGACTGGCAGAGTCGCTCATGCCGTCCTGCACAATGGGGCGCAGGTCCTTGATGTCGCCCAGCGCCTCGCTCGAGAGCACACTCTCGCGGGCCTTCATCCAACCGCGGTTACCACGGATGGTGTTGATCTCACCATTGTGGGCCAGCAGGCGGAAGGGCTGTGCCAACTTCCATTTGGGGAAGGTGTTGGTAGAGAAGCGCGAGTGAACCAGTGCCAGTCCGCTCGTGAAGTAATCGTTAGACAAATCGGGGAAGTAGCGACGCAGCTGTCCGCTGGTGAGCATACCCTTGTAGATGATATTCTTAGAAGAGAGGGAGCAAATGTAGAAATCGGACTCTCCCCCCTGCCCCTCCCTGTGAGGGAGGGGAGTAGATAGTTCTTCCATTTTGGCTACCCTATTCTCGATTCTCTTCCTTATTATATATAATGTGCGCTCGAATGTCTTCTCCTCTTCGTCTGGAGTGTAATCACTCCCCTCCATTACAGGGAGGGGATGGAGGGTGGGTCCCCTCTTCACGAAAATCTGTTTGATGTCTGGTTCCACCTCACGTGCAGCCACACCCAGCACCTCGGGGTTGGTGGGCACCGTGCGCAGATGCATCAGTGTGAGTCCCTCGCGCTCAATCTCCTCGATCATCACGCTCAGTATCTGCTGCTGTGCCTGCGCATCCTTAGGCAGGAACACCAGTCCTGTGCCATACTTTCCTTTCTCGGGCACGGGGATGCCCTGAAGCAGAATAAACTCGTGGGGAATCTGCACCATAATACCAGCACCATCGCCGGTCTTATCGCGTGTCTCAGCACCGCGATGCTCCATGTTCTCCAACACCTTCAGTGCATTGTCCACCAACTCATGACTCTTACCGCCATGAATATTAACCACCATGCCTACACCACAGGCATCGTGCTCGTATTCACTTTGATAGAGACCTTGATTGTTTAGTTTTCGTTGTGTCATATTATCCTCTATTAAACTTACGCTTTTTAAAAATTTGCGTGCAAAGATATTGCATTTGTCAACAAACTAGCCAATACTGCTGACGTTTTTATCTACTTTTTGTCCAAAAGTAACAATCTGTAAGTATTCTGCATTATAAACTAACAATTTGTAATTTACCCGATAAAACGACCTTCTATTTGTCTTTTTCTGCCGTTTTAAGACGGTTAAAAGCCGATAAAAAGGGGTTTTGTATATAGTTTTTTAGTACTCTAACGCAGTATTATCATTACATCATGATAATATTTCAATCCGAAAGAAAATCGTATAATTTCCTTTCGAATTATCAGTTTGGGCAAAAAAGTAGATAAAAAGTTGGGCGACTAGCAGGACTAATCGCATGGGAAAGCGTAATTTTGCAGTCCATAAAATAGATAAGTTTTATGGAAACAAAGTACATTTTCGTAACAGGAGGCGTGGTGTCTTCATTAGGTAAAGGCATCATTTCAGCCAGTATTGGAAAACTGCTGCAAGCACGCGGCTATAAGGTAACCATCCAGAAGTTCGACCCCTACATCAACATAGACCCAGGCACACTGAATCCCTATGAGCACGGCGAGTGCTACGTGACTGAAGACGGATTCGAGACCGACCTGGACCTGGGACACTACGAACGCTTTACCGGCATTCACACCACGCGAAACAATTCTATCACAACAGGACGTATCTACAAGACGGTCATCGACCGCGAACGCCACGGCGACTATCTGGGCAAGACAATTCAGGTAGTGCCACATATCACCGATGAGATTAAGAGGAGGATGCTGAGGACCTCCCCCCACCCCCCCAAAGGAGGGGAGAATGGTTCCTCCCCTTCGGGGAGGTTAGGAGAGGCCTTCGACTTCGTCATCACCGAGGTGGGCGGCACCATTGGCGACATTGAGAGTGCTCCTTTCATGGAGGCCATTCGCCAGTTGCGCTACCAACTGGGACGCAATGCCGTATGCGTACACCTGACGTACGTGCCCTATCTGAAAGCGGCCGACGAGCTGAAGACCAAGCCTACACAGCATAGTGTGAAGGAGCTGCAGGGCATGGGCATCCAACCCGACATTCTGGTGCTGCGCACCGAGCGCCATCTGGACGACGGCATGCGCATGAAGGTGGCCTCGTTCTGCAATGTGGACCTGGAGTGTGTGATACAGAGCGAAGACCTGTCGTCTATCTACGAGGTGCCCGTGAACATGCAGCACCAGGGACTAGACGCCGCCATCATGCGTAAGATAGGTATCCCCGTGGGCGAGACACCGGCCATGAAGCCTTGGCACGCCTTCCTCGACAAGCAACGCAACGCCACCACCGAGGTACACATCGCACTGGTGGGCAAGTACGACCTGCAGGATGCCTACAAGAGTATCCGCGAGAGCTTGAACCTGGCGGGCATCTACAACGACGTGAAGGCGCGCCTGCACTTTGTAAACAGCGAGGAGATCACACAACAAAACATCGCTCAGAAGTTGAAGGGCATACAGGGCGTCATCATCTGTCCGGGGTTCGGCAGTCGCGGTATTGAGGGCAAGATCATTGCTGCCGAGTACACGCGCACCAACGACATACCCACCTTCGGCATTTGTCTGGGCATGCAGATGATGGTCATCGAGTTTGCTCGCAACGTGCTGGGCTATAAGGATGCCAACAGTGCCGAGATGGACACCGAGACACCACACAACGTGATTGACATGATGGAGGAGCAGAAGACCATCACACAGATGGGCGGTACCATGCGACTTGGTGCCTACGGCTGCGAACTGGTGAAGGGCAGTCGCACCTACGAAGCTTATGGCGAAGAGTCACTCATCAAGGAGCGCCACCGCCACCGCTATGAGTTCAACAATGCCTATCAGGAGGAATACGAGGCTGCAGGCATGAAGTGCGTGGGCATCAACCCCGATGCCAATCTGGTGGAGATCGTCGAGATACCCGAGAAGCGCTGGTACATCGGCACACAGTTCCACCCCGAATACACCTCTACGGTGCTGAACCCACACCCCCTGTTTTTGTCATTCATTAAGGCATGCCTTTGAGAATTCTTTTAGTCGGCCTATGGCCTTTGTAAAAGCGTCACAAGTGCTGAGCGGAGAATTGATAATTGATAATTGACAACTGATAATTAATGGAGCAACTGAAGCATGAATGCGGCGTGGCGATGATTCGCCTGCTGAAGCCGCTGGATTATTACGAGAAGAAATATGGCACCTGGGCCTACGGATTCAATAAGCTCTACCTGATGATGGAGAAACAGCACAACCGCGGACAGGAGGGTGCTGGATTTGCCACCGTGAGCATGAGCAAGGAGGCAGGAACAGAATATATGTTCCGCGAAAAGGCCGAAGGCAAGAATGCCATCACTGAGATATTTGGCAGAGTGACCGAAGAGATGGCGGGCGAACTTTATATGGGTCATCTGCGCTACTCTACCACGGGCAAGAGCGGACTGCAATACGTGCATCCTTTCTTGCGCCGCAACAACTGGCGAGCCAAGAACCTGTGTCTGTGTGGCAACTTCAACATGACCAACATCGACGAGGTCTTTGACTATATCACAGCGCAAGGTCAGTCGCCACGTATCTACAGCGACTCGTACATCACACTCGAGCTGATGGGACACCGACTGGACCGCGAGGTGGAGAAATGCTTCGACGAGGCAAAGGCTCAGGGACTGGAGGGACTGGACATCACCAATTATATAGAGGACCACATGGAGATGGCCAACGTGCTGCGCACCACCATGAAGCACTATGATGGTGGCTTCGTGATGTGCGGACTGACGGGCAGCGGCGAGATGTTCTCGGTGCGCGATCCGTGGGGCATACGTCCAGCCTTTTACTATCGCGACGATGAGATCATCGCACTGGCCAGCGAGCGACCCGTGCTGCAGACCACCTTCGACCTGCAGGCTGAGGATATCCACGAGCTGATGCCGGGCGAAGCGCTTATCGTGAGAAAGAATGGCGAGAGCCACTTGGAACAGATCATGCCGGCACAGCAGTTGAGTGCCTGCTCGTTTGAGCGCATCTACTTCAGCCGTGGTTCCGACTGCGACATCTATCAGGAGCGCAAGCGCCTGGGCGTACAGCTCACGCCGGCCATCCTGAAGGCCATCGATAGCGATGTGGAGAACACGGTGTTCTCGTATATCCCCAACACGGCCGAGGTGGCCTACTATGGCATGACCGACGGTTTCCGTCAGCAGGGCTATAATGTGCGCACCGAGAAGGTGGTGTGGAAAGACATTAAGTTGCGCACCTTTATCTCTACCAACAACGAGCGCAACGACCTGGCTGCCCACGTCTATGACGTCAGCTATGGTTCGCTCAAGGCGCATGTGGACAACCTCGTGATCATCGACGACTCCATCGTGCGCGGCACCACGCTGAAAGAGAGTATCTTCAAGATTCTGGACCGCCTGCACCCCAAGAAGATTGTGATGGTGTCCAGCTCGCCACAGATTCGCTACCCTGACTACTACGGCATCGACATGGCCCGCCTGGAGGAGTTCTGCGTCTTCCGCGCCACCATGGCACTACTCGAGGAGACCACCCGCATCGACGGACAGGCACTGATACAGGAGGTATATAAGGCCTGCAAGGAGCGCCCCATGGAGGCCAACCACGTGAGAAAGCTCTACGAGCCCTTCACGGTGGACGAAATCAACAAGAAGATCGTGGAGATGCTGCGCCCGAAAGATATGCAGGCCCCCATCGAACTGGTGTTCCAGAGCATCGAAGGTCTGCACGAGGCGTGCCCCAATCATCCGGGCGACTGGTACTTCACAGGCCACTACCCCACTCCGGGTGGCATGCGACTCTGCAACAAGGCCTTTGTGAACTACATCGACAGCCTACAGAAATAGCTTATAACAACAAAAACAACCAAAATAAACTAGAAAAAAGACTATGTGTGGAATCGTTGGAATATTCCGCTCGGCAACGCCAGAAGGAGTTTGCCAGAGCAACAGTGAACAGGAACAGACGCCAGCGCTGCGCGAAAAGGCGCTGAGAATGAGTCAGAAGATACGTCACCGCGGACCCGACTGGAGCGGCATCTACTGTGGCGGTTCGGCCATCTTGGCCCACGAGCGTCTGAGCATCGTCGATCCCGAGAGTGGCGGTCAGCCGCTCTTCTCGCCCGACCGCAAGCAGGTGCTGGCCGTCAACGGCGAGATATACAACCATCAGGAGATTCGTCGCCGCTATGCGGGCCAGTACGAGTTTCAGACGGGTAGCGACTGCGAGGTGATCCTGGCGCTCTACCGCGAAAAGGGCATCGACTTCCTGGAAGACCTGAGTGGCATCTTCGCCTTTGCACTCTACGACGAGGAGAAGGATGCGTTCCTCATTGCCCGCGATCCCATTGGCGTGATTCCTCTTTATATTGGTTATGATGCCGACGGCACCGTGTATGTGGCCTCAGAGCTGAAAGCCCTCGAGGGCCAGTGCGAGCGCTACGAGCCTTTCCTGCCCGGCCACTTCTACTGGAGCTGTGACCCTGGCATGAAGCGCTACTACCAGCGCGACTGGTTCGACTATGACGCAGTGAAGGACAATGGCGCCAGCGTAGAGGCTATCCACGATGCACTCGAGAGTGCCGTGAAGCGCCAGCTGATGAGCGATGTACCCTACGGCGTGCTGCTCTCGGGCGGACTCGACTCAAGCGTCATCTCGGCCATCGCTGAGAAGTTTGCTGCCCACCGCATCGAGGACAACTCGCAGACCAAGGCCTACTGGCCCCGCCTGCACTCGTTTGCCGTAGGACTGAAGGGCGCCCCCGACCTGGCTAAGGCGAAGATGGTGGCCGACCATATAGGCACCGTTCACCACGAAATCAACTACACCATCCAGGAAGGTCTCGACGCCATCCGCGACGTCATCTACTTCATCGAGACCTACGACGTGACAACCGTCCGAGCCTCAACGCCTATGTACCTGTTGGCGCGCGTCATCAAGTCGATGGGTATCAAGATGGTGCTCAGTGGCGAAGGTGCCGACGAGATCTTTGGTGGCTACCTCTACTTCCACAAAGCGCCCAACGCCAAGGAGTTCCACGACGAGACCGTGCGCAAGCTATCCAAGCTGCACCTCTACGACTGTCTGCGTGCCAACAAAAGCCTGAGCGCCTGGGGCGTGGAGGGACGCGTGCCCTTCCTCGACAAGGAGTTCCTCGATGTGGCCATGCGCACCAACCCAGAGGCCAAGATGTGTCCAGGCTCGGTTGTTGAAAAAAAGATTGTCCGCGAAGCCTTTGCCGACATGCTGCCCGAGGAAGTTGTTTGGCGACAGAAGGAACAGTTCAGCGATGGTGTGGGCTACTCGTGGATTGACACGCTGAAGGCCATCACCGCTGCTGCCGTGAGCGACGAGCAGATGGCGCACGCCGCCGAGCGATTCCCTATCAACCCTCCCAAGAACAAGGAGGAGTATTACTATCGCTCCATCTTCGCCGAGCACTTCCCCAGCGACTCTGCTGCACTTAGCGTGCCCAGCGAGGCTTCCGTAGCCTGTTCTACGGCCAAAGCCCTGGAGTGGGACGAGGCTTTCAAAAACATGAACGACCCCTCGGGTCGAGCCGTTAAAGGCGTGCATGAGCAGGCCTATTAACGGAATGTCCTCACATTCCAAGGGCGTGCATGAACAAGCATATTGATATTCACTTTTTATAGGTTTTATTTTTGCTACGGCGGCAGGTGCTTTTCGCAAGAACCTGCCGCCAATTTCTATAGAGTTGCTATTTCAAAGGCTTTCTCTCTGATGAGCGGATACCAACTAGTCGAACCATTTCGCAAACATTGTTTTTATTCATATTCTACTCCAAATAATAGTGACACCTTTTTAATCTAAAGAGGGTTCTCTCTTAGAAAATTTGGAAGAATCAGAATTCTTTTATACCTTTGCACGACTAAATAGCAATCATATGACCGAATTACAAAACATCCAAAATCTCATATATGTCATTCGCGGACAGCGTGTGATGCTCGATTTCGACCTCGCAATGTTATATGAAGTTGAAACCAGGTCTCTTAACCAAACTGTCAAGCGCAATATCAGACGTTTTCCCGATGACTTTATGTTCCAGTTGACAGAACAGGAATGGAGTCTTATCTCATCACAATTTGTGATGACATCAAGAATGAAGCGCCCAAAGAAATCTCTACCATACGCTTTCACAGAACTTGGTGCCTTGATGCTGTCGAGCGTGCTTCGTAGTCCCGTTGCAGATGAGACAAGCATCAAGATAACAAGAGCGTTCGTTGCAATGCGACAGATGCTTACATTCTCTACCCTTCCTGAGAAAGTAGTCACCTTGGCCCAAGAATTATATAAGCTCAAAGAAGAGGTAAACGACATTCTTGCTGACCAAAACGACATCAATGAGAGCACCCGCGCCCAAATCGATGCCATCAGTACTGCATTGGCAGAGCTACAGGCCAAGCCTACTATAGGAAAGACTCGCCGTCCCATTGGTTTTATCCAACCAAAAGACGAGTAGTATTCTTAACTTCCTTGTGTCACTATGTCAAAGAACTCTTGCACGAAGATTCCTCTTTCGTGCTTTTTTTATATCGTTTCGTTTTGTACGTTAACTTCTAAGCTGTAGGGGTCAGTTTAGAAGGAAGAGGATAATACATAACAAATAGTTCTGATATATACCTGAAGCCTTTTCGCAACACGTCAGCTACTCCACGTTTCACCAACTGATTATTCAGTTCTGTAAAGAAACCCCTTTCAGACAAAGCATTAGATTTCGACCTTGCGACAATCTATCAGGTGGAAACTGCTCAACTCAAAAGACAAGTTCGACGTAATATTGAACGATTTGAAGGAGAGGATTTTATGTTTGAGCTTTCTCATGAAGAACTCTTGAGATGCAAAATTGGCACCTCAAGTTAGGGTGGTAGTCGTTAGGGGGGGTGCATGAGCAAGCTTATTGAATTTATTACTCGTATTTTTATAGGTTTTGTTTTAACTACGGCGGCAGGTGCTTGTGAAAAGCATCTGCCGCCAATTTCATTGTTACATCTTATCTTCTTCTGCTGCCATAGGATAACTAAGAGAAATCTCCTTCGCCTTAGGACTTGAAGCACCTCTTACCAGAGGAGTATAGGCTTCTATGATATGGCGCCAGTCGTTATTACTCATACCAAGATAGCGTTCACCAAACGTTTTCTGGACCTCTACTTGCAACTCGCCATTGCTGATGCTGATATCCATCTGCAGTCGGTCGAAGATAAGGTTGCGGACATCCCTGTCGTCTTCTACACTCTCCAACTTCCTGTACGACATCATCAGTCCGCTATATACCGAATCAAACACGCGATTGTTGATTGCAGCCATAAAGTCAGGATTGTCTAGATAGTAACGGCAGAACTCAGTATTCTCGTTCAACATGCCAGCCACAATCATCATCAACGACGCAGCACATTGCTGCATAGCCGTTTCCCTATTGCTGTTCTTTGCAGCATTGACAAACGTCTCGTCTGCACGCAGACGCTCAGGCAACTCCTCCAATTGCTCTTTAGCCTTTTCCATATTGCTGAAGTGAAGACTATTCCATTCGTTCAGAATGTCGCTCAACTTCACCATGTCCGGATCCTGTGGACCTTGGGCTGTTCCCACGGGTATCGGCGCAATCTCAGAGTTCTTATTCTCCAGTTCTATCTTTTTCTCATCATTCTTTATCAGGCGGTATTTATCAAAGTCGATAGACTTCAACAGTCCGTCCGTAAAGTCCTCGCCCATCAGCTTTGGCAGTTTGTGTACGAGCAATGAGAAATAGGTGTCTAGCATTTCCCACTCCGTACTCTTAAAGGGCATAACAGCTGCGATGAAGGGATAGGTGCGCATGAACGCCTTGATACTGCTCTTCGTAGTTATCTGCGTATTCTCGTTAAGTGTCTTGAATCGTTCCACCGCTTTGTTCACTATCGGGTCGAGCATGTCTCTTGGCGCATTGCTCCAATACTTCTCGTTCAGATCCCTCACCTCTTCCTCTGTATAGATGTTGGCCTCTTCTATCTGCATCAGCAAATCATTCAATTTATTGGGGTCTGTTTCCTTTGAGAGAATGGTGGTCTTGTAGAACCGCTGGAACGACTTCTGTATATCATCAGCCTCGTTAGCGAAGTCCAGTACAAAGGTATCACGCTTCTTAGGATGACAACGATTCAAGCGTGAAAGGGTCTGCACTGCCTTTACATCGGTCAGTACCTTGTCCACATACATTGTGTGCAGTAATGGCTGGTCATAGCCCGTTTGGAACTTGTCTGCCACCACCAGTATGCGATATGGATCGTGCTCCATATTCTCCTCAATATCCTTTGAGGGAAAGCCGTTGATGTCTGCTTCGGTCACATCCTTTCCACCATAGTTCTTAGAACCTGAGAAGGCTACGATAGCCTTGTATGGGCTCTTGCGTTCCTTCAGCAGGCGCATTATCTCATAATAGAACTCGATGGCTCTGACTATGCTACTTGTCACGACCATTGCCCTAGCTTGTCCGCCCACCTTTCCTTTGTCAATCACCTGCGTATGGAAGTGTTCCACAATGATGTTGGCCTTCTGTTGAATCGTCTCCGGTCTACCCTCCACAAAGGCGCGCAACTTCTTCATAGCCTCCTTCTTGTCGAACATGGGGTCATTTTCCACTGCCTTTACTATTTTATATAAAGAGGTATATGTGGTATAGTGCGCCAATACGTCCATGATGAAGCCCTCTTCTATGGCTTGCTTCATGGTGTATTCGTGAAAGGGTTTATGTCCTACCTCTCCGTCTGGCCGTTGGAAGGGTGTGCCAAACATCTGCAGCGTTTTGTTCTTGGGCGTAGCCGTGAAAGCATAGTAGTTGGCATTCTTCACCATCTTGCGTCCCTCAATGATTGCCAGCAATCTTTCTTCCAAATCCATATCGTCATCGCCTGCATTACCACTCAAGGCGATGTTCATCTTGGCACTCAGCGAACCGTTCTGACTGCTGTGCGCCTCGTCGATAATGATGCCAAAGCGCTTGTGTTTCAGTTCACCGCCGATAGCCTCCAAGATGTATGGGAACTTATGAACAATGGTGATGATAATCTTCTTGCCACTCTCCAGATGTTCCCTCAACGACTGAGCACTATCTGCCCAAGCCACCAAGTTCTGCAGACGCTTAAAGGCCACGATGTTGTTCTTTATCTGCGTATCCAAGTTCACGCGGTCGGTCACCACAATCACACTGTCAAGCAAAGCCTGAGTACCATCCAGCAATCCCACCAGCTGATAAGCCAGCCACGTAATAGAGTTCGACTTGCCAGAACCTGCAGAGTGCTGAATCAAGAACCGTTGTCCTACACCCTTGGCTTTTGTCTCTGCCAACAGTTTTCTGACGCAGTCCAACTGGTGGTAGCGAGGCCATATCACGCTTTGCTTCTCTGTATTGGTCTTAGGGTCGAATTTCTTCACCACCTGAGCATAATTCTCGATGATGTCAGAAAGCGAATGTTTCTCCAGTATCTCTTCCCAAAGATAAGCGGTGCGAACTCCATTCGGATTGACAGGGTTTCCTGCTCCACCATTCACACCCTTATTGAAAGGCAGGAACCACGAACTCTTGCCGCTGAGCCAAGTACACATCTTGATATCATCATCATCTACCGCAAAGTGTACGGCACAGCGCTTTGGTGCCAGCAAAGGGTCTTTAGGGTCTCTGTCTGTCTGGTATTGCTTCACGGCATTCTCAACCGTCTGCCCTGTATAGTGGTTCTTCAGTTCCATGGTGATCAGAGGCAGACCGTTCAGCGACACCATCAAGTCAATGCGATTGTCATTCTCCTTGCTATATGCCAACTCCTTGGTGATGCAGAAAATGTTTTTCCTGTATAGCTCCTGTGCCGTCGGGTTCAGTTCAGATGGCAATGGGTAGTACATGTCGAAGAGTTCTGATATATAGCGAAAGCCCTTGCGCAGCACATCCGTCACGCCACGATTAGCCAATTGTTTGGCCAACTCCATAAAGAACCTGCGTTCAGATATAGCATTGCTAAAACATGCCGTATTCTCCACTTTCAGCCTTTGCGTAGAAAGCAGGAAACGCTTCACTCGCTCCGTATCCAGAGCATAGTCTTTCACGTAGTCATTGCTCGCGCCCTCTTCATATCCCTGCTTGTCTCTCAGGTAAGCAAGAATCATGTCTTCGAGGTTCATTTCACTTACATTTGTCGGCATTGTCTTTATCTTGTTTTATTAACGTCTTAATTCTAATCAAGACAATAGCGACACAAGAAAGCGATTATTGCTTTTGATACAACCTTAAAGGTTTTCGCTCTGATGAGCGGATACTAATTAGTCGAGCCATTTCGCAAACATTGTTTTAAACTCGCCCATAGAAACGACTTCTCCACGCTCTACTTCAGCCAATTCTTCCTCAATATCAGAAGTGACCTGCAAAGTCCCATCAACTATGTTAGCATGGTCAACGGTTTCGGGCATTTCATAGTCTGTAACCATTGCTGTAGCAGCAACAGCTTCACCAGCCGTCATCACTTTGCCGTCCTCTTCGTCAATCCTTGGGTATGGTTTACTCTCTTTCATTTGCGTTCTTATCTTGGGGCAAAGATACGACCAATAATCGAGAATTCCAAAGATTTCTATCATTTTCTTGTGCCACTATGTCAAAGACCTCTTTTCTTGCACAGCTTTTCAGCCATACCTTGATTTTATATCATTTCGTTTTGTACGTTCACTTGTCCTGTTACGCAGTCGGCAATGAGTCGCTGCTTATATTCTTTCAAATAGTCTATTTCTGATTGTAGCTCAGAAGCAAGTTTATCTATCTTCTCGCACTTCTCTTCGATATAGGCAACTATGGATTGCTGCTCGTTGATAGGTGGTAGTGGAACAAAGATATTTCTCATTTCACTATATCTTGTTGTCCATAAATCAGCAACGATACCACGACCTATTCTATAATATTCTTCTATGTAGTCATTACTTCTGAAAAGGTGATGAAAGTATTGTACCTCAATATTCTCGCGAGGTGATAATACTATATTGATTAGTGATACAGAGCCTGTATAAGGGGAAACGCCACAAGAACCCTTTCTGTCAGAACGAGAGTTTACAACAAAATCGTTCTTGCATACTTTCTTGCGATTATCTCCATTGTCTGTTTTTACTGCAGTATCAAGTTGTGGAGTTATACCTTGCTTTGAGACTGAAAGTGCTGGATATTCTTTATCAGAAACTTTCTCCCTTCTTTCAATAAACAACGAACCAATCTTCTTTACTTCCCAATGCTCTGGTATTTCCCCAATCCACGAGATGCCACTATCCTTCATCTTCGCATCAGGATTCAAGCCTTTTGTGACTGCATCGGCAATATCTTCTTTAATAGAAAGGATTTCGTTCAACAATCCATCTGTGCGTTCCTCTATGCCACGAATATCCTGGCTGATTTCGTCGATAGTACGCAGCTGCTTGGGCTTATAGAAATATTTGGTGAATGAGAGTTCATAGCCTGTCTCGACACTCTTCATGTCGATGATAGCATCTGGAGAATATGGCTTGATTTCATTCTCAAAGAAACCTTCTATGCCTCCTTCATAGCGGAAAGGTATAATCTCAACATCCTTGCTCTTCTTATCTATCACAGGAACTCCTTTCTTCATGACGATGTTGCCCTGCTCATCACGCTGTGGCTGATAGACTTTCACACTCCAGTAACCAAACTCGTTGTTAGGGAATATCTTGCTTTGAGGTGTCTCTTTGAAGTCCATCAGCAGCTTCATAATCTGAGCACGGTCTGTATCAGAAGTCTCGCAGTTCTTCTCACCTAAGTTCTTACGCAAAGGTGTTTTTATCTCTGTAGCATCAATGAGCTGCACAAAGCCCTTACGACGCTCCTCTTTCCTGTTCGTAACAACCCAAATAAAGGTGCCGATACCCGTGTTATAGAAGTCTTTTTCAGGCATAGCAATGATGGCTTCGAGCAGGTCGTTTTCGATGATATACTGACGCAAGTTGCTGGCACCACTTCCTGCATCGCCCGTAAAGAGCGAAGAGCCATTGTGCACTTCCACAATACGGGTGCCAAGTGCTGTATCTTCACGCATACGGGAAAGGTTGTTGGCAAGGAACATCATCTGCGCATCGCCAATATCGGGAATAAAAGAGAGTTCCTTGCCCTCACTATCAAGTACTGTAAAACGACTGTCGGTAAACTTCTTCTTCTCGTTCTCGCCCAAGCCGCGTTTCTTCAAGTCCTCTTTCCAAGGCGTGCCAAAAGGAGGATTCGAAATACAGAAATCGAAGGTTTCGCCAGCATGACCGTCGCGACTGATAGTGCTGTCGAAAGCGATATACTCGCGTGGCTCTATTCCGTGCTGATACTGGAACGACTTGATGTTTTCTGAAATCATCAGGTCAGCCTTGCAAGTAGCAAAGGTATCGGGCTGCAACTCCTGTCCGAAGATATTGACATGCACGTTCTTGCCCCGTTCATGGGCTATCTCCAAGATACGATCCTGAGCGATGGTTAGGATGCCACCCGTGCCGCATGCACCGTCGTAGATGTGATAGGTGTTGTCGGTAATCTTGTCGGCAATAGGCAGTACGGCGAGGTCGGCCAGCAGTTTCACATAGTCACGGGGCGTGAAGTGTTCACCCGCCTCGGTCACATTGTTTTCCTCGTTGAACTTACGAAGCAGTTCCTCGAAGATAGTTCCCATCGTGTGGTTGTCGAGTCCTGGCAGGCGCACATTGCCATTATCATCTAGTACAGGTTTATTAGAAAGGTTTATCTTGTCGTCTGTAAACTTCTCGATGATACTGCCCAGTCGTTCAGCCTCTGTCAGATTATCCACCATCTGGCGCAGGTGGAACTTGTCGATGATGTCCTGCACATCCTTGCTGAAGCCATTCAGATAGTCAATGAAGTTCATCTTCAGGCGCAGAGGGTCGGTTTCGCTTTTCAGCGTCTTCATGGTGAACTTCGACGTGTTGTAGAAAGGATAGTTCGTTACAGTATATAGGATGGGGTCTTGATTCTGTATGTTGTTTGCATCTAGCATTTGCTTTCGCTTTAGCAGTTGCTCCTTGGTGGGTTCCAACAATACATCAATACGACGTAGCACCATCATGGGCATAATGATTTTCTTATACTCACCTTTTTCGAAGGCATACACCAAAACATCTGTTGCAATGTTCCAGATGAACGAGAACAGTTGATTATATTGACTTTGATTCATAGTCTATGCAATATTGTTTTAGGCAGCACACTCGTCATCGGTATTGTTACAGGCTCAAAAAAAAAGACTAGGGCCTCCAGACACAGAAAAAGCGTAGAACGCTACTTACCCATATCTGGAGGCCCTAGGAAAGCCCATATACCCTGATAAGTCGTGCCTACGCTATCGCATAGGCATCAATCTTGTCATTTGGATATATCTATCTTGTGAATTTCCTAGGTTCCCAGATATTACCAACAACATTAATGCTGTATTAATCTTCCTCAAAAATCATACCGCCACCCTGCGCTCAGGGAACAGGCCGTGGCTTTTACCGTTTACGGTGCATCGGCGATACTTGTTGCAAAGATACAAATAATTCTGATAATATGGTGTGTTTGGGAGAAATTAAATTTGAAATAGGACGTCTTACGCTGCCAAATGATGAACCTGTACCCCTGCTCCAACGGTATTTATAATATATAAAGGTATATAGACACTGAAGGGGCTGCACGATGATACCACTGGTTTTACTCGACAAAAGGGATGGAATGGTGGGGCTATTTCGGCCCAGAAGAAGGGAGAAATGGGTGCTTTCAGAATGTAATACGGGAAGTATGGGATTTATTCTAGACTCTGGAATGAACGATTCTAGAGTCTGGAAGAGGGGAATCTAGACTCTGGAATGGAGCGGTCTAGACTTTAGATCTGGGCGTTCTAGAGTCTAGAACGGATGCAAAAGTGGCACTATTGCATGGTAAAAGTGGCACTATTGGGAGTTCTTTGTGGCACTATTAGGGCACTAAAGTGATGTTTGGGGATGGTCCTTGCGACATTATGACTGGCCGCCAGACTTCAGCTTTTGAAGATACTCGGACGGCGAACAGCCTTTGTGCTTCTTGAAGTAGCGCGAGAGGTGGGCCTGCGACGAGAAGCCCAGGCGCTGGGCAATGTCTTTGAGGGGACGATGGGTGGAGGTGAGCAGCGAGGTGATCTCGCTGATGATGCGCTCGTCGATGATGGCTTTGGGCGAGCGGTTGGCGGTGCGACGCGTCACCTGCCCCAGGTAGCGGGCGCTGACATTAAGCTGTTCGGCATAGAAAGCCACGTCGGCATAGCGGTGGAAATAGCGCTCGACGGTGGCTAGGAACTGATTGTAGAGTTCGTCGCTGCGGGTGTTGCCTTCGGCATAGTCGGCAGGCAGCGTACGGAGATAGGTCTGAGCATGGAGCATAGCGTCGGCCTCCGTTTCGCCCAGACTGAGATAGTAGGCCAGGGCCGAGGCCAACTGGTTGGCATGTCCGTGACGACGAGGGCCAGGGGGCAGGTCGGAAGGCGAGAGGATGATGGTGCACAGGGGCATCAGCAGGCGCTGGATGACTTCATAGACGCGCGGCAGCACCAGCAGTTCGCCCTTGGCAGAATGCAGCACTGGGGCGTAGATGACATGCTGGGGGCGGTATTTGCTCAGCACGCCGGCCAGCACTTCTACCACGTCTGTGCGGCGCAGCAGACCGATCTTGACGATTTGAGGCTGAAGGTCATTGACGATGGCCTCTACCTGCTGCTGAACGACAGCGGCGGGCAGGTCGTAGAACTCCTGAATACCCAGCGTGTTCTGCACCGTGATCGACGTGATGACTGATGCCGCCTTGCCTCCCAGCGCATGTATCAGCTGGATATCGGCCTGGACGCCCGACCAGCCAGTGCCGTCGCTACCGGTGATGGTCAGTATGGTCTGTCTGTTGTTCATCTCATTTTCCTTTTCTTGGTTAAAATGAAAAGTGCCGCAAAGTTTCCCTTGCAGCACTCCATGCTTCTTGAGCTTTTGTACCCAGACCCGGGGTCGAACCGGGACGGGTTGCCCCACTGGTGTTTGAGACCAGCGCGTCTACCGATTCCGCCATCTGGGCTCTTAAAGCGGGTGCAAAGATACAACATTTTTTTCATTCCCGCAAAATATTCTGAAAAAATCTGCATTTTACTTGGTGCTATCATGATTATTTTGTATCTTAGCACCCAGGAATCATAAACTTTCTAATCTGATGTATGGAAAAAAACAGCAATAATTATTGTGTCATCTTAGCAGGAGGCCGCGGCAAGCGCCTATGGCCATCGAGTAGGACCGACCGTCCGAAGCAGTTTATCGACTTTTTTGGCACCGGAAAAACACTCTTACAGACCACCTTCGACCGCATGGCAGCCCTACTGCCGAAAGAGAATATCTACGTATGTACGTGCAGGGAGTTTGACACGCTGGTGCACGAGCAGCTGGGCGAGCTGGACGATGAACACATACTCTATGAACCCGTGAACCGCAACACGGCGCCTGCCGTGGCGTGGGCTGGCGTCACCATCCACCGACGTTGCCCGGAGGCGCGCATCGTGGTGGTGCCTGCCGACCAGATCATCTTCAACGAGGAGGCGTTCTGCAAGGACATCACCGACGGACTGGAGTTTGCCGCCGGCAAGGACTTCATACTGACCATGGGCATCAAGCCGTCGCGCCCCGAACCGGGCTACGGCTATATTCAGATGGGCGACCACACGCTGAAGGACAACATCTACAAGGTGCAGTCGTTCACCGAGAAGCCCGAGCGCGAGTTTGCTCAGATGTTTATGGACAGTGGTGAGTTTCTGTGGAACACGGGTATCTACATTGTCGATGTGAACCACCTGCGCAAGTTTTTCATCGAAGTGATCAAAGACCTGCCCCACCGCCTGGCCGACCTGCTGGAAATGCAGTCGAAAGAGGAGGTCGATGCCTACGTGAACATGCACTATCCGGCCTATCCCAACCTGTCGATGGACAAGGCCGCACTGGAAATGTCTGAGGATGTGTTTGTGATGTGCTGCAGCTTCGGTTGGGCCGACATCGGAACGTGGCACGCCATCTACGAGTGTATGCAGAAACAGGAGAACGACAACGTGGTCATCGACTCGGAGGTCATTCTCGAAGAGTGCAAGGACAACATCATCAAGTTACCAAAAGGACATATCGGCGTGATCAACGGACTGGAAGGCTACATCGTGGCCGAGCAGGGCGACGTGCTGCTGATATGCAAAAAGAGCGACTCATCGTCGCTCATTCGCAAGTATGTCAACGAGGTTGGCATACGCTATGGTGAAGAATATGTTTAGAAGTTCTTTCTAATCTCCTCTGCAATATGCTGCATCTCTTCTTCCAAGAGGTGCAGTTTTTCTTTGCGGAAGTCCACATCGGCCTCGGTGTTCATGGGGATGAGGTGGATATGTGCGTGGGGCACTTCAAGACCCAGCACCACCTGAGCCACCTTCTTGCAGGGGAAAGCTTTCTTCAGGGCAGCGGCCACGCGCTTGGCAAACACCTGATACTCGGCCAGTTCATCGTCGTCCATATCGAAAATGTAGTCCACCTCGCGACGTGGAATGACCAGTGTGTGGCCCTTAGCCACCGGACTAATGTCGAGGAAAGCATAGAACTTCTCGTTCTCGGCACACTTGTAGCTGGGAATCTCGCCAGCAGCAATCTTACTGAATATATCCATAATACCTTATTATTAATATTTAGATGAGAAATGAAAAATGAAAGATATGATTAGACTTTTTAGATGAGAAATGAAAAATGAAAGATATGATTAGTTCCAGCACAGAATCAAGCGAACGAATCTAATCATATCTCTCATTTTTCATCTCTCATTTTTCATCTCTCATCTGGAAAAATTATCCAATCGTGATCTTCTCGATGCGCAGTCTGATGGTGCCGCGTGGAATCTGCACCTCAACCTCGTCGCCCACCTTGTGGTTCAGCAGTCCCTGAGCGATAGGCGTGGTGATAGAGATCTTGCCTTCCTTCAGGTTGGCCTCGCTCTCGCTCACGATGGTGTAGGTCATGCGGGCCTTGTTGGCCAGGTTGGTCATCTCCACCTTCGACAGGATCTGTACTGAGTCGGTGCTCAGACGAGAGGTGTCCACAATCTTAGCCTCGGTGATGGCCTGCTTCAACTGGTTGATTTTCGACTCCAGATGAGCCTGAGCCTCCTTGGCGGCTTCATACTCACTGTTCTCACTCAGGTCGCCCTTATCGCGTGCTTCAGCGATGGCGGCCGATGCCTTAGGGCGCTCAACACCCTCCAAACGTTTTAACTCGGCTATGAGCTTATCATAGCCCTCTTGTGACATGTATGACATATTTACAATTTTTGGTTCATTAATATAGAAAAATCAAAAAACAAAGAATCCCGACTATCTCGTAAAGTCGGAATCCTCGTTATCTCTAATTTTCTTCTTTTACCTTTTCTTATTCGCAGGCAAAGTTAGGCATTTTTCCCGAATCCGCCAAATTTTTTTAGCACAAAGTTTTTTTGGTCCGACGGGGGCGTTTGGAAAATATCGTGTCAAGCAAGGCCACTATTTGGTCAAAAGCACCTCTGAAGAATGCATTAACAGGAGAAAAGACGTTGAAAACGGATTAAATTTTGTAATTTTGGACCCATGTATAATCAAAATTCACCAATATTATGTTAATACAAAACCAGCGTCAGCAAAATTTTAATCAGTTAGAAATCAGCCTATTACAATTTGTATAATTCAAAAACCACTTATACAAATCGGTTTCTCTATAGAAAATAGGAAGAAAATGCCGAACTTTGCCGGAGAAAAAGTTAGTAATAGTTTTAGTTAGGTTTTTATTGTTAGAATGAAGAAAATTGTTTCTTTGTTGACGCTGTTGGTCGGCTGCGTGGTGCAGCTGGCCGCAGCAGTAGAAAGTCCCAATCCGCAGGCAGACCCAGAGGCCATCGTCACCTCGGGCCGTGCACGATTCACTGTGTTGACACCCGAGATGATTCGCATCCAGTACAGCACCACCAAGAAGTTTGAGGATCGCGCCACGTTTGCCGTCATCAATCGTCGCCTTGCGGTACCACGATATACCACCCGCGAAGAGGGTGGCTACCTCTATATTGAGACCGACAAGCTCACCCTGCGCTACAAGGTGGGCTCGGCTATCAACCCCACCATGAAGTCGCCCAACAACCTCAACATCACCATGAAGGTGAACGGCGTGAACGTGACCTGGTATCCCGGCAAAGAGGATGCGCTTAACTTAAAAGGTACGCGTAGAACACTGGACGGCGGCAGCGGCGACAACTACCGCAACGACCTGGAAGACGGAATCATCTCGCGCGGCGGATGGGCCATCATCGACGAATCGCCCCGCACCACACGCGGCGACGGCTCCACCACCTTTGCTTTTGACAAGCAGGTGGACGGCATCGACTGGGTGGCAAAACCCGTAGATGCCAATGCCTACGACTGGTACTTCATGGGCTATGGTCACGACTATAAGAAGGCCATCGGCGACTATATCAAGATTGCCGGCCGACAGCCACTCCCACCAATCTACGCGCTGGGCTATTGGTACAGCAAGTATCAGCGCTATACACAGTCTGACTTCCTCAGTCTGGTCAACGAGATCCAGAAGAACAAGATACCCATCGACGTGATGATCATGGACATGGACTGGCACCTGGACGGATGGACCGGATGGACATGGAACAAGGATATCATCCCCAACCCCACAGGACTGATCCGCTGGATGCACGACCAAGGACTGAAGGTGTCGCTGAACCTGCACCCCGCCGATGGCGTGGCCAGTTATGAGGAGCACTTCTCGGAGATGAGAGACGACATGGGACTGAGCACCAGTGTGGACCGAATCCCCTGGGAACTGGAAGACTCTACGTTCTATCGCGCCATGTTCGACCGCATCATTCGCGACCGCGAGAAACAAGGTGTGGACTTCTGGTGGTTGGACTGGCAACAGAACCTGACCAGCGATGCCACCCCCGGACTGAGCGAGACCTTCTGGTGTAACCACGTGTTCTTCAACGACATGCGTCTGAACCGCAAAGACCGTCGCCCCATGATCTTCCACCGCTGGGGCGGTATGGGTAGCCACCGCTATCCCATCGGCTTCTCGGGCGACACCTATGGTACCTACGGTTCGCTGACCTTCCAGCCCTACTTCACCGCCACCGCCTCTAACGTATGCTTCGGCTACTGGGGCCACGACATTGGCGGTCATCTGCAGATTGGCGAGACCAACCCCGAACTGATGCTGCGCTGGCTGCAGTTTGGTGTATTCAGCCCCATCTTCCGCACCCACGGAGCCAGTCAGGCAGGCAACGAGCGCCGCATCTGGAAGTACGACAACTTCCCCTTGCTGCTGGAGTGCGTGAACCTGCGCTACGAGCTGATGCCTTATATCTATACAGCGGCCCGTCAGGCCTACGACACCGGCATCTCTATCTGTCGCCCACTGTACTACGAGTGGCCCGAGGAGAACGAGTCCTATCGTCAGGAAGGCGAATATATGTTTGGCGACGACATCCTGGTATCGCCCGTCACCACCGCAGCAGAAGATGCTGAGAAGACATTCCGCCGCACATGGCTCCCCAAGGGTACATGGTACGACGTGTGTCGCCACCGCCTCATCGAAGGCGAGCAGACCATCAGCGACTTCTATGCCATGAACGAGATACCTTATTTCATCAAGGCTGGCACCATCATCCCTTGCAATCCCCACATGGACAACCTGAAGACGCAGGCCGAGGAGCTGGTGCTGAAGGTAGTGCCTGGTGCTGAAGGCAGTACCGTGCTCTACGAGGACGAGGGCGACACTCAGGGCTATATGGAGGATGCCTATACGAACACCACCATCACCCAGACCATGGGCACGGACCGTCGCATCGTGAGCATCAGTCCGCGCGAAGGCGCCTACAAGGGCATGATCGAGGCACGCAAATACACCGTGATGTTCCTGGGCGAGACAATGCCCGACTGTGTGAAGGTTGACGGACAGGTGGTTGACACCTGGACCTTCGACGAGACGACCGGAACAGTCACCGTCACCATCGACAAGCGCAACTGCAACCAGCCGGTAAACATCGACGTGCAGCACTGGACCGAGCAGATACAGGACGCCACCACCCGCAACATGCAGAGCGAGCGCTTCTTCGACATGCAGGGTCGCGAACTGGCACGCCCCGAGATCGGTCATCCCTACATCGTACGTCGCACCTGGAGCGATGGCAACATTACAACGCAGAAAGTTATCCAATAAGCAAAGACCCCTATGAAGAAGATACAAACCATCCTACTGCTCATCACGTTACTACTGCCCGCAAGCCTGGCAGCACAAGGCTTCACCGCCCTTTGGGCCACAGGAAGTGCCGTGCCCAACGGCACACAACAACTGGCGAAGCTGCCCAACGGCAACTTTGCTTTCAAAGGTGCGCTGAACGTGGGCGAGGTGAAAGTGATGACCACCGAGACCTATCAGGAGGGTGTCACCCAGTTTCTGAAACCTCAGTTGACAGACTCATACCTGATCAACAAGGGCCTCAACTATGTCACCACCAAGGATGCCAGCCAGCCCGGATGGGTGGTGTCGTTTCAGGAAGACTACTATCATTTTGTGATCACGCCCAACGACAAGAAGTTGCAGGGCGAATTGTTCTTCCCATGGAACGAGCTGCTGATAGCCGGCAGCGCCATTCGCTATGGTGCCGACAACATAGAATGGAAACGAGACAACATGCTGCCTTTCGTGCGTGACCACGAGGATCCCTACCTCTTCACATGGGAAGGAGAATTGGGAGTATATAATAATGTGGTGGAACCCGGTTACTTCAAACTGGAAGGTCAGATGACCTGGGGACCACGCGAACTTCACCCCTATCAGCATGGTGAAGACATCCTGGATGCCCAACAGGTGTGCATCGGGGGTAATGACAACAAGTGGAAGGTGACCAAAAACGGCAGATACCGCATCACCGTGAACCTCTACACTGAGACCATCCACGCAGAAATGCTGCCCTCCAGCAGCTATCCCTCACAAGAGGTGCTGGGCATCAGCACAACAGAAGGTGAGGCAGGCACACCGGCATCGGTCTATGACCTGAACGGCATGAAACGAGCGTCGCTCGGTCCGGGACTGAACATCATACGTAGAACTGACGGACGAATCATTAAAGTCGCGAAAAGAAAAATATAATAAATAGTATTAAGTAATAATGAGTAAACTGATAGCAACATTGCTTATCACCCTTTTATGGGCTGCCGATATGGCAGCCCAATCGGGTATCTATGTGGGTGGTCATATCAGACGTGAGCGCCCTAACACCGTAACTAAACTAAAAAACTCTGGTTTCACGTATGCCATCCTGTTTAATGTCAACGTGGAAACCGACGGTACACTAACCACCGACGGCGAGACCATCTGTAAGGATGGCGTCTATGTCTTTGCCAACCAACAGCCTCACTACGTGGAGGATGTGGAGGCCCTGAAGACCTGGCCCACAGGCATCCAGCGCCTGGAGATTTGTATTGGCGGTTGGGGCAACGAGTCGTATTATCGCATCAAGGATCTGATCAACGCTCAAGGCACTGGCTCAAACACCATTCTCTACAAGAACTTCAAGGCTCTGAAGGAGGCGCTGCCCTGGGTTGAAGCCGTGAACAACGACGATGAACACTGCTACGATGTCGCCACCGCTGTGAAGTTCCACACCATGATGTACGACCTGGGCTACAAGACCACCGTGGCTCCCTATATGAACAAGTCGTTCTGGCAGAGCCTTGTGTCACAACTGAACAACAAGCGTGCTGGTGCATGCGACTGTGTGCTGATTCAGTGTTATGGCGGTGGCGCCAATAACAATCCCAACGACTGGCATTTTGGCAACATTCCCCTACATGCAGGTCGTGAGAACTACCAAGACGGCTCAAACCTTACAACCTGCATAGAGAAGATGCAGTCTTGGCACGACAACAACAACGTGACGGGTGGGTTCCTCTGGGTCTATAACGATGAGACATGGGATCTGAACAAGTGGGCATCGGCCATCAACCGTGTGTTCCCACCGAAACAAAACGAGGAACCTGTTGTTACGCTCTATAGCAGGAATAGCTATGGCGGTTATGCCGTTAGTCTGGCACCTGGCACCTATTGCGCCGGTGAGCTGTCTAACCACGGCATCGGCATGAAGGAGATTATGTCTATGAAATTGGCCGAAGGCTATCGACTGACTGCCTATCAGGAGGCCGATCTGACCGGCACCAGCAACAGCTGGACTGGCGGAGATTACCCACGTTTGGCAGCCTGGACACTGCGTATCAGTTCGCTGAAAATCGAAAAGATAGACGACACCGAAGGTATCAAGACCGTGAGCCAAGCAAGCAAGGACGATACGGTCTTCAACCTGCAAGGACAACCCGTACAGCAGCCTCAGCGCAAAGGCATCTACGTGAAAGACCAACATAAATTCGTAGTGAGATAAAAGCAATAATATAACCAAACTAAATAACCAAAACGTAATAATGATTAAGCACAAAATTACAACTGCTATGGCTCTGCTCATGGGCCTTTCTTTGCAAGCAGCAACAGTATCTGTCAACCAAGCACGTCAGCAGGCTCGCCAGTTCTTGAGCGAGCGCGGCATCAACCTTTCGGAAAAAACACCAGCCAAAGCTCCACGTCTGGGGCAAGGCACTGCCGACGAGGCTTCCTATTATATCTTTAATGCCGATGCCAACCGCGGTTTCGTCATCATCTCGGGCGACGACCGCACACCGTCTGTGCTCGGTTATACCGACCAGGGACATTTCGATGCCGACAATATGCCCGAAGGATTGAAATGGCTGCTGAACAGCTATGAGTCACAGATCAACGCCATTGGCACGACTACCGTTAAAAGGGCGCCTGCCAAAGCTGGCGATGCCAAACCTATGGCGCAGCCTGCCAAGCACAACATTGCACCGCTGATGACCACCACCTGGAACCAAGGCAGTCCCTACAACGACCTCTGTCCCAAATACATCAAGGAAGATGGCACCGAAGGCGACCGCAGTGCTACGGGTTGTGTGGCTACAGCCATTGCTCAGGTTATCAACTACTATCGTCAGCCTGAGGCGCTGTTGCGCACCATTCCAAACTATACGGTAGATTACAAAACCACCAGCGGCACGCGCACCGTGACCATTCAGGGCATCAAGAAGGGTGCCGTGATCGATTGGGACAACATGCTCGACAACTACAATGGCAGCGAGACGCAAGCTCAGAAGACCGCCATTGCTCAGCTGATGCTCTATGTGGGCGTGGGCTGCAAGATGGGCTATGGTCCTTCATCGGGCGCTGGTTTCCCCGAAGGTGTCAAGACACTGATCAACAACTTCGGCTTTGACGACGGTGCTCACATCGAGAACCGCAGCAATCACAGCATCGACAGTTGGAACAACCTGCTCTACAACGAGCTGGCCACGGGCCATCCCATTGCCTTTGCAGCTTCCAACTCGGGCGGTGCACACGCTTTCGTGCTCGACGGCTACGACATTCAGGGTCTCTATCACGTGAACTGGGGTTGGGGAAGTCTTGACGACGGTTACTTCCGTATCGATGTTATGGCTCCCGACAACAACAGCGGTATCGGTGCCAGTGCCACCCCCGACGGCTACAACATGGGACAGGACGCCATCATCGGCCTGCGCCTGTCCGACAATATCGTTGCTCCACGCGAGCAGCCTAAACTGACTGTCAACGACTGGGAACTACGTGACGGCAATAAGTTCTTTGCCAACTACGTCAACTGGTCGGGCACTGGTGGTCAGTGGGACATGGGTATTGGCTATATCAACGAAGCTGGCAAGCTCATACCTATTGCCAGCCAGACGAACAGGGAACTCGGCGCAAACTACTATTTTGGTTTGGAGTTCCAGATTACCAATTTGCAGCCAGGCACCTATCACCTGGTGCCCATCAGCAAACGCAGCGCCAGCTCTGATTGGCAGACGCACGTGAACCCTGCCATCCGCTATATCCTGGCAGAGGTTGACGGAGAAAACAACATCACACTCAGCATGCATCCCGTTGAGGACGTCACCGTGACGGGCATCACCTTCCCCGGCAACCATAAGGTCAACGAGAACCAGCCCATCAGCGTGAACTTCAAGAACAATGCCGACGAGTACTATCGCGAAATTCATATCTTAGTCAGCCAGACCGAAGATAAAGGTACTAGCATCGGACGCACGGCTGTCACCATGACCGAAGGCGGCGAAACCACCAGCTCGTTCATCTTCAAGCCAGAGAAGACCGGCACATGGAACATCTGGCTCTCTACAGACAACCGCGGCAACAACGTCATTGCACACGCCACCGTTGACATCACCGAAGAGGGTATCACCCGCAATCGCAACCTGCGCTATGTTTCACACACCATCAACAACAAAAGCAGCAACAACGTTTATGGCGACCGCATGCAGGGCACGGTAACCGTTCGCAACAATGCTAACGAGACTTACGACGACAACATCCGCCTCTGGCTGTTCAAACTGGAAAGCAATGGCTATTTCTATGGTGCCAACAGCATCATGGTGCCTGCACACATTGAACCAGGCGAGACTGCCGAGCTGAGTTTCAACTTCGACAACCTTGCCTTAGGTGCTAAATACAATATGAGCATTATCTATGGCGACAGCCAGGGTGGAGACATCAACGATGGTGGTTTGAAGGACATGGGTACCACTCAGAAAGGTGTTATGTACTGGACCATCGACAACGAGTTGAAGGGAACTGCTGGAAAGGCAACCTACACCATTCCTTCCGAAGCCGTGGCTGTGGATATGACCAGCATCAACAGCCTCATCAGATCGGTGCGTCCTAACAACAACCCCAACACACTCTACTTCCTGACTAAGGAGACCACGGGTCTGGAGAACGCCAATACCATCATCAACGGCGAGGCTGCGCGCATCACCCTGATTGACGGCAAGAACTTCATGTCGCCCAAGCGCTTCAAAGCTAAGGAGATTAATTATAAGCGTCCTGCCAACACCGCAAAATGGGAGACCATCACCCTGCCTTTCGAAGTTTCTCAGCTTCCTTCGCACACCGTTGTGAAGGCATTCGACCGCGAGGAAGACGGCATTGCCCACTTCGAGGCTGTAGAGAAGATGGAAGCTGGTGTGCCTCACATCTTCTACACAACAAAACAGGACACAATTACGTTTTATAGTAAAGACGCCACCGTGCTGAACTCTGCATCGGTCATGAAGGCCATGACCGACAACTACCAGTTTGTTGGTACTACAAACGCTAGCAACACAGGTGCAGATGCAATGGTTATCAACGAAGCTGGCACTGCCTTTGTTCATGCCGAGGCTGCCACATCGGTAGATGCTTTCCGTGCATGGCTCGTTGCGCCCACAGAGGCTGAGGACATCGTCATCGGCATGGAAGAGGTGCTGGGCATCACCACCACCCCACGCCAGCAGTCTTCTGACGTCATCTACGACCTGCAGGGCCGCCGCTCTTCGGGCAAGCAGAAAGGAATCTACATTCTTAACAATAAAAAATTTATCAAGAACTAAAAAACTATGCGAAAATTAATCCTTAACCTGGCCATTCTAGCCATGATGCCACTGAGCATGCTGGCACAGAAAACCTTGACTCTCACATCACCCAGTGGTGAAATCCGTGTAAATATAGCAATCGGCGACAGCCTGTCGTTCGCTATCGAGAAAGGCGCCGAACAGCTGCTCAGCCCCAGTGGTATCTCGCTGCAAAACGGCAAGAAGCTGTTGGGTGTCAAGCCACGCCTGCGTCAAGCCAAGCGTTCATCTATCAACGAACAGATTAAAAACCTGATTCCCTTGAAGAATGCCGTGACCCCCAACGTGGCCAACGTGCTGACCCTCCAGTTTGCCGACAACTACAACGTGGAGTTCCGCGCCTACGACAATGGTGTGGCCTACCGCTTCATCCTGAAAGGCAAGGGCACCACCGATATCGTCAACGAAGGCATGACCCTCAACCTGGCTCAGGACATGACCGCCCACCTCTCACAGTGCGGCTCGTTCATGACTTCCTATGAAGAGGAGTACTCTCACCTTCAGACCAGCACCTATAAGGCTGACGATAAGATGACCCACCTGCCCATCCTGCTGGAGACGCAGAAGGGCACCAAACTGCTTTTCTCTGAGAGCGACCTGCGCGACTATCCCGCCATGTTCCTCAAGAGTACTGGCAACAATGGTCTCACGGCCCTGTTCCCTCGTTCTCCCGAGAAGTGGGAGCCACGAGGCGACCGCAGCGAGACCATCACTCAGGAGGGCAACTACATTGCCCGCACATCGGCCAGTCGCAGTCTGCCCTGGCGCTTCCTGGTCATCGGCGACGATGCTACCATTGCTGCCAACGAGATGGAGCGCATCCTGGGAGGCAAGAGCCAGCTGGCCGATGCCTCATGGATTCGTCCGGGAAAGGTAAGCTGGGACTGGTGGAACCACTGGACCGTATGGGATGTGGACTTCGTTACGGGCATCAACAACCAGACTTATAAGTACTTCATCGACTTCTCGTCGAAGTACGGCATCGAGTATATCCTGCTGGACGAGGGTTGGAACAAGGATGTTCGCAACCCCTTCGTCACCATCGACGACATCGACGTGAAAGAGCTGGTGGACTACGGTCGCGAGAAAGGTGTCGGCGTGTGGCTCTGGCTGTCATGGCTCACCGTAGAGCAGAACATGGACCTCATCCCCTTCTATGCTAAGATGGGCGTCAAGGGTTTGAAGGTTGACTTCATGGACCACAGCGACCAGTGGATGGTGAACTTCTACGAGCGTGTGGCTAAGGCTTGTGCAGACAACAAGCTGATGGTTGACTTCCACGGATCGTTCAAGCCTGCAGGTCTTGAGATGCGCTATCCAAACATCGTCTCTTACGAGGGCGTTCGCGGCATGGAGAACAACCAGTGGTGCCGCACCGAGAACACCATCTGGCAGCCATTCATGCGTAATGCCGTGGGCGGCATGGACTTCACCCCCGGTTCTATGCAGTCTGCACAGCCCGAAGACAACCATAGCTGTGGCTCGCTGCCTCAGGGCACTGGCACCCGCGCCTATCAGATGGCCATGTATGTGGTCTTCGAGAGCGCCTTCCAGATGCTGGCCGACAGTCCTACCCGCTATCTGCGCGAAGACGAGTGCACCCGTTTCATTGCCTCTGTTCCCACCACCTGGGACGAGACCCGCGTGCTGGCAGCCAAGGCCGGCAGCTACTATGCCGTAGCTAAGCGCAAGGGCAACAAGTGGTATCTGGGTGCTATCACTGCCAACAATGCTCAGGAGCTCAAGCTGAACCTCGACTTCCTGAAGACCAGCGGTCAGCTGACCTCGTTCGAAGACGGTAAGAACGCCTATCGCATTGCCGTTGACTACAAGAAGCGCCAGCAGCCCGTATCGCCTGCTACCACCATGACCATCAAGCTGACACGCAACGGTGGTTGGTGTGGTGTCATCGAGTAAGGCATCCTTTCCAATACTTATAAACTAAAACATCCATTAACCATGAACAAGAAAATACTGATTATCGCTTTATCACTTCTTTCCCTGGGCGCCACCGCTCAGGAAAAGAAGATGAAAGCATATATGGTCTCTGACGCTCACCTCGACACCCAGTGGAACTGGGATGTTCAGGCCACCATCCGCGACCACATCCGCAAGACTCTGACTCAGAACCTGTACCTTCTGAAGACCTATCCTGACTACATCTTCAACTTCGAAGGTGCTGTGAAGTATGCCTGGATGAAGGAGTACTACCCCAGCCTTTATGAAGAGATGAAGAAATATGTGGCCGACGGTCGTTGGCACATCACAGGCAGCAGTTGGGATGCCAACGAAGCCGTGGTTTGTTCGCCCGAGTCGTTCATGCGCAACATCATGCTGGGTCAGAACTTCTACCGTAAGGAGTTCAACACCGAGGGCACCGACATTTTCCTGCCCGACTGCTTCGGCTTCAGCTACACACTGCCCACCCTGGCCAGCCACTGCGGCCTGATTGGTTTCTCGTCGCAGAAGTTGGCTTGGCGCGTAAAACCCTTCTACGAGGGCAACCGCCGCTACCCGTTCACTGTAGGACTGTGGCAGGGCATCGACGGCAGTCGCATCATGATGACCCACGGCTTTGGCTATGGTCAGCGCTATAAGGACGAAGACCTGTCGAAGAACGAGCAGCTGCAGCGCGAGGTCAAGGAGAGTCCGCTGAACACCGTCTATCGCTACTATGGCACCGGCGACACCGGTGGCTCGCCCAACATCCCCTCGGTCCGCGCCCTGGAGAAAGGTCTTAAAGGCGATGGTCCCATCGAGATCATCAGCGCCACCAGCGACCATCTGTACAAGGACTACCTGCCCTACGAAGGCCATCCCGAGTTGCCCGTGTTCGACGGCGAACTGCCCATGGACGTGCACGGCAATGGCTGCTACACCTCACAGGCAGCCATGAAACTCTATAACCGCCAGAACGAACACCTTGGCGATGCCGCTGAGCGTACGGCTGTTGTGGCCGACTGGCTGGGTGTCAACCAATACCCCGCCAAGCAACTGACCGACACCTGGCAGCGTTTCATCTGGCACCAGTTCCACGACGACCTGACTGGCACCAGCATACCTCGTGCCTACGAGTTTTCATGGAACGACGAGTTGCTGAGTCTGAAAGGTTTCTCCGATGTAATGACGCACAGCATCAACGGTATCGCCTCCAGACTGGACACCAAAGTGGCTGGACAACCCATCGTGGTGTACAACAACGAGACCTTCCCCGTTGACGGCATCGCACAGGTAGTCATCAACGACGGTAAGAGCTACCAGGTCAGCGGTCCCGACGGCAAGCGCGTAGCCTCACAGATTATTGAGAAGAACGGCCAGCGACTGCTGCTGTTCCACGCCACAGTACCATCTACCGGTTACGCCGTTTATAGCCTCAAGTCCGGTGGCAAGACAAGCACCGTCAGCCAGCAGGGCACCATCATCGAGAATGCAGCCTATCGTCTGCAGGTAGATAAGTATGGCGACATCACCTCACTGCTCGACAAGCGCGCCAACAAAGAGTTGGTGGCTGGCGGCAAGAGCCTCCGCCTGGTGGTCTTCGACGACTGTCTCTCTGAAGTATGGCCCGCATGGGAAATCCAGAAAGCCACCCTCGACCGCGAGCCCGTGGCCGTTCACGACAATGTCAGCATTGCCTTAGAGAAAGGTGCCATGCGCCAGACACTCATCATCCGCAAGAAGTATGGAACGTCTGACATCGTTCAGCGCATCCACCTTTATAATCATGGTCCCATCGACCGCATCGACTTCGAGAACGAGGTTAACTGGCGTTCCGAGAATGCGCTGCTGAAGGCTGAGTTCCCACTCAGCGTCAGCAACAAAGAAGCCACCTACGACATCGGTCTGGGCAGCGTGAAGCGCCCCAACAACCAAGACCACCTCTTTGAAGTCTATGCACACGAATGGGCCGACCTCACCGACCGTTCCGACAACTATGGCGTCAGCCTGTTGACCGACTCTCGCTATGGCTGGGACAAGCCCTGCGACAATACCATGCGTCTGTCGCTGCTCTACTCTCCAAAGGTAAAGAAGAACTATGTCTATCAGGCTCGTCAGGACATGGGCTACCATGTCTTCACCTACAGCCTCATCGGTCACCAAGGCGCACTCAACATGGCAGCAGTCAACCAGCAGTCGAAAGCCCTGAACAGTCCGTTGAAGACCTTCCGCACCACCCGTCATCAAGGCACCCTCGGCCGCTCTTTCTCTTTTGTCAGCTCCGACAACGACCAAGTGATGGTTCGTGCCCTGAAACGTGCAGAGCGCAGCAACGAGTATGTGGTTCGTGTTTACGAGTTGAGCGGCAAGCAAAACCAGAAAGCCAACATCACCTTCGCTGCTGACGTCACCTTAGCTGTCGAGGCCGACGGAACCGAGCGCACCATTGGTGCAGCACAGTTCGATGGTCGTTCGCTGCAAGTAGAACTGAAGCCCTTCAGCGTGAAGACCTATAAGGTCACCCTGAAGCGCCCCGCACAGCGTCAAGCTGTAGATTGTCAGCAGCTGGCTCTCGACTTCGACCGCCACTGCTTCAGCAGCAATGCCTTCACCGGTTCATCCAATTTCGAAGGCGGCTACAGCTATGCTGCAGAACTGTTGCCTACAGAAGGTCTGACTGTCAACGACATCCCCTTCACCTTCGGCGATACAGACGCAGCCAACGGTCACACCTGTCATGGCGACACCCTGCTGTTGCCCACCAACAAGCACTACCGTCACCTCTACCTCCTGGCAGCTTCCGACAAGAACGACCGTCAGGCACAGTTCAAGGTGACAGGTCGCAAGCAGACGTTCAATCAGCAGCTCACCGTGCCCAACTACACCGGTTTCATCGGACAGTGGGGCCATGACGGTCAGACCGAAGCCTATCTGAAAGATGCTCAGGTAGCCTACGTAGGCACTCACCGCCACTCTTCTGCCGGCGACGAGCCCTATGAGTTCACCTATATGTATCTGCTGAGAATTGATCTCCCTGCCGAGGCTACCCAGGTGATCCTGCCCGCTGACCAGCACATCGTCCTCTTTGCCGCCACACTGGCCAACGACAACAGCAGCACCACAGCTGCGGCACCCCTGTTCCAGACCTCTATGAAGAGTACCGAACAGAAAGGTGATGCCAGCAAGGACAGTCTCAAGGACAACCTGCTGAAAAAGGCCAAGGTAGTGGCTGTCTCTGGCGAGTGCAAGGACAACGAGCGTGCCGTCAACCTGACCGATGATAATGCAGAGACAAAATGGTGCGACGTGACCGATGCCCCCAACTATGTGGTGTACGACTTCGGTCAGCCCACCACCATCAGTCGATGGTATCTGCTCAACGCTGGCGCAGAAGACCAGTCGTGCATCACGCGCACCTGTCTGCTGCAAGGTCGCAACAGTGCCACCGAGGAATGGCAGACACTCGACATGTTTGACAACAACCGCAACGACATCGTTGACCGTCGTTTCAAACCAGCCAGTGTTCGCTACGTACGTCTGTACGTTGTCAGTCCCGCACAACGCCCTAACGATGCTACCCGTATCTATGAATTTGGACTCTATGAATAAGTTTTTCGCAGCCTTGTATGTCAGTTCGCATTTTTTTAGTACCTTTGTTCCCAAATTAATAAAGTAATAAGGAGTATGAGCATGACATACAAGGCTGACGAACACCGCTATGATGAAGGCGGTATGACATTCAAGAGATGTGGTAACAGTGGTGTACTGCTGCCACAGGTATCATTGGGCTTCTGGCATAACTTCGGAAGCGTGGATTCCTATGAGCGTTCACGCGAGATCACGCGCTATGCTTTCGACCACGGCGTCACCCATTTCGACCTGGCCAACAACTACGGTCCTGTCTATGGATCGGCCGAGGAGACCATGGGCCGACTGATGGACGACACCTTCCGCCCCTATCGCGACGAACTGTTCATCGCCACCAAGGCCGGCTACGACATGTGGCCTGGACCTTACGGCAACTGGGGATCCAGAAAGTACCTCATGGCATCACTCGACCAGAGTCTGAAGCGCATGCACCTGGACTACGTGGACCTGTTCTATAGCCACCGCTACGACCCCAGCACCCCGCTTGAAGAGACCCTCCAGGCACTGGTGGATATCGTGCGCAGCGGCAAGGCCCTCTACGTCGGCATCTCGCGCTGGCCTCTCGAAGCTACCCGCTTTGCCTACAACTACCTGAAGCAGCGCGATGTGCCCCTGCTCATCTATCAGGGTCGCCTGAACATGCTGGACCGCGAGCCACAAGAGTCGGGCATCATGGACTTCTGTGCAGAGCACGGTGTGGGCTTCATCTCGTTCTCGCCACTGGCCCAGGGACTGCTCACCGACCGCTATCTCAACGGCATTCCCGAGGACTCGCGCATGTCGAAGGGCAAGTTCCTGAAGGAGAGCATGCTCACCCCCGAACTGCTGGAGCGCCTGCGCGGCTATAATGCCAAGGCTCAGCAGGAAGGCATGACGCTGGCCGAATATGCCCTGCGCTGGATTCTCCAGCAGCGCGGCGTCACCTCTGTCCTCGTTGGCGCCAGCAGCACCGCCCAGTTAGAGAAGAACCTGAAGTGCGTGAAGTAACCCTATGAAACAAGTTCTTCTGGTCAACGATATCGCCGGTTATGGAAAGGTAGGCATGGCAGCCATGCTCCCCATCCTTAACTATATGGGTATCCCCGCTTTCAACCTTCCCACTGCCTTAGTATCAAACACCTTGAACTATGGCGACTTCGCACAACTTGACACAACAGAATATATGCGCCAGACGCTTCCCGTGTGGAAACGTCTGGGCTTTCGTTTTGATGCCATCTGCACCGGACTGATGTTCAGCGAGGAGCAGGCCCGCCTGGTGGCCGACTTCTGTCGCGAACAGGCCAAGACGGGCTGCACCGTGTTTGTAGATCCCGTGATGGGCGACGGCGGCAGCCTCTACCACGGCATCGGTCAACAACAGGTAGAGCTGATGCGCGAGATGGTCAGCGTGGCCCACGTCATCTTCCCCAACTACACCGAGGCTTGCTATCTGGCTGGCGTGCCGTTCCGGGAGGAAGGTCTGACGCGCCGCGAGGCCTGTCAACTGCTCGACCGCCTGGTGGCTTTGGGCGCCCATTCAGCCCTCATCACCAGTTGCATCATCGACGACAAGAACCAGGTGGCGGGCTACGATGCCGCCACAGGCAAGTACTTCCTTCACGAGTACAACGAGATTCCCGGCCTGTTTCATGGCACCGGCGACATCTTCTCGGCCGTGCTGATCGGCCACATGATGAAAGGCGAGTCACTCTCGGCCAGCACCCGCCAGGCCATGGATGTGGTTCGCGAGATGATCTATCGCAACCGCGATGTTGAAGACCGCATGTGCGGCATCTACATAGAACGCTGTCTGGACTTGCTCTAGACAGCTTCTATCCCCACATACAGTATAGTAAGTAAGTAATAATAACTAAAATTCTAAACACAAATGATGAAAAAAGCTTTAGTAGCACTCCTGCTACTCGTTTCACTAGTGGGCTATGCCCAGACCAAACTGTATCTGAAAGGAAACATCGTCACGTCCCCCATTCTCTTGGAACAGGTTGAAGACCAGGTGTGGCAGTCGGAGGTCACCCTCGACGACTCACGCGTGTTCCTGTTCAGCGACAAGTATGTTTATTTCGAGGCTGACGAGCCTTCTTACAAGTCCAACAATATCCGCATCAATGGCGGCACCTACACCGTGCGCTTCGACATGAAGAACAAGGCATGGAGCTTCACCGCCCCCGTCGATGCCAACCGCATCTCAGCCTTCGGCTCGTCGGTGTGCAACGGCACGGGTGCCTCGAACAACAAAGGCTATGCCTACCTCTATGGCGAACAGCTGAAGAGTCGCTTCAACAGCAACGACAGCCAGACACCCTTCTACGTATCGGGCATCGCCATTGGCGGCAACACCACCAACGACCTGCTCAACCGCTATGCCGAGATGACCCGCGACCATGCCCGCTACGTCATCATCGGTCTGTCGATGGGTAACGAGGGCATCCATGGTGCTGCCGACCAGCAGAAGATCTTCAATCAGTTTGCCAACAACATGCAGTTGCTCATCCGCAAGATCAAGGCCGACGGCAAGATCCCCGTGGTGATGAACAACTACACCCGCGCCGACTATACCGACCAGGACTACAGCTATATCAAACAGATGAACCTGCTCATCCACAGCTGGGACGTGTCTTCTGTCAACACGCTGGGAGCCATCGACGATGGCAAAGGCCACTGGGCCACTGGCTATAAGGACGACGACTACCACCCCACCACCGCCGGTCACCAGGAGTTTCTCTATGCCATGACACCATCACTCTTTGATGCCATCGCCAGCGGCAAGTCACAGCCCGTGCGCAACACCACCGCTGCCATGCAGCTGGGCCAGGGCGACGTGGTTAGCTTCCAGGGCGAAGGCACCGTGCATCCCTTCACCATCAGTCTGCGCGTGAAAGGCGGCAAAGCCGGTCGTCTGCTCACGCTGAAAGCCACCCGCGGCAGCCGCGAGGGCAACCTGACGGTCAACGACGAGGGTAAGGTGGTTTACACCAGCATGTATGGCGACCAGATGACAGCCGACGCATCCATCAACGACGACCAGTGGCACACCATCACGCTGACCCACTACTATGCCCAGCGCCGTGTGCTGCTCTATGTGGACAACAAATCGGTTGAGGCCACAGAGCGCATCAACACACAGTTTGCTGCCATCGTGGGCGACTCTACCAGTCAGGTATCACGTCAGTTCAGCGAACTGTTCTTCTGGCGTTCAGCCTTCTGTCCTGAAGAGGTCGAGCAGTTGACTGCCGGCAAGATGCTGAAGTCTAGCCTCGAACTCTACGTGCCCATGGTAGCTGCCGACCAGTTGGAGAACAAGGCCATGAGCCTCAACACCGTCAACTTCGTGTCAAAGCAGACCACAGGCATCCGTCCTGCGGTAAAAACAATCGCCCCAACAAGACGTTATGACTTGTCGGGGCGTGCCGTAAATACTAAACAAAAAGGTATTATCGTGCAGAACGGTCGTAAGTACGTGCTGTAAGCATCACTTCACGACGACCTTACGTCCGTTGATAATATACAGACCTCGTGGCAAATTGCTATCCAGCGATTTGCCATTTTTTATGGCTCGGCCTTGCAGGTCATAGACGGTGGTGGCCTGTTGGGCGGGCTGCTGTGTCATGTCGGCAATGCCGGTGGGGTTCAGCGTCCAGAAGTCAAACACGCGGTTTTCCATCGTGTTCAGCGCCAGTGCCTCGGCAAACGACAGCGAACGGTCGTACACGATGAGGTCGTCGTAGCGCGCATCGGCCGAGCCCCAGAAGCCACCATTGCCCAGATACAGATACTGGCAGGCCGACAGGTGATCCAGCACGAGACTATAGTCGAAGTCTGCCACCTTGTTGATGGCCACACCCTTCAGTTTGCCATTAGCGGTGCTGAACGTCTTCTGACCGCCCGAGACATAGAGCTTGATGCCATCCTTGGCGAAGCTCAGCGTCACGAGTTGCCATTTGTTCTCCGACAGCCACTTGCTCTCGATGGCATCGGGGTGGTTCAGGTCCAACCAGTTGTTCCACACCTCACTGCCGGCATCCTCTGTCTTGCCATCGTTGTAGCCCAGATAGGCATTACCCGTGAAGAACAGGCGTGCCGCACCGTCGATGGCGCCCAGCAGTGTGCCATAGAGGTTGCTGTTGCTGCGATTCACCCACACCGAGATGGCAGCACCATTCTCCAGGTTCTTGCCATAGAGCGGGTTGGGCACAGCCACGTAGCTCTCGCTCTTGTTCACCGATGGGAAGGTGTGTACCACGCGCCCGGTGCGCATCGGGTCGCCGTCTTCCAGTGCGGGCTTGGTGCCACTGCCGTTCTTGCCCAGCGTGGCCTCCTGCGTGGCGTCAAACGAGTTGCTGAGCTGCGAATGGTCGAAGCCATAGTGTGCCAGCATGCTGCCCTGCCAGTTGGCAGTGGGAATGCTCTCCTTGTTGGCATACACCTTGTAGTTCTGCGTCCAGAAGTAGTTGGCCACATCCAGGCGTGCCGTGAGTGTCAGCGGCGTGTCTTGCGTCAGTCCGCTGGGGTTATACTTTCCATATTCCGAGATCACCTCGGGCTGTTCGCTCTGCCAACTCAGCACCGAGTTGGGCGAGGTGCAACCGATGTTGTGCAGATACACATCCTTGCTGACGTATTGGTTCTGCTTCACGGGCACCGTCATGTTGTTCAGCATCCATGCCAGCTCGTACTTAGGCATCAGCTTATAGGCCCAGATGTTTGCACCCGTCGTGCCACAGGCCGTGATGGCCAGCGCATGCAGCGACTGGTTGTCCATAGTCTCTTCGACGACCACACCCTGATACTCTATCTTGTTCAGCGTCAGCGTGATATAGCTCGTACCCTCTGTCATGCGCCACGTGCCCGTGTACTTACCCGTCACGGTGCTGTCGGCATTCAGGTTCACCGTCACAGGCTCCACCTGTTCCAGCTGTGTGCGGTTGTTTGCGAACTTATGCATCAGCAGATTGTAGGTGCCCACCATCTCCTCCTGTGTGAAGGGCTGTTTGGTGGCAATATCCTGGTCGGTGGTTTGCTCGCCATTATACTCGAAGGGAGCAGCCACAAGCCAACCGTCCTGCGTCTGGAACACCTGGTGCACGCGCACCTGATGGCCCTCGTCACCATCTTTGTTGTCATTGCAGAAGCGCGTGTGATACACCAGATAGGTACGTCCGTCGGGTGCCGCGATGATCGAGTTGTGACCTTGCGAGCGCTCTCCCTGCTGCATGTAGCCCCAGTGACTGTAGGGGCCTAACAGCTTCTCGCCGCGAGCGGGCGCATTATTGCCGAAGTTCAAGACATAACTCGAATATATAGGCGAGCGCTTGCCGGGATCGGAATAGGGCCCGTCAGGATTCTCCGAGCGATACACACGCATGTTGTAGTCGCCGTTCTGCTGCAGTTCGCCATAGGTCACAAACAGATAGTAGTAGCCACCGATATATTCTATATAGGGTGCCTCGCCCGACGAGTAGTAGCCGCCGGCTATCTTCTTGCCGAAGTAGGCATCGCTGGTGTCGCTGTTCTCATACTCCACGTCATAGTCGCGCAGTCCCGTCTGCTCGTTCAGCTCCAGAATGAAGATACCACCCGACCACGAGCCGTAGGCCATCCACAGCTTACCCTCCTCGTCGTAGAACACACAGGGGTCGATATTGTTTGGGAAACTGGGCTTCGTAATGCTGGCCCAAGGACTGTTATAACGTGAGGGCAGCGACGGCTGTGTGCCCAGCACCAGTTCCAGGTCTGTCTTCTTATAGTCCGTGTTGGCGTTCAGGCCAAAGCCGCTGATCACCACCGGACCCTGATATTCGTAAGGTCCCTCGATATTATCAGACGTCAGCAGGATGATGCTCGAGTTCCACTTCGGTCCGTTGATGCTCAGATACTGGCACCACTTCTGCATGATGGGGTTCCAGATCACGTCGGGCGCCCACATGTTGCCGTTGATGTGCCATGGATTGCCGTTGCCGTCGCGCCAGTCAGGATAGGCTGCCGCCCACTCATAGGCATTGAAGGCTGGGAAGTCCACCTCCTGACCGCCCTTCATCACCTTCGTCACCTTGGGTGTCACGAAGGCATCAGTATTCGAGGCGTTGTTATTGGAGCCCACCTTCCAGGGCGAGCTAAACCACGTCCAGTTCTGCAGGTCTTGCGTCCAGGCCTGCGCACGGTGTGAGCCAAAGATGTAATATCGCTTGGAATTAGGTTCCCAGACCACAGAAGGGTCATGCACACTGACCCAGCGCTTGCTTGTAGTCTTGTACAAGGTCTTCGCCTCCGTCTGTGTCAACTCTGTCTGGGCGGTGCTGTTCAGTGCCAGCAATCCCATAGTTAACAGTGTAAAGATTCTCCTCATAATTATCTGCAGATTAGTTGTTTCTTGCTTGCAAAGATAAACATTGTTTTCTGTATAGCCAAACTTTTGATACAAAAAACAATCCAATCTCGGCCATATAGCGGTATAACAGAGCCACTTTTTCAACCTAAAAGTGCCGTTTCTGTAGTTCACGACTTAAGTCGAAAGGCACCAAAGGGACCGTTTTGCGCCGCTAAACCTCCACGCTTAGGTCGCCATGGCTTAGCTCTTGAGTTGCTGTTTCTGCCGTTGTGAAAAAGAACAGCTCCCATCCTGGCCGACAGGCAGTAGGATGGGAGCTGTTGTTATGTTGACAGGAGTCCTGCTTAATCGTCACTGTCCAGTTGCCAGCCCTTGTCTTCGAAATAGGTGTAGTGCAGTGTTGGCGAAACGAAGCGCTGACCGTCGTACACGCCCATCATGACACGACCCACGGGAGTCACGTCTTCATACTCCATCAGGATCTGGGCCTTCGCGGTATTGTCGCTCGTCTTGCACACGTTGCGTGCCTTAATCACGTCCAGCTCAAAGGCTTTAAGCATCACATCCTCGTACTTTTCCTTGGCTTTAGCCTTGTCGTAGGCACTGGCTTTAGAGTCAACGGCCTCTGTAGCTGGCTCATCGGGCTGGAAAGCTTCCTCGCTCTCTTCATATTCAGCCACCGTGTCGGGGGTCTCTACGACAGCTGGTGCTTCGGCCTGTGCTACAGGCTTTGAAAACTCCTCAGCTTCCACCTTGTACTCGGGATACTTGCTCAGGTCTATCTCCTGATCGAGCTTCAGCTCCTTGGTGTCCTCATCGAGTTCGGCTTCCTGGGGTTCATAGAGCAGAGCACGACCTTTCTCGGTCAGCTCGACGGTCACGAAATAGGTGTCCACCTCTTCGTTGACATAGTAGCTCTCGGTGGTCCAATATCTGTAATAGTAGCCTGCCTGCACGCGGCGCTTCTTCCTGACGCGCTCTGTCTTTTTCACCACGTCGCACTTGTAGGTCACGATGTCGTTGGCAGCCAACTGGCGCAGTTTGTAGCGATCCTCGTTGTCGTTGCACTCGTAATAGCCGGTGCGAACATTTGCAAAACCTTCAAGACGATGCGTACGCGCCATCTCTTTCTTAAACAGCTTCTTAGCTTTTGATGCACCCAGACTGTCGGGACTGTCACTGCAAGCCGTCAAACACAGGGCGGCCACCAGAATCAATAACAATGACGATAGTTTCTTCATAATGTAGTAATATTAAAAGGTTAGTATAAAAGTAGTTATTGGTATGCAGTAGGATTAGTCTTCATAGACAGTACGGTCGTCGATGCCTGCCAGCTCAAACGCCTCACGGCGCTCTACGCAGGTGCCACAACGACCACAGTGGTGCTCACCACCACGATAGCACGACCACGTCTCGCTGTAGTCGATGCCCAGCTCCTTGCCGCGGGCGGCAATCTGTGCCTTGGTCAGGTTGGTATAGGGCGACAACAGGCGCACGCCATTGTACGTGCCGGCCTGCGCCGTGGCATCGAAAGCATCCACAAACTCGGGGCGGCAGTCGGGATAGATAGTGTGATCGCCGCCGTGGTTGGCCATCATCACATACTGCAGGTTGTTGCTCTCAGCCATGCCCACAGCGATAGACAGCATGATGCCGTTGCGGAAAGGCACCACCGTTGACTTCATGTTCTCGTCGGCATAGTGGCCCTCGGGGATGGCATCAGCGCCCGACAGCAGCGAACTGCGGAAATAGGTGGCCATAAACTGCAGGGGGATGGTGATATGACGGATGCCCAGTCGCTCGCAGTGCATGCGGGCAAAGGGTATCTCGCGGGCATTATGATTAGAGCCATAATCAAACGAGATGGCCATGGCGATACGGTCTTTGTAATCGTAGAGCATGGTGGTGGAATCTACGCCACCGCTCAAAATCAAAATGCTGTCTTTCATATTCTTTCTCTGCTATTCGGTTGCAAATATATGCAATTTATTTTAATTGGAGCACATTCAAAAGGAAAAAATGTATATCTTTGCACTATGAAACTAAAAACCATACTACTATTTACAAGTCTTCTGAGTCTTTTTTCGGAACTGTCGGCCCAGTGCTGGCAATATGTGGATCCGCGCATCGGCAGCGTGGGCGTGGGACGCACGTTCCCTGGCCCCTGCATGCCCTTTGGCATGGTGAAACCAGGTCCCGACTGCGGGGTGCTGCCCAATGCGGGATGGGCCGAGATGCCTGCCAAGGTGACGGGCTTCTCGCAGACGCACGTTAGTGGCACGGGAGGCGGACAGAAGTATGGTAACATCCTGATACAACCATGCCTCACGGACAGTGACTGCAGGGAGCAGGCACGCCGTGAGGAGCATTTTGCGCTGGGCTACTACGCCACCACCTTCGACAACGGCATCCGCACGGAGATCACCACCGATGAGCGCTGCGCCTACTATCGTTTCCACTATCCTGCCAAGGGGGCACTACTACTGGACGTGACCCACTTCCTGGGCAAAGACCCTGTGCCCAACCAGCGCGAGCGACAGCAGTTTGTGGAGGCGGCCTACCGCGTGGTGAGCGACCGCGAGGTGCAGGGCTACTCCTGCATCCGGGGCGGTTGGAACAATGGCGGCCCCTACACGGTATATTTCTCGCTACAGACCGACCGGCCCTTCACAGCCAAAGGCAGTCTGCTGTGCTTTGACGATACCACGGTCAACGTGAAGATAGGCATCTCTTATGTCAGTCAGCAGCAAGCCCAACGGAATGTGGGCAAGCGCTCGTTCGACCAGCAACTGCAACATCTGCGCACCACGTGGGAGGGGTATCTCTCCAAGGTGCACATCGACGGCACCGCGCAGCAGAAGCGGATGTTCTACACAGCGCTCTATCACACCATGCTGATGCCGGTGGACAAGACGGGCGAGAACCCACGATGGAAAGAGGGTGATTACTATGATGACTACTACGCCATCTGGGACACCTACCGCACGTCGTCGCCTCTGCTCACGCTGCTTTGCCCCGAGCGCGAGGTAGCTATGGTCAACGCGCTGCTCAACATCTACAAGCACGAGGGATATATGCCCGACGCACGCAGCGGCGATTGCAATGGCAGGACACAGGGCGGCTCGAATGCCGACGTGGTCGTGGCCGATGCACTGGCCAAGGGACTGAAAGGCATTGACTACCAGCTGGCGCTGGAGGCCATGCTGAAAGACGGCGAGGTGGATGCCGGCAGCGACCACGAGAAGCACGGGCGCGGCGGACTGAACGAATATATCTCGCTGGGATACATCCCCTATGGCATTCCGCGAGCCGGCACCCGCACCGTGGAATATGCCTTCAACGACTGGTGCATAGCCCAGGTGGCCCAACAGTTAGGCGAGACAGAGGTATATCAGCGCTACTTGAAGCGGTCTGACAACTGGAAGAACCTGTGGCGCAAGGATTATACCTACGACGGCATGCGTGGCTTCATCATGCCAAAAGACGCACAGGGCCAATGGCTCGACGCTGTACCCTGGGGCCACTCCAAGGTGTTCCACCCCACCATCCCCTATACGCCCACAACCAAGGTGGCACCGTGGTACCTGCCATGGTGGGACACGTTCTTCTACGAGGCCACCAGCGAAGAGTACTCACTCAGCATCCCGCACGACGTGGAAGGACTCATCGAGGCCTGCGGCGGTCAGGAGGCTTTCCAACAGCGCCTGGACCTGTTCTTCCAGAAGGGATATTACAACGTGCAGAACGAGCCCTCGTTCCTCTCGCCCTGCCTCTATCACTGGATCGGGCGCCCCGACCTGAGCACCCAGCGCATCCACCAGATCATCAACGACCACTACACCGACAGCCCCGACGGACTGCCCGGCAACGATGACTCGGGCGCCATGTCGTCGTGGCTGGCCTTCCACATGATGGGCCTCTACCCACTGGCAGGCACCGACACCTACCTGCTCAACCTCCCGCTACTGCCCCACTACTGCTTCACCCTGCCCAACGGCCAGCAGCTGGAGGTAGAAAGAACGGGCGACGGCCCCCACTTCGCCGCCGTCACCTGGAACGGCCGCCCGCTCCCCGCCGCCCGCATCACCCACCAAGACCTCCTAAAAGGCGGCAAGCTCCATTTCACCGCCGCCCCTGCTCCCGCAGCCTCGAAGCCCGAGCCCGCTCTCTCCGAGCCAGGCCAAGCCCTTTCCGCCCCCGGCGTTGCCCTCTCGAAGCCCGGGCCCGCTGCCCCCGCAGCCCTTCTCCGTAGGCCAGCCGTTTCGGCTGGCACTCCCGCCTCCCCCAGCGCCCATATCGCCTTCACCCTGAACCGCCAGTACCGCAGCTGGCCCCTGGCCTACAGCTGGCGCGCCGACACGCTGGTGCTCACCTGCAAGCAGACCACCTACCACATCCCGCGCCAGGAGGTAGAGCAAGCCACCACCTTCTGCTGGCTCACCCCGCAGCAAGACGGCACCACCTACCACGCCGTCAAGGGCACCTTCGCCTTCATTTCGCAAAAGGCCTATGCCGAGCTAAGGACAAAGGGCGCCTTCGTTTACGACGCCATCACTTGGCGCAAGGTAGATGAAACGCCCGACGTGGTGCACGTGAAGGCCGACATCGACGCCACGGAGATGTGGATCGTGAAGAACGAGACACTGCCGCTGGTGCTGGAGATGAGACACAACCCACTTGGTATTGACTGGACAATCAGATAGCAATGAGAAGACTAAGCATCCTAACAACGTGCCTGCTATGGGCACTGACAAACCTGGCGCAAGCGCTGTCGCCCGAACAGACGGGCGGCGTGTATTATGCCTACCCCGTGACAGTGGCAGAGAAATGCACCTTTCCCGATGGATTCGACGTTTTTTATATCTCGCACTACGGCCGCCACGGTTCGCGATGGTTGCCCGACGAGCAGCGCTACACGTGGGTGCTGCAGCAGTTTGCAGACGATGACAGGCTGACGCCGATGGGCCGCGATGTCAAGAAGCGCTTGCTACGGGTATGGAAGAACGCCAAAGGAAACGCGGGCCAACTGACACCACTGGGCGCCAGGCAGCACCGACAGATAGCTCAGCGAATGGCGAGAAACTACCCACTGGTCTTTGCTAAAGGGGCCATGCTGCAGGCACGTTCGAGCACGGTGACGCGCTGCAGGGCGTCGATGCTGGCTTTCTGCAGCCAACTGCCCAACAAGGACATCCGCCCCGAGACAGATGCACGCTTCATGGCGTATATCAACTACGAGTCTGACGAGCTGAAAGCGCTGTCGCAAAAAACCAAGAGTCAGCTCAACATCTCAACAGAGCGCTTCATCAGTCGTCTGTTCAAGTCGCCACTGGCCGACCCCACGACCGAGAGGCGCCTGCTGTCTGAGCTGCACACCATCGCTGCCGACATGCAAGACATCCCGATGAGACTGCAGTTTTGGGACCTTTTCACCGAGGAGGAGATGCTGGCTGTGCACCAGGCAAACGACGAACGAATGACGATGATCAACGGACAGACACCCCTGAACGATGGCATCCCTGCCCGTTCGAGCATCCCCCTATGGGAAAACATCGAGCAGGAGGCCGACGCCATGATAGCCAGTGGCGGCCATGGGGCCTCGCTGCGCTTCGGCCACGACACGGCCCTGTTCCGCCTGTTGACACTGCTGCAGTTGTCATTACCCGGCAGCGGCATGGAGGACATCGTGCCGATGGCGGCCAACCTGCAGATGGTCTTTGCCCGAAATGCGGAAGGCCAGGTGCTGGTGCAGCTGCTACACAACGAAAAACATCAAAAACTGCCCATTTTATCGGTTGGCGACAGTTACCGATGGGAGGATGTAAAGACCTACATGCACCAGCGCATCCACATGCTGAGCCACGTCAAACAACTGGCCGCCCTGAACACGATGGTGGGCACTGCACCCGCCAACACACAGTCGGCAGGCTTGTTTGGAAAAGGATCCGAGGAACACGGACAGACGTTGCCCGCCGTGCTGGTGCCTCACGGCCAGACGTTCTGGACACCACAGACGCGCGACACGGAAAAAAAATGTGTGGCGCCTTATTACTATACCGACTCACTATTTCAGGGCATACGGGCCAGTCACTGGCTGGTGGGTGGCTGCACGCAGGACTACGGGTCGTTTACGGTGGCAGCCCTGAGCGGCAAAGCACGCCTTACGGCAGCGCAACGGGCCACACGCTTCTCGCATGCTGACGAGGTGTCGCACCCTTATTATTATAAGGTATATCTGCCCGACGAGCGACTGACCATCGAGATGACGGCACTGAGCCACAGCGCCATCATGCGCGTCACACCATCGGAAGATGGTCCTGTGCACATCGTGGTGAGCACCAATAGCGATGAGAACGAGGGATGGATAGGCCACGACAGCACGAGTCAGTCGGTAGAGGCATGCAACCCCGTGCACCGCATCTATCAGGGATGGGGCGAACGGGCAGGCTTTAGCGGATATTTGAGGATGACCTACAGCGATGAAATGGCCGCTTTTTCGTCATTTCATCAGGGTATTTGCCTCACCTTCAACGGCCAAAAGGGGCGCCCCATGGAGTTCCGGTTGGCCACCTCGTTTACTGGAAGAGAAGGGGCAGAAAGGAACCTGAACGAACAGCTATCGTTTGAGGAAATGATGGAGGCAAACATCAAGCTATGGAACGAACGGATGCACACCATCGACGTGAGCGACAGCGATGAAAACAAAGTGAGCCAGTTTTACGGTGCGCTGTATCGGACCTCGTTCCTGCCGCGCGAGATGAGCGATGTGGATGGAACATATCCCACCTTTGCGGGAACAACAAATCAAAAAGGGAATGGCAGAACGCACTATGGCGACTTCTCCATGTGGGACACCTACAGGGCCGTGCACCCGCTGCTGAACCTGATAGACCCACAGCGCTCGGCCGACATGATGCAGTCGCTGGTGGACATGTACGAAGAGGGCGGCTGGCTGCCCATCTTCCCGTGCTGGAACAGCTATACGGCGGCGATGATTGGCGACCACTGCGCATCGGTGCTGGCAGACGCCTACCTCAAGGGTATCAGGAATTTCGACGCGACGAAAGCCTACGAAGGCATGCGGAAAAATGCGATGGAATGGCCAAAAACAGAAACTGAATACAAGGATGGACTGGGCCGCAGGGCACTGAAATCGTACCTGAAATATGGCTATATTCCCATGGAAGACCATGTAGAAGAGGCTTTTCATACGGATGAACAGACCTCGCGCACCCTGGAATATGCCTATGACGACTTCTGCGTGGCGCAGATGGCCAAGGCTTTGGGCCATGAGGCCGACTATCAGAAGCTGATGGCACGCAGCGAGAACTGGCGCAACGTGATCAATCCGCTGACGGGCTATGCCGACGGGCGCCATGCCGATGGCCGCTGGGAGAACAACAGCGACCTGACTCATCGCAAGCAGTACATCACCGAGGGCGCCACTTGCCACTACACGTGGTACGTGCCACAGAACATGCCTGGACTAATACAACTGATGGGTGGGCGCCAGGCTTTTGTGGCTAAGCTCGACTCGATGTTCAGCGAAGGGCGCTACTGGCATGGCAACGAGCCATGTCATCAGGTGGCGTGGCTCTATGCCATGGCGGGTGAACGCGAGAAGACGTACCAACAGGTGAGCCATATCCTGAAGACTGAATACAACAACACACCTGGCGGACTGAGCGGCAACGACGATGCCGGACAGATGTCTGCATGGCAGGTGTTTGCCATGATGGGCTTCTATCCTGTTTGTCCGGCCACCACGGAATATGTGGTGGGTGCACCAGCCTTCGAACATATCACGCTGAACCAGAGCAACGGACAAATATTCACGATTTCATCGGGAAAAAGCGGTGGCAACCCCACATTAAACAACCACCCCTTACAACGCAACAGCATTCAGCATGAAGACATTGTAAGGGGCGGCAGTCTGGAATATTTGCCTTAACAGCAATCTGACCTCTTATTATTTATAGACATCCTCCGTGGTAGGATATTTATACCAGTCGGTGGCTTGCTTCTGATCGCGGGCCCACTCTACGAAGGAGTGGCCTGGCGTTCTGTAGGCACCAATCACCTCACCACTCTTGTCGTTACCAATGGTGGTCCACTCATAAGGATACTTGAAGTTGCCCGGTACGCAGATGGCCCATGGGAAGTTGTCGCCATAGAGCTCTTTCTTTCTGTTGGTGGCATAGTCTCTCATCACCTCGTCAGTCTTGTAAGGCACGGTGTGCACCTCCCAATAGGCCGAGTTATAGGGCTCGAGGATGAACACATCGAGATCCTTCTCAGAGAAATGAGCGGCAGCCTCAGCACTGTTCAGCTCGAAGGTGAAAGTCACCTCGGCAGGTGTCACACCATTCTTCTTGCCGGCATAGCCACTGGTGGGGTTGACGGTGTTATAGAACCAGTTCTGCACTGAACCGATATTGGCGATGGTACGACCAATAGACCAGTGGGCATTGTTGAAGAGTCCGATCACCACATCGGTGGTGTTGTTCTTGGCACTGTTGCTGACCAGTCCGTTCTCGCCCATGCCATTGATGATGACACGTGAGGTGTTAGGATAGTTGGAGTCGAGGTTTCCCGTACGCACACAACTCTTAATATCACTGTCTTTCAGGCCAACCACGCGGATGGCTGCAGCCAACTGCTTGGTAGCACCCACGGCATCGAGGGTCACCTTCAGTGTGACGTTCTTGCCATTGACGGTAGGTGTGACGGTGAGCACGACGTCGTTGAAGTCGTAGTCACCCAACTGCGGGAAGTTATCCTCGAAACAATAGCGGAATCCCAGAGGACCTGCCTGAGGCTCTTCCTCCTGAGGCTGACCGCCATAGCCAGGCGAGCACTGGCCGGCCTCAATCTTCACATCGGCACCATTATACGATGACATCTTAGCACCCGATCTGCTGTCCAGGCGGTAGAAGGGCTGGTTGCCTATTTCGCCATTGGCAATCTGTTCGTCGCTCTTGTCGCTATAGCCGAAGTTGAAGTGCTTGTCGGTGGCCACATAGACACGGTTGAAATAGTTAGCTACAAAGCCCTGACGAGGATTGATATTGCTACGACGGGTTATCTCTTTGGCCTGGAACACGGCATAGCCGCCTCGGGTGGGACCGTAGATGCCATAGACATCCTTGGTAATGGCCATATAAGCCTTGCCAGTGACATGGAACAGCGAGCCTGAACCCATCTTGATGAAGCCAGGACCAGAGAATTCAAAGTCCTTTGTGACCACAGAAGCGCCACCATTCAGCTGGAAGCTGTTGCGATCGGTATCACCCAAACCGATGTAGAAACGGTCGGTGACAATCATCTTACAGTTGTTGATCACGTCGGTACTACCGGCTGTGTAGGTAAACTTCTGAGTTGTATAGGTACCGTCGTTGTGCCAGGTAGCCTGGTTACTGCTGACGGTGGTCTCGCCCGTGACGGTCATATTACCGTCGTTGTAGAGGTCGGCACTGCCAGCCACACCGACAGTTCCTGCTGTACAGGTGCCCTCGTTGATAAAGAGCGATTCGGTGTTCTCTACGCCCAGATGACCACTCACGGTCATGGTGCCCTTGTTCAGGATCTGACCAGTCTCTGCCACATTAATCGCAGCGGCGGTGATTGTGCCGGCATTGACCAACTGAGAATGGCTATTGACATTGATAGTGCCAGAAACCCTCACGGTTCCTTCATTATACAAGGTTCCATCAGAAGCATTAGGATCATTCCACCATGGATTATACGAACTATAGAGGGTCAGGACAGAAACATTCATAGTACCCCTGTTATAGATATGCACATTGGTATTAATACTGCTCGTCAACGTAGCACCCTGAGCCACATAGACATTGACATTGCCATATTTCATACCAACATCCATCGTGACCACTGCACCAGACAGCAAGTAGATATTTGTATTGTTGTTAACACCCGTGAGCTTCACATTGTAAGTACCTGCTCCGAAATACAAATTACAGTTACCGTTCCACACGTTCACCTGTGTATCACTGGTTCTCACATAGTAGTTACCGCTCTGTGTCTCATAGTACCTGTCAACCGTCTTTGCGCCATTTGGAATAGAGGTAGCGAAAAGCGATGCGCTGGGTGCGTCGGGGAAGTTGACGTTATGCGCCTTTTGACGCTGAGGAGCCATCTTTCGCGATTCCTCAGTAGGCTCATCACTGATGACGCCCTCTATCTTACCGTCGGTGATGCCGAAGGGATAGACGCTCATATAGCGGTCTTTGTCGAACAAGGCCACAAAGACATAGTTCTTATCCAATGTATAGCTGAGCACGGTGGAAAGAGTCTCACCGTCGTTGACGGTACCCTGTGCCAGCAAGGTGAGTGAGTCTGGGTTACCGATAGGGTTCTCATCGTAAATTCTCACGTCGTACGTCTCGCCAGTACCCATGTTCACACCGAGTTCCACGCTGGCCGTACCGATAGTTGTCCATGTATGTTCTGGGTCCACATTCATCACTGGGAATGCGGCAGCCACGGTTTGTCTATACTTCTCTAAGTCGAATAAATCCCTCTCGCAAGAGGTAAAAACCAACGATAATAAAACAAAACTGAAAATAGATTTTCCGTTCATCATAAATCTTCTAAAATTATATACCATTACCAATTCGGATGCAAAATTATATATTTTTTTTCAGTTGACAATCATTACATTTCTCTTTTTATCTATAATTATGTACGCAGGCGTACATTATTAACATAGCTTAACTTATCATTTCTTTTGCATATTCCAATATTTTACACTACCTTTGCATTTTGTATGGTACTGAATTATATTTGGATTGCATTCTTTATCATCGCCTTTGTGGTTGCATTGGTGCGATTGATATTCCTGGGAGATTTCGATGTCTTCCCAGACATGATGGACTCTACGTTTTCATCTTCGAAGACGGCGTTTGAGATTTCACTCGGATTGACAGGCGTGTTGTCCCTGTGGTTGGGCGTGATGAAGATAGGTGAGCGCGGTGGTGTGGTCAACGTGCTGGCGCGCCTGCTGAGTCCTGTGTTTGTAAAGCTGTTTCCGGATGTGCCAAAAGGTCATCCCGTGACGGGCAGCATCTTCATGAACATCGCTGCTAACATGCTGGGACTGGACAATGCGGCCACGCCCTTAGGTCTGAAGGCCATGGAGCAACTGCAGGAGATCAACCCGAAGAAAGACACGGCTTCTAACCCCATGATTATGTTCCTGGTGCTGAACACCAGCGGACTGACGCTGATACCCGTCAGCATCTTGGTTTACCGTGCACAGATGGGCGCTGCCCAACCCACCGATATCTTTATTCCCATCCTTCTGGCCACCTTCTTTTCCACGATGATGGGCGTACTGATCACGTCTCTTTTCCAGCGCATCAACCTTTTCAACGTGCCCGTACTGGCCACATTAGGCGGTGCCTGTCTGCTGGTGTCGGCCATTATCTGGGGCTTCAACCAGTTGGACAGTTCACAGATGAACCTGGTGAGCACCTCGGCAGCCAACATCATCCTGATGAGTATCATCATCTGCTTCATCACTGCAGGACTGCTGAAGAAAATCAATGTCTATGATGCCTTTGTGGAAGGCGCCAAAGATGGCTTCACCACAGCCGTGCGCATCATCCCCTATCTGGTAGCCATCCTCGTTGGAATCGGCGTTTTTCGCGCCTCGGGAGCCATGGACTTCCTGATAGACGGCATCCGCTACGGCATTGAGTCGATGGGCATCGACGCCCAGTTTGTAGGCGCCTTGCCTACTGCCCTGATGAAACCGCTCAGCGGCAGTGGTGCCCGTGGCATGATGATTGACGCCATGACCACCTATGGTGCCGACTCGTTCGTAGGCCGCCTGTCGTGTGTGTTCCAAGGTTCCACAGACACCACGTTCTATATCCTGGCCGTTTACTTCGGTTCGGTGGGCATCCGCTATACGCGTCATGCCGTAGCCTGCGGCCTGCTGGCCGACCTTGCCGGCATCATCGCCGCCATCTTGATAGCATACATGTTCTTTGGATAAAAGAAAACCCATGGCAAATCTTAAATCACTAGTAAAAGACACGGCCATCTATGGCCTTTCGAGCATTGTTGCCCGCTTTATTAATTACCTGTTAGTGCCCATCCAGACCGCACGCTTTGCGGCCTCGGGCGGCGAGTATGGCGTCATCACCAACGTCTATGCCTACGTGTCCATACTCATCATCCTGCTCACCTTTGGCATGGAGACCACCTTCTTCCGCTTTATGAACCGCGAGGGCGAGCAGCCGGAACGCATCTATTCCACCACCCTGCGCATGCTGGCCACCACCTCGCTGCTGTCCATCGTGCTGGTGCTGTTGCTGCTTGACCCCATAGCCAGTGCTGTGGGCTATGCCGACCATCCGGAGTATGTAGCAGTGATGTACGTCACCGTGGCCATCGATGCCTTTATGGCGGTGCCCTTTGCCTACCTGCGCTATCAGCACAAACCCGTGAAGTTTGCGGCGCTGAAGATCATCAACATCCTGCTGAACATCTCGCTCAACCTGCTATACCTGATCATTCTGCCGGCCCTGAAGCTGAATCCTTTCGGCATCTACGACGAACAGTTCACGCTCGACGTGGCCTTTGTGTTCTACATCAACCTGGTTTGCACGCTCTGTTCGCTGCTGCTGCTTTGGAAAGAGTTGCGCGGCTTCCGCTTTGGCTTCGACGGTGCAGCATGTCGGCGTATGCTCAGCTACACATGGCCACTGCTCATCATGGGTGTGGCAGGACAGCTCAACCAGGCCGCCTCACAGATTCTGTTCCCCTATCTCTACGACGGTTCCGTCGAGGAGGCGCGTGCACAGCTAGGCATCTATGGTGCCTGCATCAAGATAGCCATGATCATGGTCATGATTACCCAGGCCTTCCGCTTTGCCTACGAGCCCTTTGTCTTTGGCAAGTCTAAGGACAAAGACAACCGCGAGACCTATGCCCAGGCCATGAAGTTCTACGTGATATTCACGCTGCTGGCCTTCCTTTGCGTCATGGGTTTCATCGACGTACTGAAGTACATCATCGGCGAGAGCTACTGGGAGGGTCTGAAGGTGGTGCCCATCGTGATGGCCGCCGAGATTATGTTTGGCGTGTTCTTCAACCTGTCGTTCTGGTATAAACTGACCGACCGCACCATCTGGGGTGCCTATTTCTCGGGCTTTGGTGCACTGATACTGATCAGTATCGACATACTGTTTATTCCCCGCTTCAGCTATATAGCTTGCGCATGGGCCGGCTTTGTGGCCTATGCAGCATCGATGTTGCTGTCGTACTTCATCGGTCAGCACTATTATAAGATCAACTATCCACTGAAAGACATCGCCCTCTACGTCGGTGCCGCAATGATACTCTTCGTATTCATGCGCAGCACCAGCAGTTGGCCACTCTTAGGCTCGCTGTTGTTCAACGCGCTGCTCATCCTGCTGTTTGTGGCACTCATCGTGAAGCGCGACCTGCCCCTGGCCGGTCTTCCCGTCGTTGGCAAATACTTCAAGAAATAATATAAAAAACACACACAAGTTATTTAAACAACAACAATGAAAAAACTATTATTCTCATTCCTCACCATGCTGGTCGCCCTTGGAGCAAAGGCCGACGAAGGCATGTGGACTCTCTACGATCTGCCCCAGGCCGTCTATGAACAAATGCAAGGCTATGGTTACCAGCTCCCCTACGATCAACTCTACAAGGCCGACGACGCCATCATGAAGTCGGTGGTCTGCTTCTCGGGCTACTGCTCGGGCGTGGTGGTGAGCCCCGATGGCTTGGTGTTCACCAACCACCACTGCGGCTTCGAAGCCATCCGCTCGCACTCCACCGTTGAGCACGACTATATGCTGAATGGCTTCTGCGCCAAGTCGTTCGAAGAAGAACTTCCCAACGAGAATATGTTCGTGGCATTTATGGTTGACCAGAAGGATGTCACCGACGAGCTGATGAAGCAGGGACTGGGCACCATGAGCGAGAAGGAACGCTCGATTTTCCTCGATTCCATCGAGAACGAGATGTCTAAACAGCTCAAAGCCAAGGACTCTACGCTGCGCCTTGAATTAAAACCCTTCTACGAGGGCAACCGCTACTTTGCCACCACCTATCGCGACTTCACCGACCTGCGTCTGGTCTTCACCATTCCGAAGTCTATGGGTAAGTTTGGCGGCGAAACCGACAACTGGATGTGGCCACGCCAAACGTGCGATTTCTCGGTGTTCCGCATCTATGCCGACCCCAAGACCAATGGTCCTGCGGCCTATTCAAAAGATAATGTGCCCTATCATCCCGAACACTGGGCCCGCATCTCTGACGAGGGCTACAAGGAGGGCGACTTCTCAATGACTATTGGTTATCCCGGCAGCACCAGCCGCTACCTGTCGAGCTATGGCATCGAAGAGCGCTATGTGCAGAACGCCATTCGTGCTCAGGTGCGCGGCGTCAAACAGGAGGTCATGAAGCGCCATATGGACGCCTCTGAGGCTGTACGTATCAAGTACGACTCAAAGTATGCGCAGTCGTCCAACTACTGGAAGAACTCTATCGGCATGAACAAGTGCATAGACAGCATCCAGCTGATACAGCAGAAGCGCGACTTTGAGAAGACGCTGCAACAATGGCAGAAAAACAGCGGTTTCCTGGCTGGAAAGCTTAACTTCGACAAGATGAAAGAGCTGTATGGCCAGCGCATCAAACTGATGGAGGCGTATATGTACTGGATGGAGACCTTCCGCCGCACCGACGAGCTGTCAACACGCGCCATGTTCGTCCACAACGGGGCATCGCCCGTGGGCAAAGGCAAGCGCCAGCGCATCACGCTGAAAGACAACAGCGAGACCTTCGACCAGGCTACCGACTGCGAGATACTGGGCACGCTGCTGCAGAACTTCCGCCAGCAGATGACGCAGAAGCAGTATCTCTCGGCCGTCTATGAACTCATCGACAAGCAGTTTGATGGCGACTGCCAGAAATATGCCGACTTCCTCTATGCCGAGTCAAAGCTCATGAAGAAGGGTGCACGCCTCTATCCCAACAAGAAGTCGTTCATGAAAGATCCCGGCGTGTGGTTTGGCTTTGAGTTGACCGACATGATGAACCAGCTGCGCGAGGGCATGCAGAAAATCAACGATTCCATCGCTATCCAGGAGCGCTACCTCTGCGACGCCAAGATCCGCATGGAGCAGGATCTGCCCCACTATAGCGACGCCAACATGACCATGCGCCTCAGCTATGGACAGGTGAAGGAATACAACCTGGGTGGCAAGCCCTCCGGCTACTTCACGGCTGCACCCAGCATGGTGGAGAAGATGAAGACCGGCGACCGCATCGAGGACTACAAGGTGGAACCCGAGATGATTCCCCTGATGGAGAGTGCCGGCAATATGAACCTTTGTTTCCTCACCACCAACGACATCACGGGCGGCAACAGCGGCTCGCCCATGTTCGACGGCAAGAACCGCCTCATCGGTCTGGCCTTCGATGGCAACTGGGACTCGCTCTCCAGCGACATCTTCTTCGACAGCCACTTGGCTCGTTGCATCGGTGTGGACATCCGCTATGTGCTCTTCATGATGGACAAGTGGGGACATGCCGACCGCCTCATCAACGAGATGAAACGATAAACCATCATCACAGCAACCATCTGCTGACAGCCTATGACACGATGGATACTACTTTTAGCGAGCTGGCTGTGCATCAATGCCGATGCACAGTTAGCTCGCTACTCGTTGGATTTCACGCTGTCGCACAAAGATTTCGTCGATTCCATCGCCATTGAATGGAATCGTCAGCAAATCTATCTGCCAGTCGAAATCAATGGTCGCCAACATCGTTTTCTGTTAGATACTGGCGCCGGCCAAAGCGTTATCTTCAGCGACACCCAACCGGAAGGCTGTCTGCCAGCAGGACTGATGATTGCCTACGATGCCAACAACCAGCGCGACACGGTCGCTGTGGTGAAGTTACCGCCACTCACGCTGGGCCACCTAACGCTCACGGGGCTGCAAGCCACCGTTCAGCAGCGTACAGCAAACAATCAAAACATCGATGGAATCATCGGTTTTGACATCTTTTGCAAAGGTATTCTTGGCAAGATTGATGTAGCCAACCGCCGCCTCATCCTGACCGACCGAAAGAAGTTCTTCGACCGGGATGCAGGTTTTGACGTGCGCTATCGTCTAAATTATCACGTGCCCTACATACAGGTGAAACCTTTCGAACGCTACAAAGAACGCGTGCTCTTCGACACGGGCAGTCGCTGTTTCTACGTAATGAACAAGCAGAGCTTTGATCGTGGCAAAAAGAAGAATGCCCGCACAATCTTCACCCAGATAGAAGGATGCAGCGAAGGACGTCATGTCATGGGACATTTTGGTGTAGAACAGCGCGGCGAGGTGGTATTTCTCCATCTTCATCAGTTGTGCATGGGCGACTTCCTCTTTACCGACCTCCACGCCATCACCACCCAGGGCGGCTCACATCTTGGCGCTGCCGTGCTGGACTATGGTTCGCTTATCATCAATCCCTTGAAACACCGTCTGCGCTTCCTGCCCTATGACGGTCAGCCCTTTGCACAGATCAGCAATCCCCAATTAGAGATTGCCTTCATCGAAAAAGACGGTCTTCCCACCGTAGGCTTGGTGTGGGAAGGCGGCACACCCTATCAGCAAGGCTTTCGCGAGGGCGACATCATCCTGCAGATAGACCACCGCCCGGTGCGCAGTTTCCAGCAGTTCCTACGCTGGGCTTTCGAACCGGGCCGTGAATATCGTTTCACCCTTCGCGATGCCCTCGGCACTCAGCGCGAGGTACACTGGGTGAGAATCAGCAAATAGTTACTCTTTCGTCTGCTCCGGATCCCATGTCACGGGTACATTCTGCAAATAGATGTAGCCAGAATGGTCACCACCATCCAACTTCACGCAGAACCTCATCACGCCCATGCTCCGTATGGCCTTTGACATGTTCTTATAGCGGGTATTATCATTGAGCACCACGCGCAGCGGTTTTCCCGGCTCAAACGTAAATGCATCCGACAGGTTCTTATAAGGCATATACAGGTTGGCATCTTGGTCAATGGCCAGTGTGGGAGCACTACTACCCCAGTTGCTGCCTATTGCCACACGCTTGAATGGCTGCTTGGGCTTCAGCGTGAGCACCGTATAGATGGTACCAAAACCCTCTTCGGTTGTCTGACCATATACACCTTCCAACTGAATATCCAGCACATCGCGCAGCGGATTAATAATCAGAGGAACGCCAACAGGCGGCTGGCTACTCATCTCCAAGTGCACCTTCGGCTCCACATCCCACTGGATGGGCACATCTCTCAGTTTCACCACCTTCCATTTCGTGTCCTGCGTAGAGAACATATAGTCCACCAGGGCTAAGTGTGTCAACGATCTAGGCACATCCACAAAGCGGCGACTGTCGTCCAACTTGATACGCACAAAGAAGCCTTCCTGCACATCATAGTTACCAATAATATTCATTTTCTGCTTGTACGCAGTACCCTTTGCATCATAAGCAAACGTGTTGCCGGCGTTGCCGTGGTCACCGCCAATACCAAGATTCGTCTGTGGCACCTTCATCTTAACCTTCAACACAGCATACACTTCACCAAACGATGGCGATGTGGTGCGACCATACACGCCTTCGCACTCCACATCCATATAGTCAGCCAGCGGATTCTCCAGCATACCGCCGCCTTCAATATTCACCTGCACTGTTCCCTCCGGCAGCTTTGCCGCCTCCGTATTATTCTCACCCACGATAGCATTAGTCACCTCGCTGGCCTTGTCAATGGCATCACCCATCTTCTTCAGCAGTTTACCAAACTGGGCATTCGCCGGTGTACACATCATGATTCCAAGAACCACAAGTCCGAAAAGTCTCATTAGGTTTCTCATAATCCAAATCTATTAAATGAATAATATTCTGTTTGCAAAGATAAACAAAAAACGCTATCATTCTTCCATTTCCCTCATTTTTTTGTCACCGATAACTGTCACAAGTGACAAGAACGCTCAGCAAAACATCACATTAAGGACAGAAAGAAGTTTGTCACTTTGTTTGTAATGTTTAACGTTTTATGTTTGCATGATACTGAAAAGATATTTATATTTGCAAAATAATTCCATACAATAACTAATAACTAAAACTAATCAATCATGAACAAAAGAATTATCTTCAGCGTATTCGCATTGTTATTGTTGTCCGAGTACACTTCAGCTCAGTTGAAAGTCACATCTGATGGGAAAGTGGCTGTAGCGACAACTACACCATTGTCTTTGGCAAAGCTTACCGTGGGGAGTAATAGCTTCAACAACTCTCTTTATAACATGGGAACATACTCCCATATTGATGGTTTCCATTCTACTGTCGGTGTTGGCGTTTATGGTTATGGCCATAATACACTCAAGCCTTCTCCTTGTTTAAGTATTGGCGTAATGGGCGTTGGAGCATCTTCTGCCGGTGGGACAGAGTATGGCGTGCTTGGACTTATCAGCGGTTCTATGAATGGTGCTGGTGTATTAGGCACGAAGTCTCCGCGAGGATGGAATGTTCCAGGCAGATATGCAGGGTTCTTTTATGGTGACACATACGTTGATGGTTCACTGACTACCGATGAGGTAATTACTCCATCAGATATGAATCTTAAGGAGAACGTCTCGCTGCTTAGTGATAGAAAGGGGGATGTACTTGATAACATCATGAACATGAATGTTATTACATACAATTACAAATATATCTCTCCATCCGAAAGTGAAGGACTTCCCGGTATTGAAGATAACAAGGAGCTATCCTTGGGTTTGAAGGAGGCGGAAACAGATGCTCGCAAGAGGGCAGCCCAGAAACATTTTGGTCTCTCAGCTCAGGAACTACAGACTATCTATCCTGAATTGGTACGCAAAGGTCAGGATGGAAACCTCGGTGTAAACTATATTGAGTTGGTTCCCATATTGATTCGTTCTATACAGGAGCTGAAAGCAGAACTTGACGAAGTAAAGGGGAAAGACGATGCCATGCGCAGAGCATCATCTAATGCAATGGAAGTTGCTTCTATTGCAACCTCAGATGCTATTCTCGAGAAAGCAAAGTTATTCCAGAACACCCCCAACCCTTTCAGTTCTCAGACACAGATTCACTTCACTCTGCCTGATGATGCAAAAAGTGCATATATCTACATCTTTGACATGACTGGCAAGATGCAGAAACAAATTGCTGTTAATTCTTCTATGGAATCTGTCACCATCAATGGCTACGAACTCTCAGCAGGTATCTACCTGTACTCTCTTGTGGTAAATGGTCAAGAAGTTGACACGAAACGAATGATATTGTCGAAATAGTGTAAGACCATGAAAAAGACATTTATATTCTTGGTATCCCTATTTGTCGTAAGCTATGTCTTTGCAGACGATTGCTTCTCCTTGCGCAGCTCGGCCAAGCGGACAAGAGGAATGGATATCTGTTTTGAACAATCAAGTAGATATCATATACCAGACCTGAATCAGAAGGTAGGTGGATTCTCTATTAGTGGCACACTCGTAAAAAAGAGTCCAGAGTATTCCGCCTCTGTTATTCTCAAAGATACTGAAGGAAAGGAATATTTGGTGATGGAATCCTATGAGGAGCTGAATAGTGATAGCGTCTATATATTTTCCAATTATTGCGACGAGACTGCAATCCTGGATGGTGTAGTTCCAGATAGTCTTATCGTTTATCTTCACGATGCAACCTTGACTATTTCCTGTTGTCAGACTTCAAATACGGACAAGCGCCTTCGTGCATCTGCTGTTAATTTGAGGAGAGAGCAACTGAATAGCAAAATAGACAGAATAAACGCATATAACAAAGCAAATCGTCGTTTATGGAAAGCTGGAGAGACCGAAATGTCCAAACTTGACTATGCGCAGAGAAAAAAGATTCTTGGTTTTCCCGACAGCATGTCTACAGGTGGTCTCGAATACTACGTTGGTGGAATCTTTGAATTTGGTCATACAAGGGAAAAAGCTTCCGCAAAGTCGTACACTCCGTATGCAGACAGTTTTGATTGGCGTAATCGGCATGGGAAGAATTGGATGACGCCAGTTAGGAATCAAGGAATGTCGAATTATTGTACTTCTTTTGCAACAGCTGGATGCGTTGAAGCTATGACGAATTTATTTTTTAACAGAAAGATTATTGATAGTCTGTCTGTTCAAGAACTTGCCAGCTGCTCGTATGAAGAACCCCAGGTTTGGTGGGAATTCTCCATATCACCCTATTATACTTTAGAATATGCTAAAAACCATGGAATATACGATGAATTGTCATATCCATTTATAAATCACAAAGATAACAACTTAATGTGTAATAGTGATATTATTACCCCAAATGAAGTTATTAGAATAAATGATTATCATTCTGTACTAGGACAAGAGGAAAAACTGAAAAACGAGTTAATAAACAAAGGACCACTTCTATCAGGATACAGTACATCAGGAGATCTTCACGCAGTAGTTTTGGTGGGATATGGAACGATACATTGGGGAGATACTATTCCTATAAAAAGATATATAGAATCTAATAGCGAGTTCCAACCAATAGGAGTGGTTTACGATAGCACTTTAATAGGAAAAACATATTGGGTCTTCAAAAATAGCTATGGCAAAGAAAATGATCAGGATGGATATAAATATTGCCTATTCCATAATACGAATTTCCTTCCGATGAGCAATTTGACATACGCGATAGAAACTCCAATATATTCAATGAAGTATTCTAATGACGACATCCTTATAGAAGATGCCGATGGTGATGGTTATTACAACTGGGGTATAGGTCCAAAACCTTCTACATGTCCTTCATGGATATATGAATTCCCTGATGGCGACGACTCTGATAGTACGATAGCGACAATGGATTCCTATGGAAATATGATGCCTTTTGAAAAGCGTGGTAGCATTGATACATGGCCAGGTAGAACTTATTCTGAAAACGAGACGGAGAGCGCCGATCTTATTATAACACATTGGACTGAGGTTAACGTAACAGGTTCTTTATGTATGCTGGGACGCACCACTGGTATTTATATGAATTATGGTGGCTCTTTGAATATTGATGGCGGTGTTCTTGCCAATGCAGATGTACACATGTCGCCAGAAGCATTTCTTAATATTTCAAACGGCGGTAAAATGTATATGCGAAAAGGAGTTGATTTTGAAGTGCCATTAGGATGCTCACTTGAGATAACTGAAGGCGAGATTTGTGGACCTTACAAAAAAGATTCCCAGAATCCATGAAACGCAAGGTTTAAGTATATATCTGTAAACGAAACATTATTAGATTATGAATAGAACGATATTACTATTACTGACTTTCTTTGTGCAAATTGTTATTGCACAAACGGGCTACAAGCCCTTGTTGGAAGACGGAAAGGTGTGGACAGTAAATTCTGGTAATGCAATAGATGAGCCTTTGCGGATGATGAAGTTCGTGGTTGCAGGAGATACTGTTTGTGATGGTGAGACATTCAAGAAAATCAACTGGGATTATTATGGCATAATGATGCATAGCAATAAATTAGAGCATGTTGATAGCGGGCTATATTGCTTAATGCAGGAAAAGGACAAGAAGATATATGGCAAACTGAGGGGAGATAAGAATCCTCGCTTGCTTTATGACTTCAGCATGGAGGTTGGTGACACGATGAAGTATGAAGACCGTTATGACAAGTTGCTTCATCAGATATTGTTGACAAAGATCGACACGATAGAAGTAAGGGGGAACTCCTATAGGCGTTTTCATCTTCAAAATCTTGACAGTGGTTACCATGAAGGCTATCAAGATGGTCTTCATTCTTACTATTATGAGTGCTCCGATTTCATTTGGGTAGAAGGTATCGGAAGTCCTGTTGGTTTCCTGAATCCATTCCCTTCCCTACCAGAGTTCTCCATACGTAGTTTCTATTCTTGCTCAGACGACACAGGAGTGTTGTTTTTCAAACATGACTTCTTTACTGATCCCATATCAGAAGCAAATCAGAATGATTACATTACCTCAACATATACTCCCATGACAAGCAACAAAGTGGGGACAGGTGCTCCGGTGTTAGCGACATCGGCAAAGACGAAGTCACAGATCAACTATAGCAACATCCCTGATAATGCCAGAATAGTCAAGATGACATTCCGTGGATATAACGAGGGCGAGAATGTGACACGCCATGCCAAGGTGTATTTCCTCGAAACGTCTCAAGTACTTACACTGGAGACTCCCTTTATATCAACCTCAGATATGACTTGTGTTTTTGACGGAGACTGCGTGATTAAGAAGGGAGGCACTGCCACTCAGCACGAGAACATACTGGAAATAGAACTAAGCCAGCCATTTGTCAGTCATGGCAAAGTATTGTATGTCGTCATGGAACTCTCGGGAGAAACCACGGACACCGATGTATATTTCGAACAAGATACATATACCAAATGCGCCATGGCTATTAGCGATAACCCCAATGAAGATTTGCCCAATAGCTCTATGCTGGGAAATACGCCAAGCGTTGCTTTTACCATCCAAACCCCTATGCAACATCTCTCTGGACGCGTCGTCGATCAAGACGGACAACCGGTTATTGGAGCAAAGGTACAGATGGGACGAGGCGACTATGGTTCGTTTGAAGCCATGTTTGAAGGCACTACTGATGCCACTGGCTACTACGACATCCGGGTGGAGAGCACACAGCCTTACTATAGCATTGCTTGTTCTGCGCTGGGGCATCTGCCTTTTTACTGTAGGGGCATAGATTATGACCAACAGGATATTGCCGAGATGAACTTCAGACTATTTAATCGTGTGACCTACCCCGCTGGCCAGCGCTGCACCATTGTACTGCCCGTGAAGCCCGACGCCACCGCAGGCCGCTATTACCGGTTGTATGAAGAAGTGGCAGACACTTTGTTCTTTATGCGCGAGCCAGAACCAAAGGCAAACATGCCATACCTATTCTTCCCTGAGCGCGACTATCAGGTAGAGGTCAGCAACTTGGATCTGACGCCAAAAACAGTAGAACCCAGCACTCAAGGAGTTTCGTTCTTCGGTATGTATTATAGCAGTGACGTAGGGATCGTGCATGCAGGCAACTACGGAACCTTCATCACTGACAGAACGTTAGGATGTTCGCGAGACACGCTTTGCGGACTACATGCATATTTCAATGCCTACATGACCAGTTGGAAAGCTCTTCAAGAAGAGAACTTCAAGTTCTTTGAGCAGGAGCCTAAGACAGAAGGCTATATCCCGCTATTGAAGGATGGTCGTACATGGAACTACACCAGTGCTACAGGCAATTTCCGCGAATTCATCGATGGCGACACACTGATAGCAGGTGAGACTTGGAAGAAAGTATTCATTGAGAAACCACTCGGCACACCAGCTGTCTATGAAAAGGCGATGCGTGAACAGGGACGAAGAGTATATGCGATGACTCCCCACATCAACAATATCAATGTGGTGAGCTACCTATTTGCCGACTATTCCTTAGACACAGAAGATAAACTCGACGGCACGCTATTGCGACTCTTTTGGGATTTTTACAGATTAACCGTGGCTGAGAAAGATTCTATTCAGTCGTGTGGGCGGCTTTATCCGCAACTAAAACTAGTGCAACATATTCCAAATGAATCTTCAACGGGCAGCACCACATGGATAGAAGGCATCGGAGGCGATTGTGGCATTTATAATGCCGTGCTGTGGTCAAACGGTAACTTGGCAGGATTGTTCGACCCCACGGCAGAGCTATTGACTTGCTATGACAGCGATGTGTGCATCTATAATCGCGATGATGTCAGCGACAAGACCGATGGAATTATTTCACGCAAACTATTCCATTCACAAGGAGAGGAAGCCATCTTCGACCTCCAAGGCCGTCGCCTCAGTCGCATTCCTGAGAAAGGGATGTATATTAAGGATGGGAAGAAGTACGTGAAATAACAGAAGGTGAAATCAGTGGGCCTTACAGAAAAGATTCTCAAAACCCATAAGAATTAAGAATTACATAATTGCACTTATACACCTATTATTTTACGCATTATGAAGAAAATACTTATACTATCCATTGTATTAAACGTATTCTTCTCCCTAAACATATTTGGAGAGGGAGAGGGCGTTCTTATTGACGGTCTTTATTATGTATTATTTGAGGAATCTGACGAAGCGATAGTGGCCAATGGGAACAATACGTGGAACGGAGAATTGAGAATTCCTGAAAAAATAACCTATAATGAAAAAGACTATACGGTAGCATATATAAAATCGCTGGCCTTTATGAATTGTAATGGGTTAACAAAAGTGTTCATTCCCTCATCAATCAAGGATATATTGCACGTCTATCAAAATCTGGACAGATATAAGAATCCCTTTATATATTGTATAAATTTAGATTCAATAAACGTTGATCACGACAACCAGTATCTTACATCACAAGATGGGGTGTTATTCGATAAAGAAAAAAAAGAACTATACGCCTACCCAAGTGGAAATAGCCGAGTGTCTTACAACGTTCCTGAGGGTACAACAAAAATTTACGATCTAGCCTTTGAGGGAAGTAAGAACTTAGCATGTATTCAAATACCCACTTCTGTGAACAGAATTGGCGGCAGCGCTTTTGCTGGCTGCACATTAGACGCCCTTGTCATTCATGGCATTCTTAAAGATGATATCACGCAAGACATATTCCAGTATATGGATACATCAACGGTAATCTATACTCAAATCTGTCAAATTGAAAAAATCCAAAAGATCTATAAAGGTAAAGTTCTGCCATTATCAGATTATAGTTTGCGGATTTCAGAATTGCACCAATTGAAAGGAAATGAGACAATCATCGACCTCCAGGGCCGTCGCCTCAGCCGCATTCCAGAGAAAGGGATGTATATTAAAGATGGGAAGAAGTACGTTCAGAAGTAGAACAAAGCCACAATGCCATCGAAAAATGACGGTTTGACGCATGAAAAGTGGCGGTTTGACGATGCAATACCTTTGGTTTGATGATGTCATTCGGTAAGTTTTACTCCGCATCCAGCCCCTGAAAAGGTCAAATCCAGGGGCTGGATGCGGTCGTTTCAGCCCCTAGACGCGGTCAGTCCAGGGGCTGAAAACAGGCTTTCCAGGGGCTGGAACAGAAATGATTGTTTGGGTTTTAGACTTCAGAACTGCAACTTTCAGACTCTAAAACCACTACTCCTATACTTTAAAAATAATGCTCCAAGACTCTGGATTGGAAACTCTCCCTCGGAAAATTGCAAATTAATTTGCTTTTTCGCTCACTTAATCGTACCTTTGACAAAAATGTCGAAGATACTCACGCTCGACAAAAAAAGAATAAAATTCTTTGTTTTGTACTCGCTTATTCGTACCTTTGAAAAATATTAACAAAAGAACAAATGGATTTTACAGGAATAGCAAGAATGGTGTTTGCTTCGAGAGCGCGAGAGATAGAGCGCTACAACAACGAAGCAGAGGCACTGCAGAGAGCAGCGCTCAATCATTTATTGGACAAAGCTAAGGATACGGAATACGGACGGAAACATATCTTTGCCGCCACCCGTGGCTACGAGGACTTTGTGAAGAACACACCCGTGAACACCTACGAGGAACTGAAGGGCGACATAGACCGCATGCGCCATGGTGAAAGCGACGTGCTGTGGCCCGGACGAGTGAAGTGGTATGCCAAATCGAGCGGCACTACCAACGACAAGTCGAAGTTCATACCCGTGAGCCCCGACGGACTGAAGCGTGTGCACTACCGTGGTGGTACCGATGCCGTGGTGCTCTACTTGAGAAACAACCCACAGAGCCGCATGTTCAGTGGCAAAGGCCTGATACTGGGCGGCAGTCATGCGCCTAACTACAACCTGCCGGGCTCGCTGGTGGGCGACCTTAGCGCTATCCTGATAGAAAATATCAACCCCATGGTGAACCTATTTCGCGTGCCTGCAAAAGAGACTGCCCTGCTGAGCGACTTCGAGATCAAGCGCGACCGCATTGCCAAGGAGGCCATGACCAAAGACGTGACCAACCTGAGCGGTGTGCCCTCGTGGATGCTCTCGGTACTGAACCGCGTGATGGAACTGTCGGGCAAGCAGCACCTGGAAGAGGTGTGGCCCAACCTGGAGGTGTTCTTCCATGGTGGCGTGGCCTTCACGCCCTACCGCGAACAGTATCAGCAGCTCATCACCTCGCCACGCATGCACTACATGGAGACCTATAATGCCAGCGAGGGCTTCTTCGGATTGCAAGACGATCCTGCCGACAAGTCGATGCTGCTGATGATAGACTATGACGTGTTCTACGAGTTTCAGGAGATGGGCACCGACAACATCGTACCTCTGTGGGGCGTGGAGAAAGGCAAGAACTATGCCATGCTGATCAGCACCTCGTGCGGTCTGTGGCGCTACATGATTGGCGACACGGTGATGTTTACCTCTACCAATCCCTATAAGTTTATCATCTCTGGTCGCACCAAATACTTCATCAATGCCTTCGGCGAGGAGCTGATACAGGATAATGCCGAACAGGGACTGGCCTATGCCTGCGAGAAGACTGGCGCACAAGTGCTGGAATACACCGCTGCCCCCGTATTTATGGACCAAAACGCTAAGTGCCGCCACCAGTGGCTCATAGAGTTCTCTACACCACCTGCCGACATCAACGAGTTTGCCTCGATACTGGACCGCAAGTTGCAGGAGCTGAACAGCGACTACGAGGCCAAGCGCTACAAAGACATCACCCTGCAACCACTGGAGATTGTGGTGGCACGCCAGGGACTGTTCAACGACTGGCTGAAGGCTAAGGGAAAACTGGGCGGACAGCACAAAGTGCCCCGACTGAGCAACGAACGCAAACATATTGAGGAGTTACTGGCTCTTTCATCGGAAGATGAGAGATGATAGATGAAAGATATGATTAGATTTAACAATAAGAGCCAACGGAAAGGTGTGTTTGGGAATATGGTAATCATATCTCTCATCTTTCATCTTTCACTTTTGGGTGGGATCTTCTCTTCCTGCGCCCGCATGGGCAGCCCAGACGGCGGCTGGTATGACGACACACCACCACGCGTGGTGAGCGCCTCGCCAGCAGAAAACGGGGTGAACGTGAAGAGCCACAAGGTGGTGATCAACTTCGACGAGTATATCAAGGTGGAAGACATACAGAACAAGGTCATCGTGTCGCCACCACAACTAGAACAGGCCGACATCAAGGCCACGGGCCGACGCATCGTGGTGGACCTGAAAGACTCGCTGAAGGCCAACACCACCTACACCATCGACTTCAGCGATGCCATCACCGACAACAACGAGGGCAACCCCATGGGCAACTATACGTTCAGCTTCTCTACCGGCACACAGATAGACACTCTCGAGGTGAGCGGCTACGTGCTGAACGCAGAGAACCTGGAGCCCATGAAGGGGGTGCTGGTAGGACTGTATCAGAACTTTGCCGACTCGGTCATTCACCGAGAGCCCATGATGCGCGTGTCGCGCACCAACGGCAGCGGACGCTTCACGGTGAAGGGCGTGGGCCCAGGTACCTATCGCATCTATGCGCTGCAGGATGCCGACGGCGACTTCCTCTACGGACAGAAGAGTGAATACATGGCTTTCTCGCACGACAGCATCGTGCCCAGTTGCATGCAGGACATGCGCCAGGACACCATCTGGCGCGACTCGCTGCACATAGCCAACATCGTGAAGGTGGGCTACACGCATTTCCTGCCCGACGACGTCACACTGCTGTGCTTCCAGGAGCCACAGACCGACCGCTTCCTGCTGAAGACCGAGCGCAAGGAGCCCAACCGACTGGACTTCTACTTCACCTACGGCAGTGACTCGCTGCCCGTGCTGAGGGGACTGAACTGCAACCTGGACGGCACCGTGATACCGGAATACTCGCTGAAGAACGACACCATCAGCTACTGGCTCAGCGACACCACGCTGGTGAACCAAGACACGCTGTTGGTGGAGTTCAGCTATCTGGCAACCGACACGCTGGGACAACTGGTGCAGCGCACCGACACGCTGGAACAGATTGCCAAGACGCCCTACGCCAAACGACTGAAGGAGCAGCAAAAGGCCTTTGAGAAATGGAAGAAAGAACAGGAGAAGCGCAAGAAACGCGAGGAGCCTTACGACACCATCATGAAGCCCAAGGCACTGGAGGTGAAGATCAACGCCAACCAGAGCATCAGTCCGCTACACGTGCTGCGCTTCGAGATGCCTGAGCCACTGGCACACTGCGACACTAGCCTTGTGCACCTCTATTCAAAAATAGACACCGTGTGGTATCGCACACCCCACGACTTCCGACAGATTGGCACCCGCATCTACGAGATGGACGTGGACTGGCGACCCGACACGGAATATAGTCTGGAGATAGACACGGCGGCCTTCGAGGGCATCTACGGACAGGTATCAAAACCCATCAAGCAGGGCATCAAGGTGCTGAACGACGACGCCTTCAGCACGCTGACCGTGGAGATTAGCGGTGCAGAGAGCGCCGACTCGGTGGTGGTGCAGCTGATGGACAACAGCGACAAGGTGAGACGTCAGGCGGTGGCTCACGGTGGTCAGCCTGCTGAGTTCTACTACTTGCAGCCTGGCAGCTACTACCTGCATGCCTTCATCGACAAGAACGGCAATGGCATCTGGGACACCGGTCGCTACGACGACGACTTGCAGCCCGAGCCCGTGTTCTACAACCCCGAGATAGTGGAGTGCAAAGCCAAATGGGACGTCTCGCGACAGTGGAACCTCACATCACTGCCCCGCTACAAGCAGAAGGCAGCTGCCATCACCAAGCAGAAGCCCGACAAAGAAAAGCAACTACGTAACCGCAACCTTGACCGAGCCAAGAAGCTGGGCAAGGAGTATATTGATAATATTAAATAATATAAGGTATGATAAAGAGAATCATTTTTACCGCTATCATAGGCATGATGAGCATCATCAGCGTGAATGCACAGTCGTGCGGCATTGAGAACAAGGCCTTCAAATCGGGCGAGTTCCTGGTCTATGACCTCTACTTCAACTGGAAATTTGTGTGGGTGAAGGTGGGCTCGGCCTCTATGTCAACCATGGAGTCGCGCTATGCCGGCAAGAAGGTGTTTCGCAGCAGTCTGACCACACGCGGCAACCAAAAGTTGGACGGCATCTTCGTAATGCGCGACACGCTGCTGTCCTACTGTGATGCTGCCACGCTGGCTCCCGTGTATTTCCGCAAAGGTGCCCTGGAGGGTAAACGCTACTACGTGGACGAGCTGTGGTACAGTTATCCTGGCAACAACTGCCGACTGAAGATGCACCGCATCGATGCCGACGGCGAGCAGCACTGGATCAACAAAGAATATACGGATTGTGTTTACGACATGATGAGCATCTTCTTGCGTGCACGCAACTTCGACGCGTCGAAGATGAAGAAGGGCGACATCATCCCCATGCCCATCAGTGACGCCCGCCGCCTGACGAACTCATGGCTCAAATACCGTGGCAAGGAGAACTTCAAGGTGGATGGCACCGGCGAGAAGTTCCGCTGTCTGGTATTCTCGTTCTACGAGAAAGAGGACGGCAAGGACCACGAGCTGATCCGCTTCTACGTGACCGACGACCAGAACCATCTGCCCGTCAGACTAGACATGTTCCTCAGCTTCGGCTCTGCCAAAGCCTTCCTCAGAGGCTATAAGGGCGTTAGGAATCCGATGAGCGCGAAAATAAAATAACTTTTCGGGCGAAAAGTTATTAGATGAAAGATGAAAGATGAGAGATATGATTACTTTCTGCGCTAAGTGAAGCATATAAGTCTAATCATATCTCTCATCCTTCATCTCTCATCCTTCATCTCTCATCCTTCATCTCTCATCTCTCATCTCTCATCTTTCATCTCTCATCTTTCATCTCTCATCTTGCGGCAACGCCGCACCTCTCAGTTCACGCATACACCGGCAGCGTAATCACAAAGCGGGCACCTTGGCGATAGGTAGTGTCCAGAGAGACGACGCCACCCAGGTGCTTCACCAAGACACGACAGAGGGAGAGGCCAAGGCCAAGACCCTCCTTAAAGTCGTCGAGCTTCACAAAGCTCTCGAAGATACGCTCGGCATCGACCTCAGAGACACCGATGCCCGTGTCTGTCACCGACATAATGAGCTGACGCTCGTCGAGCTGGGCTGCCAGCGTGATCGTACCAGCAACGGTATATTTCTTCGCATTCTCTATCAGGATGTTGAGAACGCGCTTAAGCACCTTCGCATTGGAACGGAAGGCAAAGTTCTCGTCAACCATGCACTCCACCGTTATCTTGATCTTCTCGCTCAGCTGTTCGCTGTTCTCGGCCTGCACCGCATGAAGCAGCGGGCACACCTGCACCACATCGTTTTTGTCGATACTGGTGGTGGACTCGTTTTCTGAGAGTTCCAATATCTCATCTACCAGCGAGGTGATGAGCTCCGTGTTCTTGGAAATCATCTCAGCATGCATGCGGCGCTCCTCAAGACTGGGTTGCATGGTGGGATCGGTGAGCAACTGCGAGAACCCGCTGACGATGTTCAGCGGTGTGCGTATCTGATGGCTCACGTTTCTGATGAACGCACGCTTCATCTTGTCGCTCTCCAGCGCATGCTCGTAGGCCGACCTCAGCTGTGCCGTGTGGCGGCGCCGGCTATTGACGATATAGAACAAGGCTACCACCAGCATGAACAGCAATACAATGATCACCGTGAGGCCAATCATCCTGGCGCGTGCCACCTCACGTTCGCGCTCATAAGACGCCATGTCGTCCTGCAGACCCTGCATACTGTTGATCAGCACCACATTAGTAATAGAGTCGTTGGCCACCATCAGGTCGTTGAGCGCATTGAAGGCCTTCTCCCACATACCCGCCTTCTCGTAGATGATGGTGATGGCTTCATGACCGTCGTCGCCCAACTGGCGGGCCATCTCTACAGCCTTCTCGGTGTTGCCAATGGCAGCTTCGTGATAAGCCTCCACCAGGCGGCCGTGCACAGAGCTCTGTCCTTCCTCCACACCTTTGCGGTAAACCTCGTAGCCTTTCATAAAGAGGTCCTTCTTATCTGCCGAGAAGTAGCTCACCGTCTTACGCGTATCGATATCAAAGACGCGCTCGGGCGAGTACTTGACGGCTATCTCGCGGGCCTTGTCGAGCAGGCTCAGGGCCTCTTCGGCATTGTCGGTCAGCGTCAGATTGACAATATTCATATAGATAGGGGGCATGCTCTCATAGTAGCCCTGCTTCTCCATGCGCTCTATCACCTCGCGGAAATTAGCCTTGGCCGCCTCGATGTTGCCACAATAGCTGTTGATATGGCCCATCATGTTGACGGCCATATACATCTCGCTGTCCAGCTTCTTCTCCTGCAGTTCGGCAATGAGCTTGCGCGACAGCTTATAGGCTTCGAAGATCTGCTGGCGGTTCATCAGGAAGATGATCTCGTTACACCGCTGGGTGTAGTAGCCATGCAGGTCGTCGTGCGCCAAAAGATAGTTTTCAAGATCACTCAGCGCCGCATAGAAGTGAATGCTGTCATCATTATTAAAATAATACACCAGCGTGTCGCGCAGTGCAACATACTTAGGATCCTTATTTTTCTGAGGTTGTGCGTGGACTATGCCTACGCTGAGGCAAATAGCCAGTAAGGTTATTACTATCGATTTAAAGCTCATCATAAACTCATTAGGTAAGATTATATTCGCTTGCAAATATACGAAAAGTTTCTTATATGACAATAAAATGACATGTTAATTTTTTGATTCGCTTGTCTATTTCACTCATTTTTAGTACTTTTGCACTGATGAACGAGACGCTATCACCCATTTTGGAACTCCAACAGCAACGCCTTTTGCTGCAGATGGAGTATGACGAGGAGAAGAAGGCCTTCCAGGAGCATACCAAGACCATCGGCATGCTGCGACGCGTGAGTCGCGGTGATGCCTGGATGCCGCTGCGACTGGGCAAGAGCTACTACAACTCGCTGAACCAGTTGTGCGTGGAGGTGTATCGCAACACGGAGGACGACACCGACCACAACTTTGAGTTTGGCAAACCCGTGCAGTTTTTTGTGCAGCGCGAGAAAGACATGCACTTCTTCTCAACGCCCGGCACGGTGAGCTACGTGGATGGCGACCGCATGGTGGTGGCCGTGCCCGACAAGTTTCCCGTGGCCGACCTGCAGGTGAGCGACGGGCAGCTGGGCGTACAGCTGTTCTTCGACGAGACCAGTTACCGACTGATGTTTGAAGCGCTGGAGCGCACCATGCGCGCCAAAGGGCGCCTGGGCTACCTGCGCGACCTCTTTTATACGCGCCAGAAGGCAGAGACGTTCTCGTTTCCCGACATGGGGTTCCCCTACCTCAACGCCACGCAGGAGCACGCCGTCAACGAGGTGCTGCGTGCCAAGGACGTAGCCATCGTTCACGGACCACCGGGAACAGGCAAGACGACCACACTGGTAGAGGCTATCTACGAGACCTTGCGCCGCGAGAGTCAGGTGCTGGTGTGCGCTCAGAGTAATATGGCGGTGGACTGGATCAGCGAGAAACTGGTGGACCGCGGCCTCAACGTGCTGCGCATAGGCAACCCTACACGTGTGGACGACAAGATGCTGTCGTTCACCTACGAACGACGCTTCGAGGCACATCCCGACTACCCACAGCTGTGGGCCATCCGCAAGGCCATACGCGAACTGCGGTCGCAACGCAAGCGCAGCGACAACTGGCACCAGAAGATGGACCGTCTGAAAAGTCGTGCCACCGAGATAGAGATACGTATCAACGCCGAACTGTTTGGCGAAGCGCGCGTCATTGCCTGTACGCTGGTGGGCTCGGCCAACCGCCTGCTGGACGGCATGAAGTTCGGCACACTGTTTATCGACGAGGCTGCCCAGGCACTCGAGGCGGCCTGCTGGATACCTATCCGCAGAGCCGGACGCGTCATCTTTGCCGGCGACCACTGTCAGTTGCCCCCCACGGTGAAGTGCTACGAGGCGCTGAAGGGCGGACTGGGACGCACGCTGATGGAGCGCATCGCCAACCTGAAGCCCGAGGTAGTGACACTGCTGCGCATCCAATACCGCATGCACGAAGACATCATGCGCTTCTCGAGCGACTGGTTCTACCACAACCAGATGGTGTCGGCACCCGAGGTGAAGCACCGCAGCATACTGGATCTGGACCTGCCCATGACGTGGATAGACACGTCGCAGTATGAAGGCAAGGAGGAGTTTGTGGGCGAATCGTTCGGACGTGTGAACAAGACCGAGGCCGAACTGACGCTGCTGTCGCTGCAGGCCTACTTCGAGATGATTGGCAAGGAGCGCATCCTGGACGAACGGCTGGACGTGGGCATCATCTCGCCCTATAGAGCACAGGTGCAATACCTGCGCCAGCTGGTGCGCAAACGTGAGTTCTTCAAGCCATTCCGCCACCTGATCAGCATCAACACCGTGGATGGCTTCCAGGGACAGGAGCGCGACATCATCATCATTTCGCTGGTGCGCTCGAACGACGAGGGGCAGATAGGCTTCCTGCGCGACCTGCGCCGCATGAACGTGGCCATCACCAGAGCCCGCATGAAGCTCATCATCCTGGGCGACCGCCACACCATGACGAAACACCCGTTCTACCGCAAGCTGTGGGATTATATCGCAGCACTGAGATAATTTTCGGGCAATTGTTTCGCCATTACAAAATTAATCCTTACTTTTGTAGGCTGAACCTTTCTAAAAATAGATACGACTATGAAGAAAACGCTACTCTGTCTGGTAGCCTGGACCATGACGATAGCCATGGGTGCACAGGCGCCCCACAACACTGGCACATACTATGCAAGCGCTCATGGGAAGAAAGGGGCCGAGCTGAAGACGGCTCTCTACGAGATTATCAACACGCCTGCCGTGGTGGACTACGACTCACTGTGGCATGCGTATCATTTCACGGACGCCATACCCACAGACACGGTGCCCATCATTTGGGACATGTACTCGTGTAAGTCGGCCTACTCTATCTACACCACGCTTCATAGAAACGGGAAATTGGGCACCGACCCTGAGGGCACAAAAGGTTTCCAGCGCGAGCACTCCATGCCAAAAAGCTGGTTTAACCCTGCAGCTAAGAGCGGAAGCAGCTATACCTACAAGGACATCAAACCCATGTATTCAGACATAGTACACGTTATCCCGGCAGAAGGTATCGTCAACAATAAGCGCAACAACAACCCCTACGGCACCAACAACGGTGAGTTTTACACCTCGGAAGAAGGTTTTAGCAAGATGGGAGCTTGCACCTTTTCGGAGGATTACAAGGGTCGCTGCTTTGAGCCCAACGATATGTACAAGGGCGACCTGGCCCGCATCTACTTCTACATGGTGACGGCCTACGAGAAGAGACAGCCCACATGGAGCAGCACGCGAGATAGCGTTGGCGACCACTGCGGCACGTGGACGGGAGCCATGTTCAACCTGACAGACGAGTCTGTCTATCAGCCTTTTGCCCCGTGGGCCCTCGACATGCTGATGCAATGGTCTAAGCAGGACCCCGTGAGTCAGAAAGAGATTGACCGCAACGAGGCCGCCTACCGACTGCAGGGCAACCGCAACCCCTTTGTGGACTATCCCGGCCTGGAGGACTATATCTGGGGAGAGAAGAAGGAGACGGCCTTTGACTATGGCGGCGAACCGGTGGCCGACGACCAGACGGTGGCCTCCGACTGCACCATCCCGCTGAACGAAATGACGTTTGGCACCGACTGGAGCAGCACGAACTATCTGCGCGACTACTTCGAGCGCATACCCATATCGGTAGAGCAGGACGGCATCGACCTGACGTTCTCCTACGGCATTGAGGGCCTTCGCATGTACTGCGACGCCACGCAGATTCGCTTGTACAACAATAACAAGTTGACCTTCAAGGCGCGCCACAACGGCCTCAGCCGCATTGAGTTCGTGGTGCCCGAGAAGTCGGCCGACAAAGAGTTCATCCCCACGGTGGGCGAGATGACCGGCAACGTGTGGACGGCACCGGCAGACACGCTGGTGAGCTGCGTGGAGTTCACATCGACCTACACCGGCAATTACCCCGTGAGCAATGCCAACAAGCACATCCAGATAGAGCAGGTACTGGTGGAAGTGGTGAACAAAGCAGGCTTAGACCACATCACTGCAACGACCAAGCAGCGCCGCCATCACGTCTATAATATGTATGGCATGCGGATGGACGAGCGCCATCTGCGCCCAGGTATCTTTATCTCTAACAACAGGAAGTATATCATCAAATAACCAATTGTAAAAAAAGCCATCGACTATGAGAATAGCTGAAAGATTTACGGCCATGATAGCACTGGTGCTGACCAGCATCAGCCTGTGGGCACAAGGGCCCAACAACTCTGGCACTTACTATCAGAATGCCGACGGAAAGAAAGGTCAGGAGCTGAAGACGGCACTTTGTGGCATCATCAATCCACATACAGAACGTACCTACGGAAACCTCTGGATTGACTTCCGCACTACCGACGTGCGTGAAGACGGAAAGGTATGGGACATGTACTCGAGCATCACGAACTACGAATTTGGAACGGACCAGGCAGGAAATTTCTCGAAGGAAGGCGACAAGTACAACCGCGAGCACTCTTTCCCTAAGAGTTGGTTTGGCAGTAATTCACCCATGTACACCGACCTGTTCCACCTTTATCCCACCGATGGTACGGTAAACGGAAAACGCGGTAACTTCCCCTTTGGCGAGACCGACGGCAAGGACTACAAGTCGGCAGGCAACTTCAGCAAGCTTGGCACGTGTACTTACCCCGGCTATACGGGAACGGTATTCGAACCGAACGACGAGTATAAGGGCGACTTTGCACGCACCTACTTCTACATGGTGACCTGCTACGAGGAGAAACTGGCCGGCTGGTACACCAACAACGCGGAGTCGCGCCCCACACTGGACGGCAACACCTATCCCGGACTGAGCAGTTGGCAACTGGAGATGCTGATGAAATGGGCCAAGAACGACCCCGTGAGCGAGAAAGAGACCAACCGCAACAATGCCGTCTTTGGCATTCAGGAGAACCGTAACCCCTTTATCGACTATCCCGGACTGGAGGAATATGTATGGGGCGACAAGACCACGGTGGCCTTCAGCTATGACAACTATGGCAACACAAACGGCATCTACCTGGTGAACAGCACGCTGAAGAGGGCGACAAAGGGCACATTCAACCTGCAGGGACAGCGCATCAAGAGTCCTGCAAAGGGCCTCTACATCATCGACGGCAAGAAGGTCTTCGTCAGATAAGCACACACAACAGAAAGAAAAACCACACCATTATACACATATTATGAAGAAAACACTGACGCTGCTCGCGGTGCTGTCGATAGCACTGCTGAACAGTTGGGCACAAGGCCCAAACAACTCTGGCACCTACTATCAGGAGGCCAACGGAAAGAAAGGCGAAGCGCTGAAGACCGCTTTGCACAGTATCATCAAGAACCACAAGACGCTGAGCTACTCGGCATTGGAGGAATACTACGAGAAGACCGACAAGCGCCCCGACGGCCATGTGCGCGACTGGTACTCGAACATCACCAACTATGATTGGGATGACGATAATGGCAACAAGAATGAAGGCAGTGGATGGAACAAGGAGCACACCGTGCCACAGAGCTGGTTTAACGAGGCCACTCCGATGAAGAGCGACATCATCCACGTGGTGCCTACAGATGCTAAGATCAACAATATGCGCTCATCGTACGTCATCGCCGAGGTGAAAGACATCACAAAGGCGTCGGCCAACAACTACAGCATACTGGGCTCATGCAAGACACCTGGCTACAGCGGTACGGTGTTTGAACCCAACGACGAGATAAAAGGCGACATTGCACGCATCTACTTCTATATGGCCACCTGCTATCAGGACAAGTTGAAGAACTGGAGCAAGGGCGAGGTGAAGAAGGTATTTACCGATGATGCCTATCCAGGACTGAAACAGTGGTACCTCGACATGCTGTTCCGCTGGTCGCAGCAAGACCCTGTTGACGAGGTGGAACGCGCTCGCAACAATGCCGTGGCGCGCAGCGATGTGCAGCAAAACCGCAACCCGTTTGTGGACTATCCAGGACTGGAGGAATACGTATGGGGCTCGAAGACGGAAGAGGCCTTCAGCTATGACAACTACGCGGGCGGCGGCAGCGTGGACCCCGACTTCGTGATGCAGCCTGTGTTCACACCGCAGGGTGGCAGCTACGTCGAACAGGTTGAGGTGAGCATGAGCTGCACTACACTGGGGACCACCATCTACTACACCACCGATGGCACCGAACCTACCGAGCAGAGCAGCGTCTATACGGCACCTATCACCATCAGCGAGACCACCACAGTGAAGGCTATCGCCCTGAAAGGTGACAAGAAGAGCGCCGTGACGTCGGCTACCTATACCATCACCGCAAAGTCAAACGAAGAGCTGACCGACAGTACGATCATGCTGAACAACAGCTTCTTTGGCGTTTCATGGCAGGGCTCCTGGAAGAATAGCTATGAGGCGACGCTCAGCGGTAAGCAAGGTCCCGTCACCATCACCTATGCGAAGGGCACCAGCGCCAACATGTACTGCAACGACTCGCAGATCCGTATGTACGGCGGCAACACGCTGAAGGTGGAGACCAGCGATGGCACCATGACCAAACTGGCTTTTATCACCATAGACGGCATCAAGAAGATGACAGCCGACAAGGGCACCATCGACAACGACTATGTGTGGACAGGTGAAGCCCGTGAGGTGACCTTCGGCGCAGAGGGCAACCACATCAAGATCAGTGGCGTCAACGTGACCCTCGCCATAGAGCAGCCCAACGGCATCCGCGTGATTGCCAACGACCGTCTGAGCACCACGGTGTTCAACCTGCAGGGACAGCGCATGAAGCACCCACGCAAGGGACTCTATATCATCAACGGAAAGAAAGTAATACTGAAATAAAGATGAACGATAAAACCCGCGATTTCATCGAGCAAAACAGCCATGCCGACGTGCGCCAGCTGGCGCTGAAAGGTTGCCGCGACAAGGACGTGGACTTCGCCTTGGCGCTACGTCAGATTGCGGGACTACAAAAGGCCCGTCAGAAGTTGCCCTCGTGGGCAGCTACTGACGGGCTTTTATATCCTCAGCACCTGTCGCTGGAACAGTGTTCTAGCGAACAGACTGCCCTGTATAAGAAGAACCTCTGTCGGCGACTGACGGCAGCGGCAGAGCGCCTCGTGGACCTGACCGGTGGCTTCGGTGTGGACATCTCGTTCATGAGTCAGGCCTTCAAAGAAGCCACCTACGTAGAACAGAACGAGGAGCTCTTTGCGGTGGTGAAGCACAACATGCAGCAGTTGGCCCCCAACGTGACGTGCACGTGTGGCGACGGTGTGGCCGTGCTGCACCAACTAGAGCATGTTTCGATGATCTATATGGACCCGGCTCGCCGCGACACTCACGGTGCTCGCACCTATGGCATCGGCGACTGCACGCCCAACGTACTGGAACTGCGCGACGAACTGTTGCAAAAGGCCGACGTGGTGGTGCTGAAACTGTCGCCCATGCTCGACTGGCGAAAAGCCGTGGAAGACCTGGGGCCACAGTACGTCAGCGAGGTGCACATCGTCTCGGCACAGAACGAATGCAAGGAACTGCTCATCGTGATGCGCCAACAGGCAGAAGCGCTGCAGCTCTACTGCGTGAACGATGAGCAGGTGTGGCTGGTGTCGGCAAGCGCGCCAACGACCATGGTCCCCTCGACAGACGAGCCCGCCGAAATAGGCATATACCTCTACGAACCCAACGCCTCTATCATGAAGGCCGGTTGCTTCGCAGAAGTAGAAAAGGCGTTCGGCGTCAAGCAGTTGGCACCCAACAGTCACCTGTTTACCTCCAACGAGGAGCGCCCCCAGTTTCCAGGACGCCGCTTCCGCATCACGGCTGCCACCACGATGAACAAGAAAGAGCTGAAAGCAGCCCTCGCCGACATCACAAAAGCCAACATCAGCGTGCGCAACTTCCCCCTCAGCGCCGTCCAGTTGCGCCAGCGCCTGAAACTGAAAGACGGTGGCGACCACTACATCTTTGCCACCACCCTGCGCAACGGGCAGCACACCCTGCTCATCTGTCAGCGCACCTCGTAATGTCATTCGGCAACGATGGCTACGCCAAACCATCACTTTAGTTACGGCAAAGTGCCACTTTAGTTACGGTAAAGTATAGGTTTAGTTACGGCAAAGTATAGGTTTGGTTACGGCAAACCTATCGCCTCTTTTCTTCAATTTACGAGAAAAGTTGCAAAAAACTGTTTATTTCTGCTGATATGTCTAAAAAAAAACGTACCTTTGTATGTTGAATTAGCATCTATTTATTCATCAAATAAAGAAAGAAATGTCATCAGTTACGATTGAGAGAGTCATCGACAAAAAAGGGTTGAAAGCCTTTATCCAACTGCATTATGACCTGTATAAAGGCAACCAGTACGATGCTCCTAACCTATACAGTGACGAACTCCACACACTTAGTAAAGACAGAAACTCGGCTTTCGAATTTTGTGAAGCCGAATATTTCCTGGCCTATCGCGACGGCAAACTGGTGGGTCGTGTAGCCGCCATCATCAACCACCGTTACAACGAGCAATGGCAGCGCCCCTGCGTGCGCTTCGGTTGGCTGGACCTCATCGATGATGCCGAAGTGATGAAAGCACTCCTCAAGGCCGTAGAAGACTACGGACGCGAGAAAGGCATGAAAGAGATCATCGGTCCGCTGGGCTTCACCGACATGGACCCCGAAGGCATGCTGACCGACGGCTTCGACCAGTTGGGCACCATGGCCACACTCTACAACTACCCTTACTACCCACAGCTGATGGAGCAGATGCCCGGCTACGAGAAGGACAACGACTATGTGGAATACAAGGTCTTTGTGCCTAAGGAGGGCATGCCCGACAAGATGAAGCGCGTGGCAGAGCTCTGCATGTCGCGCTACAACCTCCACGTAAAGAAGCTGAAGAAGGAAGACATCTACGGTCCGAAGAAATACGGCTATCGCGTGTTTGAGGTCATCAACAAGACCTTTGGACATCTGTATGGTTACTCAGAGATGTCGAAGAAGCAGATGGACGAGTATGTGGACATGTACTTCAAGTTCATCGACCTGGAGATGCTCTGCATCATCGAGGACTGGAACACGCCCGACCACGACTGCATCGGTGTGGGCATCACCATCCCATCGCTGTCGCGCGCACTGCAGAAGTGTCGCAACGGTCGTCTGTGGCCCTTCGGATGGTGGCACCTCATCAAGGCGCTGAAGTTCAAGAAGACCGACATCGTGGATTGTCTGCTCATTGGCATTCTGCCCGAATACCGCTCGAAGGGCGCCAACGCCCTGTTGTTCTACGACCTGATCCCCATCTACCAGAAGTATGGTTTCAAATGGGGCGAGACCCACGTAGAGATGGAGACCAACGGCAAGGTGCAGAGCCAGTGGGGCTACTTCGACAACGAGCAGCACAAGCGCCGCAGATGTTACAAGAAGAACCTCGAGGCCTAGCCAGAGGCGCCCACCCCACTCACGGGGAAGCATGAAGCGAAACAAAGAAAGAGAACAGATTGCACTTGCCGCATCAAGAAGATAAAAAACAGAAAGACAAAACATGAATGAGAACGAGACAGAGAGACTAACTGCTCCCCTCTCAGCCGAAAGAGGGATTGGAGGAGAGGTTGACTACAACGACGACAACATACGCACCCTTAGTGGCACAGAGCATATCCGTCTGCGCCCAGGTATGTACATCGGACGTTTGGGCGACGGTCAACTTCCCGAAGACGGTATCTACGTCCTGCTGAAGGAAGTCATCGACAACTCTATCGACGAGTTCAAGATGAAGGCAGGCGACCGCATTGAGATCAACGTTGACGACCAGTTGCGCGTCAGCGTCAGAGACTATGGCCGCGGCATTCCTCAGGGCAAGATGATCGAGGCCGTCAGCGTGCTGAACACCGGTGGTAAGTACGACTCAAAAGCCTTCAAGAAGTCTATCGGTCTGAATGGTGTCGGTGTGAAAGCCGTCAACGCGCTGAGCGCCCACTTCGAGGTGCATAGCTTCCGCGACGGTAAGGTGCGCAAAGCCGTGTTCGAGAAAGGAAAACTGGTCAGCGACGTGACCGAAGACACCCAGGACGAGAACGGCACCTACATCTACTTCGAACCCGACAACACCCTTTTCCTGAACTACAGGTTCCACGACGATATTGTGGAGAACATGCTCCGCAACTATACCTATCTGAACATCGGACTGGCCATCATGTACAACGGCCGACGCATCCTGTCGCGTCGCGGTCTGGAAGACTTGCTGAAAGACCGCATGAGTGCCGATGCCCTCTACCCCATCATCCACTTGCAAGGCGAAGACATCGAGATAGCCTTCACCCACGCCAACCAGTATGGCGAGGAGTACTACTCGTTTGTCAACGGTCAGCACACCACCCAGGGTGGTACCCACCAGAGCGCCTTCAAGGAGCATATCGCCAAGACCATCAAGGAGTTCTTCCAGAAGAACTTCGAGTATGGCGACATCCGCACGGGTATCGTGGCAGCCATCGCCCTCAACGTGGAAGAGCCTATGTTCGAGAGCCAGACCAAGATTAAGCTGGGCTCGCTGACCATGGAGCCCAACGGCGGTGTCTCTATCAATAAGTATGTGGGCGACTTCATCAAAGAAGAGGTTGACAACTACCTGCACAAGAATGCCGACGTGGCCGAGGCGATGTTGCAGAAGATACAAGAGAGCGAGAAAGAGCGCAAAGCCATGGCCGGCGTCACCAAGCTGGCACGCGAGCGTGCCAAGAAGGCCAACCTACACAACCGAAAGCTGCGCGACTGCCGCATACACTATAGCGACGTGAAGAACGACCGCAAGGAGGAGTCGTCTATCTTCATCACCGAGGGTGACTCTGCCAGCGGTTCTATCACCAAGAGTCGCGACGTCAACACGCAGGCTGTGTTCTCGCTGAGAGGAAAACCCCTGAACACCTTCGGACTCACCAAGAAGGTGGTCTATGAGAACGAGGAGTTCAACCTCCTGCAGGCGGCCCTCGACATTGAGGAAGGCCTCGACACGCTGCGCTACAACAAGGTGATCGTGGCCACCGATGCCGATGTCGATGGCATGCACATCCGCCTGCTCATCATCACCTTCTTCTTGCAGTTCTTCCCTGAACTGATACGCACGGGCCACGTCTATGTGCTGCAGACGCCGCTGTTCCGCGTGCGCAACCGCCGCACCAAGATCAAGAACAAGAAGATGCTGGAAGACGGTAAGAAGACCGACTTCATCACCCGCTATTGCTATAGCGAGGAGGAGCGCCTGCAGGCCATCCAGGAACTGGGTCCCGATCCCGAGATCACCCGATTCAAGGGTCTTGGCGAAATCAGTCCTGAGGAGTTTGCCGGCTTCATCGGTCCCGACATCCGCTTGGAACAGGTGACGCTGCACAAGACCGACCAAGTGCAGAAGCTGCTGGAGTACTACATGGGTAAGAACACCATGGAGCGCCAGAACTTCATCATCGACAACCTGGTTATCGAAGAAGACCGCCCCGAAGAGGACGTTTACGAATAAAACTACGAGGTATGAGAAATCAAAAGATGTATGAGGCCGACGACAAGATGATATCGCTGATACGCGATAACTACGACCTCTTGCAAATGCTGGGAAGCTTTGGCATCAGCCTGGGCTTCGGCGACAAGACCGTCAAGGAGACCTGCGAGGACAACCGCGTGGACACCTACACCTTCCTCGCCGTAGTCAACTTCACTATCAATGGCTACAGCGATGCCGAGAACGACGAACAGTTGTCTGTGCCCACCCTGATGCATTATCTGCAGGCCAGCCATGCCTACTACCTGGACTTCCAGCTGCCCTTCATCCGTCGTGAACTGGAAGACAGCCTGAATCTCGACGACTCGCTGGGCCAACTGATACTGCGCTTCTACGATGCCTACGCACAAGAGATTCGCCGCCACATGCAGTACGAGCAGAAGACGCTCTTCCCCTACGTACAGTCGCTCATCGACGGACGTCCCACTGCAGACTATAGCATCGAGACCTTCTCGAAGCACCACGGCGCTGCCGACAAGAAACTGCGTGAGCTGAAGCTGCTCATCATCAAATACCTGCCCAGTGACGGACTGCACAACAACAAGCTCACCGCCACGCTCCACGACATCTACGACAACGAGGAATGGCTGCACCAGCATGCCATGGTCGAGGACCACATCTTCGTGCCGGCCATCCGCCGCCTGGAGCAGATGGTGAAGCAGAACGACATCACCCGCAACATCAGCGACATGGTGTTCAAGAACAACGAGCAGGATGCCATCTCCGACCGCGAGAAAGATGTCATCGTGGCCCTGGTGCAGGGCATGTCCAACAAAGAGATTGCCGACCACCTCTGCATCTCGGTGAACACGGTCATCACCCACCGTCGCAACATAGCCCGCAAACTGCAGATACACTCACCTGCCGGTCTGACGATCTACGCCATCGTCAATGGTCTGATAGACATCAGTAGCATCAAACTATAACACACACAAACATGCTCAACAGACACTGTTTACTGATAGCAATGGCACTGATCGCACAGAGCGCCTTTGCACAGTTCCAACCCAAAAGCGAAAGCAACCTGCGCAAGCTGAACTATGCCGAGCAGGTCATCACCAACCTGTATGTCGATGAGGTCGATGAGACCAAACTGGTGGAAGACGCCATCCGCGGCATGCTGGAGAAGCTGGACCCCCACTCCAGCTATACCAACCCCCAGGAGACCAAGCAGATGACCGAGCCCCTGAACGGTTCGTTCGAAGGCATCGGCGTGCAGTTCAACATGGTGGAAGACACCCTGCTGGTCATCCAGCCCGTCACCAAAGGCCCCTCGGAGAAGGTGGGCATCCTGGCTGGCGACCGCATCGTACATGTCAACGATACCGCCATTGCCGGTGTGAAGATGTCGAGAGAAGAGATCATGCGACGTCTGCGCGGACCTAAGGGCACCATCGTCAAACTGGGCGTGCGCCGTCAGGGCATCAAAGACGAACTGGTGTTCATGGTGAAGCGCGACAAGATACCCGTACACTCTATCGATGCCACCTATATGATCAAGCCCGGCATCGGCTATATCCGCATCAGCAACTTCAGCGCCACCACCTATAAGGAGTTTATGGAGAGCATGGAGAAGCTGAAAGCAGAAGGCATGCGCGACCTCATCCTCGATCTGCAGGAGAATGGTGGCGGCTATCTGCAGGCTGCTGCCGACCTGGCTGGCGAGTTCCTGAACCGTGGCGACATGATTGTCTATACCGAAGGCCGCCGCGTGCCTCGTCGCGACTATAAAGCGCCGCGCGACGGCAGCTTCCGCGAGGGCAAGGTCGTGGTGCTCATCGACCAGTTTACGGCCTCGGCTGCCGAGATTGTGACCGGTGCCATCCAGGACCAGGACCGTGGTATGGTCGTTGGTCGCCGCTCCTACGGCAAGGGTCTGGTGCAGCGCCCCGTCGATCTGCCCGACGGTTCGATGATTCGTCTCACCATAGCCCACTACTACACCCCCTCGGGCCGCTGCATCCAGAAGCCCTATGAGAAGGGCAACAGGAAAGGCTATGACGAAGACCTGCTGAACCGCCTGAAGGCTGGCGAGCTGACCAATGCCGACAGCATCCACTTTGCCGACTCACTGAAGTACAACACCCTGAAGGAGCACCGCATCGTGTATGGCGGCGGTGGCATCATGCCCGACTACTTCGTGCCGCTCGACACCACCAAGTACACCCGCTACCACCGCGAACTGGCCGCCAAGAGCATCGTCTTGCAGCAGAACCTCCGCTACGTCGATGGCAAGCGCAAAGAACTGAAGAAGCGCTATCCCGACTTCGCCACGTTTAAAGCCCAGTACGAGGTGCCACAGTCGTTGGTGGACCAGATCATGAAGGAAGGCGAGAAACAGAACATCAAACCCAAGGACGAGGCCGAGCGCCAGCAGACGCTGCCCTACCTACGCCAGCAGTTGAAGGCCCTGATAGCCCGCGACCTGTGGGACATGAGCGAATACTTCTCTGTGTTCAACGACACCAACGACACCGTGAAGCGCGCCCTGGAGTTACTAACAGACAAACAGTAAATACGATGATAAGCTACAGTTCAGAAAATGTGAAGTTCCCCGCCATCAAGCGACGCGAGACCACAGCATGGATCAAGAAGGTGGCTGCCACCTATCAGAAGAAGATAGGCGAGGTGGGCTACCTGTTCTGCGACGATGAACACATCCTCGAGGTGAACCGCGAGTACCTGGGTCACGACTACTACACAGACATCATCACCTTCGACTATTGCGAAGACGATGTGCTGAATGGCGACCTGGTCATCTCGCTCGACACCGTACGCTCAAACGCAGAGCTCTTCAACAAGCCCTACGACGAGGAGCTGCACCGTGTCATCATCCACGGCATCCTGCACCTGTGTGGCATCAACGATAAAGGTCCCGGAGAACGAGAGATTATGGAAGCGGCCGAGAATCGCGCCCTCAGTCTTCGTTAGGCGTCGGCAAGAAGTCGCTGACATCCACCCCGAAGTGCTGCAGTTCGCGCACCATCGACGATGACACGCTCGACAGCTGCGGCTCGCTGTAGAGAAGGATGGTCTCTATCTCGCCGCCACTGATCTGGCGGTTGATGTCGGCCTGCTCGCGCTCATACTCGAAATCCTTCACCGAGCGCACCCCTTTCACAATGAAACGAGCACCCACACTACGGGCAAAGTCGATGGCCAGGCCATAGTAAGGTTTCACCTCTATACGCGCCTCGTTGCGGTAAAGCTTAGCGATGGCTTCCATACGTGCTTCAGCAGGCACCATACCAGGCTTCGACACATGGTCGCCCACCACGCCGATGACCAGGCGGTCGAACAGCGGCAGCGCTCTTCTCACAATAGAGTCATGCCCCACAGTGAAGGGATTAAAGCTTCCCACAAAGATACCAATCTTCTCTTTCATGGGTACAAAAGTACAAAAAAAAGGCAAGAATCAAAACGTTCCTGCCTTTTTTCTATGTCTTACTTATTCTTCTTCAGGCTCAGGTCTTTTGACAATTCCTTAAAAAAGTCATGATTCAGAATAACACAAAACTGCTCCAACAGCTTTGTATTAATGTCCTTGCGAGCATAAATGTTGTAAATGTTGGTGCGCTCGCAATTGATGATCTTAGCGATGGCGATGGCAGACATGTGCTTTTCCTTCATCACCTCTTTGATTCGGTTTCCGATGTGCATAGTGTTCGTGAGTTTAAAATTTGTTTATAATCTATATTTGTTTCCGATATTGCGAAGGAGTAATGTCGAATGTCTGTTTAAAGATCCGACTGAAATAGGCCACATCATCGAAGCCACATCTCTGCGCCACGTCGCCGATAGTCATATTGACATCGGCCTTCAGCAGGCGCTTGGCACGCGCCAGTCGCAGCTGCATGATATAGGTGGACGAGTTCTGGTTGGTGATGGCCAGCATGCGTCGGTTCAGCTGACTGCGACTCATCGCCATCTCCCTGGCCACACTCTCAATGTCCACATTGCCCGAGGCCATCAGGCGGTACACCACGTCCAGCAGATGCGTCATGAATGCCCGGTCTTTGCGTGGCAAACTCTCCACAGACACCTCTGTCTGGCCGGCCACCTGCTCAAACTTCTGTTTCAGCAGTCTCTGGCGCTCAATGAGCTTGCGCACCCTCACCACCAGCTCCTCGGAGTTGAAAGGCTTCATCAGGTAGGCATCGGCACCAGCCTCCAGTCCTCTGATCTTGTCTTCCTCGGTAACCTGCGCCGAGATAATAATCACCGGAGTATGGTTCAGCTGGTCGTTATTCTTCACCTGTCGGCAAAGCTCCAGTCCATCCTTGTCGCCGGGCATCAGCACATCCGTGATGATGATATCTGGCATATTTTCCAAAGCCTTCTCCATGCCCTCTTTAGCACTGCGCGCATAGATCAGCTTGCACTGTTTCAGGTGCATTCCTATGAAGTAGGCCAAATCCTGGTTGTCCTCTACGATCAGCACCACCGACGAGTCGATGGCCGAAGCCTCCTTGCCTGCCTGCGACTGCTCTGCAGCCGCTTTCTTCTGACCGGCAGGCAGTGATGCCGTCGCTTCAGCATCCGTCACGCCGAGAGGCTCCACCTTTCCTGCATATTTCATGGGCAGACGCACTGTGAAGGTGGTACCTTGACCCACTGTGCTCTCCACCGTGATACTGCCTTTCATAGCTTCCACCATCATCTTGGCCATGGGCAGGCACAGCAACCTGACAGTATCATCGCCGGCGTGAGACCCATGCGAGAGCATGTCAAACAGACGGGGCAGCTCATCGGGTGGAATCCCCGCGCCATTATCTTTGACCTGCACCATCAGTTCCGCGCTACCAACCACCTCCAGCGACACATCGATGTTTCCATAGTGGTCGGTATATTTGATGGCGTTTGCCACCAGGTTCGACAGCACGCGGTGGATATAGGCCGGTACAAAGTCCATGTCGATGGCCGTCAGCGAGTGGTGATATCTCAGGTGCTGACGCTTTCTGTCGGCATCAGGCTGGTGGTTCTGCAGGATCATGCCCACATAGGTCACAATATTGCCGTGCTTCCACTTAGCCTCGCCAATCACCGTCTGCACGCGTGTGATGTCGAGCAAGTCTGCCACCAGTGCCAGCAGCGTCTCCGTCTGTCCGACCAGTGTCCTTGCCATGGTTGGCACCGTCGTCTTGTTCTCATCGCAGGGCTTTTCCAGTTGTTCGCCCAGTCCCTTGATGAGCGAGAGCGGGTTGCGAAACTCATGGATCACGTTCGCCAGAAAGCGCTCGCGCACAGCAAACGTCTGCTGCATCATCTTACGACGGTGAATGCCGATGCGAACCTGAATGACCAGCAAGATCACCAACACCAACAGGATTACCAACACCGTGACTAAAGCTACAAAAATGACAGCCTGGCTCAGAAACAAAGGCTCAACGCGCATTGTCGCACCAAAGACACCGTGTGCCGTTATAGCGAAAATAGCTGTTGTGATAAGTCTTAGATAGGTGTGCATTTTGTTGTAGTTTATAATCCCGTTATGATATTTGCAACAAAAGTACAAAAAAAATTGTATTTTTTCTCTCCCAGAGCAAAAAATCCATCATTTTTTGACCAAAGTCTGCAACAAAGATTTTACTTCGTATTTAGTTATCATTCAACCTGTTGCAAGCAACAACGCGCCAATATTACAAAACGAAAAGAATGAAAAAGACTGATATATCCAATAAATCTAAACAAAATCCATTTTCCAAATCCACATATTTGACGACAAAAATCATACTTCCAGCCCTATTCATCGAACAGTCCTGGTTGCATGATGCCCCCCGAATAGGGGTTGCGGCCAAAATGGCGATAGGCCAGATCGGTCACCATGCGCCCACGTGGGGTTCGCTTGATGAAACCCTCCATGATGAGGAAAGGCTCATAGACCTCCTCCACCGTGCCAGCATCTTCGCCAATGGCAGTGGCAATGGTGGTGATGCCCACCGGACCACCACGGAACTTGTCGATGATGGTGAGCAGGATCTTGTTGTCAATCTCATCTAATCCATATTTATCGATGTTCAGCGCTGTCAGTGCCACACGCGAGATGGCCGTATCGATGGCGCCATTGCCCTTCACCTGGGCAAAGTCTCTGACGCGGCGCAGCAGTGCGTTGGCAATACGTGGCGTGCCACGACTGCGCCCTGCTATCTCGATGGCGGCATCTTCGGTGATGGGCACGCCCAGGATAGATGCCGAGCGCTCGATGATGCGTGCCAGCGTCTCGGGGTCGTAGTACTCCAGGTGCATGTTGATGCCGAAGCGTGCGCGCAGTGGTGCGGTGAGCAGTCCGCTGCGTGTGGTGGCACCCACCAGCGTGAAGGGGTTCAGGTCTATCTGGATAGAGCGAGCCGAGGGGCCCTTGTCTATCATGATGTCTATGCGATAGTCCTCCATGGCCGAGTAGAGATACTCCTCGACCACGGGCGACAGGCGGTGAATCTCGTCGATAAACAGCACGTCGCGCGGCTCCAGCGAGGTCAGGATGCCAGCCAGGTCGCCGGGCTTGTCGAGCACCGGTCCGCTGGTAATCTTGAAGCCCACACCCAGTTCGTTGGCAATGATGTTAGACAACGTGGTCTTGCCCAGACCTGGAGGTCCGTGCAGCAGGGTGTGGTCGAGCGGTTCACCACGATATTTGGCAGCCTCAACAAACACTTCCAGATTCTCTACAATCTTCTGTTGTCCGCTGAAGTCGCCGAAACGCAGTGGTCGCAGGGCATTCTCGAAATCCTTTTCGCCGCCCCCGGCATACCGTTCTTCTCGTATATCGAAGTCTTCGTCCATCATTTGCGCTGCAAAGATACGAAGATAAAATCAAATTATGGCCATTATTGATTTGATTTTTGGTCAAAATATCATAAATTCCGGCGCCTTTTCCCATACAATAGCGCCACTTTCGCCTGCCAAAAGTGGCACTTTCGCAGCTTTCGACTTAAGTCGTGAGACCTGTTGACTTAAGTCGTGAACATTGTTGACTTAAGTCGAAAGGTCTGTTGACTTAAGTCGACAACTATCAGAGTGGCACTATTAGGGCTCAAAAGTACCGCTATTGTATGGGAAAAGGAGCCGGACTGCTACACAAAAAAGCCCGTATGCCATCAAGACATACGGGCTTCGTTAGTATCGGGTGTCAAGACGCAGGGCGCGTCTTGTCCATTTACGTGCGGTTTACTTCACCACCACCTTCTTATTGTTGATGATGTAAACGCCCTTCTGGGCCTTCTTCACCTGCTGACCCTGCATGTTGAATGCCTTGCCAGCCTGGGCTGCAGACTCGATGGCGTTGATGCCGTTCACGATATCTGCCAGGTTGTTGATGGCAGTCTGCAGGTTGGTCTTAGCTGTGGTCAGACTTTCAACGGTAGCATTCTCGGCAGCGAGAGCAGTCTCAGCATTAGTGATAGCATTGCTCAGAGCTGTTGCACTCTCAGAGGTCTTTCCTGTGGTGTCGATAGCCTTAGCGGTAGCAATCAGAGCAGCAAGACTATCCTTGGCTGCCTCAAGGGCAGCTTTTGCAGGATCGCCAAAGTAAACAAGACGGAAGTTATCTACAACTACCCAGTCTTCATCGAAATTCTTACTGTTCTTAGATACACCAATTTCAAGTTTACCATCGTTGCCAACAACAACGTCGAGTTCAACTTTATACAGACCTAGCTGGAAGAAGTTGCATGCCTGGTCGCAGTTGTCTGGGAGTTCGCCAATTGCTGTGGCTACGCCTATACCAGGAACCATGTCTTTCTCTGCAACGATATTGGGAAGCTGAATAGATTGCTCACCTGCATAGAGGCTTGCCAACTGTGCGGGTTCATTGCTAGCGGAAATCAGTTCAACCTGATTTGCCAGATTGCCATCGCGGAAGAAGCCCTGTACACTAACCTTATAGTTACCAGAGGGCAATCCTTCGATAGTCTGGCTAAGCTTATTGCTCTCTTTGTTCCATGATTCGCATGCGAAATCTGGGTGGTTTCCACCACGACCCCAGATACTGATATCAGTCATCGCCCACTTGTCGATAGAAGCACGCTGGTCAAAGCCGGGAGCCTGAATCTTGTAAGAGAGGTCAACGGGGTTCTCTTCAGAAGCCAGCTCAATCAGGGCATCGCGCTCAGCTACGCTAACAAGTATCCACTGGTTCTCAGGCAGAGAACTATCATGACGGTCTGAATGTACAATATTGTAGGTTGTGGTGTCATAACCCAACAGATCGTCCTGGCTCTCGGTACGAGCGAGAACATATACACCATCCTTGCCAGTAGAAACCAATGTCCATGTAGTTGTAGCATCGGTATCCATGTAACCATTATAACCTAGGTAATGACTGTTACCACCATTTGACAGGTGAGTATCAATGCGGTAGTTACCGTCAGTACCTGTGAAGGTCAGAAGTTGTCCAGGGAATCCTACTACACAGTGAGCGCCCCAGTCATCACCACCACAGAGGAAGCGCTTAGCACCTACGTTGTACAGATAGAAGTCACCCTCAGCAGGCTGGTTGCCCTTGAATACGTTTTCGTGAATATCAGCAGCATTCACACGACGAGCAATACGCAGTGAATTCAAAGCATTGTCAACAGGAGCAGAGGTGGTTGCCTCGGAAATAGCTGTTCTGGCGGCATCAACGTTGATACCTTCTGCTTCAGCCAGTTCTGTGGTTTTCTTAAGAACGGTTATGTTAACAGCCTTGGCAGCATTCAGAGCAGCATTCAGATTCGCGGTAGCAGTCTCAATCTCTCCCTCTTCCACAGAAGTCAGCTTAGCCTTCGCGTCAGACAGCGCATCAGCCAAGGCACCTGCCAGAGCGGTAGATGTGGTAGTAGCGTCGAAGGCCTCAGCAGCCTCGATAGCTGTTCTCAGAGCATTCAGATATTCCTCCAGACCCATGCTGTTACCCATGTAAACCAGGCTGAAGTCATCGAATGCCAACCAGTCTTTTTCGTTCTTCTCCAACTTCTCCAGACCGATTGTCATCTGACCAGTTGTTACCTGAGAAGTAACACCAGCATTGAGATAGCTGTTAGGATAATCCTGGAAAATACGGTTGAAACCATCTGCATTGTCAGGATAGTATCCATAAGGAGCAGCTGCATCAGCAGCAGGATAGAAGAACAGACCATCTACCCAGTTCTCGCTGGCACCATCGAGGATAGACATCATAGGAGCCTTGTCCTCATTGATGAAGTAGTTGGCCAGGATACGCTCCTCACCAGCCTGACGACGAGCAACGACCTGATCCTTGTCACCATCACGATAGTAACCCTTCAAGGTCAGCTTGTACTGTCCGTTGGGGACATTTGCGATAACCTGTGTGAGTTTGAAGCTCTTAGAGTTCCAGATAGCATAAGAACGACGGTTTCTGTACCAGCGCACATCATCGCGGGCACCGCCATCAAGGTTCATGTCCCAATTCCATGCAGCAGCACGTTCGTTCTCATTAACGAAACGTGGGTCGCTAATCAGGAAGGTGGCATCAATAGGATTCTCCTCGCTTGCATTCTCCTTCATGAACTTGATACGGTCTGCCTTGGTAACGAGCTGCCACTCAGCAGCACGACCTGTGTTCCAGTCCAAGTTATTGTCATTGTTCAGACTCAGCACGCGGCCATCATCGGCCTTAATCTGGTAAGCGATCACACCCTCATTGGTGTTCAACTTCTCAAGCTTCCATGCAGAAACATCACTTTGAGTATCCAGATAGAAGTTGCTGATATTCATGCTATGATTATGACCGAACTTAGGATCGAGTTTATAGCCACCATCAATGGCGCTGATTCCGAATTCGAATCCATAGTCACCAGTAGCACCACGGGTATTCCAGTCGCCAGTGTTCTTATCGTTGTTCTGCAGCCACAGACCGCTTGTGGGGTTGTATATGAAGAAATCGCCATCAGCAACTTCATTACCTGCATAGTCAGATTTCACAATGACAGTCTGCCACTCGGTAGCATACAGCACAGGGTGTCCACCCTCTGCAGCACTCAGGAACCATACGTAAGGAGCAGCCTCAGCCAACTTAGCATAGACAACACCATTGGTGAAGTCCTCGATGTTCACTTTGTTCAGGGCAGGCCATGAAGTTACTGCATCGAAGCAGTTGGTGATCTGGATATTGTTACCACGAGCATAAGACTCACCATTGATTACAGTACCCATGTTATAGCAGTTCTCGGTAATAGCATCGTTGCCGAACCAGCCTGAGAGACCACCGGCCTCGTTACCTGACTTGATAGCACCAGCGTTGTAGCAGTTCTTAATGGTCAGCTTCAGCTCACCAGAGGTGTTGCAACCTACGAGTGCGCCAGCATTCTGATTGACAGTCTCTACGGTACCTTCATTACCCAAGCACTCCAGCAGAGCAGAGCCGTTACCACTTACATGTCCAACAAACGCACCAGTGAAGGCCTTACCCTTGACAGAACAAGAAGCATCGATGGTGAAGTTCTTGATCACAGCACCATTGTCGATCTCGTTGAAGAAACCAATATTGCTTTCCTCTGGCTGGTCGATAACCATGTTCTTCACGATATGACCCTGACCATCGAAAGTACCGGTAAAGTGATTTGAACCATTACCAATACCTGTGAAAGTAACATCAGCGAAGTCAACATCAGCAGTCAGACGAGCATTGGCATTGCCACTGCCACTGTTAACCAAAGCAGCAAACCACTTCACATCCTTAGCTGAAGCCAGGTTGTAAGCACCGTCGGTCTCTGCAATATAGTTAGCATCGAAAGCACCACAAGCAGTGCAGAAACCATCAGCAAACTGATGCTCGTCGCGGGTAGCGCCCTCGGTATTAGAATAGGTCTCTTCCGAACCAGCCTTCGCATTTCCTGCACAGTCAAGTTCACCGTTGGCATAAACCACGCCACCCTCCTTTGCACAAGGCACAGGGTTAGCATCGGTTCCAATAACCTGATACCAGACAACATCTGTGCTCTTATTGCCATTCAGCATATAAGCCAGCTTACCGGAAGCAAGGTCTGCAGCAGTGAAAGCAGTTCCCTGAATACCTTCAATCTGGAACATGTTCTCGCCCTTTACCTCGCCTTTACGCCAGAGAGCCTCGCCATTAACATTAGTAGCAGTACTGTAGCAATTGCTGATAGTAGAGTTATCACTACCCATCCATGCACAGATACCTGCATTCTCACGATTACCTGTGATAGAACCTGTGTTGTAGCAGTTAGAGATGTGAATAACCTTGCCCTGTGAGCAACCCACGATACCTGCGCAGTTCTCCTGAGAGCCTTCGATATTAGCCTCATTACCGCAATTGCGGATAATCACATTGTCGCCCCATACCTGAGAAAGGATACCGGCAGTACGTGAACCACCCTTGATGACACAAGAAGCATCGATAATCACATTTTCGATGATGGTGCCACCAATAGCCTGGCCGAAGAGAGCCTGATTGTTATTGTTGGCGTCGGTCTTAAGATTCTTGATACGATGCCCCTGACCATTGAAATGGCCCTGGAAGTCATGTCCATCCTGTCCGATAGGTGTCCAAACCTGGTCGGTCATATCAATATCTTTAGTCAGCACAGCCTTGGCACCACCGTTGGTGGTACGTACAATCTCTGAATAACGATTCAGGGCTGCTGCACAACCGATCTGATAGAAACCCTCAATCTCTTGCAGTGCACTACAAACAGTGCAGATGCCATCCACAAAGCTATGCTCATCTACTGTAGAGTTTGCAGTATTTGAGAAAGACAGTGAGCTACCCTCCTTTGGAGTGATACCATCACACTTCAGCTCACCATTAGCATAAACGATGTCTGTTCCAACTGCAGTAGGCTTTGCATCAGTACCAATCTTCTGGAACCATGCAGGCGTCTCGCTCTGCTTTTGATTCAGCAGATAGCAGAGCTCACCACTCTGAGCCTGAGCATCAGTAGCTGCAACAGCTCCCTTGTCATTCTTCAGGCCATCTATGCTGCCCAGATAATAGCAGTTGATAACAATCGCATTGTTACGGCAGATAACATCATTGTTTGATTCCTTCTTCACATTGAGTGTTGCTGCAACCAGACAGTTGCGAATGATGTTAGTGTTGTTGCTCTGATTGGTCCAGCCAACAAGACCGCCACAACCTTCACGGTTAGGTGCATTGATAGCACCAAAGAAAGCACAGTTCTCAATGACGTTGGCACCATTCACATCCTCGAAGCTACCACAAATACCACCATGAGTAGCGTCACCGCTATTGGTGTCATTGATGGTTACATAGCTAACACAGTTCTGAATGGTTGTACCACTCTGCCATAGTCCACCAACAAGACCAGAAGCCAACTTAGAGGTTGTCGTAATGGTACCCTCTACAATCAGATTCTTGATGGTAGCACCGTTGATACGACGGAAAGGAGCTACACGCTCTTCGTCCAGGTTATAGCTGACAATCAGCTTATGTCCCTGTCCGTCGAAGGTTCCGCGATAAGGCTTTCCACCTCCATTAATACCTACCATGGCATTACCATCTACCGTCACATCGGCAGTAAGAACAGCATTCAGACGTTGGTTGGTACCATCATTGTGCAGGGTACAGAACTCTGCCCAATCTTGTGCCGAACCAATCTGATAGACGCCGTCCACTGGCTCGATAGCCATAGCACCCACGCTTGTTAGCCATCCAATGGCCAAAGCAAGCACAAATCTTAGGTTCTTCTTCATAAATTAAACGTTTTAGTTGATAAAAAGTTATTGATCACAAAATTATATTATTCATCAAGTTCGTTTTCTTCATCAGCCCAGATATCATTGTGGCGACGGGACAATCCCACCGAAGGATCCGAGGGAGTAGGATCTGGGATAAGTCCTGGCTTGCCATCAACCTTACCAGAAACAGCCATTAGCTGTTGCATCTGTATTTCCACCACTGTTACTGTTGGGGATACATATATCATTTTCTTCATAGTCATACACCTTATTTATTATCTAACAACCTGTTTCTTTCCGTTTACAATATAGAGTCCTTTCTTCAACTGAGAAACCTTGCGACCCTGCATATCATAGACAGCATCCTGAACCTTCATCAGTCCGTCCTCAATAGAAGCAATGCCTGTCGTCTCTTCGTCGATGACGAAGTTCGTTAGGCGAGCACCACTACCCGTGTTGTGGAAATAAGCGCGAAAGGCCTTCAGTTTACCAGTACCATCACTTGGTGTCAGTTTATTGCCCGCAGCCACGAACAGATCGTTAGCCACAACAGCTGTTGGCTGATAGATACCAGTAAATTCATAGCCACCCTCTGTCGTTGCAGCAGGAGCAGTAGCATCAAGATCAACAGTCAGCTCCTCTTCAGTCATAGCCACAGTAGGCTTTACAAGATAAGCTTTGCCTGCCTCGATAGTAGTAACTGTGGTAAAATTAAGTGTCTCGCCAATAGCACCAGTCAGTTCAGCCACCTTAGCATCGGCGCCAAAGAGCGATGCAATCTGTGTAGCATTCAGTGCAAATGGCAAGCAGATGGTGTTCCATGTGTCAGCAACAGTGGTACGCTTCAATGTCAGGTCAACACCATTCTCACTTGAGAAACGGTTAGGCACATTCTCGCTCAGCACTTTCTTGGCAGGGTCATAGAGCACAGGGTGAGCCCAGCCCTCATATTCCATGCGCCAAACATTACCGTCCACAGCATCATACAAACCAGCAAACACAACGCCCATCGTCGTTTCGTTTACCTCCATAATTTTGTGATCGCCAGTAAATGCGGAACCCCATGAACCATTATTCGTGCCCCAGTCTCCAGTTCCGAAGTCATAGCAGTTGGTTAATTCCTGGCTCCAACCCCTACTAAATTGCTGTCCATTTTCAAAACCATAACTAACATTATTGTTATCTTTTTCATCTTGTGAAACAATACTATAACAATTCGTTAGCTTAGCCTTTGGCATCCATCCAGAGAAGCTACCACCACCATTCGAGCTATGGATAACGCCAACATTATAACAGTTTTTGAGGTTTGGAATTACATCATCATCGTATTTACAACCGATGAAACCTGCAGCATTAGCACCTGTTGAACTAACAGCACTTTCATTACCACAGTTACGAATATAAAGGTTACCCGCTGTTCCACGAACAGCACCTATAAACGCTGCGACTGCACTTTCTCCTTTAAACTCACAAGATTTCGCCATTGTGAGATTCTGCAGATTTGCTCCAACTGTAGCTGTATTTACGAAACCCACACCATTGCGATTATAGTCCATTTTTAAATTAGATATGATGTGACGCTGTCCATCAATCTCACCTGAAAAACGATTTGCTTCTGATTCGTTTGAGCCAAAGCCGCCAAACTTCTCTCCTGTCATGTCGATATTCGTCATTATCCTAACTTTCATTGCTGCATTGGTAGAATTCTGAGAGATTGCTGCTGTCCAACGAAGCTGACGAGCTGTTGAAACCTGATAATAGCCATCAGAAAGAGTCATGTAAGAGGGATCCAGTTCTTCACAAACAACACTACTACCATTCAAATTATCACAGAAGCCCTCGTTGAAATGGTGATCGTCACGATTAGAACCCTCCACATTTGAATACGAATCACTTCCCTTTGAAGTTCCATCACAATAGAGGTCACCATTCTTATAAACGATGTTGGCACCCCAAGGAATAGGATATGCATCGGCATCTGTACCAAGTTTCTGGAACCAAACTACGTCAGTGCTCTTATTTCCATTCATCATATAAGCTAATTTACCGCTTGTCAAGTCTGAAGCAGAGAAAGGTGTTCCTTGATCACCTGCCATTCCTTCTAGCTGATAGTTATTGCTTTTTACAATATCCGTCTTACGAATCAGATAGTTATTACCATCAAGTCCAGTAACAGATCCTTTGCTATAGCAATTTCTTAATTGAGAAGAACCGTTACCCATCCATCCACAAATTGCAGCACTTTCTTTCGAACCAGTGATGTCTCCTAAGTTATAGCAATTCAGGATACTAACAATATTTCCGGAACAACCAACGATACCTGCTGCATTAGCGCCTGTTGAGATAACAGTTCCTTCGTTACCACAATTCTGAACAACAACATTGTTCTCCCAAATACGACCAAGAACACCGCCCGTATAGTCTTTTCCATTTATTTCGCCTTTATTAAGACAACCACTAATTGTTATTGCCTTATTGAGAGCGCCCACAATACCACCGACTTCATTTACTATGCCTATGATATGACCTTCATTAACGCAGTTTGTAACCTCAGACTCCTGACTATCATTCCATGCTCTAGCTAAAATACCTGCTGCTGAACTTTCATTACTTTTGATTTCTCCTTTATTGATACAATTCTGAATAAAAACTTTCTTCTCTGCAGTAGCTACAATGCCAGAAGCCTGACTTTCAGACGATTCCACAGAAGCTTCATTCACGCAGTTTCGAATAATAGCTCCGTGCCCCCATACGTGACCAAGAATTCCTGCCACATGTTGTTTTCCTTTGATTGAACATGAAGCATCCATTATAACATTTTCGATAATTGCTGTTCCAACAACCTGACCGAAAAGTGCCTGATTATTGATAGTGGGATTATTTACTACCAGATTTTGAATGCGGTAGTTTTGACCATTAAAATGACCTGCGAAGTCTTTGCCATCTTGTCCTATGGGAGTCCAAGACTCACCATCCATATCTATATTCTTAGTCAGAACCGCATTTGAGCTACCATAACCACTATTTACAATCTCCGCAAATCGTACGAGTGCATCTCCGCAACCTATCTGATAGATTCCACCTACAGATTTCAAATCGCGGCAAACAGAACAGATGCCATCAACATAGTTATGAGAATCTATCGTATTTCCCTCGACATTTGAGAATGTCAGTGTACTGCCCTCCTTTGGAGTGATACCATCACACTTCAGTTCACCATTAGCATAAACAACAGCACCATCCTTACAAATAGGCATAGGGGCATTATCTGTTCCGATGGTCTGGTACCAATTAACTGATGCACTTTGAAGACCATTCAGCAAATAGCAAAGTTCACCGCTAGCCAGCTGCTCGGCTGTAGCCAGAGTAGCATTTTTACTATTGTTCATGCCCTGCAGATTGACATAATAGCAATTGGTAATAGTTGCTGAGTTACGAACAATAATATCGTTATCCGAGCCTGTGGCCAGATTAAGAGTACCAGCCATCAAACAGTTCTGAATCTTTACTGACGCGCCACCATTGTCTGGCCATCCGATAATACCACCACTACCAGAGCGGTTGGGGGCATCGATAGTACCGAAGAATGCACAGTTGCGAATTGTGATGTCACTTTTATCAGAGATACGCGCCACAATACCGCCATGGGTAGCATCGCCACTATTCGTGTCGGTAATAGTTACTGTTGAAACACAGTTCTCCACCACAGCAGTCTGCCAAATACCAGAAACAACACCACCTGCTAACTGACCGCTAGTGGTAATGGTTCCTGCCACTTTCAGATTCTTAATAGTAGCACCATTGATACGGCGGAAGAGTCCGCACTCACCATCTTGTCCAGTCTTATCCATCGTGAAATTGATGGTAATAGTGTGTCCCTGTCCATCAAATGTTCCCTTATAAGCATTACTGGGAATGCCCACCATAACAAGTTCGTTAAGCGTAAAATCCTGAGTTAGCACAGCATTGAGTTCATGCTGACGTCCATCTTTGTTCACGATTTCCGCAAACTCTGCCCAATCTTGTGCCGAACCAATCTGGTAGACATCACCCACGGGCTCTATAGCCCATGTGTTTCCTGCCATCCAAGAACCAAGGATGGTAAGGGCTAATAGTTTCAAAGACTTCTTCATGTCAAATAGATTTTATGTTTTTAATTATTGGTAAGTTATATTGGTTAGTTGTTTTTAAGGTGGGGATATCTGAGGTGATGCACTCACCTCAGATATTTTTTCCCATCCTTGATATAAAGGCCGCGAGTCGGCTTGCCTATGCGCTGACCGTTCATATTATAAATACGGTCTGTCGCTGCATTGGTACGGGGACTCGAGATTTCTTTGATTGCAGAGACGATGCCTGTATTGTAGAGCACAGGATGTCCCTTCTCCTCACTGCTGAGGAACCAAATGCCTGGAGCTGCCTGATACAGTGCATTGAACACCACATCGTTGGTAAAGTCTTCAACAGCACTCTTTGGCATAGAAGCCCAGTTTGTGACAGGGTCGAAACAGTTCGTAACGTTGATATTGTTGCCACGAGCAAACGATTCTGAACCGACACCAGCCACAGTACCCATATTATAACAGTTGGTAAGCTCGGCCTCATCGCCCAGCCATCCACTCAGACCGCCAGCCTCGATGTCGGCACTGATGGTGCCCGCGTTATAGCAGTTAGTCATCACCACCTTCAGCGTGCTACTGCTGTTGCTACCCAGGATACCACCAGCATAGAAGCTCTGTGAACTAACGGTGGCCTCGTTGCCCAGCTGCTCTAAGGTCAGCTTGCCAGCAGCCACAACAGGAGTCGAACCGATAAATGCGCCCACCTCATGACGACCAGCAAAGCTACAGCTGTTGTCAATCGTGAAGTTACGAATCTGTGCACCTTCGCCTGCCACGCCAAAGAAGCCCACGGGCTCGTCGCCCTCAGTCTGTGTCATGGTCAGGTTGCTGATAATGTGCCCCTGTCCATCGAATGTAGCAGCAAAGGGTTTGGCATATGTACCGATACCTGCAAAGGCGATGTCTTTGAAGTCCACATCGGCCGTCAGGCGTGCATTCTTCACCTCGTCATTCTTAGCATAGGCAGCATACCATACCACGTCGGCTGCACTGCCCAACTCGTAGATATCGTCCACGGGCTGCTTATAGTCCATATCGGCAATGCCGCAAACGGTGCAGACACCCATCTCCCACTGGTGGGGCTGATAGACGATCTGCGCATCCTTGTCATTAGTAAAACTGGTTTCGCCCACCGGCTGACCATCACAGGTGAAGGTGCCCGAAGGATAGACCAGTCCATTCTCTACACCGCAAGGCACGGGCAGTGCGTCGGTGCCGATGCGCTGCAACCAGGTGCCAGCTGCCGTATTATCGTTGAGCAGGTAGGCCAGCTGACCCGTGGCGGTGATGTCGGCAGAGATTTTCTCTCCCTGTTCGCCAAACTGACCATTATTGAGGACATAGACTGCCGTCAGGTTAGAGCAGTTGCGCACCACAGCCATGGAGTTGCCACTGGTTGTCAGCGCCGTGGCAGCCACCAGACAGTGGCTGAAGCTGACCTCCTGGCCACCATTGGCATAGCCCAGCAGACCGCCATTGCCCGTGGCATTAGGCGTCTGGATAGAACCAAAGAAGCCACAGTTGACCATCTGTCCCTGATCGTGCATGTAGGCACCGATACCACCTACGGTAGCATCGTCGCCACTGTTGCGCTGGAAGTTGACGAAGCTGGCACAGCATTCAATCTTCGATGTGCCACGCGAACCGGCAAAGATACCTCCCGAGCAGGAGTTGTTTTCATTCTGGATAGAACCATCGGTGATGAGGTGATGGATATAGGCATTCCTCAGATAGCGGAAAAGTGCCACATTCTTCTGGTTGACCTGGTATTTCACCGTGACACGATAGCCCTGACCGTCGAACTCGCCCTGATAGGCATTCTCATTGTCGCCATCGCCAATCATGTCTTGATAGTTGCTGAAGTCGATGTTAGAAGTGAGACGTGCGTTGATGGCACGGTTCTCACTGCTGTTGACCAAGGCAGCAAACCAGTGCAGATCCTGGGCCGAAGCCAAAGAGTAGAAGCCCTGACCATCAGCCTGCAGATAGTCGGGCTGAAGGGTGTGACACGCAGAGCAGAAGCCTGTGCCGTCCCACTGGTGGTCGTCGCGCACGGTGCCCTCAGAAGAGTTGCTGAAGGTCACCTCACCCTTAGGTGTGCCGTCGCACTTCAGGAGACCGTTGGCATAGACAGTGCCTGCGCCCTGAGGCGAAGGAACATCATCGGTACCGATAGTCTGGAACCAGGCAGGATTATCGCTGGTGTTGCCATTGAGCAGGAAGCAGAGCTGACCGCTCTTAGCCTGTTCCACGGTAGCAGCGATGCCGCCTTTCTCGTTCTTCATACCTTCATAAGTGCCCACGAAATAGCAGTTCTCTGCCACACCATTGTTGCGGAACAACACCTCGTTGTTATCGTTCTTAGCCACATTGAGCGTAGCGGCAACCAGACAGTTGCGCACCACGTTACCACCATTGATCCATCCCACCAGACCACCGCAGCCATTACGGTTGGGGGCGTTGATGGTGCCCAGGAAGGCACAGTTCTCAATGATGTTGGTGCCGTTCACATCCTCATAGCTACCACAGATGCCGGCATGGGTGGCGTCGCCACTACCTGAGTCGTTGATGGTGACATAGCTCACGCAGTTCTGAATCAGCGAACCGCTCTGCCACAGACCACCGATAAGACCGGAGGCCAGTTTTGCAGAGGTGGTGATAGTGCCTTCTACAATCACATTCTTGACGGTGGCACCGTTGATACGACGGAAAGGAGCCACACGGTCTTCGTTCAGATTATAGTTGACGATGAGCTTGTGTCCCTGACCATCGAAAGTACCACGGTAAGGCTTTCCGCCACCGTTGATACCCACCATGTTGTTGCCTTCAATGGTAATATCGGCTGTCAAAACTGCATTCAGGCGCTGATTGCTGCCCGTGTTGTGCAACGTACAGAATTCGTTCCAGTCCTGAGGCGTGCCAATCTGATAAACACCGTCAACAGGTTCGATAGCCATAACAGCAGTGCTTGTTAGCCATGCCGAAGCAATGGCTAACAAGATGCTTGATTTATAATTATTCCATATTTTAGTCATATTGTAGAGGTTAGGTGTTGTGTAAGGTTGTTTGTATTGGTTGAGTATCTTTTCACTTCTTGATCTTCATGGATGCCTGGTTGCCCGTCTGCCATGCAGAGTACTGCACCTTGCCGCCCTTCACGTAGGCGATGCGCAGTGTGCGCTGGGGCTTCTCCATCTGTCCCTCTACCTTATTTAATACAATAGAGAGCTGCTTCTTGTTGAGCGAAGCTTCGATCGTAGAGAGGCTGTAGTTACCCTCGCGGTATGAGAAGCCATCACCTTCATCCTCGTAAAGCTGACCTTTGGCTTTGCCATCGGCATCCAGACAAACGTAGAGGGTGAGCGAGTCGGTGGTCATCTCGGTGGTGCTCTGTGCCAGGTTGGCCATAGGAATCACCGAACCAGGACGCTGACGCAGTTCCGACTGATAGATGTCGGTGTTCTGTTCCAGCGTGAAGGGCTGCCAAGAGCCACCATTGGGCTGTGCCACATTCTCGGCCCAGCGAGGTGTGATCATCAGGTCGCCACCCAGGAGGAAGGCCTTGTCTTCGCTGCGCAGCGAGAGGTCCTTGGCATCGGCCATGAACAGGGGGCGCATCACAGGCATACCATCTACGCTGGCTTCACGGAAGGCGGTGTAGATGTAAGGCATCAACTTGTAGCGACGCTCAATGGCGGTACGACAAGCGTTGAGCACCTCGGGAGTGAAAGCCCAAGGCTCCTGGTCCACACTGTTGTCGATGGTGTGGTTGCGCACAAAGGGGAAGTAAACACCCATGGCGGTCCAGTCGGCTACGAGCTCAGCGGTAGAGTTCTCGCAGAAACCACCAATGTCAGGACCGTTGAAGGGCTGACCAGACAATCCCAGTGTCAACGTCATAGGAACGCTGAGCTTCATCTGATCTACAGAAGAGAGGTTGTCGCCCGTCCAGGTGGCAGCATAGCGATGACCACCCAGGAAGTTAGAGCGAGAGAGGATGAAGGGGCGCTTGTTGGGGTTAGCATAGAGCAGACCCTGACGACTGGCACGCACCATGTTCAGTCCGAACACATTGTGGAAACGAGCATGAGGACCAGGCAGTACGCCGTCGCCACCCATGTGCTTGTTGTCCACGGGCATGGTACCATCAGGACCGCCGAAGACAGAAGGCTCGTTCATATCGTTCCACACGCCATCGATGCCTGTAGCCATATAGTCCTTATAGAGTGTAGCCCACCAGGTGCGCACCTCAGGACGTGTGAAGTCGGGGAAGTGGCAGGGGCCAGGCCAGCAGTTGCCCACGAAAGGCTTGCCGTCCTTATCCTTCACCCAGTAGTCGGCAGCTGTTCCCTGGTCGTCCACGAAATAGCCGTTCTCTACCTTCACGCCTGGGTCGATCATATACACAGCCTTCAGGTTCTTGCTGTGCAGATAGTCGTTCAAACCCTTAGGGTCAGAGAACTCTTTGGGGTGGAAGGTGAAAATCTTGTAGTTGTCCATGTAGTGGATATCCATCCAGATAACATCCGAAGGGATGCGGTTAGAACGCAACAAATCAGCTATCTCCTTCACACGGGTGTCAGGATGGTAGCTGAAACGACACTGCTGATAGCCGAGCGACCACAGGGGTGGCAGCTCCATCTTGCCGGTCAGGTCAACCAAGGCCTGCATCAGTGCCTGAGGGTTCTCGCGTTCGATAACAACCACACGGAAAGCAGGACCCTCACTCTCGAAGATCACCTGCTTATCCTGTGTGGTGATGCGTTGTTTCCAGGTATTGTCTGCTATCAGTCCGAAGGCTGTACCATCCTTACGAACGCCCATCACCCAGGGATGACTCTGGTAGAGGTGCGTGCCGTTGTCTACGCCATAGGCGGGTGTGTCGATATTCCATAGTCCCACCGTATAGCCGTTACGGCGCAGACTGCCCGTTACCTCGCCAGTGCCATAGAAATCGACACTGTCTTCAACGTTGATGGTTGCCACGTTTCTGCCTCCATAGGTAGTGAAGACAGGGCGCACTTTCCAGTCGGCAGCAAGCGTGTTGATAGCTGCTGGCTCGTGCTCGAAAATAGGTGAAGGCAGGTGCTGTTTTGCATCATATCCGTTAGGATAGAACACCGCCACTTTGTCATTGGTCATAAAAGCAGTCTGAGCCATCGCTACGGAAGCGATGGCCAGACTACTAAGAAACATACTGACTCTTAAAGTCATCTTCATTACTACTTACTATTTACTATATAATTACTATTTCATGATCTTCTTCACGCTGCCGTCAGCCATACGTACGATGTTGATGCCGCGCTGCAGCTGCATCTGACGAGCACCAGAGAGAGAGTAAACCACCTGGATGCCGCTCTTCTTAGAGACTACAGAAGTCTCGATACCAGAAGCCGATGCGTCGTTGCTGTAACCACCATCTACGGTCTCGTAAACCACAGCGTGTGTATTGTCGAAGACAGGATAAGCATCGGTGCCCAGAGTCTGGAAGAAGATGGGAGCCTCAGCATCCTTGTTCAGCAGGAAGCAGAGCTTACCGCTCTCCACATCGTCCAGAGTAACCTGGTTAACCTGAGTACCCTCAACCTCGTAGCAGTTTACGAGCTTCACATTGCTGCCATTGAAACGAGCGAATGAGCGCTCGCCATCAATCGCTTCTGGATTAACAAAACCAGAGTTCCAGCAGTTCACAACCTCTGCAACATCACCCAGCCATCCAGAGATGGCGCCACACTCACGCTGACCAGTGATAGTACCAGTGTTGTAGCAGTTGATGATGCGTACATAAGCCTCGCTGAGGTCGTTCACACCCAGAATACCAGCACCGTTAGCACCGTCGGGGCCCACATTGACAGTAGCCTCGTTACCACAGTTCTCGATGGTCAGTGTACCGTTGCCACAAGCTGTACCTACGATACCGGCAGAGTAACCTGTTGACCAGATTTCGCAGCTCTCATCTACAATAATATTCTTAATGGTAGCACCGCTGGCCAGGCCAAACAGACCTACGTTGCCAGTCTGCACGTCGATATACATGTGAGAGATCTTATGACCATGACCGTCGAAGATACCAGAGAAGGGGCGCTTCACGTCGCGGGTGATGGGGTTCTGCTGCTCGTCCACCTCACCAGTGAGCTCGGTGGTGCGAGTACCAATACCGGTGAAGTCCTCGATCTCAGACATGTCGATGTCCTCAACAACGTCAACAATCACCTTACCATCAATCTCACCACTGTTGATAGCGTTGGCCAGAGCCTCCAGCTGTGTAGCATTGCGAATGATGCGGGCACCACAAACGGTGCAGATGTCATTTTCATAGTTGTGCTCATCGCGTGTCACACCAGTCTCGTTGTTAGTGTAGGTCACATCGGGTTTCAGTGTGCCATCGCAAGACTCAGAACCAGCCACATAAACCATCTTATGGTCAGCGAAAGGTACGGGATAATTATCGGTGCCCAGATCCTGACGCCATGCGTCGATACCATCGGCAGCATTCAGCAGATAGCAGAGCTCACCAGTAGCCAGAAGGTCTTCGCTGATGATCTCAACAGAGTTGTCAGAAACAGAAACGATATTGTCTGTGTAGTAGCAGTTCATCTTAGTCTTCACGTGGCGGGCAATCACGGTAGAACCATTGGCCAGCAACAGTTCAGAAGGCGCTACATAACAGTTCTTGATGATGGTCTCTACCTCACCATGAGCATAACCGATGATGGCAGCACTTCCCTCACAACCCTCAGCTACCATTGAACCGATGAAGGCACAGTTGCTGAAAGTAGGAGTCTCGTGAGCTACGGCGCAGATACCGCCATGGGTAGCATCGCCCACGTACGAACCGTTAATGTCAACATCAACCACGATGTTCTCGAACGTAGAGTTACCACGTGTAACGAACATCAGACCACCAGCAAAACGATTGCTTGTTTCGATAGATCCCTTAACCATCAGGTTCTTGATGGTTGAGCTTTCAACGACCTTGAACAGGCCAACGCCGTCGTAACTTGCAGCATAGTCAATGATAATAGTATGACCAGCACCATCAAAGACGCCATTGAATGCGCGGACGGGATCCTCCTCTTCGGCAGAGAAAGCGTCACCACCAATCATCACGTCGTCCTGTGTATATCCCGTAAAGTCGATGTCGGCAGTCAGACGAGCCTTCACCTTCTTATTACCGTTGTTTACAAGAGCAGCAAACCAGTTCAGATCCTTGGCAGTCTCCAACAGATAGAAACCATCTTCTGTGAGCTCCTTATAGTTCTTGTCGGCAGCACCGCAGTTAACGCAGACACCATCGTCGAAGGAGTGAGGGTCACGGTTTGACTCGTTGGTGTTAGAGAATGATACGTCAGTCTCGTCCTTTGGTGTACCATCGCAGTACAGGTCACCAACAGCATAAACAATTCCGTGAGAAGCGAATGGATAAGGATGGATGTCCTTATCAAGGTTCTGGAACCACAGAGCATCTTCGCACTTATTGCCGTTCAGCTGATAGCAGACAGCGCCACATTCCATATCAAATTCATCTTCGCTGATCTTTGTACCCTGGGCACCAGCTATATCAAAGTTGTTCACGCCCTTACCGCGATTGTTGCGCCACAAAGAATATTGACCATCCTGACCAATTACGTAACCAGCCTGGTAACAGTTCTCGATTCTGCTGCCGTTATCGCCAACCCATCCGCAGAAAGCAGCAGCCTCTCTATCTGCAACAATGCCTGCAGTGTTGAAACAGTTCAGAATCACGATACCACACTGTGAACCCATGCTCACACCGCAAATACCAGCTGCATTCTGCTCAATAGCAGTAATGGTGGCCTCGTTACCGCAACGTTCGAAGGTGGCTGTGCCACCACCATTGGTACCACCAGCGATACCTCCAACGAAGGCCTTACCCTTAATCCTACAAGACTTGGCAATGACCACATCGTGGATATAAGCGCCACCACCAATCACACCAAACAATCCTACGTACTCTTGATCTTCCGATTCGAGAATCAGGTTTTTGATGCTGTGCTCCTGGCCGTCGAAAGTACCAGTGAACTTACTGCTCGTAGAACCGATAGGAGTGAATTCCACATCGGTCATGTCGATATCGGCTGTCAAAGCACCCGAGATAGAACCATTGCCACTGGCAACCATGTTTGAGAATGCCACCAGATCCTGGGCTGTACCGATCTGATAAACGCCCTCTACTTGCTCAAGAGCAAAAGCTACTGAGCTTGCAACCCAACAAAGGAGTGCAAAGAGTAAACTTCTTTTCATAATCATTGTTTTTAGTTATTCGAAATATAATTATTATTACTTAATATATTGTTTGCGGTTGAAATCAGGACTACTTAATCAACTCTGCCTTGACAGTTTCGTTGAACAGGTCAATCTTGATGCGATAGCGTCCGGGCTTAGAAATCTTCCATTTCGTATCGTCACCACCTGTGCGGAACTGACCGTCAGTCAGAATGTCGGCATCGGCCTTATAGGGATGAATGCCCTTGGGCGACCAGCGGTCCTGTCCCTGGAACTTAAAGCTCTCGGGCTCCTCAATACCAGGATGGCTCTTCAGCTCGCCTTCCCATGTCCATACGTAGGGGTTGTTCACATCCTGCTTCATCAGCAGCATCTTTCCTTCGCACTTCCATCCTGCATCGGTAGCACCGCCGGCAATGAACAGCTCGCCCCAGGGATAGAACACCTCACCCTGCAGCTTCATGTCCTTTGTGTTGACGGTGAAACGATAGTGATCCTCAGCGAAGGCCACCTGCCAGCCTGCTTTGCTGGCATCGGTGGTCTCCTGATATGACAAGCCACGATTCACGATATTTGCATCGGCGAGCAGGGGCAACAGGTAAGTGGTGTTCTTACCTGCCTTCTTGGTGGTCATGACGCGAACCTCGCCCTCAGACAGTTTGCCGGCATACTTAAAGCTGCCGTCGCCGCCCTTCACCAGTTTCTGCACGCCGCCGGGCACTGCACTACCTGTGATCCATAAGTCCTGATACTTCTGGGCTGTAGCGGTGCTCAGACCCATCATCAAGCATCCTATTGTATATATCAAAAACTTCTTCATATTAGTATTCCTCCTTTATTTTTCCAGGTTTACATTGATCTTCTTGTCGCAAGCGGTAGCGGGCACAAACACGGTTACCACACGACGATTCTCATCATAGTTCCAGGTGCCATTATCCTGCTTCTTGCCATTCACGGTAACTGCTGTAGGACAGTCGGTGCTCAGGAACTCAACGGTATATGCGCGCTTAGCGGGCATGCCGGGGAATGAACCCTTGCGGGGGTGGATGGTCAGGCTGTTGTCCTTATGAGTCATCTTCACCCAGCTGAAGGCACCTTCCTTATAGCCCTCGGTGTCGCCCTCGTCCTCGTAGAGAGAGCTCTCGCCATCGGCGCCGGGCACCACCTTCACAATCAGACGGTCAGGACGGGTGTTGAGGTTCATCATTGGAGGATTATTCACGATCACAGCACCAGCGCGGTAGAAATAAGGAATCTCGGGCTGTGTGTAGCTGTCGACGAAGATGCGGTTACCGTCAACCACCTTATTGCGGCACACGTCAAACCACTTGCCTTCGGGCAACCAGGTGCGGCGCTCGGCCTTACCATTCTTTCCAGCAGGTGTCACTACTGGAGCAACCAGGATATCGTCGCCAAACATATACTCATCTTCGAAGAGATAAGCATTGTTTGCCTCGGGAGAATCATAGTAGAGCGGACGGCACATGCTGACGCCAGTGTCGTAGGCCTGACGGGCTGCGGTGTAGATGTAGGGCATCAGGGCATAGCGCAGCTTCACGGTCTCGAGCAGCAAGGGGAAGTTCTCATACTTCCAGATGCGGCGCTCAATGCCTTCCCAGTTGGTAGCATGTGTACGGAACACGGGGGTAAACACGCCATACTGCATCCAGCGCAGATAGATTTCGGGGTCGTTGCCACCAGTCTGCTGGTGTCCACCCAGGTCGTGTCCCCAGTAGCCGAAGCCTACGTTCGAAGCAGTAGCTGTGAAGTAGGGCTGCCAAGCCAGTGTGCCATAGGTTGTGAACGAGTCGCCCGAGAAGCCAATAGGATAGCGATGGCTGCCCAGTCCACCCCAGCGGTGGAAAATCAAAGGACGATGGTTAGGACGGTTCAGGCGCATGTCGTTATAGAACACGTGGTTGCACCAGAAGGTCTCGCTCAGTCCGTCCACGTACTTACTGGTGAGGTTCTGCTGCCAGTCCAGCCACCAGAAGTCAACGCCCTGGTTCTCGCGTGCGCGGATGATACTATTGAACATGTGATGGTAGAACTTAGGATCGCTCAGGTTCCATGGCACCACCTTCGTAGCGGCATCCATGCCCATCGAGTCGCGCAACTGTGCAAACATATCCTCGTCGTCGTCAACACCGTCGGCGGGGTGCAGGTTCAGCGACACCTTCAGGCCGTTGTCGTGCATAAACTTGATCAGTCCTTCAGGATCGGGAATAGCGGTGCGGTCCCAAGTCCAACCTGTCCAGCCCTGAGTGTGCCAGTCCATATCGAAGATCATCACGTCCATGGGAATCTGATTCTTCTTCACGTCGTTCACGATTTCCATGAACTCCTCGCTGGTGTAGCGCTGATACTTACTGTACCAGTAGCCCAGCACGTAGAGTGGAGGCATGGGCTGACGACCGGCAATCTTGATATAGTCGCCCAGCGCCTTCTTGTACTGATGGCCGTAGCCCAGGAAGTACCAGTCGATGGCTTCCTTATCGACGGGCTGTGCCACCCACTCGATGCCGTCCTGACTCTTGTCGAAGGCAAAGGTGGTAGAGCCATCGCCACGCTTGGTGCGGGGCGACTCGTCGATGATGCTCCAGCCAGCACGTGAGAGCAGGCCGTTCTCCATCTCCTGACGCTTGTTGTCACCTATCTGTCCGTCCAGCGTACGTGTGGTGCCTTTCAGGTTTAGCTTGTCGTCCTTGCCGGGATACCACGTCACCTGACGTCCATTCAGATTAAACTGGATGGTGAGCACCTGGTCGTTGGGGCGGTTGTCTATCCTGCCACCCATCTTGTAGCGCAATGTCAGCGCATCGGTGGTAATATACAAATAGCCGTCGCGTACCTCTTTTTTATAATGAGGCACGGGCAGACGACGATTGACCACGGCAAAGGTAGCGCGGTCTTCAAACTGCTGTTTTCTACTGTACTGAATACGAATCATTTCGGGAGTAAGCACGGTGAAACGTGCTTCGCCGGCATTAACAATTGCGTCGGCGTTTGCCAGAGGGTTCATGCTGTCGGCAGCCGTTGCGGGTAGCAGACCAACCAAGAGCAGAATTGCGGTGAAAATCTTTCTCATAATCTAGTGAAACACTTTGGTTCTTAGTTTGTGCAAAGTTCGGCATTTTCCCGCGTATATGTATATAAAATAAGAATTGTATAACTGGTTTTTGATTAATACAAAATATAAGCACCTGGAAACCAGATGCTTATATTTTTGACTATTGCCGTTTTGTATAACGGATATATAACGAAAAATGAGGTATATTTGTCTAAAAAGCAGGTCAAATTTGCATGATGAGCTCCTCAAATTGCTCACTCTTGTAGCGCGAACGGTTCCTGATTCGTGTCTTATAGGTGTTCACGGTGTGCACAGAGAAGTTCAGGAATTTGGCTATACTTTCACTGTCAGTGACACCCAGACGCACCAATGCATAGATGCGCATCTCGGTGGTCAGCGAGTTTTCCTTCTCGGGCACCTTACGGTCTTCCTCGTTGAACAGCTCGTTATAGCGAACTACAAAATCGGGGAACAACGACAGGAACGTGTGGTCGAAGGCCTCAAACATGTTGTCGCGCTCGCTGTTCAGCGTCGATAGCTTCACCATGAGGCGCAGGTCTTCATACTGCTTGGCCACCAGCTTGCGGTCTATGCTCAGGAACAGCTTCTCCAGTTTGCTGATAAACTCGGCAGTGGTGTAGAACGTGCGACCGATATAGGCATTCTTAATCTTATCGTCCTCCTGCAGATGGCTGTTGGCCACTTGCAACTGCTCCAGGTTCTCGGCAATGGTCTGGCGAGCCTCCTTCAGCTTCGCATTGCTCTTGCGAATAAACACATAGGCAGCAGCCATGATAAACAGCAGCACAAAGAACAACACCGATGCTGCTATCAGCCAGTTGCGCTGACTGCTCAGCGCATCATAGCGGTCTTGCTCGATGATGGGCAGGATGTCGTTGATCTCCACCTTGCGCAGACGCGTGTTGAAGAAGTTCACCTCCTCCAGTGCCTGATGCACATAGATGCTGGCACGCTCGTAGTCACCTTTTTTATATATAAAGCGAGCCAGATGATAAAGTGCCGTGATCTCGCGCGTGGCCGACTCATTGTCTGCTATGGCCGAACGGGCAAACAACTGGATGGCCTTATCCTCGTCGTTCAGGTTGAAATAGGCCCAAGCCAGTTCAGCAGAAGTGGTAGCCTCCATGCGCAAGTCGCCTTCACACATGCTCAGCACCCTCAGCAACGACTTCTCGGCCTTGGCATACTGGCCCGTGCGCATCTGCAGCATACCGGTGTAGGCCCACCACTCTATAGTCCCCACGGGGTGAAGCGCAATGATAGAGTCGTTGTAGGCATTACAACGGGTGATGTATTTCGTGTAGTAAGGCTCCTCGTGGATATAGTCGGCCATATTGCGCCAAAGGTTGCAGTTCAGGTCGTAGTATGACTCCAACTGGTTGGCAGGAATGGCGGCCCTGTCGATGGTCTTCATCATGTCCTCTGCCTCGGTCAGGATGCCGGCGGTGATCAGCGTGAAGATGACGGCCTGCTTGGCCTCCAGCATCTTTTCTGCATTATTCAGGCGCTTGGCTTCCTCGTAGCACAATTCAGCATAATGATGGGCAGAATCATAACTGAACACCTTATATTCCAAATAAATAGAATATAATTGTTCGTAATACCTACCTTCGCGCTTCGATGCAGGTAATGCACTTTTCATATCCTTCACCCGCGAAAGCTTATTCTGATGTATCTGCTCATAGCGCTCCAAACTGGCATCCAGTTTGTCGAGCCACTCCTCTGTTTCTTTGGAATATTCAGCACTTACGGTTTGTGGAAGAGCGAATAACAGTAAAATCAAACAATAGAAGTAATTATTCATCATTTCTAGTTAGGTGTCAAGCGAAATAATCTCGATTCGAAAGCAAAGGTAGGTAAAAAAGACTGATAACACAATTTTATTTAATAAAATTAACAAAAAACTTTCACGTTGTAATTCTTTGAGTTTACGGTTAGCAAAGCAGCCCTTTTGAAGTACAAAAGTGGCACTTTTGAAGCGTGATACTTAAAGTATTAATTTTAGTCTAAAGTCTAGAATGGTCATTTCTAGACTCTGGAAATAGTGTTTCTAAACTCTAGACGTGAGGTTTCTAGAGTCTAGAAATAACCTTTCTAGACTCTAGATTCGACCCAAAAGCGTAAGTATTGCACCTCAAAACCATAAGTATTGCAAATCAAAAGCGTAAGTATTGCAGCGTGAAAGCAACTATATGCCGATGCAATACTTATTGAAAAAGAACAGTATCCTGCTCCAACGGAGAGGATACTGTTCATCCTTTTCCCTTCCTTTGGGAGCGTCGGGATGGCGTAAATACGGGCATTGCAAACACCAATGCCAACAAAGAGAAGAGCAGTCCGCCGATAGAGCCCATCGCAAAGGAATACCAGAAATGGTTTTCGTCCTGGTCGAAGACAAAAGGCACAAGTCCCAACACCGTTGACAGAATGGTGAGCAGGATGGGAATGATTTTATGATTATAGGCTCGCAGGTAGTTCTTGCCATTGTTGTTATACTCGTTCATCAGATAGATGCCGGCATTCACCGTCAGTCCCGAGAGCAGCACCAGGGCCGCAAAGCCGCCAAGTCCGAACTCCACGCCTCCGAAATGATAGACCAGGAAGGCGCCGACCATCGAGATAGGAATCAGCAGGATGATGACCAAGGCCTTGTAAAGACTCTCAAAAACAATACTGCAGATAAAGAAGATGATGATGGCCACCAGTCCCAGCAACAGGTATTGCTGGTTTTCTTCCTCGTCGAACCTATATTCATTCTGAAGACAGCGGAACCCCACAGGCATCATGGCGTCAAACTCTTCCATGTATCGGCGAACAATATTATAGGTGTAGTTATACGACCCCAGCACGTTGAAAGCCAGCGTGATGACATATTCCTGGTTCTCGCGCTTGATGCTTTTCTTAGCCTCTCGTTGCGAGATGTTCATAAAGTCCGACAGACGCACCTCGCGGTCTTGAAGCTTCAGGAACGAGTTCTCCATCTGCCATTGGTCAAAGCTGTTATACTGGTGGGGGCGCAACACGATGTCTGTATTTCCCTTCCTTCCTACATAGTATTCAGAGAGTATGCTGGCCATGCGCCCATACATCTCGTTGACGTTCATGCCATAGGCCGTCAGCTTCTCGCGGTCGTATTCCATATACAGCTCCTGTTCCTGCTCTCCCTCGCCCACATTTCTAATCACCAGGTCCACCACGCGCGGGTTCTCCTTCATCTTCTTCTGCATGATTTCAGCATAGCGGTACAACTGATCATAGTCGTAGCCCGCTATCACGATCTGCTGCGAGCGATACTGCAGGTTGAGCGAGTTGCTGAAGCCGCGCTCACTCACGCCATGTGTAGCCCAGTCGGCCCCACCGATAGACACCAGCTTACCGATGGTCTTGTTTTCCAACTTATAAGGAAAACTGGTATTCTGCGCCTCGTCAGTAAACTCCACCATCATCTGGGCGCCGCCGTCACTGACATACGATTCAAAGTGCTTGATTTCCTTAAAGGTCGAGAGGAAAGCCTCAACATCGAGCACCTTCTCGTTCAGCTGTGCCGCCGTGCCGCCTACCGGCATCTTGCCAGATATATAGAGCTTCACCTCGCGTTTCTCTCTCTCGTAATGGCTTTTGTTCACCGTGTCCAGAAACAGGCACAGCGTCCATCCGAAAAGTCCGAAGAATGCCAGCATGATAGGCCATCGCAGAATACGATGCTGCGCCACCCTCATATACCCCCTGTAGAAGCGATTCCACAACAAGATTATGCGGAGGTTACGGGGTCTGCCTGCTTTTCTGCACGAGTAGTTCATCCGCGTCACCAAGGCCGGCACAAACAAGGCCGACACCAACAGCGCCACGGCCAGATTCACAATGATCATCCATGAGAAATCGTAGAGCGAATCTCTCATCGAGTCGGGCAACCAAAAGACAATGATCAGGGAGCCTATCGTGGTGAGCATCGCTGCCATAATCCCCGTGAAAGCACGATGGTCACGATGATAGCTGTAATGATCGACCATCACGATCGTGGAGTCAATGATCAGTCCGAGCGAGATGGTGACACCCGCCATGGAGAAGGGTTCCAGACGCATGTCGAACAGATCATAGCATATCACGGCAAGCAACAGGTTGGCCAACAGCGACACTGCCACAATAAACAGATACTTCCAGTCGCGCTTACACAAGAACACGAACAGCAGCAGTATGACCAGCGAGATGGCACTACGCCTGATGAGCACCTGAAACTCCGAGAATCGTTCTTTCGCACGGTCTGTGTCGCAGGTGAAATAGAGAGACCGTCCGTTTATCTCGCCCGAGTCGTCGATGATGGTCTTCACCTGGTCGGCCACCTTGTTGATGTTCACGTTCTCCTCAGCATACACCGTCAGATAGACCGTGTTCATGCCGTTCACACGATAGAAAAAGTGCGGCACCTTTTCCTTAAACGAACAGGTAGCCAGGTTGTTCAGGTAGATAATCTTTTCGCCCACGGTCACCACCGGTATCGACTCAAAGTCTATCTTGTCGCCATCCACCTTCAGAAAGAGCGTGATGCGCGACAGGTGCCCTTCGCTGTCATGCCTGTAAGCATCGCCCACCACATTCTCTCTGCCCAGATACGACCTGATAGCGTCGGCCAGGTCGCCCGCCGTTATACCATAGTTAGACAGCAGGTCGGCATCGTAAGCCACCTCCATCTCCAGGTCCGAGCCGCCACTCACGTCCACGGTCCTCACACCGTCCACACGCATCAGGTAGGGCTTCACCTGTCGCTCCACCAGCTCCCGTATCTCCCTGTCGGACATGTCGGCATTGATATGATACGTCAGGATGGGTTGATCGTAGTCGCCCGACGACCGTGTGACCACCTCGCCGCCCGCCAGTTGCGGATAGCTCACCCCTGGTGGCAGCTTGTCGCGGAGCTGTCTCAGCAGCGATGCCACCTCGAATTTCACGCTCGACACCGACGCCTCCGGCTTCAGCCTGATCTCCACCCGTCCATGACCGAAATTCGATTCTGACGATACACTTGCCACGCCATTGACCATCCCCACGACGCCCTCTACCCTGGAGGTCACCTCCTGCTCCAGCACCTTGGCCGACGCGCCGTTCCATCCGAATGTCACCGTCAGCGTGCGCCCCTGTCTAGGACGCGGCTGGTCGCTGACATCCAGTCGGGTGATGAGTGCTGCGCCCACAATCATGAGCACACACATGGTGAGCAGGATGGAGAATGCGTGTTTCATTTCTTCTTCCGGTCTTTAAGATGATAGATTACGTAGTATTCCAGTGGTACGATGAACAGACTGACCAGTGTTCCCACCACCATTCCAACGGTCAGCGTCAGCGACAACGGGAACTGCAGTGCCGACCCCATGTCGCCGCGGTGCAAAAACGGCACCAGCGCCAGGATGGTGGTGAGCGACGTCATCACAATAGGCTTCAGACGGCGGTGTCCGGCCTCAACAACGGCATGGAGCAGTGTGTGTCCCGAGCGATAGAGGCGGTTCATCGTGTCCACCTTCAGGATAGAGTCGTTGATCACGATACCACTCATCACCACCAGTCCCGTCATCGACATGATGTTCAGCGACTCGCCGCAGACAAACAGCACCAGCATCACCACGCTCACGTCCACCACCACCTCCGAGATGATGATAAACGGCTGCAGCAGACTCTCAAACTGGGCAGCCATGATGAAATAGAGCAGCAGTAGCGACACCAGCAGCACCACGGCCAGTTCGCCAATCATCTGGCGCGACTCGAAGTAGTTGCCCTTATAGCCTACGGCCACCTTGCTGTTCTTATCCCGACAGATGTTGTCGCAGTGTTTCATCATCCGTCCCACCGTCTTATCGTCGGCATGCTCTATGCTCACGGGGTAGTATTCGCCGTCAATGCTGGCATGCAGTCGTTTATAGTTCTCTACCCTTCTCTCCTTGACAAGGAAGGAGATGGGTATCTCCACATTCTCGCTGTTGGCGATGGTCGATTGCATCACCACGTCAGCCAGTCTGCTGTCTTGTCCCACCACGATGGGCACCATCTGCGTGCCGATAGATATCTCATGCACCTTGTTGCCACCCAACAGTTGGTGCAGTCGGCTGTACAGCTGCTGATAGCTGACGTGATAGAAAGCCAGCTGTTCCAGGTCTGCCACGTATTGCAGGTTCTCTTCCACGGCAACCGGCTGTATGCCAACGTCAGGAAACGTCCGGTGCAGGTCCACGGTCATCTCGCGTGCCAGCGCCACCGAAGGTCTTCCGCCGTCCACGTTCTGCAATCTTATCTCCAGGTCGGGTTTGTCTGTCTGGAATATTGCGTCATACACGTTGCCCGCCACCTTATACTCCACCTTCGCCTTCGGATAGTGTTTTGCCAGGTATTGGCTCATGGCCGTCTGTGCCGAGTCGAGCGCCTCCTTGCTCTCCGTCTTGAAATAAACGATGGCCTCGCTGCCCGTGATATCCTCTGTATGCGACAGCACAAACTCCTGCGTGCCCATCATGGCCGTTGTTGCGGTCATGCTCTGCCTGGCCACCTGCAGCACCTCGTCCGTGCGTCGGGCATTCTCGTGTCCCGATATGCCCGCGTTCCAGTCTATCACCATCAGCGCATCGCTATGCTCGATATACGGCATACGCTCTTTCTTTACAAAAGGAAAGAGCACCACTATCAGCACCACGGCGATGCCGAAGAACGACAGGCACAGCTTGCCGTGCCGCATGGTCCACTGGTTCATCGGCATATACCACCTCATGAGCAGTCGTTCGCCCGGTGTCACCCGCTTCTTGCCGCGGAGTCCTTTTCTCAGGTAGAGGTTGTGAAAATACACAGGAATCACCATGGCCGCCACCAGCAGCGAGGCGGCCAGAGCCATCGTCACGCCCATGGCCTGGTCGTAGAAGAGAGCACCTGTGGTGCCATTCAGGAATATCAGTGGTATAAACACCGAGCAGGTGGTCAGCACCGAGCTCAGCATCGGCACGAACACCTCGCCCGTACCTCTGACGGCATCTTCCCGCTGCATGATATTGTCAATCACGATGATGGCGTTGTCCACCATCATGCCCACGCCGAGAATCAGTCCCGACAGCGAGATAATGTTGATCGTGATGCCAAACAGATAGAAACAAAGCAGCGTCAGCACCAACGACAACGGAATAGAGATGATGATAAGCAGCGGTGTGCGCCATCCGCCATTGAACACGAAGAGTATCAGGCAGGCCAGCAGCGCACCCAGCGCAAAGTTCCACTCCAGGTTGCTGATAGAGTATGAGAGCAGCTCTGTCTGGTCGCGGTTCACCACCAGCTCGATGTCAGGATAGTCTGTCCTCAGTTGTTTTATCAGCTCTTCCATATGTTCCTTCAGCACCTCCATCTGCGCATCGTTCTGTTTGATGACGGCCATTGTCACCGCATCCTTGCCGTTGCTCTTCACGATGCCGTTTCTCACCGCCGCATGCTCCTTCACCTCGCAGATGTCCTTCAGCCTGGCCATGCGGTCGCCATGTCTCACGTAGAGGTTCTCAATGTCCTCTTTGCTCAGTATCTGGGCATCGAAATGCACGCTATAGCGATAGATGCCGTTGACCACGCTCAGTGCTCCCAGCGTGATGTTGTTGTCGCGGATGGTGCGTTCAATATCTTCCACGCCCATACCCATAGCGCTGAGTTTGTCCATGTCGGGCACGCACTGAATCTCCACGCCCACCGTACCGCTGAAGTCCACCATCGCCACCTCTGGAATCTGTTCGAAGCGTTTCAGTATCACGTTTCTCACCAGTTTCGACAGTTGCGCCAGCTTCTGCTCCGACGTTGCACTGTCGTCGCCTTTGTCGTTGGCAGTCGTGATGTCCACATAGAAGGCTGGTATGTCCAGCACGCTGGCCTTGATAATCTTCGGTCTGCTCACCTGTCGGTCGAATCCGTTCATGGCACGGTCCACCTTCTCGTTCACATCGATGAACAGCAGGTCCATGTCGGCACCGGGTTCAAACGACAGTGTGATGGTGCCTATGTCCATGCGCGACACGCTCTCGATGTCCTTCAGGCCTGCCACCTGTGCCAGCTGCTGGCGCATGGGTCCCACCAACTGCTGCTCTATCTCCGTCACCGAGGCGCCCGGGTTCGACATCTGTACCGTGATGCGTGGAATGTCTATCTGCGGCATCATCGATACGGGGATGTGTCGCAGCGCCACGATGCCCACCACCATAACTGCCACCACAATCATGCTTACGGCGATAGGCCGGTGTATCAGTTTTCTCAGCATATCAAGTGTACCTCTTTATTTATTTTCACGACTGATGGTCACTTCTGTATCGTCAGCCAGGTTCAGGTTGCCCGAGACAATGACGCACGAGCCCTCGTGCAGGGTGGTCTCCTTCTTCTCGCAGCCCGTGATGGCAAACTGTCCCAGATTGCTGTACAGCACATCCACATAGGTCCATACGGCCCGTTGTGTCTGTTTGTCGTAGAGGAAAATCACGTGATAGCCATCGCGCTCCACCACAGCCTCTTTTGGCACCACCAGCATGTTGGGCACAGCGTTTTCCACGATGACGCGCACGTTCATGCCGTCCATCATCCCGTCGCCGCTGTTCTTCACCCTTGCCGTCACGGCCACCAGTCCTTTCTCGTCGACCATCGGGTTGATGCCCGTCACCGTGCCCAGATACCTCTTGTCCTTATCTGCAAAGGGCGACACCACCACCTGCTGTCCCGTCTTCACGAAGTTCAGTTCTGCCTCCAGAATCTTGAATTCCACCTCGAAGAAGGCGTCGTCTATGAGCACACAGAACTTCCCTCCCGGCTGGTTCTCGCGCGCCTCCAGGTTGGCCACACGTCCGGCAAACGGAGCCCGGAGCTCACAGTCCTTCAGTTGTTTCTGCGAAGCCTGCAACTGATACTTCGCGGCATAATAGCCCGAGATCACCTCGGCGCGCTTCAGCACCTCGGCAGGCACCTTTTCAAGATTTCCGTCGTAGCCCAGCCCTATCAGCTTGTCTTGCAGTTCCACGCGCGACCGCTCCATATCGTGCTTCGACTTTTCCAGCTCTGCCTGGTATGTCCGTGTGTCGGCCACACAGAGCAGTGTGCCCTTGCTCACCACCTGTCCGTTCTTCACGCACACCCGCTGCACCAGCGAGCCCGGCTGCGGACATGGCAGCTCGGCCTTCTGTGCTGCCACCAGTTTGCCGTTGCAGAGCAGTTGCTTTTGAAACACCTGTCGCTGCAGTGTGATGGTGTCAACCTCGGCCACCATCTGCTCCATGGCAGCCATGTCTTCGTTGTTTTCCTTTTCCTTTTCACCTTTGCAGGCAGCCAGCGACAGCAGTGCAAGGACAGCCACTGCGGCTTTTATTCCATTGTTCTTCATGTTATTTCTTCGATATTTTTTCGTAATCAACAGTTATCTCACAACCATTTCTCCAGTCATAGAGCGTCGTCTTCTGTAGGGCATAGTATTTCGACCAGAACTTGAACAGCTGACTGATGTATTGCGATTTGGCCGACTCCAGTTCCTGTTGTGCTGTGTTCAGGTCGGTCACCGAGATGGTGCCCGTCTCAAAGCGCTTTTTTGTTATCTCGTAGCGCTCTCCGGCAATCTCCTCGGCACGTGCTGCGTTTCGGCACTGCAAGGGCAGCGTGTTGAAGTCTGCCACGTCGCGCCTCAGGTCCTGCACATAGTCCAGATGGGCCTGCTCGTTTTTGGTCTTGATGACGTCCAGTTCGGCCTGGGCCATCTTCACCCTTCCCTTGCTCATGCCCCAGTCAAAGATAGGCATCGACAGGGTGACGCCCACCACCTCATTATCTTGCAGATGCGAGTAGGCACCGCGGAAGTCGGGGGCCGACTGTCTGAAGCCCACGTCGCCCGTCAGCGTCATCTGCAGCCCACGTGCCGACTTTGCCCTTGCCAACGACATCTCTGCGTTGAGTTCCTGCAACTTCATCTCGCCATTGTGCGACGAGTTCTGCAAAGCCTTCTGCACCACATCGTCGGGCACCAGCAGCAGTTCTGGCACATGGCGTGGCGAAAGCAGCACCGCATCCTCGTAGCTGCTAAGTCGCAGATACGAGAAGAGCCTGTACATAGCATTGTCTAGGTTCAGCTTGTTCGACGTCTGTGCCACGCGTGCATTCACCAACGACAGCTCCATTTGCAACATCTCACTGCGTGTGGTAGTGCCCAGTTCCAGTCTGCGCCGAGCCATTTCCAACAGTTGTTCGCGGTCTTTCACCGTGGTCTCGCTCTGCCTATACTCCGATTGCGCCGACAGCACGTTGAAAAACAGTGCCGTTGTCGTCATGGCGACATCCTGCATGGCAGCAGTATAGGTCTTCTGTGCTATCTCAAACTGCAGCGGAGCCGTCTTCTTTTCCCATTTCGATGCGTTGTAGGCAAACAGTGGCTGCGAGTAAGACACCTCCAGCGGTTGTGTGTTGATGGTGTTCAGGTTGTAGTCGAACTGTCGCAGGTGGTACAGATAGGACTTCAGCGAGATCACGCCCCCCGTCTCCACAATCTTCTGGTCGAGCGACAGCGTGACGCTGTTCGTCATCGAGTTCTCATCGACATAGGCCTGCTGTCCCGTTTCGTAGTTGCGCACGCCCACCAGCGAATGGTCGAATCCCAACAGGTTGGCAGACAGGTTGACCGATGGTTTCAGGTCGGCCTTGAAAGACCTGTAGGTCCAATAGCTGGACATAAACGAGAGTTTGGCCACCTGAGCATCAAACGAGTTCTCCTGCGCAATACGGATCACGTCATTGAGTGTCAGCTGCTGAGCATGAACCACAGCCGACAGCATGAATGCCGCCGCAGTGATGGCTAATCTGATCTTCTCTTTCATGGAGGTTTCTAATGATTGGTTGTTGATTGACAGGACGACAGCTGCATCCTTTCTCTTTACTTACTACTTTAGTGTCCGTACGCATTCTCGTCATTGTTCACGGCAAAGGCAATACCTACGCACTTTTCACGACACAAAGATATAAAAAATGACACATATCGACGACTCTTCTCTTTGCATTTTATAAAATTTTGACATATCTACACTCATCATCTCATTTTACCACCAGACTTGCCGCCCATTTTCATAAGAAAAGAAGGAAAAAAATTCTTGCTTTCATTATTTTAAAGAGACCTTATTCCATAACACTTACTTGAGGCCGTTCCGGGAATACGACTACCTCGTGTCTTTCCACATGTGTACATTATTCCTTGAAAATTTTCAGTCTCTTTATTTTGCTATCATTTTCGTTTGTCAGCACGTATTCTGTACCGGCTGAAGATAATATTTTCTCGTATTTATAACACTTTTGCATGCCATCTCCACTCACGAAAATACTATCATCACGGAGGCAATAATTATATCGTTCGCCCTGTAAGAGAATAATCTCATTGTCTTTTATTTGAAATCTTTCAATCTTTGCTATATCATCTTTCATATCCTCAAATGATACAGAATCTTGGAATTCAATACTAACAACGTTATAATTACCGTCTTCTAAACTGCTCGTTTTTTGGCATGACATGAAAAATGCAAAGGAAATGCACACCATAGAAATTGTAACAGTTGTTTTTCTCATAAGAATCTCTTTAATAAATGTGTTCATAACTATTTAATTGTATATATTGCTAATATTGGGTTTGTATTTGATTTAAAATTGGGCATCATTCTTCTTATAGCCTCCTTATCTTGACTATCTGGCAACATCATGCATATCATGAGTTCGTTATTCAGATACATCATATGCCCATAAAGTTTCTTATCATTAATGATATCTTCTTGGCGCGAGATGTCATATTGCTTTTTATTAATCTTATCATAAATCGTTGTTATTGTACTTTCCATATTAGAAGAAGAAAACATCAGCCACTTGCGATTTTCAAAATAAGAATATTTCGTATAGACTTCACCCTGATGCTTTTCGTAATCTGATAGTGGGTCGCTAGCTAATTGTGAAGGAATAGAGAATCCATAATCTATGTGATATTGTGTTTTTACAGAATCACCATGAACCAGATAAATATTGTCTTTATCTTCTCCCCCCATTAAACCAACACTGTCTCTGCCTATATGAATCAAATAGTCTGGATATATTCCTCCACTTTTGAAATCATCAGAAATAGAAACTAAATGCTTTTTATATCTGCCAAGACTATCACAAAGCCAAAGGCCTCGTCGTGCATTTTCGATATAATCCGGGGTGTACATCAAATAATCGCCATTTGACATCACTGTAAAGTCCCTAACAACGTCTTCACATTTAATATCACGCAGATAATCGCCATCCTTTGAAAAAACAACAAATCGATTCGTCATGGCATCCAAGATTATAATTTCGCCTGTTGTCTGCGAAACATCCATATTACTAATTGAAACATACTCATTTCTAGCTCGACCTTTACAATCAATTTTTCTAATGAGTTTCCCTTCCATACTAAAGCAATAGATTACACCAGCATGCTTATCACAGGCAAATAGATTCTTATCAAAAACTTTCAGTTCGTCAATAAATCCTATTAAGCAAGAGTCGTCTAGTTGTATAAAAGAAACGGTATCAATCATCTGGGACACTCTGAATGGAGTATTTTTGCTCATATTAAATTCAACATTTAAAACAAGTGCCTCTGTATCCATTTCTCTGCTTGCACATGAGAAAAACAGATATGACATCGTCACTAATGAAATTACAAATAATGTATTTCTGGTTTTTCTAAAGGTGTTATTATACATATTATTATTCAAATATTCTACTAATATCATATTGATAGATACATCCATTTACGTCATATCCATATAGAAAGGAATGATTTTCATCACATGTGAACGAATAAATACCTTTATCCAGGCATATCTGGCCTTTCAAATTACCATCCCAGTCTATTACCAACAAGGTCGGACTCTTCGTAACCTCATCCCCATCTAAATCGTTTGCCGAACATCTGTCTTGGAGTAAATATATATAACTGTCACTTAAATACATGGCATGATTATACAAAATCATCTGCTTTTGAAGTTCAGAGGCACTCCTTATCTGTTCCACCTCTTCAAAATTATATGTTCCAGCTTCCTTTATACCAAGTACATGACCTGTTTTTACATCAACAATATTTATAATGTCCATAAGGCAAAGAGCCTCAACAAGTTTTGCCTTATCTGGTTTGATTCGCGTGATTGCTCCATACAAGAAATGCAACAGACCAGTATTATCAGACTTTATAATTTTTGGATAGACAACAATATCCTGTGCTTGATTGGCCACATAGCGAGTTATCTTGGGAGGAAAGTAGATTTTGTCTCTAGGATCAACATATGAAAGTCCCTTTCTAACGATAGATGTATCATTATTTAAACAAAAATAATCATCCACTGCCTCGTGATGAATTCGAGACTTTGCAAAAACGCCCCTCTTTTGCTTAATAGATTCGTTGAAATCAATGACCTTTGTTGATTTCACATCAGAAATGCTCATTAATAATTGCTCACCTTCTTTCTCAAAAAAGCACACGGTCGGAGCTTTCTGAAATTCATTACTTGAATGACCGATTTCGCCAAAAGAGAACATAAGATCACACGAATTGACATTATACAAGTAGAATAAATTTGGCAAAGAAGAATTCCCCATCACAATCAGAATAGAGTCATGGATATCAATCCCCGAAACGCTCAATTCTGTAGATAGCACCAGTTTCCCCTTTATCGTATCCTTATTCTGACTAATATGCAATTCCTTTAAATCATCTACACGATAATAATCCCTATCTCCTGTGCACGATAATTGCATAGAGACACAGAGTACAACTAATACACAGAATGATATACTTGAACGTTTTCCTCCGTTCTCTCCATCAGCCATCGCCTCCACATTAGCCATCAGGAGGCCACAAAAGTCATTTACTGTATAAGCAAATGAGCGGAGGCCAATCCACTTAAATATACTTGATAAAACAAAGATAGTACCAACGAACTTCAAAAGAAATTCATTGACGCAATTAGGAACATTTGCTACTATATTCTTCATGAGAATACTTGGTTAAAGTATTATTGGTCTTTAGTCGTTGCAAAGATATCACATTATTTTGACATTTTCATATAGAATAACGGTTTGTATTAATGGTTTTACGATAATACAAAATGTAAACAACTGATTTTCTTCCTTTTACAAATACAGACTAACAAGAAATGTATTACCGAAAATACTTCATTTATCTCCATTTTCGACATTTTATATTCTCCATAATCTTTCAAAATTCAATTTACCACTATGTTTTTCACGCCCAGCACACCTTTGAAGTTATTATTTCTATAATAGCCACCTTTACAAAAATTTCAAAAAAATGTGCACCATATCATGTTAAAGTCTGTCATATCAAAGCCTACTTGAAGAATATTTCGTAACTTCGCAACCAAATTATCCATAGGATTGTATCATCATGAACGAGAATTTCGCTATAAAGCTCTTTGAGGGCAAGAAAGTGCGCATCGTATGGGATGCGGAGCAAGAAAAGTACTATTTCTCTGTAACAGATATAGTGCAGGTCTTGACAGATTCCGTGAATCCACGCGATTACATTAAGAAAATGCTTCGTCGTGACCCTGAGCTGAAATCCAAGTGGGGGACAATTTGTCCCCCTGTTGAAATGTTGGCTCCAGATGGTAAGCGACGTAAGACCCAGGCTGCTGACCTCAAAGGTATTTTCCGAATCATCCAAGCCATACCCTCCAAGAAAGCCGAACCTGTGAAGCAATGGCTTGCCGAGTTGGGCAGTATGCGTGTTGACCAAATGATTGACCCGGAACTGACCTTCCAGATGGCAGTTGAGGATTATCGTCGTCAGGGTTATAGCGACCGTTGGATCAATGAACGTATGCGCTCCATAGAGATGCGCAAGGAACTGACAGACGAATGGCATCGTTCTGGCATCCATGAGCCGAAGGACTTTGCCATTCTGACAAATGTGCTGACAAAGGCGTGGAGCGGCATGACCACGGGCGAGTACAAACGACACAAGGGATTGACGAAAGAGAATCTGCGTGACAACATGACAAACGTGGAACTGGCACTCAATACCCTTGCAGAAGTTGCAACAACAGAAATTGCCCGCCAGCGACAGACGCAAGGTATGAGTGAGAGTCGTCAGGCTGCACAAGCAGGAGGTCAGATTGCGAAGAACACCCGCGATGATTTGGAGCGTCAACTTGGTCGGACTGTAATATCCTCCGAACGTGCCTCCGACTATATCAAGCCTATCGAAAGTAAGGATGCTGAAATACGACCACTTCCAAAAGAAGAATAATAACACTATCAAGCAAGTAGCTTGATCATGGGGACTCTAGTGATCTGTTGATCAATAGAGTCCCTCTGATCACTTGAGAGTCCCCGTGATCCCTCATTTGGAAATAATAATATAACCATTTAACATTAAAGACCAACAAAATGAAAACCCTGAAAATCTTCGCAATCCTCACCCTATCGATGCTGACGGCAACCCTTCAAGCACAAGAAAAAGAAAAGCCCCTGTCGCCCAAAGGCACACAAGTCATCGCCCACCGCGGCCACTGGAATGTCGACGGGTCTGCACAGAACTCACGCCGCTCGCTGCAGCTCGCCCTCGACATGGACATCTACGGCAGCGAGATAGACATCTGGCTGACACGCGACGGCCACCTCTTCGTCAACCACGATGCCAGCTACGACGGTGTCACCCTGCAGGATGCCACGGCCGACGAGTGCCGCGCCCTCATTCTGAAGAATGGCGAACACATGCCCGAGCTGAAAGATATGCTTGCCCTGCTGAAGAAGAGCACCACCTCGACGAAGCTCATCATCGAAATCAAGGAATGCCGCACGCTACAGCAGAACCTCGAGTCGGCGCGACAGATCGTGAAGGCCGTGCGCAAGGCCGGCATGCAAAAGAAGGTGGAGTATATCTCTTTCTCCCTGGCCGCCTGCGTAGAGATAGCACGCCTCGACCCGACGGCCCGTGTAGCCTTCCTCAGCGGATGGATAACGCCGAAAGAACTCCACAAGCTGGGCATCACCGGTCTGGACTACCACCTCGCCGTCTTCCAAAAGCATCCGGAATGGGTGAAGGAGGCTCATGAGCTGGGTATGTACACAAACGTATGGACGATTGACAATGACGAGCATTTCCGTGAGTTTCGCGACATGGGCATCGACTACATCACCACCAACAACCCCGAGGGTGCCGTGAACGTCGTCAGCCAATAGCCAACAGCTAGTTTGATCATGGGGATGGTTCTGGTGATCTGTTGATCAATAGAACCATCCCCGTGATCTCTATATCTTAGATCAACACTATTTCAACATACCAGCATATATCTTTCCACTTGCCACATCTATCGCATACATTTTATGGTGTGAATCATCGTATGCAATGTTTGAAATGTTTTTGTCTATACAATAAGCAAACTGGCAGTTGCCATCCCAATCATATCCACACAACTTCAAGCCTTTGTTTTCCCTTCCGCTGTCTTCATCACGGTTGATCTCGTCAAGGGTTTTGCCACTCTCCAAGACAACAAAGATTTCGCTAGCTGCGCAAGCAGACACGTTGTAGAGCCTAATCTTTTCATGAGCATTAGACTCTGTTATCTCCTTCTCCAGGAATTCATACGTGTAGCTATCAGGATTAACAATACCCAATGATTGCTTTTTGCTGAGATCAAAAATCGTTGTTATATCGATATTGCTATTCACGCTGGCTACATGAAGACCGTCTGGCGACACAATCAACATTTGATCATAATATGCATCTGCACTTTGCGGGAAGTCTTTGGGTTTTACTATATCGGGGTAAACATCCCATATCTTCTCTTCGTCGTCTATGAGACAGAATTCTGGCGGGTAGAACAAATTGTCTCTAGGGTCATCGTAACTGACTCGCTTGTATATGAAACGTTTCTGACCAGGCAAATAGAACGTGCTATGAAAAACACTTCTGTTCTGTCCTTTAATGACACTTTTCACTACACACTTCTTCGTGGCAACAGACCTCCTTAGGTCTATAACCTTTGTGCATGCCCCATCTTTCACAAATAGCAGCGGCAGTCCCTTTTCGTCTCGCAGACAATATATTTGACCTTCGAAGAATGGGAAGTTGTCAAACTCGTTGAGTGCATGCCCCAATTGGCCAAAGACGGCAAGTTCTTTTTCGGTCGAAGTATCCAGCACCCTAAAAAGGGCATCCTTATCCCTTTGGGCCAAAATCAGATAACTATCTATGCAAAGTAGTTTATATACATCTGCATTCAGAGATTGCATTTCGCTTAACTGAAGCGTATCACTGGTGGTTCTTACATCTTTATCTCTTCGGATGTCAGGATTGTAATACCTGTGCGACAGGTCGCATGAACATAAGGCTATGCACAATGCCACAGTAAACAATATATTTTTCATATCCAGCATAAGGAAGAGGACCCTCATAGCCCCTCCCTATTAATTAATCACGCTTTATTTTAATACGCCATGAACTTTGTGAATATCGGTCTACACGTTCTACTACGTCACAATCTTTGAGAAGATATTTCCTAGTTATCGTAATGTTTTGCATAAATAATATTTCACTATAAAGGGATTCCCATTTGGGTTGATATTTTTAAACTTCTTTCTAATGTTTTTTACTTGCTGAGGATAACGCTTTTCAAAATCCATAGACTCAACTCCACCTTTCCAAGGATAATAAACAGATTGTGCCTGCACTGATGTATAAATTGCATCGTCTGTCATGTCAACAACATGTCCGAACTCGAAAAGATAATCGCCACAATACGTATCTAACCTATAGGTTTGAGTGTTGTTTTCTTTTTTATTCTGTACCGTAAGATAATAACATCCCTGATACAGGTAATAGAACATAATATAATTATCCGTTTCCCTAAAATCACAGATGTTCATTACATACTTATTTGAAATCTCAAACATACGCTGCCAATCAGAATAGTCATCAGCCGTTAAATGAGGAGGATTCGCTTCGCCACAATCCAACATAAACAACAAAGACGGCTTAGAGTTGATGCCGTTTAATCGATAGACTTCCCTACCTGAGTTCGAAAAGAAATACAATTTATTTTCAGCCATGGAAAATGTAGCGATATCACTATTATAAATACCTTCCAGATTGGGATTTATATCAACGTATGAATTTAGAATTTTGAAATCCTTATCCATAACCCACAAGTTATGAAACGCTTTTCCATCCTCACTACAATTTCCCATAAATCCCACATATCCGCCATCGTAAGAAACAATTCGTCGGAAAGACATTGGAAGAGTTATAACCTCAAGCAATTTGGTACCAGCAGCATTATATTTCAGTATTTTCTTATCAAGCCCACACAATATGTTGATACAGCCATCTTGCTTATCAACAAAAATATCGTCTATCTCAATATATTCATTAGCAGCATGTCCTACATTAGATATTTTTGAGAGAAATTGTCCTGTATGAGAAAACACATAAACAGCTTTGCTCTTTTGATCCATCACATACAGAAGAGTATCAGATTCTACAACCTTATCAATTTTTTGAATCCACGAATCTGTGCCTTGTAGAGAGATGATGTCAACACTATCAATAATATCCTTGTCTGATAACGACTTAACATTATTCAGATTTGCATACACAACATTAGAAACAACTTCGCCTTCTGCGCATGATTCGAATAGACACACACAGCTGGACAAAAAGAGTCCTATGACCTTACAAAAGATATTCTTAAATACCATCATACAAATTATTAATCATAAATTCTCATTTCATTAATGCCAAAATGACGTTGGACAATTTCTTGGTTGGCACAAGTATACTTGATATGTCATTTTACGCTAAAGAAGATTACTGCCGGGAGTTTTGTCTTTCCATCGTATATTCTCTGCAGTTGCTCAGGCACTCTGTTATAACCGTAATCATACATTTCTTTGCTAAAAGGTTCTCCAGCATCGAACACAAGTGAAATAATTTGGTTTTCATTCACAAAGAAATTATAAAGACCGCTGAAGCCATCTATCAAGGCAGTACTTGTGATGCTTTTCTTACTTTTTTTGTTATACAGCCAATAAGTACAGACAGATTGATACGTATATCTTAAAAGAACCAGGTCTTCTGTTTCTTGATAGTAATCGAGTCCTCTCACCCCTTTATATGCACTTATCTCCTTAGGGGTATGTTTGCCGACAACAAGAGTGGGTTCTTCGTCCATAATGAACCTGCCATTAAAATCGAACTTTACGACTTTCTCAAGGCTATCACCTTTAAACACCAGCACCGAGTCTGAAAACAACGGTATATGGGACAATCTATCACCGTTAGCATAAAACGTTTGCTGTGAGGCAGCGTAAGTATAGACGTCTTCACGCTGCAGCAGCTCCCGTTCTACATAATTATATTTATCACACTTCACCAAGACAGAGTTGCTTTCATTTTTATTAATATTAAAGTCGAACATGTATTCCTTATTCGACAGCATTCCAAAATCTTCCGGATGGAGATACGCAACATCAACAACCTTATCGGTAGTACCAGAATCATTAAAGATAATTATCTTATATGCGTTACCATCGAAGACGTGAAGACAACGATGGTCATCGACGAAAAAGTCTGCAGGTCCGTCTATATACTCGTTCTTTGCTCTTCCCCTTTCGCCTGCACGAAACAAGAACTTACCTGAAGTATCAAAAACATATATCGTCTTATCAAATTCCGAGTCCATGACATAGATTCTGCCGTTCTTAACAACAATCTTTGTGGCTTCATGCAGCTCCATCCCACTCGGCAACGATAATTCGCAAACAGAATCTACGGTGTACTGATTCTGTCTTAACCCTTCATTATCTGCATCTGGCTTGAGTCTTACGACCTCCCTTTTATAGTCACCAAGTGCGTTATACATAGACTGAGAGCACGAAATGACGGCTATAACTGTAAACAACAAGAATATTTGTTTCATATGCGCATATATATATATTAATTATTGACCAGAATTACTACATACTTCTTCTTTACCACTTTGACATGATAAAAAGAATACTGCTAACCCTAAGAGACAAAACACGACAACACTCTTCATTTTGCCTGTTGTTTAATCCTAAACTTCAGGAAAACAGGATTACCTGGGTTTGATTCTCTATCTGCAACAGTAGTCGTCAATTGCTCCCAATATTTTTTCTCTACTGGTTCTTTATCTGCTTCCATTAGTTTGACATCATTAATTATTTCGTCTCCTGCATAGACATCATAAACATGATTACCACGAAAATAAAAATTGTGCAATCCCAGATGATACATACTTGAGACATATATACCCTTACACAGCAAGGCAATTTCTTTACTCTTCTGATTTATCACAAGCTTATAAATACTATCCCCTAGACTAAATTTTACTAACAGGAAGTCATCTGAAGACTGTATTTGTTCTATGCCCAAAACGTATTTATCTAAATCTCCCTTCAATTCTTGCATCAGCTCTATGGCATCCATGCCTTTGCAGTTCTCCGGAAGATTATATTTGCCAAAATCGAGCGTTATAAAAGGCTCACACTTACCTTTCGTCACCTTGTATATGGTGTTTGACTCTCTATCGGCATAGAACATCGTATCAGCAGAACAAGGTGCACAGCAATTATCACAATCAAGACCAGGTCTTTTCTCAAAAGGGAGATATGACGCAACTAATGTGCCGTCTTTCGTAATTTCAAAGAGGCCCTTTTTACCTTCTTCCGTTTCACTTCCTTGATTGACAAGGAACAAATGGTCATCGATAACAAAGATGTAATTTGCCCAATATCTCTCAATGTTTGTAGAACCTTTGAAAGTTCCATCATAACCGTACTCAATGACCTTCTGTGATGACAAATCCAAAATATACACACTGCCATTGGCTGCATAGAAATCGGTTATCTCTATATATTCCTTAGACGATTTGCCAAGATGAGAAATCTCATTTTCGCAGACGCCCTTACTATTCAGAACATGAATTTTCTCACGATCGTCGCCCAACACAAAGATTCTATCTTTATCAAACTTCATGTCCTCCACTTCACCAATTACAGAACTGCAACTGACAGATAACAAATCTCCATCATCAGGAACAAGCAAGCGTGCTTCATCATTGGTAATTACCGGTTTTGAACTATCAACATCCACAAACAGGACGCTACCTGTCTGGTTGGTATCAATTGCCCTGCCACAACACATCAACATTAAAGCGAGCAATGCAATTCCAAAATTATACAATACTTTCATACAGTCTATTGTTAAATATGTGTTTGGTAAAAGTTTATAGTGCTAACTGCAACGGGGAGTTTCCCCGAAACAGCACTATCGATTGTTTCATGGTAATGGCTTATACTTAAGAATTACGTGTTGATCGGTTTCCTTTGCTGGCTGGCTAACGAATGTATATTTCACGTTTGCGTTGTCCAGAAATCCGCCCATATCTTCATCGTGGTAATAAATAAATTCGCCTATCAACGAGCCATGGACACCAACTTTAGGAAGAATATAGTTCTGACACCCATCTGCAATCACTTTGTGATTATTCCTGTCTATTAAGCATACCCGAAGTGCAATAGCATAGGAATATGTCACCATCATGATGCTATCTGTGACCACTACCTTTGCGATTTTGGGGAAAGGATATTCAAACAGCTCTTCTTTTTCTAATTTCGACTTTGTCATTCTTTCCATTGTTTCACGCTCGTTGGGATATGACAGATGGATAAGATTCTTTATTTCATTGCCATTGATAGCAAAGATTGTTGAGAAAGGCTCGGGAGTAAACAGAAGACCAGCGTCCGTCTTATGGAAAATGGTGGATTCACCATACACCCAAGCTCGTGTTTCGGGAATATCCATAAGCAATGTCGTCGTGTCGCCTTGCAACACGTCCAACTTGTGCAGGTAGTAAGAATAGAGATATATGCGCCCGTCAACAACTGCAAGACGCTCATAATCGCCCTGAGTTTCTATGGAACGAGAGAACTGGAAATCAGGTGTCAGCTCTATGATTTTCTCTGGATCACAGAGAAGATATATCTTTCCACTTACAGAATCCACATCAAAGTCCTTGATTCTCGCATACTCATTTCTGCTCCTACCTTGCTTTTCATAACAATTCTTCTGTCTGCCGTCTTGAAGATCAAACAGATACACGCCACGGTCGCCAAGAAGGAACACAGAATCTCCGCTATTAACCATCTTATGCACCAATCCCAAGAAAACTGTTGAGTCGAGTGGAATAGCTGTCACCTCTTTAGAGATATCGGAGACCTTTATGCTGTCATTTCTCTCTCCGACCATATAAGTGTTTAATGCACCTGCTGTAATATCTCGTCTTTCCTTATTACCACAGGAATAAGAAAAAAAAAGTATGACACCACATAACGAATAGAGAAGTGCCTCATTCAATTTATTCATAAAAACAACTCTTTTTAAAATTTTATTATTTCTTTAAGGACATCCGACCTTTCATAATTTAAGCATCTAAACGAAGTTTGCTTGGACAAGCATTCATTATAGTTTTTCATTGAGTTTTAAAAATATGACAACTGGATTATGTACGTCCTGCAGACCATTATCAACCACAAACTTCCTCATGTATGAGTTCTCGCCAACATATTCGGGATATAGCAATGCATAAAACTGGTCTTGGTAGGTTCCTACTATGCCATAAGCTTCATCGAAGGGAGCCTTGCCAAAGAACACCTGTCCACTCTTTTTGTTTATATAACCTTTGTAAATGCAATGATGGGGGCCTCGGAATTCTGTATAAAGCCATGTCTTCGTCTCACATGCACGTTGCAAACACTTGAAATAATCTTCCATATCGTCAACCTTCTCGAATTCCGGGCTTGACAGAGGTCTCATATTCTCGGGAAGCGCATCTTGGCCCATATCAAACTCATAGATGCGAGACAACTTCCCATCCTTGTATCTATCAATGAAAAATTGACCATAGTCTGAAACCACCATTGTCTCTTCTTGATTACGATAGAAGACATCTGAAAAGAACGCGTAGCCTGTCTTGTCGCGAACGCCAGCAATTTTCCCGTTTTTTAAACATGTCACACTATATCTGCTGTCTTGACCATAAAATAGGATATCACCCTCTGAACTAAAATCAAACAACGCCACATCATCCATGGCCATGCGTTTCTTGAACTTTAAAGAGGAATCATACCACAAAAGGCCACGCGAATCTGCTACCACAAGATCACCGCTGCTTTGGTCGTATGCGATATCACTGATGCCAAGATATTCTGATTTCGCACGGCCTTTTTCGCCAACAGTTGATAGAAATTTCCCTTCAAGAGAGAACTTATACACCTTATCAAACTTTCTGCAAAACGCATATATCGCACTGTCACCAATCACACATTTGTCAACACCGGATAACAGGCTATTATCGGTTTCCTCTAGTACGATGTATTTTTCTACACTGACAAGCTGGTCCCACCTGTCAAAATCATGAGTTGTCATGTCAAAAGTGCGACAATTGTTCTGTTTTGCACAACCACAAACAAACAATGACACGACACAAAACACTATTACCTTTACTATTTTCATATCTCAATGCTTTTTAGAGATCACATTGGCATGTAGTAATGCTTCTTGTGCTCTCGTTCCTGGAAGTCGTAGTATAAGTTTAGTCTTTAAACCTTATCTGAACAATAGCTGGAAGACCGTATTTCTTGCACAACAAGTCCTTTACCACGGATGGGGTAACAGACCATTCCTTCTCTTGTTCTTTTTTTGAACTGCTTTTGTTTATGGCTAGATCCATTATCATATCGACATCTTCTTTAGTAATCAGCCAATATGATGTTGAGCCACTCAATGTGTAGGCTTGGGCTGGGAAAAAACCTTTAAACGGAACGGTCAGGAATTGATACTGAGATCCTGTCCTCTTGTCTATAATACAATTTACGTTTAACATCGATTTTGAGTAAGACAGATTGATATATCTAGGAGTTTCATAATAGTTTCGAATTCCATTAATACCTTCATATCGCATATATTCCTCGATGTCGCCTACATTCGCTTTTTTCTTGATGTCACTAGTAAGAAAAGGAGATTTAAAACAGATTTTCTTCACTTCCACCAGAGAGTCTGACTTGAAAATTAGTACAGAGTCTGAGAAATTCGGAATGTGGTATAAATAATCTCCGGATCTAACAAAACACATCTCGTCGTTAATAAACTCATGATTGCAATCTATTTCAAAAAATGGCTTGACAAGTTCCTCATCATGGTTGAATATACCCAACTGCAAGCCTCCCCCGGCTTCTTCGTTGTCAAAAGCAGCCATTATGTTATTTTCGCTTGTAATTCCTATTGCATAAGGCCACATCTTTAACCTCACGAAATTCTCCTGCTTGCCAGAACGGGAGAAGATATGGACTCTAGGGGTACTTCTTTCGAAAACCTCAACTCTATTATGCTTGGAATCCACGAAAAAATCGGAAGGCTTTTCTATGTACTCATTATTTGCATGTCCTCTCCGACCAAGTGATGCAACAAAATTTCCGAGACTATCAAACACAAGAACCGAATGATTCACTTCCTTGTCTAACAAGTAGAAATAGCCATCAACATATTCCATTTTCTCACACTGCAGCCCCAAAAATCGTTCTGGAACAGACAATGGGATGACCCTGTCTATTATATATTTAGTTGAATCACAGCGAAGGTCAAAACGCATGCTGTCATCATTAATCTCAAGCTGGTTTCTTGCATATGACGTATGCAAACTTCCACGTGTACATGCGGAAAAAACTGCAACAACAAGAAACGCTGCAATGCAGGGCAGCAAGAATAAGTTCTTTTTCATTGGTTTTTTTTATTGGTAAAAGTTTATAGCGCTAACTGCAACGGGGAGTTTCCCCGAAACAGCACTATCGATTGTTTATGGTTATATGGCCCATGTCTCTGCATCTTCACCACATCCTTACCCATGTGGTCGGGCCATCTCTTCAGTCAGCACATATATAATTGGCAGCAAAGGTAAAAAGAAAGACAACACCCCGCAAACCTTTTGTGTTAAAGTTTTTAAAATACGAATATACTTTCACTTTTTAACCAGAAACACATGCCACAAAGCATTTCGCGGCATCCATCACCATCATTGAGCCACAAACTTTTTCATCGTCTTTTCTTTATTCTTTTTGTTTGGTTTTATTCTGAGTAAGACTGTTGGAAGACGAATATGGAGTATCAGATGGTTTGCATCTTTTTATGCTTACAACAAGGGCGTCATATAAACAGGAAGATTTTCCTTAGCTTGAACCTTGCGTAGCCCCTCCCCTCCCATGTAGGGGAGGGGTCGGGGGTGGGGTCAGTATTGTTCTAACTGCAAATGGAGTTACAGACCCCACCCCTGCCCCTCCCCTTGAAGGGAGGGGAGTGCCTACGTAGTCCTTGGATTTTCAACCGCACAGTACGAAATTTTTCGCTTCATAATAGTGCAATTTACACCTTTTTGAGATTTTTTATGATGCAAATATACACCTTTTTGAGATTTTTATTCTATTAGGTTTTACACCTTTTTGAGATTTTTTGCAAGGATTTTGGCAAAAAAGAGTAAAACTTTTATTTCACTTCCACAAACCAAAAGTGTTACAGACCCCACCCCTACCCCTCCCCTACATGGGAGGGGAGTTCAGCAGATGATATATGCAATTATAGAACATACCCCAATAAGGAATCTTTCGTACTATGCGGTTGAAAATCCAAGGTCCCTGTAGGTACTCCCCTCCCATGTAGGGGAGGGGGCGGGGGTGGGGTCAGTGTTGTTCTAACTGCAAATGGAGTTACAGACCCCACCCCTGCCCCTCCCCTTCTTGCGTCCCTTCGGTAGCAAGCGAGCAGAGCTCGAGCGGAAGGGAGGGGAGTGGCTGCGCAAGGTTCAAGCTAAGAAAAGAAAAAGCCCCCGAAAGTCGGGAAGGAGACTATCGGGGGCGCGTTAGTGAGTTTTATTGGAATATGTTTTATCGTGGCATCTGTACGGGGAAAGGCATGTCTTGCTTAGGCTTTTTCATATAGAACTCCATGTTCTCTATGATTATGCCCGCAGGCGTGATGAACGACGTGCCGACACCATTGATAATGGTGTTGGTGACATTCTCCTCTTTAGAGGCAGCAAGGATGTGCAGCAGATCGCTCTTCTGAACATCAGGCAGCTGGTCGGAACGAACCAGCTCCTCCTCGCCAGTAGCCACGTTGACACGATAGAGGCAAGGGTTGCATCCCGCAGGCTGACGGATGATAAAGGCCGTCTGCAGTCCCTGGTTCTTGGCTGTCTTGCAAAGCAGTCCCTTCAGCTTAGCAAATGGTTTGGCATTGTCCACCGAGACCTTCAGTATGCCTGGGACAACAGTAGAGCCTACCGTCTGTGAGGCATTCATAAAGCGGTTGTTGCCAGTGGACGACAGACTGTTGAGGGCTGGGTAGCGTCCGTTGAGCAGTTGACGCACGAAGCCACCCTCTAGCAGTGTCAGCTCCTTGGCCGGTCTGACGCCATCGAAGTCGTATGTGTAGTTGCCAAGCAGTTTGACCGACTTGTAGATAGGCATGTTTGTGTACTGCCTGATGGACAAGTGAGGATCCAGGATACGCTTACCTACGAGCAAGCTGGACAGGCTGCTACCCTCTTCCAGTGTACGTTTAGCCGTCAGCAATGGAAGAATCCTGGCGTTTATGACGTTACAGATGGCCGTGCCTTCAATCATTACCGGACCACTATAATAGTCGTTGACAGCCTTTGACTGGCGTATCTGCATGAGGTGTTCGGCAAAGTTGCGAACCTCTGCCATCAGTGCCGGTGACTCGAGTTCTGCATCCGAGCATACCAACTTCTGCAGGTTGTCATGATACTCGTTGCCATCAAGGGTACGGATGCTGGCCACGACGTCGATCTCGGCAAAGCCATGATTGCTCTTTATCTTGATATTTTCCGATGTAAGCCTATACAGGGAACTGTTGCGGGCATACAGGCTGACACTTGAGTTGTAGATATCAGGATAGTCGCTGAAGATGGCAGAAAGACGCATGGCCACCTGTTTCATCTTGCTATAGTTGATAGTGTCGGTGACGGATGGCTCGATAATCTCTGTCGGTTTCATGACCAGTATGTCGGGGATGGCCTTTTCCTCTTCCGACTGGGGGTTGTTAGCACGAAATGTCATCTTCTGCGAGAGACCGTTCAGTCCGTACTTGTACAGATAGTCAGACGCTGACCAGAACCCGTGGCGGATGTTGTTGTAATCGACCTGATCAGTGAAGTCGATGGAGACCACCTGACCGGGCTTCATGTCGCCAATGAGCATACTGTTGCCCATCGAGAGATTCATGCTACCCGTCGTGGTAGCCGGCTGATAGGTCTCCTGCAGATTGCCGCCCAGCACCGACCGTATATACGCACTATGGTTACGACTGATGTTGTAGCTGACGAGGAATGGCGTAGGGTAACCGGGATAAGACAAGCGACTGGTGCGGTCCATCTCGTCGCTCATGGCCTGGAAGATGACATCCTCCTCCCTACTGCCGTTCAGCTCTTTGACCTCTGGTGCAGGCAGGATTTCGGGCTTCTGCAGGTTCTCCATGCGGCGCTGCGTCTCGATTTTAGAAACATAGATCATGGGAGAAGTGGCAGATACAGGCACCCAACCAGACTCGGCGCCACACATGCCCGTGAAGGTGCTGCTCTCGTTGCCGGCAGCCGTGATGTTGGAGAACATCGATAATGGTGTGCCAATCATATCCACGCCACGTACAAGTTCGTCGGGGCGTCCGTCGGTGAACACGCGGTAAACCTCGAGTGGTGTGACATTAAACGAGTTCAGACTGCCGCCCTCGCCAGTCAGCGTGTAGCCGCTGGTGACACTCTTGAAGAAGTAGCCGTAAGCCTTGCCCTGCTTCTTTGCCTCGGCGATGAGCATTGAACGGAGCTGATCTTCGGTGTACGACTTGGTCGTTTCGACAATCAGGTTTGACTGACGCGACACTGGGTCATTGCCACCTGTGGTACGACCGTGACCATTACTCTCGGGGAAGCCATCAAGCGGCACACGGCTCATCAGGAAGCTCGTCAGCACACCATTGGTCACGCAATCAACACGACGGGCGCGTACGCCTTCGTCGTCATACAAGTAGTGACCGTTGAGTGCGGCACCCTTGTATTCCTTCAGCGTGGGGTTGCAGTAAACATTGAATGTCGAGGGCAGAACCAGTTCGCCAACCATCTTCTTGAACGTCTGTCCACCCTTCTTCAGGCGATGGCCTTCGAGTCGGTGACCAAATATCTCGTGAAAGAAAACACCGCTGGCCGGACCTGACAGGATAGCCGGGCCGGTGTAGGGGTCGGCAACAGGTGCGTTCTTCAGCGCCTTCAGGCGTTCTATCATGTCCTTAGCATCACTGATCATCTGCTGTTGCGAAGGCATGTTGTCCAGCTCGTAAGCAAAGTAGTCCTTGTGCAACGGACAAGACATGCCGTCGAAAGCCTTCACCGAAGCCTGCACGATGATACGAGCCGCCTTGCGGTTTTGCACAACACGGCTACCCTCAGAGTTGGTGAAGTAGGTGCGGATGACCTGGAAGGTCAGTTCGGCTGTCCCCGCGTCAATGTCAGAATATGAGCGAAGGACACGCGTGATTTCGTTCAGGCGCTCCTTCCATTTCGCTACGTCAATCTTGGTTGCCGCAGCAGGCAGAGGTTGCTCATAGTACTGTTCAACTGGCGCCTTAGAAAAGCAAGGTGCCTTGTCTTCGTCTTCCGAACTTGTGAAGGCCTTGGCCTTGGCCGCGTTATAATTATTGACAGCAATCTGATAGCGGCGCAACACCTCCTGCCAAATGGCCTGGCGCATGGAGGGGATGACGGCACCGTTGACGGGAATGTTGATGCCTTGGCCATTGCGCTGATTATCGCCCGAGCCCTGATTCTGGTATTTGAAGTTGTCGAGCGCCTCGTCGCCCAGACGAATCTGTGGCGTGATTATGCGGCTGTGGGCGGTATTGACGGTAGCAGCACCGAGATTACTGCGGACGATGGTGCTCTGCTCGTCAACCAGGCGCAAGCTCATGAAGTAGGGAATATTGTTGGGCTGCTGTTGCAACTGGCTCATGTTGTAGCGGAGCTCAGTGCCCAGAGTCACTAGGAGCGAATCGGAGTCCAGCGATTGTGCTGAGGCAACAGCGAGATTAAAGATGCACGAGAACAGAAGAAGTCGTCTCCTCATTACTACTAACAGATGGTTTGTGTTCATATTATTTCTTGGCTTTTGCATCCTGTTCCTTCATGAACTTCAGACTGTTCTCCATGCCCTGAGCCTCATAGGTAGCAGACTTGACGAAGCTATTGACATAGTTCTCGTATTTCGCCTTTTGGGCATCGTTCATCTTGGGATACTGAGCCTGCAGCAGTCCGTTGAGGATCACCTTGAAGGCATCGTTGGCGGGGACATAGCGCACCACCTCGTCGTAGAAGTCAATGAGCTTGTCGTAGTCCTGCTCAATGACATGCAGTGCGATGCGTGGCACCAATGCGATGCCCTCGGTGGGAGGAAAATCGAGCATCGCCGTGATGAGTGCCGCCTTGCGCACGTCGTCCACCGTGTAGTCATGTTCGCGACCGCTGGCTACCAGGTACATGCCTGTACGATAGGAGTCGAGAATCATGCGTCGCGTCTGTTCTGTGCCGATATGCTTGTTCAGTCGATCAATGTCGAGCATGATCTTGTCGAAGCGTGGTGAGCGGAAGTCGGTGTTGGCCAGAACCAGTGCGAAGAACGAACGGTCGTAGCGCTGTGACTCCCACTTGTTTTTCATCATCTCGTCAATCACGGGTGCCGGGTCCTGTCCATGGTCCATCATGGCCTTAATGAGTTTCATGCCCAGTTCGTATTCCGGTTCGCTGAAGAACTTCTTCTTCATCATGGGAACAGAGTTATCGGGCTTCTGTGCCTCCTCAACGCGCTTGAGGAATTCGTCCAGACTTGAAGAGCCGCCAGTGATGCGGTTGATTTCGTCGCCATTGCCATCAAAGATAATGAACGTAGGGAAAGCCTGCACTTGGAACTTCTTCATCAGTTCGACGCCTTCACCCTTCTGCATGTCAACCTGTATGCTGACAAAACGCGAATTGAAATAGTCGCCACATTCCTTCAGTGGGAAAATCTCCTTGGCCATTTTGGCGCAAGGCACACACCACGACGTATAGCAGTCCATGAAAAGCATCTTGTTTTCCTTCTTGGCCTTGGCAACAGCCTGCTTGAAGGTGAGGCCTGTGGTGAAAGCAATGCCCTGGGCCTGGCAGATGATGGCTGAGAACAGCAGCACAACAAATAATATGTTTCTTGGCTTCATAAGAATCAGTTCTTTTTCAGTTCGGTTTCAATCAGTTGCTTCAACTCTGGCTCCGAGGGGCGTGGCGCATTGGTAGTAACGACGTTGCCCTGTCTGTCGAACACCATGAAGCGGGGAACGGCATCGATGACGTAGTCGTCAACAAGTGGGCCTTTGCGGTAGCTGATGAGCTGAACGCCTCCCATGTGTTTTTCGGTGATCATCTTCTGCCAGGCGGCACGGTCGGTGTCGAACGAGACACTCATGAAGACAACATCCTGACCCTGGAACTCCTTCTGGAGCTGTTCGAGCATGGGAATCTCCTTCTTACAGGGGGCACACCAGGTAGCCCATACATCAACGACAACCACCTTACCCTTGTAGTCAGAGAGCGCTTTCTGCTTTCCGTCCACATCTTCATAGGCGAAGTCGATGGCTGGATTGCCAGGCTGGTTGACCAACCAGCGGCGCAGCAGGGCGTCGCGGCGTGCCTTCTGGTCGGCCGTAACAAAGCTACTCTCGTACTGCTTGCAGCGCACGTCACAGCTATCCAGCAAGTGGCGGTTCATGGCTTCAATCATAACCTCGCCGCGTAGCTGAGGGTCAGAGATGTAGGTCAGGGAAATAGGCAGTGTGGGACCCATGATGAAATTATAGACCCAAGCACGGCCAAAGGCATAGATGCTGATCAGATCGAAAGGAGCAGCACTGTAGTTCCACATGTCCATGCTATCATACTGGTAGTTGTTGAAGAGCTTCTGCAGATAGGCAGGATAGTCCGTCTTCTGGCCAAACTCAATGCCGTTGGAGAAGACGTTCAGCACATCATACTGCAGGTTGTAGGGCATGGCCTTCTTGACCCAGTTGTCAAAGTAGCTGTTGCCCGTGTTGACCTTGGCAATCAGCTGTTCGGCCAGCGGTGTGATGCTGTCTATCAACTCGTGGTAGCGCTGCGACCCCGTGCTGCGGCCCAGGGGTGTATAGTCGAGCTGGCGCAGAGGGGCCAACAAGCTGTACCATGCAGCGAAAAACTTGTTTTCCTTGCTGAGCTTTCCATTGAAACGGATGGTGCCGTCCTTGACGGTGAAGTCGATGGTCTCGCCCTGTTTGATGTAAAGGGGGTAGAACTCGCCGTCGGCTCCCACATAGTTCACCTTGCCGATGATGCCCATGTTGGGTGTGACGTTGACCTGGAAAGAGCGGTCGGTAGAGCGGAGGCCAGCCATGGTCTTAGGTACGAGCTGACCCTTCTCGTTTTGTGCAATATAGAGCATATTGCTTTTTTGTCCCATAACGTCCTTCAGGAATGTTCCTTTCAGGCTTGCATTCTGGGCTCCCGCTGTGAGAACAGTCAGCAGGAGCCCCGTAAGAAAGAGATTTTTTTTCATTATTTATTGAATGGTTTCTATGATTTCCTTGAGGATATGATACTTCTCCATGATATAGGGATACTGACCATAGAGCGCTTCAAACTCAGCTTCATCATACGTGAGAATGGCCTGGCAGTACATCATGATGTCCATGAAGGTGCTGGCCGGCGTATAATAACTGTTAGAGGGATCAGGGCCCAGGAAGCCCACCTCCTCGACGGTGGGATGATTCCAGTCAGTGGGGTCGGCACCTGTCACATACTGTCGGAGATAGCCCGTGTACATGTTGTAGATATCTTTTGAGGGCGACAGGTCTCTCGACACGTTGTAGAAGCGCTCCAGCTTGGCGTTATACTCATCCGTGTGCGTGATATAGTCGCCATAGAGCACGCGCAGGATAGAACCTTGCATGGCCTTCTTTTCCTTGTCGCTCATGTTGGCCAGATTAGCCACGTTAGAGATGACGAGGGTGTTGAGACCCTTGAAGGCATCATTGCCGAAAGAGCGGCTGTACATCTGGTCAACGAGCAGAATGCTGTGGATGTGCACCTTCTTAGGTGTCAGCGGCATGATGCTAGCACGCAGGTAGCGCAGAAACGCCGGAATATACTTACGAGTGGCGTAGGTGAAGTTGTCAACCACCGGTTCTATGTTGGCCGAGGCACCTCCACCCATGGAGTAGCTCAGTGTGAGCGTCTCGTAGTGTGTGTATTCGTGTCCGAAGACGTCCACGCGCTGCTGCTGACCTATCGTGTCGTTGGCAAACACGGGGATGTTGTAGTCCTTATAGAACTGATACATCGCGTGAGCAACCGAGTCGTCAGGGTTGTCCTGAAGCTCAAACCAGTTCTTCGTGTAGTCTGGAAACTCGGTGATCTCTTCTTCCTGGCATGCTGACAGGGCCAGTGCTGCAAGGACCGTTGCGAAGATATACTTATATGTTTTCATTGCTTTAATTTAGTTTTTGATGATTGTACGTGTCTGACGGAGAAGGTTGGTCAGGGTTCCTTCGTTGAAAGTGATGGTGGCACTGGGTATTGGCATCATCCAGGCTGCCTGGTCGTACTTGAACGCACCCAGACGATAGTCGCCAATGTGATAGTACGTGTTGGAAACAGCATCGTAGGAGTAGGCCGGGTGTGTGATGGCAAAATCCTCGGCGAGCGGATAGCGGCTGTTGACTGCATAGCGACGGAGGTCGAACCAGCGGTGGCCCTCAAAGCAGAGCTCCATGCGGCGCTCGGTGCGGATAAACTCTACCAGCTTCTCGTTGTCCGTAGGAATGTCGGCCAACTGAGCATCCGTCAGTCGCTTCTCGCGCAACTGCTGCAGGGTGGCACGTGCCTGCTCGGTCTGATTGAGCATGGCCAGAGCCTCAGCTCTGTTGAGCAGCACCTCGGCATAGCGTAAGGTGAAGATGTCGGAAGCCATATCCTGGAAGTTGTAGTCATCGGGCTGGGGGAAGTACTTGTTGGGCAGTGGTGCCTTGTTCTTCGAACTGTTGCGGAAGAAAAACTCACGGCGCAAGTCGGTGGGCTTGAAGTTGTCCATCAGGCTGCTGCTGGCCTTGAAGCTGCAAGCACGGTTGTCATCGCCATTCCACGAGCCGGTAGAGTCGTTGATGAAGATGAAACTGGCATTGTAAGTGCCGGTAGTGAAGATCGTCTCGCTGGAGTTGCGGTTGCTGAAGCTGTTGGCAGCATCATGCTGACGGAGGTCGGTGAGCTTGTAGCCCAGCTCCTTGAAGGCATCAGTAGCATCGATAGCATCCTGATAGCGCTCCATATAGAGAGCCACACGCGACTTGAAAGCCTTGACAGCACCGATGCCTACACGCAATGTGAAGTCGGGGGTGTAGCCGTCCAGCTCTTTCTCGGCGGCCTCGAGGTCGGCCCATATCTGATTATAGACCTCCTTGCACGATGCCCGCTTGAAGTGCTTGTCTTCGATAACCTCCGACACCTTCAAGGGCACGCAGAAGTCTGTATTGGCAGTAGCCTCCGAGTAAGGCATTCCATAGGCATTAGCCAGGTAGAAGTAGTAGAAAGCACGGAGGAAGTGGGCTTCGCCGCTGACATGCTTCAGCAATGTCACCTTCTCCGTTCGTGTATCTTTACCAGTTATCTCCTGTGCCTGGAAGATGATGGAGTTTAGGGCGCCGATATGCTTGTACAGTTTGGTCCAGTCCTTATCCTCCCACTGTATGTTCTGAATACTGCTGAAGGGGTCCTCGTTCCAGTTGGCCAGCTTGCCCAACATGTAGTATGGCGTGCCTACATCCTCTGTAACATAGTCAACGAGGAACGCCTCGGCATCGTCATCGACCACGTGAATCCAGGGGAAGTAAAGGCTCTGGGCGTCCGTCGTCTCCAGTTCCGACTTGCTCATGGTTCCCTGTCCGTAGATAGCCCCCTTTCTGAAGCCCAGAAAGCCTTCGCCAATCATCAGTGCCTCGAGGTCATCCACATTTTCACAGTAGCGCTGGTCAGTAGAATACTCTTCCAGGAAGTCGCCACACGACGTCAGGAGCACGGGTGCCAGGGCCAGCAAAAGCGCATATATTGATAGTCTTTTCATTTTGCAGTGATTTTTAGATGGTTACGTTGATGTTGAATGTGTAGGTAGGACGTGTTGACAGGTTGATAGAGGGCGAGCTGCCGCTCTGTGTAGGATCCTGTCCCTTGAGTTTCTTGCTGCACAGCGTCCAGAGGTTGTTGCCCGTGAAGGTGATGTACATGGACTGCAGTCCGAGCGCCTTGACCAGGTTGTCCTCCACATTGTATTTGAACGACAGCGACTGGAGCTTCAGGTAGTTACCGCTGACAACGCGGATGTTAGAGTTGTCGTACATTTCATACATGCTGCCGGCAAACTCATAGGTCGTTGCAGGATACTGCTGCCACCAGGACGTGTTGTAAGCCTGGTCGATGACGAGACCTGGGATGTTGGTAAACGCCTCATCGCCCGGACGGCGCCAGCGGTTGACATACTCCTTACGCAGGTTCTGCTGCGGATAGATGATGTTGGTGGCATAGCCAGAGGCAATCTTCAGCATACGGATCTTGTTACCCAGCGAGTAGGTGAAGTTGAACGACAGTCCGAAGTTACGCCAACCGAAGTAGTTAGTGATACCACCCTGGATGTAGGGTTCGCGCGTGCCCGATTCCTCCATGACGGTCTCGAAGATCTCCTCCTTGGTCATGTTGGCATACTTAGCCATCAGTTCGTCTTTGTTCTCGTCCTCTGTGTTGTAGAACGTGGGCGCACCAGTGTTGTGGTCCAGACCTTTGAACTTATAAGAATAGAACGTGCCGATAGGCTTTCCTGTAAACTCGATGGAGCCATTGAGGTAGTCTTTATAAGTGACCACATCGTGCAGCACGTTGTTCTTCTTGTTGAGGGCACGGTTGGCCACCTTGTTGATGACCTCGCCAATCTGGGGATCGATACGCCATACGAAGCCACGCTTTGATGTTCCACCAATGTTTGTAGCATTGTTGATGGGCGTAAAGCTGAAGGCCAGCTCAATGCCTCGGTTGTCGAGTGTACCGCCATTGATGACATACTGATTGACACCATTGATTTCCGACACGGTCTTGGTCAGGAAAGCATTGGTGGTGTGCTTGTAGAAGTAAGACACCGTACCGCGAATCTTGTTGTTCAGCAGTGCGAAGTCAAGTCCGGCATTATAAGAAGCCGTGCGCTCCCACTTCAGGTCGGGGTTAGGATACTTGTAGATGGTGGCATAGTTCTCGTTGAAGTCATAGCTGGTGAGCTTTGACTGCTGGATAATCATGCGCGCGGTCTGACCCGGCAGCATGTTGCCCTGCCAACCCCACGAGAGGCGCAGAGAGGCATCGTCCACCCAGCTCGTGTTCTTCAGCACGTCCTTCTTCATATTCCAGCGACCGGAAACAGCCCAGATGGGCGAGAACTCCTCGTTGGCGCGCGTACCGAAGAGGTTGGAACGTTCGCCACGCAGATGGACATTGAAGATGTAGGTGTCCTTATAGCCATAGCCACCGGTGGCATACCATGCCATCTCGTTGGTGAGCTGACGGGTGCGATAGCCCAGTCCCTCCTTCGATGCCATAAACGACGAGTAATACATTGAATAGGTGGTTGGCACCTGGTCGAAGTAACCGCCAAACTCGGTGAAGTAGCCGCGGCGGGTGATGTTGAAGCCCTTGTACTCTGTTGACTTTGCCTCGATACCGGCAGAAGCCGTGATCAGGTGACTACCCTTCTGACCGAGTGTCTTCATGAAGTTGGCCTGCAGACGGGCCGTGTAGTCGGTGTTGCGTGTCTCCTCGCGCTTCAGCTGACCGCCGACGGGACACATATCGTTGCGGAGCGAACGATCAGAGCGGAGGTTGTTGATGTAATACGTATCCTTGGTGTAGTATTCCTCGTGCGTGGTGTTCTGGATACCGTAGGCCAGCACGGCATCTACGTTCAGGCACGGCAGCAACTCGTAGCGCATCTGGGCACGGAGGTTGATGGCATTGCCATCGGTGTTGTCACCCGAGTTAGCCATCTCGTTGATGATGTTGTAGTCATAGCGGTTGCCATACATGTCAACGCGTGGATAGTAGAACAGCGAACCGTCGGGATTGTGCGCAGGCATGGTGCGGCTCATGTTGTAGGCATAGTCCATCACGTTGATGTCCGACGGGGTGTAGGTGCGCTCAGTGGTATTGGCGGCCAACTGGAACTGAGAGCTGAACTTGCGGTAGTTGGCCGAGAGGTTCAGCATGGCCGAGTAGCGGTCGTTTTGCTCTTTCTTGATAGCACCGTCCTGCTGGCTGTATCCCACAGAAGCATAGTACTTGATGTTGGGAGAACCACCAGAGAGGTTCACGGTGTGGTTGTGCGAGAAGGCATCGCGCGTCAGCAGCCCGAGCCAGTCGGTGTTGACGCTGCCGTAGTAGTCGGCACGCTGCTTGAATGTGGCGTAGTCGATGTTGCCACTATAGTAGTCCATCAGTGCCTCTTCATAACCAGACCACTGGGTCACATTATTATAATACATCTTGCGATCGATCAGTTCCTTGCTGACGTCCAGTCGCTCGGCAGCGTTCATCATATAGATGTCGCGGTCAGAGTAGCGGGGACGACGGGTAAAGGTGAAGCTGCCGTTATAGCCCACCGAAGGTTTGCCAATCTTACCCTTCTTGGTGGTGATCACGATGACACCATTGCCGGCCTTGGCACCATAGAGCGCGGTGGCAGAGGCATCTTTCAGCACGTCAATCTGCTCAATGTCGTTGGGGTTCAAACCAGAAATGGCGTTGCCCAACAGATTGACGAAGTCTGGGTCGTTGATGCTCTGGGGATCAACATTCACAGGATCAGAAAGAACGATACCGTCGAGCACCCACAGCGGTTCGCGATTGCCGAGGATGGTTGAGGTACCACGAATGCGCAACTTGGGCGCAGCACCCAGCTGACCGCTATTAGGCATGAAGATCATGCCAGGCACCTTGCCTTCCAGCATCTGGTCGATGGTGTTCATACCAGGATTGATGATGTCGTCCATCTTCAGTGTTGTAACAGCCGACGTGAGTTTCGAGCGGTCAATGGTCTGGTAACCGGTGACGATGACGTCGTTCAGTGTAGCCACGTTTTCGTGCATGACCACATCAATGTTTGAACGGTCAACGAGCACCTTCTGCTGCTTCATGCCGATGAAGCTGAAGCAGAGCACGTCCTGCTCGTGCACCTCGATGCGGTAGTTACCCTCGCTGTTGGTGACGGCAGTGCCCTTCTTGCCCGAAACTGTCACGGCCACTCCAGGCAGAGGCTCGGAGGCCTCATCCATGACATGACCTGCTACAACGATCTTCTGTGCATCGGCATTGGCCTTGCGTATCACGGCACAGTCGCCATCCCACACCACCTCCAGGTCCAACTGCTGACAAAGACGGGCCAGGAAGGCGGCCACCGTTTCGTTCTTGGCCGTGATGGTGGCTTTCTTGCCTTTCAGCAGGTCGGCATTATACACATACGTGAACCGAGTCTTTCCCTGAACAGACTCCAGGATTTTAATCACATCTACATTGTTGTAGTTTCCTGAAAAACGTTGTTGCTGTGCCCACGAGGCATGAAGAGAGCAGCAGACCAACGTAAGCGTAAAGAAAAGTCTTCTCCCTTTTGTCAAGAACCTCGGGAGCGCAGAAAAATAATTGTTACTCATTTTTTTTCTTTGGTTAAGTTTTTGTTTTTTGTAACTATTGAATGGTGATCTTGTTTCCGTTAATCTCGTAGTCAAACTCGTCGGTCAGCCTCATCTTCTGCATGAACTCATCGACGGTCTCCGTTCTCCGGCATTCGCCCGAGAAACGGATGTCTCTGACGTCGGCCTTAAACTCCACCTCGACGCCATAGATGCGTGCTATCTCGGTCATGATTGCCTCCAATCGCTGGTTGCGGAACACGATGAGTCCGTTGCGCCAGGCCGACGCTCTGGGGTCGCTGATAGGCTGAATGGTAATGTCGTTGCCCTCTTTCACGACTTCCTCGCCCGGAGCGAGCAGGTAGTCGTTGTCGCCTGCGCTAAACATCACCTGGCCCGAGTAGAGGGCCACGCCAGCATGGTTGGCGTCATAGCTTCTCACGTTAAACGTGGTACCCATGACGGTTATCGTGCCTGCGCTGGTGCTCACCTTGAAGGGGCGACCAGTCTTCTTGACGTCAAAGTAGGCCTCACCCTCCAGATAGACGCGCCGGCTGAGGTCCATTCGGTTGGGGAACTTCAATTTAGAGCCCGAGTTCAGGGTGATGGCAGTACCGTCGGGCAGTGCTATCTGGTATTGCCGTCCGTATGGCACCACCAGTTCCAGGAGCGATTCTTCTTTGTCTGAATTATTCATAGCAATACCACTCTCGGTGACATAGGCCGATGTGCCCGCTACATCCATGTTGTCATCAGCATGGTCGAGCATGATAACCTTGCCCGTGCTGGTGGTAATAACGGGCACCGAGTCTGTCAGTGCAGGGATGTGCTTTTCCAGCATCGCCATGACCTCGTGAGACGGTTTGTTGTCGCTCATGAACGGTATCATCATGATGAAGCCGGCAAAGATGGCAGCTGCCGCCCAAGCCACATAGCGCCGATATGCCACGGGGCGCTGCTCATGGGTATTGCGAAGAAACAATTTGTAGGCTTTTTTGATGTTGTATTTCTGGTAGTGAGCCAGTCGTTCGGAAACCATGGTGCTGCGATAGAAGTGGCGCACCTCTTCCAATCGTGGGTCAGCCTGTTGCTCATCTCGGGCAATGGCGTCAATGGTATCTATAAAGTGTTGCTCGTCGGTATTCATACTTTTACTTTTTAAGTATATTATGCAAAAAAACGCAAAAGTATTATCGCAAAGCTAAAAAAAATAATATTTTTCTATAAAAAGCAGATCAGAGGGTTGTCTTTGGCATACTTCCTCAGCGACTCGATAGCCTTTGCCTTGCTCTCCTTGACCGTACTGAGGCTAATCTGCAGAATCTCGGCAATCTCTGCCCCTGTCTTCCCTTCTATAGACAAGGTGATAACCTCACGCCGACGCTTGGGCAACTGCTGTATGCCCTCATATAATTGTCTCACCAGTTCTTCTTTTACCGCCATGGCGAAGTCGTCCTCGTGATGCCCCAGAGAGATGGCGTCAGATATCTCGACGTTGACAAACTGCTGGTGGTCGCGCAGGTGGTACAGCGTGTTGTTATAGACAGCCCTGTAGAGATAGAACGACAGGTGTTTCTGACTTTCAAACGTCTTGTCGTTGTTCCATAGCTTCATCAAGGTAGTCTGCACGATATCCTCAGCCAGCATATCGTCGTGCAGCAAGTCGCTGGCGAAAGCACACAAAGGGGCGTAGTAAAAGTCAAAAAGAACCTTCCATTCTTTTTCGTCTTTATTGTTTATGTGTTCGATACGCAGACCAGTTTGCATTGTGTACTTCTGAATTCGTAGCAAAGGCAGAAATTTGCCATATCAGAACTTTCGCCTACCTGAAAAAAGTATTTCGACATCAAGCGAAATCATCAATGGCATGGGGGCAAAGGTACAAATAAAAACTGAAAAAAGAAATCCTTATGGTGGAATATTTTATGTAAGCAATCCAGAAAGTGGCACTTCTGCATGTCTTTCCTCCTTCCATTCAAGGAGTTGCTGATAAATTTTTCAACCTGTGCGGTTGTTTCCTTAGCTTGAACCTTGCGTAGCCACTCCCCTCCCATGTAGGGGAGGGGTCGGGGGTGGGGTCAGTAACTAAAACAATATTCAGCAGATTTCTACGTAGGCACTCCCCTCCCATGTAGGGGAGGGGCTGGGGGTGGGGTCAGTAACTAAAACAATATTCCGCAGATTTCTACGTTATTACAAGAAAAGCCCCTATGCACTATCCTACAGCTAAAGCAAACGCTACAGAACAAAAAGAGTATCGCAAGGCTCTTCGCAGCAACATGACCGCAGCAGAAGCTACGCTCTGGCGTGCCCTGAAGGGTCGTGGGGCTGGCGGCATGAAATTTCGTCGTCAGCAAGGTATAGGCCCTTATATTCTTGACTTCTACTGCCCTGGGCATCGGCTTGGCATAGAACTCGATGGTGCCAGCCATGATTACAAATACGAATACGATGAGCAGCGAACTGAATATCTTCGCCAACAGGGTATCCGTGTGCTCCGCTTTAGCAATCAGCAGGTGCTTACATCCATGCAAGGTGTCTTGGCTGAGATTGTGCGCGCAGCCAATGAAGTTACTGACCCCACCCCCAACCCCTCCCCTTGAAGGGAGGGGAGTACCTACTGGGACCATGGATTATCAACCACGCAGTACGAAAGATTCCTTTTTGAGGTATGTTCTATAAATTGCATTTATCATCCGCAGCCTCTCCCCTCCCATGTAGGGGAGGGGTCGGGGGTGGGGTCAGTGTTGTTCTAACTGCCAATGGAGATACAGACCCCACCCCAACCCCTCCCCTACATGGGAGGGGAATGGCTGCGCAAGGTTCAAGCTAAGGAAACAACCGCACAGTACGATTTTTTTCGCTTCATAATAGTGCAAATTTGCACCTTTTTGAGATTTTTACTCTATTAGGTTTTACACCTTTTTGAGATTTTTCGCAAGGATTTTGGCAAAAAAGAGTAAAACTTTTATTCCACTTCCACTAAGCAAAAGTGGCACTTTAAGGATGGAAAACAGCTGCTATTGCGGGGCAATAGTGGCCGTTTGGAATAGCAAGAGTGGCACTATTGGTGCCAATCTAGAGTCTAGAAACACTATTTCTAAAGTCTAGAATGGGCGGTTTTAGAGTCTAAAAGTGGCAGTTCTAAAGTCTAGAAATGGCAGTTCTAGAGTCTAGAACCAAAACAATAGTTTCTGTTCTAGCCCCTGGAAAGCCCACATCTAGCCGCTAGAACAGCCACTTCTAGGGGCTAAAACGACCGCGTCTAGCCCCTAGAATTGACCTTTCCAGGGGCTAGATGCGGAGCAAAAGTGCCACTATTGCAAGACAAAAGTGGCACTATTACACGACAATACCTAAGCTATGACTAGGCGAAAGTGCCACTATTAACAAGAATAGCGGCACTTTTGTCAGTTCCTCCTTATATTTATTTATGAAGAGCCATCCGTTTTCAATCTCGTGGTCACGCCATGTTCACCACTATATTTCTATAGAGTCAATGGTATCGACCATTAGAAGCTGCTATTTCAACGAATATAGCAATCATCATAAGGAACTCTACCAAACATCATTTTCGCCCTTTGCATATACTCGTCCCAGTTATCTGCCACCTTCTTCAGAAGTTCCTTGCGCTCTTTCTCGTCATAGACAGCCTTTATCCACACATCAGTAATGGTACGCTTAGTGCCATCGGGGAAGACATGCGTGAACTCTGCAAGCAAGATACGACTATTCAGAAACTTATAGGTGAAATAAGCATCTGTCTCCCACTGCGGCCCTGCCTGGTGCAGCGTTATCTTTTCATGATAAGTGTTGTCGCTGGTAACCTCATAATTACCAAAAAGCCACGGATTGAAATCAAAATCCTCATAGTGATTGTAATCAGCGGGATTTAAGTAAAAGCCGAACAAACGTCCATCGGGCATAAACACCTTACCAGCCGAGCCAATCATTATAATGCCAGGGCCTCTGTATTCCACTTTCTGCCATACTCCGACCAAAGGATTGTTTTTACCGGCAAAAGACACCATTGAACACAATGCCATAACGGCAAACGAAAAAAGAAACTTTTTCATGATTACAAATTGTTTTTAGTGATTATTGGTTTTTTATATTACACAAAATTCTTCGTCACTCCTTATTCACAATCTAAGGAGCTTGTCTTAGAGGTTGTTAGCTTTTGGCTCTCTATATTATTTAAAAAGGATGGGTATCGTATATTTCACATTCACGAGGTGCCCTCTATGCATTCCCGGTTGCCACCTTGGCATGTGCTTAATAGCATACAAGACTACATTGTCTAGACAGGGACAGACACTCTGAATCACTTTCGGATTGCATACCTTGCCATCTTTCCTGACAACCACAGTCACAACGACCCGTCCCGACAGCTTATGGGTTTTAGCATAAGTCGGGTAATACAAATTCTCTGTCAAGAATTTATTCATTCCCTCATCACCTCCAGGAAATGATGGAAAATGTTCGACAACACTCATAACATTATCTGCTGTCAGAGTCGAATCGATGCCATTATCCTCATCAATGTCGGTAACCATGTATGACGTCTTCTCTTTCTTGACCTGATAACGAATATCATGTTGACGTTCCCTTTCCGTGTTGAGGTCAGAAATAAAGTAAACAGAATACCAGTCTTTGCCTCGTGGGATAACCTTCAAAGTCGCCAAATCCGTTGGTGTGCGGTCATAGTTGTCATAGATAACAAAACAATGGCGTTCTTTATTCAACCTGTTTATTTTATCACAGCATGCTTCAGTCATATACTGGTTCAGATCAACAGAATTCGACGTGAGAATGTCTGTATATACATTTTTCAAAAACGCCACAGCTCCCTCATCAAACTTCTGAGCATAACTGCCACACACAGCCATACACAGCAAGCATATCAAAAAAAGTTTCTTGTTCATTTGTTATTTATAGTTATTGGTTTTAATTGGTGTGATTAATATCTTGCTGCAAATGTAACAAAAAAGAGAATACCAAAATCGAATAAACAAAACAAATTTATAAGTCAAATAAGTCAAAAGCATGATTTGACCGGTATTTTTCCTTCTTTTACTCAATATTGTTGTTTTTCGTACCCATATCATTTTATACGCTAGTCACAACAATAGCAGCGCATTGATTCCGCAGAATAACTTCCCCATGAAAAAACGAACATTTCCGAACACGTAAACGAACCATTTTGAACATGAGTAACAAAAACCTCAAAAACCCGCTTCTGTTGTTGATGGTCCTTCGGCCCATCCGTTTGTTGCCAATGCTTCATCGAAGTCAAGCAAGCTTGCCTTCGCCACCGCATTACCCCCAAACCGCCTGACGGCTACAACAACAGAAGCGAAAAACCAAGAAAACCGCCTACGGCTTGGTAAATATTAACTGTGAGTAAGGCTTTAGGAGTCAGATTGGTGTATCGCAAAACCTATGCAATTGCAACTGAGCCCACTAAATTTCTACTGAGCCAGAATTACACCCTCCCTTGGGAGGGCCGGGGTGGGGTTCCTTCTGGAGGGCCGGGGTGGGGTTCGGTTTTCAGGACCGAAGGTCCGTGGTTTTTCCTTTGTGAGACAGAAGCCCCAAAGGGGGCATGGTGTCAGTGGGAAGCCTGATGTGAACTTGTTCACAAGAAGGATTACCACTGGCAACATGAAAATCTCGACAGAGATTTCTGACTCACAAAGGGGTTTTCTCGGTTTTTGTTCAATCTTTAGTTATTGATTATCCAAGATACACATTGATGTAATTACGTGATTTCGCGAATACGCTTATCGAATTCTTTCGCAGTACCTCTTTCGGAGAATATTTTCCGCATCAATCGCTTTCTCACCACCGACACATTCTTGGATGATGGATAGTCCATCAGAGTCAACATCTCTTTGGGTTTGAATCCCAACCTTATCAACAGACACAGACGATATTCCTCTTCGCTGATATTATTCTCGTCACCATAAATCGTGGCAAAAAAGCTTGGAATCTCGCTGTTGATCATATCATGCAATGCCATCCATTCGTCAGGTGTCGGAGTCAATGACGGATTCAAGAGTATCTCGCGAAAACGAAGGTATATCGGAGTGGCGTGCATACGACGCATCAGAGAATCGTCAAGCCGATTGTCTGAAGCCTTTTCATGGCATAACTTTTCATGTTTCAGTCTTGAGACGAGCGCACTATTCTCTTCTTCCAATTTGCAGTAGCGCTGCTCGTTTAAGGCCAGCTGTCTGCGTTGCTGCAGAACCTGCACACTCAGTTCTCGGACAGACGCATGATACAATTGTTCGCGTGATCTGTATCGCAACCAGCTTGCATGAAGTTTTGTCGTCAAATAGGAAGCAACGACGATGATTACTGCTATCGCCTCGTAAACAGCTTTTGGATGGTCTGCTAAAAAGTTTTCCATTAAAGTTTTTAGTTATATTGCTGCAAAGTTACGAACTTTTATACATCCATGCAAGAAAAAAGCAATTTGTATAACCGCTTTTCCGGTAATACATCATTATACAAAATCATACCATCCAATATGTCAGTCCATTACAAGAAAGAGGAATTAAGGCAGAGCAAGAAAATGTATAACCAAAAAAAAGGGGAAAACAGCTATTTTTCCAGACGAGAACCACGAAAATACTTCATCATCGGTTCAAGAAACATCAAGATTAAGCTGGCCCACCATCATACTCCGGTGAGCCAGCTTCTCTTACTTTTCCATTTGCTCAAAATGCTGCAAGACGGATTCCAACTTCGCCTTGATGTCGGCATCGGGATATCCATAGGGTGTGGAGCACACAATCCTCAAATCATAATCTTTGAAAATGGCCCTACCATAGTCCATCATTTCCTGAGCACTGACTTCATTGAAGAAATAGTTATACGCTAGTTCCATCTTGAGAAGGGGCGAGGAATAGACAAAGTTGTTCTTAATCATGGAATGAGTATCCAACACTACATATTTAGGAAGATTTTCCATCACCTTCTGTTGCTGTTCCTTCAACTTCTCTGCCGGCAAAGAGTCTATGTTAATCTGTATTCCATCATGAATGAGGTTATCCAGCTTTTTCGCTAAGTTATCGATAAAGTCTGTGAATTGTGTTTTGCTGGCATAAGGGTCTAAGCCCTTCTTACAAGTCAGTCCAAACACAGGCCTTTCAAGATACTTGTTATTTTCCTCCACGAAAGGCATGGCTGTACCCATGAAAGATAATTTCAGAATATCGCAGTAGCGATAGCGTGATATGGACTGTCTGAGATCATCCAGGGTTGCTAATCCCAAACGCATATCGCACGGTTGCACGAAGAAGAACTTGACGACACATTCCGGATTATTTGACTTCACAAATAGCAGTTTCTTGTCGCTTAATGCCTTCACGTTGCTCTCAGGAGCTGGCGCACTTGGACGGTTGCCGAATTTCTGCTTTATCATATCAACGACATTGGCAGGTGCTTTTCCAAACACATAGAGGCACTGATTCTGCGGGATATACCATTTCTGGTAGTATGCCTCCAGCTGCTGAAGGGTGATACGACGAATACTCTCTATTTGTCTGGTAGTCTTTTCTTCCAGAGTCGTTCCTTCAACAAACATGGCTATCATGCCGTCTGACTCGGCTTTAGAAAGATCGTATGTACCATTAGTAATCTCATTCACGAGCAGTTCTTTCTGGTGTTCCAGTTCCGACTCAGAGAAATGGGCTGCACCACCGATGGCTGACAACAAATCCATACACGATGCTACATAGGCCTGTTCTTTTTTCAACTGAAACAAGCAAAACTCCGTACATCTGTTATCGATTTCTGAATGGTAGGCAGGAACACCGGGAGTCAGCCCCCAAAATTTTTCTTTCCGTTCCAACTTCAGACCTTCAAGTCTGTTTTTCAGCATGCCGTCTGTTCCTACAGAGAGATTTTCAGAGGCGAGCATTCTTTTCAGCAGGAGCGAGATGCCTGGCGCTTCCACATCATCGTCGGTTCCCGATTTCTGAATGAGCCTCATCTCCAGCTCATTGCCAGGCCTGTTATTATTGCAAATATAATAGCGAAAGCCATTGTCCAGGATACCCTGGTAGATATTAGACGAGTCGGTCACCAGAAAATCCTCATATCTGACATTCTCGGACTGGGCCAACACTTGAATGGCGAAACAAAAAACGACCGAGAAAAGAAACAGTTTCGTTTTCATCATGATAATCAAAAGCTTTTTTATAGTTAAGACTGAATCAGGTTAATTATTATATTGTCTCAGAAGAGCATTCAACTTCTCAGAAATCTCACGCTCGGGATAGCCGTATGGCAGGATACACTCTATCTTTAAGCCAGACTTTTTGAGAAACTGCTTGCAATAATCCGACACATCTTTGCCGCTGAGTTCATACGACCAGTAAGCGTCGGTGTCTTCCTGCTTGTAGAGTGGCAAGGAATAAATGGCGCATTCACTTATAGGCGTTACAGGATCAATGGTGTTGTCCTTGCCGTCGCCCTCTTGCAATTTCTTCAGTGCCTGCGCACGTTGCAGCGCAAACTCTTTCTTGTTAAGCATATCCTTAGGCATTTTTATCTGTACGCCATTGTTGCGAATGTCATCGAGGATGTTTGCCACGCTATCGGCGAGAGCTATCAAGCCGCCATCTGCGTCCTCGCCATTGATGCTGTATGTATATTGCATCAGTAAAGAGAAACGATCTTCCAAACGATAGCCAACAACCAAAGCCAGATCGTCACTTGCTCTCTTCGTCATTCTGTCATGTAGTGCAGAACAACTTTTTTTCAGCGCAAAGTAGTCTTTAAAAAACTTGGGGGTCTCTTTCTCTGACTGAGTCAGAAGAGGCTGTGTGAACGTTAGCTTGATTCTGAATTCCGCTTTCCCGTGTCTTTCTATCATCAGATTCTGCTTACTAAAGTCACTTACCGCCACTGCAGGGGTCGGCATGCTTGGACGACTGCCGAATTTACGCTTTATCATGTCCTCCACCCCATCGGTGACATCACCTATCAGCACAAGGCACTGATGCTGTGGCTGATACCATGTGTTATAGAAGTTCTCAAGCTGAGACCGTGTCATCCTCTTTGTGCCGTCCAGCCTCATCTGGTGGCATTCGTCGGGAGTGCTTCCTAACAAGAAAACGGCTTCAGAAGCATCTGCCTGTCTGGCAAAGACATTAAAATATCTGTTGTACACCTCATTATACATCCTTTCTCTCTGTTCTTCCAAGTCCATGGCACAGATACTGGCGCCACCGGCAATATCAGAGAGTATCTCCATGCAAGAATCAACATACGCCTCGTCAGTTCTAGTGCTCACTAAGTCATATTCCGTAAACGTCCTATTAGTATGGGCGTTGAAGTTCATGCCGTAGTCCATACCAAGCTTATTAAGATAGCTTCTTAACGTATCTCCTGTTGCCATCACTCGGTTAGCGGTCAGCATCATGTGCTCCACGAAATGCGAACACTCTACCGTTTCTCCATCTTGCAAGAATCCGGTTTTCTGTATCAGGGACATTTGCAGGCTTCCCATTGGTTGCTTTTGTATAAAATACCGAAAGCCATTGTCCAGCGTTCTACAAATAACACGTGAAGAATCCTTCCAGAGAAAATCTTCATACTTAACCTTTTCTGTTTTCGCCATTGCCTGTAATCCCAGAAAACAGACAAGCAAGAGTAACAGTTTATTTGTCTTCATAAGTTTTAGTTTTTATATCCTAATCGTTGGTTATAGATACACAGTGGTTGTGAAAAGAAGAGAACAGCTCCCATCTTTCCATTCAGCAATCCGCAGTTTGACATGAAACTGGAGTACAACATCAATCGGCGTGCGATTGACGACAGCTCAGCTGACGCGCTAAGGTTTTTAATATTGGTCATTATTACTTGTATTTAGGTTGACAATTTAGCAATTGGTCGGGTACAAAAGTAGAAACAATTATTGAATCAGCCAAAGGTTTTTCCAATAAAAAATCGAACATTTTCGAACATTTTTGAACACGTAAAATGAACATTCGGCGAATTCTTCGATGAAACCGATGTTTTTTGAAGCAAAAAGAAATCGCTATCAAGCACCTTTTTTATATAGAAAATCGAGAAAAACATGATATTTTTTCTTTCCATCCCACCCCAAGCAAGCTCTTCAGCCATTTTTTAGTAACAAAAACCTCAAAAACCCGCTTCTGTTGTTGATGGTCCTTTGGCCCATCTGTTTGTTGCCAATGCTTCATCGAAGCCAAGCAAGCTTGCCTTCGCCGCCGCATTACCACCAAACCGCCTGACGGCTACAACAACAGAAGCGAAAAACCAAGAAAACCGCCTACGGCTTGGTAAATATTAACTGTGAGTAAGGCTTTAGAAGTCAAATTGGAAAGGACAGAATTACTCCCTCCCTCGGGAGGGCCGGGGCGGGGTTCCCCCATTGGTTTTCAGGACCGAAGGTCCGTGGTTTTTCCTTTGTGAGACAGAAAGCCCCGAAGGGGGCATGGTGTCAGTGGGAAGCCTGATGTGAACTTGTTCACAAGAAGGATTACCACTGGCAACATGAAAATCTCGACAGAGATTTCTGGCTCACAAAGGGGTTTTTCTGGTTTTTTTCTATAAAACAAGCGAAAAATGAAAGGTCTCAGAAAGCTGCATTTATCGGTTTTTGTTCAACAAACACAGACTGAAGACGAACCACTAAGGCGGTGCCGATTGGACTGAGACAAAAAATCGGGCTCCATACCTTTTGGCTGGAGCCCGACAAACATCGAGATATCGCTGTGCGATAGTTATCCTTTGACGATCTTTTTAGACTGATGACCGTGCTTGTTTTGTACTTCGATGACATACATGCCTGAGGGCATCTGCGAGGCATCCACGATGATGGTGCCCGTGCCGGAGCCCTTGAGCTTCTGCACGCCATTGGCACTGACCAGGCGCCAGGTGTAGGGCTGACTGTCGGGGCTCTCTATGCGATACATGCCCTGTGCCTCGGTGGGCAGGAAGAGGAACTCGTCGTCGGCCGAAGCAGAGACATTGTCGATGCCAGCAGCAGCGCCAAAGAGGGGCTCCTCGGCCTCGGTAGAGGGCATCGAGTGTGCAATAGAGGGCCAGCCGTCTTTTTTCCATACGATGCGGTCCAGATAGGTGACGCGACCCTGGTTGACATTGTCGGCAGGGAAGCCATGATAGAGCACCCAGGTCTGTCCGGCCTCGTCCTCGACAAACTCGGAGCAATGGCCGGGACCATAGACCTCAGGACTCTTTTGGAGCAGAAGTGTGAAATTGTCGCCAACGGCAGTACGTCCGTTGCGGTCGAGATAGGGTCCAAAGATATCTGTTGCACGCGTCATCACCAATCGGTAGGTGCTGTTGGCACCCTCGCAGCACGAGCCTGCCGAGCCGATGAGGTAGAAGTAGCCATCGTGCTTGACAATCATCGTGGCCTCGATCAGTCCGCCGGCAATCTTCTTGGGTGTGCAGCCCTCCTTGATGGCCAGTCCATCCTCGGTGAGCTCCACGCCATAGATGTCGTGGAACGAGCCCCAGAACAGATAGTTGTGGCCGTCGTCCTCGATGAAGAAGGGGTCTATGCAGTTTTCGATGCCAATCTCGCTGGAGAGGAATAGCTTGTGGGCGCTGTGGAAGCCGCCGTCGGGACGGCTGCTGACAGCCACGCCAATGCCGTTCTCCCAGGTCTTGCCCCACTCCGACTTGGAGTAGTAGAGCACGTACTGACCATTGATATAGTTGATGTCGGGCGCCCAGATGCCGCCATTGGGACAGTAGTCCATGGGTCGTGTGGCGTCGGTGAAGGCCGTGCCGGCATAGCGCCAGTTCACCAGGTTCTTAGAGCGATAGATGGGCACGTTGTGGGTGTCTTCGGTGGCATAAAGGTAGAAGTAGCCATCGGAAGCCTTGATGACGCTGGGGTCTGGCAGACTGCGATTGATGACGGGGTTGTAATAGTAGTCTTGCGCCATGCTGAGCGACAGCTGGCAGCAGACAAGTGATAATGCAACAAAGAATCTTTTCATTATATTAATTTAAGGGGGAGTTAAGAAATGGAAGCCGAAGGGGAATGATGTGTTTCCCCTTCAACTCCCAATTATACTCCAGTTATAACTTACTCGAACTCGAGGTGCAGGTCGTCGGCCAGCAGGATGAGCTTCAGGGTGTGGACACCCTCGCCCTCGGCAGGTACCTGCCACTTGTTGTCTGATCCGCCCTGTGTGCGAGGACCGTCGATGCCAAGATCGGTCATGGGGTTGGCACCGTTAGAAGGTGCGAAGAAGAACTGACCATTGTAGTCGCTCTCCAGACCGATCTTGAACATGCCTTCAGAGCCATCCTTTGCAGAGTGGAACTCGCCTGTCCAGGCATAGATCCAAGGCTCGCGCAGACCGCCAACCATCTCGAAGAGACCAGCAGAGTTGTTGGGGTTCCAACCTACTGAGCATCCGTCGCCCACAATCCAGATATGGCCGGGACGTGGCAGCTTGATCATCTCTACGATGCGGCAGTCGCTATAGTCGTCGTTGAGGTCGATGATCATGGTGCGATCGCCAGAAGCGGTGGTTGAGAAGGGCTCATAGTCGCCATCATTCACATACTTCAGCTTCTCACCACTGTCGTGGGCATAGACGGGATACTCGTCTGTGGCACTGGTACCAAAGACGAAGGTAGAGGGTGTGAGGGGTGCGGTGTACTGGTAGATGCCCGAACCGGTCTCCACCTGCTCCAGACGCTCGGTCTTGGTGCTACCCGTAGCATTGTCGGTGATGCGGAGGTAGAGGTAGGTGGGGAACTTCTCGAAGCAGGTGACCCAGAACTTAGCCTCAGAGACAACGGGCTTCACGAACTTCTGCTCGTTGAACACATAGCACAGCAGCTGGGCGGTCACCTCGATGGGCACATCGGGGTGGATCCAGCGCGACACGATGTTGTTGAGCTCATTATGTGTGAAGCTCTTGGTCGTGGCGCTACCCATGGGGATGGTGTCAGAGATATGCTCGGTCTTGGATGCGGGATCGTAGAAGCGCAGGAAGTAGGCCACCGAGTCGTTGGCAGACAGGGGGCTCTTGACGGCATCCCAGTTGAAGGTCACTGCGGTAGCATCGCTGGTGGACTTGTCGAGCTGGATGCGCTCCTGAGAGCAGGTGAGGTTCAGATTCATGCTGCCAGACACGTCGGGCACCTGGTAATAGGTGGGGTCTTCATTACATGAGGCCAGCATGGCAAACATGCAAACGATACTTGCGAAACTAAATATCTTTTTCATAACGTTCTTTCTTTGATGTTGTATTAAAACTGGTACACTCATGATTATTCATCACCACCATCGGTATCACCATCGGTATCACTGTCGGCAACAGTCTTGTCCCAGAAAGGTGGCTGCTTCAGCTTGGGGTTCTTGTCGGCTTCCTGATAGTAGATGGGGAACCAATAGTAGGCAGGACGCCATACGCGGGTCATGAACTTGGTGCGCTTGAAGAAGTCGGCCTTGTTGTCGCCCTGTGCGTTCATGCCGTAGCAGGCACCGTTCATCTCGGGGATGTCTTCGGCCAGCATCAGACGACGGATGTCGAACCAGCGGTTGTTCTCGCAGCTCAGCTCTACGCGGCGCTCCATATAGACAGCCTTGCGCACAGCCTCCTGGGTGTTGTCGATGTGGATATAGTCGGGATCCTCGATCTCAACAGCATCGAAGGTGTACTGGCGCACGCCGGCACGCTCACGAATCTTGTTCAGATACTTCAGCGACTCCAGGCGGGCAGCGTCGGTGTCGTAAGCCTCGTTCTCAGCCTCGGCATAGTCGAGGTAGGTGAAGGCCAGACGATAGATGAAGCCCTGACGGTCGGTGATAGTACCCTCCTTATAGTTGTCGGTCACGCAAAGTCCCTTACGAGCCAGGTAGCCGTTCTGAGGAGCATCGTGGGGAGATGACGACTGAATGTTGTCGGTACCATCGTAGAAGAAGTTGTAGGCACGCTCGCCACCAGTCACGCAGAGGCGTGAGCCATGGAACGAGACAGCATTGTAGAAACGAGGCTCACGGTTGCAGTACATGGCATAGATGCCCTTGCCCGTGACCTCACCGGGCTTGCCTGTGCCATACTGCCAGGTGGTCTCGTCTGAACGATCGTCAACCTTTGTTGAAAAGATAGGCGTGCCGTCTGCCTTGTTTTCCTGATAGCCAGAGTTAGGATCGCTGATGGGCAGACCATTCTTGGTGAAGAATGCATCTACGAAGCCCTGGTAAACACCCAGACCATTACCACCACCGTACTGACGAACAGAAACGACGCGCAGGAAGGTGTTGCGGTAGTCGTTGCCCTTGGTCACAGGGAAAGTTATCTCGCGGTTGCCCTCAGACCATTTCTTGATGTGCACGTTATAGGTTGACATGAAGGGGTCGATCTTGCCGTTGGGGCCCTGCTCGGTATAGAGGGCATAGCCTGCTTTCTCGGCCTCGTCGATACAGAGCTTACAAGCCTCGGCAGCCTTGATCCACTTGTTGTGGTCATAGACGGGATTGAAGATCTGCTCGTCCTTGTCGTTTTTATACTCTGCATATTCTTTAGCAAACTTCTTGTTGCCGTTGACCAGTGGGCTGGCAGCAAAAAGCAGCATGCGTGAACGCACGGTCAGCGCCATGATCTTGTTGATACGTCCATACTTAGCAGGGTCGCTATAGACAGCAGGCAGCGCATTGGCAGCCTCGAGCATCTCCTTGTCGCAGTAGTCCACCACGTCGTCGAACTTGGCCTGGCCGGTCATCAGCGTAGAGATGTCGGCATCGGTAGCGGCAATCGTGTTGCCTGTGAAAGGCACACCACCATAGTTCTCGGCCATGAGCCACCAGGCATAGGCACAGAGGAACTTCACCTCGTTCTTCATGTTGTCAACCTCGCTCTGGGGCAGGTCGTGGTCGGGCATGGCATGAATCTTCTGCTGGAAGATCAGGCCGTGGCGCACGAAGAGGGGCATACGTGCCCAGAGGTCGCCATCCCAAGGAGAGTTGACGGTCCATGAACCAGTGATCTTATCAACCACCTGTGCCCAGTCCCACTGGCGCCAGCGCTCAGAGGGCACCATATCGTCGGACATGACCTCGTAGCCATCGGCCGTGAGCGACCACTTGTCGGGCTTGTGAATAACGTTATAGACAGTAGCCAACCAGCCATACACCTTGTCGCGGTTGGAGAACACCATGTCAGTGTCGAGCTCGGTATCGGGCTCCTTGTCCAGATAGTCGGAACAAGAAGTGGTGAGCTGTGTGAGCGACAGGGCCATCAGTCCGGCCGCCATATATTTTGTGAATTTAAATTTCTTCATAATTCTTTGATGCTTTATACGATTAGAATGTGATATCAAGACCGAACATAACAGAGCGGTTGAGCGGGTAGTTCAGACCGTTGCTGGTAGAAATCTCGGGGTCCCACAACTTGAACGAAGAGAGGCAGAACAGGTTGTTGCCGCTGACAAACACACGGCAGCTCTTGCCATAGATAGGCTCAATCCACTCCTTAGGCAGGGTGTAGCCAATCTCGATGGTCTTACAGCGCAGGAAGCTCATGTTCTTCTTCCACCATGTAGAAGCACGGTAGTTGTTCTTGTTAGGACCATAGGTCAGACGAGGCCAGAAAGCATAGGGATCCTGGTTGTCCTCGGTCCAGCGGTCGTTGATATACATAGAGTAAGCATTACCCTCGGTTGTGGTACCACCACCAGGGAGGAAGTAAGGCTGACCACCAATGATGCGATACATGTCGCCAGAACCCTGGAAGAAGAAGTTCAGGTCGAGGTTCTTCCAGCTGACAACGCCACCGAAACCATAGACGATGCGGGGGTTGAGCGTACCGCCGATGAAGCCTTCATCCTTGTCGTCGATGACCTTATCGTCGTTCACGTCAACGTACTTGATGTCACCAGGCCATACGGCTGCAGCACCTGCATTCTGATGAGGAATGCCTTCGAGGAGGATAGGATTGCCGGCACCGTCGAGCTTCAGCGAACCATCGTCGTTGAGTTCGAAGTCGCTATAGCCGAAGAGGCGCTCGGCTGTGAGACCATAGAGCTCGCCCATTGAGCGACCTGTCTGGCGCTGGTGTGCGGCCTTAGCCTCGGGCTCGTCGTACTCTGTAATCTTGTTCTTGGCAAAGGTGAAGTTACCATAGGCTGAGGTGTACCAGTCCTTGTTCCACTGTTTGTGGAAGTTGAGGGTGAACTCGATACCCTTGTTCTCCATCTTACCATAGTTAGCGTAAGGCTGGCTCTCGTAGGGGATACCACTCTGTGAGGGCACGCTGCTACGACGCATGAAGATGTCCTTACGATTCTCGGTGAACACATCGAAGGTGAAGTCGATGGCATTCAGTGCAGAAATCTCGAAACCGAGGTTCTTCTTCAGCACGGTCTCCCATGTCAGGTTGGTAACGCCATACTCTTTCTCCTTGATACCAGAGGTGCTACGCTGACCGGTGGTACCCCAAGAGTAACCATAAGCATCATCATAGCCCACAACGCCGAGGTATGCGAAGCGGCGACCACCAATGTTATCGTCACCAGCCAGACCGATGCTACCACGCAGCTTGATCTTGCTGAAGGTTGACTTCAAAGACTCCATCCAGGGCTCTTCGCTGATCAACCAACCGAGTGCGAATGAGGGGAAGAAACCGAAGCGCTGACCCTTGGCAAAGTTCTCAGAACCGTTGTAACCGAAGTTGAACTCAGCCACGTAGCGGTTGTCGTAGGTTCCAGACAGACGTCCGGCAACACCCTGCTTACGGTAGTCCTGGATATCGCCACTGTCGTAGGCCTGCTGGTTGTAGAGGAACAGAGCATCAACGTCCATCTTGCCGAAGCGACGGCTATACATCAGGTCGGCCTCGAGATAGATATTGGTGTTACCATACTCACCCTTAGAATAGTGAGGCATAGACTCGTCACCCGTCTGATACTGGGTGTAAACGAGGTTACCCTCTACATCGCGGCCAGTGGCAGGGAACACGGTGCTCACGTTGGTGTTGCGGCCGCGCTCACTCTGGTTCCAGCGGTCGAAGCTGAACAGCACCTTAGCCTTCAGGCCTTTGGTGATCATCTTCAGATCCTGCTCTACAGAGAAAAGGGTCTGCAACTTAGAAGAGGTGCGGAAGTTATAACCACCCTGAGTCACGTCGAGCCAGGGGTTTGAACGGTTTGATATCAAGGGAATGGCACCATCGCTATAGCGTGCGGGATAGGCGAACGGCAGCGTCATGAAGGCATGGTCGAAAGCCACGTTGGTGTCAACGCCCTGCTTCTTGAAGCGGTTCAGGTAGCCACCGATATTAACGCGCAGCAAAGTGGTCTTGGTGACGTCCATATCGATGTTGGTGCGCAGGTTGAACTGCTGGTTGTTGGTGGCATTGTCAATAGGCAATGTCTTGTCCTGCTCGAGGATACCACCCTCCTTGAAGTAAGAAGCTACGATAGAGTAACGAAGGAAGTCGCTACCACCGCTGACGTCCACATTGCCACGTGTGGTGTAGGCATGATCCTTGGTGATGACATCAATCCAGTTAACATCGGGATAGAGGTCGGGGTCATAGCCAGAACGTGTGCGGTCGATACGCTCCTGTGTGAAAGGAAGTGGCTTGCCATCCTGGGCAGCCAGAGTGTTCAACAGGGTCATATAGTCGGGAGCATTCAAGAACTCGGGGAACTTGGTGGGCTCGCTGATGGCGTGCTCTACGTGGAAGCGCACCTGTGGAGCACCAATCTTACCACGCTTGGTGGTGATGACGATGACACCGTTGGCACCACGCACACCGTACATGGCCTGAGCCGAAGCATCCTTCAGCACTGAGAATGATTCGATCTCGGCTACATCGACGTTGTTAAGGTCGCGAGCCACACCATCGATCAGCACCAGAGGGGCGTTGTTGCCATGGAACGTTGACATACCACGAATCCAGAACTCTGAATCGTCGTAGCCAGGCTCACCAGAACGCTGGATACCAATCACACCGGCCAGCTTACCAGCCAGATTATTAGATAATGTACGCGTAGTACCGAACTGCAGCTCGGCAGGTTTGATGGTCTCGATAGAACCGATGATAGAAGCCTTCTTCTGGCTGCTATAACCGGTAACCACTACCTCGCTGAACTCGTTGACGTCTTCCTCCATCTGAACGTTCAGCAACTTGGCGCCATTCAGCTTCACCTGCTTCTTCTTGAAGCCCATGTAACTGAACTCCAGCATGGTGTTGCTCTTGGTGGGAGCCATGATTTTAAACATACCATCGAAATCTGTGATGGCGCGTACATCAGAACCAACCACCGTCACGGTAACACCGATAAGGGGCTGTTTCTCACCGTCGGTCACCAAACCGGTCACCTGTGCTTTGTTGGCACTCTGCTGTACATCGGCGCGAGCCTCCTGAAGGACAGGAGCTCCGACCAACATAGTCATTGTGCAGAGCATCATGGTGCCTGTTGGCAGCCACTGTTTGCAAAACTTTGATAATTGCTTTTTCATCATACTTACTTACGTTTTTAGCTATTAATGACTTTTGTGCAAAATTAAGCATATTTTAAAATAATAACTAAGGAATAACGGTTTGTATTAATGGAAAACGATTAATACAAATCGTAACATAACTGATATTCAAGCAATTATAATTTCGGAGAAACGGGTTTTGTATAACGAAAATATTAGCTTTTTGGCGTTATACAAGGCAAAAAAAAGGTAGCCGGAGCTACCTTTTTCTAAGCGGAGAGGGGCTGACGCCCTCAAAAGTCATCTTGACGGGTTTGATAAATCCTTGGTCATCGAACTCTAATTTATCGATGCAGGTGACGCGGTGATCGCGCCCCGTGTCGCCCAACGGACGACGGTGATAGACGATGTACCACTCGTCGGCGCCGGCTCCCTTCACCACAGAGTGATGACCAGCGCCGGTGGCCACTGCTGGGTCTTGCTGCAGAATCTTGCCGATGCGCTTGAACGGACCCATGGGCGTGTCGCTGATGGCATAGGCCACACTGTAGTGGGGACCTCCCCAGCCGCCTTCACTCCACATGAAGTAGTACTTGCCGCCGCGTTTCAGCATGAAAGGTCCCTCAACATAGTTCTCGGGGGTCACCTCTTTATACATGGTTCCATCGGCAAACGGCACCACGCTGAGAAGGTCGGGGGCCATCTTGACCATATTGCAGTGGCCCCAGCCACCATAGTACATATAGTACTGACCGTCGTCATCGCGGAACACGAACTGGTCGATGGGCTGTGCACCATTCACAATATTCTGAATCAGGGGCTTGCCAAGGGCATCCTTATAGGGGCCTTGTGGCTTCTTGCTGACAGCCACGCCGATGCCGCCTACCTCGCCCTCGTGAACATCGTTGGCCGAGAAGAACAGGTAGTAGAGACCGTCTTTCTCAAGAATAGCTGGTGCCCACATGGCACGACGCGCCCAGCTGACATTCTCGCTGGTGAGCACGCGTGAGTGCTTCTTCCACTTCACTAGGTCGCGCGAAGAGAACGCATCGAAGTACAACTGGTCGTCGTACTCGGCAGAGAAGGTGGGGAATATCCAATACTGGTTGTTGAGCACGGCAGCCTCGGGATCGGCATACCACCCCTGGAACAGGGGGTTACCGCTGGTGCGCACCTTCTTGGCATAGGTCATAGAACCTGCGCACATCAGCAGCGAAAGAGCAAAAACTATCTTTTTCATCATAATCCTTTTTATTTATTTGACCAAAACCTTCTTGTTGCCGTGGATGTAGAGCCCAGGCCTGACGGGCGCATCATACTTGACGCCTGTCAGCGAATACCAGGCCTGCGACTGCGAGCTTTTTACCACAGGGACAATGGCGGCGGGGTCGTCAACTCGGGTGAGCTGAATCTTGTCGATATAGGGCGCACCGCCATTATCGTTGCCAAACGTGAGCAGGTTGGTGCCGGCCTTCAGCGTCACCTGCAGGCGCTTCACCTTGGCCTTGGCCGCATCCAGCGAGCCGGTGCTCTCGTAGGTGGTGGAAGCCTTGGTGCCGTTGTTCACGCGGACGTACATCTGGCGGTTCTGCGAGTAGAAATAGGTGACGTCCACATAGTAGTCGCCAGCCTCAGCAGCATCGTATTTAAAGGTGATCGTGTTTGAAGAGCCATTACCGATGTTGCGGGCATACATGCCGCCAGAGGCGTCGTCCGACTGGCTCAGCGTCACCTGACCGGTGGTCACGGCATGCTCTGCCTCCAACTGATTAAAAACGTCGCTGAGGTAGGTCACCTCTATCTTTTCTATGGCGGGCAACTTATTGCTGCTGTTGCTGAGAGTGAGGGTGTTCTCGCCAGCCTTGAGGGTGGCGAACAGCATGCGCTGGCCCAGTGTACTACCGGTGGAAGCCAACGAGTTAGAACTTGCGCTGCCGTCATTAACCGTCAGCGACACGTTTGTCTTGCCGTCGGCACGATAGTACACCTTCACCATGTAATGGCCAGCACGCTCGGCCTGATAGGTGAAGGCCATGCTGCGATTCTCTTCGCGCTGCGCGTCGTCCGATGAAATGGCTGTTTTTTGCAGTTTTCCTACAGGCACGCTGAAAGCAGCAGCCAACGAGGCTGCACCACCGAAGGCACAACCCTGGAGGCTGTAGTCAACCGCATCGTTGCCGCTGCCGAACATAAAGTCCTCGCTGGCCTTGGTCAACCAGGCGGAATGACCAAACGAACGAGAGTTCATGTTGTTGTAGGCACGCGCTGCGTTGGCAAGCACCCACTGCTGGTAGTCCTCGTTGTTGAACTCGCGAGCATACAGGCCAGCATAGCGCATCAAGATGCCCTTGAAGCCCTGGAAGTCGCCATCGGCACTCTGACAAACATGGATGATGCCTTCGTTATTACAGAGGTCAACGCGCGCTCTGTTGATAATCTTGTCAGCATCCTGCTTATACTGCTCCGTGCCATAATGGCGGTACAACAAGATGGCAGCACCCAGCATGGTGCCCTGGTTGTAGGTAGAAACCCAGTTGTTGCGACTCTTCACCGCCAGGGTGTTGGGGTCGAGTACCACGCTGTCCCACACCTTTCCGGTAGAGGGTTCAAACAGGTACTGGCGCTGATTCTGATACAGTTCGCGGGCTTTCTCAAAGTAGCTCTCGTCGCCGGTGCCCATGCCGATGTAGCAGGCAGCCACCTCGGCAGGTCCGTTGATACACGAGTTGGTGCCATTGCGATCGCCCGAGTTCTCGGCCCAGCGCAACATACCGATATATCCCAGATAAGCACGATTCCAAATCGTGTTGAAGTTGTTCTTGGCATCGGCCAGATAGGCCGTCTTGCCCGTCAACAGATGGGCACGGGCAGCCGCAATGATGAGCCACATCACGTCGTCGTTGAAGTCGTGGCCATACCACTTATAGTCATCCTTATAGACCAGCTTATTCCAGCTGCTGCCTACCTGCTGCTTCAGATAGTTATAACAAGACTCGAAGACATCGAGCACACGGCTGTCGCCCGTGGCCTCATAGCAGTCGAGGATGCTCTCGAGGGTCTCGGCCTCACCCCATCCGCCGGCACAGAACGTGCGGTAGCCCGTGCCGCGGTCTTGCATATACTGCTGCAGATAACCGTTGAGCATGCGCTGGCGTGCCGTCTCGTCGAAGGTGGTCTGTGGCTGAACCTCCTCGAGGAGCCACAGCGTGCCAGTGCCGCCAGCGATGGGTTGGCGCCCCTCGGTGGGGTTGGTCAGACGGAGTGACAACCTCTGCTTCAGCGTGTAGCAGCCTGCCTGCTCGGCATTGGCAGTCAGCGTCCAGCCCGTCTGGTTGGCAACTTGTGTCAGCGAAGCACTGGTGGCATCGAGATACATGCCCGTATAGACATTGCGAAAGGCCATCTTTCCATCACCAGCATCCTCAGCCGTCCACTGTTGGGCGGGCACGTTGGTCTCGGTCCACACCACCACTGGCGCACCAGCGCTCGTGCTGGCATTGCTGACCATCAGCGACTTGGAGGTGTCGGCCACCGGCGCGATGCGATAGCTCTTGCCCACCTCTATAGCCCCCATGGCTGCAGTAGATGCAGCCAGGAGGATCAAACTAAAAAAAGACTTCTTCATGGTGTTTACTGCTTCTGCACTTTCTTCAAAAGCTCCAGTTTTCCTTCGTCAATCAACTTCAGGATCAGTTCACCAAAGAGCGAGTTCTGCCAAGCAAACCACGAACGGGTATAGTTGGAGGCATCATCCTTGTGGAAAGACTCGTGGATGAAGCCCGTGCCATTGTCGGTGTTCACCAACTGCTGCAAGCACCACAGGATTTCAGCGTCGTCCTGACTGGTGAAGGCCTTCATCATGACAGACATCGGCCACACCATGTCGTAGCCCACATGAGGACCACCGATACCCTCGCCAGCCTTACCGCTGAAGAAATAGGGGTTGTCCTTGCTCCACACGAAGCGGCGGGTGTTCTGGTAGATAGGATCATCTACGGGCACATCACCCAGGTAAGGCATAGCCAGCAGACTGGGCACGTTGCTGTCGTCCATCAGCAGGTGGTTGCCGAAGCCATCCACCTCGAAAGCATAGATCTTGCCATACTTAGGATGGTCATAGACTGCATATTTCTTCAGCGCTGTCTCTACCTCGTCGGCCAGCACCTTGCACTCCTTGGCCAGGGTGGCATTGTGGTTCACCTTGGTCAGCACCTCGGCAGCCTTGCGCAGAGAGGTGACAGCAAAGAAGTTAGAGGGCACCAGGAACTGGAACGTGGTGGCATCGTCTGAGGGACGGAAAGAAGACACGATCAGGCCAACGGGGTTGACGGGTGTGCCGTAACCGTTGTTGCTGGTGGTGTCAAACTGGCGGTTGGTCTTACGCTCGAAGTGGTATGGACCGTGGTTCTCCTTGCGCTGCTGCTCGCGGAAGGTCTGCAGCACTTTCTGCATGGCCTGCTGCCACAGGTCGCCAAAGATACTGTCGTCGCCCGTCACCAGCCAGTAGTAGTAGGCCAGACGGATGGGATAGCACAGCGAGTCGATCTCGTACTTGCGCTCGTGCAGTTCGAGCTTCATGTCGGTATAGTCGCTCTGCCACTCGCCACCGGTGGGACCGAAGTTGAAGGCGTTGGCATAGGGATCGATGATGATGCACTTCAGCTGGCGCAGAATGGTGCCGCGCACCATCTTGCGGATGTCCTTATCCTCCTTGGCAAACTGCACGTAGGGCCACACCTGTGCGCCAGAGTCGCGCAGCCACATGGCGTGAATATCGCCAGTATAGACAAAGGTGTCATCGTCGCCCTCGCTATCACTGTAGTGCACGGTGGTATCCAGCGTGTTGGGGAAACAGTTCTCAAACATCCAAGCCAGGTAGGGTGCATCCTTCAGGAGCTTCTTTACCTCCTTGATCTTCTTCTCTATGACCTCGGCATGGAAGAGACGCTCTTTGGCTGACGGACGTCGGCACACTTTAATGTTGTCGGCAGGCACAGCGATCTGGTCTGCATACTTCATGGATACTTGGTTTGACTGTGCCGCCGCGGGCATAGCCATGGCGACCATTACTGACAAAGCAATTGGTTTTAGGTTCATAAAAATACGTTGTTTTACTAGTTACTATTCAGTTCTGCGTGCAAAATTACACATTATTTATATGATATGAAAGAAAAAACAAATCAAAAAACAAAAAAAGTGTTTCTAATGGTCGTTCTTTTTCTTGTTGTTCAGCCTCCTTTGCCGCGTATTTTTGTCGCTCTTTAGCGGCAAAACGGGTGCTTTTAAGCGGTAAAAGGGCTGCTCTTCATTTGATACAGCGTACACACGGCCCCTCTGGCGAGGAGATAGGCGATGAAAGCCAGCCACAGGGCGTGGTTCTGCATGACGGGGAACAGCAGCCAGTAGATGAGGAAGAAGCACAGGGCTGCCACCAAACAGGAAATGAGCATGCCGCGCGTCTGCAGGATGCCGATGAAGATGCCGTCCCACACAAAGGCGGCCATGCCGGCAAAGGGCACGGCCACTGCCCACCACAGGAAGCCCGTGGCCGTCAGTACCACGGCGGCATCGGTGGTCAGCAGGCTGAGCACGGTGGTGCCGCCCAGATAATATGCCAGCGTGAAGAGCGTGGCCACCACCACACCCCAACCGAAGATATAGCGGATGGTGCGCTGCAGCATGGCCTGGTTGCGGGCACCCTGATAGCGCCCTGCCAAGGCCTCGCCGGCAAAGGCAAAGCCATCCATCACATAACTGAAGAACATGAAGAACTGCAACAGCAGCGTGTTGGCTGCCAGTATCTCGGCGCCTTGGCGGGCGCCAGCCGAAGTAAAGTACAGATTGACGGCCACCAGGCACACCGTACGCAGGAAGATGTCCAGGTTCAGGCTGAAGAAACGGGCCAAGCCCTGACAGAGTTCGCGCCACGGCGATGGATGGCGCCTGAGCATTCGGCCATAGAACCTGAGTATCAAGGCGATGCCCACCAGAAAGGTGGACCACTGTGCCACCATCGTGCCCAGCGCCACGCCGCGTATCTCCATGTCGAAGCCAATGACCAAGAAGAGCGACATACTGATATTGACCACGTTCTGACCGATGGCCAGCAGCATCGGCACACGCGTGTTCTGCATGCCTATCAGCCATCCCATCAGCACATAGAGGCCCAACATAGCAGGTGCTCCCCATATACATATATTATAATAAGAGGCACAAAGGGGTGCCACCTCGGGCGTGAGTTGCATCAGAAAGAACATGAGGTGGCGCAAAGGCCACTGCAGCACCACGATCAGCAGTCCCACCGCCAGCGCCACCAGCAAACCGCGGCGCAACATGGTGGCGGCCACCTGCAGTTGGCGAGCGCCAAAAGCCTGTGCCGTGAGCCCGCTGGTGCCCATGCGCAGGAATCCGAAAAGCCAATACATCACATTGAAAATCATGGACCCCACGGCGATGGCTCCAATATGGCGCGCACCCCCCACATGCCCCATCACCACCACATCGCAGAGGCCCAAAAGAGGCACGGTGATGTTGGAAACGATGCTCGGCACCGCCAAATTTATGATTTTTTTGTTCAATGATGTATCCATCTCGAATGCAAAAGTAATAAAAATCAGCAAGATTGCTTAAAAAAAGTAATATATATTGCACAAAAGCACCCTGTGTGTGCACACAAAAGGTAGTTTTCTTAAAAAAAATTTGCGTAATTGAAAGAAAATGAGTTACTTTGCACCCGATTTTGGAGAAAACTTAATCACATTGAACATAAGTATTAACAATTAAAAGAAAAAAATCATGTCAGAAATTGAAAGCAAAGTAAAGGCTATTATCGTTGATAAGCTCGGTGTTGATGAGGCAGAGGTTAAGCCCGAAGCAAGTTTCACAAACGACCTGGGTGCAGACTCACTGGACACTGTAGAGCTCATCATGGAGTTCGAGAAGGAGTTCGGTATCTCTATTCCCGATGATAAGGCCGAGAAGATTGGCACCGTTGCCGATGCTATTTCTTATATTGAGGAGAACGCGAAGTAAAAAGGATAATAGTGAAAAGTGAAGAGTGAAGAATTTGCTACCGCTATGACCTTCACTGAAAAGGACGAAGGACGGTAGTAAATTCTCTACTCTTCACTCTTTTTTTAGGGATATTGTATCGGAAGCATATTTTTTACTCTTCACTATTCACTATTCAGTCTTCACAAAAATAAAACCTATGGAATTAAAAAGAGTCGTTGTAACAGGTCTGGGCGCAGTTACACCAGTGGGCAACACTCCCGACGAGATGTGGAACAACCTCATCAATGGCGTAAGCGGAGCAGCACCTATTACACATTTTGATACCACAAATTTCAAAACCAAGTTTGCTTGTGAGGTGAAGAACCTCAACGTAAACGACTTCCTGGATCGCAAAGAGGCTCGCAAGATGGACCGCTACACTCAGCTGGCCCTGATTGCTGCCAAGCAGGCTGTAGCAGACTGCGGATGGGATCTTGAGCAGGAAGACAAAGACCGCATCGGCGTTGTCTTTGGTGTAGGTATTGGCGGTATTAAGACCTTCGAGGACGAGATCACCTACTACGGTGTTCATCGCGAGGACGGTCCTAAGTTCAACCCCTTCTTCATCCCTAAGATGATTGCCGACATCGCAGCCGGACAGATCTCTATCATGTACGGCTTCCATGGTCCCAACTACATCACATCTTCAGCTTGTGCTTCATCAAGCAACGCACTGGCTGACGCCTTCAACCTGATTCGTCTGGGCAAGGCCAACGCCATCGTTACCGGTGGTGCCGAGGCTGCTATCTGCGAGAGCGGTGTTGGTGGTTTCAACGCCATGCACGCCCTGTCAACTCGCAACGACGAGCCCGAGAAGGCCAGCCGTCCATTCAGCGCTTCGCGTGATGGCTTCATCATGGCAGAAGGTGCTGGTTGTCTCATCCTCGAGGAACTGGAGCACGCCAAGGCTCGTGGTGCCAAGATCTATGCCGAGATGGTTGGTGCAGGCATGAGTGCCGACGCTCACCACATCACAGCTTCTCACCCCGAAGGTCTGGGCGCTAAGCTGGTGATGAAGAACGCTCTGGAGGATGCCAACCTGCAGCCCGAGGATATCGACTACATCAACGTACACGGTACGTCAACACACGTAGGTGATATCTCTGAGGCAAAGGCTATCAAGGAAGTCTTTGGCGACGCTGCCTTCAAGCTGAACATCTCTTCTACCAAGTCAATGACTGGTCACCTGCTCGGTGCCGCTGGCGCTGTAGAGGCTATGGCCACCATCCTGGCTGTGAAGAACGACATCGTTCCTCCCACCATCAACCATGAGGATGGCGACGAGGATCCCGAGATTGACTATAACTTGAACTTCACCTTCAACAAGGCACAGAAGCGCACCGTACGCGCTGGTCTGAGCAACACCTTCGGTTTTGGCGGACACAATGCCTGCGTTGTATTCAAGAAATTTTCAGAGTAAGTGAGCAAAGTGAAAGCGTGCTTTCATTTTCGAACGAAAGAAAATTCATCGAAGATAAGTATGAAGATTAAAGATATCATTAATCGTATAAAGCTCCCTTTCCGCAAGGAAAAGGAGCTTTATTCTTCTCTGCGTGCCATCATCGGCTTCTACCCCCACAACATCAAGTACTACAAAACGGCCCTGACACACAAGAGCTCTGGTAAGCGCAACGAGAAGGGTCGTCCGCTGAACAACGAGCGCTTGGAGTTTCTGGGCGACGCACTACTTGATGCCGTGGTGGGACACATCGTCTATGAGCACTTTGCCGGCAAACGAGAAGGATTTCTCACCAACACACGCTCTAAGTTGGTGAGCCGAGAGACATTGGGCAAACTGGCCCAGGAGATGGGACTCACCGAACTGATACAGAGCAGCGGCACCCAGCGCTCGCACAACAGTTATATGGCTGGCAACGCCTTCGAGGCACTGGTTGGTGCCATCTATCTGGACCAGGGCTACGATGCCGTGATGACATTCATGAAGCAGCGCATCCTGGCTCAGATGGTGAACATCGACAAGGTGGCCTATAAGGAGGTGAACTTCAAGTCTAAGCTGCTGGAGTGGACCCAGAAGAACCGCGTACGCATGGATTTCAAGATACAGAAGGAATCGCAGGACGAGAACGGCTCGCCCGTGTTCTGCTTTGTGGTCATGATCGAGGGCGTGGAAGGCGGCAAGGGTCAGGGCTTCTCGAAGAAGGAGGCCCAGCAGAACGCCTCAAAGGAGACGCTGCAGCGCCTGCGTCGCGAACCGCAGTTCATCGATGCCATCTTCCAGGCTAAGTCCGAGCGCACCAAGATGGAGGAAGAGCCCACGGCCATTGCTCCCGACCTGGAGAAGGAGAAGGAGTTCATCATCCAGAGCGACAAGAGCGAGAAGAACGAGGCTCCAAAGAAAGCCGACAAGCCTGCCGAGCCCAAGAAGCAGGAGACTGCCGGCAGCAACGATGTTGATGAGTTTGACCTCTCGGACATCAGCCATCAGCCCAAGGAACAGTCACGCGAAGATATTATCGCAGCTGCCGAGGCCGCTGCTTACAACGCATGAAGACAGCAATCGTAGGAGGCGGCGCAGCAGGCTTCTTTCTGGCCATCAACCTGAAAGAAATGTGTCCAGGAATGCAGATTGACATTCTTGAAGCCGGCTCACGCGTATTAAGAAAGGTAGAAGTTTCGGGTGGCGGGCGCTGTAACTGCACCAACTCTTTCCGTGAGGTTGCAGACCTGAAGAATGTATATCCGCGCGGCCACCGACTGCTGAAACGCCTCTTCAAGCAGTTTGACCACCGCGCTGCCTATCAATGGTTTGAGCAGCGCGGTGTCAAACTGGTCACTCAGGAAGACCAATGCGTCTTCCCGCAGTCACAGGATTCACATACCATCATCAACCTGTTTCTCAGCGAGGCCCACCGACTGGGCATCACCATCAAGACCAATCAGCGCGTACACACACTGGAACAGCTGAGCGACTACGACTACATCGCCGTCACCACTGGCGGCCTGTCGCCACAGTCCACCCTGCTGGCCTCCCACGAACTGGAGACGCCCGTACCCTCACTGTTCACCTTCAGCATCAACGATGCCAAACTGCGCGACCTGATGGGCACCGTGGTCGAGGCCAGCGCCATGATTCCCGGCACCAAGTTCAGGGCCTCTGGCGCCCTGCTGATCACACACTGGGGGATGAGTGGTCCTTGCATCCTGCGTCTCTCCAGCTATGCTGCCAGAGCGCTGAGCGAAGCCCACTACCAGATGCCGCTGGCAGTCAACTGGACAGGCAGCAATGAGGCCGAGGTGCTGCAGGTGCTCGACGAGACCATCATTGCCAACCGCCAGAAGCAGCTGTCGTCTGTACGCCCGTTCAACCTCCCCACCCGCCTGTGGAACTACCTGCTGGAGAAGAGTCTGGGCGCCCGCGCACATGCTCCCTGGGGCAGCCTCAACCGCAAAGAGCTGAACCGACTCACCAACACGCTGGTCAACGACACCTACCCCATCCAAGGCCGTGCCGCCTTCAAAGACGAGTTTGTGACCTGCGGTGGCGTGGCCCTGTCGGCCGTCAACCCCTCGACGCTCGAGAGTCGCATCCAGCCACACCTCTACTTCGCCGGCGAAGTGCTCGACATCGACGGCGTCACGGGTGGATTCAATTTCCAAGCAGCCTGGACCACAGCCTATACCGTAGCCCAAGCCATCAGTCAATCAGTAAATGCTTAATTACTCGTCTTATCGAGCTTCATCAGTAGAAGACCGATAAGAATCCAAATGATTTCTCGCACACGGCAGATGATGCTGACAAAGATGCCGAGGGCAGCCGAGAGTTCCATCACAGCGATAGACACCACGAAGCCGCCTTCCTGCACACCTATCTGCATGGGCAGCCATCCTATCAGGTTGGCCAGCAGCGAGGTGAACGAGAGTATCAGCACCGAGTGCAGGAACGTCAGCACCAGTCCGCTCATGCCGCCACCACAGTCGATGCCAAAAAGCAGCAGCATGAACATAATCTCAAGGCTCTGTACCACGCGTGAAAAATACTCCAGCAGCAGACTGCTATAGAAGGCCCGCTTGTCGGTATGATGCAAGGCAGCAATCTGCTCGTCCACATGATGCAGCGTCTCGGCATGCGTCTCCAGCATGCGGGCGCTCCAGTTCTTCAGGCCCGGCACCTTGCCAATCCAGCGCACGCCCTTCACCACCAGGCCCTTGCGATAGCCACGCGAGAAGAGGTAGAACGCCACCAGACAAAAGACGATGGCCAAGGCAAACATGAAGGCCATCACTGGCGTCAGTTTCAGGTCGCCAATGGCCACCAGCGCCAGATAGAGGAATATCGATGTGAACCAAAACCAGAAGTGGGCAAAGATGTGCATCATGGCATAGAGCACCACCGACGAGGAGGCATGTTCCTTGCTCATATCGCGCGACAGGGCGATGATGCGATAGGGCTCGCCGCCTAGTCCGCCCACGGGTGTGGCATAGTTCAGGGCATAGCCCGTAATGGTGAGACGGAAGATGCGCCAGAAGCCCACGTGCTCGTCGTCGCTGCTCACGCTGCGTATCACGCTCTGCCATGCCAAGGCGTTGATGCCATATACAAACACCCACACACCCACGATTGGTATCAGCCAATAGCCGGCGTGACAGATGTGCTGCCACAGTTCTACGAAGCTCACGTCGAAGGTGAACATCATCACCACGACAGCCAATACACCAATAAAGAATAAGAAATTATTGATTTTCTTTTTAGTCCACGTCATGTGTATGCCCGTTCTTTTAATTACAACCTAAGAGAGTTTCTCCACCATCTCTTTACAGAAGGCCTCATGGCGACGGTTGATCCACCATGCAATGAATCCCAGACCGATGATCTCCCACAGGAAGTTCAGCACGGGCACGTCGAGCAGGCAGAACAAGAACAGGAAGGCCGAACGGAAGTTAAAGACAATGAGACCTACGCACTTCACCAGCGGCTTAGAGCAGGCATGCAACTGTGCACGCACGTCGCGTGGAATCTGGTCGCAGGCGCCAAACTTCTTTTTCAACACGGCCATCAGGCGCTGGAACTGCGGTGTCACGCGCTCCTGCTTCTTGGTGTATTCCACGTATTGCTGTTGGAACAGGCGCTCTACGAAGGGAGCATCCTTAGGCATCTGGTCCAGTATCTCCTGCTGGCGCTCGGAGTTATCCAGCTCACAGCCCTTCTCACCCTTCTGGAAGAACAGGTGCACCTGGATGTAATAGTCGGCCAGGCGCTGCTGTCCGGCCAGTCCGTGCAAACCGGAATAGGCAGCCAGGGCAAACACCACGATGGTGGCAATGATGGCATTCGTGGGTGTGTCTTCGATGCCCAGCCATCCGAACTCGATGTCGTGGTGCTGATAGAAGCGCCAGATCAAGGCCAAATAGATGGGGGTGAACCACGCAAAGCCGGCCACACCGTCGAGGATGCGACCCATGCGACTCTTCTTGCCCGAGATGCGCGCCAACTGTCCGTCGGTGCAATCCAGGATGTCGCCCACCATCAGCAGCAGGATGCCCACCAGGTTGAACAGCAGTCCTGCCCACGACTCATAGTGATAGCTGCCATGGGCAAAGAAGAAGCAGCTGGCAGCCCCAAACACCATCGACCAAATGGTCACGGTGTTGGGGTGAATACCGAACTTATTGAAGAATTCTGCCAGATAATAACATATCGGGCGAACTATATAAAGATCAAAAATATCCTCCGTTTCCGTTGATTTTAGGCTCTTTAGTATCTTTTCGTTCATGGTCCTTTTTTCTAAAAACTCCGCAAAGTTACTAATAAGTGAGGAATAAAACAAATTATTCTCCACAAAATTCGTCACACCAGCGCACAACGGGTTTGTTGTCTTCAAAATCAATGGGCAGCCAGACGTAACGAGCATCGCGGGGATGGCGCGGACGCCAGATGTCGGCCATGAAGATATGACGACCGTCGTCGAGCGTCAACACGTAAGTGCTCTGTCCGCCGAAGGTCTTCTCGGCCTTGGGTCCGCGACAGGGATTGGGGTGCTGCGTCCATGGGCCCCAGATGCTGGGTGCCGAGAACATGCGGGCCTCGTTGGGGTCCCAACCGGTGCAACCCGAGGTAATCATCCAGTAGGTGCCGTCGTGCTTGAAGATGGCCGGTGCCTCGTTTTGTCCGCCTGCTGCCACACGGGTGTAACGACCGGTGTGATGCAGGTAGTCGGCCGTCAGCTCAGCCACGTGCAGTGTCATGTTGTCTTCCGACGAGAAGATGTGGTAGGCCTTGCCGTCGTCATCCACATAGAGCGTCATGTCGCGCGCCATCTGCCCTGTGGCGAAGTCGCGCTTCACGAAGAGTCCGTTTCGCAGGGCTTCGTACCATGCTGGCGTCCACCACTTCTCAAAGTGGGCCACGTGGAGTGTGTCTAATAGCGCCTGACTCTGTGCGTTCTGCATTTCCACAGGCCACGTGCCCGCATTGGCCCTTTGCGAATACAAGAACTTATAAGGTCCTTCGGGGCGATCAGCCACTGCCACGCCATAGCGAGCGGCTGCGTAGCCCCGTCCTTTCAGTTCCAGGTGGAACCACATGCAGAACTTGCCCGTCACCTTATTATATATTACCTTCGGTCGCTCCAATATGCAGCCGCGTTCTATGTCGTGGCCGCGCTCGTCGCTGACGCTTAGCGCCACGCCACAGTTGCGCCAGTTCACCAGGTCTTTCGAGGCGTAGCACATCACGCCCACCAAGGCATTGCTGGTATGGTCGTCCTTATGTTCGCCAAACCAATAATACGTATCGCCATATTTCATGACGCCGCCACCGTGGGCATTGATGTGGCGTCCGCTCTCGTCGCGCCACAGTGCGCCATTGGCAAGGGTACGCGGCTTCTGTTGTTGCTGGTTCCAATACTGTTCCAGTCGCTTGGCCTCTGCCTTGGTGATATGAATCACCGAACCGTGCTTGGGCGACTTCACCCCCTTTATCTTCATCACACCCTCATTGAACCTACCCAGCGGCTTGAAGGTCTTGAAGTCGGACGTCTCCACAAAGCCGAAGTTATGAGGGTTGACGCTGTAGATATCGTACATCACCACCCATTTATTCTCGCCGAGGCGCTTCCACACGTTGGGGGCCTCGCAGCCACTGTTCTCGCCGTCTATCTGCTGGGCATGGTAATCGTCGAAGTGGTTGATGCGGTCACTCGTCATATACTTGATGCCGCCAGGGTTCTCTTGCGACACATAGGTCATGAAGTAGCGTCCGTCGGGCATCGGGCAGATGTCAGCGTCGAGCACCTGTGTCTGCTCGTCGGGGTATTCAAAGAGCAGCTGGGGCTCGGTCTCCAGTGTGGTGAAAGCCTCATCGGCATAGCTATAGTACAGCTTGGTGCGCTCGCCGGCCTTCTCGCGGATGGTGAAATAGACCATGGGCTTGCCCACCGTGGGGTCCCAGATGGTCTGCGGTGCCCAGGCGCATCCTATCTCTGCAAACTTTTCTGGAAAGAGCTTATCAATGCGTGCCACATGGTGCGTCCAGTGAATCAGGTCGTCGCTGGCCATCAGCACCAGTCCGCGGTTGTTGCCCCAGCCATACCTGTCGGGGCGTTCCCACTGTGTGGTGCGCAGACCTTTCTGCTTGCCAAACACATGCAGGTCGGTCATGGCTATATAGAACTTGCCGTTGGGTGCCCGGTAGATGTGTGGATCGCGTATGCCGTTCTGCTCTGCAATGCTGTCGCCGGCAATGATAGGTTCACCATTGTTCACGGGTGTGAAGTTATAACCATCATAGCTAATGGCCATGAACAGCGAGTGGGTGGGATCGGTGAAGTAGGTGAAGAGATAGGCACCCATATCTTTCTCGGTGAGTGTGCGTTTCTGTTTGCCTGCCATTGGCATAACAGCCACCACGGACAGGATCAGGGTGTAAAAGAATCGTTTCATTGGTCAAGGATTTATTTTTGAGTTTTTACAATCAGTTTGTCGCCGCTCAGGTCCACCTCGAAGAAGTGTGGTATGCGAATGGTGCGCCCGTGGGCGTCTTTGGAGTGGTGGTGCACCGACATCATCCACTGTCCGTCGAAGCGCTGGAAAAGCATCGAATGACCGAACCCTGGCGGTGTGATGGGCTCTGGCTCCTGTATCCACGGTCCGTCCAGCGTCCCGCTCTCGGAATAGGCCACACCTTGTGTATATACATCATAGATCCACGAGGTCCACAGCATGCCCAGTCGGCCTGTGGCGGTGCGGAAGACCCACGGCCCGTCGGTCACCTTGTTCCAGGTGATGCGTCCTTCGTCGTCCTTCTCACGGCTCCAGGGCGAGTCGCTGGCACGGAAGAGCACCTTCGGTTCACCGATGGTGCCACTGAGGTCGGACTTCAGTTCTATCTTCTCGATGGTGCCGTTCCAGTTTTGCAGCCATTCGCCACAGAACACCATATAGGGTTTGCCGTCGGCATCGCGCCAATAAGTGCCATCGAGCGTAGGGCGGTTGGCAGGCAGATAGGCTGCATCGCCAAAGGCACGATAGGGTCCCATGGGGTTGTCGGCCCGCAGCACCTGCGAGGCGCGTCGCTCTATCACGTTGCCGCGCACCGAGTCAATCTTCACGGCCTGATTGGTAAACGTTGCAAAAAAATAATAGTAGCCATCGCCCGTCTGGTGCAGCTCTGCTGCCCATATCATGGGGTGTGGTCCCATCCACGAGTTGGGTTCAAACTCCGTCACGCGGAAAGGTCCCTCCCATATTTTCAGATCCTGGCTGCGCCACATCATGCCGCCCGTGCCTGTCATGTAATACAGGCCCGTCTTTTTATCGGGCAGCACTGCCGGGTCGCTCAGTCGGATAGAGTCTGTTGGCAGATGTCTGACCGTCCATCCGCGAGGTGAACGGTTAGAATGAGGCTGTGCCATCGTCATAGGCACGAACACAAAGCAAAGAAGAAATACTAGTAATAGTTGTTTTAGTTTCATGCCGCAAAGATAAGCATTATTTCCTGAATTATGCTACAATAAGGACTTGTTAACTATCCTTTCCCCCCAACATTGACAAGAAAAGAGCATAACGTGCTACAAAACGCTACCTTTTGCTTATACTCTATTTCTTGTAAAAAGATTTATATGTAATTGCGTTTTAAAAAAATTTTTTTTACCTTTGCACCGCAAATGTTTTTAAAAATATTCAACTATAAGCTACATGTACAGAAAGATTGTTTTATCCTTGTCTGTTGCTTTTATGACATGTCCAAGTCTGAATGCACAGAATGAAGTTCGCTTCGCTTATGATGAAGCAGGAAACAGAGTTAAGCGTGAACTTGTGATAGCACGTTCCCGTTCTCCAAAGAGATCGTTCTCCAAAGAAAATGTCTATTATGACGAGTTAGGTGGAGAAACCGTTAGAATCAGTTCTAATAATACGGGAGCTATAATTATTACCGTACTTCGCATGCTGTCTGCGGATGAAGGAAACGTAGAAGTTTATACTCTTAGCGGTGAAAAAGTACTTAGTTGTTCTCTCTCTTCAGAAACTGTGGTAGATCTCAGCGACAGGTCACATGGCATCTATATCTTGAAAGTTACTTTAAATGGAATAGTCACAACTTGGAAGATTACAAAGAAATGAGAACCGCTCTTAATAACACCCTTTTGTTATTCTCCTTTTTATTGGGATCCTCATCCGTTTGCTATTCGCAAAAATTGTTTCCTGATTTTCCAATAGACCCAATAACGCCACCAGTCGATTTCAATCTTCCAGAAGAACCTACGGTTCCGACCGTTGATCCTGACCATCCAGACATCCCAGTGGTGCAAAATATATATGATGTTGGTAATTCAGCAGGAGAACTAACTGTTAGTAGAACTGGTGCTGCTCAATATCAGCTGGCTATTGACTGTCCTAATGGTGGTGGCCTTAATCCTCAGATATCTCTAGTATATAATAGCCAAAGTTCTGGTTATGGGTTGGCAGGCTATGGTTTCACCGTTTCTGGGATATCTTCCATAACGAGAGGAGGGAAGAGATTGTTCCATGACAATAGTATTAGTGGAGTAACATATACGGCAAATGACAATCTTTTCTTGGACGGCAAACGCCTAATACTTCAGTCTGGCAGTTCTTGTCAGGAAGGAGCTGAGTACTGTCTTGAGGGCGACCCTTATACAAGAGTGATTGCGCATGGAGTTTATAATGACAAAACCACAAACACATGGTTTGAAGTAAAGACCGCAGACGGAAAGACCTATCAGTATGGGAACAGTCAAACTTCGGCTATTAACTATGTGAACAAAAGTGGAACCCCCCGCATAGCTTCCTGGTATATCAACAGAGTTGAGGATGTCTATGGCAACTACATGACATACGATTATCTTGTCAGTGAGCTTTACGCCTACCTCCATTGCATAACATATGGTCTGAATAGCCAGAAAAGCCGTGGTATCACTAATAAGGTTCTCTTCAATTATTTGTTGATGGGCAATAATAGCAGTTTCTTCAATATAGAGGATCAGAAAGGAAGAATCAGTAAATGTATTTCCTCTATCACGACATCTTGTAATGATACCATTTGGCGAAAATACCAGTTGTTGTATGACTCAACATCGGATCAAAGTACATATAAATACACCCGACTGACAAGCATCCGCGAAGAAACCGGAACCGGAATGTGCCATGCTCCGATACAATTGGAATGGCACCACCTACCATCAGCAACCGTCAAAAACAATCCGATAGATGTTGAAACAAAGGATGGTCCTATGGTAAAAGAGTCTAATAAGATCTTCTTTGCTGTAGATGTGAATGGAGATGGAGTTAGTGATATTATAAGACTTTCCGATGAGAATGTTATAGAGTATAACGAAAGAAACCAAGGGTATGAAGTCAATAAGACAAATGTATATATTAGTGTTAGCAAATTGTCTCCATCTGGAGAAATAACCTTTAAATTCCCCGTCGTGATCCAAATACCGACTCCACTCAATATGGATCATTATATCCGTGAGATGGCTGGACTACGCGCTACTGACCTAAATGGCGATGGCTATAACGATTTGGTATTCCCTTATTATAATCAGATAGACAATGATTATGCTCAGTTAGCCTTTTGGGTGATATATGGTCATAAAAGCTCAATAGCCGGAGTGCCGGCAGAGCCAATTTACATAAACACAAATGCATCAGAGAAAGCCCCGCTGATAGCTGTATTTGATGCGGATGGAGATGGCAAGGATGAATTTGTATGCATAGAGCAAAGCCTAAAGAATGGAACCTTCCCTGCGTTTATAGTAAAAGAAAACAACGGCTTTATGCGGACGGACTTTTCGCTGAGTATCCCGCAGGAGCCCAAGAAACTATTCTGTGCTGATTACAATAATGATGGTCTTATAGATATAATCCTGCTACATAATGATGGCTACAAAATATTATTCAATAATGGCGGTTCAGACTTCTCACAGCTATTCAAGGACTCCAATTCAAAGACCGGAACCGATTTGTGCGACTATTGGCGTGTTGACCAGGGAGACTTCGATGGAGACGGACTAACAGATTTCGTGTATAATGTTTCTGGTGAGACTTGTCTTTGGACTGCTCGTAATAACGGAGACGGAAGTTTTACTTCCACTAAGTCAGATGATGTTGGCGTCAGGGATTATGGTGATTCTAGCAAGGATGATCATGCTTTTGCATTGTTGGTATACGACAATGACCACGACGGGAAATCGGACGTAATGGTGTGCAAGGCAAACTATACCTACCATAGCGGAAACATTTTTTCGCATAGCTATTACAGGTACATAAACACGGGAATAAGATGGCTCTACTCTGACGGAACAAAACTAAAGTTATTCGGAAGTATGGCGAATACACACAAGGAAGATGCAAATGAGCCAACAATCTTTGTTGGTGACTTTAATGGTGACGGATACGCCGAGGTTGCAAACTACGGTAGTGATTTGACTAACATTGACGGCTTTTTTGTTGAGGACAAGATAAATGTGTATAAGAATCAGGCAGACGTGACGCAGTCTGGAAAGATTGTCAGGATTACGGATTCTATGGGTAATAAGACAAGTATCACGTATGCTCTAGCTACTAATCCTGTAGTTTACACGAAGACCTCTTCTTCCAGTGAAAATACATCTCCTGTCAATATTTATTCATTTCCCCTTTCGGTAGTAAGAAATGTAATATCTACGAATGGCATAGCCGGTGCACAGACAACGGAGTATTCCTACAAGGATCTTAAGGTTCATGTGAAAGGTGCTGGTATGCTAGGCTTCTCAGAAACTATGACTTCCAATACTACAACTGGCGAGCAAATTGTATCTACAATCGAGGAATATGATCAGGAGAGATGGATTCCTGTAAAAACCAAAGTCGTCACAACCATTGGCGAGAATACTTCTACAGTCCTTTCTAACACAACAATAGAGAATGTTGGCAATACATATTTTGCCTATGAATCATATAATCTTGCAACAGATATGTACGGTCATACTGTAGCAACAACAAGTCAGTATGATTTGGAAAAAGGCGTCATTCTTAATCAGAAGATAGAGAATGACGGCAGTGATATGTATAAAGAAGTAAAATATGCTGATTTTGTAAATAAGGCTGGTGTATGGCTTCCTCAAATAGTAACCACAAAACAGAAACATATAGATGACGCTTTACCATATGAAAACATTACGAAATATAAATATGATGACAATGGCAATATTCTTACTCAGATTTTGAATTATGGGCAGCCATTGAAATTGACGAACTATTTCTACTATGATGTCTATGGTAATTGTGACAAGTCTGTTTCCCTCGGTAAAGGAGTTAAATTCTTCATGCGTCATAACGACTTTGATACTAGCGGAAGGTTCGTAACTAAGAGCTATCAGTATCCCAGCGCGACGGTCAACATGTATACTTACGACATATGGGGCCATAAAATAACGGAAAGCGATATCACAAATCCCGAAAATCCTTTAACCACCTTATATGTTTATGACGGATGGGGGCAGATGGTTTCTTCGCAAGCACCTGATGGGACTAAAACCTTGATAACTATAGGTTGGGGAGATAGTGAGGATAAAAAGTACTATGCATTAGAAAAGAAATCTGAAAGTCCTTGGAAACTGACATGGTATGACAATGTTGGCCACGAGGTCTTACAACAGAGCTTCGGCCCTAAGAATGTGCTGGTTTCTAAAACTACAGAATACGATACTAAGGGACTTGTCAAGAAAGTCACTAACACTGAAGGTTTGCTTTCTATGGCAGAATCATTTGTTTATGATGAGCTCGGACGCCTAAGTATAGAAAAATTAAGTTCTGGCAGTATAGTGTCTTACAGCTATGGTGACCGCACCGTCACAAAGGCTATGGGTGAACGTAGTAATACAAGGAAGACTGATGCATGGGGCAACATAGTATCCTCAACTGATGCTGCAGGCACGGAGGTCAGATATTACTATAAATCCAATGGTAAACCTGATAGGGTTGTTACCAATGGCATGGCTGTATGCATGGAATATGACGAAGTTGGGAATCAAATATCCCTGACGGACCCCGATGCAGGTACTATAACCTATGAATATGCTGCTGATGGTACACTGCTGAAACAAACAGATGCAAGAGGAATTGTTACAAATAAGACCTATGATTCCCTTGGCCGGCTTTTGAAAGTAAAAATTGGAGCGAATGTCATAGATTATACTTATGGCACAAGGGGGAATGAGAAGCTTCAACTGACCAAGATGGCGATGGGTGGCAATTCTGTTGAGTATCAAGATTTCGATAAATATGGACGTCCCCATAAGGAGGTGCGTACTATTGCAGGAGAAGGTCGCTACGAGTTCTGTTATCATTATGACGACAGAAATCGATTGGACAAGACGACTTATCCTGGCGGTTTGGAAGTGTCATATGAGTATGATGACTATGGTTTTAAGACAAGAAACATTGCAGACGGCAAGATTTCATGGCATCTGGGAGCATACAGCGGTCTTGTCACAGAAACATATTATTTCGATTGTTATTGCCTTAAAAGGACTAAAGACAATAACGGGCATAATAAATCCGTTGTTCTATTAGAGAAACTTAGGGCCAAGGTATTATCTAACATAAATAGTAAAGAGGATATTTCTTTAGTGACAGTAAACAGCAACATGACATTGAAACCTTGGAATCGATATCCAGGGAAAGTGAAAGATAGGTATGAGACCTGCTATGACTCCATAACGGGAAACCTTCTGGCCCGCCAACGTGATAATCATAGTGTAGAGGTATTCGAATATGACAATTTGGATAGGCTGACATCGGTAAGTACAAGTACAGCAAGGACCGTGACTGAGCATGGGCAGTTGACAAATGTGATGAACATCTCATATGCCTCTAATGGCAATATTCTTTCAAAAACTGGCATAGGAAATTATACCTATAACAGTACGTTCAAACCGCATGCTGTTATGTCAGTAGACAATATGGATGGGATGATTCCCTCTGATGCCTTATCAACTGTCTTCAATGATTTGGGAAAGATACAGTCTATTGAAAACGAGGATAATAGCAAACGTATGGACATTGTCTATGGTCCAGACTTAGAACGCTGGTATTCCTCGTTGACAACCGACGGTCAGGAGGAAAGAACAACTGTTTATGCGGGCAACTATGAGAAAATAACGGAAAACGGCGTTACACGTGAGTTCTATTATTTGGATGGCAATACAATAATTATTAAAGAGAATGGCAAGTTCAAACCTTATCTTGCCCTTACAGATAATCTTGGTAGTATTCTTTCCGTGGTTGATGAAGATGGCGCTAATGTGTTTGATGCCTCGTACGATGCATGGGGGCAGCAGACCGTGACACTCAACGAAATTGGTCTGCATCGTGGCTACACCGGCCACGAGATGCTGTCGGAGTTTGGTATTATTAATATGAACGGCCGCTTGTACGACCCCATTCTCGGAAGATTCTTCAGTCCTGATAACTATGTACAGCTACCAAACTTTTCGCAAAGTTTCAACCGCTATAGCTACTGTTTGAATAATCCACTGAAATATACGGATCCGAGCGGTGAGCTGTTTGGAATAGATGACTTGATACTTCTTGGCGCGGCCTACGGCGTGTATACTAGTGCAATGATGGCTTGGGGTAACGGAGAGAATCCTTGGAAAGCGGCAGGGGTAAGTCTGTTGTCATCTTGTTTTTCATATGGAATTGGTCAAATGTTCGGCTCAATAGGCAACTTTGGACATGAGTTGTTGAGAGCAGGGGCTCATGGCCTTTCAAGTGGCGTGATTAGTGTATTGAGTGGAGAGTCATTTGGCAGTGGTTTTCTCGCAGGTGCGATTTCTTCAGGTCTAGGTTCTGGTTGCCAGGCATTAAATGTGGATAATAGGCTTATGGTTCCCTTGGCTTCTGTCGCAGGTGGCGTTGCAGCGTGGGCAACAGGTGGAGATTTCCTACAAGGTGCGCTCCAGGGAATGCAGATTGCAGTATTAAACCATAGTGCTCATGATGGAAGTGGATTTGTTTCATATACGCACGATTCAAGTGGAAATATTCAGGGAAAGATTCCTGAGATTGTATGCACCCCTGATGGAACATCAGCGTTCTCAGATTATCTGTCATTTGCTTTGGCAATAAACACAACTGCTGATTGCATAGGAAAGTCTTTGAAAAAGAACAGCGGGAACTCTACTGTTGGTAGCAACGGAAAGTTTTATTTTCGTAATGCGGGACAACGAGGTTTCTATGGAAATAAGTATGTGAAGACAATGAAACTAACAACAATTGGCAATGGAATAACAAAAGTTACGGGACCTTTAGGCTACATCTTAAGTGGAAAAGAAATCTATGATGGCTATCGAAAAGATGAATATCAAGTTGGATATCATACGGCTCGCGCGACTGCCGATGTCGCAGGCGGATGGGCTGGTGCAGCAGCTGGTGCAACATTGGGCGCAAAAGCAGGCTTCGCAATTGGCGTATGGTTTGGTGGCGTTGGCGCTGGTCCTGGAGCGCTTATTGGCAGTGTTGTTGGAGGTGCTGCAGGAGGAATTGCCGGTTCATTTGGTGGTAGCTGGATAGGAACAAGTTCTGTTGATATGATTTATGGTTATTGATTTGTTGTGAGTAATGAAAAAGAAATTTGAATACTTTTTAAATGCCATACATTATTGTTTGTGGCTTGGTGATATAAAAATTGGAGATTTTATGGAGAGGATAGTAGATATTCTGCTTTCCCCTGTACCAAAGTATCTTTTTACAAAAGAATATAAGAAAAAGTATGATGAACGTATGTCAAAAGTACAAACGGCGAAGGAAAAAATCTTCTATGACAAGAAAAGCGGATACCATATAGGATGGGCCAATCATTGGTTTGGTTATCTCTATTCCGGATATCCTGGTTTCCT
>NZ_JHXM01000002.1 GCF_000621725.1 Xylanibacter brevis ATCC 19188
AGCACCATACTTTAATGAAGCTACATGCAAAGGTAAGTGATTTTCCTCAATATCAAGGACAATTTGGCTCTTTAATGCAAAATCGGCCTTGATAATCTCGCTTTTTCGCAAGCCTGACACACCATAACGCTGATACTTTGCCCATAGAACACGAAGCTGATTGTTATTAATACCATACTCAGTGCAGATAGAATGGATAGATCTGCCAGACTCCAACAGACGCATATATTTCAAACGGTCTGCATAATCATGTTTCTTTTGTTTCCTTCCAGACATAATAAAACCCCAAAAGTTTTTTGTCTAACTTTCGGGGTTCATATCAATGCATGCTCAGTGTACTTTTTTTATATGCTTTCTTTATCTTGTAAGTACTACTCTTGTACTTTTTTAATCTTGTAAGTACCACTCTTGTATTCTTTGGGCATAGTCTCTCCCGGCAGATAGACGGTGGCGGAAGCACCTTTGGGGATGGTGAACTGCCAGGTCCACTGTCCGTCCTTGTCGTAGTGCCAGTGGCTCTTGATGAGGCCGGCAGCCGACTGGTATTGAGCATCGAGATGACCTAAACGCTTGTCGGGTACGGGGCGCATGATGATATGCTTGAAACCAGGCTGTGTGGGGTCGGCAGCGATGCCGGCTACGGTCTCCCATATCCATTCGCACACGGCACCATAGGCATAGTGATTGAACGAGTTCATACCGCGAGGTCCCATGCCCTTGTCTTTCATATAGCTGTTCCAGCGCTCCCACATGGTGGTGGCACCATTGTCTATACTGTAAAGCCAGCTGGGGTTCTTGCGCTGGAAAAGCAGGTCGTAGGCGATGTCGGCCATGCCGTTGTCAGTCAGTGTGCCCATGATGATAGAGGTGCCGAGGAAGCCCGTCTGCAGACAGCCGTCATGGTCCTTGAAGTTCTGACGCAGACGTGCCACCATCTGCTGCTTGGCTTGTCCATCCACCAGGTGGTTCTTCAGGGCAAAAAGAGCGGGCGTCTGCATCGTGTTCAGTATCTGTGTTTTGAAGGTACCATCGGCATTGAGGAAGTGCTCCTGGGTGTAGGTCTTGGCGCGGATGGCCATCTCTTCGTAGGTCTTATAGTCGCGACCGGTGGCTTTTGCCATGTCGCGCATCATCTCGGCATCCATCTGCCAGTAGCAAGCACTGAGGTAGTTCCAGTATTCCACCGCCTCGGGCAGCGGACCATGGCTGTCGAAGGCCGTTCCGCCACAACTCTCCAGCGGTTCGTAGCTCAGCCAGTCGGCCCACTGGTAGTTGCCGTTCTGACTTACGAGGTCTTGATGGCGGTAGCAAGTGGCATTGACGCGATTGATGAAACGCTTCATAGACTCCCAGCTCTGGTTGATGATTTCGGTGTCGGCAAACTGTTTCCAGATGGTCCAGGGCACGATGATGCCGGCGTCGGTCCATCCCAGACGCATACACTCACCACCATATTGTGCCACGGGAGCCACGCCCGGGTAACCGCCCAGCGCATCCTGCGAGTCGCTCATGTCGCGCATCCATTTATGGAAGAACGTCTTCGTGTCGGCAAAGAAGGTGCCCGTTTCTGTAAACACCTGTGTGTCGGCCGTCCATCCCAGTCGTTCGTTGCGCTGCGGACAGTCGGTAGGCACCGACAGATAGTTAGAGCGCAGTCCCCACAGTGTGTTGGAGATAAGTCGGTTCACCAGTTCATGGCCGGTGCTGATGGTGCCAATCTCCAGATTCTTGTGGATGGAGGTGACGGGAACAGACCTCAGCGACTTGATGCACACGGTGGCTGTGGCCGAGATAGAAACATAGCGATAGCCGAAGAAGGTGGCACGAGGCTGATAGGTCTCATACTGACCATTGCCGGCAAAGGTGTAGTCCAATCGGAAACAGTTGTCATGCGCACGCAGGTTCTCACGATGTACGCTACCCTCGGACCCGTCCATGCCGCGACTGCGTGCACCGTTGCCGTCGTTCAGCAGTTCGCCCGGCAGACAGCTGAGGCGTGTGCCTGCAGCAGCCTTGAAGACAAAGGAAGGCACGGCGGCACAGTTCTGACCGAAGTCCACGATCAGTGTCTCGCCGGCATGCAGCGTGATGGCTTGGCCAGGCTCGAACGTCCGGTCGATGACCACCTTTCCATATTCGCCCTCGCGTGCGCCCGTTACCTCTTTCCATACGTAGGCCTGAACGGGACGTAGCGCCAGATCCTCGCGGGCATAGACCTCAGCACCGCAAGAGGGCAACACCTCCCCACGAAATTCATTGTTCTCCTCGGGTGCTGAAAACGCCTCGGGCGTGCAGAAGCCCTGGGCGATACGTGCATCGTAGGCCTCGCCATCATAGATGGCCGCATGCGTCACTGGCCCAGCGATACCCGCGTTCCAGTCCTGCAGGTTGGTGCCGTAAGTCTGCTTGCTGCCATCGGCATATTCAATCTCCAGGACGCCACGGAAAGCACACTTATGGCCAATCATGCCGTCAGTGCCCCACGGCGTGACAATCTTGTCGGCCCACCATCCCGGGGTGACCTGTGCCGAGAGCACATTGCGCTGACCCGCCTTCTTGAGAAAGACGTCGGTCACGTCGTAGGTGAACGAACGCTTGGTCTTCTCGCGATGTGTGAAACCGGGGCGCAGCACCTCCTCACCAATGCGCTTGCCGTTGACAAAGAGTTCCGACACGCCCAGTGATGCCGTCATCCACGTGGCCTTGCGCACCTTCTGCTCGTTGTCAATGGTGCACATAAACCAGTTGGCACCGTCTGCAGCGCGGCTGCCGTCTCTCACTTCGCCCGTCACAACAGGGGCGTTCTTCACTGAAATCCACTTCGACTTTTTCCAAGCCGAGGTGCTGAGCGCTTCTACGCGCTTTCCTGAAACATGGTGGCCATTAGCCATACAACTACTACTGACAGTCATGCTCATCATGACCATTGCCAAGCACCACACATTAAAGGTGTTCTTTTTCATCTTGGTTGTTTTTAGTTTGGTTTTGTTGATTAGGTTTGTTTTGTTGACGATATGTCGTGGGAGATACTCCCATGATTTTTGAGAAAAGGCGGGAGAAGTATAGGCTGTCTTCGAACCCCAGCTTGTAGCATATCTGGTTGACGTGCAGGTCAGTGCCCTCCAGCAGCTGACAGGCATGCCTGATCTTGAGTCTGTTGAAATAGGCCAGCGGACTGACGCCCGTCTTCCTCTTGAACTGAGCCGAGAAATAGCTCATCGAGAAGCCCACGTAATGCGTGACGTCCTGCAGTGTGATGCGCCGCTCGATGTTCTCTTCCATATAGTGGATGGCAGCCTCGACGATGTCAACCAGTTGGGGCGCCCGTCGCCACTGTTGCAAGTAGCGCATGGAGGCCAGATAGTAGTGCAACAGGCTGGAGGCATAGCGCAGGTCTTCAATCTCGTTGCCCGCCCGCAGCGTGTTGAGAATCTCGTCGAAGATGTTGTTGCGCTCGCTGATGTGCGAGTTGATAGCCACACCGATGGTCTGCGGCTTCTGTGCTCCCTCGGCATAGATGGCTGCATGCGCCCCTTTGAAGTGCACCCAATAGATGGTCCAGCGCTGTCCTTCGCACGACCCGTAAGAGTGGGGTACACCGGCCGGGAGAATAAAATACTGATTGCGCTCTACTTGATATTCCTTGTCGCCTACGCGATACCACCCCTTGCCATCGACGCAGTAGATGAGCACATACTGGTCGATGCCATTCTTGCGGCTGCGATAATGATGCTCAGCCATGGGATAGAAACCGATGTCGGTGATATACAGACTGCTGACCAGCGGGTCGCGTTCCTCTATATCTACGATCATAGGTGGTAGTATGATTGATTGTTCCCCAAGGAATCCGTCTTTTAGTTTTGGCATGATATACTATTTAGCGCTACAAAGGTAGGCATTATTTCTTTATGTTGACATGCGTGTGCGGCTAATAACCATAAGAATTAGAGAAAAATACTACAATAATTGATAAACGTGTGCGTTATTGAAGTAAAATAGTCCATATAAAGAAGAGAAAAGTCTATAAACTGGAATGCGGAAAATAGCTATCTTTGCACCGAAATTATAAACTAAATAACCAATAAACTATAAAAGCCTTATGCAAAATCACAGTAAAGGTTACATCTATTTCATCTGTATGGTGTCGGCCATGGGCGGTTTGCTCTTTGGCTACGACTGGGTGGTGATAGGTGGAGCCAAACCTTTCTACGAATTGTTTTTCTCGATTGCCGACAGTCCGTTGTATCAGGGCGTAGCCATGACATCGGCGCTGGTGGGCTGTCTGATGGGTGCCATGGTGGCAGGCGTTGCTGCCGACAGGTACGGACGCAAGCCGCTGCTGTTTACCTCAGCCGTGCTGTTCACCGTGTCTGCCGTGGCCACAGGCGCATTCAGTGACTTTACCTTGTTTAATATAGCCCGCCTCGTAGGAGGCATGGGCATCGGCGTGGCGTCGGCACTGGCTCCCATGTATATCGCGGAAGTCAGTCCGGCACATATCCGAGGCCGCATGGTGAGTCTCAACCAGATGACCATCGTGCTGGGCATCCTCGCTGCACAGGTCGTCAACATGTTGTTGGCGCGCGACTCGGCCGTGGCCGACAATCTGTCATGGAACGTGGAGTGGGGCTGGCGCTGGATGTTCTGGGCCGAGACCATACCTGCAGCCCTGTTCCTGTTGCTGAGCTGCTTCATCCCCGAAAGCCCTGTGTATTTAGAATTGAAGAGTGGAAGAATGGAAGGATTGAAATCTAAAGGAAAAAACTTCAATCCTTCAATCTTTCAACTTTTCAATTCTCCACAATACAGTAAGGTTCTGCTGCTTGGCCTGGTAATAGCTGTGTTCCAACAGTGGTGCGGCACCAACGTGATCTTCAACTATGCACAGGAGATCTTCACCAGTGCCGGTTTCGATGTAGATGGTATGTTTATCAATATCGTCATTACCGGTGTGGCCAATGTGGTGTTCACCTTCGTAGCCCTCTACACCATCGAGAAGTGGGGACGTCGCACGCTGATGCTGATGGGCGCCAGCGGACTGGCCCTGATCTACCTCACGCTGGGCACCTGCTACTACTTCGAGGTGAAAGGCCTGGTCATGGTGGTGCTGGTAGTGGCAGCCATCTCGGTCTATGCCATGACCCTGGGCCCGGTGACGTGGACGCTGCTGGCCGAGATATTCCCCAATCGCATCCGTGGTTTGGCCATGTCCATCTGCACGTTTGCCCTGTGGGTGGGCTGTTGCACGCTGACGTTCTCGTTCCCCTCGATGAATGCCGCCCTGGGCAGCAGCGGTTCGTTCTGGATCTATGCCGTGATCTGTGCCGGCGCACTGGTGTTCCTGTATCGCCGTTGTCCTGAGACCAAGGGAAAGCAGCTGGCAGAAGAGTAATAGAAACATTCATAAAAACAACATAGCATAACATAAAAAAAATGGTAAAAGCCTGGAGAGAGATGGTGACGATACCTACCTACGAGGTGGGACGTCCCGACAAGAACCCCATGTTCCTGGAGAAACGCGTGTATCAGGGGTCCAGTGGTGTGGTCTATCCTTATCCTGTGATAGAGAGCATCAGCAATGAGAAGGTGGACAAGGAATATAAGGCCGTCTATCTGGAGAACGAATATATCAAGGTGATGGTGCTGCCCGAGTTGGGCGGCAGGGTGCAGATGGCCTACGACAAGATAGCCCAGCGCCACTTTGTGTACTACAACCACGTCATCAAGCCTGCGCTGGTAGGTCTGGTAGGTCCCTGGATTTCGGGCGGTATAGAGTTCAACTGGCCCCAGCACCATCGTCCCACCACGTTTATGCCGGCCGACTGCACTATCGAGGAGCGCGAAGACGGTTCGGTATGTGTGTGGGTGAGCGAGATGGAGAAGATGTTCCACCAGAAGGGCATGGCCGGTTTTGTGCTGCGCCCGGGCTGTGCCTACCTGGAGATCCGTGGTGTGCTGTACAACCGCACCGACGTGCCACAGACCTTCCTCTGGTGGGCCAATCCCGCAGTAGAGGTGAACGACGCCTATCAGTCGGTGTTCCCACCCGACATCAATGCCGTGTTTGACCACGGAAAACGTGCCGTTTCATCGTTCCCCATCGCCACCGGCACCTATTATAAGATGGACTATTCGGCAGGTGTGGATATCTCCAACTATAAGAACATCTACGTGCCTACCTCGTATATGGGCGTGAACTCACGCTATAACTTCGAGGGTGGCTACGAGAACGACACCCACGCAGGCATGCTGCACGTGGCCAGTCATCACTTCTCGCCCGGAAAGAAACAATGGACCTGGGGCAATGGCGACTTCGGACGCGCCTGGGACCGCAACCTCACCGACGATATTGCCGACGACAAGGGTGATGCCGCATCTCACCTCTCACCTCTCACCGCCAACCTGAAAGAGGGCTTCCGTCCCTATATCGAGTTGATGGCCGGCGTCTATACCGAGAACCAGCCCGACTTCTCGTGGCTCATGCCTTATGAGGAGAAGCAGTTTGTGCAGTACTTCATGCCCTATCGCGAGTTGGGCGTGGTGAAGGAAGCCTCTAAAGACCTCTTGGTGAATGTAGATCTGACCGAGGATGCCGAGGGCCAGCAGCGCACCATGATGAAGGTGTTTGCCACCTCGCGTCAGCAGGTGAGACTCGTGCTGGCAACAGACGCTGGCGAGGTGCTCTATGACGAGGAAAAAGAGCTCACACCCGAGGCCGTGCTGACCGAGACCTTCCCGCTGACCGACCTGCAAACCCTGAACCTCTGCATCTACAAGCGCATGTACAACAACACCGAGCGCTGCGTGCTGCAATGGCATGCCGAGCCCGATGAGATCCGCCCCATACCCGACAGTGCCGAAGCAGCGTTGCTGCCCGAACAGATCAAGACCAACGAGCAGTTGTATCTCACAGGTCTGCATCTGGAGCAGTATCGCCACGCCACGTGGAGTCCGCTGGACTACTACGAAGAGGCACTTCGACGCGATCCTAACGACATCCGCTGTCTCAACGCCATGGGACTGTGGTACATCCGTAAGGGACGCTTCGCACTGGCCGAGACCTATTTGCGCAAGGCCGTGAAACTGTCGCAGAAGCGCAATCCTAACCCCTACGACAGTGAGCCCATCTACAACCTGGCGCTGGCGCTGAAGTATCAGCAGCGCTACGATGAGGCCTACGAGCTCTTCTGGAAAGCCACATGGAGCAAGGCGTGGGCCGACGCAGGCTTCTTTGAGGCCGCCAAGATCAGTGCCCGACAGGGTCGCTATGATGAGGCCATCGACGAACTGGACCGTTCGCTGGTGTTCAACGCCCACAACCAGAAAGCGCTGGCACTGAAGGCTGCCGTGCTTCGCCGCATGGGCAAGACCGACTGTGCCGAGCACGTGTGCGAGGCAGCGCTGAAGACTGATCTCTTCAACTATGGTTGTCGCTACGAGCAGTATCTCATCAGCAATAGTCAGGCTACGCTCGACGAACTGCAAGGACTGATGCAGGGACTGGCCAAGAACTACGACGAGCTGGCGCTCGACTATCAGGCTGCCGGTCTCGACGACGAGGCGATGGCCATCTGGCAACTGGCCATCGAGGCTAAGGCCGTCACACCGATGACCTATTATTATATGGGCTTTATCGCCGAACAGCAGCAGGCCGACGGTACTCCCTACTTCGAACAGGCCGAGAAGGTATGCCCCGACTATTGCTTCCCCAACCGACAGGAGGATGTTATCGTGCTGGAAGCGGCTAAGAAGCACGGTTGTGCCTTGGCGCCCTACTACCTGGGTTGCCTCTATTATGCAGCCCGTCAGTATGACTTGGCAGTGGAAAACTGGGAGATGGCCAGCCAGCGCAATGCCGACTTCCCAACGGTGTGGCGCAACCTGGCGCTGGCTTACTTCAACAAGCAGCACCGCGAGGCCTTAGCGCTGGAGTGCATGGAGCGCGCCTTCCATCTCGACGAGAGCGATGCACGCGTGCTGATGGAACTGGATCAACTCTATAAGCGCCTGCATCGTCCGCACATGGAGCGCCTGCAGTTCTTGCAGCGCTATCCGCAGCTCATCGCCCAGCGCGACGACCTGGTGCTGGAGGAGATCACCCTGCTGAACCAGGTGGGCCGCTATGAGGAAGCCATGAAGAAGTTGGATGCCCACATCTTCCACCCATGGGAGGGCGGTGAAGGCAAGGTGCCTGCGCAGTATCAGATCTGTCGTGTGGAGCTGGCTAAGCAGTTGCTGAAGGCAGACCCGCAGTCGGCCAAGGCTAAGAGATTGTTGGAGGAATGCTTGGTTTACCCCGCTCACTTAGGCGAGGGAAAACTCTACGGTGCTCAGGATAATGACTTCCTCTACTTCCTGGGACGCTACGAGGAAGGCACCGCTGGCCCCACCGAGCCCGCTGCAGCGATGTATTATAATGATGCCAAGCCCGACAAGATTTTCTATGCAGGGTTGTGTTATCGCAAACTGGGACAGGAAGACAAGGCCCGCGGACTGTTTAATAAGTTGATCAACTATGGCAAACAGCACATCTTCGAGCATCAGGTGATGGACTATTTCGCCGTGTCGCTGCCTGACCTCCTGATATGGGAAGACTCGCTCGACCTGAAAAACCAGATCCACTGTAAGTATATGCTGGCCTTGGGCTATTACGGTCTGGGCGACAAAGCACATGCCTTGCGCTATCTCAGTGAGGTGGAAGCCCTTGACAACAACCATCAGGGCATCCAGCAGTTTAGGTCATTAATCAACCTATTATAATTTCTGTCTTTTGAAATAGGCAGCCGCTGTTTGTGTCACCACAAAGAGCGCTGCCTATTTTTGTAACCCCCTCCTCACCTCCCCGAGGGGAGGGATTGGTTCTTTTATGCTTTTGTTTGGGAAGAATGAAGGGCCTGTTCTTTCTCTTTTGAGAGGTAAGAGAAAGAGTTTAAAACACCAGTAGTTTTACTTTTGATTTTGTTCCAGCCCCTGGAATGGTCTATTCCAGCCCCTGGATGGGGTGGATCTAGCCCCTAGAATGAGCGCATCCAGCCCCTGGATAGCGAACTTCCAGGGGCTGGATGCGGATCAAAACTTACCGAATTAGAAGTCAATACTGGCACTATTAGAAGTCAATACTGCCACTCTTAGGAAATGAAACGGCTGCTTTTGCGATGCGAAACCATAGCTTTTATGGGGTTAGGTAGCGGCGGTTATGCTCTGAAACCTACGAAACAGGCTACTTGTTGCTTATTTGAAACTCTGAAGCTCGTAGAGTGCATCCAAAGCCTTGCCCGTGTTGTTGTCGAAAAGACTAGCGTTATACCAATCTGTGTTCAGGTTGCCAGTGGCGCCCTTGGCATTGGCCTCGGCCCACCACCACGACAGACCATTCACCTGTGGATGACTCTTCAAAAGAGAAATCAAATCTGTGGTGTATTTCTTCTGTCCTTCGTTGGAGTAGGGGTAGGTGCTCTGCAAATCAGTTGTAGTGCCCGGTACGACCCATTTCCATGGATAGCCGGTTTCCACAATCTGGATGTCTTTGCCATATTTCTTGTTTTCCAGCGTAGTAAGGGTGTTTTCTAAAACAGACAGAGCCCCATGGAAGTAGGGATAGTAACTCAGACCGATGATGTCGAAGTCAATCTGGGCCTCCTTCATGCGGTCGAAGTAATCTGTCAATACGTTGACCTTTGGCACGCGCTCGCTGTGTAGGATGATCTTGGCCTGCGGACAAACCTCGCGACAGGCTTTGCTTGCCTCGCGCAGCAAGTCGAAGAAGCGATTCCAATTGTCAGCAGAACTCGTGGAATAACAGCGGTTGGCCGAGGTACCCTTGGCACCCCATAACATGCCATAGCTAATCTCGTTGCCAGTCTGGATGAAGTCGGGTGCAGCACCATTGTCTTTCAGCTGTTGCAGACAGTCGCGGGTGTATTCATAGAGCTTTGTCTTCAGCTGGTCGTCGTTGAGCGATTGCCAGTCTTGTGGTGTCCACTGCTTGCTAGGGTCGGCATAGGTGTCGCTATAGTGGAAGTCGAGCATGAACAGCATGCCGGCATCCTTGATGCGCTTTCCCAGTGTAGTCACGAAGTCGAGATCTTGGACCACCTCTTTCTTGTTGACATCGTCGGTGATGGCCTGGCCTTTTACCGGGTCAACGAACAGACGCACACGGATGGTGTTCCAACCTTGTTCCCTGACGAAAGACACCAGGTCGGTAATGGCATTGCCATTCTTGTCTTTGAACTGAGCCCCCTGCTCTTCGTATTTGGGTAGCAGGGATATGTCGCCACCAACGTACTTCAACGCTGGCACATGCATGGTGATGCTGTCTATGGTATTAGTCTGGATATTGCCATTCAGCGTGGAGCCATTGTTGGAAAACGTCACCTGACTAGCTGTGCGCGTGTCGCCTTGAGTGCAGAGATAGAATGATTGTGCGTGCGATAGACCGACACTCGTCATGATAAAAAATAGAAGGGTTAATTTGCGTAGATTCATTGTTAGTGTGTTTTAAGTGATTTTCTTCTGTTGGCAAAATTACTATTTTTTTCAATATTCGAACGTAAAATATTGTTCTATTTTAGTTAAAACTCCTAAAATTTTTGCGGATACTTAATTTTTTTTCTACTTTTGCAATAACCTAATGAGATCAACGATGAACTGGGAACTCATTTTTTACATATCACTCTTTGTTTATATCTTCGTCTATATCATGGGACGAAGGAACTTGATGCGCACCATTTGGAAGCGCAATCATCAGTTGCGTATCGCACTCGACCGTGCAGAAGAATCCGACCGCATGAAGTCGGCCTTCATCCGCTCGATGAGTCATGAGATACGAACACCCCTCAATGCTATTAATGGTTTCTCGCAGGTGCTCTGTCTGAACGGCATGGACCTGAGCGAGCATGAGCGTATGGAGCTGGAACAGCGCATATCGACGAATGTGGAGATCATCACCGTGATCATCAACGAACTGCTGGAGCTGGCCCACGGCGAGAGTATCGTGGTGGAACAGGAGCGCACGCCGATGCGCGTGAACGAGGTGTGCAAGAATGTGTTGAACCTGGCCAAGGCTTCCCAGCGTAAGGATCTGATGTTCTCGTTCGAGAGCGAGTTGCCCGACGACTACATCATCAATAGTAATCCGAACATCGTGACCGAGATATTGAATAAGGTGCTCAACAATGCCGTGAAGTTTACGGAGGAGGGTGGCATCACGTTGGGCTGCCGATTGCACGAGTTCAACCTCCAGATCACAGTCACCGACACGGGTATCGGCATACCAGTGGATAAGTTTGACGAGGTGTTCGAGAACTTTGTCAAGTTGAACGAATATAGCGAGGGCGTAGGACTGGGGCTGCCCATCAGTCGTCGTCTTGCCGAGGCGCTGCACGGTAAGTTGTATATCGACCGTACGTATTACGAGGGCACACGCTTTGTCCTGGAGCTGCCCATCAAACCATTGGAAGAGTAAACACACGTGAACAGCGGCATGAGGCGATTGCATTTCACAGCACTATTGGGACTCACCATTTGTATGATGGTGGGTCTCATTTTGTATAATAGCTTCCACCCGGCCGACGAGCAGGCGCGGCACGCTTCACAGGCTCCTTCTGCGCACAAAATGATGGATAACTATCGTCACCAGATGGCTGCACGATATGCCACGCTGACCACCGATGAGGCCGACCGCAGTGTGCTGGCGGCGATGACACTGGGCGAAAAGAAAGGGGTGAGCCGCGAACTGAGGCGAATTTATGCAGTGACGGGAGCTGCTCATGTGCTGGCGCTGAGCGGATTGCATCTCAGCATCATCTATATGTTGCTGATGAGGCTGACGCTGAACAGACAGCGGAGCATATTGGTGCAGACGCTGATCCTCTCGATGGTGTGGGGCTACACGCTGCTCACGGGCCTGGCCACGAGCACGGTGCGTTCTGCTATCATGCTGACCGTCTATTCGCTGCTGTCGCTGGGTGGGCGGCGCGGCCAACCGCTCAACGTGTTGGCACTGACGGCCCTGATCCTGATGCTGGCCGACCGCACGGTGGTGTATGACATCGGTTTCCAGTTGTCGTTTGCAGCGGTATTGTCCATCATCTTCATCACGTCTGTGGTCGATGAACTGGTGGATAAGAGCTGGATGATGGCGCATCCGCTTGTCAAATGGATGTGGGATTTGATGGTAGTGTCGGTAGCTGCGCAGATAGGCGTGGCGCCGCTGTTGGCCTATCATTTCGGTACGTTCTCCCCCTATTTCCTGTTGACCAACCTCATAGCTATTCCTTCGGTCACCGTCATCCTGTATCTGGCATTGATTTTCTGGGTGACACCCTTCGATGTGGTCGGTGAGCTGCTGGTGGGAGTGGTACATATATTAAATAAGGTACTTGCGCTGTTGGCACAAATACCTTATTCAGTGATTGACAATCTGCATCCTTCAGTAGTGCAGACCATACTTATCTATGTGGGCTTTGGATGCTGGTATGCAGCCGTCCTAAAGCTCTTACAGAAGTCTCAAAATATCGTTTAGGTTGGCAACGATCATCAGCAGGATGACAATGCCGAAACCTACATACTCTGCGCGTATCATGAAGGCCTCAGAGGGCTTGCGGTGTGTGATCATCTCGTAGATGAGGAACAGCACGTGACCACCGTCGAGAGCTGGGATAGGCAGGATGTTCATGAAGGCCAGGATGATGCTGAGGAAAGCCGTCATCAGCCAGAACTGATGCCAGTTCCAAGTGGCAGGGAACAGGTTGCCAATGGTGCCGAAGCCGCCGAGCGACTTGACGCCGTCAGAGGTGAAGACATACTTCAGGTCGTCCACATACGAGGCAAGCACGTTCCAACCGTACTTTATACCAGCGGGGAAGCTCTCAAAGAAGCTATACTCGGTGGTGACAGGCTCGTAGATAGCCTTTGGCGAGAAGCCAAGTTTCATCTCGGAATTCAATGTGGTGCTGGCGCGGTACGTGCGGCCCTGCTGACGATAGACGAGGGTGATAGCACGGGCAGCCAACTGCTCTTGTGGTGTCTGTGCGGCTTTGAACACATCGCTCATTCTGCCAATCTCATCTACAAACTGATTGTAGGAGTTGATGGCCTTGCCATTGATGCTCAGCAATACGGCACCTTTCTGAAGACCGGCGGCAGCAGCTGCTGTGTTGGGCAGTACGCTATCGACCACGGCAGGAAGATAGGCACGACAGAAGATGGGTGCCGACTGAATCATCTCCAGCAGGTTCAGGTCGCCGGGCAGGGTGACGGTGGCAGGCTGTCCTTGGCGCAGCACGTCCACCTGCTTTGCTTCTGAGATAGAGCGGAACAGGTCGCTGCCAAACTTCTCGAAGGGTTGGCCGTCTGCAGCCAGCAGGACGTCGCCATCCTTGAAGCCAAGTTCGTGGGCCTGCTTGTTGAACTCCATGCCTTGTGTCATCTCGCTGACGGGTACATACGACTCGCCCCAAGTGTAGAGCACCATAGAATAGATGAACAGCGCCAGGATGAAGTTGACCAGCACACCGCCAATCATGATGAACAGGCGCTGCCATGCTGGCTTAGCGCGAAACTCCCAGGGCTGCACGGGCTGCTTCATCTGCTCGGTGTCGAAACTCTCGTCGATCATACCGGCAATCTTGCAGTAGCCTCCCAGGGGAAGCCAACCGATGCCGTACTCGGTGTCGCTCTTCTTAGGCTTAAACTTGAGAAGGGCGCCTTTCCATTTGGCGATGCTGACGTCGAAAAAGAGGTAGAACTTCTCTACGCGTACGCCAAAGAGCTTAGAGAAGAAAAAGTGGCCTCCTTCGTGAAGGAGCACAAGCAGTCCGATGGCAAGCATGAACTGCAGGAGTTTTATGAGAAATACTTCCATGTTGTTCTTGTTGGGTGTTTGTGGTTAATTATAAGAGCTCCGTGGCGATGCGACGTGCCTCGGCATCGGAGTTGAGATAGTCTTCGTAGGTGGGGGCCTTCACAAAGGTGGCGCGCTGCATGGTCTGGGCAATGATGTCGCCCATCTGCAGGAATCCGCAACGGTCCTCGAGGAAGGCGCGGTTCACGATCTCGTTGGCTGCATTGACAATACAGGGCATGTTGCCTCCCTGACGAATGGCTTCGTAGGCCATGGCCAGACAGCGGAACTTGTTGAGGTCGGGCTCGAAGAACTCGAGGGGCTGCTTGAACAAGTCCAGGCGCTGACCGCTGAGGGGCAGACGCTGTGGGAAGGAGAAGGCATATTGGATGGGTAAGCGCATGTCGGGCACGCCGAGCTGTGCTTTCACCGAACCGTCCTGGAACTGTACGGCTGAGTGTACGATGCTCTGGGGGTGTACCAATACCTGTATCTGCGAAGCCTCGACGCCAAAGAGCCATTTGGCTTCAATCACCTCGAAGCCCTTGTTCATCATCGAAGCAGAGTCGATAGTGATCTTGGCGCCCATATCCCAGGTGGGATGACGCAGTGCATCAGCCTTGGTGACGTGTGCAATCTCTTCCATGCTCTTCAAGCGGAAAGGACCGCCCGAGGCTGTCAGCAGAATCTTGTCGATGGGGTTGTTGTCCTCGCCCACCAGGCTCTGGAAGATGGCAGAATGCTCACTGTCAACAGGCAGGATGGAGGCGCGGTTCTCAAGGGCCAGCTTGCAGATCAGTTCACCGGCCACCACCAGTGTCTCTTTGTTGGCCAGACAGATGGTCTTATGAGCCTTGATGGCATGGATGGTGGGAGAAAGGCCGGCAAAACCAACCATGGCGGTCAGAACCATGTCGATAGGACCTGCTTCCACAATCTCGTCGAGCGCACGCGCACCGGCATAGACCTTCACGTCGGGCATGTCGCTCATCAGCTGTTTGAGTTCTTCGTAGCGAGCTTCGTTGGCAATGACAACGGCAGCAGGCTTGAATTTATGGGCCTGCTGAGCCAGGAGCTCCACTTTATTGTTGGCCGTCAGGCAATACACCTCGTAGAGGTCGGCATGCTCCTCGATGACTTCAAGGGCTTGTGTGCCGATAGAGCCTGTAGAACCAAGAATTGCTATTTGTTTCATATGTCAAAGATGCCCTGAGGCAGGGCCATTGTTATTGTTTTCTTGTTTTGATCAATTGCTGTGATAAGATCCTCGGAGGCGGGGATGAGTTGTCCGTCTTCCAGACAAAACAGGATATTGATGGTGGAATCGTCGATGCTGGCAATGCGTCCCACCGTCTTCTGACTGTCGTGGTCGATGATAGAAAAGCCAACAAGGAAGGTCCAGGTGATGTCCTCCTGATCTTCGTTCATGTCGCGTGGCAGGAACACATCGCAGTTGGTCAGTTCCTTTGCGCGCTCAAGTGTGTCGATGTCGCAGAACTTCACCAGCGCGGTGGAGTCGGAACGGAAACGGTATTCTTCCATGAAGAACGGCACCAGGATGCCATCGACCTCCAGGATGAGGTAGTCGGCATCGGCACGGTCGAAGATGTCGTCATCGAACATGAAGCTGATTTCGCCCTTCACGCCGTGCGCCTTTCCCAGTTTTCCTATCTTATAGACGTCTTCTTTGCGTATCATATGCGTTGAATCTTTGCGCCAAGGGCATTCAGGCGTCCTTCAATATTCTCGTAACCGCGGTCTATCTGCTCAATATTATCGATGCGGCTCACGCCTTTGGCGCTCATGGCAGCGATGAGCAGGGCGATACCTGCACGGATGTCGGGACTCGACATGCGGCCACCACGAAGCTGAAGCTTGCGGTCGTGACCCACGATCACCGCGCGATGGGGGTCGCAAAGAATGATCTGTGCGCCCATGTCGATGAGCTTATCGACAAAGAACAGACGACTCTCAAACATCTTCTGGTGCACCAGCACAGAACCGCGTGCCTGTGTGGCCACGGTGATCAGCACCGAAAGGAGGTCGGGCGTCAGGCCAGGCCAGGGTGCATCGGCAAGTGTGAGGATGGTGCCGTCAATAAAAGACTGTATCTCGTAGTGACGCATGCGGGGGATGAAGAGGTCGTCGCCCTCTTCCTTCACCTTGATACCCATGCGACGGAACGTGTCGGGGATGATACCAAGGTCTTTGATAGAGACGTCCTTGATGCGTATGCCATCGCCAACCATGGCTGCCATACCAATGAATGAGCCTACCTCAATCATGTCGGGCAGGATGCGGTGGGTGGTGCCATGAAGGTGGTCAACGCCCTCGATGGTGAGCAGGTTGGATGCAATGCCGCTGATGCGTGCGCCCATGCTGTTCAGCATCTTGCAGAGCTGCTGCAGGTAGGGTTCGCATGCTGCGTTATAAATCGTTGTAGTACCTTTGGCCAGAACGGCAGCCATGACAATGTTGGCCGTACCGGTGACCGAAGCTTCGTCGAGCAACATATAGGTGCCTTTCAAGCGTGTGGCAGCTATCTCGTAAACGTTGCGTTCGGCTACGTGGTTGAACTGTGCTCCCAAGCGCTGGAAGCCCAGGAAGTGGGTGTCCAGACGGCGGCGGCCAATCTTGTCACCACCGGGTTTGGCGATGATGGCCTTACCCATACGTGCCAGCAGTGGTCCAATCATCATGACTGAGCCACGCAGTTGGGCACATTTCTGTACGAACTCGTCGCTCTCCAGGTACTTCAGGTCCAGGTCGTCTGCCGTGAACGTATAGGTGGAGGGTTGGTCTTCCACAACCTTCACGCCGATATCCTTCAGCAACTGTATGAGATTCATCACGTCACGGATGTGAGGGATGTTGCTGATTGTGACAGGCTCGCTGGTGAGCAGAGACGCACAGATGACTTGCAGGGCCTCGTTCTTGGCACCTTGAGGAATAATGGTTCCGCTGAGCAGATGACCTCCTTCTATTTGAAATGCTGACATGGGCAGGGGGCTGTTTACTTCTTTCTCTTGTTATTACGTTTGGGCTCCTCGTTCATCTTCACGGGGGTGAAGGTGAAGTTTGCAAGGTCGAGCTGAATGACGCCATCGGTGAAACGGGCCAGATCATCGGCCACTTTCTCGTTGTCCATCGAACCGCGTCCCCACAAGGCGAGGTCGCGCTTCATCTGGTTGGCGGTCAGGCGGGTCAGCTCGTCGCGCTCTTCGCCGGGCTCCATGGTCTTCAACTTCTGGAAGAGCTCCTCCACCAGGTGGCCATAGTGGCGCAGGTGGGTGTGCTCTTGTGGAATGGCCATGGGCTTTGGCTTGGCATTGATGACGTCAGCATTGCTGATGTCAAAGGGCCAGTCGATGTCCAGCTGTTTGTGACTCATCAGATAGAGGTGGTCCCAGAGAGCTTGTTCATAGTCGGCATTGTCGCGTATGTGGGGAATCTTGGTCTCCATCAGGCGAACGATGGTCTTAGCACAGCGCAGACGCTCCTCTCGTGTGGGGAGTGTTACGGCGTGGTCCACCATCTTCTGAATCTCCCTGCCGTATTCCGGAAGCAGCAATGCTTCGCGTTGGGTGTTATAATCTAATCCTTTTATTTCCATATTCTAAATCAGCTTTGATGGCATCTTGGCTACGTAGTCTTTCAGATAGAAAGGCACAAAGTAGGCCACGTCTTCTACCTGCTCGCTCAGCAGTCGGCGCTCGGCCAGGGGCTGCATCCATTTGGCGAGTGGCTCGATGCTATCGATGTAATGTGCGTTGGGGTGCTGTATGATGTCCATGCATTTCTTGGCACCATTGCCAAAGAAATAGACGGGCTGCTTGTCTAAGTACTCACGATAGGTGTCGGCATCTACCACGTCGGCACGCACTTCGCGCACGGGCTTCAGTGCACGGTCGTAGAGGCCGGCATAGACCTCCATGCGGCGTGCGTCGAGCATGGGGCAGAGGAGAGCGCCCTCGGGAACCAGCTCTCTCAGCAGTACGGGTACGCACAGCAGTTCCAGGGTGGGGACGGCAATCAGCTTCAGGTTGCGGCCATAGCAGATGCCTTTAGCCATCGAGACACCGATGCGAAGACCGGTATAGGAACCAGGACCGCAGCTCACGGCTACGGCATCGAAGGGGATGGCATGATTATCGGTGAACGAGAGGGCCTCGTCAACCATGGTGCCCAGTCGCTCAGCATGGTTAGGACCGGAATGGTCGTCCTGCTGGAAAATGACATGGGAGTCTTCGCTCACAGCTACAGAGCAAACGTCCGTGCTTGTTTCAATATGCAGTATGCATGACATAATATTCTTGTTGTCTTGCTTTTTATAGGGTTTGTTATTTCTTGTTTTGTTGGTCAGACCACTTCTTCAGGCGCTTATACTCCTTCTTGGTCAGACGCATGAATGAACCATGCTGAGGCGCCGTGACGCCCTCAATATCTACAGGGTCGCGGAAGTTGCGCAGGTTCTCGTCGGCCTGGCAGATGCGGTAGTGCTTGGGGCGGTCGCTATACTGGATATAAGCTACGCGCCAGGTCTTGTCGCCTATCAGTTGGAAAGCACTTGAGCCTTCGCACTTCTTCTTTCCTTCAAACGATACATAGTCGTTTTCTACCGGTTCGCCCCAGCCGTGGGTGAGGTGCTTCGACGTGGCGGTATAGATGCCAGGCTTGCCACCTTCTTTCTTGATCAGCATGTGATAGAGTCCGTCGGGCAGCAGGTTGATGTCGGCATCGATGGTGGCATAGCCCCAGTCGAACAGCAGTCGGGGCTGGGTCAGCTTCGTAAACGACTTGTCGGCATAGCTGTAGTACATGCGGTCGTAGGCCTCTTCGGCGCGGTTCCACATAGAGTAGTAGATGAAGTAGCCGCCTTTCTCGCCATTCTCCCAGGTATAGTTGGGATCCCAGAAAATCTGTGGTGCCCATACGCGGTTGATGGTGCTCCAGTTCTTATAGACGCTGGTGGCATTGGCATCCGAGAAGATGCTGGTGCCCTGGCGATAGTCGAAGGTGACGCTGGTCCAGTGGATCAGGTCGTCGCTTTTCAGCAGGTCGATGCCGTAGTTGTCCCACACATGACTCTTGGCCACACACATGTCGGTGGTCACCATCACAAAGCCTTTGCCATCGTAGCTGCGTGTGATGTAGGCATCACGCTGGCCGCCCTCTATGCGGGCATGCTCTTTAGGGTCCATGATGGCCTTGCCGTCCAGCACATCCTCGTAGTGGTAGCCATCTCGGCTCAGGGCGTATGCCGTGTACTCACCTTGGTCACTCATGTGACAATACAGGTAACCGTAGTTACCTTTCTGGATGTTTTGGGCATTGGCTGACGGTGTGGCTATAATCAGTATAGCGATAATACTTAGTATGTTGCAGAATCTATTCCAGTTTCTTACATCCATTTTAAGCAGTCTTTTAATAATGTTCTTCTGTAACTTTGCTGCAAAAATACACATTTTCTATTGAATAGCCAAAGAATAGTCCGAAAACCTTTTGCTATCTCATCCTTTTTCAGTACCTTTGCCTACTGAATGATAAACAAGTTCACTAAAACGAATTCAAACTAACTATCATAAACAATTATGTGTACTACAAAATCTCTATTGATGGCCCTTTTTATGGTCGCATCAGTATGTCCAGCGTCTGCGCAGAAAACCAAGCAGCCCGTGGCGTTGGAGCAGCAGGACCCCAATGAGATGGTGTCCTACCTTTTCACCTACTTCAACAGTAATGACCCCAAGGACGAGCAGATCTGCTATGCCTTGAGTGACGATGGCTACAACTACACACCGCTGAACGATGGTATGCCTGTGATTGAGAGCGACACCATTGCACTGACACAGTGTGTGCGCGATCCTCACATCCTTCGTGGCGAAGATGGCAAGACGTTCTACATGGTGGTCACCGACATGCGCTCATCGTTGGGATGGAGCAGTAATCGCGGTATGGTATTGTTGAAGTCAACAGACCTCGTCAACTGGCAGCACTCCACCATCAACTTTCCCACACGTTATACCAAGAAGTGGAAGAACGTGATTCGTGTGTGGGCACCAGAGACCATCTACGACCGTAAGGCTGGCAAGTATATGGTGTTCTATTCACTACGTACCAGCGACCACGGCTCTTACGATAAGATCTATTATCAGTATGCCAACAAGGACTTCACCGATCTGGAGGGCGAACCTCAGTGGTTGTTTGACGCCGGCAATGCCACCATCGATGGAGACATCGTCTATAACGATGCCGACCAGATGTATCATCTCTTCTACAAGCAGGAGTCGGGTAGGGGCATCTATCAGGCTGTGGCCAAGAACCTCACCGACAAGTGGCAGATGATTGGCGGCAACGTGGAGCAGACCAAAGAGGCCGTTGAGGGCGTCGGCGTCTGCAAGGCGATCGACGGCAAGTCGTGGATCATCATGTACGACTGCTATGGCAATGGTCACTATCAGTTCTGCAAGTCGGAGGACCTGAAGACCTTCAAGTTTGTGCAGAACACCGAGATGCGCGGCAAGTTCACCCCTCGTCATGGAACCATCATCCCTATCACCCGTGCTGAGAAAGAACGTCTTTTGAAGGCGTTCCCTAATCATAAGCAGCCCATCCTCAGCGGCTTCCATGCCGACCCCGAGGTGCTCTATTCCAGCAAGACTAAGAAATACTATATCTACAGCACCACCGACGGCACTCCCGGATGGGGTGGTCACGACTTCAGTGTGTTCTCTTCAGAGAATCTGGTTGACTGGAAGGACGAGGGCAAGATGCTCGACGTCAAGGGCGACCAGGTGAAATGGGCCACAGGCAATGCCTGGGCTCCCTGCATCATCGAGAAGAAGGGCAAGTACTATTTCTATTTCTCGGCCCACAACCCCAAGACCAACCGCAAGGAGATTGGCGTAGCCGTGAGCGATAGCCCCACAGGTCCCTTCGTGGATAGCGGTGCACCTATCATCACCGACAACGATCGTCCTAAGGAGGCTCGTGGCGGACAGGCCATCGATGTGGATGTATTCAAAGATCCCAAGAGCGGCAAGTGCTACCTGTACTGGGGCAATGGCTTTATGGCAGGCGCCGAGCTGAACGACGATATGCTCTCTGTAAAGAAGGAGACCATCACCCACATGACGCCCAAGGGCGGCAACCTGCAGACATGGGCATTCCGCGAGGGCGCCTATGTGTTCTATCGCAAGGGCACCTATTACTTCATGTGGAGTGTTGACGACACAGGTTCACCCAACTATCACGTATGCTATGGCACCGCGAAGTCACCTCTTGGTCCTATCATCATTGACGAACAGAACTATCTGGTGATCAAGCAGAAGCCCGAGGACAAGATCTATGGCACCGCTCACAACTCCGTGCTGCAGATTCCCGGTAAGGACGAGTGGTACATCGTTTACCACCGCATCAACAAGAACTACGTGAACCACGAGCCGGGCATTCACCGCGAGGTGTGCATCGACCGCATGACATTCGATAAGAAAGGTCGCATCATCCCCGTCACCCCGACACTGGATGGTCCTGCACCTCTGAAATAAACAACAAAAAAAGGATTCTGCCTCGACAGAATCCTTTTTTCTTTATAGCACCTTAGCCCTTCAAGCTATTAAAGCCATAGGTCTTGCCTCGCCATAGTGGCAGTTTCAAATGGTAAAACTGCCACTATTGTTTTCCAATACTTCCCCTATTGCTTTCTAAAACTGCCAGTTTTGCCTTCCAATACTGCCAGTTTTGCCTCGATTCTAGAGTCTAGAATGGCGTAGTCTAGAGTTTAGAAGTCAGTCGTCTAGTATCTAGAATCCCCTTTTCCAGACTCTAGCACAAAATCAAAACCAAAACTATTGCTCGATAAAAGTCCTTCTCTTATCCTGTAAAACGGTAAGAAAAGGACTTTAATTCAGCTCAAATAAAGCTCCAAGAGGCTGACAGTTCCTTACTTTTCCAAGTATGGCCACCCCTCTTTATTCCACTTGATAGGTCGCTGTATTAGGATGGCGCCACCGTTGAATTTCGTGGCGTAGCCATGACACACAAACCAGCTCTCGCCGTTCCAGTCGTAGGCTGAGCAGTGGCCGGCGGCCTCAAACTCCTTCTTATCGCCTTCAAAGAACAGGTTGCCTCCGCCTTCCAGCATCTTGCGGCCTTGACTGTCGAGGTAGGGGCCTGCCACGTTTTTCGAGCGTCCCACCGCCACGCGGTAGTTACTCTTCGAACCGCGACAGCAGTAGTCCCACGACACGAACAGGTAGTAGTAGCCACCATGTTTCAGGATGAAAGGCGCCTCGATGGCATTGCGACCGGCAAACTTCGACGTGGGGTTCTCAGCCGCACGAGGGTCGTTGGGCAGATGGCGGCGGGCGATGGTCACAGGTTTTGAAGCCAGATGCATGGTGGTGTCGAGTCGGGCTATCTGGATGCCGTCCCAGAACGAGCCCCATGTCATCCAGGGCTGGTCGTCATCGTCGATGACAAAGTTAGGGTCAATGGCGTTCCATTGGTCTCTTTTCTCTTTCGAGGCCACGATGCATCCACGGTCTTCCCATCTTCCGTTCAGTGCCTTTGCCGACATCAGACCGATGGCTGAGGTGTTCTTTCCAAACGTCGAACAGCTATAGGCCAGCCACCATTGTCCGTGCCATTTGATGACGTCGGGCGCCCAGACATGGTTCTTGAACCCTGGCACCGAGTCGTGGGTCCAGGCGGGCAGGTCTTCGATGTAGGGAGTTGCCTGTACGGTCCAGGTCTTACGGTCGCGAGAGGTGGCCCATTGCACGCCGATGCCCGTAGAGAGCAGGTAGTAAGTGCCGTTTTCATAAGCCATGACAGGGTCGTGTGCCATGATGGTGTCACTCGAAAAAGCCATGCGGCGTGGGCGTTGTGCTTCGGCCGTAGCGCAACAGGCTGCAATGCAGAGTAGTGCTAGTAATTTTTTCATTTGCTTTCGTAGCTTGTATTTTAATGATTGTTTTGATAGTTAATTGTCATATTTCCTTGCAAATATACGACGTTTAGTGCGGAAAACTGGCAAAAATGCGTCTTTATTATTGTAATTTAACCACTTTATGTTCATTTTGCTTTCATTTTCTTTGTTTGAGTCTTGTTTTTTCGTATCTTTGCCACAAAATAAAACTAAATTAATTGAAGCATGAAATTATTAAAGGTGTCGGCTCCTGTATTTTTGCTCCTGAGTTTACTTCTTATCTCGATGCCCGTTTGGGCCGATGCAGTGCAGGTCGATTCGTTGGCCACACTCGAAGAACTAAGAGCACAGAACGAGTTGCTTCAACAGCGTTCGCGATTCACAACGGGTGGTTTAGCCATGATCCTGACAATCACTGCCATGCTGGTTTTCTTAGTTATCAACAACCGTTGGAACCATCGTCTGGAAATCAAAAACCGACAGTTGGAGCGCGAGCGCAACGTGGTAGTGGCGCAGAACAAGCAGTTGGCCATCGAGCGCGACCGTGCTAAGCAGGCTTTGAGTGTCAAGACCTCTTTCATCCAGAGCATGACGCATGAGATTCGTACGCCTTTGAATGCAATCAGTGGTTTCAGTCAGGTGCTGGCCACTCCAGGTATCGACATCCCGCAGGAGGAGAGACTGGACCTGAGCACGCGCATCCAGGAGAACACCCGACAGCTCACCACCATCCTCGACGACCTTATCATGATTTCCGACTTGGAGAGCAACTGCATGGTACCCCCTCTCGAGGATTGTCCTGCTGCGGCTATCGTAGGTTTTGCGGCAGATGCTTTCCGTCCGTTATTCCCTGCCACGTTGACTTTCAATATAGAGAATAATGTGAGTGAAGACTTGATTGTGAAGACGAATCCGCACATGATTAATACCATCCTTCAGAAATTGTTGAGCAACGCGGTGAAGTTTACCAGTCAGGGCAGTGTCACACTTCGTCTTAACAGTACTGACGATCAGCTGTGTATCTCCGTTGTGGATACCGGTCCTGGTATTCCGGCCGATAAGAAAGACTTCGTGTTTGAGCGCTTCTCTAAGCTCGACAATTTTGTGCCTGGCACAGGTCTTGGCCTCTCTATTGCACGCATGATAGCCGAGCGCATCCATGGCACCTTGGATCTTGATACCAGTTATGTAGGCGGAGCAAAGTTAGATCTAGTTATTCCCATTCATTTCGACGTATGAAAGAAAAATTCCTCGCTTTGATGGGCTTCTCCGTTCATCGCCATAGCCTTAAGACGGAGATCGTCTCCGGTCTGACCACTTTCACCACCATGGTTTATATCCTGGCCTTGTTGCCAGCCATGTTCGAGTCGTTGCGAGGTGTGGGCTTCCCCGTTGACACCATGTTCACAGCCTCTATCCTGGCCACCATCGTTGGCACGCTGCTCATGGCTTTTCTTGCCAAGCGTCCTTTTGGTCAGGCGCCAGGTCTCACGCTCAACATCTTTTTTATTCAAACGGTCTGCTTGTCGCTGGGTTATCCCTGGCAGTTTGCACTGACGGCCGTGCTGATTGAAGGAATCCTGTTTGTGCTGCTTTGCATTGGAAACCTCCGTCAGCTAGTATTCGAACTTGTGCCTTCTTCTCTGAAGTATGCCATTGCTGCAGGTATTGGCTTCTTCATCGCCATGTTGGGCTTCAAGAGCAGTGGCATGCTGGCCGATGGCACCGTCTTCAACCATCTGGAGACGTTAGGCACGCCCACTTCCATTCTTTTCCTGATAGGACTTATTCTGACGGGCTTGTTTGCCATTCTGCATATTAAGGGCGGTCTGCTGCTCAGCATCGTCTTTGTGACACTGATTGGTATTCCCATGGGTGTGACCACGGTACCTGGCGAGGTGTTCTCAATGCCGGTATCGCCAGCCCCCCTTTTCTGTCAGTTTTCGTTGGATTACCTCTTCCAGCCCGATCTCTGGGTCTGTGTGCTTATCATGCTGTTCTTTGATGTTTTCGATAGTTTAGGTACTATCGTAGGTATCATGGCATGCACCGGACTGATACGTAAGAGTGGTCGTATTCCACATCTGCGTTCGCTCATGCTGAGTGATGCCCTTGCCACGGTGACGGGTGCATGTCTGGGATGTAGCACCGTGACGACCTATGCTGAGAGTGCCACTGGATTTGCTGAGGGCGGCCGTACGGGCGTTTCTGCTTTTGTTGTGGCCTTGTGCTTCACCGCCAGCTTGTTCCTGGCTCCCATCTTCCTGGCCATCCCTGCAGCGGCTACAGCACCTGTAATGGTCATGGCAGGTCTTTATCTCTTTGGTTCTGTGCGCCATATCTCGCTGACCAATACCAAAGAGATGATGCCAGCATTCCTCACCATCCTGCTGATGCCCGTCACGGGTAGCATCACCGACGGTATCATCGCAGGCCTTTTCTCCTATATCATTTTTGCTTTTATGGGTGGATTAGTCCATCGCGTGTTCCATCGTCGAGATACAACGACAGAGGATCAATAAAGGAGAAGGAGCCCGGCAAATCCGCTCATCACAATCATTTTGATGGGGTTCACCTTGAAGAACATGGTGCCCACAAAGGTGGCTACAAACAGCATCACGCTGATCACAAACTGCCACATGTTCTCGTCGGGTGTAGAGAAGTTTTCCTTGGTGCACAGCAACAAAGTGGCTGCGGCCAAGAGGCCTACCACGGCAGGGCGCAGTCCGATGAAGATAGACTGCACGCTGTTGGTCTTCATGTATTTCATGAACATCTTGCTGATCAGTATCATCAAGATGAACGAAGGTAGCATCAGCGCAAAGGTTGCTACGGCCGAGCCCAGTACAGACATACCCACACCAAATCCCGCATTATGACAGGCCGTGTAGCCGCAATAGGTAGCTGAGTTGATGCCTATTGGACCAGGTGTCATCTGACTGATGGCCACGATGTCTGTGAACTGCGAGGTTGTCATCCATCCCCAGTGATGCACCACTTCGCCCTGAATCAGCGACAACATACCGTAACCGCCGCCAAAGCCGAAGAGGCCTATTTCAAAGAATGTAATAAATAGATATAGGTATATCATTATTAAATGGTAGGTTTGATATATTTCCCGTAGCACCATCCGCAGATGGCTGCTGCCAGGATGATAAAGATAGGCGATACGCCCAGCAACCAGATGAGCAGCGCTCCTCCGATGGGTATCCAGCAGTTGGCCCATGACACGTGGGCGCTTTTTGCCAGATTGAAGGTAGGCACGGCGATGAGCGCCACTACGGCAGGACGGATGCCGCGGAAGATCGATGCTACGATGGGATTATCCTGAAACTCGTGGAAAAACATAGCGATGCCCAGGATAATCAGAAACGAGGGTAGGGCTGTGCCTAAGGCCGTGGCGATGGCACCACGCAGTTTGCTCAGCTTGTAACCAATAAAGATACTGGTGTTGATAGCAAACACGCCAGGACAACTCTGCGCAATGGCAATGATGTCAAGAAACTCCTCCTTGCTCACCCATTGCTTCTTGTTCACCACCTCTTCCTCTATTAAAGGTATCATGGCATATCCACCCCCGAGGGTGAATATGCCAATCTTAAAGAAGGTTTTAAATGATTCTAAATAGATGTTCATTACTTGTGCGCCTCCACCCACTTACGTGCATTCACGAAGGCCTCAATCCAAGGCGTTACCTCATCATTGCGACGGTCGGCAGGATACCAAGCGTTCTGCCAGGGGAACACGGCACGCTCCAGGTGTGGCATCATGCACAGATGGCGACCATCCTCAGAGCAGATACCTGCCACGTTGTAGTCAGAACCGTTGGGGTTAGCGGGATAGCCAGCGTAGTTGTACTTAGCAATCACGTTGTAGGCGCTCTCTGCCTCGGGCAACTGGAACTTACCCTCTCCGTGGGCTACCCACAGACCGAGCTTGTTGCCGCTCAGCGAACCGAACATCACTGAGTTGTTCTGAGGAATGCTCAGGCTGATGAACTCACTCTCGAACTTGTGAGAGTCGTTGTGCAGCATCTTAGCACCCTTAGCACCTGTGAGACCCAGCTCAACCATCAGCTGACAACCGTTACAGATACCCAGTGACAGGGTGTCCTTGCGGGCATAGAACTTATCCAGGGCCTCCTTAGCCTTGGGGTTGAAGAGGAAGGCACCAGCCCATCCCTTAGCCGAACCAAGTACGTCGGAGTTAGAGAAGCCACCGCAGAACACGATCATGTTGATATCCTCCAATGTCTCACGACCACTGATCAGGTCGGTCATCATCACGTCTTTCACGTCGAAGCCAGCCAGATACAGGCAGTAGGCCATCTCACGCTCACCATTGGTACCCTTCTCACGGATGATGGCTGCCTTGATGCCTGAAGGCTGACGGCGGTCGGCAGAGATGCCGTACTGAGCCAGCTTACCAGTAAAGTCCTTGTTGAACTGCATCTCGATGGGCTGCTTCTTGTAGTTCTCAAAGCGCTCCTTGGCCTTACCGTTGAAGCTCTGCTTGCGGTCGAGCAGATAAGAGGTCTTATACCAGGTGTCGCGCAGGGCATCGATGTCGAAGGTCAGCTCCTTGTCGCCAGCCTTTACAACGATGTTGCAGCTCTCGGGTACCGAGTAACCAATCTTAGCAAAGCCTACGCCCTGCTCTTCCATGAAGTCGGCAAACTCCTGCTTGTGCTCATCGCTCACCTCGATCACTACGCCGGGGTTCTCAGCGAAGAGGGCCTTCACTACATCGCCGTTCTTGCAGATGTCGTGCAGGTTGATGTGCAGACCGCCCTTCTGGTTGGCGAAGCACATCTCCAGCAGCGTGGTGATCAGACCACCGGCAGAGATGTCGTGACCTGCCATGATCCAACCCTTCTCAATCAACTGCTGAACAGCCATGAAGGCATCGGCGAAGTACTCGGCGTTCTTCACTGTGGGCACGTCGTCGCCCACCTTGCCAAGGCTCTGAGCAAAGGCCGAACCACCGAGGTGCTGCTCGTCGAACGAGAAGTCGATATGATAGAGTGATGCGTTCTTATCGTTTACCAATACGGGAGATACCACCTTCTTGATGTCTGACACCTCACCACCGGCAGATACGATCACGGTTCCCGGAGAGATAATCTTCTCACCGTTAGGATACTGCTGACTCAAAGACAGCGAGTCCTTACCTGTTGGTACGTTGATGTGCAGGTCGCAGCAGAAATCAGAGAGTGCCTTCACACCAGCATACAGACGGGCATCCTCACCCTCCTGTGAGCGACAAGGCCACATCCAGTTGGCTGAGAGACTCAGTGAATCCATGCCGTCGGCCAGAGGAGCCCAAACGATGTTGGTCAGTGCCTCGGCAACAGACAGTACAGAACCGGCAGCTGGGTTAGCCAGACCGGCCTGAGGTGCATGACCCAGAGCGGTGGCGATACCCTTCACGCCACGATAGTCGAGTGCTACTACACCACAGTCGCTCAGAGGCAACTGGATCTCACCCTGACACTGCTGGCGGGCAATCTTACCTGTCACAGAGCGGTCCACCTTGTTGGTCAACCAGTCCTTACAAGCCACAGCCTCCAGCTGGAGTACACGGTCGAGGTATTCATTAATCTTATCCTGACTGTAGGCCACGTCCTCATAGTGACGCTCTACAGTATTATCTTTCATGATGGTCTTGGGAGAGTGACCAAACATCTGAGCTACGTCGAGGTCGAAGGGCTTCACGCCGTCGCCCTGCTTGAACGAGAAGTGAGCATCGCCTGTGGTCTCACCAACCACATACAGCGGAGCACGCTCGCGCTCAGCAATCTTGCGCACGTGTTCGATGTGCTTCTCGTCGATGAGCAAGCCCATACGCTCCTGACTCTCGTTGGCGATGATCTCCTTAGAGCTCAAGGTCTTGTCGCCAATAGGCAGTTTGGTCATGTCAATCTCACCACCGCACTCCTCAACAAGCTCTGACAAGCAGTTCAGGTGACCGGCAGAACCGTGGTCGTGGATAGAGACAACGGGGTTCACATCCTCTTCGCAGAGTGCACGCACCAGGTTGTAGGCACGCTTCTGCATCTCGGGGTTAGCACGCTGAACGGCGTTCAGCTCGATACCGTTGCTGTAGCGACCTGTATCTACTGATGATACAGAACCGCCACCCAAACCGATGCGGTAGTTATCACCACCTACAACGACTACCTTGTTGCCTGGCTGAGGCTCCTTCTTCAGGCAGTCGCGCTTGGTGCCATAACCCACACCACCGGCCAGCATGATCACCTTGTCGTAAGCATACTTGGTGTCGTTGGGCTCCTGATGCTCGAAGGTAAGCACCGAACCGCAGATCAGTGGCTGACCGAACTTGTTACCGAAGTCAGAAGCACCGTTCGAAGCCTTGATCAGGATCTGCTCTGGTGTCTGATACAGCCACTGGCGCACGGGCAGGATGTTCTCCCAGTCGCGAGTCAGCTTGTCATCATCGGTCAAACGGGGATAGGCTGTCATATATACAGCCGTACCAGCGATAGGCCATGAACCTACGCCACCGCCCATACGGTCGCGGATCTCACCACCGGTACCTGTGGCAGCGCCGTTGAATGGCTCTACGGTAGTGGGGAAGTTGTGGGTCTCGGCCTTCAGTGAAATCACGCTCTCGATGTCCTTCACCTGGAAGTAGTCGCTGGTGCTCTGGTCTTTTGGAGCAAACTGCTCTACCACGGGACCCTGTGCGAAAGCGACGTTGTCTTTATAGGCAGAGAGAATCTTGTTGGGGTTCTCCTGTGTGGTCTTCTTAATCATGGCGAAGAGGCTAGACTCCATCTCCTTGCCGTCGATGATAAACGTACCACCGAAGATCTTGTGGCGGCAGTGCTCAGAGTTGATCTGGGCAAAACCGAAGATCTCTGAGTCGGTCAGAGGACGACCGTTCTGCTTCTCCAGTCCGTGGAGGTATTCAATCTCCTCGGGAGAGAGTGCCAGGCCCTCTTTTTCGTTGTATTCCTCCAGATTGTCCACATACTTGATGGGCTCTGGCTGGATGTTAATCGTAAAGATATCCTGATTCAGTCCTTCATACATGCGCTGCAGCATCTCGTCGTGCTCAGCATCTTTTGAATCAACTGCGAAGTACTCTTCTATACGAGAAATGCCGCTGAGTCCCATATTCTGAGTAATCTCAACAGCATTCGTTGACCAAGGGGTCACCATTTCGCGACGTGGACCGACGAAGAAACCTTCCATCGTCTGGGCATCAACAAGCTCGGCATTGCCGTAGAGCCAACAAAGTTCCTGAACTTCTGCTTGTGTGAGCTGATGATCCACCTCGGTGGCTATCACGCTCTTAGCGGGGGTTTTGAAGAAAAGAATCATAATTCCTTAATAACCTTATTAATATAGATGTTTTAATTTTGCTGCAAAGGTACAAAAAAACGTGTGAAGTACCAAAAAGAACTCCTTTGTTTTTTATCCTGTTATCTATTATTAAGGCGAATTTAATCTGTAAGACTCGGCATGCTCCAGGGACACCGGTGGCGATATGTAGCTGCTTGTGCAAATAAATTATAGCTGTCATCACATCAATTATAGCTATAATTTTTTGCGATTATATGAAAACTTAGTATCTTTGCAGCCAAAATAAGACGTAAATAGAATACGATGACTTACACAATAGAGAAGGTAGCGACGCTCATAGGAGCACGTCGTTACGGAGAGAGCGATACCACCATTGGGTGGCTTTTGACAGACAGCCGTTCACTTTGTTTTCCTGAACAGACTCTATTCTTCGCCTTGCGCACCAAGCGCAATGACGGACATAAGTATATTGACGAGCTTTACCGCCGCGGTGTTCGATCGTTTGTTGTCGAACAGGTGCCGGCCGACCGTGAAGCCCTTTATCCCGACGCCAACTTTCTGAAAGTGCCTTCGCCACTGGCAGCCTTGCAGCGCCTGGCCGAGCGCCATCGCGACGAGTTCGACATCCCCGTGGTGGGCATCACGGGCTCTAACGGTAAGACATGGGTCAAGGAGTGGCTCTACCAGTTGTTGATGCCGTCGATGAAGGTGACACGCTCACCGCGCAGTTTCAACTCGCAGATTGGCGTGCCCCTGTCGGTGTGGTTGCTCAACGAGCAGACCAAGGTAGCTCTGTTTGAGGCTGGCATCAGCGAACCCGGCGAGATGCTGTCGCTCCACGACATCATCCAGCCCACCATCGGTGTGCTCACCTCTTTAGGTTCTGCACACCAGGAAAACTTCCGCTCTATGGACGAGAAATGCATGGAGAAACTGCAGCTCTTCCGCAACACGCAGGCGGTGGTCTATCCTTCTGACGATGACACCGTGAGCCGATGTGTGCGCCGTTCGCAGTATCAGGGCGAGCGCATCGGCTGGTCGCGCTACAGCGAGAAGGCTCCCATGTATGTCAAGGTCGATGACCATCATATCTCCTATATATATAAAGGTGTAGAGGGCTCGTTCGATATTCCTTTCACCGATGAGGCCAGCATCGAGAACTCTATCACCTGTGCCACGGTGGCGCTTTATCTGGGACTTACGCCCGAGGAGATTGCCGAGCGTATGTCGCAGTTGGAACCCATCGCCATGCGTCTGGAGGTGAAAGAGGGCCAGCGCGGACTCACGCTGATCAACGACTCCTACAACAGCGACATCAACTCGCTCGACATCGCACTCGACTTCATGAACCGTCGTCCTGAGTTGAAAGAGAAAGCCAAGACGCTCATCCTGAGCGATATCTATCAGAGTGGTGAGTCGCCAGCCGAGCTCTATGGCGAGGTGTCCGACTTGCTCGTGAAGCGTGGCATCGACCGTTTCATCGGCATCGGTCCTGAGATTACGTCGCAGGCCAACCGCATCGCCGTGGAGAAAAAATGGTTCTTCACCACCGTCGATGAGTTCCTGCAGAGCGCACTGTTCCATTCGTTGCACGACCAGATACTTCTGTTGAAGGGCGCCCGCTCGTTTGGTTTCGAGCACATCAGCGAGCTCCTGGAACAGAAGGTTCACGAGACCATCCTCGAGGTGGACCTCAATGCAGTAGTCGATAACCTGAACCACTACCGCTCGTTCATGAAACCTGGCACCAAGATGGTGTGCATGATCAAGGCAGATGCCTATGGTGCCGGTGCCGTGGAGATTGCCAAAACACTGCAAGACCACCGTGTGGACTACCTGGCTGTGGCCGTGGCCGACGAGGGTGTGACTCTGCGTAAGGCTGGCATCACCCAGAACATCATCGTGATGAACCCCGAGATGTCGTCCTTCCAGACGCTCTTCGACTACGACCTCGAGCCCGAGGTCTATTCGTTCCGCCTGATGGAGGCCCTCATCAATGCAGCCAGTAAGCAGGGCATCACCGGATGGCCCGTCCATATGAAGCTCGACACGGGCATGCACCGCCTGGGCTTCGACCCCGAGCACGACATGGAACGTCTTATCGACTGCCTCAAGCATCAGCAGGCCATCATCCCCCGTTCGGTGTTCTCGCACTTCGTGGGTTCCGACAGCGATGACTTCGACGCCTTCTCGGCCCATCAGTTCCAACTGTTCGACAAGGCCAGTCGCCAGTTGCAAGACGCCTTCCAGCACAAGATACTACGCCACATGGACAACTCAGCCGGTATCGAGCACTTCCCCGAGCGACAGATGGACATGTGTCGTCTGGGCATTGGTCTTTATGGTGTGGATCCTCGCACCAACCAGATGCTCTCTACCGTCTCTACGCTGAAGACCACCATTCTGCAGATGCGACCTGTCAAGGCCGGCGACAGCGTGGGCTATAGTCGCAAGACCATCCTAGAGCGCGACAGCATGATTGCCGCCATACCTATCGGTTATGCCGACGGCCTGAACCGCCACCTGGGCAATCGCCACGGCTACTGCCTGGTGAACGGCCAGAAGGCTCCCTACGTAGGCAACATCTGCATGGACGTAGCCATGATCGATGTCACCGACATCGACTGCCACGAGGGCGACAGCGTCGAGATCTTTGGTAAGAACCTGCCCGTCACTGTGCTCAGTGACACCATCGACACCATCCCCTACGAGGTGCTCACCGGTGTTTCAAACCGTGTGAAGAGAATTTATTTTCAGGATTAAGAAAGACCTCACCCCCGGTCCCTCTCCGAGGGGAGAGGGGAGTCATAGGATATGGGCGCGCCGACCTTTTCTTCTAATAAAGGTCGGCGCGCTTCTTTTTTGCTAGCTTTTGGCCCTCAGGCTCTCCGCTCTTTGCTCCCTTCTCCGTAGGCCTCGGCTTGGCCTCGGCATTAAAGTTGCAAAAAATTTTCGTGTTTACGATTATTGTTGTATCTTTGCACAGGCTAAGAGAAAACCTGGCCAAACAACTACACTAAAACAAATAATTTTTAAGATAAGATGGAACAAGTCTTTAGTTACATTATTCAGTTGGGAGCGTCGGTCATGATGCCGATTCTCTTCACAATCATCGGCTTATGCATCGGCATGAAGTTCGGCAAGTCGCTCAAGAGTGGTCTTTATGTGGGTGTCGGTTTCGTAGGACTGGGCATCGTGACGGCTCTGCTGACCACCAATTTCAACACCCCGCTGGATGCCGTTTCTAAGATTTTCAACCTCGACCTGAAAGTGTTTGACATGGGATGGCCTGCAGCAGCAGCTGTGGCCTACAATACGGCAGTGGGTGCGCTGATTATCCCCATTTGCTTGGGCATCAACTTCCTGCTGCTCATCACCAAGTGCACACGCACGGTGAATATCGACTTGTGGAACTACTGGCATTTCGCTTTCATTGGCGCTGTGGCCTACTTCGTGATGGACGAGAGTCTGCTGTGGGGCTATTTCGCTGCCATCAGTTGCTATATCGTCACGCTGGTCATGGCCGACCTGACGGCCGACCGCTTCCAGGGCTACTATGAGAATATGGAAGGTATCTCAATCCCTCAGCCTTTCTGTCAGAGCTTTACACCGTTTGCCATCGCCATCAACTGGCTGCTCGATCGCATTCCAGGTTTCTCTAAACTGGATATCGATGCCGAGGGTCTGAAGAAGAAGTTTGGCGTGCTGGGCGAACCGCTGGTGCTCGGTGTCATCGTGGGTGCCCTGATTGGTGCTGCCGCACACTATGATCACTTCATCCATTTTGAGGCGTATGCCGCCGGCTTCGCTTCTACGTCGGATGCCGTGATGAGCATCGTGAAGTCTGTGCTCTTCCTGGGTGTGACGATGGGTGCCGTGATGGAGCTGATTCCCCGCATCACCCGTCTGTTTATCGATGGCCTGATGCCTATCTCCGAGAAGACTCAGGAGGTGGTGAAGCGTAAGTTCAAGGGCAAGAAAGTGTATATCGGCATGTCGCCTGCACTGGTGATTGGCCATCCCACCACGCTCGTTGTGTCGCTGTTGCTGATTCCCGTCACGCTGATTCTGGCCATCGCCCTGTCGAAGGCAGGCAACCAGTTCCTGCCATTGGCATCGCTGGCCGGCATGTTCTATGTCTTTGTGATGGTGCTGCCCTTCACCAAGGGTAATGTGGTGAAGACCTTTATCGTGGGCTTGGTGGCCGTGACCATCGGTCTTTATTTTGTCACCGACATGGCGCCTGCCTTCACCAATGCTGCCAACACGGTATTCGCTGCTACGCAAGACAAGGCCGCCCAGATCCCCGAGGGCTTCCAGGCCGGTGCCTTGGACTTCGCCTCTTCGCTCTTTGGCTATGTGGTCTATGCCTGTGTGAAATACCTGCAGTGGATAGGCATGGGCGTTCTGACATTGCTGACAGCAGCGATGGTGGTATGGAACCGCCTGCGCATCGTTCGAGAGGAAAAGAAATCATAATAGACAAATCCTAAAACAGTTTGAGATATGAAAAAAGCAATCATGAGTTTCGCCCTGTTGATGGGCGCGCTGGGTGCCAATGCCCAACAGACCGTGAACTTCCAGACGGCTTGCCATCCTGAGGATGTGAAGCACTACGACACGAAGACACTGCGCGAGCGCTTCGTGATGGAGAAGGTGATGGAAGCCGACAAGATCAACCTGACTTATTCGCATTACGACCGCTTCATCTTTGGCGGTGCAATGCCCGTGGCCAAGACGCTGAAGCTGGAGAACTTCCAGGAACTGGGACTTGACGTGGATCCCACCATCAAGGATAAGTATTTCCTCTACAACCGCGAGCTCGGCGTGGTGAACTGCGGCGAGGGCGACGGCGTGGTCATCGTCGATGGCAAGGAGTATGCACTGGCTCCCAAAGAGGCTCTCTATATCGGTCGTGGACATATTGCCAAGGGCAAGGATGTGAACAAAGAGGTGCTCTTCCGCTCAAAGGATGCCAAGAAGCCTGCCAAGTTCTACCTGAACTCGGCCACCGCCCACCAGCACTACAAGACGCAGTGGATCACTCTCGACGGTCGTAAGGGCTCGTTGAAGGCTGCCGTCTGGGGCCCCGTGGGCTCGCTGGAGGAGTGCAACAACCGTACTGTGTATAAGCTCATCGTCAACGACGTGCTCGAGGAAGGTCCCTGTCAGTTGCAGTTGGGTCTGACCCAGCTGAACCCCGGTGCTGCCTGGAACACCATGCCTCCTCACACCCATGGTCGTCGCATCGAGGCCTACTACTATTTTAACCTGCCTCAGGACCAGACCATCGCCCACATCATGGGGCAGCCCGATGAAAGCCGCGTGGTATGGTTGCACAACGAGCAGGCCATCATGAGTCCTGAATGGAGCATCCATGCTGCTGCCGGTACCTATTACTATACCTTTATCTGGGGTATGGCAGGCGAGAACCTCTACTATAACGACAAAGACAACATTCCCGTAATTGATATCCGTTAACGCATCATGACACCTGTTGAAACCTCAAAGATGACGAACTTCCGTTGGGTGATTTGTGGCATGCTGTTCATGGCCACCACAATCAACTATATGGACCGTCAGGTGTTGTCATTGCTCAACACCAACTATATCTCTACCGAGTTCCACTGGGACAACGACGACTATGGCACCATCACCGCCATCTTCTCGCTCTTCTATGCCTTTATATCGCTCTTTGCCGGTCGCTTCATCGACTGGATGGGCACTAAGAAAGGCTATATCTGGGCCATCGTGGTGTGGAGCATCGGTGCCTGTCTGCATGCAGGCTGTGGCGTGGCCACCTGCTGGTTGAACGATATTGATAGCATCGAGACCCTGCGCACCGTGGAGAAAGCCTCGCAGGTAGGTCTCTTCGGGCTCACCGCCAGTGTGTGGCTGTTCATCGCCTGTCGTATGATACTGGCCATGGGTGAGTCGGGCAACTTCCCCGCAGCCATCAAGGTCACAGCCGAGTATTTCCCTAAGAAAGACCGTGCCCTGGCCACCTCTATCTTCAATGCCGGTGCCTCTATCGGTGCCCTCATTGCGCCGCTCACCATTCCCGCTCTGGCCGATGCCTTCGGTTGGGAGATGGCCTTCATCATCATCGGTGCCATCGGCTTTGTATGGGCTGGCCTCTGGGTGTTTGTCTATACGTCGCCCGTCAAGAGCCGCTTTGTCAATAAGTCCGAACTCATCTATATCGAGTCTGACAGAGAAGTCGAGGCCATCGATGCTGCTACTGCCGACGAGGCCGATAACGGCCCGAAGTTCTCGCTTCTGGACTGCTTCAAGTATCGCCAGACGTGGGCTTTCATCGTGGGCAAGCTGTTTACCGACGGTGTGTGGTGGTTCTTCCTCTTCTGGGCGCCCGACTATTTCAACCAGCTGGGCTATCCCGTCACCACGATGACCGGCAAGATGTTGCTCTTCGTGCTCTATCTCATCGTCACCGTGGTCAGCATCTATGGCGGCTACCTGCCCAAACTGTTTGTAGAGAAGCGCGGCATGAATCCCTATATTGGTCGCATGCGTGCCATGCTGATCTTCGCCTTCTTCCCCATCTTCGCCATGTTTGCTCAGCCCCTGTCGGGCATCTCGCCCTGGATACCTGCTGTCATCATCGGTTTGGCGGGTGCTGGTCATCAGGCATGGTCGGCCAACCTCTATTCCACTATTGGCGACATGTTTCCCAAGTCGGCCGTAGCCACTATCACTGGCATCGGCACCATGTTTGGCGGACTGTGCAGCTTTGCTATCAACAAGACCTCGGGTGTGCTCTTCGACTATGCCGAGGCTCAGGGCGAGGCTTTCACCTTCTTTGGCCAGACGGGCAAGCCTGCTGGCTACATGATCGTGTTCTGCTACTGTGCCGTGGCCTACCTCATCGGTTGGGTCATCATGAAGGCTCTGGTGCCTAAGTACAAGCCTGTGGTCGTAGAATAAATAAAAAAGACCCCCTCCTAACCTCCCCCTGTGAGGGGGAGGAATAGGTTGAAAACCAATTGAGAGGTCTGAGTTTCTTTATATCTCGAAGGACATCATAAAAAACAATTACTGAATCTTTATTTCAGCAGACTGCAGGAAAGGTGCGGTGGCCGTGATGACGGTCTCTGCACCTTTTGCTTTGTGGAAGTAGCCCACCAGGCGGCCGTTGAGCACGCGCAGACGGTTCTTCTGCTGACGCGCGTTCACGGTGGGATCCATCATGTCGCCATTCTCCAGTCCCAGCAGTTGCGCTCCGTGCAGGTGGATGGTCACCTCGTTGTCGGCCTGGCGCACCACGTTGCCTTGCTCATCGACCACCTCCACGAAGAGGTGAGCCACCGAGTCGGTGCTGAGACGCAGCGCATAGGGCGCCTTCGTCTCGGGCAGTTCGTAGCTAGCACCGTTTGAAGCCTCGCAGCGCAGTGTGCCGCCCTTGTAGTTGATCTCCCAGAAAGGCATGCCGGTCTGCTCGTCGCGCTGCATCTGGCAGTCGGCGGGCTTGCCGTCTATCAGCAGTTGGGCGGTGGCAGCATTGGTGAAGCACACCACGCGCTGCTTGCCTCGATTGCGATTGCCGCGGTGCAGCGGGTACATCTGGATGAAGCAGACGGGCTTGTCGCTCCACAGCGCAGCTCGATACCAGCCGCCGGGCTTGCGCTGACCAGCCAGGTCGAGCAGTCCGGCCGACGAGCCGCGGGCGGGCCAGGGACCGCTCTCGCCCAGATAGTCGATGCCCGTCCACAGGAACTGTCCGAAGATGTGGTCGTTGTCGCGCACTGCACGCCATGCATCCATGTCGTGACGGTTCTCCGAACCATAGATCACGCGCTGCGGATAGCGCTGGTGGTCCACGTCGTAGCGACTCTCGGTGTAGTTGTAGCCCACCACGTCGATGGCGCTGGGGTAGGCCGTCTCGTTAGACATCACCACACCGGCCAGTGCACCTGTGGTGGGGCGTGAGCGGTCAATGTCTTTCACCACCTTGGCCAGTCGCTGGGCGATGCAGCCAATGCGCTCGGCGTTGGGCTGCTCGGGCTTATAGCCACCATAGGCCGGCTGCGTGAAGTCAGTGCCGTTGCCGTTGAGCACCGGGTGAGAGTAGGGGTCGTTGGGGTAGTCCACCTCGTTGCCTATAGACCACATGAACACCGAGGGGTGACAGCGGTCGCGGCGCACCATGTCGGCCACGTCGCGCTCTATCCACTCCTCGAAGTAGGTGTAGGTGCCCTGGAAACCGGGCACGCCCTTGTTCCAGCCCTTCAGCCACTTGCGCTTGGGGAACTCCCATTCGTCGCTGGCCTCGTCCATCACCAGCATGCCCAGCTCGTCGCACAGGTCGTAGAGCTCGGGAGCGTGCGGGTTATGGCTCATGCGGATGGCGTTCACGCCGATGGCCTTCAGCTCCACGATGCGGCGGTGCCACACCTCCTTAGGCACGGCGGTGCCCAGCACGCCGGCATCGTCGTGCAGGCAGACGCCCTTCACCTTCATCCACTGGCCATTCAGGGCAAAGCCCTTGTTGGGTGAGAAGTCCAGCGTGCGCATTCCAGCCTTCACGGTGGAGGCGTCCAGCTGTTCTAAGTTGGAGGATAGGGTGGTGGTGAGTGTGTAGAGATAGGGGTCGTCCAGGTTCCAGCGGTGTGGATTGTTGACGTTCAGTCTGACGGTCTTTTTCTCTTTGGTCTGTATGGCGGTAGAGGTCTGTGCCACCACCTTGCCGCTGGCGTCCAGCAGTCTTACGTCGGCCTTTAGCGGCAGCTTGGCCGACTGGTCGGCACGTTCATCGGTGGTCTCCACATCCACCTCTACCACAGCCTTGCGCTTGTTGATAGACACCAGTCGGTAGGCCGTGCCCCACTGTGCCAGATGCACCTCGGGGGCTTCGATGAGCCACACGTTGCGGTTGATGCCCGAGCCCGTGTACCAGCGCGAGTCGTTCTCCTGGTCGTGGCTCACGCGCACGGCAATCATGTTCTGTCCGTCTGCGCGCAGATAGGGCGTCAGGTCATACATAAACGAGGCGAAGCCCGACGGACGGCTGCCCAGCAAGTGTCCGTTCAGGTACACCTCCGAGTAGTTGTAGGCTCCTTCGAAGTAGATAAAAAGCCTCCCCCTTGTCCCCTCCGAGGGGAGAGTGAGTGCTTTCCTATACCAGCCGATGCCGCCGGGCAGATAGCCCTGGCACGAACCCTTGTCGGGCGACATGGGCTGTTCGATGCTCCAGTCGTGGGGCAGTGACAGGCGGCGCCATGCGGTGTCGTCGAAGCTGGCCTCCTTCATGGAGGGTTGTTCATAGATGTGCTGAGTGCTGTCTATGCGCAGAAAGCGCCAGTCGTCGTTCAGCAGACGGGCATTGCCAAACGACACCTGTGCCCACAGGGCGAGTGGCGACAGCAGGCATGCTGCCATCAGCGACAGCAGCTTGTTGCAGAGAGTAGTTTGTTTCATGATGATGATAAAATGAAGTGTTTATGGTTTGTTCTTACAGAAATCCCTGATGCTTCAAGGCCTCCATGAGTCCGGCCGACATAGCCTCGTTGTCCTTGCGGGTGTAGCGGATGTCTGTGAAGATCTGTGCCAGCGTCTCCTTGTGGTTCAGCTCCACAAAGTGCTGGTTCTCGGGCAGCGCCTCTTTCTCGCGGTAGTAGGCATCGATGGCGGCAGGCGTATAGTCGCTGTAGGTCTCCTGGTGTACAAAGCTCTCCAGTGGCAGGCGGTCGCTCAGCGCTGGCTCTTCGGCGGGCCAGCCCACGGTCAGCGTGGCCACGGGCATCACCAGCTGGGGCAGTTGCAGCGTGTCGATGATCATCTGCGGCATATAGACGGTGGTGCCCAGATAGCAGTAGCCCAGTCCCTCTTCGTCCATGAGGTTGCAGAGCGTCTGCGTGTAGAGCAGGGCGTCGATGGCCGCATTCTGAAACGACAGGAAGTTGTTGTAGCCCGGTTCAGCCTTTCGGCAGCGTGCCCACTGGCTGGTGCGGTTGAAGTCGGCGCAGATGGTCAGCACCACGGGTGCCGCCGTCACCATGGGCTGGTTGAAGTGGGCGGGTGCCAGTTTGGCTTTCATCTCGTCAGATCGTGTCACGACGACGCTATACAGTTGCAGGTTGCCCATGGTCTGTGTGCGGGCGGCCTCGGTCATCAGTCTGTTCAGCAGCATCTCGTCCACGGGACGGTCGGCATACTTCCTGATGCTACGGCGTGATAATAAATTCTTCATCTTGCTTTATATTTTCTTTTCCAGTGGCAAAGTTAGTGAAAGTCGAGAGAAGAACAAAATTAATTAATTTTTTTTATGTTAGGTCATTCCCTTGTGGGTAAACAAAAACCGTTAAAACCCGCTGCTGTTGTTGTCGATGAGCTCATCGACAACAACAGCAGCGAAAAACCCCAAAAAACAGGCTACGCCTTCGTTTATAAGTTTAAAAAACAATAACTATTAAATTTTGTTCATAGCCTTTCCCTTATTTGCGTCCCTTTGGCAGCAAGCATCCCGTGGTCGAGAGGGGAAGGTTAGGAGGGTGCATGAGGTTAGGAGGAAATCTGTTTTTTTAGGACCGAAGGTCCGAGGTTTTTCCTTTTTGAGCCAGAGACCCTGAAAGGGTAACGTTGTTAGTGGAAGACGAGCTGTGAGCTTGCTCACAAGTAAGTCTTCCACTAACAGCATTAAAGCCTCGGTAGAGGCTTCTGGCTCAGAAAGGGGTTTTTAAAGGTTTTTGTTATTAAACAAGGGCAGTTTTCACGTGCAGAAGTGGCAGTTTTATGGCGCAGAAGTGGCGGCTTTAGATTGTAGTACTAAAACTATTGTTTCGGGGCTAGCCCCTGGAAAGGAGAAATCCAGGGGCTGGATGAGCCGCATCTAGGGGCTGCATCTGGCGCATCCAGGGGCTAGATGAGGAGCAAAAGTTACTGTTTTGCATGATAAAAGTAACTGTTTTAGGAGACAATAGCGTAACTATTGCGAGGGAAAACAAAAGAAAAACAAACAAGTTTGCCTTGTTCTTCTCTCGTTTTTTCGTAACTTTGCGACAAAAGTCGCGAAGTTACTGCGCCTCGGAAGAAAAAACAAATGAGTTTGTTTTGTTCTTCTCTCGACTTTTCGTAACTTTGCACCATAATTAAAGATGTGTAACAGAATGGAGAATCAGAAGACCTTATCGAACGATGAGCTGCTGCAAGTTCTGTTTGCTGAAGAAGGCGGCGAACAGCAGTGGATGGGCAACATCCTGAAGCAGGAAAAGAACCAGAAAGATGCCTTGAACGAGGCACAGCTGAAACGCGTGCTGGGCTATCTGCATGCTTGTTCGCAGAAGGCAGACCTCTCGCAACTGCACCCACAGGTGACCGAAGTGCGCCCGCAGGTGTTGGAGTGCGACGTGGTGCGCTTTCAAAACAACAAGGAGAAATGGGTGGCGCTGGTTGGACTGCTGAACGGCTATCCCTACGAGATATTCACAGGTCTGCAAGACGACGATGAGGGCATCATGCTGCCAAAGTCGGTGACCAAAGGACGCATCGTGAAACAGGTGAACGCCGACGGTACCAAGCGCTATGACTTCCAGTTCACCAACACGCGCGGCTATAAGATCACCGTGGAGGGACTGTCGGAGCGCTTCAACCCCGAATACTGGAACTATGCCAAGCTGATCTCGGGCGTTCTGCGCTATCGCATGCCTATCGAACACGTCATCAAACTGGTGGGCTCGCTGCAGCTGCAGTCGGAGAGCATCAACACGTGGAAGAACGGTGTGGAGCGCGCTCTGAAGAAATATGCTCCCGGCAGTGCTGATAGCGACGAACAGACCGCTGACGAGGCTGCCCTATGATGACCATCACGCGCAGCGAGGTGCTGCTGAAGGAGGCTCGCTTCTATGCCTTCCATGGCGTGATGTCACAGGAACGCAAGGTGGGCGCGGAATATACCGTCAGCGTGACGGTGGGCTATGACTATGCCAAGGCGGCCGAGAGCGACACCGTGGACGACACGCTGAACTATGCCGAGCTCTATGAGCTGGTGAAGTCCGAGATGATGCAGCCATCGCAACTGCTGGAACATGTGGCGCTGCGCATCGGCAAGGCCATCTTCCAGAAGTGGACTGAGACCGCCTATGCCGACATACAGCTGATCAAGAACAACCCGCCGATGGGCGCTGCCTGCGCAGGAGCGGGCGTCAATCTGCATCTGACAAACGACAAAACAAAGCAATGCTAAGAAAACTATTATACACCTTATTTATATTATTAGGCGTGGCCTGCACCATGACGGCAGCTGGCAAGCACCGCTATACGCTGGTGATCGATGCCGGACACGGCGGAAAGGACGCCGGCGCACTGGGCAAACGCTCGAAAGAGAAGAATATCAACCTGAGTGTGGCACTGGCCTTTGGCCGCTATGTGGAGCAGAACTGTCCCGACGTGAGGGTGATCTATACGCGCAAGACCGACGTGTTTATCCCCCTGCACGAGCGTGCCAGCATCGCCAACAGAAACAAGGCCGACGTGTTTATCTCGATACATACCAACGCGGTGGCCAGCAAGAAGCCGGTGTCGGGACTGGAGACCTACACCATGGGTATGCGACGCAGCGACGAGAAACTGAGTGCCGCCATGCGCGAGAACGACGTGGTGCTGATAGAGCAAGACTACCAGCAGCACTATGCGGGCTTTGACCCTCGCTCGCCCGAGAGCTATATCATCTTCGAGATGATCAACGACGACAACATGCTGGAGAGCGTGGAGCTGGCCAAACTGATACAGAAGCGCGTCTGCGCCACAGCCGGACGCCCCAACAAGGGCGTGAAGCAGGATGCTTTCCTCGTGCTGCGCGAGACGTCAATGCCTGCCTGCCTGATTGAGCTGGGCTATATCACCACGGCTTCGGAAGAGGCCTACCTCACCAACCCCACCAATGTCGATGCCATGGGACGAGGCATCTATCAGGCTTTCTTGGAGTTTAAGAACAAGAGTCAGGGCATCACACCTGCCTTGCCCACAAAAACACCGGCCAAGGTGAGCCAGCCCGTGGAGACACCAAAGGTGGAGGAGACACCAGCACCAGCCGAGACCGCAGGGCAGACGGAGCAGGAGAAGCCTGCGGAGGTTGTGGAAGCCGCTGCCACCGTCAAGGTGGAAGAGCCAGTGGTGGTGAAGGAAAAGAAACCCGCAGTCAGAACAGAGACGACTGCACCCGCAGTCAACACGTCGGCTCCGGTGTTCAAAGTGCAGTTCTTGGCCAGCGATCGGCAATTGCGTGTGGGCAACGAGCGCTTCAAGGGGTTGAAAGACGTGGAGAGCTATAAGGATGGTGGCCTGTGGAAATACACCGTGGGCGCATCTACCGACTATGCACAGATCAGCGAGAAGCGCCGCGAGGTGGCTAAGAAATTCCCCGAGGCGTTTATCGTGGCCTTCAAGGATGGCGTGCGCATCAGTGTGCAGGATGCCATTCGCGAGTATAAAACAAATAAGAAATAAAAATAAGAGGAAACCATGAAGTATCTAACAAAGGAAGTAAAAATAGGCTTGATGGCCGTGGTGAGCATCATCGTGCTGTTTGCTGGCATGCAGTTTCTGAAAGGTTTGAACCTGTTTAACAAAGGCAATGAGTACTATGCCAAGTTCGACAACGTCAGCGGCTTGTCGGCATCGAGTCCTATCTATGCCAATGGCTTCAAGGTGGGTGTGGTGAAGAAGATCATCTACGACTACAACAATCCGAAGAACATCCTGGCCCTGGTGGAACTGAACAAGAAGCTGCAGTTGCCCGTGGGCACCACAGCAGCCATCTCCAGCGACCTGCTGGGCAACGTGAAGATGGAGCTGAGGTTCGGTAAGAACCCGGTGGAACTGATGGAGATCGGTGACACTATCAGAGGCGAGATAGCACGTGGCTCGATGGATAAGGCTGCCGACATGTTGCCACAGCTGGAGGCCATGATTCCAAAGGTGGACTCTATCTTGACGAGTTTGAACAAGCTGTTGGCCGACCCCGCGCTGGCCAGCATCCTGCATAACGTGGATGGCGTGACGGCCAACCTCACCACAACCACCAGCGAACTGAACACATTGACGGCATCGCTGAACAAGCAGATGCCCCAGATGCTGAAAAAGGCTGATGGTGTGCTGGCTAATACCGAGGGCTTCACCCGTCAACTGAACGAGATGGACCTGGCGGCCACGATGAATAAGGTCAACGCCACGATGGACAACCTGCAGCAGACCACCGACAAGATGAACAGCAAAGAGGGCACGCTGGGCCTGCTGCTCAACGACCGTGCGCTCTACAACAACCTCAACGCGACGATGTATCACGCCGATTCGCTGATGATGGACCTGCGTCTGCATCCCAAACGCTATGTCCACTTCTCTGTATTCGGTAGGAAAGGCAATTAAATTTTATTTTGTCTAAATAACAATTTGCTCGCTTTTCTTTCAAAAAACAAGCTAAATGCTTGAATAACAGCGCTTTCGAATTACACAAGTGGTGGTTGTGTAGCATTTGTTGTGAAACATCATAAACCACCTATTTATAGGAAGTTACGAGATTTGTAAACACAAAAAGTAATTTGGGCAGATTTTGTTAAGTGGAAAAAAAATACGAACTTTGCACTCACAAGTTCAGCCATAGGGAATAACCTATCTTGTAACATAATAAAAAATAAAAGTATTAACGCCTAAGATGCAAAAAGATCATTTGGCGCTTTGGGACACGTGTCTGCACCTTATCAAACAGAACGTCTCGGAGCAAATATATAAAACGTGGTTCGAGCCAATCGTTTTCGAGTCGTATGACTCTGAGAAAAGAACGCTATTGGTTCAGGTTCCAAGTCCGTACATCTACGAGTACTTGGAGCAGTACTACGTGCGTCTTATCGCTTGGGCGCTAAACAACAGCTTCAAAGAGAACGTGAAGCTGACTTATCGCGTTGTTACAGATAAGGTGAACAAGAAGGTTCAGGGCTGGGAGAGCGAGGGTGACTCTACGCTTGACACCGTGCCACCAAGGGCACGTGCCAACAAGGCTCCCACCACCATCGAGGCAGCTGTGCCTCAGGACCTGAACCCCATGCTCGACACCAAGAAGACGTTCGATAACTATATCGAGGGCGCTTCTAACAAATTGCCCCGCACGGTGGGCCTTTCTATCGCCGAGCATCCGGGCAAGTCAACCTTCAACCCCTTCTTCGTGTTTGGTCCTTCAGGCTGCGGTAAGACCCACCTGATCAACGCCATCGGTCTGCAGTGCAAGCGCATGTATCCCAAGAAGCGCGTGCTCTACATCTCTGCTCGCCTGTTCCAGGTGCAGTTCACCGACTCGGTGCGCCAGAATACGACCAATGACTTCATCAACTTCTACCAGAGTCTGGATGTGCTCATCGTCGATGATATCCAGGAGTGGGCCAGTGCCAAGGAAACGCTGAACACGTTCTTCCACATCTTTGACCACCTGTTCCGTCTGGGCAAGCAGATCATTCTGGCCAGCGATCGTCCTCCTGTGGACCTCACCTGGGTGAAAGACCGTCTGCTGACGCGTTTCTCTTGCGGACTGATTGCCGAGTTGGAGAAGCCCAACGTTCAGCTCTGTGTGGATATTCTGGAGTCGAAGTGCCGTCGCGATGGACTGAAGATCTCGAAGGAAGTGCTGCAGTACGTGGCACAGACGGCCAATGGCAGCGTGCGTGACCTCGAGGGCGTGCTGAACTCGCTGTTGGCCTATAGCATCGTCTATAACTCAAACATCGACTTGCACTTGGCCGAGCGCGTGATCAAGCGTGCCGTGAAGATAGACAATCATCCGCTTACCATCGACGACATCCTGGAGACGGTGTGCAAGCACTACGGTGTGAACCAGCAGCAGGTGTATAGCAAGAGCCGCAAGCGCGAGTTTGTGCAGGCTCGTCAGATATCAATGTATCTGGCACAGAAATACACCAAGATGCCTGCGTCGCGCATTGGACAGCTGATTGGTGGCCGCGACCACTCTACGGTGCTCTACAGCTGTTCTAGCGTAGAGAAGCTGTTAAAGGTGGATCAAGCCTTCCGCGAAGAGATGAACAGCATTGAACATTCGTTTAAGTTGAAACAATAGATTTTAGATAGCATATAATGAAAACGCCCGTTCAGTTCGAACGGGCGTTTTTGTTTTTTCCTTTTGGGGGGCAGCGGCTGAGCCGCTGCTTGCGGAGAAGCGTGGGGCTTTATTTTGCCAGGTATTTCTTGCCGTTGTGGATGTAGATGCCGTGCTGAGGCTTCTCGATGCGCTGGCCCTGCAGGTTGTAGTACCTTGGGGCCTGGGTGGTTGGTGCGCTCTGCACTTCCTGGATGCCTGTAGCATCTACGCCTTGGAACGACTCGATGTAGTCGGGCAGGTAGTAGCCCAGATGCGGTGGCTGGTTGTAGGCCACGTTCTGCCAGCAGATGCCCATACGATACACATGGTCGTGCATCAGGGTAGGTACGCGGTACTGGGTGGGATAAGCAGACGTGTAGATGTTCAGCGTAGCACTGTCGGTCTTGCTCCACAGAATCAGCTCTTCGCGCCAGTCGCCAAAGATATCGGCGGTGAGGCAGGGCGTAGCCTTCGTGCTGTTGCATGAGGCGGGGCTGCCATAGGCCGCCACGGCGTTTCTGTTGAAGCCTAGGCCCAGCGGTGTTGCAGCACCATTGTTCCACTTATTGATGGTCACATCGTCGAGCATCTCCTCGTACATGTCGCCATCCCAGTAGATTCGGAAGTTCATACCGGGATTAGCTGAGGCGATTGAGGTGCCTTTGATGGTATAAGAGTCCAACTGGGTGGCATAGGTAAACTCGCAGCCACGGTGGTTGGCATCGAAATCGGCTGCGATGCCACGACCGGTGTCGCGGTCGCGGGTGCGGCGAATGATGACCTCACCCGTCAGTGCGTCGTGCAGGTCGGCACCATAGCTTGCTACCGACTCTTCGTGAACGTCAAACACCTCGTAGCCCGGACGGTCTGGGTCAAGGTCGGCCAGATGGATGGCATCGCCATGGCCGAAGCCAACGGCATAAAGCAACTTACCATCATTGTCCACAGCACCGCTTCCCCAGATGATCTCGTCCTTGCCGTCTCCATCGACATCGCCCACGCTGAGGTTGTGGTTGCCATTGCCGAACATGGTGTAGTAAGAACCTACGCCACTGGTGTTCGTGCTGTATGTTTTAGTGGTCTTGTTCCAGTTGGCATCATAGAGTTCTACGGTGGTCTTGCTTACACTGGCGTGCAACCACTTGTGCTTCAGTTGGCTGCCATCGAAGTCCACAGCCCATAGGTAGGCACGGGTATAGTAGCCGCGACACATCACAGCGCTGGGATTCTTGTCGGGGCCGTCTAGGTAGGCCACGCAAGCCAGATGGCGGTCGGCACGATTGCCGTAGGCATCGTTCCAGAAGTTCTTGGCAGGGTGCTTGTCGCTGCGGTTGAAGTTGCCTGCACGGTTGGGGTTATACCAAATGGTGTGGATAGCCTTGCCTGTAAGTCCTTCGAAGACGGTCAGGTATTCAGGGCCGCTCAGGATGTGGCCTGTTCCCTTGTCCACAGTGCCATTGTCACGATAGTCAGCAGTATTGTCTGCCGTTGAGATCTGCGTGTCTGTAGCTGCTTTGTTGACATAGTTGCCAAGTCCATCCTTTGAACCGGGCGCTGTCTTGCAGATCATCTCTGCCTTGCCGTCGCCATCGAAGTCATAGACCATGAACTGGGTGTAGTGGGCGCCAGCTCGGCAGTTGATGCCCAAGTTGATTCGCCACAACTTGGTGCCGTCTAGTTTGTAGCAGTCGAAGATGACTGGGTTTGAGTTTCCAGAGTTAGAATTGTCCTTAGAGTTCTCAGGGTCCCATTTCAGGATGATCTCATACTCGCCGTCGCCATCCACATCGCCCACCGAACAGTCGTTGGGGAAGTAGGCATAGCCACCAACTTCCGCCGGGCGGTCAAGATGAAGGCTCAGGTACGAGCTCTTCCAAGGCTTCACTTCCTTGGTGGTATCCACGGCCACACCTTTTTGATAGGTCACCACCTGAAAGGCATCGTTGGTTGTGCCACTGACACTCAGCGAGGTGGCCGTGAGAATATTCTTCTTGTAGGATTTTCCGTTTTTTAGCAATTCGAAACTGGTTTGCTGTGTGTCGGTGCCCAGCAGACGCCAGCTGACAAACACCTTGCCAGACGTGGTGGGCAGGACAACGAGTCCACGGTCTAACTTCTCCATCTGTGTGGTGGCTGTGTCAGACGGCTTCTGTGCATGGCCTGCTGTCATTGCCAGCAGACCGCACATCAAAGTGAGGATGTTCTTTTTATTCATTTAATGATAATTTTCTTTCCGTTTCTGATGTATATGCCCTTCTTTGTGGGCTTGTCAATAGGCATGCCGCCCAGGTTGAATAGTTGGCCATGGGCATCGTTTTGCTGCAGGGTCTTGACAGCAGTGGCTTCTATGACGCGCAGCTTACCCTCCTTTTTCAGCAGCTCTGACGTTTCCCATTCAAGACCGCTAGGCAGGGTGGGCAGGTTAATGATGACAGACGACGAGGTGGCCAGTCGGCCCACTTTCCAGAGTATGACCTCTTCACCAGCTTTAGGACTGACACCGCTCCACGTCACATTGATCTCTTCTGTAATAGAGAGCGTGCCCACGGCTTCAATCTTGGTGTTTGTGCTGTTGCCGCGCGCTCTGGTCACCTTCATGTTGACCTTCTTCACCGAGTAGACGCCGGCACCAGAGAGTGTCGCATTATCGTCGATAGCACCGATGGTGATGTTTTTGCCATTGTTGTTGAAGACACCGTGAATGGTGGCCTTGGCCAGACCATAGCTGTTGTCCCACATGATGGAAGGATCGTAAGAGCCCGTTTTCAGATTTTGGAAGTTGATGGTGCCTTCAAACTGGCTCCAGTCGCCTTGCATCTGTGAACGTGTGTTGGTGACATTGACCGTCAGCTTGCCCTTACCCGTCAGTTTGCCTTTGTAGTAGCAGCGAGAGTCGAGTGTCCATGTGGCAGTCTTACCCTCGGGCACGTTGACGTTGGCCCTGTTGGTGGAGTAGCTATACATGTTGTCGGGGTCTTTCAGTGTGCCTCCGTTCAGTGTGATGTTGGTGGGGTAGGTGTGTACGTCGCCAATCTCGCCACCATGAACAGTGCCCTGGTTCACCACGAGTTCTTCATACTGAGCGTTTCCATGAACCTGCAGCGTGCCATTACCAGTCTTGACCAACTGCTTGCCAGAACCGCTGATGGCGCCATTGTGTGTCAGTGTTATGCCGTTGTCCACGTTGATCGTTCCAACAGAAGTAATGGCGAAGGGGTGCGATGTTGACATGGTCTTTAGGATGTTCAATGTACCATTGTTAAACGTCAGCTTGTTCTTGGCGCTGCCCAGCGCAGCATAGTCCACACCGTCGTTGTTGGCCAGCGAAGCTACTGAAAGCCTTCCACCGTTCAGGTAGATAGCGCCCGTGAATTTGTTGGTGTTGGTGATGTTCACCTGACCCTCGCCCTGAAGGGTTATCGAGGTGTTGTCGATGATGCTGCCTTCACCACTCAGCGTGAAGTTCTTGCTGTTGTTGGCAAAGACGATGCTGGCTGGTGCAACGACACCTTGGATGGTGATGTCTGACTTGCTAGCCTGGTCGTTGAAGGTCACCTCATCGCCAGTTACAAACATGATACTCTCGTTGTCGCGCTTGAAGTTTTCAGTCTCTCCGAAGTCCCATATGCCGTCTTCACCGCCGTCCCAGATGATGCTGGTAGCATCGCGAAGTTTGATGATGACTAGATAGAGCTTACCTTCTTCATAAGCCAAAGCTACCTTTTTCTTTTCAAATCCCTCCAAGACGATATCGTTGATGTTGCCTTCGATGGTTGTGATGTCGCCCAACAGATAGTTGCCGGCAGGTAGAGCGTCGATATCGGCGTTGTTGAATTGGAACACTGGTGCTGCATACTCTGGGCCATATTGCCAGTCTTTCTTCTCAATGACGAGTTTCTGGGCATTGACCTTGTCTGCAGTTCCCGTCTTGGCAATGTCGAAGACCACGCGCGAACCGAAGCCCAGAGCCAGTGTGGTGGTGGTGAGGTTGCCCGTGGCGTTCTTGCCGCCAGGATAGATGGTGGCATTATAGTCGGCCTTGATGCCGCCATTGAACGTGCCGCCATTACTGATCAGGTTGGTGTGGCGGTTCAGCCATACGCTACTTGACTGCATGGTACCGTCAAACTGCAGTGTGCCGGCCCATACATCGGTGTTGCCGGTGTAGGTCTCGGTGACGTTGGGCAGCACCAGTGTGCCGTCGCCCTGCTTCACCAGGCGCATACTGCCTGTGAAGGCACCGCCAGTCAGCGTGTGGGTAAAGTAGCTGCGGGTGATATTATTATTGTTGTCGTGCCCCTGCACCCAGCTTGGCGCATTGTCAAAGAAGATGTAGGGCGATGCACCATCGGCCACGCTGACGGTCATGTCGTTGGTCTCGGCCATCATCACCTGCTGGTCGTTCTGAGCCGTACCGATGCTACCGCCATTCTGAATCTCAGTGCGGTTGGTGTTGGTCAGAGCGGGTGGGGCAGCGGTGATGCCTTCCAGTTCGCCCAGGAAGTAGCTGACGTGGGGTGGCTGGTTGTAACCGTTCATCTGCCACACCATGGCGTTGCGGTACTGCATGTCGTGCCACAGCGTGTAGTTGCGCCACGTGGTGGGAATGGTGGTGGTGTAGATACGGATCTTATTGTCGGCCGTGCGGGCAATCACCTCCTCGCGCCAGTCGCCAAACAGGTCGCCCTGATAGCAGGGGGTGCCCTTGGTGTCGTTGTTGGTCAGCGAGCCGGCTAGCGTCTCCAGCACGCCCTTGTTATACTTATAGATAGCGATGGCCGTGTTCTTACCGTTCGAGTAGTTCAGTCCCTCGTCGCAGAGGTCGCCATCCCAGTAGATGCGGAAGTTGTCGGGTATGCCCCCTTTGTTCATGCCACTGATGTAGTCGGCGGTGACACAGCTGATGGGATTGTCGTAGCCCGAGAAGCCCATAGCACCGGGATAGTCGTTAGAGAAGTTGCCGGCTATGCAGCGACCGTCGTCCTTGCTGCTGACAAAGCGGTGGTATATTTTCGCTGTGGTGGCGTCGCGGTAGTTGTTGCCGGGGTTGTCTTCCAGGCAGGCAAAGATTTCATGACCATGCTTGTAGGGGTTGAAGTCGCTGTGATGCTGAGCATCGCCATGCCCCAGCCCCGTTGTCGACAGGCCCTTGCCGTTGTCGTCGATCACCATCGAGCCGAAGCATATCTCGTCGCGTCCGTCCCAGTCAACATCGGCAATGGCGTAGTTGTGGTAGCCGTTGCCATACCAGGGCGAGCTGCTGTCGTTGCAGTTCCAGCGCCAGCGTACAGAGAGCTCGTGAGTGGCAGGATTAACGTCCAGTGCAATCATCTTATGACGGGTGTAGATGCCTCGCGCCAGGAAGATGCTGGGCTTGCGACCGTCCAGATAGGGCGCACCGAAAAAGTGCTTTGACGAGCGGTGGCCGTAGCCGTCGCCCCACGCCTTCTCCAGGTCGGTCTCGCCATCCTCCAGTCGTTTCAGGGGGTATTCCATGATTTGATAGGGCACACCGGTCTCACCGTTCAGATAGACCAGATACTCGGCACCGTCGTGCATAAACCAGTTGGTACCGCCGCCCGTAGCTGCGCGGTAGTTCTTGGTCTGGTCGCCAACAACGTGGGGAGTACCGTACACATCGTAGATGGTGGTGCCGTCGGCAGCACGCATGATGACCTCCGCCTTGCCGTCGCCGTCCCAGTCGTAGGCAGCAATGTTCTGCTCGTTGTTTTGGAAGTCGCCCATATTAGGACCGCAGTTGATGTACCACAGACGGGTGCCGTCCATTTTCAGACACTCAAAGAGGCTATACTCCTTGGTGTCCACGCCGTCAATCTTCGGACCGTTCTTGGGGTACGACTGCGAGATCTCGCTCTGGTTGTCGAATTTCATCAGCATCTCCACCTGTCCGTCGCCATCAACGTCGGCGCAGCATACATCGTTGGGCACATACACAGACTTCAGACCGCTGTGTGTGGGAGTAATCTCCTTGTAGTTGCTGGCCCATACGTCGGCCACCTTGCTGCCCGTGGCTTCTTCTACGCCGCGAACCACCGCCTTGACCGTATATTTACTGTCGGTGGTTCCGGCAGCATCCTTAAAGTTTGAAACCTCCAGGTTCGAGGCCACCTGTGTGCCGTTGCGATAGAGGTTGTACTTCACATCGTAGTACTCCTCGCCGAGAATACGCCAGGAGCAGAACACACCGTCGGCCGTCTTGATAGCGGTCAGTCCACGATCCAGCGCATCGGTGCGGCGCTGTGCAAAGCCGTTGGTAGCCGTTGTTAGCAACAGTGCTGATAGGAATAAGAGTTTTTTCTTCATATTGTTTTAGTATTGTTATCGTTATTAGTTCGTGGGCAAAGATATGAAAATTCTGTTAAACACAACAGAAATAATTGGTTTTTAACTTGTGGAATTTGAGAGAAAAGAGGTTTAACCGTAGTAAACCACATGTGCGATTTTGGTACCACCACTTGGTAGCGTGATTACCGACGCTTGGTAGCCTCAGTACCAACGCCTGGTACGACCAGTACCAAAACGTGGTACTGATTTTGGTACTGAGAGAATACAAAAATCCCCACAACCTGTTGGCTGTGGGGATTGGTATTGTTTGTTCACGTTCGGAAGAATACAAACGTGTTTGATTCTTCGCTTACTTAATCACAAACTTTTTACCCTGCTTAACGTAAACACCCTTGTTCAGGCTGTTCATGTTCATACGAACACCGTTCATGTTGTAAACAGGAGCGTTGTGGTCAGAAACCACCTTGTTGTAGTTCATCTCGTTGATGCCTGCAGGATTGTTGTCGGGAGTCAGAACGAGGACGCGGCTCAGGGCTGTATCAACACGATAGAGCTGGAAGGTCTCCAGACCAGTGTGCACCTCGTTTACACCACCCAGGTGAGCAGCCTTGTAAGCAGCAATAGCTGTTTCAGGTTCGGTACCAATGGGGAACTGTGGGTGGATAGAGCCACCACCATAGTTGTCAATCTTAGAAACAATGATGAAGTCCTCATCGGTCAGACCGTCAACACCCATAGTAACGTTGTTGATAACGATAGCGGCATAAGTCATGCTCTCGTTGATATAGAAGTCACCACCATCACCCAGGTTACCAGAGAAGCATAGACCGATACCTTCGTACATCTTCACGTTGGTGCTACCGCCTACATGTCCCAGATGGTCCGTCTTAGGCTGTCCTTCTTCATAGTACTTTGTAATAGAAGGTGATACGTTAACAGAGTCGTGCCAGAGATACATAGGAGCAAACAGAGAAGCAGCAGTTTCTTCGTTCAGTTTAGACTGCAGATACTGATAGCGCTTGATAGCCTCATAGTTCTGAGTTGTAGGACCGTAAACGGGAACATTAGTCCAGATAGTGTTCTGATCATTATCTTTCTCGCCAGAGTCAACCTGATAGTACATACGCATACGGCCAGTCCAGTTGCTCTCACCAGAGGTTGTTTCAGAATCAAGGTCCTCCATGGCATCGAAGCCCTTCTCTGTCAGTTCTGCACCAGTCATGTGCTGGAAGTCGATATCGTTCTTGATGGCGAAAGCCTGATTGTTTTCAACGTTGACGGTTGTTGTTCCGAATCCAGGAGCAATAGTCTGGATAGTCAGGATACCCTTATCCTCAACATTAACTTTTACACCATTCAGCTGATCCTCTGCTTTCTGGATAACTTTGTCGCCAGACTTGAACTCGTAAGCAATGAAAATCTGGGGCTTGGTGGGAACCTCACTATTGTCAACTGTGATGGTGTACTCCTTAGCATATCCCTTTGAAGCATTGGTGATTGTGGCTACAGCAGCGGGAAGTTGGAACAGAACGCATTCTACTTCTGCAGTTACCTTTTCAGATGTAGCTTCGCCAGAAGTTGTCCAAACCTCGATTGTACCAGAGGTTGAAGTGGTGTACTGATAAGAACCATCGCAGTCTGAATACTCAATTTCCTGTTCTTGGCCATCGGTACCCTTTACGTGCAGAGTCTCTCCCTCGAGGAAGGCAATGGTGTAGGTACGCTCTGTACCGTTCACACCAGTCAGGGCTACAGAAGGAACGTTCGCAAAGTCTTGTTCGGTGATAACCTGAACCTTGAGGTTGTCCATCTGAAGTACACTGTACCAACGGGCAGCATAGATGTTCAAACCAGAAATCAGCATGTTGGTGCCAGCGTCAAAACTACGTTTACCTTCTGCCTTAACATCTGATGAATTGATCTGTGACGTAATCTGATAAGATAGTTCATGTGCTAAGGTGTCGACATCAATAAAGATAGAATACCACGCACCGGCTTCAACAGCAAATGTGTTCTCAGTGTCGCCATTGATGAAAAACAGATTGTGATTGTCTGCTGACTCCGTGATTGAGAACAAGGTGTGCTCTTTAGCATTGATGACACCATTGTTTGCATCGGGCTTTGTGCCAGAGAACAGTGCGAATTCTGTACCAAACTGGTTGTTAGCCAAAGTAGCATAGCTCCACTCGAACTCAATGTGGTACTTGCCTTCTTTCAGCTTGTCTGCAAAAACGTCTTCACCCCATACTGTATAACAGTTACGTCCGTTGTTACTGCCTAGACTGAACTGGAAAAATTTACCGAAATCGTCGCCAGCGATTGCCATACCGCCAGCCAAATTCGGAGATGTCCAATTCCAAGAGGCAACATCACCTGACTCATAGTCTTGGCTAACCAGGTTGATAATACCTGCATTAGCACCTGTTACCATAGCCACAAAGGCCGTTAGTAAAAGATAGAATTTCTTCATAATTAAAGAGATTAAATTAGTAAATTAATGTTGTTAGTTATAATAATAGTTATTCTATTACCAACCAGGGTTCTGTTTCAAAGCACCGCCCGACTTCTGAATCTCGCTCTGTGGGATGGGGAAGAAGTACATCTTGTCATTCCATGTGTTGCGAGTCTTGTTGTTCACCTGCGGGGTGTAGGTGTAGTCATATTGAACAGAAGTGGTGCCGTCGCCATTGTCAATCACTTGCTCGGTGCGGGTAATCTTCATTGTCTTGATGGTGGTGAAGTACTCTGGTGCCTTCTTCCATCGACGAACGTCAAAGAAACGGTGTCCCTCGAAGGCCAGTTCCACAAAGCGCTCGTTCTCATACTTCTTGGTGAAGTCGGCCAGGCTCAAACCAGTTGCCAGGTCAGGCTGTCCGGCACGGGCACGAACAATGTTGATGGCTGCAGCTGCCGACATGCTGAACTCTGAGTCGGTGGTATAGCCATCGCCTTTCCAGTTGAGCAGTGCTTCGGCATAGTCCAGATAGAGCTCGCCAAGACGGAAAATTACATAGTTGTGATAGAACGCATTGGCACCCTTAGCACCAATGATGGTGGTGGGGTTGCAGTACTTCTTCAGATAGTAGCCAGTGGGTGTGCCATTGGTTAGCTGAGGACCATTAGCGCCACCTTCGAACGTCTCCAGCAGGGTGGGGTTAGAGTTTGGCCACTGTTCGCCGTTGACTGCTACAATCCATCCCAGACGCTTGTCGCGGTTGGCATAAGGATTCTGTGGGTCGTAGCCGCTGCCTTCTTCGTCGATGGCCTTACCATTGGTCATTTCGAAAGCGTCAACCAGATTCTGAGTGGGGCAGTTTCCACCACCGCCATTCTCCATACCTACAGGGAAGTTGTACTTCTCGTAGTTGTTGTTGGCAGAGGTTGAGTTCTGACGACGAATGAAGATCTGCTCCTTGGTGTCCTTATAGTTGTCCGACTGGAACAGTGATGCATAGTCGCTGGTAAGGCCCATGCCGCGCAGTTTGCATGCGTCGATAGCCTCCTTGCAGCGCAGTGCTGCCTGGTGCCAGCGCTCCTTGTCGTTCTCGGGGTTGAACAATGGACTTGCATAGTAGAGAGCAGCACGCGCACGCAGTGCCAGCACGGCGAGGTCGTTGGCGCGACCAGTCTCGGCAACGCCCAGGCCCAGTGTGCCATAGTCCTTCATGATGTTGTCTTTGATAGCAGCGCACTCATCGTCGATAAACTGGAAAATCTCGTCAGACGAAGTGCGGGGCAGACTGTTGGCCTTTGTAGCATCCATGTTCTCCACCTTCAAGGGCACATCGCCATACTGGCGCACCAGCAGGAAGTAGAAGTAGGCACGAGCCCAGCGGGCTTCCCACTGGTAGTTCTCGTACTGCTGCATCTCTTTCTTGTATTCAATATCCAGCTGATAGTCGGGGAAGGTGAGTCCCTGGAACTCGTCGAGCAACAGGTTGCAATAGCTGATGCCTTTGTAGCAAGAGCTCCAGATAGAACTCTTGGCATTGGTGGGACTCCATGCACCATTGTAGAAGTCCTCAATCTGATTGCCAGGATGTGAGTAAACAGACTCGTCGGTGGCTGAGCTCAGCATTGCACCGCTATAGTTACCGAAGTCCTGGTCCAACTGCTGATAGATTGTGGTAGTGAAACCACCAACGCGGCTGAACATCTCCTTGATATAGTCAGCACCATCTACCTTGTACTCGTGGTAGTCCATCTGGTCGCTGCAAGAAGCCAGTGCCAGTAGTGCAGAAGCACTGATGATATATGATTTGATTTTCATAATAGTCATTGTTTTTTGTGGGTTAGAAAGTTACTGACAGTCCGAATACAACACTGCGGTTCAGGGGTGCTGTAACGCCGTAAGAGGCTGCATCAACCTCGTCGATGTGGTCGAAGGTGAGCAGGTCGTTGCCACGCAGGTAAACTTTGGCAGCATTGACAATCTTAGTGCTGGTCAGCAGCGATTTGGGCAAGTGGTAGTAGAGCTCTACGTTGCGCAGCTTCATGTAAGAACGATCGCGCAGCCAGAAGGTGCTGTTCTGTGTGTTGTTGGCATTGCTGGCAGAGCTGAGGCGTGGGAACTTGGCGTTGGCCACGTTGTTAGTTTCCTTGTTCCAACGGTTGTCATAGACATACTGTGAAAGTGCATTGTTATTTACAATGGTGCTGAAGTATGCAGATGAGTTGATGTTGGCAGAATAGCGACCTACGCCCTGGAACATGGCATCAAAACCGAAGCCCTTGTACTCGGCACCCAGATGGAAGCTATAGAACAGTTCAGGGCAGTTGGCGCTGTATCCAATCTTGCAAACGTCGTTGTTATCAATCACGTTGTCGTTGTTCACATCCTTGTACTTGATGTCACCAACGGTGACTGTAGAGAAGGTCTGTGTGGGGCTGGCAGCAATTTCGGCTTCGCTGGTAAAGATGCCTTCTGCAATCAGTCCGTAAGATGAGCTCAGAGGATTGCCAGTCTGAACAAGGTTAGAATAGAGGCGTGGCTCTTCGGCCATGTCCTTGATCTCGTTGCTGTAGGTCATCAGGTTAGCACCTACGTTCAGGGTAACCTCACCCAGCTTCTTGGTGTAGTCGGCTGCAACCTCGAAGCCATGCTGCTTAACCTTACCCTGGTTCAGATATGGAGCATCGAAACCAATCAGTGAGGTGTAGAAGCCAGCACCCGATACCCAAATGTCGTGGCGGTTTTGCATGAAGTAGTCAACTTCGATGTTCAGACCGTCGAACAAAGTTGCATCCAAACCAACATTGAACTTGGTAGCCTTCTCATGTGAGGGATTAGGTGTGGCCATCTGACCGATGGTTACAGGGCCATACATGGCTGAGTCGTAACCACTACCGAATGCATAGCCACCACCAGCTTGTGAGTAAGACTGGGTGTAGTAGGTCCATACGTTATCGCCTGGCAGATAGTCGGCATTGATCAGACCGAGGCTGGCGCGAAGTTTCAGGAAGTTGACAAATTTAACGTCCTTCATGAAGTTCTCCTTGCTCAGCACCCAACCGGCTGACAGGGTGGGAGAGAACGACCACTTTGTGTCGGGAGCCAAGCGGCTGCTGCCTGAGTAAACCAAAGCGAGGTCTGCCAAGTAGCGGTTCTTGTGAGCGTAGTGTGCCCACAATGCGTAGTTCATGCGTGTGATGGCTGTGTTTACACCTGTGGTGTTCTGATAGTCGTAGTCATATTTCACCTGTCCGTAAACATAGTCGTTGTCAGTCAGCTGTTTGTCGTAGTTAAGACTAGCCTGGAAGGTCATGCGACGCTGGTAGTTGTTGGTGTTGGCATCCTTGCTCATGGTGCCGTCTTTACCACCAGTGAAGTATGAACCCAGAACGGGAGCACCGCCTGCCCATCCAGATACGGGATAGCTGCCGTAGATATACTCACGGCTGTGGTTCTCGAAAAGTGTTGAGTACATGTCGTAACCCATGCGAGCAGTGAAGCTCAGACCTTCGAGCCAGTACTTCAAATCCTGCTGCAAAGTCATATCGGCAAACAGAGCACGTTCGTGAATCTTGTAGTAGGCGGCTGCCGTTGACTGTGCCACGGGGTTCAGTGTTCCAGCATAGGTGGCATTACCACCCCAGTCGCCAGTCTCACTCTTGATGGGGAATGCATTGGCGGGCAGTGAATATACGTTTTTCCACAGGTCAGTCTCGTTGCCGGGACGTGACATCTCGCTCAACACACCCAACAGGTTCACTTTCAAATCGGTGGTTGGGGTCAGGTCAATATCCAAGTTGGTACGCATGTTACCACGAACGTATTTGTCTTGTGTTGAGTAACCCTCGTTGGCATCGAAGTTCTTGATGAAACCCTTGTCTGAAAGCAGGTTCACCATGGTGAAGTAGCGGAAACGCTCGCCACCGCCTTTAAACTCAATGGCATACTTGTTAGTGACGCCATGATGACGGAAGGTCTCGTCCACCCAGTTCACGTTAGGTGCCTGGAAAGGATAGGTGCCGTTCTGATAGGCATTCAGCTCGTCGGTGCCATAGCGTGGTTCTGCACCTTCGTTAGCCAGTGCCTCGTTCATGGCGTTGGCATAAGTATAGGCATTGACGAACTTAGGACGATTAATCTGATAGTTAATCAGGTGGTCGTAGTTCACACGGATGCTGTTGCTATTATACTGACCACGCTTCGTGGTAATCTGGATGGCACCGTTGGCACCCTTATAACCATAGAGTGCAACAGCGGCAGCATCTTTAAGAATGGCTACGTGGTCCACTTCTTCGGGGCTCAGCAGTGTGATGTCGCGCTCGATACCATCAACCAAGATCAGTGGGGCGCTGGTGCTGAGACTCTGCAGGCCACGTACGTAGAACGTGGGATTGGCAGCATAATAGATGCCAGCGCCATCGAGTGAGATCAGACCATTGCCTTGACCCAGGATAGAGTTGCCGATATTCTTAGAAGAACGCTTGTCAACGTCCTGACTCTTAATCACAGAAACAGCGGCTGTTGACTGGGCGCGGGTGAAATTCTTACTTGCACCCACCTCGATGACTTGATCAATGAAGTCATTGCCAGTCAGCGTAGTTGAGTCTTTCTGCGCTGCTGCTGGCAGGCTGAGGCCTGCAAGCAGTGAAAGCACGTATATATTTTTCTTGTTCATATCTTCTATTATTCTTAAATTATTAATTCTTACCCATTAACTCAAGAATATTACCAGCCGGGGTTCTGGATTAGACCATAGCCCTTGTTGACCTCTGTAACGGGGAATGGGAACAACAGCCATTTCTTGATCTCGGGAGAGTTGGGATCCTTGCCCCACTGCTGACGCTCGCGGTTCATCAACTGGAAGGTTTCGTATTCGAAACGGTAGGGTTCTGCGATACCATTGTCCTTGTGGGTACCCATCCATGGTTCATAGTTGCGAACCCATTCGCCCTTACTGTTCTGCATCAAACGATAAGTGATCAGTCCGTGTAGGGGTTTCACAATCCAGTCAGTACGCTTGTAGCGTATCATGTCATAATAGTGGTTGTTGCTCATACCCAACTCGCAAGCACGCTCACGCAGAATCTCGTTGATGAGGTTGTCCTTGTTGCTGGTCAGGTTCAAGGCTGCGTTCTTTGCAGCCAGGCCAGGAAGACCTACACGAGCACGAACAATATCTACTTGTGCGATGGCACCAGCCAGGTCGCCAGTTTGTGCCAAAGCCTCGGCATACATCAGGTACATCTCGTCCAGGCTCAGGTAAACCCAATGCATAAATTTGCGGTGGTATTCCTCACCCAGGTAGTACTTGATGACACCCATACCCGTAGAATACTTAGAGAAGAGCTTCTCTTGAAGAATATACTCTGTAAGGCCGGTCTCTGCATTCTTCTGAGGACCAAGAACGTCCCAGTTCTCATGATAACCGCCAACCCATAGCTCGTAGGCATTGCCAGAGGGCACACCTTTGTTCCAGTCAAACTGTTCGGTGGTTCCGTTCACAAGAATGTTTTCATATAGACGTGGGTCGCGTGAAGGCGTCTTTGATACGGCACCGCCACGGCCTACCTTGTTTTGATAGAACAGACGGCCCTTATCACCATTGATGCGGCCTGCAGCAGCGTCCTTCTCCCAGTTGAATGGAGCACCATCGCTCCAGGGGAACATCTCCATGTATTCCAATGTGGGCAGGTATGAATGGCGGCCATTGCCGACCCAGTTCCACCAAGCGTAGGTACCCTGTGTACCATAGACTGTGGCTACGCGGGTAGAGTGGAGCACTTCCTTGCTGCCCTGACGGATGTAGCCATAGCGGTAGGCCTGACGGTAGCCGTTAGCATCATTCTTGCAGTTCACCTCAGGGTCTGTAGGTTCCATCAGCTTGTAGAAACCATCCGTGGATAGGCGATTGAAGAAGTCTTTGCAAGCCTGAAGTGCTTTCTGCCAACGTTGTGCATCATAGTTACCGTGCCATACCAAGTGCTGCTTTTCTGCTTCAGTAGTACCATCATAGTAACCTTGATCTGCATTGTAAAGAGGCGATGCAGAGAATAACAGGATCTTGGCTTTAAGAGCCATGGCGCCTGCGGCAGTCCAACGACCAGTGTTAGTGTCGTCAGTGTCAGAGGTGTTGCCATTGTAGGCCCATCGCAAATCAGGGATGGCCTCGTCGAGCAGGTTAACCATGAAATTGACAGTCTCTTCAACTGTTGCGCGTGGGAAAGAATAGCTGCTCTCTGTGCCGCTGAAGGCGTGATCAACGATGGGCAGTCCGCCATATACGCTGAACAAATCGAAGTAGCGAGCTGCTATCAAACACTTGGCCTGAGCAATCATGTTGTTCTTCTCGGCTGCTGAAATACCTTCAACCTTCTCGATGTTCTCAATGAAGATCCAAGCCTGACGCACGGCCTCCCAGACATAGTCGTTGCTATAGCTGATGAGTGGCTGCTCGTTGGCATTCAGTGTGCCAGAATAGAAACTGTTATAGACGGTGTTGCTATTCCAGTGCAACTGATAGGCGTCTGTCAGGGCGTCGAGCTTACCAACGTATGGGCTTGCACTGTGGTTGACACTTTGGTTGTAGGGAAGTCCGTAGTATTGTAAAGCATAGATACCTGTCAAGAACTGCTTGGCATATTCTGGGTTGTTAAACACCGTGTCGATGGTTACTGTACCACCAGGTGACTTCTCGATGAAGGCGTCGCCAAACTTAATTTCGTCTGTACAGCCTGAGATGAGTAGTGCTCCTCCCATAGCCATTGTGATGACGCCGCTTGTGATATGCTGATATATTTTCATATTGGGATATCCTTATTTAATTAGATAAGTTAGCTGAAGTTAGAATCCCAGTTTAAGACTGGCCGTATAAGTGCGCTGCAAAGGGTAAGAGGGATTACCACTGGCAGTTGTTTCAGGATCACCCCAAATGTATGGAGTGAATGTAAGCAGGTTGTAACCACTGATGGCCAACTGCATCTGGTTCAGACCCAGTACCTTCATGAATGGGAGGTGGAAGTCGTAAGCCAACTGAATGGTCTTCAGACGCAGGTACTTGGCATCCTTCTCATAGAGTGTTGAAGGTGCATAGTTCTGGTTGGCGTTCTTCCATGTGGCACGGGGATACTCTGCGCCTTGGCTTGGATTCTCGGCTGTCCATGAATGATCCACATGGTACTTGAGCAGTCCACCGCCCTGTGTGCTCTGACCAGCTGACGCTGTAAATGGAGTGCGGAAGGCACCTTCAATAAGGCGAGAAACATTCCATGCTGCAGTGAGTTGAGCATTGAAAGTGAAGTTCTTCCATGAGCAACCCATCTGTAAACCAGTGATATATTCAGGATCGTTGGTGTGACCAAGGCCTACGGCATAGTCGTTACCATCAATCTTGCCACTCTTGTCTAAGTCCACATAGATAGCATCACCAGGCTGAAGGTTGGCTACCAACTGAGTTGGGAATGACTCAACACCAAACTCCTTCATATAGTCTTCTTCGGCACCTTCATAGTAATACTTCCAGAACTTCAGCAGTGAACGAGAATTAATACGATGTCCTTTGGTGTACATGTAATCGTTGGTCTGAGGAGCTTGTCCGTCAATCTGAATTTCATTCTGGTTGTAAGAAAGGTTTAACTTTGCCCAGTAACGGAACTCCTTACCAATCTTATCCTGCCAGTTGACAGAAACTTCCCAACCCCAGCTATCAACTTCACCAAAGTTGGTGTATGGGATAGAGAAACCACGCAGCGAAGGTGAGTTGTTGTTCTGCCACAGAATATCTTTACGATGCTCCTTGTAGTAGTCGAAGTTGGTGCGCAGGCGATCGTTGAGGAAATACATGTCGAAACCGTAGTCCTGCTTGAAAGCCTTCTCCCAAGTTACGTCGGCAGAGTTCTTGGCTGATTCAACAGCACCCATTGCTGTGGTACCATTCTCCACACCGAAGTTATAACCGAATGCACCAGTATCCTTACCGGTACGCTCCAGCAAAGCATTCTGGTTTACGTTGTATGGGTCGGGGATATACATGAAACGCTTTGCACTCACCTTGTCGTTACCAACAAGACCCCATGATGCACGCAGTTTCAAGAAAGAAACAACGTTCTTGACGGGCTTGAAGAATGGCTCGTCGCTGACTACCCATCCGATTGATCCTGCTGGGAAGGTACCAAAGCGCTTGCCGGGAGCGAAGTTCTCAGAACCGTTATAACCAATGTTGAACTCGGCCATATAGCGGTTGTTCCAGTCGTAGGTTACACGACCTACCAAACCTACATACGTACGTGGAATGTCGGTATAGGCATTGTCTGCGTCTTTTACATAGTAGTTTTTGCTTTGGTTATAGAGTGCCAAAGCGGTGATGGTGTGCATACCGAAAGAGCGATTGTAGGTGAATGAACCTTCTACATACCAGTCGCGTCCTTTTCCGTAGCCGTAAGCATAGGTTGGGTCAACATCCGAACCATTCTTACGGAAGAGCATAGGCTGCGTCATCACGTTGCCATTTTCATAGATGATATCATTGTTTTCATCGCGTTGTGCCAATACGACAGGAGTGTAGTTGGCAACACTGGCAGTGAGGGTCTTTGTTACATTAAAGTCACTGTTGTAAGAACCCTTCGCTTTGAATGTCAGTCCTTTAGTGATGAAATCAAGTTTCTGCTCTAAAATCAGGTCCATAGACAACTTGTTGTTGTTGGTCTGAATGGCACCAGGCTGGTAAGCATAGTATGTCATTGGGGTGTCGCCAACAAAAGGCAGCATGATGCCGTCCTCATTGTCGGCATTAGAGTTAGAGTTCACGATATAGCGTCCGTCAACAATACCAGGGCTTGAGAAAGGTGTGGCATTGTAGATGGCCTTAATCATAGCAGCTGCACCGCCACCAGTTCTTGGACGTGCGGCATCATCTACCTTACCGGCAATGTTGAAGCTTAACTTAGTGGTCTTTGTGACGTCCATGTCGAGGTTGGCACGATAGTTGAAACGCTGGTATTCGTAGCCATAGTCCCAAGACTTGCCAAACTCTTTGAACATACCGTCTTGTGTGAACATACCGGCAGAGATGAAGTACTTCACCGTCTTGTTACCGCCAGATATATTAATATTGTGTTGCTGTTGGAGCGTTACATCTTTCATGATATACTCGTCCCAACGCATATTTGGGAAGCGGATAGGATCGCTTCCATCTCTGAATTTCTGAATGACTGCATCTGTGAATACACCCTTCTGTGCACCATCACCAATAGTAGCCTGGTTGTGGAATAGTGCGTACTCGTAAGAGTTGGCCTGCTCAATCAGGTTGGTTGGAGTCATGGCAGAGAATGAAACGTTGGCTGTCACTTTGGCTTTGCCTTCCTGACCGCGCTTGGTGGTGATCAAAATAACACCGTTGGCACCTCGTACACCGAATACAGCTGTAGCAGAAGCGTCCTTCAGTACGGTGATGCTCTCGATTTCGTTGGGGTCGATATCCCACATCTCGCGCTCAACACCGTCTACCTGGATCAAAGGCTTAGAGTCAACCCAAGTTCCCTGACCACGAACAAAGATGTTGGTGGCATTTTGTCCTGGCTCACCTGATGACTGAATAGTTGTTACACCAGAGAGCTGACCGGCAAGCACGTTGGTAACGTCGCCTACTGGCGTACGTACCAGGTCTTCGGCCTTAACGGAAGAAAGGGCACCCGTGACGGTCACCTTCTTTTGAACACCGTAGGCCACAACCTCGACGCCCTTCAGCATGGTCGATTCTTCTTCGATGACTACCTTCATGCCGTTAGAGGCTTTCACGGTAGTCTCTTTGAAACCTACATAAGAGATTTTTAACTGGGTACCAGGAGCTACGTTCAGCGTGAAATTACCGTCGAAGTCGGTTACGGTACCTTGAACAGTCTTGCCACCTACGATGACAACGCTGGCGCCAATGATTGGCTCACCTTGACTATCTACAACTGTACCTTTGATCTGGCTCTTCTGTTGTTGAACAGATGCATAAGCACTTTGCCATCCAGCGAATGGAGGGGTCAACAGCATCATAGCGCACATCATTGCACATGGCATGATAGTCTTCTTGATAGCAGTAAGTTTGATCATAAGTTATTTTGTTAGTAATATTTGCTTAGTGAATTAGTATGGTGCAAATATAGACATTATTTTATATCCATAAAAACGAAAAAGACATTTTTTTTTAATTTAAGCTAATTTTTGTGGTTAAAAATCAATTTTCAAAGTTTTTTGATTAAGTTTGCAATTGCAAATTAATTCCTAAACAAACAGTAAACAATGAAACAACTATTCTTATCTGTCCTGCTGGCTATGGGGACTGTCGTGGCTGTATGTGCGCAGCAACCGCTGGCTGGAAAACGTATCGGCGTGTTGGGCGACAGCTATGTGCGTAACCATCGTGAACCTGTGGAAAATACTTGGCATTATAAGTTCGCTCAACGACAGGGTATGCAATACTATAATTACGGGCGTAACGGGAACTGTATTTCTATAGACCTAAACCGCTGGGGAAAGGCAATGGTAAACCGCTATCAGGAGATGAATGACTCGCTCGACTATATCGTGGTGATAGCAGGACATAACGATGCGACACGGCTAGACAGTATTGGTGTTGATTTGTTTAGAGAAAAGTTGACAGAACTGTGCGATGGACTGATAGACCGCTACCCACGTGCACAACTGTTTTTCTTCACGCCATGGATGCGGGCTGATAACGATGTGAATGCGCACAACTTCGAAGCTGTGGTGGACTGTATGCTGAAGGTGTGTGCTTCGCGCGCCATCCCTGTGTTTGATGCCTATCACCATAGTAATATATATGCGCAGAACGACCGCTTCCGCGATGTTTACTTTCAGAATGGTCGTCGCGACACGGCTCATCTCAATGCCCGGGGGCATGATCGCTTCTTGCCGATAGCCGAACATTTTATCATGCAGTATATTGCTTTGGATAAATAAAAACAATAAATGCTTGGACGTTTTGCATTTTTTGCTTATTTTTGCAAAACTAAAGCTAAATTGATGTACTTGGTCAGATGAAGAAACTATTTTTGTCCTTAATCTGTTTCGCGCTTTTCATGATGTCGTGCTCTGAGCGTCAGACGAAATATCGCGTTGGTATTTCGCAGTGCTCTGAGGACATCTGGCGCGACAAGCAGAATTATGAACTCCAGATGGGAACCTATTTCCATAATAATGTGGAGTTGAAGTTTGCTGCTGCCCATGATAATGATGAGAGACAGGTGCAACAGATTGACAGTCTGGTGAACGAAGGCATCGACCTGCTGATAGTGGCTCCCAATCAGGTGCAGACCATTTCTCCCGCCATTGATCGCGCTTACGATAAGGGCATACCAGTCATTGTGTCTGAGCGAAAAACGAACTCCAGAAAATATACTGCCTTTATCGGTGCCGACAACTATGAGATGGGACGTGTGATGGGCGAGTATATCGTTTCTTGTCTTCATGGCAGGGGCTCGGTATTGGAAATCAAAGGACTGGAAGGTTCTTCGCCTGCTATCGAACGCCACAATGGTTTTATTGATGCCCTGAAGAAGGCACCGCAGATTAAGCTGCTGGCTTCGTTGCAAGGTGACTGGACCGAAAAAACGGGGTATGAGACGACACGCCAGTGGATGGCCAACCACCCAAACGAACACGTGGACCTAGTGTTTGGCGCCAACGACCGCACTGCGATGGGGGCGAGAAAAGCTCTAGGCAACAAGGTGCTGTATTGTGGCATTGATGGTCTTCAGGGTCAGGGCGGCGGTATTCAGCTGGTGCGCGACTCGCTGTTGGAAGCCTCTTATATCTATCCCACCCATGGAGATCAACTGATAGACCTAGCGGTGAAGATACTGGAAGGTCAGCCCTATGAAAAAGAGACGATGATGATGTCGGCCCTCGTGACTCACGACAATGCCAAGGTGCTGCTGATGCAGAACGAAGAGCTGATGCGACAGACGCATCGGCTGGACCAGATTCATCAAAAGGCTGACTCCTATCTGCAGGAACTGAACACGCAGCACGTCATCAACTGGTTGGCTATAGGTGTGATTGTGCTACTGTTGCTCGTGATTGTCTTGTCTTACCTGCAGCATCTGCGCAAGGTGGCTATTCAGCGCGAACGTGTGACAAACACCCTATGGAACATGGAGCCCATCGCTCCTGTGGCGGAACAGCAGACACCTGCTGACGTCGTGAAAGAGCAGGGAACGGATGCCGGTCCGGTGGAGGGCTCGTTTATCTCGCATTTCCGTGAAGTGGTGGAAACCCGTCTGGAGGACAGTGACCTCAGTGTGGATGATCTGGCCTCTGCGATGAGCCTCAGTCGTGTTCAGCTCTATCGCAAAGTGAAGGCTATGACGGGGGCCTCGCCCGTAGAGTTGCTTCGTACTGCGCGTCTGAATCGCGCCTATCAGATATTGCTTACCACAGACAAGAGCGTCAGCGAGGTGGCCTATGCTGTAGGCTTCACGGCACCATCCTATTTCACCAAATGTTTTAAAGAAGCCTATGGCATGGTGCCTGGCGACGTCAGAAAGTAAACCTTATTGAAATATCAAATATCGTTCATTCCATCGTAAAAATGTTACATTGCAACAATTTTTGGGTGGCATGAACGATATTTTCAATCTATAGCTACTAATATTATTTACTTTTGTGGCATAATTTTTCTAACAGAAGTATTAACTAAAAACTGAAAGCTAATGAAACAAGCAAAACGAGTGTTTTTGAGTTTCCTTACCCTGCTGTTTTGTACGGTGATGTATGCACAGACAACAGTTTCGGGTACAGTGGTCGATGAAACTGGCGAAACAGTCATCGGTGCCACGGTGAAGGAAAAAGGCACAGCGAACGGAACAGTAACCAACTTCGATGGTGAGTTCACTTTGAAAGTGGAGGCTGGCAAGGTGCTGGTGGTTACCTACATCGGTTATCAGCCACAGGAAGTGCCGGCAAAGAATGGCATGCGTGTGGAACTGAAGCCCGACAATCAGGTGCTGCAGGAAGTGGTGGTGACAGGTTATACCACTCAGCGCAAGATAGACTTGACGGGCGCTGTCTCGACAGTAAATATTGGCGAGCTGGCCAAGCAGAACGAGAACAACCCCATGAAGGCTCTGCAAGGACGTGTGCCGGGTATGAACATCACAGCCGACGGTAATCCCTCGGGCGCTGCAACGGTACGTATTCGTGGTTTGGGTACGCTGAACAATAATGATCCTCTATATATTATAGATGGTGTGCCTACCAAGTCTGGTATGCACGAGCTGAACGGCAACGACATTGAGAGCATCCAGGTGCTGAAGGATGCCGCCTCGGCTTCTATCTATGGTTCGCGCGCTGCCAACGGTGTGATTATCATCACGACCAAGCGTGGCAAGGAAGGTAAGGTAAGAGTGGACTTTGACGGCAGCGTGGCTGCCTCGTTCTATGCGCATAAGATAAAGACCTTGAATGCGCGAGAGTTTGGACAGGCCCTTTGGCAGGCCAACGTGAACGACGGCAAGGACCCCAATAAGAATATTGTGGGGTATAACTTCGACTGGGGCTACGACCAGAATGGTCATCCTCAACTCTACGGCGTGACGATGGACAACTATCTGGACACCAATGGCACCCTTCATGCAGGCGATACCGACTGGTTTGACGAGGTGACTCGCACGGGCATCGTTCAGCAGTATAACCTCTCTGTGAGCAGTGGCTCTGAAAAGGGCAGCTCGTTCTTCTCTATGGGCTACTACGACAACAAGGGTACGATCAAAGAGTCGGAGTTCAGTCGTCTGTCGGCACGTGCCAACACCGAGTATAAGCTGTTGGACGATATCGTCACTATTGGTGAGAACTTCACCCTGAACCGCACCAAGGGAACAGACGCTCCTGGCGACATACTTAGAAACGCCCTGCAGTTCAGTCCTAACTTCCCCATCTATGCTGAAAATGGTGAGTATGCCCAGCCCGTAGGCGCTTTCCCCGAGCGCGAGAATCCACTGAGCATGCTTTCAAGAACCAAAGACAACGAATACACCATGTGGCGTATCTTCGGTGATGCCCATATCAGTATCACACCGTTTAAGAACTTTATGATTCGTTCTACGATTGGCTTGGACTACAGTCAGAAGCAGCAGCGCAACTTCCAGTATCCGGTGGCTAATGGTAAGATAGCCAACTCGGAAACGGCAGCCGAGATGCGCCAGGAACATGCACAGCGCTGGATGTGGAACGCCATCGCTACGTATAATCTGGAGATTGGCAAGCACCGTGCTGATGCCATGGTTGGTACGGAGTTGAACCGTACTGACGATAACTGGAGTAATGCTCGCCGCTATGGGATGGCTGTGCTGACTACCGATTATATGTGGCCCACTGCAGGCTCTGGTCGACAAGTGGCCGAAGGCTCTGGCGGTGGCTTCTCGCTGGTATCTTTCTTCGGGAAAGCCAACTATACCTATAATGATACCTACATGGCTTCTTTCACCTTACGTCGTGACGGTTCCAGCCGTTTCGGTAAGAACAACAGATATGGTACCTTCCCATCTGCATCAGCAGGCTGGCGTATCACTCAGGAGAAATTCATGGAAGGCACGCGAAGCTGGCTCGACGACCTGAAGGTGCGCTACTCTTGGGGTATGACCGGTAACCAGGAAATCTCGAATACCGCTCGCTTCACGATGTATGCACCTGTGGTTACGACAGAGTTGTGGAATGGTGAGGCCCCTGCAGGTACGGTTTACGACATCACCGGTAGTAATGGTGGCACCAACCTCCCCAGCGGCTATATCCGCAAGCAGATTGGTAACGAGGATATTAAATGGGAGACGACCATGCAGCATAACCTTGGTTTTGACTTCTCGCTCCTTAACAGAGATATTTATGGTAGCTTTGACTGGTTCTATAAGAAGACCACCGACATCCTTGTCGAGATGAAGGGTCTTGGCACACAGGGCGAAGGTTCTTCGCAGTGGATCAATGCCGGCGAGGTGAAGAACGTTGGTTGGGAGTTCTCGTTGGGCTACCGTCATAAGTTGGCCAACGGCTTCTCTTGGGATATCACTGGTAACATCAGTAAGTACACCAACGAAGTGACCAAACTGCCTGAGACGGTTGCTGCGGCAGGTACCTATGGCGGCAATGGCGTGTTCAGCATCATCGGGCACCCCATGTATTCAGAGGTGGGCTATGTGGCCGACGGCTTGTTCCGTACGCAGGATGAGATTAGTAATCATGCCTCTCAGGAGGCTGCCGGACTGGGCCGCATCCGCTATCTTGATGTGGTTAAAGACGGCACTATCAACGAGAGTGACCAGGCTTGGATCTACAATCCCACACCCGACTTTACGTGGGGCTTGAATATATACTTGCAGTATAAGGACTGGGACCTGTCTATGTTCTGGCAGGGCGTTCAGGGCGTTGACGTCAACTGTTACGACTATAAGACGCAGACCGACTTCTGGACCAATACTTATGATAAGGTGAACCTTCCCTATCTGAACAAGGGCACCCGCGTTCTCGACGCATGGAGTCCTGCTAATCCTGGTAGCGACATCCCCGCGCTGAGCACCCGTGATGTTGCCAACGAAGGTCGCCTGTCTTCATACTATATCGAGGATGGCTCTTTTGCTAAGTTGCGTACCATTCAGTTGGGCTACAACTTGCCCAAGACGCTTGTCAGCAAGATGAAGATGGAACGTGTACGTCTCTATGCTTCAGCACAAAACCTGCTGACCATCAAGAGCAGCAAGTTTACTGGCGTAGATCCTGAGAACCCAGGCTTTGGCTATCCTATCCCCCTCAACCTCACATTCGGTATGAATGTATCGTTTTAACTGATAACTGATAATCGAAATTTGATCATTATGAAGACTATATATAAAGCAATTGTTGCATGTTGCGCATTTGGTGGCTTCACTTCATGCTCTGATTTCCTCGACGACCAACTGCCACAGGCTACACTGACAGAGGAGCAGGCTAAGAACCCTGCCAATGCAGACAATATCCTGACGTCGGCGTATGCCGGCTTGGTAACCATCGAGGATATGAACGCTTCGTTCTCTTTGTGGAATTATGATACCCGCTCGGACGATGCTTATGTTGGTGGTGCAGACCACTCAGACGGTACGCCTTTCCACAATCTGGAACTGTGTACTGGTGTGATGACTACCGACTGGAACTTCAGTTCTATTTGGACTCGACTCTATAAGTATCTGTCGCGCGTTAATCTTTGTCTCAACGTGCTGTCGAACGGCGACCAGAACGATGCTGCCGTTCAAGAGCGCATAGCCGAGATGCGCTTCCTGCGTGCCTACGGTCATTTCCAGTTGAAACGACTGTTTAAGAAGATTCCTTTCGTCAATAAGCCCAATCTGGAGGAAGAGGATATTAAGAATATCTCAAACACCGAGTATAGTAACGACGAAGGTTGGATGCAGATTATCGAAGACTTGAACTATGCCTACGAGCATCTGCCTCAGACTCAGGCTGATAAAGGACGCCCTAATAAGTCGGCAGCCGCAGCCTTCCTGGCTAAGACCTATCTCTATAAAGCCTATCGTCAGGACGATGCCAACAGCAATCAGGTGACCAGCATTAATGAAGACGACCTGAAGAAGGTGGTGGAATACACCGAGCTCACCCTGTATCGCGGCTATGATCTGGAGGGTGACTTGCACAACAACTTCCGTCCAGAGGAAGCTTACGAGAATGGTAAAGAGAGCATCTGGGCTATTCAATATTCAAAGAACGATGGCACCAACTATGGTAACCTGAACTTCTCTAACCGTCTGATTCCACCCGAGCTAGAAGGTATTCTGGGCGGTTGCGACTTCTACAAACCATCGCACAACCTGGTGAATGCCTATAAGACCGACTTTGAAGGTCATCCGATGTTCGATGAGGCTAATGCCACGGACTATGCTGTGCTTGTGGGAAAGACCGTCGGCAACAGTCAGACTGTTGACCCACGACTCTTCATCACTGTAGGTATGCCTGGCACACAGTTTATGTTCAACCCCAGTCCTAAGCTCACCATCGGTGAAGGTAAACCCTGGAGCCGTTCAAATGGCAACTATGGCAACTTCATCTCTCTGAAGCAGTGTGTTGATCCCGACCTGACAGACAAGTATATCTTCAATGCAGACAACCAGTGGGCTACATCGATGAACCGCATCGTGTTCCGCTATGCAGATGTGCTGCTCATGCGTGCAGAAGCATTGGCACAGTTGAACAAGACCGGCGAGGCTATCCAGCTGGTGAACAAGCTCCGCAATCGTGCTAAGAGCATGCAGTCCAGCAGTGTTGTGGCCAACTATCCCAGCACTCTGAATGTGCGTTACAACGTGAAACCTTACGAAGGCACTTACGACAAAGCCCAGACTTTGAACATTGTCAAGATGGAACGCCGTCTGGAACTGGCCATGGAGTGCGAGCGCTTCTTCGACCTCGTACGATGGGGTGAGGCAGCCAGCGTGATCAATAGCTTCTACGCCAGTGAGAGTAAGAGCGCTAAATTCCTAGAGGGTGCACAGTTTGTGGCCGATAAGAACGAATACCTGCCTATTCCTCATGAACAGATGGCTGCTTCTAATGGTAAGTACACTCAAAACTGTGGTAATTGGTAAAATGAACATAAAACGGAATATTATGAAGACTAAAATATTTAATATCATATGTGCACTGATGGTGGCCTGTGGGTTTGCAGCCTGCTCTGACGACCGTACGGGTAGTCTCAGTGTGGATGGCGACTGTTTGGTGCAGAAGTTTGTGCTAAACGATAAGTACGAGGGAACCATTGATATGGCGACTAAACTGATAAAAGTAAAGGTACCTGTCGATTTTATGGATAAGAACGACATGGTTGTAACCAGTCTGATTGTTTCGCCAGGTGCCACCAGTAGCATGAAGCAGGGCGACCACATTAACGTGGAGGCCGACCAGACATTGCGCATCACCAATGGCGACCTGATGATGGAGTATCGCATTGCCGTACGTAACGATGAGGCCAAACTTTATAATTTCTACCTCTCGGGCATTAAGGGTGCTGTCAATGAGGACGATAAAACCATCACGGTTTATGTGTTGGGCATCAGTGGTATCGACTTGAGCAATGCTTCCTTTACCGTGGACAATAGCGAGGATGCTGTCAGCTTCCCTGCCAGTGGTTCAACGGCTGATTTCAGTGATCCTGAAAATCCGTTCCAGTTGACGCTGAACGACGGTACGGCCACGAATACCTATACCGTGAAGATTGTGCTTATCGACAAGCCCGTGGCTATCTTTGCAGGTAATGCAGCAAACGTTGACGACCTGAAGGACGAAGAGAAGGCTGCAGCCAAATGGCTGACCAGTAATATTCAGGGCTCGGCTTATGTCTCTTGGGAACAGATAGCCAACTTCGATGGACTGTTGGACGAGTGTAAGTTTATCTTCTTCCACCGCCAGACGGGTGCCTATACTTCTTTCTCTGGTTTTGAGGGAGGCGAGAAGAGTGCTATGGAGGCATTGCCAAAGTTGAAGGAATACTGGAAGAAAGGTGGCGCTTTCGTGCTGCAGCGCATGGGCGTTAACCTGGCAGCGGCATTGGGCGCTATGCCACAAGATGGTTGTCCAAACAACTGTTGGGGTGGCAATGGCGAAGGTGGTCCACAGATGGGCGACGATCCCTGGACGCTTCCCGTATTCGACAAGAGTCATGCTTTGTGGCAGGGACTTGTTGTCAACCCGGCTAACCCCGAGGCTATCTACACGCTTGATAAGGACTACACCATCTGTAACTCTGCATCACAGTACCACTGGGATGGTGTTTCAGACGACGCCCTCTATCAGAAGTTCGACGAAGTGACAGGTGGAAAGGCACGCCGCCTGACAGGTCATGGCAACGAGATTTCTTCTTGGGAACTGAAAAACTACAATGGTGAGTTTGGAAAGGGTGGTATCATCTGTTTCGGTGCTGGTCTGCTCGACTGGTATTCTCCTACAGACTATACCTCTGTTTACCATGAGAATATGGGCAAAATACTGATGAATGCCTATCATTATCTCACCGGTGAGTAATCAATAATTGTCTAACCTTATTTAAATAGAACAATATGAACACTTTAATCATAAACAAATTGCCCAACACAATGACAGTGATGAGTCTTTGCTTGGCTGCCATCGCGCTCTTCTCTTGCTCTGACGACAAGATAGTGGGTGATCCTGCCAAGGACTGGAGTAGCAGCGAAGAGCGTTATACGCCAGTTGACGAGAATGCCTTCTTGACTTACTTTAAGCCTGCACTCGGACGCGTTGGCGACCCAATGCCTTTCTACGATCAGAAGGCTGGCAACTTCAAGGTGATGTACCTGCAGGACTATGACGACAATGCTAAGTATTGCTTCCACCCCTATTGGGGCGTTCAGACCACCGATGGCTGCAACTATCAGTCAATAGGCGAGGTACTGGCCGTGGGAAGTAATGACTATCAGCAGGATGCTGCGCTGGGTACGGGCTGCTGCTACTACAACGAAAGCGAGGGTCTGTACTACATCTACTATACTGGTGAGAACCCCGACTGCAAGGATCGCCAGGTTGTGATGCGTGCCACATCGACCGACTTTAAGACCTGGACTCGCGACAACCTTTGGCAGTTGCATGGACCTGACTATGGCTATTCTGGCTGGGACTTCCGTGACCCACAGATATTTGTGGCCGACGATGGCCTCTATCATATGGTAATCTCTACGGCTCCTTCTTATGGCGGCGATCCTAAATTTGCCGACTTTAAGTCTGCTGATATGAAGAACTGGGAGCACGTAGGACAGTTCAATATGGTGTGGGAACGCATGTGCGAATGTCCTGATGTGTTCAAGATGGGCGACTGGTGGTATCTGGTGTTCAGCGAAGGCCAGGCCGTCAATTGGAGTCGTAAGATGAAGTATGTCAAGGCTAAGAGCTGGGAAGAGCTGAAAGCCTGTCTGAATGATCCTAAAGTATGGCCCGACTATAAGGAGGGCGTGTTGGATAGCCGTGGCTTCTATGCCGGTAAGACAGCTTCGAACGGCACCGACCGCTATATATGGGGATGGTGTCCTTACCGTTCGGGTGCAGACATCGATGCCAAGAATGTCAATGTGGGCGCTGGTGGCGAACCTAACTGGGGTGGCGCACTGGTTTGTCATAAGATTATTCAGCATGAAGACGGAACTATCTCGTTGGGCGAGGTGCCTGCAATGGCAGCAAAGTACAACAAGCAGCAGAACCTACAGGTGGTGGCCAGCAATGGCTATGACAACAGTCGACTCACTGGTGAAGGTGCCTACGTGATGTTCAACCGACTGGGCTATCACAACCATATCAGCATGACGGTGAAGACCGAAGGCGATGCCGACCGATTCGGTATCTCGCTGGTACGTAGTGCCAATGCCAAGAAGTACTACACCATGATGGTTAACCCCGAGGCTGGTGGCGCAAAGCGTAAGGTGAACTTCGAACAGGAGGGTGAGGAAGGTAAGGGTTTCATCGAGGCTATCGATGGCTACGAGGTGCCACGTCCTGAGGATAATACCTATCAGATTGATATCTACACCGACAACTCTGTTTGTGTGATGTACATCAACGATAATGTTTGCTACACCAACCGTATCTATGGCATACAGAACAACAACTGGAGCATCAATAGTTATGGCGGTGCGGTGACTGTTAGCAATGTGAAGGTCACTCAATATTAAATTAATACTATTATGAATGTCTGGGGAATAAACATCATCAAAGGCCTCGCTGCCGTGATGATGTTCTCCCTGCCTTCCAACAATTAGGAAAATATTCGTTCAATGTGCGCAAAAATGTTGCTATGAACGAATTTTCCTATTGTTTGTAACAAGAATGATAACTGAAAAGGAAAAAAACACTTACTTTTGCATCGAACAACAGTAAAATATAGGTTATTTGGTAAAAGGTTTGGTGATAATATAAGGGTAAGAGATTGCGTTCAGGATAACATTGATATTGAAACTAAAAACTCGAATATATGAACGCAAAAAAGTTATTATCATTCTTGACAGCCATTGCGATGGCAACAGGTATAACGGCACATGTGTCGCCCATTGTGCTGGGCGACAGTCATGCCATGTTGAAGATTACAGAAAACTCACGCTATCTTTTGATTCCAATACAGGAAACCGAAGATATCGCTTCTATTGCCGTGCTGGATGCATATAATAATATGGTGAAACGGCTCAACGTGAAGTTGGCCATTGATCGTGTGGACTATTGGGTGCCATACGAGCTGAATGATGCCTGCCTAATGGATATAGAGTTTCACGGAGACCGTCGCCAGAAGGGTGCCGTCAGCGAGTTTGTTTGCTGGCGCGACATGGCCTATTCCGACACTTTCGATGTGGCTAACCGTGAGCATTTCCGTCCACTTTATCATCACACCCCGCAGTATGGATGGATGAACGATCCCAATGGCATGTTTTATATGCCGTCATCGCAGACAGGCAACGATGGACAGGCAGGTGCTGCCGGCGGTGTCTGGCACCTTTATTATCAGTATAATCCTTATGGCTCGCAGTGGGAGAACATGCACTGGGGCCACTCTACCTCGCGCGACCTGATTCATTGGGAATCACAACCCATTGCCCTTGAGCCCGACTGGCTGGGCAGCATCTTCAGTGGTTCGTGTGTAACCGCCGGCGACTCGGTGGTGGCTTTCTATACTTCTGCCGGTATGCACCAGACGCAGTCTATGGCTGTATCGAAGGATGGCGGACGCAGCTTTAAGAAGTTTTCTGGCAATCCCGTGATGTTTACTAGCGATGTGCCCGACTTCCGCGATCCGAATGCCTTCTGGAACGAGGATGCCCAGATGTGGAATCTGATACTGGCTGCCGGTCAGGAGATGCGCATCTATTCATCGCACGACCTGAAAGAGTGGAAGTACGAGAGCGCTTTTGGCAAGGAGTATGGCAACCATAGCGGTGTATGGGAGTGTCCCGACTTATTCAAGATTGACGACAAGTGGGTGCTGATTTGTAATATCAACCCCGGTGGCCCCTTTGGAGGCAGTGCGACACAGTATTTCATTGGTCATTTTGATGGTCATAAGTTCACCTGCGAGTCGATGCCAAAGGTCACTAAATGGATGGATTATGGCAAGGACCACTATGCCACGGTATCGTTCTACAACGCCCCTGAGAACCGTAGGGTGGTGCTGGCATGGATGAGCAATTGGCAATATGCCAACCAGGTGCCTACAAAGCAGTTCCGCTCTGCAAACAGCATCCCTCGCGACCTGGGGCTGTTTACCTGTGGCGAGGAGACCTATCTCAGTGTGGTTCCTGCCAAAGAGATGTTGGCCCTTCGTGGTCAAAAGGTGAAACATCCCACGGAGGCTTGCGAGATTGTGGTTGACGTGAAATCACAGGCCGAGATTGTTCTTTCTAATGTAAAGGGCGAGCAGGTGGTGATGACCTACGATGCCGTCAAGCAGCAGTTCTCGATGGACCGCACGAAGTCTTGTGATGCTAGTTTCAGCGAGAGCTTCCCTTGTGTGACCGTTGCACCAACCTATGGACACATCAAACAGTTACGCATCTTTATTGACCGATGCAGCATCGAGGTGTTCGATGCCGATGGCAAGATGGCTATGACGAATCTGGTGTTCCCTGCCGAGCCTTATAATAATATAAAGGTGAAGGGTGGAAAGGCCGTTGTATATCAAATTAATAATTAAGGATTGAAAATTTAATGATATGAAGCAAAATAAGTCTATTTATCTGATTCCTGTGATGCTCTGCTTTTTCTGCATGGGCTTCGTGGACTTGGTGGGCATCGCCTCCAATTATGTGAAGAGGGATTTGTTGCTGAGCGACTCGGTGGCTAACGTGTTTCCTTCGTTGGTATTCTTCTGGTTCTTGATCTTCAGTGTACCTACAGGCATGCTGATGAATAAGATAGGTCGCAAAAAGACCGTGTTGCTGTCGCTTGTCGTCACGGTGGTGTCTTTGCTGTTGCCACTGTTTGGTGAGACCTTTGGCATCATGTTGGTGGCATTCTCTCTGCTGGGCATTGGCAATGCCTTGATGCAGACGTCGCTCAATCCGCTGGTATCTACCGTGATGGGGGGTGGCAATCTGGCTTCAACGCTCACCTTCGGACAGTTTGTAAAAGCCATCGCCTCGTTCTCGGCTCCTTACCTAGCTATGTGGGGCGCCACAATGGTGATACCTGAGTTTGGACTTTCTTGGCGCGTGTTGTTTGGCATCTTCCTCGTAGTGGGTGTGCTTTCCACCATCCTGCTTTTTGTAACACCAATTGACGAGCCCGCTCCTGAGGGCAAGGCTTCTTCGTTTATGGAATGTCTGAAACTGCTGGGTACGCCTATCGTTCTGCTGTCGTTCCTGGGTATCATGTGTCACGTGGGCATCGATGTGGGAACCAATACCACAGCGCCAAAGATTCTGATGGAACGTCTTGGCATGACCCTTGATGAGGCTGCCTTCGCCACCTCGCTATATTTCATCTTCCGTACGGTGGGATGTCTCACTGGCTCGTTTTTCCTGCGTGTGCTGAGGATGCGCACTTTCTTCATTGTCAGTATTGTCATGATGGCCCTGTCAATGTTGTTGCTGTTCATCGGACAGGCACAGTGGGAACTCTATCTTGCCATTGCTTTGGTTGGTTATGGCAACTCGAACGTGTTCTCGATGTGTTTCGCTACAGCACTGGAGTCGATGCCCGACAAGCAGAACGAGGTGAGTGGCTTGATGATTATGGGACTCTTTGGCGGTACCATCTTCCCACTGCTCATGGGCTTCATGAGCGATGGCTTTGGTCAGGCTGGTGCAGTTGTCGTGATGGCAGTAGGCGTCATCTATCTCTTTACGTATATCAAACAATTAAAAACCGCATAGAACTATGAATCAGAAACGTTATGTAGTAGGACTTGGCGAGGTCTTGTGGGACATGCTTCCCGAGGGAAAGAAACTGGGTGGTGCACCTGCCAACTTCGCATATCATGCCGGACAGTTCCTGGGCATGGATAATACGATTGCCGTTAGCGCTCTGGGACAGGATGAACTGGCCGAGGAGACGCTTTTGGCGCTACGCCAACACAACCTCAATGATTTGTTGCCACGTGTGCCTTATCCCACAGGTACGGTGCAGGTGCAACTTGACGAAGAAGGTGTTCCCAGTTATGATATAAAAGAAAATGTGGCCTGGGATAATATTCCCTTCGATCAAGATATTGCAGAGATTGCCCGTAACTGTCGTGCTGTGTGCTTCGGTTCGTTGGCTCAGCGTCATGAGGTGAGTCGCCGCACTATCCAGCAGTTCCTAGATGCTACACCTGCCGACTGCCTGAAAATCTTCGATATCAACCTGCGTCAGCAGTTCTATACGAAAGAGATTATCAAAGAGTCGCTGCAGCGCTGCAACATCTTGAAGATCAACGACGAGGAACTCGTTTTGATAGGACGCATGTTCGGTTATCCTGGTCTTGATATGGAGAACAAGTGCTGGCTCATTCTGGGTAAGTATAATCTCGATATGCTGGTGCTGACTTGCGGTACTAATGGCTCGTATGTCTTCACACCGGGGCAGATGTCTTTCCAAGAAACGCCCAAGGTACAAGTGGCCGATACCGTTGGCGCCGGCGACTCGTTCACGGGTTCTTTCGTTGGTTCTATCCTCAATGGCAAGTGTGTGCCCGAAGCACATCGCACCGCCGTTCAGGTTTCGGCCTATGTGTGTACGCAGAATGGTGCCATGCCTGAGATACCATCAGAGTTTGTGAAGTAAAATCTGATATTGCGCTTCAGGCGCTTCAAATGTTCACGGGGATGTGTCAAAACAGACGCATCCCCGTGTTCTTGTTTTTTCGATGCATGTGTGATATCTTGATGCGTAATACGGCGCCTTTGGGGGTCTCAGGGAATAGGAAAACCACCCTGAAGACGTGCCACCTCGCACTCTTTTCTTTGGAAAGACTTGGCAGTTTGGGATTTTTGTCATACCTTTGCGCGTTGGTAACTAACAACCAAAAACAACAATGAAACGACTATTACTCTTTGCATGTGCCCTGGTGGCCATGACCGTGCAGGCACAGACTGCACGCAAATTCACAGTAAACATCACGCCCGACGGGGCTTCGAACATGGTGGCCTATCTGCCCGACATGCCGACGGGTAGGGCTGTGGTCGATTGTCCTGGCGGTGGCTATAGTCACCTGGCCCTTCAGCACGAGGGACACGACTGGGCTGAGTATTTCAATAAGCAGGGCATTGCCTACTTTGTGCTGACCTATCGCATGCCGAAGGGCGACCGCAATATCCCCCTGGGCGATGCGCAGGCAGCCATCCGTATGGTGCGCGACTCGGCCGATTTCTGGCATGTGAACCCCTACGACGTGGGTATCATGGGCTTCTCGGCAGGCGGTCATCTGGCTTCGTCGGTATCTACACATAGCGAGTTTGACTGTCGCCCCAACTTCAGCATCCTGTTCTATCCCGTCATCTCAATGAATCCGCGCGAGGGCCATCGCGGTAGCAGCGAGGGATTCCTGGGAAAAGATGGCATGGAGAACGAGCAGCTGGTGAAGCAGTGGTCTAACCAGAATGCGGTGCGCCGTCATCTGACACCGCCAGCCGTTATCTTCACGGCCAGCGACGACCAGGTGGTGCCTGTGGTGAACAACTGTCTGCGCTACTATGAGTCGATGCGCCGTGCCGGCAACGACTGTGCTATGTACGTCTATCCTACAGGCGGTCATGGTTTTGGCTTCCGTGACAGTTGGCCTTATCACCAGCAGATGCTGAACGACCTCACCACATGGCTCGACACACACAAGGCGCCTCGCAGGGATGCCATCCGCGTGGCATGTATCGGCAACAGCATCACCGATGGTTCGGGCATCGACATGGCCGACCTGAAAGGTTATCCCGCACAACTGCAGAAGATACTGGGCAAGGGCTATCATGTGAAGAACTATGGCGTGGGCGCACGCACCATGCTGAACAATGGTGACCATCCTTACATGATAGAGCAGGCATGGCGCGATGCACAGGCCTTCCAACCCAACATCGTGGTGATCAAGCTTGGCACCAACGATTCTAAGGATTTCATCTGGAGCAAGCACTCGAAAGAGTTTGCACGTGACATGCAGACGATGATCAACACGCTGCGCAAGTTGCCCTCTAATCCGCAGATCTATCTCTGTACGCCCATCAAGGCCTTCCGCGACCAGTGGGGCATCACCGACTCTGTCATCGTCAACGGCGTCATTCCTGCCATCCAGCAGGTGGCTAAGAAGAACAAACTGCCCATCATCGACCTCCATGCGGTGCTCACCGACGAGGCCAGCATGACGCGCGATATGATACATCCCAACGAGAAGGGAGCAGGACAGATGGCCAAGGCCATTGCGGATGCTATCAAGTTTAAATAATAATAAAAAGAAAGAAAAGTGAAGATTTTCTTTGCAATTTGATAGAATATTCGTACCTTTGCACGCAGAACAAATTACTCGGGGTGCTTTTTGCTTACCTTTCTTATTAAAATAAGAAGAAATGCAGGAGGCTGAGATTATACCCATTGACCTGATGCAGGTAATGCTGCCGTAGGGAATGAGCACTGATTATAATTATAAACCTCGGGTAAGGACCGCCAATGGGTCTTTGCCCGAGCTTTTTTTGTTTAAGGGTTATGACTATTAAACTGAATGGGAAAGAACAGCAGACAGCGGCTGCTACATTAGAAGAACTGGCACATGAACTAGGATTGCCTGAAAAGGGCATCGCCATGGCGATGGAGATGAGAATGGTACCGCGACAAGCGTGGGCTGAGACATGCCTCAACGCTGGTAGCGAAGTGATAATTATTAAAGCTGCTTGTGGCGGATGATACAGTTTATTAGTCATTACAACGACCAGTATAATTATTTGGACACGATTGCTCTGGCCCTGCAAGGCGGATGCCGATGGGTGCAGCTGCGCATGAAGAACGCCCCCATTGAGGAAGTAAGACGGGCCGCAAAGCTGGCACAGGTGATGTGTCAAAACGCTGGCGCCACGCTGATCATTGACGATCACGTAGAGTTGGTAAAAGAACTGCATGCCGACGGTGTCCATCTGGGACTGAACGATATGCCGATAGCCGAGGCACGCCGCCTGTTGGGCGATGGCTATATCATTGGTGGCACGGCCAATACGTTCGACGACGTGAAAGCACACGCTGAGGCTGGAGCTGACTATATAGGATGCGGCCCATTTCGGTTCACCACCACCAAAGAGCGCTTGTCGCCGGTGTTGGGACTTGAGGGCTACCGACAAATCACGGAACGGATGAGAAACGAGCATATCGACCTGCCCATCGTCGCCATTGGCGGCATCACAGCAGCTGATGTGCCCAGCATTATGAAGACCGGCGTGACGGGGATTGCCATCAGTGGTGCAGTCATCAATGCGGTGGACCCCGTCGATGAAATGAAAAGATTGATAAAGATTGTAGATAATGAGTAAATTAGTAATCGCAGGTCGTGAGTTCAACTCGCGCCTGTTCCTGGGAACGGGAAAGTTTAACAACAACGCCCTGATGGCAGAGGCTATCAAGGCCAGTGAGACGGAAATGGTGACGGTGGCCATGAAGCGCATCGAACTCGGTGATAAGGATGACAACCTGCTGACACACATCACACAGAACAAAAACATACAGCTGTTGCCCAACACCTCGGGCGTGCGTAATGCCGAGGAGGCTGTGTTTGCCGCACAGATGGCTCGTGAGGCCTTCGGCACCAACTGGCTGAAGCTGGAGATCCATCCCGACCCACGCTATCTCTTGCCCGACTCGGTAGAGACACTGAAGGCCACCGAGCAACTGGTGAAACTGGGTTTCGTGGTGTTGCCCTACTGTCAGGCAGATCCCACGCTGTGCAAACACCTGGAGGAGGCTGGCGCAGCAACCGTTATGCCGCTGGCTGCCCCCATCGGCACCAACAAAGGACTGCGCATGAAGGACTTCCTGCAGATCATTATAGACCAGGCCACCGTGCCCGTGGTGGTAGATGCAGGTATTGGCGCACCCAGTCATGCGGCCGAAGCCATGGAGATGGGTGCCGACTGCTGTCTGGTGAACACAGCCATTGCCGTAGCTGGCGACCCCGTACGCATGGCCGACGCCTTCCGTCAGGCCGTGATTGCTGGCCGACAGGCCTACGAAGCAGGTCTAGGTGCCATTGCCGACTGCGCCGAAGCCACCAGTCCTCTAACAGCTTTTCTTAACGCTTAATTTATTTAAAACAAAGTATGATCAACGACCATAAAGCTTACGCTCAACGTGAAAAGGCCTATATGCAAGGCACCATCTATCCCAGTGTGAAAGTGGGTATGACCAAGGTGAACCTGACGCCTACTGTGACACGAGATAAAAATGGAAAGACACACACAGAAACCAACGCACCAATATATATATATGACACCAGCGGTCCTTACACCGACCCTCATTATACGGTGGATTTAAAGAAAGGACTGCCACGCATGCGCCAGCAGTGGATAGATGAACGTAAGGCGAAAGGACTGGGTATCACCCAGATGGCTTGCGCCAAGGCGGGCATCATCACACCCGAGATGGAGTATGTGGCTATCCGTGAGAACATGAACTGCGAGTCACTGGGCATCAAGACGCATATCACTCCAGAATATGTGCGCGACGAGGTGGCTCGCGGACGTGCCGTCATCCCTGCAAACATCTATCACCCTGAGAGCGAACCGATGATTATCGGTCGCAACTTTGCTGTGAAGATTAATACGAATATTGGCAACTCGGCCACCACATCGTCTATTGACGAGGAAGTGGACAAGGCTGTCTGGTCGTGTAAGTGGGGTGGCGACACACTGATGGATCTATCGACGGGTAACAATATCCATGAGACGCGCGAATGGATTCTTCGCAACTGTCCGGTGCCGGTAGGCACGGTGCCCATCTATCAGGCACTGGAGAAAGTTGATGGTAAGGTGGAAGACCTCTCGTGGGAGGTCTATCGCGACACACTCATTGAGCAGTGCGAACAGGGTGTGGACTACTTCACAATTCATGCTGGCATTCGTCGTCACAACGTGCATTTGGCCGACAGCCGCCTGTGCGGCATCGTGAGTCGTGGCGGTAGCATCATGAGCAAGTGGTGCCTGCTGCACGACAAGGAGAGCTTCCTCTACGAGCACTTTGATGACATCTGCGACATTGTGGCAAAATATGATGTGGCCCTGTCGCTGGGCGACGGTCTGCGCCCTGGTTGTACGGCCGATGCCAACGATGCCGCTCAGTTTGCTGAGCTCGACACCATGGGCGAACTGGTGGTACGCGCCTGGGAGAAGAATGTGCAGGCCTTCATCGAGGGTCCCGGTCATGTGCCCATGCAGAAGATTCGCGAGAACATGGAGCGTCAGTTGGTGAAATGCCACGAGGCTCCTTTCTATACACTCGGTCCCATCGTGACCGACATTGCGCCTGGCTACGACCACATCACCAGTGCCATCGGTGGTGCGCAGATAGCCTGGATGGGCACGGCCATGCTTTGCTACGTGACGCCGAAAGAGCACCTGGCGCTGCCTAACAAAGATGATGTGCGCGCAGGTATTATCGCCTATAAGATTGCGGCTCACGCTGCCGATCTGGCCAAGGGGCATCCTGGTGCCTGCATCCGCGACAATGCCCTTTCGAAGGCTCGCTTCGAGTTCCGCTGGCGCGATCAGTTCCACCTCTCGCTCGATCCCGAACTGGCACTGCAATATTTCGAAGAGGCAGGTCACACCGATGGTGAGTACTGCACCATGTGCGGTCCTAACTTCTGTGCTGCCAAGCTGACGCACGACTTGAGGAAGTTGAAGAAATAAGACAGAGCACTGATGGAATTATCCAGCGAACAACGTAGGCGTTATAACAGGCATCTGATACTGGAAGGCTTTGGGCAGGAGGCGCAAGAGCAACTACTGCAGGCCAAAGTGCTTCTGGTTGGTGCTGGAGGTCTGGGATCGCCCGTGGCTCTCTATCTGGCAGCCGCCGGTGTGGGCACCATCGGTGTGGTGGATGGTGATAGCGTCAGCATCACCAACCTGCAACGACAGGTGCTGCATAGCACGCCTGATGTGGGGCGCCCCAAGGTGGAAGTAGCCCAAGAGCGTATCGCCGCTCTGAATCCCGATGTCAAGGTCGAGACCTACGAGACCTATCTCAGTGAGGACAACGCCATGGACCTGATACGCCCCTACGATTTCATCATCGACGGTACCGACAATTTTGCCACGAAGTATCTGGTCAACGATGCCTGTGTGATGCAGGGCAAGGCCTTCTCGATGGGCGGCATCAGTCGCTACAGCGGTCAGTTGATGACCCATGTGCCAGGCACGGCCTGCTACCGATGCCTGTTTCCCGAACCATCTGCCAAAGAGGATGTGGAAACCTGTGCCATGGTGGGCGTGCTGGGCTCTATTGCCGGCATGCTAGGCACTCTCCAGGCCACCGAATGTATTAAATGTGTGACGGGGGTGGGGCAGCCACTCACCAACGCCCTTCTCACCTTCGATGCCCTGACGATGCAGTGGCAGCGCTTTGACTTTGCTCAGCGAAGCGACTGCGCCCTATGTGGCGAGCATCCCACTATCCATGAACTGAAGGAATATGCTTTCCGACCATGTAAATCAAAATAAGAAGATATGTTTTCTGACGAACTAAAGAATATCAGTTGGGACGAGACCACCGAGCGTATTGCTCGGATGACCGATGCCGATGTGCGCCGAGCACTGGGCAAGAGCCGTCTGGATGTAAGCGACTTTATGGCGCTGCTCTCGCCCGCCGCCGAGCCTTATCTGGAGACGATGGCCCGACTCTCACGCCGCTATACCGAGGAACGCTTTGGACGCACCATGTCCATGTTCATCCCCCTTTATATCACGAACTCGTGTTCCAACTCGTGCGTGTATTGCGGTTTCCACCGCGAGAACCCGATGGCGCGCACCATTCTCACCCCCGAGCAGATCGAGGATGAGTATAAAGCCATCAAGCAGTTGGCTCCCTTTGAAAACATCCTGCTGGTGACGGGCGAGAACCCTGCCAAGGCGGGTGTGCCCTATCTGGCTAAGGCCATCGACATTGCCAAGCGCTATTTCTCGAATATCAAGATAGAGGTGATGCCGCTCAAGATGGAGGAGTATCGTGAACTGACCCACCACGGCCTGAATGGCGTGATCTGTTTTCAGGAGACCTACAACCGCGAGCACTACCAGCTGTATCATCCACGTGGCATGAAGAGCCGCTTTGAGTGGCGCTGCGATGGCTTCGACCGCATGGGACAGGCTGGCGTACACTCCATTGGCATGGGTGTGCTCATCGGTCTTGAGAAAGATTGGCGCACCGACGTGACGATGATGGCTCACCACCTGCGCTACCTGCAGAAACACTACTGGCGCACGAAGTACTCTATCAACTTCCCACGCATGCGTCCGGCGCAGAACGAAGGCTTCCAGCCCAACTGCTTCATGACCGACCGCGAACTGGCGCAGGCCACCTTCGCCATGCGTATCTTCGACCACGACGTAGATATCTCTTACTCTACCCGTGAGCCGGCTTATATCCGCGATAACATGTGCACGCTGGGCGTCACCACCATGTCGGCCGAGAGTCATGTGAATCCCGGTGGCTACCACACCTATCCTCAGGCGCTCGAGCAGTTTACCGTGAGCGATGAGCGTACGGCCAAGGTGATCAACGCCCGACTGAAGGAACTGGGTCGCGAGCCGGTGTGGAAGGATTGGGATGCCTCGTTCGATTATATCAACCGAGCCGTATGATTATCGTCATCACTCGTCCCGACTTTTTCGATGGTGAAGCAGATTGCATCATCGCACTGCTGCGCAGCGGCAGGGCTGACTTGGTGCACATCCGAAAGCCTCAAGCCAGTCGCGAGGAGGTGATGCGACTACTGATATCGTTGCCAGGTGACATCTACGACCGGCTGGTGTTGCACGATCAGCATCAGTTGGCCGTAGCATGTCATTTACATGGCATCCATTTGAACCATCGTAACCCGCAACCACCCGCTGGCTGGACAGGTGCTGTCAGCATCTCGTGCCATTCGTTTCAGGAGTTGGCCGAATGTCGCCAGCAGCCTTTTGCTTATATGAGTCTGAGTCCTATCTTTGATAGCATCTCCAAACAAGGCTATCGCTCGGCTTTTACACGCCAGCAGATAGCCGAAGCCCGGGCAAAAGGACTGATAGACGAACGTGTGATGGCGCTGGGGGGCGTGACGTTTGACAGAATAGATGAAGTGAAAGAAATGGGCTTTGGAGGAGCCATGATACTTGGAGACGCATGGAGGTAGTACTCTCAATAGCTGGCAGTGACAGCAGTGCTGGCGCCGGCATACAACAAGACTTGAAGACCATCACGGCACTGGGATGCTATGGTGCCACGGTGATAACGGCCATCACGTCGCAGAACACGATGGGTGTGCAGCATGTGATGCCTGTGCCGGGGCATGTGGTGAGCAGTCAGATGGAGTCGGTCTTCACCGATCTCGATGTGAAGGCCGTGAAGATTGGCATGATTCCCAACAGGGAAGTGGCCGAACGTATCGTCGCTCGACTGAGAAATAACCCCTGTAAGTATGTGGTGTATGATCCTGTGATGATATCAACCAGTGGGGCGCGGTTGATGACAGAAGACTGTATTGACTATGTTCAACGCGAACTGATGCCACTATGCACCCTGGTGACGCCCAATATTCCCGAGGCCGACGTGCTGGACCTGCGTGCACTGCAGGAGGCTGGCGTGGCTTATCTGGTGAAGGGCGGACATGCCGATGGCGAGATGATGAACGACACACTCTGTCTTGCCGATGGAGGGCGCCAGGTCTATTCCTCGCAGAGAATCATCACGGCTAATCTTCATGGCACCGGTTGCACACTGTCGAGTGCCATTGCCACGTATCTGGCTAAGGGCACCTCGCTCACAGAGTCGGTCTTGCTGGCAAAAGAATATATAAAAAGGGCCATTCTCGCGGGGCGCCACCTAGGCGTGGGTCACGGGAATGGTCCTTTATGGTTTTAAGAGTACCTTTTCTTATTTGTTGATGGCCTCGTTATAGCGCTCCATCAACCATTCGTCTTGCTCGGGAATGGTCATGTGGCTGTTGTCGAGCAAGAGGGCATCGTCAGCCTGACGAAGGGGCGACACCTCACGATGAGAGTCGATGTAGTCGCGCTCCTGCACATTCTTCAGAATGTCGGCATAGTCGGCAGGCATTCCTTTTTCCTTTAACTCGTCGAAGCGACGCTGTGCACGAACCTCGGCCGAGGCGGTCACAAAGATCTTCAGTTCGGCATCGGGGAACACCACGGTGCCGATGTCGCGTCCGTCCATCACGACGCCTTTGTCCTTACCCATCTGCTGCTGTTGTGCCACCATTGCCTCGCGCACAAAACCCAGTGTGGCGATGGGCGACACATGGTTGCTCACCTCCAGCGAACGAATCTCCTGTTCCACGCACTCACCGTTGAGGTAGGTGTCGGGGCGGCCGGTCTCAGCGTTCAGTTGGAACGAGATGCAGATGTTGGCCATCTGTTGTTTCAACTCGTCGGTCTTGATGCTGCCATCCTCGCAAAACAAGTTGTGGCGCAGGGCATAGAGCGTCACCGAGCGATACATGGCGCCGGTATCTACATAGATATAGCCAAGTTTGCGAGCCAGTGCTTTGGCCATTGTGCTTTTGCCACATGAAGAGTGGCCATCAATGGCTATCGTAATCTTTTTCATAGTGTATAGCTGAAATTAATGATTAATGATGTGCTACTAACGTGGTATTTGCCATAGGCGAGGTGCAGCTTGAGGCGTTCCAGCGACAGACCGGCACCCAGCGAAAGGCCTGCGCCATGCGAGGACGTCTCGTCGCCGCTGCTGATCTTCATTTCCGAGGCGCGCATGCCGTTATAGCCGGCAGCCACATAAAACTGTTCGGTGAGCAGCAGGTCGGCACCCAGCACCAGGTGCTTGCCGATGCCGTATTCCCAGTCGTTCAGTCGTACCATGGTGGCCGAGAAACGCAGGGGCGAGCCCGTCAGTCGTTTGGTGACACCCAGCTGCAGATCAAGTGGGATGCGTTCGAAGTCATCCTCGTAGGCTTTGATCTGTCCACCCAGGTTGCGTGCCACAGCACCGATGCCCCATTGTGAGTCTTCATCGAAGTAGTGCAGTCCTAGGTCCACAGCCACCGCCATCGAGTTGTAGTTGCCGATGTAAGAGGCTGCCCATTTGGCGGTGATACCACCGCTGATATGGTCGGTCAGTGCGTAGGCAAAGGTACCGCCCAATGCCAGGTCGTTGGCATGGAAGGTGCCCGTCTGCTGATTGTCGAAGGTGGTCTGTTTCATCTCGCCATAAGAGATGAAGCGTCCCTGAACGCCCCATGTGCCTCGCTCGTTCAAAGCTCGTGTGTAAGAGGCCGAACCCGTGAGTGCTCCTTGCATATAGGTCATCATGTTCAGGTTCATAGTGCGGTCTGTGACGTTGTTGATAAGGGCTGGATTGTGGAACACCAATGAGGCATCGTCTTCGTTGACCGATACGTTGTCACCGCCCAGTGCAGCAACATGTGCACTGACAGGCAACCGCAGAAAGTTGAATGCGGTCTCGCTGTCTTGTGCCTTCGCCCATAGGGAGAAGACCGACAACAGGCTTAACAGAACGGTTTTTCTCATTGTTTATTCCGAAATTGACGGCAAATATACAAAAAATATATGCCATTACTTTATTATAACGCATTATTTTATGATTTATTTCGGAATAGTTTTGTATATTTGCAGCCGAAGCCTGTTTCTTTACGGGTTTTCCATTGGGAAAAGTAACTAATTAATTAATAATGTGTATAATCATGGGAAATATCAAGAAACTGTTGTTTGTATTTGTTGCATTGATACTGGCAACCACCACTGTTCATGCTCAGACTCACAAGTATTACGACACCAAACATGAGGTTGGTGTCTCGGTTGGTGTTGGTGCTAATACAGAAATTATTGGCGCCATTGGTGACATAACAGAAATCATTGCGACGAACGTGGTGCTTCCTGTCTTGACTGCAGGATGGAGCTTGGAGAATCAGAAATACAGTTATGGTGATGCAACGTATTATCCAACTATTTCTGTGGAGTACTATTATCATGTAAATAAAGTGATTGGACTGGGTGGCTTCGTTGCGTATAATGGCATGAGCCGTGATATGTTTGTCACGGTGAAGAACGACAATGATAATACGCGTAAAACAGAGAAGTCGGGTGTTGCAAAGCGTCACAACCTGAGCATTATTCCTACAGCGAAGTTTGACTGGCTACGTAAAAAGAACTTTGGTATGTATTCTAAATTGGGTGTTGGCGTGAGCTTCCTCAATGAGAGTCAAAAGGACGATGCTGCAGGTGGTACAGACTATAGTGACACCGACGTGGTCTTCAACTTCCAATGTTCATTATTAGGTCTCGAAGTTGGTAGTCAGACAATTCGCGGTTTTGCGGAAGTCGGTGTCGGAGAACAAGGCATGCTATCCGCAGGTTTAAGATATAAGTTCTAAATAAAACAATACGGCTGCAAGTGATTGCAGCCGTATTGTTTTATTTCTTTCCTGCGGAGAGAACAGGATTCGTGCTCGACCTGTAAGGGCGCTTTCACAAAGCAAAGCGACTGAAAGAACCGTGAGAACCTGTTGTCTTCGTAATAAGAAAACGCCAAGCATGAAGCTTGACGTTTTTGTTTGCGGAGAGAACAGGATTCGAACCTGCGAACCGGTTTTGCCGGTTACACGCTTTCCAGGCGTGCCTCTTCAACCACTCGAGCACCTCTCCTTTTTGGTTTTGCCTTGCAAAGGTACGAATTAAAAGTGAATCCCAAAAACTTTTTCAACGTTTTCTGTAGTCTGCCGACCTAATTCCTCTTCACTAACACCATAACTCTTCGCTAAAAGGGTGGCAATGTAGGGGATGTAGGCACTCTCATTACGTTGACCACGCATAGGAACTGGCGCCATATAGGGCGCGTCAGTTTCCAGGACAAGACGGTCTAAAGGAACCACAGCGGGAAGAACTTCGGGCAGGTGACTCTTCTTGAAGGTTGAGACACCGCCGACTCCCAATACGAAACGAGAAAACTGAAGAAGTTCGCGGGCTTCAATCTCATTACCCGTAAAACAATGAAATACACCACCTGGCAGGTCGTTGGCATAACGTTTGAGAATGGCTACCATCTCGTTTTGTGCCTTGCGACAATGAATCATCAGTGGCAGACGGGTCTCTACCGACCAACGGACCTGTTCCTCGAATGCCTCTAACTGCTCATTCTCAAACTCTCTACTCCAATAGAAGTCAAGTCCCACTTCGCCTATGGCGATGGAAGAGGGAAGCAGTTTGTATATCTCTTTTAATTGCTCACGCCAATCGGGACGTACCTCCTCGGGATGCAAGCCAACCATAGGGTAGAGAAAGTCGGGATGTTGAGCGCAAAGGTTAATGATGCGACGTGATGTGGGGAGGTCGATGGCAGGTACAAAGAGTGCTGCGGCTCCAGCCTCGCGGGCACGGGCCATTACCTCCAGACGGTCGGCATCGAACTCCTCTCCATCTATATGAATATGGGTGTCAACGAAGCGTAGCATTGTTTTTACTTCTTACGTTTCATCATCTCGTCGGTGTAGCTCAGCAACAGCTGCTTGCGCTCCTCGCTCACGTTGACCTTGGCCAGATACTTACGACACTCGGTGAAGTAATAGTTGATCTTCTCCTCGCACAACTGGCGGATGCCAATCTCGTCGTAGAGGGCCGTCACGGCACGTACTTTCTCCTCGCGGTCGAACGTCTTGGCCTCGATCCAGCGCATCAGTTCGCTGCGCTGCTTGTCGTTGGCACGGTTCACGGCATTGATGAGCATGTAGGTCTTCTTGTTGGAGGTGATGTCGCCGCCAATGGCCTTGCCAAACACAGCGGGGTCGCCATAGACGTCGAGCAGGTCGTCTTGCAACTGGAAGGCCAGTCCCAGTTGTTCGCCAAACTTATAGAGGTTGTAGGTGTCCTCCTCAGAGGCATCGGCCAGGATGGCGCCAATCTTGGTGGCGCAGGCCAGCAGCACGCTGGTCTTCAGGCGGATCATCTCGATATATTCATCTTCGGTGACGTCGTTGCGCGTCTCGAAAGTCATGTCGTACTCCTGTCCTTCGCCAATCTCGAGGGCCGTCTCGGTGAACACCTCCAGTACGGCCTGCAGATGGCGTGCGTCGCATTGCATCATGCGCTGATAGGCCAGCACTAGCATCGAGTCGCCAGAGAGGATGGCCTTGTTGGCATCCCACTTCTTATGTACGGTCTCATGACCGCGGCGCAGGTCGGCATTGTCCATCAGGTCGTCGTGCAACAGTGTGTAGTTATGATAGGTCTCCAGGCCCAGGGCAGGCATCATGATGTCTTCGGGCTGGTCTTTATAGAGCTGGTAGGCCAGCAGCATCAGCACGGGACGTATGCGCTTGCCTCCCAGTGACAGCACATAGCTGATGGGGTCGTATAGCGATGTGGGTTTGCGGTCGTAGCTCATGCCGTCGAGGGCGGCGTTTACTTTCTTTAGAATGTCGTTTGCGTTCAACATAATCTGTCTTTTTTACAATTTGAATATTACAGGGATGCACACCTTGGTGCGACAGGGCTTTCCGTCCTGGATGCCGGCAGTCCAGCGGGGCATGGTGCGCAGCACGCGCAGCACCTCGCGGTCGCAGGCAGGATGAAAAGAAGAAACCACCTTGACGTCAGTCACCGAACCGTCTTTGTTGACGATGAACTCAGCCACCACCTTGCCCTGTCTCTTGGCTTCTTGCAGAATGGCGGGGTATTTCAGGTTGCGAGTGAGCCATTTCATGAACTCCACCGGTCCACCGGGAAACTGCGGCAGATCTTCTACCACACGGAAGCTCACGGCCTCTTCGTCGGGTGGGGGAGGCGGTTCCAACTCATCGACGGCATCCATGTCGTTGCTCAGGTCGGTCTCTACGGGTTCTTCGTCCACCTGTGGCTTGTTGTCTTGTGTCTGGTCGTCGGGCTTCACCACGAGCTTCATGGTGGGCTTAGGTTCTGCTTTCGGTGCCAGCGCCAGCTCGTCTTCCGTTCGCATCAGCGACGAGAGGTCTTCATCGTTGGCCAACATCTCCATCAGGTCTGGATCATCCAAGGGGTCGTCGGGTGTTATCGTGTATTCTAATGCCACGAACACACAGGCCAGCGCCACAATCAGTCCCAGCAGAAACCACTCGGTGCGCTTGCCTTCCAAATCGGCCTTATCGCTCTTCTTTATCTCCATTGACGCGGCAAAGGTACTATTTTTCTTTTTAATTACGACATCTTTTGAAATATTATTATTACCTTTGCCCCGCAAAACGAAAAAAGGATATGAAAAAGTTTTTGTTTATACTCGTTGCCCTCTTGCTGACCATCACCGTGGGTGAAAGCATGGCGCAAGACAGTCTGGCCACTCTCTCTGTAGAGGAGATGGTTGGCGAAGAAGATATGGCTGCCTTGCAGGAGATGGCCGATGGCGACATGAGTTTCCACCAGCAGCTGAAGACCAAGTTTGTGGAAGGCACGGCAGGCTTTATGTCGCTGGTGGCCATTGCACTAGTGCTGGGCATGGCTGTTTGTATTGAGCGCATCATCTACCTGACACTGTCAGAGATTAATGCCAAGAAACTGTTGGAGGACATTGAGAAAAAGGTGGAGGCCGACGATGTGGAAGGTGCCAAGACCTTGTGCCGCAACACCCGTGGTCCTGTGGCCAGCATCTGCTATCAGGGACTGATGCATATCAAAGACAGCATGGACACCATCGAGCGTTCGGTGATGAGCTACGGTTCGGTGCAGACGGCCAAGTTGGAGAAAGGCTGTTCGTGGATCCGCCTGTTTATTGCCATTGCTCCCTCGTTGGGCTTCCTGGGCACCGTGGTCGGCATGGTGATGGCCTTCGACCAGATTCAGGAGGCGGGCGATACCAATGCTACGATTGTGGCATCGGGCATGAAGGTGGCGCTGATAACCACTATTTTCGGTATTATTGTAGCCTTGATTCTGCAGTTGTTCTATAACTTCATACTTTCCAAGATAGAACACCTGACCTCACAGATGGAAGAGTCGGCCATTTCGCTGCTAGATATTATCTCGAAACAAAAGTCAAAGTAAGGGAAATGATTGACGTCATACTCTATACCATCTACATCCTGTTGGCCGTAGGCACAGGTCTCGCATTGTGGTCGGCATTGCGCCATGTACGCGTGACACCCCTGATGGCGGGCGTCGGCGCTGGCTTGTTGGCCCTCTTGGCGCTGACCTATCTGCTGGCCGACACCACACCGCTGACCATCAACGGTCGCACCTTCGATGATGTGTTCTGGTTGCGCGTCAGCGATATGCTTATCTGGACATCGGTGGTGCTGATGCTGATAGCCGCTCTGGGCGTTATCGTCAGCACATCGGGGTTGAGTCGTAAACTAAAGTAAGAAAAGTTATGTTCCGCAGACGACAGCAGAGGGACGTTCCCGAATTGAACACCACATCGACAGCAGACATCTCGTTCATGCTGTTGATATTCTTCCTCGTGGCCTCGTCGATGGACGATATAGACAAGGTGATGCCTCGCCAGTTGCCACCGCCCGAAGAGAGTACCCAGGTGCAGGAACTGGTGGTGAAGCAGCGCAATGCCTTGGTGCTGAAGTTGGATGCCGACAACCGCCTCACGTGCAATGACGAGGTAATCACCCCCGAAGCGCTGACTGAGCGGGTAGAGGAGTTTGTGGCCAATGCCAAGAACGATCCTTCGCTGCCCGAGAAAAGCCGCCGCGAGGTGAACCTGTTTGGACTCTGCGAGGTCAGCGACAAGCACGTCATCATGATCGAGGCCGACAGTAAGGCCACCTATGATGCCTATTTCCAGATGCAGAACGCCATAGCGCGAGGCTATATGCACCTGCGCAACCAGTTGGCCATGCAGCACTTTGGTCGTCCGCTGACTAAGTGCACCCCCGAAGAACGCGAAGCCATTCAGATGGTCTATCCGCAGCGCATCAGCGACCGCAGTGAGACCGAGGAAGGAGGTGAACAATGAGGTTCGACCGCTATTCATTCCGCAAGAAGCAGCGCCCCGATGTGCCTATGCTGAACACTGCCTCGCTGCCCGATCTGATCTTCACTGTGCTGTTCTTCTTCATGCTGGTGACCCACATGCGCAGTGCCGAGGAGAAGGTGCGATACAGCATCCCGCAGGGACAGGAACTGCAATCGCTCACCCATAAAGCCTCCAACTGCTACATCTTCATCGGTCGTCAGCCTGGTGCCGCCCCCGATGAGTTCAGCATTCAAATCAACGATAAGGTGGTGAAGCTGGCCGATGTAGAGAAGTGCGTGGATGCCGAGCGTGCCAAGATGGCTAGTGACGACCAGGCTTATATGACCGTTACCATCAAGGCCGACAAGCAGGTGCCCGTGGGCTTGATTACCGAAGTGAAGAAAGCTTTGAAGAAAACTTATGCGCTGAAAATCAACTATTCAGCCACAGAAAAATAGAACATAAATGTTTTGAATTGAAACATTTCTGTTAAAAATGACTATAAAGTAGTTGTACAAATGGAAAAAATGTATTATCTTTGCACGGATAATACATTTTATAAGATATGGCAAATCAGAAACTTGATCGCTTAGATAAGCAAATACTGAAACTTATTTCTGAAGATGCGCGTATTCCTTTTCTGGAAGTAGCTCGCGCATGTAATGTCAGCGGTGCTGCCATTCACCAGCGCATTCAGAAGCTGACAAACATGGGCATCTTGAAAGGTTCGCAGTTCGTGATTGATCCTGAGAAGGTGGGTTACGAGACATGCGCTTTCATTGGTCTTAACTTGAAGAACCCCGAGTCGTTCGACGAGGTGGTAGAGAAGCTGAAAGGTATGCCCGAGGTAGTGGAGTGCCACTACACCACAGGTAACTACGACTTGTTTATCAAGGTTTACGCCTTGAACAACCACCACCTGCTCACCTTTGTTCACGACAAGTTGCAGCCTCTGGGTCTGGCGCGCAGCGAGAGTCTCATCTCGTTCCACTCGCCCATTGACCGTCCGCTCCCCATCGTTGACATGATCAACGCAGACGAGGAGGATCTTTAAGCAGGGACATAGTCAACAAAAGCATAAGCGTGCGAATGGCGCTCGTCGATCGAGTGTTGTTCGCGCGCTTCTTCTTTCCATCCACTGTAGTCGGGGAAGAACGTGTCGGCCTGTGCCGGCGTGTCGTCAATCTCGGTCAGACACAGGCGGTCGGCCTTGTCTATCAGGTCGCGATAGAGGCTGGCACCACCGATGATATAGATATCCTCATCGGGGCTACAGGTCTTGATGAAGTCGTCCCAGCTCTTGAAACACTCGCAACCGGGCAGTTCGCTGACCAATGTTGACAGCACGCAGTTGCGACGGTTGGGCAGGGCGCCTTTGGGCAGACTCTCAAAGGTGCGTCGTCCCATCACGATGGTGTGGCCCGTGGTCAGCGCCTTGAAGCGCTTCAGATCGTTGGGCAACCAGTATATCAGTTTGTTCTCAAAGCCGATAGCCCTGTTCTTGGCTACGGCGGCAATCATTGAAATCATACACTTACTTCTGCTTTAATGTGTGGCCATGGGTCGTAGTTCTCCAGTTGGAAGTCCTCGAACTGGAACGAGAAGAGGTCCTTCACGTCGGGATTGATCTTCATGGTGGGCAGTGGGCGTGGCTCGCGGGTGAGCTGCAGCTTGGCCTGCTCCAGGTGGTTCAGATACAGGTGCGTGTCGCCGGTGGTGTGGATAAACTCGCCGGGCTGCAGTCCTGTGACCTGTGCCATCATCATGCACAGCAGCGCATAGCTGGCAATATTGAAGGGCACGCCCAGGAACGTGTCGGCCGAGCGCTGATAGAGCTGCAGCGACAGGCGTCCGTCGGCCACGTAGAACTGGAACATGGTGTGGCAAGGAGGCAGCGCCATCTTGTTGACCTCGGCCACATTCCATGCCGACACAATCATGCGGCGCGAGTTGGGGTTGTTCTTAATCTGGTCCAGCACATACTTGATCTGGTCGATCGTACCACCTTGGTAGTCGGGCCATGAGCGCCACTGGTGTCCATAGACGGGGCCCAGCTCGCCATTCTCGTCGGCCCATTCATTCCATATTCTTACGCCGTGTTCCTGCAGATAGCGCACGTTGGTGTCGCCCTGAAGAAACCACAACAGTTCGTAGATGATGCTCTTCAGGTGCAACTTCTTGGTTGTCAACAGCGGGAAACCCTTGCTCAGGTCGTAGCGACTCTGCGTACCGAAGATGCTGATGGTGCCCGTACCCGTGCGGTCGCCCTTCTCTGTACCCTCGGTTAGAATGCGGTTCAGAATATCCAGATATTGTTTCATAATGGTTTTGTTTGGAGTGCAAAAATACATAAAAAAGCAGATACTGCCAAATAATCATCGTTGTATTTTCAGATATACATCCGGTGCGACAATTGTTTGGTTGTTTCATAATAATAATGTAACTTTGCAGCCGGATTAAATCAAATACTCAAAAAATGGAGCAGCAAAACGCTATTTATGATGCCCGTCAGCTTGGCTTGCCTCGCATGATGGTGCTTGGTGTGCAACACCTGTTTGCCATGTTTGGCGCCACCGTTCTCGTACCTCTTCTCACTGGTCTTGATGTTTCCGTCACCTTGCTCTTTGCGGGCATCGGAACACTGATGTTCCACTTCATCTCTAAGTGGAATGTGCCTGCCTTCCTCGGCTCGTCGTTCGCTTTTCTGGGCGGTTATGCCTCAGTCAAGGAGATGGGCATGGCTCAGGGACTCTCCGAGACACTGGCGCTCGACTATGCTTGCATGGGTGTGGCGTGTGCCGGACTCCTGTATTTCGTCATGGCCGGACTCATCAAGTCTTTTGGTGTACAGAAGATTTTGCACTTCTTCCCACCTGTAGTCACGGGACCCATCGTGATTGCCATCGGCTTGGTGCTCTCGGGATCGGCCATCGCCAACTGTCAGACCAACTGGCCTCTGGCCATCATCTCTATCGTCACCGTCATCACATCGTCGGTGTGGGGTAAGGGTATCATCAAGATCATCCCCGTGCTTCTGGGTGTCGTCCTGTCGTATATCATTGCAGCACTCATGGGCGAAGTTGATTTCACACCCCTGAGCGAGGTTGCCTGGATGGGTTTCCCCATTGCAAAAGACCGCACCATCCTGGCCGTGTTCGAGGATGGCAACACCACTCTCATGCTCTCGTCTATTCTGGCCATCATGCCTATTGCCTTTGCCACCATCATGGAGCACATTGGCGATATGTTTGCCATCAGTTCGACCGTGGGCAAGGACTTCCTGTCTAACCCCGGCCTGCACCGCACGCTGTCTGGCGACGGTGTGGCTACTGCCTTTGCATCGCTCTTTGGTGCTCCAGCCAACACCACCTATGGCGAGAATACGGGTGTGCTGAACCTCACCAAGGTGTTCGACCCCAAAGTGATTCGCATTGCAGCCTGTCTGGCCATCATCCTGGCCTTCTGTCCTAAGTTCGCCTGCTTGGTGCAGCTCATGCCCGCAGCCACCATCGGTGGTGTGAGCCTCATTCTCTACGGCATGATCTCGGCTGTCGGCGTGCGCAACCTGGTGGAGGAGAATGTTGACCTGAAGAGCTCGCGCAACGTGTTTGTGGCAGCGCTCATCCTGGTGCTGGCCATCGGTGTGAAGTATGGCGCCAACGACGATATCGCCTTTGGTCCTATCCACCTGTCGGGCCTGGCCATCGCTGCCCTTGTGGGCATCCTGCTCAACGCCATCCTGCCAGGCAAACTCGGCATGAAGGTGAAGTCGTTCAAAGGAAAAGAGAAATCATAAACCCCTCAATTCGCGATTTTTCAGCTAAACAAGAGCTACAGTATATGAGAAGTGCCACTTTTCCCATCGAAAAGTGGCACTTCTCTTTTGCAATAGCGTTAGTTTTGTCATGCAATAGTAGCCCTTTTGCTTCCGATCTAGCCCCTGGATTGCTCCAATCCAGCCCCTAGATGGCGTCCATCCAGCCCCTGGAACGACTGAATCTAGCCCCTGGAAAGCACCTGTCTAGCCCCTAGGCTGAAATCGATAGTATAGCTATTGCTTTTCAAGACCGCTACTTCTGCAGCACAATAGTGCTTGTTCTGGAAGATAAAAGTGCGAAAAAAAGAGCGAAAAACTTGGATAGTAACGGGATTTTAATTACTTTCGCAGCGAAATAAAGAAAATAAAGGATAGCGTATGTTGGAAGTGATGATGACCCTGTTTGTCATTGTTGTGGTGGGATATGCCGCCGGCAAACTGGGATATATGGGAGGTGAGTTCGATCGCAAACTGTCGAGTCTGGTCATCAACTGGACTTGTCCGGCCTTGATTCTGGCGTCGTCTATGACTGGCGACATGCCCGATCGCAGGTATATCCTGCCACTGCTGGGCATCAGTGCCTTCACCTATGTGGTGCTGACGCTGCTGGCATGGGGTCTCTCGCATGTGCTCACCAAGAATACTAGCGACCGTGGCATCGTGGCTTTTGCACTGGTGTTTGGCAACGTGGGGTTCATGGGCTATCCTGTGGTGGCCAGCATCTTTGGTCAGCAGGCGGTGTTCTATGCCGCTGTGCTCAACGTGGTGAACACGTTTGCCGTCTTTACCATTGGCACCATGATGATCACTGGCGGACAAGGCAGCGACCGTGAGCGGTTCAACAAGAAGGTGCTCTACAGCACACCCATGCTCTCGGCCTATCTTTCTATGCTCATCGTGGCGCTGGGCATCGACAATATCCCCGCCTATGTCAGTCAGCCACTGACCATGATTGGTAACATCACCGTGCCGGCAGCCCTGCTGATTATCGGTTCGTCGATGTCGCAACTGCCACTGCGTGCCCTAATGGGAAACATGACGGTCTATGGCACCACACTGTTCCGACTGGTCTTATTGCCCGTCGGTGTGCACTTCCTATGTCTGGCGCTGGGCTTCGACCCCTATGTCACCAGCATCAACACGGTGGTCATCGCTATGCCCGTAGCCACCTATGGCACCATCCTCTGTCTGAAGTACCAGCGCGACACCACGTTGATAGCCGAGGTGACCTTCATCACCACGCTGCTATCCATGATATCCATCCCATTGCTGGTAATGCTATTTTAGTTGTGCTATCTCCAATGCCATCAGATTCAGTTGCTGGCATTGGTAGGCTGTGAGATTTCTTCTTTCGTTATGGTGCTCCCAGGGCGACAGCATGAGCAGTGTGCCCTTGGAGCAGGCATAGAATTGTTCACCGTGGGGTTTCGACAAAGGGCCGAAACCATTTTCCATGAGTACGATGGTGGGAAAACCGGCATCGAAAACGGCCCGCATGACGCGCTTCTCGGCTGGTGAGATGGCTGGCGATACAAGAACCACACCTTGGCGTGCGGCCTCAAGATGACGGCTGATCTCTCGCTCGATCTCGCTGTCGGTCAGTCGGCGCGACAGGCGGACGGCCATGCGGTGGGGAGCCGCCAGCAACTGGCGGTTGCCTATGCCGCTATAGGTCTGCGAGCCGATGCGGAGGTGGAAGAAAGGACGCAGGAACTCAGGGCGGGCGCGCTTCAGCATCAGGCGGCGCGGGTTGTCGCGGAGGTAGTTGATCCATGTGGGCAGCTCATCGTAGGAGCGCAGAATGAGGTCGTTGTAACCCTTTGCGAAAAGAGAGCGGCTGGGGGGCAGCGGCGGAGCCGCCACCTGCTGAGAGGCTGGCGCCTTCTTTGCAGGCAGCGCCTTCTCCGTAGGTAGCGGCTTTGCCGCTGCTTTTCCTGCGGCCGCTGCATTGCCTGTGGTTGCTGCTTTGCTTGCGGCCGCTGCTTTTTGCGCTGCGGCTTGCTCGAGGGCCCGCAGGGCTTTGCGGCAGCCTGCTTTAAAACCGGAGATGACTTGGCCCAGGTGCACGGGCAGTGGGGCGGTGACAAAGAGAATGCCGTGCAGGTGGTCGGGCATCATCTGGATGGCCTTCACCTCTATTTGGGGGTAATAGTCGTGAATGCCCATCCATTCGTTTTGAATGGCTTGGCCTATCTCTGATAGTTGGATATGAGGGGCTTGCTCGCTATCGGCAGGCGCGTAAGGATCTCCTTTCAGTGTCCCGAAGAGGGGGCGACGCCCTTCTGCTTCGATGGTAATCATGTATATGCGGCGCTCGGTGTAGTCGTGATGGTCGTCGCGCCGTTTCATGGAAGGTTTCTTCGCTCCTGCGTTCTGCTTTTTCTTAGCTATCTGCTCGTCGGTCATCCTAATATGGGCGAGTGGGTGTCGGGGGTGTGGGTGGTCCTGATGCGCCACTCCTTAGGATAGAGGTTGTTGGCACGACTGCCAATGTTCTTCATGGCGCCTAGCACCTGCTGCTGGAACGCCACTGCCACGATGCCTCGAGGGGTGTCGGCATGCAGCACCAAGGCTTCGCCACGCAGATAGGCGATGGCCTGTTGGTAGGTGAGCTCCACGCGGTCGGCCTCTGCCGGCAACGGTGAAACTGGGGGCGTGAGCACCTTCAGGGCGTCGGCATTTCCCTTCTTCTTGGATGCAGAAGAAGCGATGTCGCCTCGCTTTCTGAGTACACACATGAAAAGACCCTCGCCACGCGTGATGCCGGGGATGAAACGATAGACGGGATGGGTGAACCCTTCGAGCAGCGAACCGGTGATGTGCCATTCTGCCTTCGTGGCTACGGGCAGCACCTCGGCATCCAGTTCGTCGATGATCCACTGGATGTTCTCTTCGTTCTCTTTAGTATTAAAAGTACAGGTACTATATATAAGAAGGCCCCCTTCATTGAGGCACTGCCAGGCATCGCTGACAATGTCGCGCTGCAACTGCCAGCAGCGCTCCACGTTCTGTGGGCTCCACTCGCCGATGGTGGCTTCGTCCTTGCGGAACATGCCTTCGCCCGAGCAGGGCACATCGCAGAGGATGAGGTCGAACTTCATCTTCGACTTGCGGTAGTCCTTGGGGAAGAGGTTGGTGACGTGATGACGATCGTGGCCCCACTTGGTGACGTTCTCCAGCAGGATGCTGGCGCGGTTGCGCATGGGTTCGTTGCTGTAGAGCGTCCAGTTGGCAGGCAGGGCAGCGCGTAGCAGCGTTGACTTGCCACCAGGTGCTGCACAGAGGTCGAGGGCGGTGCCTCCGCCTGTCTCTCTGAGAATGGCGGGAAGGTGCTGTCGGAGCACCTCGTCGAGAAACATCGATGAGGCCTCTTGCACATAGTAGCAACCAGCATGAAACAGGGGGTCGAACGTGAAGTTAGGACGACTCTTCAGGTAATAGCCACCCTGACACCAGGGCACCTGTTCGCCATCGATAGCCTTGAGCCCATTGCTTTTCAGGGGGTTCAGACGTATGCTGACTGGAGAAGGCTCTTCGAACGAATGAAGGAAACGCTCGAAACGCTCGTCGCCCATCAGCAGGCGTGTGAAATGGGTAAATTCTGAGGGTAAATTAGTCATTTCGATGCAAAGTTAATCATTTTTTTTATACCTTTGCAACTAATTAGTTTTTAATTGCGTCTAACAGATAAAAAGTAACAAATTAAAAAACAGTTGACGTATGAAAAAAATAATGTTGATGGTGATTGCCGCAGGACTTCTCGCTTCGTGCACATCCTGCCGCTTCAATTACAAGAACGAGCATGTCAGGACAGAAACCGTGACTCAGGTGAAGGATTTTGAGAAGATCGAGATGCTGGGCAGTATGGACGTAGAGTACATGCAGAGTGACTCGTTCGAGATCAGTGTGACGGCACCTGATGCTGTCATGAAGAAAGTGGAGACGGTGGTCAATGACCATACACTGCAGATCCGCATGAGGGGTACCAACCGCCTGTTTCACTTCGGAGATGTCAGCAGTGGCGGTGTGAAAGTGACGGTTAAGTCGCCTGATCTGATCGGAGTGAAGGTGAGTGGCTCGGGCGATTTCGTATGCCGGGGACTATTGGATACCGATGTTCTGGATATCAACCTGGTAGGTTCGGGCGATGTGACATTCCAGAATGTAATCTGCGACCAGGTGAATGTGAACCTGGTAGGTTCGGGCGATGTGGATGTGAAGTACGTCAGAACGCAGAAGTCCTCCATGGAACTGATAGGCTCGGGCGATATCAAGATGAATTTCGGCGAAGCCAGAATCGTGAATGCCAGACTGGTAGGCTCGGGCGACATCGAACTGTCTGGCAATGTAGATATGCTGAATAGCAGTGCACACGGTTCGGGCGATCTGAATACCGAAAAACTAACAGTTAAGAATAACATGTAATTAATAGAAAGGGAATAAAAATGAAAAAGTATTTAGTTGGACTTACCATACTGCTGGCGCTCTCTGTGAGCATGCAGACCTTGGCGCAGAAACATCGCCACACCTCCCAGCCGACAACAACGATGGAGCTGGTGGACTCAACGAGTAAGAATTCTATCGAGGTGTTTTCTGACACAACCAGTGCAGACACAGCTCAGAAGCAGTCATCTGTCACTCGCGTGATTAGTATTAATGCTTCTAACGACGCTGAACTCGAGGAACTCGAAAAGAACATGACTCTGCTGAACAAGTCATTTGATCTTGTGCCATGGGGTACTATCACATCTATCCTTGCCATCATATTTCTCATCCTGCTGCTTCCCATTATCTTGATAATTGTCATCGTCGTTGTAGTGCTGAAGCATAGTCGCAAGCGTAATAGGGAGAGAATGATGAACATGAACATGAACAAGCAGCAGGCAGACCCGCAATCGAACGTCAATGCTGCTCCCGAACAAATCAGCGGAGGAAACTATCAGCAGTCGAGCGCCGACTGGACACAGTCGTCATCAATGATTGAAGACGACTACCAGAAAGGCTTGCGCCAGTGCTTCGTAGGCGTAGGACTGTTCATCTTCCTCGGACTGATCATTGACGAAGTGGGCTTTGGTATCGGTGCCCTGGTGTTCTGTATTGGACTGGGCAAGGTGGTTGGAGCCAAGAAGATGAAGCAGATGAGAGACGAACAAGAGAAAGGCAAATCGGACTCTGATTTATGAAAAAATAAAATCAATAGTGTTTTAAAAAAGAAAGGATAAAATCATGACTAGAAAATTATATCGTGGCGACGACCGCATATTGGGTGGCGTTTGCTCTGGACTGGCAGAATACTTAGATTTTGATCCCGTACTCGTACGCTTAGGCTACGCAGCACTGACGCTCTTTACGGCTTTTTGTGGTCTCATCTTCTATGTCGTAGCATGGATCGTGATTCCTGAGAGACCTATCAGATAGTTATAAGTTAAGTTAATCACGTTTGAATTAAGAAGTGGCTACATTTAGTGACCTTTCTCTAGTTGCACAGGTGGCGGTGTTCGGCAATAAGCGAGCTTTCGACGAGCTCGTGCGCCGATACCAGTCGCCTGTGCGCAAGTTCTTCCTGAACCAGACGCTGGGTGACAGTCAGCTGAGCGATGACCTGGCGCAAGATACCTTTATCAAGGCCTATACGAACATTGCTTCGTTCAAGGGACTGGCCTCTTTTCAAACGTGGATCATGCGCATTGCTTATAACGTTTATTACGACTATACGCGGCGGCATCGCATCACGGAAGATGTAGATGTGGTGCCACAGCGAAGCAGCAGTGGCGCACAGACAGCCTTGCAGATGGATATCTATGCTGCGCTGGCACTACTGAAACCCGACGAACGAAGTTGTATCACCCTACAACTGATAGAGGGTTACGACATCGCCGGCATTGCCAAGATAACTGGCATGAAAGAGGGGACGGTGAAGTCGCACCTCTCGCGAGGGAAAGATAAATTAGCAACTTATTTAAGACAGAATGGATATGATGGAAGATAACGAACGCTTATTACAGAACTTTTTCAGTGAAGTCGCCAGCACACCGGTTGCTGACGATGGCTTCACCAATCGTGTGATGCAGCGGCTGCCACAGCGTGTCAATTGGTTTACGCACCTGTGGAACATCTTCTGCGTCACGGTCTTCATGGTGCTGTTTGTGGTATTCCGCGGATGGGAATCGCTGATGGCACAGTTTGTTGTGATGATGCGCACACTGATGGCATACGTAATGATGCCCGAGCCGCTCAATATCAATCTGTCGGTGGTGCTGTCGGTGGTCTGCGGTCTCCTGTTGGTGGCCGTCATCGAGTTGATGTATAGTGATAAATTGAAGATTAGTGATTTGTAGCGCCAAGCCCATAAGTGGTGCGCAGCACGATAAACTCGGTGCGGCGGTTCAGCTGGTGACAAATCTCTTGTTTCTCTTCGTCTTTTAATGCGCTGATAAACTCCTCGGTCAACACATCGCCTTCTTTCAGCCAAGGGTAGGTTTCGGTGAGCTTGCGCTTCACCACCTTGGGTTTCTCTTCACCATAGCCCACGGGCGACAAGCGGTCTTGGGCAATGCCATGGTCGATGAGGTAGTTGACCACACTTTCAGCACGACGCTGAGACAATCGCTGATTGTAAGCATCGGCACCGCGGAAGTCGGTGTGCGAACTCAGCTCAATGGTGATGTTAGGATTCTCGTTGAGCAGCGTGATAAGGCTGTCGAGTGCCTGTGTGGACTCAGGTCGCAAGGTGGCTTTATCGAAATCATAGAAGATGTTTCGTATCAGCACAGGTGCCGAAAGCGATGCCAACGGGAACTGCAGCACATATTCCTCCGACTCCTTGACGGGTTCTACGCGCAGTTCTTCCTTATGGTTCAGGAATCCCTTGCAGGTGCCCAGGAAAACATAGTCCACACCGGGTTGTATCTCTTCGGTGAATGAACCATCACCTTTCACATTCAGTTTTTTATTTGTTCCATCGTTGCCCACCATATATACCAGTGCCTGGGGCAACTCATAACCATCTTTTTCATAGACCCAACCCTTGACGGTCTGGATGACTTCCGATTTCTCAAACGAATAGATGTGATCCCAACCGTTGGCATTGCCACGATTGGAAGAGAAGAAACCGCGGTTGTGCAGGCCTTCGAAGGTCATGCCGAAGTCATCGCCTGCCGAGTTGAGTGGCACGCCAGGGTGCTCTATGGTATAAAGCTCAGAGGTCTGACCAGAGGAATCGTCCTGTCTTTCTTCGGTGATGGGCTTCGCAATGAAGATATCCAGTCCGCCCATGCCGGGGTGACCGTCGCTCGAGAAGTAGAGGTCGCCATTAGGACGGAAAGAGGGAAAGAGCTCGTTGCCTTCCGTGTTGATGGGCGCGCCCAGGTTCTCCAGTCCCACCAGTCCACGACCGGTAATCTGTATGCGCCAGATGTCGTAGCCGCCCAGTCCGCCAGGCATGTCGCTGACGAAGTAAAGCCATTCACCATCGGGCGAGATGGTAGGATGGGCAAAGGCAGAGAGTGTGTCCTTGGTGATCTCCAGATCGGTAGCCTTGCCCCACGAGGCATCACTGCGTGTGGCCGTAGCTATCTTGGCAAAGCGAGGATAGTTGGGGTCGGTCTTGCAGACGGTGAGATACATCGTCTTGAAGTCGGGCGTGAAAGCACAGGCGCCCTCGTCGAAATCGCTGTTCAGGTCAGACTCGATAGCCTCGGGCTTCTGCCATTTCCCTTTCTCGTCCTTTTGCGACACGAAGATATCGGCATTCTTCATGCCGGTGATGCCGCTCAGTTCGTCGCCTTTGGCCTGATTGCGTGTGGACGAGAAGTAGAGCTGGTTGTAGTCATCGCCTGCCAGCATCGGAGAATAGTCCGTGCGACGCGAGTTGAAGATATCTTCACGCTTGACGGTGTAGCCTGAATATTCGGCCTCGGCCTTCCATTGCGGTGCCATGCGGGCCGACTGCAGACCGTTTTTGACCAGCTGCGACCGGTTGCCTTCCTCTATCATCTCGAGGAAGGTGTTTTCAGCATCCTTATAGCTGCCGTTCTTCAGTTGCAGTCTTCCCAGATGAAACAGAGTCAGCGAGTCTTTCTGCTTGAAGCGGATGGCGTTTTTATAGGCTGCAATAGCCCGCTGCGTGTGATTGATGCGGCGATAGCAGTCGGCCATCTTCAGTGCACGAAGACCGCGCAACTGGCGCTCCTTGGCGGGTGTTTGCGAATAAGCTTTCTTGTATTGTGTGGCAGCGTCGTAATATTCTCCGAGGGCGTAATACTTATCACCCTTCTTCATAGCGGTATCGGCTCCGCATCCTGAAAGCAGGATGCAGATCATACCTATATATAATATAAAGAATATCTTACGCATACCCTTATATAACGTCGGGATCGACATTTTATTGCTTAAGGGGCTGATCGAAAGGCATACGGAAGGTACATCCTTCCTTCCAACGTGAACAACCATAGGCCGTCTTTCCTTTGATGATGGTGCCTTGACCGCAAAGGGGACAGGGCGTGCCTTCCAGTGCCGTGGTAGCAGAAACTGATTGAGGTTGCTCGGCGGTTGACTTAGGTTGTTCGGTGGCTGTCTTGGTCTTCTTTTGTTTCTTCTTGGGCGCTTTCTCCTTCGGCGCATCCTTGGCTTTGGGGGCGGGGGCTACCTCGATGGTCACGCGACGGTTGCTCTGGTCGGCAATGACCTGACGCACGATGTCGTTGACTTGGTTCTTCAGCTCGTCGATAAACACTTTAGGGTCGTATTTCTGAGCTTCGATGTCGCGAAGCTTCTTTTCCCAAATACCAGTCAGTTCGGCACTCTTCAGCAGTTCCTCACGAATCAGGTCAATCAGTTCGATGCCTGTTGGCGTGGCCACCAGGTTCTTGCGCTCTTTCTTGATGTAATGGCGCTTGAAGAGGGTCTCGATGATGGCCGCACGCGTAGAAGGACGACCGATGCCGTTTTCCTTCATGGCACGGCGCAGTTCCTCATCGTCAACCAGTTTGCCGGCAGTCTCCATGGCACGCAGCAGGGTGGCTTCGGTATAGAACTTAGGTGGTGTGGTCATCTTCTCCGTCAGTGTAGGCGTGTGAGGCCCACTTTCTCCCTTGGTGAACGCGGGCAGGGTGCGCTCTTCTTCATCGGGCTTCTTCTCGTCGTCCTCGGTCTGCACATCCTTTGCATAGACGGCGCGCCAGCCGGCATCCAGGATGGTGCGTCCGGTCACCTTGAACTCAATCTCATCGACCTTGCCCAGCACGGTGGTCTGTGCAAACTGGCAGTCGGCATAGAACACGGCAATGAACCTGCGGGCGATGAGGTCGTACACCTTGCGCTGCATGTCGGTGAGGTTCTGGGGGACGATGCCTGTGGGGATGATGGCGTGGTGGTCGGTCACCTTGGAAGAGTCGAAGACCTTCTTCGACTTGATAAGTGGTTTGCCACCCAGGGCTTTCACCAGTTCGGCATAGGGCGCCTGACCGGCAAACTTCACCTGAAACAGACCATTCATGGTTTGCGGACATTTGGGATAGACATCATCGGGCAGGAAGGTGGTGTCCACACGTGGATAGGTGGCCAACTTCTGTTCGTAGAGCTGCTGGATGAGGTTCAGTGTCATCTCGGCCGAGAAGCCAAACTTCTTATTGCAATCCACCTGCAACGAGGTGAGGTCGTAGAGGGATGGCGGCGTCTCTTTACCGTTTTTCTTCTCCACCTTGGTCACCTCGAAAGGCTTTCCCTCGATGGTGGCAAAGGCCTGCTCGCCTTCTTCTTTCGATGTGAACTTACCCGATGTGGCGGTGAACGTGGTGTCGCGATAGACGGTGGCCAGCACCCAATAGGGCTCGGGCTTGAAGTTGTCAATCTCTTTCTGACGGTTCACAATCAGTGCCAGCGTGGGGGTCTGAACACGACCGATGCTCAGCACCTGACGGTTCTGTCCATACTTAATGGTATAAAGACGTGTGCAGTTGATGCCCAGTAGCCAGTCGCCCACGGCCCGGCTCAGTCCTGCCAGATAGAGCGACTGATATTCGGTCTGGTCCTTTAGGTTGGCAAAGCCTTCGCGGATGGCCTCGTCGGTCATAGAAGAAATCCACAATCGCTGCACGGGGCACTTCACCTGTGCCTTCTGCATCACCCAGCGCTGGATGAGCTCACCCTCCTGTCCGGCGTCACCACAGTTGATGATGCTGTCGGCCTGCGACATCAGTCGCTCGATGGTGGCAAACTGCTTCTTGATGCCTTCATCTTCTTTCAGACGGATGCCAAACTTAGGGGGAATCATGGGGAGTGACGACAGACTCCACGACTTCCACATGGGGGTGTAGTCTTCGGGCATCTTCAGCTCGCACAGGTGACCGAACGTCCACGTCACCTGATAGCCGTTACCTTCCATATAGCCATCGTGCGAAGCTGTTGCACCAATAATTCGTGCAATATCTTTTGCCACACTGGGCTTCTCTGCAATGCAAACAATCATGCTTTGTTTCTTCTTTTTTATTATTTGGCAAAGGTAAGCATTTTTTAGTAATGGGCAAAAAGAAAGAGGGAAAAACCAGTGGTCTTTCCCTCTTTTATAATAGGCTTTATGGATTACTGAGCCAGTTTGCCGTCTGAACCGAGCACATTCACAATCTTGTGGATGTACATCTTCTTCATGTTCTCGCGAGCGGGCTTCAGGTACTGGCGAGGATCGAAGTGATCGGGATGCTCAGCGAAGTGCTGGCGAATGGCAGCAGTCATAGCCAGACGTGAGTCAGAGTCGATGTTGATCTTGCAAACAGCGCTCTTTGCAGCCTGACGGAGCTGCTCCTCGGGGATACCTACTGCGTCGGGCAGGTTACCACCGAACTTGTTGATGGTGTCAACCTCGTCCTGAGGAACTGAAGAAGAACCGTGGAGCACGATGGGGAATCCAGGAAGCTTCTTCTCGATTTCAGCGAGTACGTCGAATGCCAATGGGGGAGGAACGAGCTTACCAGTCTTGGGATCGCGTGTGCACTGCTCGGGCTTGAACTTGTAAGCACCGTGAGAAGTACCGATAGAGATAGCCAGTGAGTCGCAACCTGTGCGAGTAGCGAAGTCGATAACTTCCTCGGGCTTGGTGTAGTGAGACTCCTCAGCAACAACCTCATCCTCAACACCAGCCAGAACGCCGAGCTCAGCCTCAACAGTTACATCGTACTGGTGAGCGTAGTCAACAACCTTCTTGGTCAGGGCGATGTTCTCCTCGTAGGGCAGTGAAGAACCGTCGATCATAACGCTTGAGAAGCCCATGTCGATACAATCCTTGCAGAGCTCGAAGCTATCACCGTGGTCGAGGTGAAGAACGATCTCGGGATGCTCACATCCCAGCTCCTTAGCATACTGTACAGCACCCTCGGCCATGTAGCGCAGAATGGTAGCGTTAGCATAGTTACGAGCACCCTTAGAAACCTGCATGATAACAGGAGACTTTGTCTCAACAGCAGCCTGAACGATAGCCTGCATCTGCTCCATGGTGTTGAAGTTGAATGCGGGGATAGCGTAACCACCGGCTACAGCCTTCTTGAACATCTCGCGAGTATTTACGAGACCCAAATCCTTGTAATTTACCATAATCGTTATTTACTTAAAATGTTTGATTGAAATTTACTTTTTTTCTGCCCGCAAAGGTAATACATTATTTTCTAATAAAAGAAGGAATTGACTAATTCTTACCATGTTTTCGAAGGAATAGCAACTCCTTTTAACCTACTTTTATTCTGATTTGGTAAAAATGCAACATGAAGTTGACAAAATCATTCGACCTATTCCGTGATGAGGTTCAGGAAGGCTTGATGCACGCTGGTGTCCTGATCTAATTCCGGATGAAAAGCGGTGACCAACTGTTTGCCTTGGCGCGCTGCCACGATGTGTCCGTCAACTTCTGCCAGTACCTCGCACTGGGGCGACAGCACTTCCTTGATATAGGGTGCACGGATGAAGGTCATGGGCACGTTTTCGCCAATGCCTTTCACGGCGGCAGTGGTGTGGAAACTGCCCAACTGGCGGCCATAGGCATTGCGCTGCACGCTGATGTCCATGGTGCCCAGGTGCATGGGCGACAGCAGGATCAGGCCGGCGCAGGTGCCAAAGACGGGAAGTCCCTCACTGATGGCCTGGCGGATGGGTTCGAAGAGGCCCAGGTCGTGGAGCAGTTTTCCCTGTGTGGTGGATTCGCCACCGGGAATGATCAGTCCGTCTTTCGGTTGCTGCCAGTCGGCCAACTGGCGCACCTGGAAGGTCTCTACGCCTAAACGGTGGAGCATTTGCTCGTGTTCGGCAAATGCTCCTTGTAGTGCTAATACAGCTATTCTCATGACGCTTATTTTCCTCGTTCTGCCATCAGAAGCTCGATCTCGTGCTCGTTGATACCAACCATTGCCTCGCCCAGATCCTCTGAGAGCTCAGCCAGCATCTTAGAATCCTGATAGTTGGTGACAGCCTTGACGATGGCTGCAGCGCGCTTGCGTGGGTTGCCACTCTTGAAGATACCACTGCCCACAAACACGCCCTCGGCGCCCAACTGCATCATCAGGGCAGCGTCGGCAGGTGTTGCTACGCCACCAGCGGCAAAGTTGACAACGGGCAGTTTTCCATTCTCGTGAACATACTTCACCAGCTCGTAGGGAGCCTGCAACTGCTTGGCAGCCTCGAAGAGCTCGTCCTCGCTCATGCTCACCAGACGGCGAATCTCGCTCTGCATCATGCGCATGTGGCTCACGGCCTGTACCACGTCTCCTGTGCCGGGTTCGCCCTTGGTGCGAATCATGGTAGCACCCTCGGCGATGCGGCGCAATGCCTCACCCAGGTTCTTGGCACCGCAGACGAAGGGCACGTCGAACTTGGTCTTGTCGATGTGGTAGATGTTATCGGCAGGGCTCAGCACCTCGCTCTCGTCAATGTAGTCGATCTCGATGGCCTGCAGAATCTGTGCCTCGGCAATGTGACCGATACGGCATTTAGCCATCACGGGGATGCTCACGGCCTCCTGAATGCCGCGAATCATCTTGGGATCACTCATTCTTGACACACCGCCAGCGGCACGGATATCGGCAGGAATGCGCTCCAGCGCCATCACGGCACAAGCACCTGCTTCCTCGGCTATCTTGGCCTGCTCGGGTGTTGTCACATCCATAATCACTCCGCCCTTCAACATCTGGGCTAACTCACGGTTAAGCTTTTGTCTTTCGTTTGTCATTTTCTTATTTCGTTATAGTTGATAATCTGTTGGGGAAACAATCTTTTATCTAGTTTTGTTTGCGGTGCAAAGGAACGAAGAAAACAGGAGAATACCCCCGAATGTTCCGTTTATGGTAAAAGAAAGCACAATTTGGTAAAATAATAGCTCGATGGGCATCGAGTGGGGGAGCCCGTTTCTTCCTTCAATAGAGGGCGAATGGCAGGCCTGTTTCTGGCGTTTTGCGGGCTTATATTGTAGCTTTTATGTACCAATAGTTTAGCTCTTATTTCGGTTATAGACTCTAGAAAGGATGATTCCAGACTCTAGAATGGGTAAATCTAGACTCTAGAACGAGTGCATCTAGACTCTAGATAGCGCATTTCCAGACTCTAGATGCGGTGCAAAACTTACCGAATTGCAAGGCAATAGTGCCACTATTAGAAACTAAAACAGCCACTATTACCACGTAAAACAGCCGCTTTCCTTTCGCTTTATAGTGAGAATAACGAAGCCAGCGACCAGTCTTTCCATATCAACCTTCGTACAAAAGAAAAGGGAGTGCGCAAATATGCACACTCCCAGTGAATGGTATCGATTATTTAGTTTACAAGGGATAGTCCTCGAATGCGTAGAGAACGGTAGAGAGGTAGCGCTCGCCGGTGTCGGGCAGCAGCACAACGATCTTCTTACCTTTGTTCTCTGGGCGCTTAGCCACCTGGATGGCTGCGTAGAGAGCTGCACCTGCAGAGATACCTACCAGCAGACCTTCCTGCTGAGCAATCTCGCGGCCGGTGCGAATAGCATCGTCGTTCTCTACATCGAATACCTCGTCGATAACGTCAGAGTTGTAGGTCTTAGGAATAAAACCTGCTCCGATGCCCTGAATCTTGTGAGGTCCGCTCTGACCACCATTCAGCACAGGGCTCGACTTGGGCTCTACAGCGATGATCTTCACGTTGGGGTTCTGCTCCTTCAGGTACTTACCAGTGCCGCTGATGGTACCGCCAGTACCCACACCGCCGATGAAGATGTCAACCTGACCGTCGGTGTCGCGCCAGATCTCAGGACCTGTGGTGGCATAGTGCTTAGCAGGGTTGGCACCATTCTCAAACTGCTGCAGGATCACACTTCCGGGAATGCTGTCGCGCAGCTCCTCGGCAGCGCGGATGGCACCTGGCATACCGTCTTTTCCTGAGGTAAGACGAACCTCGGCTCCATAGGCTTTAACGAGGTTGCGGCGCTCTACACTCATGGTTTCAGGCATGGTAAGGATAAGGTGGTAGCCCTTAACGGCTGATACCAGAGCCAATCCTACGCCCGTGTTTCCGCTGGTGGGTTCGATGATGGTGGCGCCGGGTTTCAGAATACCTTTCTGCTCTGCGTCCTCAATCATCGCCAGTGCGATGCGGTCTTTTACACTACCGCCGGGGTTGAAAAACTCTACTTTGGCAATGACGGGAGTGTCCAGTCCTTGTGCCTTAGAATACTTGTTGAGCTCCAAAAGTGGGGTGTTGCCGACGAGCTCGGTCAGCTGTTTTGCAATTTTACTCATAACCTTATCCTTTTTGTTTAATTTGTCCAATGACGTTTTCTTTTGTTGTCTCTCTGTTTTTTTTGTGATGCTTTTAATGATCAATCATCTTGACATCGTGATTATTAATGTTCGACGGTGCAAAGTTACGGCGTTTTTCTCATCCCCACAATACCACGGGTGGGTTATTTGCATACCATGAACGTGGTATTTTGGTGAAAAAAGTCTATAAATCGTGGTCAACCATCGCTGCAACGCACGAGTCAGACCACACGTTTTCGGCTGTTTCCACCATGTCGATAATGGTGTAGATAGGCAGGATGATGCCCAGCACGGCAACAGGTGCACCGATGCCCGACATCAGTGAGAGGGTGAGGAAATAGCATCCCATGGGGACGCCAGCATTACCCACGGCCGACACAACCGATATGACGAGCCATAGGAGGATGGTGCCAAGGGTGATGGGCTCGCCGCCTTGCTGCATCACAAAGAGTGAGGTGACGAGGATAAATGCGGCACAACCGTTCATGTTGATCGTGGTACAGATGGGCAGCACAAAGCGGGCGATGTTTCTCTTGATGCCGAGTCGCTCTTCGGCTGTCTCCATCGTGACGGGGAGGGTGGCTGCACTGCTCTTGGTGAACAGCGCCATCAGTACGGCTGGCACCATGCGGCTCAAGACGTGAACAGGATTCAAGCCCCTCAGTAGCAGGAACAGCGGCAGCACCACGAAGAACTGAATCACGTTGCCACCCAGTACGACCAGGACATACCTGCCAATCGAATCGGCGATGACGCCTGCACTGACCTGTGCGGACAACTGTGCCGAGAAGGCTACGATGCCCAGCGGCAGTGTGGCGATGAGCCAGCGTATCAAGAGGAAGAGCAGTTCCTGCAGCCCGAGCAGTCCTTTGGTGACGACGGCCTTGTTCTCGCTGTCGGGCAGTTTAGAGAGTCCAATGCCGACGGCAAAAGCCAGTAGTAGCAACGACAGGACATTACCCTCGAGCACGGGCTTGACAATATTGTTTGGGATGACCGAGAGCAGATGGTCGAAGTAAGAAAGTTCTACTACCGTCTCCTCGTTGCTGACCGATGGAAGGGCCGACAGAACCGTTTCGGGAAGTGTGGATGGGGCTATCACTACATAGAGCAGGCCTCCCACCGCAGCTGCAGCAATGGTGGTGAGCAGGGTGTAGCTCAGGGTGCGCACGAAGACTTTTCCCGTTCCCTTCGAACCGAATGTGGCCAGTGTGGTGATGACAGCCAGGATGATGGTGGGCACGGCCAACAACTGGAATAAGCGTGTGTAGATGGTAGCAATGAAGTTCATCACATCGTCGAGCCATGTGATGCCCAACATTCCCAAAACGGCACCAACGACGAGTGCCAGTATCCAAATAATAGTTCTTTTCATTATAGTTCAAACGATAAATTCACGTAAATATTGCGTCCTTTCTGTGGAATGTGGCACCAGTCGGCATAGGTGGAATAGTATCTGTCGAAGAGGTTCTCCACGCCAGCCCTCAATACAATGTGGCTCCAAGCATATGAGCCCGACAAGCCCACAACCGTCCAGGCGTTTGTCTTCGTCTCGCCATACTTCTCGCCGTAGTTAGACTGCAGCGCATTTCCCTTCACTTCTGCCTGAAAGGCCAACGATCCTGTGGCATAAGAAAGACGTGTCTGATAACTGAAGGGCGAGATCAGAGGCAGATAGTCTCCCTCGTCGTCGCGTCCGGTGCTGTAGCTGCCTTTGGCTTGCCACCGCAGACCTTTCACTGGTCGCCATTCGGCCGATAAGGTGGCATTGGCTATCGTGGCATGACTGATGTTGCCATACACCTTGACGCCTTCTGCTCCCACGGTCATGGCGCTGAGTCGGTTCTCGAACTGGCCGATGATGTAGTTGGAGAAGAAGAACGCGTTGGCATCAATTGAAAAATTGAAAGATGGAAGAATTGTAAAATTGAAGCTTGTGTTCAGTTCTATCGCACTCTCGTTCTTCAGACGTGGGTTGCCGATGTAGTCATACTGGTCGAATGTGTTGTTCAGGTAGTAACCATAGGCCTCTGTCACCGTGGGCGCACGGCTGCCCCATCCGGCACCAATGTTGAACTGATGATTGACAGTTGATAACTGATAGTTGGCTGCGATACGACCGGTGGTCTGATGATACTGTTGATGCATGCCTGGAAAGAACACCCGCAAGGCTTTGTAACCTTCTTCGTTGTTCAGTCGCTGGTGCTGCCACGAAAGTTTGCCTGAGAGATGTACCGTGGAATGATCCGTCAAGCGAATGTCGTCGGTGATGGCTGCACCCATGTTCAGCGTGCCCACGTCGGGCCATGTGACCATGTACATGGGGGCGGCTCCGCCGGGATACATCGTCATGTCGGCAAAAAGGCGGTTGTAATAGCCGTCGATGTTCAGCGATACACCATTGGGCACACGAAGCCATGTGAACTGTGAGGTGAGCGTGGAGTAGAAGCCCGATGTCCAACTCTTGCCGGGCATGTCCATATGTATCTGCACGTCGGGGCGTGTGGTGTCGTCCATGATATGGGTGATGTGGTTGTAGTAGCCCTTGGTCTCCCACGATTCCCATATCGAGTTTTCGAACAGGTGCTTGTAGGCCAGCGAGGTGATAAATGCTTCGGCCTTAGCCACATCCATGTTCAGTGCGGGATAGCCCACATCTGTGGCCCGGTCGTAGATAAACGTGCCTTCAAGGGCATCGTTGGGGGCCAGGCGATAGCCACTGTTCACAAAGGCGTTTACTTTCTGAAACTGCGAGAAGTCCACCTTGCGCCTGTCGCCAGCTTTGTAGTTGTCGGCATGGCGATAGAACGCCCCTCCGTTGACGTAGAACTGTTTCGAAGAGTAAGCCCCGTCAGCGCCATACACCTGCACATGGCCATTCGTCTCGTAGCCGGTGTTTGCGTTGAACTTATAGATGTCGCGTGAATCAAGGTGGTGCAGAAAACCAGCCTTGCGCAGTTTCAGGTCCAGTGCGCCACCGATGTTGCCCGTAGCCTGTGGATTGCCGTTGAGGCCACTGTTCAGGGTGATGCTCTGCAGATTGCTGCTTTCTACATAGGAGGTGACGGGGTCCATCTTGTCCGTGCAAGCATAGAATATCTTCATGCCGTCGATGGTTGTAGATAACCTTTCGGTCTGCATGTTGTTCACCATAGGCTCCCACGCATACGAGCCGCGTCGCACCAGTTCTACATGGTTCAGTTCCTGCAGGTGCTCGTCGATGGTAGCCACCTGTCCTTTCGTAGAACGCTTTCCACCCTGTCCGCGTGATACAACTACCACCTCGTCCAGATTCTGTGACGAGGTGGTGAGGGTGTCTCCTAATAATATGGCTGATAGCAAAATGACTCCTATCATACAATCTCTTTTCTGTTATCGAATAGCTTTCTCTATGATTATATATGGTCGATCAATTATATGGTCACGTCCCAGTAAAGCGAACTCAGCTCGCTGTCGCCAGCCACCACATTGCCCTGTTCATCCTTGACCGTCAGGTGGATACGCCACAGGCCAGTCATCGTCAGGTTGATGGTGCCTTTGTAACTGCCATCCTCTTGTTTCACGAGTGGCGTGTTGTTGGGCGAGGTATGGTTGCCCATGTCTGGCATGCGTGGGTCGATATCCACGATAAACGTCTCGGTGGCAACCTGATACGGATCGGTAGCTTTCGCACTCTTTTTCGATATATAGGCTTGGATCTCGTTGGTTCCCGTCTCGAAGTCAGAGGGGTTCACCAGTGACAGGTAGTATGTGTCGTTGCCTGCCTTAAACGATTTCACCCAGGCCTGTCCGTCGGGGAGGGCGTTGACAACGATGTCGTGTTTCTCTATGCCGCCCTTGGCTCCCAGTATCAGGGCGTCGTACGATAGGTTCCAGTTGCCGGCATCGCTGGTGTTCATGATAAATGAAACCCATGTGCGCTTCACTGCCAGATAACCATCGTTGAAGCTCTCAGCAACAGGGCCCACTGGCGTGCTGTGGTACATATCCATTTTCACCATGTGCATCAGTGGGTTCAGTCCAGAAATCTCGAAGTTCTTGATGTAGTTGCCTGTGGCCTTCTTTGTTGCCACAAAGAACACTTCGTTGTAACCATTGTGAAAATCACCAGTCTTCGTATAGGCAAACACGTTGTACTTGCCGTCAACATCGGTCTGTAGCTCTGGCACGATCTTAAGTGTCTGTAGGAAACGATATACCTGTAGTGCCTCTTCTGCAGAACAGCAATCTATGTCGTCCGTGATGGTGATACCGGGAATCTCAATACCCGCCTGCACGCCGTCGTCGTTGCTGTTGCAGGCTGTCAGTGCTACAACGACTAAAACTAAAAACAATCCTTTTACTTTTTTCATATTCCTTACCTTTTTTAAAGTCCCCTAAGTTAGGGGATTAGGGGTCTGAACAGACGAGAACCAGACCAAAAATATTCTTTCTATGGGATGCCTGCGCCTGTTCAGACCCCCATCCCCCTAACTTAGGGGGCTTTTGACGATGCAAAGGTACTAGGCTTTTTCTTTACCCACAATCCCATGTTCAAGGCATTCGAATACCATATAAAAGGTATAAACTATAGATTGAGGGGAACCGACTGCCTGTTGCAGTCCATTCCCCTCTCTTGGTTATATGATATTAGGAATTAATTAATAGCCCGGGTTCTGAGCAATGCCCAGGTCCTCACCGCTGAGACCTGTTGGGATAGGCTGACGGTAGTGACGGCCACGGATGTTGTTGTATTTGGCACGCAGGTGGTTGTGCACCTTGGTGAAGTAGGCCTCCTGGTCGGCATTGTAGGTGTTGCCAAGTGCGGTCTTCCAGTTGTCGGCAAAGTGCTTATAGCTGGCCACCTTCTTGACGCTGCTAATCAGGTCCTTCCAACGATAAGAGTTGAATACCGAGAACTGCTCGTAGGTAAACTCATAGTCCCATTCACGTTTGATCTGTTCGAAGGTGGGAGCGCTGACCTCTGCGATGCCTGCACGGCGACGCAACTGGTTGAAAGGCTCTGCAGCTTCGCTGTTGCGACCCAACTGTACGAGTGCTTCAGCCTTGATGAGCAGTACCTCTGCATAGCGAATCTCAATACGGTCCACGCTGTTCTTGGTGATCTCCAGATTCTCGGCGTCCTCGTAGCTCTGATCAACACCCTTACCGTTGATGGGCGTATATACGGGTGAGTAGTAATGGTAGATCTTTTGATCTTCAGGGTTTTTGACTTCAATGAGGTAGGTCTCTGCCAGTCGCTTGTCGTTGGGCTGCTCGCGCTTCCAGTCGTCGTAGAGGTTGTCGTCGGCCACCTCGGTGTGGTTCTGTGTGTAACCATTGCCGTTCTCACCATTCTGGAAGGGGAATGTCCACGAGCAGTGAGTCTGGTGATTGCCCTGAGCATCAACCTTGTCGCCATCGTGAGCAATGGTGAACAGATGCTCGTTGGTGCCGCGCTTGTTGCTCTCGTAGTCACGACCATAGAGTTTGCTGAAGTCGGGGTCGAGTGCCAGCAGACCGCTGTTGATCACTTTGTTTGCATATTCCACAGCCTTCTCCAAACGACTGTCTGTCTTTGTGAACTGAGGGTCTGTCTGGCCGGCAGCAATGGCTTGCACCTCTGCAGCAGAGAGTGGGTTGTCGCCCCATACCAGGTAAGTACGAGCCAGCAGTGCCTGAGCTGCTTGTTTTGACGGTGTGCGTGGGTCGCCGTCGTAGTCTTTCAACAGTGACTCTGCATCGGTTAAGTCTTTAACCACCTGTGCCAGCACGTTGTCTATGCTCTGTCGTTCAGTTGTAGAGCCGCCATTCTCTGTGAATACGGGCACTTCTCCCCACAATTGGGCCAACTTTAGATAGGCCAAAGCACGCAGAAACTTAGCTTTACCAACTGCAGCGTTGTAGCCTGCTTGTGTGACTTTTCCGGCTTCCACCGAATTGTTGATTGTCGTGATGGCCTCATTGGCCTGAGCAATGCCGAGCAGCAGGTGGTTGAAAATCTTAACTTGATACCACGTGGTGGGCTCCTGTTCGAAACGGCTGTTGACCGGACCAGCTTCACTTTCCTCACCTTCGAAAGAAATGAGCTTGTTTGAGTTCAGTTCAATGATGAATGAGAACGACGATGACAGGGGCTGCCAGTGACTGTAAACACCATTGACGAGCGAGAGGGCTGAGGCGTCATCGGCTACGACATTCTCATCGGTTACCTGATTGTCACTGTCATTGCTAGAGCATGACACAAAACCAAGTGAAAGGGTTGTTGCCAAAGCGGCACTGAGTAGGATTCTTGCTTTCTTCATACTGAAATCTCCTTTTTACCTTTAGTTAATACAATAATGTTTATTTCCTCTTTTTATGTTAGTTGAATGATTACAATGAGATGTTCACGCCAAACACGAAGCTACGCGATGAAGGATAGACACCGCTGTCGGTGCCACTGGCCACCTCGGGGTCGTAGCCCTTATAGGATGTAAGGGTGAAGAGGTTTGATGCCGTTGCATAGAGGCGAAGACTTTCAACTTTCCATTTAGCACTGTCCACTTTAAGATTGTAGCCAATGGTCAGGTTTCTGAGTTTCAAATAGCTGGCATTCTGTACGTAGCGACTGTCTATGTAGCCAATGGGCCGGGCATTAGAAGCCAGGGGTAGCGTGTTGCCACCGCGCGCAGGGGTCCACGAGTCCTTGACGGTGCTGAGCACGTTGTACGAGTCGTTGGTCAGTTCCAGTCGGCGGCCTAGCGCATTGTACACCTCGTTGCCATAGCTTCCGGCAAATGAAGCAGAGAGGTCAAGGTGGCGCCATGACAACTGTGTCGAGAAGCCATAGACAACGTCTGGTTGTATGCTGCCCAGAATCTGTCGGTCGTTGCCGTCAATGTGACCATTGTCGTCGGTGTCCACGAACTTCAGGTCGCCTGGCTTAGGCGTCTGTCCGTTGACGGTGGGCAGCTTGCTTACGTCCTCATCGCTTTGCACGATGCCTGCAAACCGCAGTCCGTAGAACGAGCCCAGTGCTTCGCCGCGTCTTAGAATCTGCTGGTTGTCTGAACCTTGTATCACGTTGTTAGTAGTGCCCATGTTGGTGATCTCGTTGTGGTTGTAGGCTACGTTGGCCGATGCTGTCCAGCGCAGTCCCTTGCGCTGCAGCAGTGTTGCGTTGACAGCCAGCTCTACACCCTTATTCTCCACGTTTCCCACGTTCTGCAGTTGGGTGGTGACACCCGAAGAGAAGCCCATTGGAACCACCAGCAGCAGGTCGCTGGTCTTCTTGTAGTAGGCATCAAACACCACGCTCACACGGTCGTTCCACAACCCCAGGTCTATGCCGAAGTTGTAAGATGCCGTCGTTTCCCACTTCAGTTTGTCGTTGGCCGTGTTCTGCTTGGCGTAGCTACTGCTGCCGCCATACGAGCCAGTGGCGTAACTGGTGGTAAAGGCATAGTCGCTGATTTCCTGATTGCCAACAAGGCCACCGGTCAGTCTCACCTTTAGGTAGTCGATACCGTGAATACCCTGCAGAAATTTCTCCCTGTCAACATTCCACGACAGTCCCAATGAAGGGAAGTAGCCCCAACGGTGGTCTGCAGCAAAACGACTGCTGTTGTCGGCACGGAAGGTTGCGGTGGCATTGTAGCGGTCGGCCAGCGTATAGTTGGCGCGAGCAATAAAGCTGTTCAGCCGAGCTTCACTGATGCCCGTCTTGGGCGTGTAGATTTCGGCACCGTCACCCAGGTTGTGCTGCTTCAGACTCTCATTGGTGAAGTGGTTCGTGCGGATGGCGCTGTGTGTCGATGTCTGTGTCTGACGTGTATAGCCGCCAAGTATGTCAAGGTGATGACTGTCCAGGTCCAAGTCGTAGGTAGCTGTATATTCCTGTTGCCATACATCTGTCTGTCTGTTGCCCGTACCACCAATGCCCTGCGTGGCCAGTCCCAGCGAGGTATAGGCCCCCGAGAAGTAGTTCTGTGTCAGTTTCTCGCTGTTCAGTCCCAGAGAAGCCTTAAGGGTGAGGTGGCCGACGTGGAATGTGGTCCATACGTTGCTCAAAAGGTAGTTGTTAATATTCTCGGCCACACTCTCCTTAAGGTCATAGACAGGGTTGGCGGCATGATCGCCAATGGCAAAGTAGGCATATTCATAAGGGTTGCCGAAGTTATACGAGCCATCGGCATTGTACACGCTTACCACTGGTGGCATCAGCAGTGCATAGACAAAGCTGTTGGTGATGCCTGCCGAGAAGGGCGATGAATTAAACACCTTTGCCTCGGCGGTGGTCAGTCCTTGTTGTTTAGAACGCCCGTAGGTGGCATTGACGCCAAAACGCCAATCCTTCTGCAATTCCCATTCCACGTTGGTGTGGAAGTTATAGCGCTCAAAGCCGGAATTCAGAATAATTCCTTCCTGGTCGGTATAGTTGGCAGAGAAGGCGTAGCGGTTCTTCTCTGTACCGCCGTTGATGCTCAGCTCGTGGGTTTGCTGCAATGCCGTACGTGTCACGGCATCCTGCCAGTCGGTTCCTGTGCCCAACGCAACAATCTCAGCATCGCTGTAACCGCCTTTGTTGCTGTAATAGTCTTTCTGATACTGTGCCCATTCGCTGGCATTCAGTAGGTCCAGCTTTTTGGCTATATTGCTCACGCCTACCGAGTAGTTATAGTTCACGCGAGCCTTTCCTTCACCAGGCCTTCCTTTTTTGGTGGTGATGAGAATCACGCCGTTGGCGCCACGCGAGCCATAGATGGCGGTGGCAGAGATGTCTTTCAGCACCTCTATCGATTCGATGTCATTGGGGTTGATGGTAGCCAGTGGGTTCAGTGAACCCTCTATGGCACCAATACCTGTGCTGTTGTTGGCTGCATCTTTAAAATAGATGAAGCCATCGACCACGTAAAGTGGCTCATTGCTGGCATTTACCGAGTTGCCGCCACGAATACGTATATGACTGTCGGCACCCGGCTGTCCGCTGCTGGCAGTCACGTTCAGACCTGCCACCTGTCCGCCAAGGGCTACGTCAAGGGTAGGTGCAGTGACCTTTTCAAAGATGTCGGCCTTCAACTTAGTCACGCTGCCAGTCAGTTGTGTGCGCTTCTGAGTGCCATAACCCACCACAACGACCTCGTTCAGCTTGTGATCTTCCTCTTTCAGAGCCACTACGAGATTCTTGTCACTACCTTTCACGCTGATGACTTGCTGTTCATAACCGATGTAACTGATTTTTAACTCAGATGGAAAAGTTGTCACATCAATGCTGAAATGCCCTTCGGCATCGGTGATAACCCCCACATGATTGCGGGCATCGTATATCGTTGCACCAATAATAGCTTCTCCCGTCTCGGCGTCGGCCACCTTTCCTATAATAGGGGCAGCCAACGCCGCACAGTGAGAAACAATGGCAAAAGATAGTATTGCTAATCGTGTTGTCTGAAAACTCTTCATACCTTATCCTTTTTTATATTTATCCGTTTAATACTTTCGACGGTGCAAAGGTACGGCGGTTTCCGTGCTCCCACAATCCCACGTGTACGGCATTCGCATACCGAGAGTATGGTATTTCGATGAAAAAATGACTATTTCTGACGCATCACATCTACAATAACACCCTCTGTTTGGACCATTCCAGGCGATGCAATCAGTCCTATATGGCGCATCGTTTGTTCTGCCGACGGGCCATTGATGCCGTGCTGTCGCTCAATAGCAATACCGCAGAGGGCTAGGTTGACCGACTGGTAGGCGGCATCTACCGCCACGATACCTTTCATCGCACAGCCATGGTTACCACCATCACAAATCATCCCCGTGATACTCGAAGCCATATTCTGTATGACCAATGTCAAGGTCTTATGTGTTCCACCCTTCAGATAAGCCAATCCGCAAGCCATTCCAGTACCTGCCGCGATAGCACATCCACAGAAAGCAGAGAGTTTTCCTGAATATTCCTTAATATACATACAGACAAGATAGCTGAGGGCCGTGGCACGCAGCAACTGTTCCTCACCATAGTCATTCACCCGACACGAAGCATAAAGAGGAAGCGTGGCAATGATGCCATGGGCACCACTACCCGTGATGCTCATTGCAGGTTTTGACAAGCCGAGAACACGCGCCTCGATAGCGCCATTACAAAGCAGAGAAGCAGTCTTCTGTTCGTCAGCAGAGATTACCTGCCGGTGGTTTTGTGAATACAGGTAATCTGTAATGGTGGCCTTACTGCTTTGGAGTGCTTCCTGAAAAAGGGCGAGATTCAAATCATAAGCATGTCTAATAAAAGTTATCTCGTCAATAGGAACCCTGTTTACATAGTTCAGCAGTTGTCGTAGAGTATAGCGGTGAATCAGAGGCGTGTCGGCTGCTGCCCTTTTCCCGTTGTTCTTTTTCTTTGCAGCTTTAAGAACAACCTTTCCATTCTGCACAATCTCTGTGATATTAATATGGGTGTCCTCTATCGTAACACTTGCATCGCCCTTATCAGTTGTGACGACAGCATGGATGTAAATACGACTGGATACATCGCCCATCGTCACTTGTATCCGACCTTCACTGACTATCTTCCTTGCCTGACGGTTGTGGATAGGTTTTACGCCGTCAAGACATTCCAGTTTCTTGTCGGCAACAGCTGCTACATAACCTAAAGCAGCAGCATGAGCAATGCCCACCTCATTACTATTAGGAATGCCGCAGGTGAAGGCATTCTTATACATGCCACTGTTGAGCGTGAGACGGATGCTCCTTAAATTCCCCTTGACATACCCCTTTGCCGAGGCTACAGCAAAAGCGATGGCTCCAGGTTCAGTGACGCCCAAAGCTGGACGCATATCGTCAAGAATCAATTTCGTTAATGTATTCATTTTCTATGGTGATGACGGATAATACATGTTATGAAACAACATACCAACAAGAACCAGGGATAGACGGTTGTGAAGAACATGTCGGTTGCTTCCAGTTCAACAGTCGCTCCTAAAGCTTCAACCCCCTTCATCAAAAGGAGCAGGCACCCACCATAAGGGAGCACAAAGGGGAACGTGCAGATAACGGTGGCAAGAATTGTGGTGCGACGAAAAGGGTGGATTCCCTGCCGTTGTCCTATATCATTTACAAAGGGGGCAACGCAGATATTGGCAATGGTGTTGACGGCTGCAATCAGGATACCAGCAATGGCCACCAGGGAAAAGAGGGTAATCTCTGTTCGCTGTTGCGAATGAGTCGTATAACCATTCAGCAGTGATATCAACTGCTTCATCGCACCACTTTGAATGATAAGACCTGAAAGCGACACCACAACCATGAGTAGCAGACAGATATTGGCCATGCTTCCTATACCTTCAACTATCGCCCCACTAACATGTCCATCTTCAATATGAACAAGATTGCCGAGAGTGAGAAGGTGTAATCCCAGTCCGATGGCCACTGCCACCACGATAGCCACAAAGAGCGACACAAAAATATTCACCTTACGTAAAGCCAGTATCATCACAACCAGGATTGGAAATAGCAGGAAAAGACCCTTATAGTCATCCGAACCGGAAGAGATGTCTGTCTGCAATGTCTCCGTCCTCCATAATCCCACAAAAGAAAAGAATAGCAGCGTTAGGACGACAGCCCATAAAACAACGGACAGACGATGGCGTATACTTTCACCTACGTCTGCCACCCTGCCATCATCATATTGTTGAGTAGAGGCAGCTATCACAGCGGTATCAGAAACTGGCGAGATACTATCTCCTAAGGCGGCCCCAGAGAGGATGGCTCCACCCAGAAGAGCCGCATCTCCTCCAACAGCGATGCCTGCAGGAAATAACGTCAGACTCATCGCACTGATCGTGCCAAAGCCTGACCCCGTAGATATGGCGAACAAGCCAGAGAATAGGAAAGTAACAATAATGAATGCCGTGCCTCCACAATCCAGAGTGATTGCCGCCCACACCAAGCCCTCCACAAGATGTCCCTCCTTCAGGATGTTTCCATAGACACCTACTATAAGCCAAAGCAACGAAGCGGTAACAGCCGTTCGACTGCCGAAAAAAGTAAATACTGTTGCCCAGTACTGTTGTCTATCAGTGGATAATAAAGAGCCTCCAATGACAGCTACGAGACCTACGACTATGAGAAGATTGATATCTACAAACTCAAAAAACGACAGTCCAATAACTGTCGTTACAAAAAATGCAAAGGGTAGAACCGATGCACCTGACGAAATACCAGCAGAAGAATGCTGTTCGATAGTATTCATTTATTTGCGGATGCCTTCAAAGTGAATCGTACCTACCATCGAGCCAGCATGCTTGAATGTGTAGTCTAGTATCAGACGATTATCTTGATACTTGCCGTTAAGGTCGCCTGCTACCGTATAAACGCCATTCATACTGCCATAGTCTTTTATCGAGAATGTGATTACATTATCAGTCAACGTAGCAGGTATTTTATATATGATAGCACCAGGAAAGGCACCTTTTCCAACATAGAACGTGGGCTGTCTTAAGGTTAATGTTCCGTCCTCATTTACTGTGATTTTTGCTGTCTCAGTGCCCTGTGGTGTTACGTCCTGACTAAATTCTTCACCCTTCTCATTAATGGAAACCAATGTTCCAGTAGCCTCTCCGATAAAGTCACCGGCAAGGGAATTAAGCGTTAGGGGCGCACTTTCATCGTCACTGCTGCAGGCTGTAAATGCCACAGCCATCATCATCATCCAAATCAATCCTTTTACTGCTTTCATAATTCTTACCTTTTTTAAAGTCCCCTAAGTTAGGGAATTAGGGGTCTGAACAGACGAGAACCAGACCAAAAATATTCTTTCTATGGGATGCCTGCGCCTGTTCAGACCCCCATCCCCCTAACTTAGGGGGCTTTTGACAATGCAAAGGTACGGTGCTTTCAGCATTCCTACAATCCCATGTGTGCGGCATTCGCATACCCTGTGTGTGGTATTTGACTGCAGATGGGCAAAAAAAATGCTGCTTATCCGGTTTGATTGGTCGGATAAGCAGCATAAATACTATTGTGCAAAAAGGTGAAGAACTATGCCTTTGTTCTTCTTAGTTTGCCTTTCAGACGTTTATAGCCCTCGACGCCAAGAATGGTGAGACCACCATATTGGCAGGTCTTGGCCAGTCCGAAGAGCACTGTCCACAGGATGCCTTTGGCCGTTACGCTGATGGGCAACAACATCTGGGCGAAGGATAGGATATAGAATGGTATGCAGCACAGGAGCACGATGACACCTGTTCTGAACGACAAGGACTGCAACCACTGTTTTATTTTCTGGATAGTCTTCATTCGATACTTTCGGCAATGCTTTGTAATACGTAGTCAAGAATCTCGGGCGTGTGAGTCTCAGAGATGAAGTTGCCCTCAAACTGCGACGGACTCACATAGATACCGCGACTCAGCATGTTGCGGAAGTAGCGGGCAAAGCGCTCCTGATTGCTGCACTTGGTATCCTGGAAATTGTTGACAGGCTGATCGTTGAAGAACATGGTGAACATGGAGCCACAGCGATTCAACTGGATGCCCTTGCCTGCAATGATCTGCTCCAGTTTGGCAATGAAGGCATCGCTCTTAGCCTCGAGCTCGGCATAGAAACCAGGGCGCGACAACTGTGTGAGTGTCTCGATACCTGCTGCCATGGCAACAGGGTTGCCACTCAGTGTGCCAGCCTGATAGACAGGTCCTTCGGGGGCCAGCACCTTCATGATGTCCTCGCGACCACCAAAGGCAGCAGCAGGGAATCCACCACCCACGATCTTACCAACGGTGGTCATGTCGGGCTTGATGCCGAAACGCTCCTGGGCACCACCACGCGACAGGCGGAAACCGGTGATCACCTCGTCGAAGATGAGGATGGCGCCATGCTGTTCGGTCACTTGGCGTGCTGTCTTCAGGAAGTCTTCTGTAGGCACCACCACACCCATATTGCAAGCCACAGGCTCCAGGATGAGCGCTGCCACCTGATCGCCATGCTTGGCAAAGAACTGCTTCAGGGCATCGACGTCGTTATAGGGCAGTACAGCCGTATATTTCACAAAACCTTCGGGCACACCGGCCGACGAGGCGTTAGAGATATTGGCTACACCCGAACCTGCTGATACCAGCAAGTGATCGGCATGACCATGATAGTTGCCCTCAAACTTCACCAGGATGTCACGGCCCGTAAAGCCACGAGCCACACGGATGGCCGACATGGTGGCCTCGGTGCCACTGTTCACAAAGCGCAGGCGCTCCATCGAGGGAATAGCCTCGCGCACCTTTTCTGCCAGTGTGGTCTCTGCCAGTGTGGGAATGCCGTAGCTGCTACCACGACCCACTGCGTCAATGGCTGCCTGACTCACGCGCTCGTTGTTGTGACCCAGGATGAACACACCCCACGACATGCAGAAGTCGATAATCTTGTTATCGTCGATGTCGGTGAAGTATGCACCTTTAGCCTCCTTCACAAAGAGGGGCGTGGTGCCCACACTCTTCAGGGCTCTCACCGGACTGTTCACACCGCCGGGAATCACCTTCTGCGCCTGTTCAAAGGCTGCAGCTGATAACTTACGTTCGTTTATGCCCATCGCTGCATGTACTCTTTAGCGTAATACGAAATGATATACTGTGCACCGGCGCGCTTGATGGCGATGAGGCTCTCGAAGACCACGCGCTGTTCGTCGAGATAACCCAACTTGGCAGCTGCTTTCAGCATAGAGTATTCACCGCTCACCTGATAGGCTACCATGGGCACCTGTGGGAAGCGCTCCACACCGCGGGCTATCATGTCAAGATAGGGCATAGCGGGCTTCACCATGGTCCAGTCGGCTCCCTCCTCGATGTCAGCAGCGATCTCCTCCAGACCCTGGTCGTGGGTGCGATAGTCCATCTGGTAGGTCTTGCGGTCGCCAAAGGCAGGAGCTGAATCAGCTGCGTCGCGGAAAGGACCATAGAAGGCCGAAGCATACTTGGCAGAGTAGGCCAGAATCTTACACTTGTCGCGCAGACCAGCCTCGCGCAGACGCTTGTCGAGGGCCTCAATCTGTCCGTCCATCATGGCTGAAGGAGCCACGAAGTCGGCACCGGCCTTGGCGTGAACGTATGCCATCTCGGCCAGCAGGGGCAGGGTAGAGTCGTTCTCCACGTCGTGGTCGTGCAGCAGTCCGCAGTGTCCATGACTGGTGTATTCGCACAGGCAGACGTCGGTGATCACGCATACCTCGGGCTGGGCAGCCTTGATTGCCTTCACAGCACGGCATACCAGTGCATCTTCAGCGTAGGCCAGCGTGCCACGCTCGTCTTTCTGACTATCCTCGATGACACCAAAGAGCAGCACCTTGTCGATGCCCAGTGCATAGCACTCTTTCACATCTTCTACCAGTGTGTCGATAGAAAAACGATAGATGCCGGGCATGGTACTGATTTCGTCCTTAACGCCCTCACCTTCTACTACGAAGTAAGGATAGATAAAGTCCTTGACGTTCACGGCAACATCGGCATACTTGTCGCGTGTGGCCTGATCCTTGCGGAATTCTCTGAATCGTTTCATAATTGTTGTTATTTTATTCTTTTTTGTAAGTGTTGTTCGGTTATGGGGCCTCTGGTCTCTAGCTGCTTGTCTGTGGGAATGAAACCATACAAGCGTATGAAGTTGTCGATGGTAGAGGGTGATGTAAACACAATGCGCTCCACCTCGCTGAGATTGACTTTCTCTGCATGCTCGGGCATGCGGTTCACGTAGGCCGTCACGCATTCCACCTCGAAACCTAGCTCTCGGAGACCTTCGGGAATAATGGGCAGCGCCAGGTTGGATCGTGGTATCAGCACGCGTCCACAGGGCTGATGGCGAAACCATTCGATGACACCGTATGAATTGTCTTCCTCCACTTCGCTCATCGCTTCTATCCCTGATTGCTGCAGGGCTGCGGTCGTCGTGCTGCCGATAGAGACGATCTGCCGCGCTTGGGCAAAAAGCTTCCCTACGTATTTGGCGGCATATCTTGATGTGAAAAGCACATAGTCGTAGTTGCTGATGTTGTCAGCAGCACGCTGCAGGGCAGAACGGTCGTCCACTGGTACTATCTCAATCAGTGGCGTGTGGATAAAATCCTTGTTTGGCGAGGTCAACCCTGTGAAGAGTGTTTTCATAAGATACTCTCTTTTGCAAAAATGGTTTTCAGATCGTCACGTCCTTTGAGTGCCGTGATGGCCAGGCGACCCTGCATGGGGTGGGTGGAGAATGGAAGCACTTCTGTTATCTCATCTTCCATGCCCAGTCGCTTCAGTGCACAAGTGGCCACGATGGCGGCATCCACTTTTCCGCTGCGTACCTGTTCTACGCGGTCTTCTATGCAGCCGCGGATGCTGACAATCTTTAAGTCGGGTCGCAGTTGCAGCAGTTCTGCTCGGCGCAGCGGAGAACTGGTTCCTACAGAGCTTCCTTCTGGCAGGTCGGCCAACGAGATGTGGTCGCGGCTCACCAGCGAGTCGGTTTTGTCGAAGGCTTCGTAGAGCGCAATCACCTCTAGGTCTGGATGCAGGCTCTCTGGCAGGTCCTTGGCCGAGTGAATGGCTATGTCTGCTTTGCCGGTCAGCAGGGCAGTGTCGAGCTCGCGCGTGAACATGTCATCGGGCGCCTCGCCGTTCAGCAGTGATATCTTTTGATGTTTATCGCCATAAGACTGGCGGGTGATGAGTCTGTAAGGAGTATCGGGAAAACGACCGAACACCTCTTTCACCTGTATCTGCGACAGTTTGCTGCTGCGAGCGGTCACGCGAATGGCTTTCTTATAACGTTTGCGGCGCTCCAGTGTCTCACGGAGTTCTGCGATAGCTTCTTCTATGATTTGTTCTGCTTTCTGCACCTCGTCTTGACGGATGGAGATATTCTCTTTTACTTTCAACTCTACGTCGTGTAGGTTGTAGAGCTTCACGTTCTCCATCTGTGCCACGGCGGGGTCGATGTCACGAGGGAAAGCTAGGTCAATGGCCAACAGCGAGCGTCCTGGCGTCAGATCATCGGGATGGATAATGGCATCGGGCGCTGAGGTGGCACTGATCAGGATGTCGGTGTCCTTCAGGAAATTATGTTTATCTTCCAAACGGAAGATGTCTATACCGAAAGGTTCGGCCATGCGTCGTGCTTTCTCTTCGGTGCGGTTGGCCAGGAACACCAGCTTCGCTTTCTTGTTTTGCAGAAATTTGATGATCTCCTCGGTCAGCTTGTTGACACCGACGATGGTGATGCGTGCATCTTGCAGGTTGATTTGTTCCTGTTCGATAATCTCAATGGCTGCCAGAGAATGGCTGACAGCACCTTGACTGATCTGTGTTTCGGTGCGTACGCGTTTTCCTACCTGCAGGGCTGTCTCGAAAAGCTTGTGTAGTTCGGTGGGCAACTTCTGTGTCTGCTTGGCCAGAGTGTAGGCCTCTTTTACTTGTCCTTGTACGGCTCGCTCGCCTATGATTGCCGACTCCAATCCGCTGACCACTCTGAATAGATGGCGCGCCACCTCATCAGGAACCTCGCCACTGCCATGGTATAGTTCCATGCGGTTACAAGTCTGAAGAAATACAGACGGCGTGTCGCTTTCGTGTTTGACCTGTCTGAAGTATTCTTCTCTGTCTGCCAGTGATGTGTGTTGGTGATTGATGGATTCGTATTTTATCATTTCCAATTTGTGTTTTTAATCCAATCTACAAAAAAATGAACGTTCTCAATGGGGGTATCGGCCAATACGCCATGGCCCAGATTAATGATCCAGCGGGGATGCTTTCTGAAGAAGGGCTTGTAGGACTCCAGTGTGCGTGCAATGTCGTCTTGCGATGCAAAGAGCAGGTGAGGGTCGAAGTTGCCTTGAAGTCCCACCTCGGGATGAACCATCTCGCGTGCCTCAGTGAGTGATGTCTGCCAGTCGATGCTCACGAAGTCGCAAACGTCGGGCGTGATGTGTCTGAGTCCGCATCCCAATCCTTTCGGGAAGAATATCAGGGGGATGCCCATTGAACGCACGGCATCGGTGATGCGGCAAACGGCGGGCAGGAAGAGCTCGTTGTAGAGTTCTATGGGTACCAAGCCTGAATGACTCTCAAACAGTTGGAACGCATCTATGCCGTGCATGATCTGCTTCTGGGCATAATCGATGGTCAACTCGGTGATGGCGTTGATGAGTTGTTGGGTCTCTTCACGACGCTCGTAAAAGAATAATTTCGCATCGGGGAAGGTTGACTTGGTGCTGATGCCTTGCAGCATGTAGCAGAGAATGGTGAGCGGCGCACCGCTGAATCCGATGAGAGGCACCTCACTTTGTTCCACCACGTGGTCGATGGCCTGATAGACATAGTCCAGCTTCTCGGGCTTGATGTCCAACTGGCGGAGTGGATGTTGTTGTGCTGCTAGCGGATTGTTGAATCGTGGACCATGGTCGGTCCAGTCTATCTCCATTCCCATAGCCATGGGTATGGTCAAAATGTCGCTAAACAGAATGGCTGCATCGACGCCCAAGTCTTGTACTGGCAGCAGTGTCACTTTAGCAGCTAGTTCTGGGGTGGTTATCAGTTCGGAAAAGGTGTGGTGCTTTCGCATCTCTTGGTAGTTGGGAAGCACGCGACCAGCCTGTCGCATCATCCATACTGGTGGACGATGACACTCTTTGCCGAGCAGTGTTTTCAGAAAAATACTATCCATGTAGTGTTTGTAATATCATTCCAATAGTTTTGCGGCTGCAAAGTTACTACTTCCGTCCGTCTTGTGCAATCCTCATTTATATGGATTTTTGTATTTTCCCCTATGCTCATTTTCCTTAATTAATGTTTATATGAAGTCCATTTGACAGAAAATCAGTACCTTTGCACCCAAAATTTGAAAATGATGGCATTAGATAGTGCAATATTTCGTAGGAGTGAGTTGCTGCTAGGTAATGAGGCGATGGACCGCATTGCCCAAAAGCGTGTGATTATCTTTGGTGTGGGCGGCGTTGGCTCGTGGTGTGCCGAGAGCCTGGTGCGCAGTGGCATCCGCCAACTGACTATTGTTGACTCCGATCGCGTGTGTATCACCAACATCAATCGTCAGCTGATGGCCACCACCAAGACCGTTGGACAGGTGAAGGTGGATGCTCTGAAGGAGCGCTTGCTCAGTATCAATCCGAAGGCAGAGATTACCGCACTACAGAAAATTTTCTCGGAAGAAACTGCCGACAGTTTCCAGTTGGACACCTATGATTATATTATTGATGCTATCGATTCGTTGAAAGACAAGGCCTACTTGATACTATTGGCATGTCGCACGCAGGCAAAGCTGTTTTCCTCCATGGGTGCTGCCTTGAAACTGGACCCCACGCGTATCAAGGTGACAGAGTTCTGGAAGGTGCAGGGCGACCCCTTGGCACGTGCGTTGAGAAAAAAGTTCAAGAGTCAGAAGACATTCCCCAAACGCAAGTTCCAGTGCGTCTATAGCGACGAGCTGCTAGAGAATCGTGGTCAGAACGCCACCTGTGGCACAGAGCAGTGTATGTGCCCCAAAGCAAAAAATGGTCCAGGCGACCAGAGTCTCCTGAACCATGAGTGGTGTTCTTCGAAAGCCCAGATTAACGGAACCTTAGCTCATATCACAGCCATCTTCGGCTTTATGTTGGCTGGTCTCGTCATTCAGGATGCAGCAAAATAGTTAAGTTCCAGATAGCGGGTATACTATATTTCCTCCGCAGCTATTGGCATAGGCATACTTTCTTCTGTCAACTCATGATAAGAAATACCTTTTGCACCATGATCTTGCAACCAGATATGGTTCAGGGTGAAAGCTATAGAGTCCAATGTCTGCTCTCTCTTTTTGGGCTTCAGTTCACACTCCCATACCGTGATGCAATGCCAGCCCATCTCAGCCAACTTGCGTTGTTCCTCCTTGTCACGCTCTTTGTTCCTGCGAATCTTCGCCACCCAGAACTCCCTGTTCGTCTTCGGAATCTTGCAGCACTCCGAACTCTCTAAATCCATTCTCTCCTCGCCTTTTGGAGAGGGGACGGGGGTGAGGTTGCACTTGTGTCCATGCCAGAAACAACCGTTCACAAAGATACACGTACGGTATTTCCTCAGCACCAAGTCTGGATGCCCTGGCAAACGCTTGTGGTTCAGCCTGTATCGGAATCCACGCATCCACAACCCTTTGCGCACAATCATCTCCGGCTTTGTATCCTTCGACCGGATAGCAGCCATGTTAGCTGATCGCCGTTGTTGTGGAGTGAGTTTGTCCATGAGGCAATTTTAGGCGTAGGCGGGTTCTTTCTCATGATCAGCCACCTTTACAACATCTGCATTTAAAGCTGCGGATATCTTGCAAATAGTAGCCATCGTCAAGTTGTGAGTTCCCGAAAGCCATCTACTCACTTCTGTCTCGGTCTTACCCATTAAGCGAGCAAAATCCTTCTGCGACATACCTTTTTCCTCAAGGATATCGTAGATGCGGTTTGCAATAGCAACAGACAGTTCCATCTGTAATTTCATCTCTGGAGAGATTGTATTGCGAATCTCATCCATGATTTTGTTAGTCTTCATAAGACTTCTTTTCTTTATTCTGCTGCTGCAAAAATAAACATAAAAGTTGATTATGCCAAATATTTTAGCTACATAATCAACTTTTATGCTTATTTATGTTGTTTTTATTGCATAACATCAGCCCTATTCCGCCAGACTTCTTCCATCTCACATAAGCCTTCTAACAAGACAGAGGCCAGTTCCTTACTGTCATTACAATACACATTTAAGAATGCCTATAGTATACGGGTGCATATCTTCACAGAGTTCTATAGGCTCGTAATCAGGATTAAGAGGTAGTAATATAATTCTTTCATGCTCCCAACCATCATCCGTTTTTGCCCTCTCACTATGATATTTCTTAATGGTATAATTTGAACCGGCGTCAATTTTATCTTCAGCGTATATTAGCACAATATCACCTTCTCGTGTACCACCTCGCTTATTATACCATTCGAAAACGCAAAGATCGCCATCCATTATCTTTGGATTCATCGAATCGCCTTTTGCATATACAACAAAGAACTTATCCTTATCAGGAGTGAACCCCCGGCCAGAAACATCGACCCAACCTTCTATTTCAGGTTCGTCTCCATCCGAGGCATCATTTCTTGTTAATACTCCACATGCAGCACGCATTGAGTATAGTGGAATGCAATTTGGGGTGTATTCTGGATATATGTCCGTATGGTTTTCTTCGGGTTCTTCTGTATTTATAGATGTAACATGGCAATTATTTCCCAATTCGCTTGATATAGTCCCATCACTATTCATGATAAAGTTCATGGATGTATATTTAATGCCTTCTAAATCTATAGTATATAAAATCTTTATTATGTTTTGGGGGAACACATCATTTTTGAAAGATTTCTCAACTATTTTAGGGAAGTTATCATCTACAACGAACCTTCGAACTTCAAGTATTGTGTATTTAATATTTCTCGTACTTCTTCCTCTGACAAATCCTTTTTCATTTAATTGAGATTCTATCAGATTTCGATCATATCCATGTTTCTCCAAACTATTAACAACATCATTTATTGAGAAACCAGAAAGGGAACATTCAAGGCGGAAGAAAAACAGCTGCAATTTGTTTTTACTTTCTAATTGGAAACGGCTTGAAATTGTTATGTGAGACTCCGATTTCTTTGTCGTTGACTTTACTTCAAAACTTTGGCTATCAGACTCTATATCATGTGTTCCTGCCTCTGATGCAGACCATCGAGTGGATTTATCTTGCTGATACAAATAATCCAAGGCTATCAACTCTGCCAAAACATCATAACTAGCTTTTTTGCTTTTACGGTCACCAAGCAATTCTGTCCATTTATTCCACCAAGAAATTGGATCAGTAAGTATTGTTTTTCTGTTTTCGCCATTATTGCCTGGGGTAACAAAACTATAACTTAGTTCTGCAAATTGATTTCGATATTCCTCGTCAAGGCACGTAAGCAACAAAAATTTTTTCTCGCCTGACTCTTTTAAAAGCGTTTGAGTACTATATATCACTTCATTAGCAGTCTCATTTATGACCTTCTCATCATCATATTCAATCGCCAGGCCAAACACGCCACTATTTCGATAAGTATATGCAGCATACTCATCAGGAAGAGTAGTTATTCTTCTTAGACCATCTAATCCTGCTGCAAAATGAGTCTTAAGTTCTTTTATTAATTCTTCCATATCTTCAATCTTAAAGTCTTATGTTGAGATCATCACACAGTAATGAAACATATCCATGGACACCATCCATGCACAAGTTAGGCTCAGTAACAATGATTTTTGCTGTATTCAGTTTCATTATAGCCCTAAACAAGTCTGTTTCCTTCAAGCCTCTTGCTTTATATTTTGATATTACATCCATACTAAAATTGCTATATGTTTGCAAAATATCTCGATATAATTCAATGTTTGTACCATTTTTACCTGAACGCTCCACGATATTCAAAATCGTATCAGTAGAAAACATCGGCTTTAATAATAAAGTCTTCGTCTCTTTTATGGAATTACACCAGGAAAAATGGACATACCACCAAAGAGATCTTAACCATATACGCATAGGACGTTTCCAATAATGATCTTCATTATCAAGCCCCCATCTATTAGAAACAATGTGAGGAACAACCGCAACTGATAGATATCTCCAAAAATCTGTATTCGATGCAACTCTCAAACTAAACCAACTTTGACTATTCAAATAATTGTAAAGCTTTAGACCAAAAATGACATCTACAAAATAATCATGTCTGCCATAGGAAATATCCCATGAATCAGAAGCATCCTGATAGATTTTCCCTATATCTTCTCTAATTACAGTATAATCAGAGTCCACAAAGGGTAAGATATCACCTTTTGAATCAATCCAAGATGTCATCATCTCTTGGCATTCAGAACGAGATAGTGTCTTTACTTTATTTATCATAGCTTCTTAAATTTTTCTTCAAAGAATAATCTAACTGACCTGGAAGTAAGTTGGCTAGATTTTATATTCCAATCCAGTTTCTCCCTAAAGTAACTAACAGCCTGCGCGACACTGCCTTCTTGAGCATTTTCTAATGAAGACAAGCTGTTCTCTTCGGACCTCAGTGTCTCAACAATGACACATATTGCACTTGACATTATTTCTGAGAACAACTGAGTATTAAAGTTTCTCGCATCTTCTCTATTTAAATATTTGTAATTCTTATGCGCTTTATTAATAAAAATCGAAACACAATCACTAAAAGGATCTGAAGCAGCATCTGTCCATGTACATTTCACATCCCAAAGAGGTTCGCCTGGTTTATCAATTTCGTATATTGGGAAGAAAGAACCATTGCCATCAATTCTGACTGCAAAGGTATCAATCTCACCTAAGACCGTACCAGGTGTGTTAGCAAAATGCCTTTCATAATCATTTGGCTTTCCTGACCTATAAATATATAAAATGATCTTAAAGAAAATTTCGCCGCGTATACTCGCTTTGTCAAAATTATAGTTTATAGTGAATTCTGTATTCCTAGTGGTGTTTGTAATTGTACCTATAGGAATAGCTCCACACTGATTTGATTCAGCGGAATACCATTTTAGGGCCAACCCAATAGTTGCATCATGACATGCAATAGCATACAATGCGTCAGGAGAAGGCTCCCCCGTAGAAAAAAGATGGGCAGCTTTTATTATTCTTATCTTACGATTGACGCATAAAGGATATTCATCAGGATTCCAATACCCCGTTTCGTCAGATAAAGCCGCTTCCGTACGTAATCCCGTATCATCACTTTCCTGTATAAGCTCAATAATCTCGTCATCTCGCTTATAAGTGAATACGTATTCTTCTAATTTGAAGACATCGGATTTCGCGTCTTCATTGAATGTAGGAAAAAGAGGTATAGTTTGACTCATATTTCTATTATAATGGTTTAATTACTGGCCTTACATCTCTTTTGTATAGCAGCATCTTGATGGTAATAGAGGCATCAAAAGTATGTTTCTCGTGAAAAACGACACTCATTCCGTAACATGAACCTTTGGTGGTTTTATTACGTCTGATTTCAAGGAGTTCATCAGTCTCCTTGTCTGTGTCTTTTATCAGATAAGTATTATAACATTTTTCTTTATCAATTTTATTGATTTTGATACTGTGAGATATTATACGGAAAGGTAAATCCAAGCCTAACTCCTGCTCCCAAATATCAAAACTTATTGATGTGGATTCAGACGAGATTAATGTTTCAAGACCGAGCTCTTTTGCTTCGAATTCAGAACTAACTTTATATGAGATTGACATAACATCCCCATTGTAGTCTACATTCTCTAGTTTATAACGTACAGAACTTCTAGAGGTTGACCCACCAGAAGAATCTCGTCTTGGTCTATTTGTTGATTGCGTTCCAAATCCAATTGGTGGCAAAATCATGTCTCCTAAAAACTTCCCCAATCCGGAATTTTTACGAGGAGAATTATCATCTACATCAGAAAAAGCAGAAACAAGGTTTCTGGAGACATTATTCTGAATTCTTTGGACGATAGTTGGGTTTTTCCCATCAACACTACTATCATTCCAAGAAGAATGATCTGCATGTTCTCCCTTTCGAATATATTCCTCTAATGACATATCAGAAGAAGCCAATTTGTTGTTTGAGTTTAAGACATAAACTGCTAGTATAAACTCATCAGAAGAACAAGGCGGAACATTCCTCACCCAAGATTCTTGATCATATGCGACAATCATTCCTGGCTTTCTGCAATAAGCTACGACAGGATCATTCTTTGTTGGGTCATTTATTTGTATATTGAAGTTTACATTGGGATGGTAATCATTGTCTGGTGGGCACATTCCAACCATTTCTTTCTTTACTTTAACATACGACAAATTACCTGATAGAGGTTCCTCTAAAACAGATTTTAAACGAACCCCATCTGTCTTGACATCTGTTTTTGGTAGGTAATCATTGTCGACGTTCAGCCCAGAGGCTTTATTGTATAGAGATTGTTCCAATTTGAATAAAGGAAGGAAGGAATCATAATCAACGGGACGACCGTTAATTTGGACTTCTAATCTTTTGAAGCTCTTATTTCTCTTATTGTCAAGCCTAGGAAAATACCAACGCTGAACAGCTATACGAAGATATTCCTCTATTGAGTTCATCCAATTGGGTATAAAACCATTTTGTCCATTCCATGTTATAGCATTATTATTTAGAAGTCTCTTCTCATTAATATAAGGAATTATAATAGTAGTTCCCGTTTGATTTCCCGTATACTCACTTATATCAAATATTGACAAAAAGTCTTTTATATAATCTTCATCAGTAATGGGCATGGTTTTGTTTTGATCAATCATTTGTCCCCACCATGCAATCCCATATTTGAGGTTGTTCTTATATTGAGGAATAATTGCATCATTAGATGACTCGTTTTCGACTAAACCGGCAGCCAACCTAGATTCATATTTCTTTGTTTGGCTGTTTAATATTCGACTATAATAAACAACAAGACCAATGCCTATTCTAAAATATATTGTTTTTCCAATACCCCAGGAGCCACCTGCACTAGCATCATTTTGAGGCTTACATATATCATAGACAAGATTTATCAAATTACCGGAGTTGTCACCAACGACGTCTTCAAGTCTCATGGGGCCAGTAAGCCCTTGAGTACCACTATCACTAATAGATATATATTTATAACTATCTCCGCCAACAGGAAATCTTTGGTTTAATTTATCTTCAACTCCTTCAAGACATTTATTTAATCTTGAACTGTCAAATTTGCCAACACGATAATGGACATCAACAGGAATTGACATGTTATCTTTACTAGCTGCAGCATCTAAACTGTTTTGAATAGACTCTCTTACAAACAAATCAAGAACAGGGGTATGATCGTTCATTAGCAATCTATACAAAGCACTGCCTTTCTGGACCATTTTATATGGTTCCAAGATTTCAATCTTCATCTGTTCCATTTATATCCTCAATATAATTAAACACATCATTAGAAATGCGAATTGCGACAGATTGTGTCCTGCCGTTACCATCATTATCTTCAGGAACATTAATGCATATACCAACAATATCCTCTACTGCATTCAAATCGTCCCTCGTCTTTGAAGAGCTCTTAGAATCCTTGTCAATCACATATATAATCAATTGGGGGATATTTCCAAGTCCAGAATCATTTCGTATAGACAAGGCATCTTTTGATTTAAAGTTGTGTACTTTATTGATTAATTCACTAGAAGCACCATCCAAATCAATATCAGCAATAATATCATGTGGATCACGAAGCGTTCCGATATTAATTACTCCATCCTCTTTTCGTTTCTTTTGGGCACGAGTTATTTTGTTTACAGAAATTGTGTCATTTACTACCCATGGTTTCGCTTGAGAATTCTTTTTTCCTGCTAATATGACATTCCATTTTGTCATATTACCGTTAGAAACGATAGAGTCAAACCATCTCATCATGTGGTCTATATCATTGAATGCTCCCTGTCTTTCTGAATAATGAAAAGCCACAAGGAAATCTCTGATATCAGAATAATCTATGTCCCTCCAAACGAATGATGAACTTGCATGTTTATTACATACTTTATGAGGTTCTGGTGCTTTAAGTTTTGACAAAAATGATTTAGTAGTTTCTTGGTTTGCCAATAATGTTTCTTTTTTATTGTCAAACACATATGTCTGTGATGTAGAACCACTAAAATCCATATCCTCAGCTCTTTGCATTCGATTCGAAGCTGTGATACGAATAAAGCTAACTTGAGGATGTGATTTAACTCTTGGGCCATACTTATCGGGAGTTATACCCAAATGTTCCATTCTGGATATTTCTATTCTTAGACGATAGTCCAAAGAAGACAGGAACTCAAATTGTTGAACTGCGCGTTCAGTCATCCACACTCGAGGTAGAATTTCATACCCTTTCCTATATCCGAACCATCTTCCCATCTGCATCAATGTGTCTGACTGTCTTACAGAACGTAAGAAGAACGTACTTACCAACCCTTCAATTGTAAGTCCTCTAGAAAGCGTAGCACCACCAACCACAATAAAAGCTGGGGCAAATTCCATCTTTTCTTGTGGATACATTAACCTTAGGAACATACCATTCTGCGTGCCATTGTTTTGACAGTTGTCTATACACAAGTGAATTCCCTTGTGATATTCAGGTTTACTGTCCTCTCCCAAAGGAATTGAAGAAAGGCCCGACCTTAGGAATTCTTCAATAACCGGTCTCATTGTATCGAATTCAGGATAATCTCTTATTTTGCTCTCTCCATAATTCGGATACTGTTCAAAAAAGTTCTCAACCGTAAATCTGTCTTTTTCGGAATTCCAAAGCTGTTCGCAATGAGTTATAATACTTTTTCTACTATTATCTTTTACCCAATGTTTAATTGAATCAGCAATATGTGAATGATGATCAGTTCTTTGGCTTGTGTGAACAAGTAAACTGACAGGACTCTTTCTGCCCCATATACGTACACATGCAACACTGCAAATAAACCAACAAATGGAATCTGCTAAAGAGTTAGGTATGTCTAAAGAAGTGCCAGAATGAATTTCTCTAATCAAATTAAGATCATCTTGGGAAACTTTCCTTATGATGTCTAGACCGTCATACTCATCCATGTCCTCACACCCAAAGATTTGCTGAGGTCCAAAATACTCATTAGAAACTTGCAATGTAGTTATAAAGCTTCTAGGATATAATGACTCCCTGCTTGCTTCATTTAGGATATTTGCATAAGGAGTTGCAGTATATCCTATGTAATTCATTGCTTTATATTTTGTCTCTATCGGTAGGTTATTGTAGTTGTTGCCATTAACCAATGCACAGAGTAATTTATTTATCGCCTTTCTCGTTTGTGCATCTATTCTTGCCGTATTTATACCTGCCTGATCAGCCTCATCATCGATCAGAAGGATTTTCATTTTCTCTTGACTGTTTTTATCTTCTTGCAACCACTTTATGAGATTCTTGAGTCTCGTGCTATTTTTTAAGCATACATTCATGTATCTTTGGTTGGATTCAAAAGACATGTCTTGAGCTCGCTGACCTGTAATCATATTGGGTCTCAACTTGTCTAAAGATATCCATTGCATCTTACAAACAGGGTCATGAAGGTCGCCAAACAATCTCTTTTGTGTCTGCTCACGTAGATTGTCTATGGTACCAGAGAGAATTATAAACATATTCCATCCCCAATCAGCAGCCATAGCCATAAGAGCCGCCATATTGGCAGTTTTTCCAGATTGAACATTTCCAATAACCAAGCCTTTTCTTGGGGGGATTTGTGTCGTGTCGAGACTCAGTCTCTTTAAAAGCTTATAAGTAGTTTTTTCTATTTCATCAATACTTACTTCTTTGAAATCTTTAGCTTTCAACTTTCTACGGTAAGTCTGCCACGCAGAGTTCTCGCCCCGAGGAATATCTGTTACGTCATTTTCTTCATGTTCGTCATGAATTGTCGCAGATTTCACTTGGGACAGAATTTTTTCAGTATTCTCTTCTGAAATACGTTGTTGTTCTACAATCTCAAGCCAATCGTCCTCTGTCATATGAGGCCAATTGAAGAAACTCTCCATTGAATCCAAAAGTTGTGATAACTTGTTCATACCCGACTTGATATTATCCCAACTGACTTCGGATTTTCTCTTTTCTTTTATCCAATCCCTAACAGGGTCATATAAAAGTGATTCAAATGCCATAATACAATTATTTCAGAAATTTATCATCAATGACAACATGACGTTCTCTTCCGGAAAAAGCCATTTTGATTTGCTCATAATTCTCTGCGTCTTGATATATAACAGAAAGAGAATAGATACCGTCTTCCCTTTTCTTTATTGCAAGGATGTCTCCTTCTTTTACATTGTCTTCCTTATAGATGCTTTTAAATTGCCCACCAAAACGAGCGTCAGTTGTGCTGTTGATAAGGACGGGATAGCGAGTTCCCTTCTCATGTCCCTCTCGTACAAATACCAAATTGTCTCTTTCGCCTTCAAAGAACTTAGATATAATTGTTTCTGTCACGCTTACCTCATGAGTAATATCATGATTAAACATCTTTCGTAGATAAACCTTCATATATTTAAAGTTTTAGGTTAGTACATAAGTTATTCAGAAATCCACGACTCTATCAAGCGCTGTTCCCTTTTTTCTATTATAGAAACAAGTTTAGGATTGAAATGAGTTGGATATCTTTTTTTCTCTATTTGCACGTCTGGTGTTGAGGTCTTATATCTGATATCACCAGTCATTTCATTTAGAATATCCAGATAGTCTCTGCCTAAGATATCCCACTCGTTATCATCAAGCAAATCCTCTTCAGCAGCAATTTGAATGGTCCATTGTTCAGCAAATACCCTTGCAATATTGGGGAATGTCTTACTTCTCCATTTTTGTCTTTCCTCTTTTGTCTTGGTTTTCGTCAATCCATCAGAATACCATAATGGCTGTGATTTTCCACTTCCAAAGAAAATTCTTGCACCATGATCTTCTGTCGGTTTTGAGGGATGGAGAGGCCTCAAATTCTTTAGCCACAAACAAGTATTTTTGGAATAGGGGTCTCCAAACATATACGGCTGAACAGATTGGTCCGGCTTTCTCCATCGCGAACTCATAATGCCAACGGGATTTTCTATTGCAATGCGCTTGACATCCGCATTCGCCAAAAACATAAAGAAATTTGCACCATCTTCTTGGTCTTTTCTTCTGTTAGGGAAACTTGGATGAGGATCCCTTTCTTCGATTGGCCTGTCTTTCTGATTGGGATCATACAGCCATTTTGCGCCACTAACGGCTAGGAACGTACATGGAGGGTGCCCAATCATAATATCCCAATCTCCTTCGATAACTGCTTGACTGCCATCTTGAAGAGTCAAGTCTGTTTTATTAAGGACGGTAGTTACATCGTGATTAAAATGCCATTCAGGATGCGGCTCCGTTTTGTTAGTTCCAAAAATGGTACCACTGCACTTAAATAGATCGCAACTAAAAGCATTATGTCCCAGCTTTCGAAATGCCCTGCAACAAGCTTGGCTTTCTTCGCAGGCTATTAGTATGTTTAGTTTTCTTTTCATTTCTTGGATTCTAAAACTTCGTACATGGATTCTGCAATAGCCTTTGCAAACAATACAGGAACAGCGTTTCCTATCATTTTGTAGCAATAGGGATTGGATGCGACAAACTTGTAGTCGATAGGAAACGACTGAAGCAGTGCTGCCTCTCGAATGGTGATTGTTCGCAATTGGTCTATGTCAGGATGAATGAACATGTATCCATCCTTATGCAAGTGAGCCACGATTGTAGGAGACGGCTTATCCCATTCTAAGTTGCGATACTTGATGTGATTGGAAGTATGCCCCGTAATTCTCGTATAAAGGTCTTTCTTTTCCTGTTGGGAGAAAGAATTCATATTTTTTGCCAGCCACTCTGTAAATAATCTCTGGTCTCGTTCACCATGGTATCGCGGAATGTGCAAATCAATTTGTTCACCATCTCTTTGCTCATGCGATACATTATTCCTACCTACACGGATTATCTTGTCTTTAGGGAATAGTTTTGGCATATTACCAATAGCATCCTTAACAGTTTTGTGGGGCTTTTTACTTTTGTGTGAAGAGAGACTATGATAGAAGTCATCAACAGCAAGTCCAGAACCATGTTGAGTGCCTATGATAATCACACGATTTCGTTTCTGAGGAACACCATAATCCTCAGCACAATAGACAGAACCTTTCAGTAGATCTGGTGTACGAATATCATAGCCAATTGCTTTAAATGCCTCGAATATACGATTACGAACAGGTATATCTCCAGGGCATGCACTTAATAAACCAGGAACATTTTCGAATACGAAGCCCTTGGGTTTGAAAGCATCTACAATTTTCACAAAGCTCTCAAATAAATAGTTCCTGTAGTCGAACTTCATCCCTGTTGGCGACTGAGCACGCCCCGCAATAGAATAGGCTTGACAGGGAGGGCCGCCAATTATGAGGTCAACAGTCTCTCCGACTAATCCTCTAAGGCCTTTTGCTACAATTTCTGGATGGTTCTCTTTTTCGTATAGTTCTTTTGTTTCAGACGACCAATTACCATTTATAAGCTCTTCAGTCTTTTGAACATCGAACTTAATAACACGTTTCTGTGCATCTTCCACGCTGTGGCTCCACTTGTCAACAAGGCGTTGTCGAAGTGTATTAACCATCGGAGATTCCCACTCAACATGTGCAAGTCCTTCGAATTTTCCTGTTTGAAGAAAACCTTCCGAAAGTCCTCCACACCCAGCGAACAAATCAATGAATGTATATTTCTTCTTTGTCATATCTTTTCTTTCGAAGGCTCACGAAAAAGCCCCCTTTTCGTGAATTTTGAAAAGAGGGCGTGGAAGAAAGATGTGTTCAACCAAGGCCTTGCACAGCCCACATCAGACAACAATCCAACTGTCCACGCCCAAATGAGCGTAAACATCCAACTGCTTGTCCGACTGATGTGTTCGTGAAGTGCAAGTTCTGGTTGATCAGCCAATCAAGGATGCATAAAGACACAATGGTCCCTTATGTCGTATTCAGTTTTATCATATAATCTATATGTTGTTTTAGGAGCAATCAGACTATATCTTCAGGTTGACTTACAGGTACGTCAATGCAAGGAAACCTCAGGACACAAAAGAAGCGCGAGTCATGGCTCTTCTCTTGAATCTTGAGGTCCTCGGAACGTACCTGTATAACTAAGATATAAGTCATGCCCGCGCCATAGCACGGGCATCGGCTGACTTACTCAAAGTTATACATCTATGAAATTTCCGAGGTTTCAAGATTCTCTGAATAAATAGCTGATGCTATTAATTGTTCCACAAAAGTCATACCGGCACCTCCTCTGAGGCTTCGCGCCGATACTTGATTGCAAAGATACGAAGAAGTGGGGATAAAACAAAATAAAAGGGCAACTTTTTGTGAGTAATAGTAGGGCTTTTATCTCGCAATAGTTATTGTTTTGCGATGCAATAGTTATCGTTTTGCGATGCAATAGTTATTGTTTTGAGTCGAATCTAGCCCCTGGAATGGATGATTCTAGGGGCTAGATTGTATCTGTCTAGCCCCTAGATTCGTGTTGTCTAGCCCCTAGACGTTGATATTCTAGCCCCTAGAATCAAAACAAGACCTACGCTTTTGCATGGGCAAAGTGTAGGTCTTGGATGATAAAAGGGGAAGTGTTGGAAGTCAAAACGACCCATCTTAGGTGGTTATGTGCTATGTGGTGCAAGCATCTCTCAACTGTTCTAATGCACGATGAAGCAAGGCACGGGGCGTTCCTACGTTGAGGCGCATGAAGCCTTGGGCATCGGTGCTGCCCTTGGTCGGCCTGTTGCTTTGCGGTGCAAAGAACATGGCACCGTCGTTCAGGGCCAGGTGGGCGCGGTTGACAAAGAGATCCACGAGTGCATCGTGGCTGAGCTCCAAGTCGCGACAATCAAGCCAGACGAGGAACGATGCCTGTGGACGCCAAGGTTTTATCTGAGGCAGATAATCCCTGCAATAATCTTCTACAAAGCGGATGTTGTCTTCTACATAGCTGAGCATCTGGCGTCGCCAGTCTTCTCCCTGCTGATAGGCAGCGATGGTGGCGATGGGCGCAAAGAGGGGCGGGTCGTTCAGTTCGTTGGCTTCGAGCCAAGTGTAGAAGCGGCGACGCAGCGAGTCGTTGGGCACGATGGCATAACTGCTCACAATGCCTGCAATGTTGAACGTCTTCGAGGGCGCGCCGAAGGTGATGCTGATTTGGGCGGCCTCGTTGCTTACCGAGGCAAAGGGTGTGTGCTTATTGCCAAAGAGCGCCATGTCGGCATGTATCTCGTCGGAAATCACGATGATGTGGTGCTCGTAGCAGAAATGAGCTAGTCGCTGCAACGTTTCCTTAGACCAACAGATGCCGGCAGGGTTGTGGGGATTGCTCAAGATGAGCAGTCGGCACTTGTCGTCAACAACCTCGGTCAGTTGTTCGAAGTCCATCTCATAGGTGCCGTCCACTTCCTTTAGCGGGTTGTAAACCACCTTGCGTCCGTTGCCCTCGGGTGTCAGGCGGAAGGGATGATAGACGGGGGGCTGGATGATGACCTTCTCGTCTTCCTTCACGAAGACATTGATGGCCATGCCTATGCCTTTCACGATGCCAGGGATATAGGTGAGCCACTGGCGCTCCACCTCCCACTGGTGATGGTCCTGAATCCACTGGATGATGCTGGTCCATAACTCATCGGGCACCACGGTATAGCCAAAGAGCGAATGCTCTAAGCGCTGGCGCAAGGCATCGGTGATGAACTGTGGCGTCTCAAAGTCCATGTCGGCCACCCACAGAGGCAGCAGGTCGCTACGGCCATAACGCTCCTGCAGCACGCCGTGCTTCAGGTCGCCACTGCCTGTGCGGTCAATTATCTTATCAAAGTCGTATGTCATGCGAGTGCCTGTTTGATGTCTGCGAGAATATCCTCTTTGTCTTCCAGTCCGATGGACAGACGAATGGTGGTCTGTCGTACGTCCATAGCCTTTAGCTGTTCCTCTTTGAAGTTGCCAAAAATGGTTGAGGCCGGGTGGATGGCTAGCGTGCGACTGTCAAATAGGTTTGTAGCACGATGCACCAGCTTCAACCGGTTTAGGAAGTGGAAACACGCCTCTTTCGATTCGAGGTCGATGGTGAACATTGCTCCGGAAGTAGCTCCAAACTGCTGTCGGGCCAACGCATGATAGGCATTGTCTTCAAGACCGATGTAGTTGACCTTCACCACGCGGCTCAACTGCTGAGCCAGCCATAGTGCGTTGGCAGCCTGGCGCTGATAGCGCACATCCAGTGTTTCCAGTCCGAGTGTCTGCATATAGGCAGCCTGCGGCGTCATGTAGGCACCCAGGTTGAAGAGTATGTCGTACTTCACGCGCTTGTTGATTTCAGGAAAGGTGCCATAGTCAATGACAAGTCCACCTAGCGAGGTGCCACCTCCCGACAGATACTTGGTGCTCGACACCACTTCGATGTCGATGCCCAGTTCTTTCAGGTGCGTTTCTGTAAATGGGATCACCGTAGAGTCGGCAATCACGGGAACGCCTTTCTTGTGGGCAATCTCGGCGATGGCTTTCAGGTCGGCCACTTCCAGTTGGGGGTTGGTGACCACCTCCAGGAATACCGCAGAGGTCTGTTCGTCAATGGCGTCGGCCACGGCCTCCAGATTGGTGAGGTCGCGCAGTCGTGCCTCTACGCCAAAGCGCTTCAGCGTATTAATGAGCAGAGCCAGTGTATTGCCAAACAAGTGGTGCGACGAGACGATGTTCTTCTGCTGTTCGGCTACGGCCAGCAGTGTGTTGCTGATGGCAGCCATGCCCGAGTTGAAGGCCGTGACGTGGGCAGCTCCCGTCAGCGCTCTCACACGATCTTCGAAGTTGGTCACGGTGGGGTTTTCTACACGTGCGTAGTCGGGTGCCTTGATGCGGTTGCAGAAGGCATCTGCCATCACAGCAGCATCATCGAATTCGAATGCCACATTATTATACACAGGTACGGCCAGCGCTCCGTAAGCATCTGGCCGTACGAATGGGTTGTTAATCGCAATAGTTTGTTTCTTCATCCTTACCTATTTAAACCGTTTTGTATTTGCGTTTGTGTGTGTATGTGTATGGTTGATGTTTAGATGTAGAACTCTGACGAGTCGATCAGTCCGGCTCGCAGAGCATATTTGACCACCTCGTGGGCTGTGTTGACGCCCAACTTGCGGAAGATGTTCTTGCGATGGGTGGTGATGGTGTGGACACTTGAGAAGCGCTCGGTGGCAATCTCCTTGGTGGTCTTGCCCTGAGCGATGGCTTTCACAATCTCTGTCTCGGTAGCTGTCAGCAGACTGGGTTGTTCTTCTTCCTCCTGTTGCTGACTGATGATGGCTTCAAGGGCACGCTGACTGATGAAGCGCTGGTGGTGACTCACGGATTGCAGCGCGTCGCGCAACTCCTGCAGTGAACCATCCTTGAAAACGATGCTGAACTGGTGCGACGAATAGATGACACGACGCATGAACCTGGAGGTCAGCTCGTCACTGATCAGGATCCATTCAGACAGCGAGAAACGTTCGGCCACTATCAGCAGCTGATCTTCGTCGGTGAAGTCAAACATGGTGTAATCGAGCAGTACAGTGGCGCACTCGTGTTCCTTCAGCAATGCCACAAGTCCAGCCTTGTCTGATGCTTTATACACCGTGTTCTCATTATCTTTTGTGAGTAGGCTCTCCAATGCGAAGCGCGTCAACTCCTGATTGTCTGCTAAGATATACTTCATGGATGATTAATCTATTTATTCTTTCCGACTGCAAAGCTACTACTTTTTTCTAACTTCTCATCATCAATGACACGAATTATACGAATCTGTCATGTAAATGAACAACATCCGTAAAATTCGTGCACACTGAGGATATGGCAAGATTAGATCTTGTCGAGAGCCTGCTTCAAGTCGTCCAGAATATCATCGATATGCTCTGTACCGATGCTCAGACGGATCGTTGCAGGTGTGATGTGCTGCTCAGCCAGTTCCTCGGGCGACAGCTGTGAGTGGGTGGTGGTGTAGGGGTGGATCACCAAGCTCTTCACGTCGGCCACGTTAGCCAGCAGCGAGAAGATCTGCAGTGCGTCGATAAACTTCCAAGCCTCTTCCTGTCCGCCCTTGATCTCGAAGGTGAAGATGCTGCCGGCACCATTGGGGAAGTACTTGTTGTACAGCGCATGGTCGCGATGGCTTGCCAGTGCGGGGTGGTTCACCTTGGCCACTTTAGGATGGTTGGCCAGGAAGTCAACAACCTTCAAAGCATTCTCTACATGGCGCTCTACGCGCAGACTCAGAGTCTCTACGCCCTGCAACAGAATGAATGCGTTGAAAGGAGAGATGGCTGCACCCGTGTCACGCAGAATGACGGCACGAATACGCGTCACATAGGCTGCGGCACCTACTGCATCGGCAAATACGATGCCGTGGTAAGAGGGATCGGGTTTTGCCAGTGTGGGGAACTTGTCGGGATTAGCTTTCCAGTCAAATTTACCACCATCAACGATCACACCGCCCAGCGAGGTACCATGACCGCCAAGGAACTTGGTAGCCGAGTGTACTACGATGTCGGCTCCATGTTCCAGCGGACGGATAAGGTATGGCGTTCCGAATGTGTTGTCAACGATGAAGGGGATGCCGTGCTTATGGGCTACAGCGGCTACGCCTTCAAGGTCGAGCACATCACTGTTGGGGTTGCCGAAGGTCTCGGCATATACTACTTTTGTGTTGGGTTTGATAGCGGCCTCGAGAGCAGCAAGGTCGTTGACGTTGATAATGGTATTGCTGATGCCCTGTGTGGCCAGCGTGTGGGTGATCAGGTTGTAAGAACCACCATACAGGTTGTCGGCAGCCACGATGTGATCGCCAGCCTGCACGATGTTCTGCAGCGCATAGGTGATGGCAGCGGCGCCAGAAGCTACAGCCAAACCGGCTACACCGCCTTCAAGGGCTGCCACACGGTCTTCAAACACACCCTGGGTGGAGTTGGTCAGGCGACCGTAGATGTTGCCTGCATCGCGAAGACCGAAGCGGTCTGCAGCATGCTGTGAGTTGCGGAACACATAAGAGGTGGTCTGGTAGATGGGCACGGCGCGGGCGTCGGTTGCGGGATCGGCCTGTTCCTGACCTACGTGGAGTTGCAAAGTCTCAAATCGATAATTCTTCTGTGCCATAATCTTTTTCCTTTCTTTTATTTGGTTATTGTTTATGATTTCATTTTTTGTTTTGTCCTTTTGACGTTGCAAAGGTACTATGTTTGGAAAAAATAACCAAATTTCTTGTAGAATCCAGAAGATATTACTAATTTTGCATTTGTAAAAGAATAAAATTCCGAGAAACGGCTTATTTGATACTTCAAACAGAATAAAACTCTAAAAAATGGCAGAAATACTAGATGAAACCGACCTGCAGATACTGAAAACGCTGCAAAAAAACGCGAAATTGACCACAAAAGAACTGGCAGAAGCCGTGCATCTGACGCCTACGCCGGTCTTTGAGCGCCAAAAACGACTGGAGAAGAAGGGCTACATCAAAAAGTATGTGGCAGTGCTCGACCCCGAGAAGTTGGGGCAGGGCTTGCAGGTGTTCTGCAAAGTGAAGTTGCAGCAGATCAACCACGAGATCGCTGATGCCTTCGTGCGTCGCATACAGCGCATACCCGAAGTGACGGAATGCTACAACACCTCAGGCTCGTACGACTATTTATTAAAAGTACGTGCGCGTGATATGAAACAGTATCAGGAGTTTGTGCTCACCAAGTTGGGCGACATTGACCATGTGGGTGCTATTGAAAGCACGTTTGTGATGAGTGAAGTAAAGCAGACTTATGGTATCAATATTTAATCTTTTAAAGCTAAAAAACATAAAAAAAGGGTCACCGCTGTGACCCAACCTTTGTTAACCTTAAATCTAATACTATGAAAAACACGATGCAAAGGTAGGGTAAAAAGTTTCAATCCGCAACAAAAACAATCAAAAAAGTTATTGATTTGTTATTTAATTGATATAAGTCAAGTGAATCGAAAGCGCTATGCTATAGTTTTGGTGTTATCAATGAAAAATATTACCTTTGCAAAACAAATACGAATAGAGATAAATCATCAAGATTAAATGTTAGGATATGGAAAACCCTTATGTGAAGCAATACCCCGAACTGCTCAGTGGTAAAACGTTGATGTATGTGCATGGCTTTGGCTCCAGTGGTCAGTCGGGCACGGTGACGCGTCTGCGTACGGTGTTCCCCAATGCTAAAGTGGTGGCACCCGATCTGCCCGTAGATCCCTTTGAGGCTATGACGCTGCTGAAGCAGTTGTGCAAGGACGAGCAGCCAGCGCTCATCCTGGGTACGTCGATGGGCGGTATGTACACCGAGCAGCTTGCTGGCTTCGACCGCATCTGCTTGAATCCGGCCATGAACATAGCCGACACGATGCAGGCTCACGGCCTGACGGGCACACAGACATTCCAGAATCCGCGTCTTGATGGTGTGAATCAGTTTTATGTAGATAAAGCATTGGTGAAAGCCTATCGCACCGTTTCCGAGCAGCGCTTTGCCCATGTGACAGACGACGAGCGTCAGCGCGTGTATGGTCTCTTTGGCGACCGTGATAACGTTGTAGATACCTTTGAGATGTTTCAGCAGCACTATCCCAACGCCATCCACTTTCATGGCGAACACCGCATGGACGACCGTTCGTTCATGCACTCGGTAGTGCCGGTGATTCGATGGATCGACGACCGCCAGGAAAAACGCGAGCGTCCTATCGTATATATAGGTGTGGAATGCTTGTGGGATGACTATAAGAAGCCTTCAAGTAGCAGTCAGAAGACGGTGCGCCAACTGGTAGAGAACTATCAGGTGTACTTTGTAGCACCTTCGGCCTCGTCTTGTCCTGCCGACTATGCCGAGGTGGTGGCATGGCTCCGCGAGTATTTCGATGTGATGGCATGGGGACACACCATCTTCACCAATCAGCGACACTTGCTGTATGGCGACTACCTGATTGAGAAGACGATGACTCGCGATTCAATGGCCACCCGTCTGGAGTTTGGTTCGGATACGTTCAAGACGTGGGAGGCCGTGCTGGACTATTTCTCGTTGTTGGGCGGACAGTAGGTGTCTTCCATCTCTTCGTCCAACTTGTTCTCCCAAAGATAGCGTTTTGTTTCTTTGGCCGCCACTCCGCTGAGCAACAATAGTGCGATGAGGTTGGGGATGGTCATCAGTGCATTCATGCAGTCGGCAATGTTCCATATGATGTCGAGGTTGATGATGCAGCCAAAGAAAAGCATCACGATGTAGAGGATGCGATAGAAACGATTAGCCTTCTTTTTCTCAATATAGTTCACGGCACTTTCACCATAATAGCTCCATCCTAGGATGGTGCTGAACGCGAAGGTGATAATGCCGAAGGTGAGTATGGGCGCTCCTATGTATGGAATCTTTGAAAAAGCTACTTTTGTCAGGGCAGCACCGTCGCTATAGGTGATCTCGGGATAGGCCAGGATGCTGCTGACCAGTACGATGCCGGTCATGGCACAGATGACGACCGTGTCCCAGAAAGTACCAGTGCTTGACACCAGGGCCTGACGTACGGGGTTGCGTGTCTGGGCGGCGGCAGCCACAATAGGTGCCGAACCCATACCGCTCTCGTTGGAGAACAGACCACGGGCAATGCCATAGCGGGCGGCCATCATGACCGAAGCACCCACAAAGCCACTGCCGGCAGCCTCGGGGTTAAAGGCGGAACGAACGATGAGCTGGATGGCAGGCCACACATAGGAGCTGTTCATACAGAGAATGATGATGCACCCTAAGATATAGAGGATAGCCATGAAAGGCACCAAGATGGTGCATACCTTTGAGATGGACTTCACACCGCCAAGGATGACCGAGGCCGTGAGCACGCAGACGGAGATGCCAATAGCCCAGGTGGGGATGCCAAAAGTCTCGTTGGTGAGCAGGGCAATGGAGTTGGCCTGCACCGTACAACCGATGCCAAACGAGGCTAGCGCGGTGAATACGGCAAACAGGATAGCCAGCCATTTCATGCCAAGACCACGCTCCAGGGCATACATCGGTCCACCATAGTAGTGACCGTCTTCTGCCTTGACGCGGTACTCGACGGCCAACAGTCCTTCGGCATATTTCGTGGCCATGCCAAAGATGCCCGTCAACCAGCACCACAACACTGCACCCGGACCGCCCAGGGCTACAGCAGTGGCCACGCCCACGATGTTGCCCGTTCCAATAGTGGCAGCCATGGCTGTTGCCAAGGCACCAAACTGGCTGACGTCGCCGGTGGCTCCTTTGTCTTTGCGCAGTGACATGCAGATGCCCGTCAGTATCTTGCGCTGCGGTATGCGCAGTCTGAATGTCAGAAAGATATGTGTACCTAGCAGTAGTATGATCATGGGCCATCCCCAGAGGAAAGCGCCCATAGCGGTAAAGAACTCGTTGATTGCGTCCATTGTCTTTAGGGTATGTTTATCAGTTTATGCGTCTGCAGTGACAGGTGCCAGTGCGGGTGCTGCTGGATGTATGTCACGCATTGTTCAGTAAGTTGTTGGTTTCTTGTGTTGTCGCCAGTGTCGCAAGGTTGCAGACACAGGTAGGCATCTTTAGCTTCACTGGCATATCGTTCGGGATCGTGCAGACCGTCGAACACTACTTTCACTTCGTTAATCTTGTTTAGTTGGGGTGCTGGCACATGGTCGGCAAACTGATCTTTAGGCGACCATGTGATCCAGTCGATGCTGACTGGCAGCGTGTGAGTGCCGTTGGTCTCTATGGCTACATAGAAACCGGCCTGATGCAGCTTTTCTATCAGTGCATCATCGACCTGCAGCGATGGCTCGCCACCTGTGAGAACGACAAAGCCGCACGAGCGCCACTGACTGATGGCCTCGATAATCTCGTCGGCCGTCATCGGTTGATAGTGGCTGAAGTCAGTGTCGCAGAAAGGACAGCGCAGGTTGCAACCGCTGAAGCGTACAAAGACCGCGGCACGTCCGGTGTGTCGGCCCTCACCCTGAAGGGTATAGAATATTTCGTTGACTCTATACATCACAGCAGATAGCGGGCGTCGATGGGAAAATCATTGTCGTAGGCTTGTGCTACGTTGCCAAACGACTCTTCTACGATGGCTTTATAGCACTGGGGAAACTGCTTCACCACCCAGGCGGCGATATTCTCGGCCGTGGGGTTGAAGGGCAACAGGTCGTTGAGATTGCCGTGGTCCAGATAGCCGTGAATGGCTTTCTTGATGTGTGAATAGTCAATCACCATGCCGTCGGCATTGACATCTTCCGAGGCCAGAAAAACGGTGATTGTCCAGTTGTGACCGTGCAAGCGGCTGCACTTGCTGTCGTACGATAATGATAGTTGGTGGCTACCAGCCACGTCCATTTTCTTTGATATACAATAAATCATAGTTTAAAAAGCTTCCACCATCATGGCTTTCGCCCAGTGGGTAGGGAAAAAAGCTCGTTATTTTTTTCAGTTATCTTGCAATATTGCGCTGCAAAGGTAGCACAATTATCTGACAGTGCCAAAACCGCTATAAGATTTTTTGGCAAGCATAAAACAAATAAAGGCCAAAATTCATGGAATTCTGGCCTTTATTGATGACACCTTCAGAAGGTGTTTAGATGATCGATGCGAAGTCTTTCTCGCAGATATAGTTCAGTCCGTTTGACTTGATGACCTCCTTCGCCTTGTCGGTGTCGTCGGTGCGGAAAATCAGGATGCCCTTACCTGCCAACAGGAATGAATAGAGGTAGGTGATGCCCAGACCTGCATCGCTGAATGTCTTGACGGCGTCGGCAGCACGACCGGGCTCGTTGTCCAACTGGATGGCGAACACCTTTGATAGGGCTACGGCCACGCCTGCGTTCTTCAGCTCCTCATAGGCGCGTGAAGGTTCGCTGCAGATGATGCGATAGATGCCATACTCTGCCGTGTCGGCAATGGTGGAAGCAATGATCTGGATGTTTGACTGCTTCAGCAGGTCGAGAACTTTAACGAGTGTGCCCGAACGGTTCTCAATGAAGATGGATAGTTGGTTAATTGTCATAATACTAGTATTTTACTTGGTTATGTTGTTTCTTTATTGTTGTCTCTATAGCTTACTGGTACACCTTGCGCTTATCTACCACACGCACGGCTTTACCTTCGCTGACGGGCAGTGTGCCGCGGGGCACCAGTTTGACACGTGGCGTGAGCAGTATTTCGTCCTTCAAGGCACGGGTGATGTCCTTGTTGAGCTGCTGCAAGCGACTGTAGTCGTCGGTGAACATGTCGGCCAGCTCCACCTCTACGGTCATGTTGTCGTTGTTGTCGTCGGTGGTCAGGGTGATGAGATAGTTGTTGCCCAGTTCTTTGAACTGCATCAAGATCTTCTCAATCTGGATGGGGAAGATGTTGACACCGCGCAGCACCATCATATCGTCGGAACGTCCGCGCATGCGGTCCAGGCGTACATGGTTGCGACCGCAGGGACAGCTGCGTCCCAGCACGCGGGTGAGGTCGCGGGTGCGGTAGCGCAACAGCGGCATGGCCTCTCGACATAGGGTGGTGAGTATCAGTTCGCCAATCTCGCCATCGGGCACAGGCTCCAGGGTCTCGGGGTTGACAATCTCTACGATGTAGTAGTCTTCCCAGAAGTGCAGACCATTCTGCTCGGGACATTCGAAGCCCACACCAGGTCCACACATCTCACTCATACCAAACGAGTTGTAGGCTTTCACACCCATCATCTCCTCGATGCGCTTGCGCTGTTCCTCGCTGTGAGGCTCGGCACCAATGGCCAGCACCTTCAGTTTGGTGTCGCGACGCGGGTCAACGCCCTGCTCCTGCATCACCTCGTAGAGGCGGGTTACGTATGAGGGTACGGCATGGATGGCCGTGGTGCCAAAGTCCTTGATGAACTTAATCTGGCGCAGAGAGTTGCCGGCAGCAGCGGGAACGGTGAGCATGCCCAGGCGCTCGGCGCCATACTGGAAACCCAGTCCGCCGGTGAACATGCCATAGCCCGATGAGTTCTGGAACACATCGTCGGGGCGCAGACCCACCATCCACAGGTTGCGTGCCACCTGATTGGCCCATTCGTCGAGGTCTTTCTGGGTGTGCAGTATCACGGTGGGGTTGCCGGTGGTGCCGCTGGAAGAGTGCAGACGCACACAGTCGCGCAGGGGCACACAGCTCATGCCAAAGGGGTATGTGTCGCGCAGGTCTTGTTTGGTGGTAAAAGGCAGCTTGCGGATGTCGGCCAGCGACTGGATGTCATCGGGCGTGATGCCTGCCTCCTTAAATTTCTTTTGGTAGAACTCGTTGCTCATGCAGTGGTGCACAGTCTCTTTGAGACGCTCCAACTGGAAGGCCTCAATCTGCTGGCGTGTCATGGTCTCGCGCTCCGGATTGAAGTAAGGGCTCTCTGGCATTATGTTATTATCTTGTTTCATTGAGTAATATTTGAAATAGTTTATAAAGGTTTCAGTATTAACTCCCACCCCTCGCGGTGAGGGGTGGGGGAATGGTTGTTTTTCTACAGTTTTCGGTTGTCAATCACGTGTGCGCTCTTGCCCTGACTGCGCTCAATGGTGTTGGGGGCTTTCAGCTGTACCTTGGCCACGATGCTGAGCACGCTCTTCAACTTGTTGCTGAGCTTCTTCTCGAGTTCGGCAACGGCAGCGGGCGTGTCGAAGGTGGCGGTGAAGTATTCCTGGCGCAGCTCTACCTGTACCTGCAGCGTGTCGAGGTTGTTGACGCGGTCTACCACCAGCATGTAGCGTGGCGCAAACTCTGGCATAGAGAGAATGACGCTCTCCACCTGTGAGGGGAAGACGTTGATACCGCGGATGATGAGCATGTCGTCTGAACGACCTTCGATGCGGCCCATACGGATGTTGGTGCGACCACATTCGCAGACGCCGGGCAACAGCGAACAGAGGTCGCGGGTGCGGTAGCGCAGCAGTGGCATGCCCTCCTTGGTCAGCGTGGTGAACACCAGTTCGCCGGTCTCGCCGTTGGGCAGGGGCTCCAGGGTCACGGGGTCGATGATTTCAGGATAGAAGTGGTCCTCGTTGATGTGGCTGCCGTGTTGCATCTCACACTCGTAGCTCACGCTGGGACCCATGATCTCGCTCAGTCCATAGATGTTATAACCCTTCAGTCCCAGACACGCCTCAATCTCCTGTCGCATCTGCTCGGTCCATGGCTCAGCACCGAAGGCACCAATCTTCAAACGGATGTCTTCCTTCTTGATACCCATCTTCTCCATGGTCTCAGCCAGATAGAGGGCGTAAGACGGCGTACAGGCAATGCCCGTGATACCCAGGTCGCGAATCAGCTTCAGGTGCTTCTCGGTGTTGCCCGTTCCTGCGGGAATGACAGAGGCTCCCATGTGCTCCACACCGTAGTGCGCACCCAGACCGCCAGTGAACAGTCCGTAGCCGTAGGCCACAGAGAAAATGTCGTCGCGGGTCACGCCAAAGGCTGTGAGACAGCGGGCCATGGTCTCGCTCCAGATACCGATGTCCTTGCGGGTGTAACCCACGATGGTGGGATTGCCAGTGGTGCCCGAAGAGGCATGCACGCGGATGATCTCGCTCTGAGGTGCTGCCTGCAGACCAAAGGGATAGTTGTCGCGCAAGTCCTGTTTGGTGGTAAAGGGCAACTTCTTGATATCTTCGATGGTTTGGATGTCGTCGGGGCGGATGTCCAAAGCCTGAAGTTTGTTACGATAAAAGGGTACATTGTGGTACACGTACTCCACAATCTTGTGAAGTCGTTTACCTTGCAGAGCGCTCATTTCATCGCGGCTCATGCATTCTTTGTTGGGATTCCAAATCATGTCTAAGTTTTTAGGTTTGTGTGTTGCAAAAGTACAATAATTATTGCTTTTCGCCAAAAAATAGTCACGAAACTTATTGTCTTCTCCTTAAATTGTATTATTTTTGCAACAAAATACAAAAAAGCTATGATAAACAGACAACTACTAAAACCAGAGAGCATTGTGGTGATTGGTGGATCTAACAATGTGCATAAACCCGGTGGTGCCGTGGTGCGAAATTTGTTGAGTGGAGGATTTGAAGGTACGCTGCGCGTGGTGAACCCCAAAGAGGACGAGGTGCAGGGTATCAAGGCCTTCCACGACCCCAAGGAACTGCCGCCCACCGACCTGGCTATCCTGGTAGTGGCTGCCAAGTTCTGTCCAGACTATGTGGAACTGTTGGCCCGCGAGAAGCAGGTACGTGCCTTTATTATCATATCGGCCGGTTTTAGCGAGGAGACACAAGAGGGTGCACAGCTGGAAAAACGCATCCTGGACACTTGCCAGCAGTATGATTGTGCGCTGATAGGCCCTAACTGTATAGGTCTGCTTACGCGTTGGCACCACTCCGTATTCACCAAACCTATTCCTCACCTGAATGCCAAGGGCGTGGACTTCATCTCGGGGTCGGGTGCTACGGCAGTGTTTATTCTGGAGAGTGCTGTCAGCAAAGGCCTGCAGTTCAACAGCGTGTGGTCTATAGGCAATGGTAAACAAATAGGTATCGAGAGCGTACTGGAATATATGGACGAGCATTTCGATGCTGAAAACGACTCCCACGTCAAACTGCTCTATATCGAGAATATTACCGATCCAGATAAGTTGCTTTATCATGCTACGTCCTTGATTAAGAAGGGCTGCAGGATTGCAGCTATCAAAGCCGGTTCTTCGACGGCAGGAAGCCGTGCGGCCAGCAGCCACACGGGCGCCATTGCTTCGAGTGACTCGGCTGTTGAGGCTCTGTTCCGCAAGGCCGGCATCGTGCGTTGCTTCTCGCGTGAAGAACTGACCACCGTGGGCTGTATCTTTAAAGTAACTGAGAACGGAGAACTAAGAACTGAGAGGTATGATTACCTTCATCCTCAAGGTAATGAAACTCATAATGGCAAAACTAATCATACCTCTCATCTCTCATCTCTCAGTTCTCCACTAAGAATAGCAGTAATTACTCATGCTGGCGGACCAGGTGTGATGCTCACCGATGCACTGGCAAAAGGAGGCATGAACGTGCCACCGCTGACTGGGCCCGTGGCCGAGGAACTGAAATCGAAGCTTCTGCCAGGCAGTAGTGTGTCGAACCCCATCGATATTCTGGCTACAGGTACGGCCGAGCATCTTGGCATAGCCATTGACTATTGCGAGAAGATGGCCGACATCGATGCTATCATGGTTATTTTCGGTACACCGGGACTGGTCAAGATCTTCGAGGTCTATGATGTGCTGCATAAGAAGATTATGGAATGCAAGAAACCTATTTTCCCCATTCTGCCCAGTCTGAGCACGGCAGGTCCCGAGGTGCAGGAGTTCTTGAAACGTGGTCATGTGAACTTCTGCGATGAGGTGACGCTGGCTACTGCACTGACACAGGTCATGAAGACACCGGCACCCGCCGAACAGAACGTGGTGGTGAATGGTGTGGATGTGCCGCAGATAAGGAGAATCATTGATGGTATTGCCGATAATGGTTATATCGCCCCCAACCTGGTTCATGATCTGCTTTCAGCTGCCGGCATTCCTACGGTGCCCGAGTTTGTGAGTGACAACAAGGAACAGGTGGTGGCCTTTGCCGAGAAGTGTGGCTTCCCCGTGGTGGTCAAGGTGGTAGGTCCTGTCCATAAGAGTGATGTGGGCGGCGTGTCGCTGAACATCCGTTCAAAGGAGGTGCTGGTGGCCGAGTTCGAGCGAATGATGCAGATACCTGGGGCAACGGCCGTGATGGTTCAGAAGATGCTAAAGGGCCGCGAACTGTTTATTGGCGCTAAATACGAACCGCGTTTCGGTCATGTGGTGCTCTGCGGCCTGGGTGGCATCTTTGTGGAGGTGCTGAAGGATGTGTCGTCAGGATTGGCGCCTTTGTCCTATGAGGAGGCCTACTCCATGATTCACTCGCTGCGTGCATATAAGATATTAAAAGGTACACGCGGACAAAAAGGCATCAACGAGCGAAAGTATGCCGAGATTATCGTGCGCCTGAGCACCTTGCTTCGCTTTGCCACAGAGATCAAAGAGATGGATATCAACCCGCTGTTGGCCGACGAAAATGATGTGACTGCCGTCGATGCCCGCATTCTGGTTGAGAAATAGAAAAGACGTCTATATAAAAAACAAAGATAGCTATCATCCGCAAGATGGTAGCTATCTTTGTTTTTATACGATTAATGAATTATGCGGGATTGTTTTCTGCAAAGATCTTCATGCGCTCATCCAACTGTGCATACTGGTGATCTTCGATGAACGAAGTGCAGACACGCAGACCTTCCTGATGCGAACCCGTGGTGACAAGGCAGATGGCCGACACACCATAGTACATCAGCTCGCGGGCCAGTTGGCCGCTGGTCATGCCTTTATAGCCAATGGTGAAATAGAAGCCATCGGCCACGGGGCGATCCAGGTCGCGGTCGTAAACCACGTGGAACCCGTGACGCAGGAAGATCTCTTTCAACTTATGGGCACGCTCGCCATAGACCTTGACTTCGTCGCGGAAGTGGTACTCACCATCACAAGCGGCACGGAACATCTCGGCCAGCGCATACTGTGCCGAGTGACTGGTGCCACTGCTCAAGGCATAGAGCATGCGGGTAGAGAATACCAGACCGAAGGGCAGACCTTCATAGCGTGCTGCCAGATCGGTGAAGTGGCGATGGAAAAGCTTGTCGCTGATGCAGACCACACCGATGCGCTCACCAGCATAGCTGAATGCCTTAGAACCGCTGATCAGCAACATGTAGTTGTCGGTGTAGCGGGCCACGGTGGGCTGATAGGGTGGCTGGAAGGGTACGCTCAGGTCCTCGCGGAAGTCCATGGCGAAGTAGGCCAGGTCTTCCATCACAATGGCATCATACTTGGTGGCCAGTGTGCCAATGGTTTGCAACTCGCTCTCTGTCAGGCAGACCCAAGAGGGGTTGTTGGGATTGGAATAGACAATAGCGCAGATGTTACCCTTGCTGAGATAGCTCTCGAGTTTGGCCTGCAACTTGTCGCCGCGGAAGTCATAGACGTCGAATGTCTCGTACTTCACGCCTTGCACCTGTAGCTGCATCTTCTGCACAGGGAAGCCCGGGTCGATAAACAGGACGGTGTCTTTCTGCTTGTTGGCCTGCGAACAGGTGAGGAACGAGGCAAAGGTGCCCTGCATAGAGCCGCAAACGGGTACGCAACCCTCGGCGGCAATGTCCACGCCGATGAAGGCTTTCACAAAGCGCGAGGCCTGCTTCTTCAGTTCGGGATAGCCCTGAATGTCGGGATAAGAGTGAGCAATGCCGCTCTGTAGGGCTTTGATCTGAGCCTCGACACCCACCTTGGCGGCAGGCAGACCGGGGATGCCCATCTCCATCTTGATATACTCCACGCCGCTATCTTTCTCGGCGGTGGCTGCCACCTGCTTCACTTCGCGGATGGTAGCTTTAGCAAAGTCCTGAATGCCCATCTTGGCAATCAGTGCATCTACAATTTCTTTCTTTATTGGTGTTGGTTTCATAATCATGCAAACAGGTCGAGCACGAAGCGTGTGCCCTTAGTGAACTGTGGGTCAATTTCCAGGTCGCCCTTCATCTTCAGCGCCATCTGCTTGCAGATAGGCAGTCCCAGACCGTCGCCTGTGGTGAGGTCGCGGACTTCACGGAAAGGCTTGAAGAGCTCGTCGCGCTGCTCTTCGGGGATGCTCTCGCCGGTGTTGGATAGCAGGAACTGGAACTTATGCACGCTGCGCTTCTTGAACTCGAGGGTGATATGTCCGCCCTCTGGGGTGTGCTCAGCGGCATTGCTCAGCAGGTGGAAAATGATGTGAGAGACGTAGGCGCGATTGATGTTGGCAAACATCTTGGGCACGTTGACGGTCAGTTCTACGTCCTTGCGCACCTTGTCGCGAATCTCATCCATCAGTGCCTCACAGTATTGGGTCAGTGCGGTCTCCTCCAGTTCTACTTCCTCGTCCATTGAGTTCTCGATGTCTGAGAGTGTCTGAATGTGCGAAGAGAACTCGAGCAGAGCCTTGATCTCGGGCTGTTGTCCGTCAATCTTGCGCAGTGTGGGTTCCAGCTGGGCCGAGATGTTGCTGATGAACTTAGCCTTCAGCGCATTATTCTCGTTGGCCAACTTGATGGTCTTCTTCTGCTTGCGGGTGAGCAGGATGAAGCGCATGAGGGTGATGCCGCCCACGGCCAGTGCGATGACCAGTGCTACGACGACCACGATGAGGGCAATGATGAAGCCCATGCGCAGGGACAGCGTGCTGTCTTTGTCGGCAATAGAGGTCTCGTTGTCGGCTATCTGCTGTTTCAGCGAGTCAATCTCCTCGGCAGTCTTCAGGGCGCTGACAGAGTCTTTCCACACCATATAGCTGCGATAAGACTCGGCCACCAAGCTGGCACTGTTGCTGCGACGGCCGTTGGCAATCAGCATCTTGTAGGCTTCGTCCACCTTGTCGTACTCCTTCTGGGCGGTGAGCTTCTTCGACATCTGTGTGAACATGGCATCGCCCAGCTCGTTCTGTCCGAAGGTGTAATAGTAGATGGTCTTGTTGTAGAGCAGGTCGTTCTTCAAGCTCTCGTCGTTGGCCCTGGCTGCATAGACCTCCATGTTCTTGATATGGTCCATCGCGCTGGCGCTGCGACGCATTCTGACGTACATCTGCATGCGCTCCTTCGAGGTGAGGTAGCGCATGCCAGCCTTAGCCTGTTCGTTGGCGCTGGCATTACTGATCGTTGCATCGATGTCGCGCAGCAACTCGAAGGCTTCTTTGAAAGCGTTCTCTTTGTAGTACAGCGATGCGGCCTTGACGCCACACTCCACGCCCGACTTCAGTTGACCTTTGCTGACATAGTCGCGGAAGGCCTTGATGTAGGAAGAGCGCGCGGCTGTTACGTTGGTGCCTTCTTCTTCAAGGGCACGCTGGTGGTACTCACTCTTGTCCTGTGCAAACGCGATGATGCTACAGGTGAGAATGGCCATTATGAAAACATAAGATCTTTTCATCATGTTATTAGTTCTTTTTGTTCTTATTGTTATTTCTGAGCTTCACGTCCCAGTGCCAGAGCCTTGATGTTGGCCTCGACGATTGCTTCGCCTTTACGACCAAACACGCGGCGGATGGCATCTTCCAACTTCTGGTACTCGATGCCTAATGCCTTCTGGGCAGCACCCAGCAGGATGACGTTGGCCGAGCGGGGCACGCCATTGTCCTTAGCCATCTGCTCAATGTTGAGGCTGATGACGTGGGGCAACTTGGCCAGGTCGCCTTCGATGGTGGCCATATCGGGATAGTTGGGTATGTTAACAAAGGGTGTAGCAGAGGTGATGACCCATCCGTCTTTCTTTAGATAGGGCAGATAGCGCAGGGCCTCCATGGGTTCCATCGAGATGATCACGTCGGCACTGCCTTTAGCTATCAGGTCGCTATGGATAGGATTGCTGGATATGCGCAGGTTCGACTGTACGTCGCCGCCGCGCTGGCTCATGCCGTGTACCTCGGCCTGTTTGATATAGAGGTTCTCGTTCATGGCGGCTTCGCCAATGATGGTGGCGATAGAGAGGATGCCTTGTCCGCCTACGCCGCAAAGGATGATATCTGTTTTCATTTCTGTGCTTTCTTTTGTTTCAGGTGACGTTGAAGTGTTTGCATGCATTCGCGACGGGGAATGATGACGCTCGTTCCCTTGTAGTTGATCTCGTCGCGGATGATCTGCGTAATCTCTGGCATGTTCTTGGGCAGTGGAACCACCACCTTCAGGTGCTCGTCGGAAAGACCAAGACCGCGGCAGATGGCCTCAAACTTATTGGTGCCGGCAGAGTCTTGTCCGCCAGTCATACCAGTGGTCAGATTGTCTGAGATGATGACGGTGATGTTGGCATTCTCGTTGATGGCATCCAGCAGGCCCGTCATGCCACTGTGCGTGAAGGTAGAGTCGCCAATGATGGCTACGGCTGGCCACTGACCTGCGTCGGCAGCACCTTTGGCCATGGTGATTGAAGCACCCATATCCACGCATGAGTGGATGGCGCGGAAGGGTGGCAGGAAGCCCAGCGTATAGCAACCGATGTCGCCAAAGACGCGAGGATTCTCGTATTCCTTCAGCACCTCGTTGAGGGCTGCATACACATCGCGGTGGCCACAACCCTGGCAGAGTGCAGGTGGGCGTGGGGCAACGTCGGCACATGGATCGAAGCATTCGCCAATCTCCATGCCCAGCGCCTTCTTCACGATGTCGGGTGTCAGCTCGCCAGTGCGTGGCAAGGTGCCGTCCAACTTACCGTGAACGTTCTTCATATCAGCCACGCCACGCACCATATCCTCGATGAATGGCTGTCCTTCCTCTACAACCAGCACCTCCTGGCACTCGTCCATCAGGCGGCGCACCAGCTTCTTGGGCAGGGGATACTGTGAGATCTTCAGGATGGGGTAGGGGCTTCCCTCAGGGAAACACTCGTTGACATAGTTGAAACCGATGCCGCTGGCAATGACACCCAGCTTGCGGTCGTGACCCTCTACGTATATATTATATGGTGAGTTGGCAGCGTCTTCCTCGAGGGTGGCCTGCTGAGCCGTCACCACGTCGTTGCGTTTGCGGGCATTGGCAGGCAGCAATACCCAGTTGGAAGCGATGGCATCGTAGTTCATCTCGTTTTCAGGGCGAGCCTCGCTGGCCACCTCAACTACTGCGCGCGAGTGGGCCATACGGGTGGTGACGCGCATCAGCACGGGCAACTTCTGCTGCTCGCTGTACTCAAAGGCGCGTGCCATCATGTCGTAGGCTTCCTGCTGATTAGAGGGTTCGAAAGTGGGAATCAGGGCAAACTTTCCATAAAAGCGCGAGTCTTGCTCGTCTTGCGAAGAGTGCATCGAGGGGTCGTCGGCTACCAGAACGATGACGCCGCCGTTGACACCCGTCATACCGCTGTTGACAAATGGGTCGGCACAGACGTTCAGTCCCACGTGCTTCATGCATACCAGTGCTCGTTTGCCCATGAACGACATGCCCAGTGCAGCCTCCATGGCTGTCTTCTCGTTGGTGCTCCAGCGACTGTGGATGCCGCGTTCCTGTGCTAATGGATTGTTCTGTATAAACTCAGTGATTTCGGTCGAGGGCGTACCCGGATATGCATAAACGCCAGAGAGACCTGCGTGGATAGCTCCCAGCGCTATGGCCTCGTCGCCTAGTAAAAGTTTCTTGTTTGCCATGATTCTTATTAAGTTGTATAATTTAATGACTGCAAATATAGACATTTTTTTTATAACAGCCAAGATAAAATGCTTTTTTTGCTTGAGGGCGGGGAGTAATTCATATTTATTCTGTAACTTTGCAACTGCAAAACAATAACTTTTCCAGTGCAGGAGTAAAGCTATTACATTCTAAAAGCGTTACTATTAGCATGGAAAACCAATGCTTTAAGGATATGAGAGGCAATGAGATAAAAGTGGTGGCGATAGATGCCGACGATACGTTGTGGGACTGTCAGGGCTTTTTTGACGAGGTGGAACAGCATCTGTATCGTCTGATAGCGCCTTATTGTGAGGATCCCAAACGTGAGCTTTTTAAGACAGAGTCGGCCAATATGGCGGATATGGGCTATGGCTGTAAGGCCTTTACTATCAGCATCCTGGAGACGGCCATGCGTGTGGGCGGCTCTCATCTGTCGGTAGACGAACTGAACGACCTGTTGAAGGATTGTAAGTCACTGCTACGTCTGCCTGCAACACCACTGAAAGGCGTGACAGAAACGCTCGAAAAACTGCAGGATAGTCCCTATAAGTTGGTGTGCTTCACCAAGGGCGAACTGCAGGATCAGGAGAACAAACTGAAGCGCTCGGGACTGCTGAAATACTTTGACGATGTAGAGATTACTTCCGATAAGACCCAACGTGAGTTTCTGGCGCTGTGTGAACACCAGCATATCCATCCCTCAGAACTGCTCATGATTGGCAACTCGCTGAAGAGCGACATCGCGCCAGCGCTGGCTATTGGTGCCTGGGGCATCCATATCCCCTTTCATGTGACGTGGCAATTGGAGCATTTCGACGATATTGACCACGAACGACTGATCAAAGTGGAACACTTCAGCGATATTCTGCGCTACCTTTAAAACTGCCATCAGCATTTCATTTGAGCTAACCGATCGACCTATTCAGGCCCTACGGCTGATCAAGAGTGGCCCTTTTGCTGACTAAGAGTGGCCCTTTTGCTCTCCAATAGTGGCCCTTTTGCTTTCTAATAGTGGCACTTTTACTCCGCATCTAGACTCTAGAACTCCTCATTCCAGACTCTAGATTGATCGATTCCAGACTCTAGATTGCACCATTCTAGACTCTAGATCCAACACCATACTGCCACTCTTGCTTCATTGCTCATTGACTATTGACCATTAAAAATGCTACTCTTGCTCTACAAAACGAGTGCTTTTCCCTTCTCACCTCTCACCTCTCATCTCTCATCTTGCGGCAACGCCGCACATCTCTCATCTCTCATCTTGCGGCGCAGCCGCACCCCTCTTCATACGCTTTGTATTTGTATTTTAATACAAGAAATCCCACAGATATTTTGCCATCTGTGGGGTTTTTTGTACCTTTGTGGCCAAAATAAGAATAAATACGTATTTAACAAAGATGGAAAACAAGAATTATAAGCGTACGACGGTGACGTCGGCGCTGCCCTATGCTAATGGTGGCGTGCATATCGGACACTTGGCCGGTGTGTATGTGCCTGCTGATATTTATGTGCGCTATCTTCGCTTGAAGAAGCGCGACGTACTGTTTATCGGAGGTAGCGATGAGCACGGTGTGCCCATCACAGTACGTGCCCGCAAGGAGGGTATCACACCTCAGGATGTGGTAGATCGCTATCACAAGATGATTAAGGACTCGTTCGAGGAGTTTGGTATCTCGTTCGATATCTATAGCCGCACCACCTCAGAGACACATCATAAGTTTGCTGCAGAGTGGTTCAAGAAACTCTATGACGAGGGCAAGTTGACCGAGGAAACAACCGAGCAGCTCTACGACGAGGAGGCTAAGCAATTCCTGGCCGACCGCTATGTGACTGGCGAGTGCCCCCACTGTCATGCGCAGGGTGCCTATGGCGACCAGTGCGAGAAGTGCGGCCGCGACCTTTCGCCCACAGAACTCATCAATCCTAAGTCAACCATCTCTGGTTCTACACCTGTGCTGAAAAAGACCAAGAACTGGTATCTGCCCTTGAACGAGTATCAGGACTGGTTGAAGCAGTGGATCCTGGAGGAGCACAAGGAGTGGCGCCCCAACGTTTACGGTCAGTGCAAGAGCTGGCTGGATATGGACCTGCAGCCACGTGCTATGACTCGCGACCTGGACTGGGGTATTCCTGTGCCTGTGAAGGATGCAGAAGGCAAGGTGCTCTACGTATGGTTTGATGCACCTATCGGCTATGTGTCAAACACCAAGGAACTCTGCGAGAAGGAGCCCGAGAAGTGGGGCAACTGGGAGAAGTGGTGGCAGGATGAGGACACCCGTCTGGTGCACTTCATCGGTAAGGACAACATCGTGTTCCACTGCATCATCTTCCCTGTGATGATGAAGGCCCACGGCAAGTATATCATGCCCGACAATGTGCCTGCCAATGAGTTCCTGAATCTGGAGAACGACAAGATCTCTACCTCGCGCAACTGGGCTGTATGGCTCCATGAGTATCTGGTAGATATGCCTGGCAAACAGGATGTGCTGCGCTATGTGCTGACTGCCAATGCACCTGAGACCAAGGACAATAACTTCACCTGGAAGGACTTCCAGGATCGCAATAACAACGAGCTCGTTGCTGTCTATGGTAACTTCGTCAATCGTGCACTTCAGCTCACCAAGAAGTATTGGAACGGTGTTGTTCCTGCCTGTGGCGAACTGCAGGAGGTGGATAAGCAGGCCCTCGAGGAGTTTAAGGACGTGAAGGCTAAGGTAGAGGCACTGCTGGAGCAGTTTAAGTTCCGTGATGCTCAGTTCGAGGCCATGAACCTGGCTCGTATTGGCAACCGCTACATCACCGAGTGTGAGCCTTGGAAGGTATGGAAGACCGACCCCAAGCGCTGCGAGACTATCCTGAACATCTGCTTGCAGCTCACCGCCAACCTGGCTATTGCCTTCGAACCATTCTTACCTTTCAGCAGCAAGAAACTGCGCGAGATGCTGAACATCGACAACTTCGAGTGGGAGCAGTTGGGCAGCACTAACCTCCTGGAGGCTGGACACCAGTTGGGCGAGCCTGCTCTGCTGTTCGAGAAGATCGAGGATGAGGTCATCCAGAAGCAGCTCGACAAGTTGGAGGCTACCAAGAAGGCAAACCAGGCAGCTGCTTATAAGGCCGCTCCTATCAAGGATACCGTATCGTTCGAGGACTTCGAAAAGCTTGATATTCGTGTAGGTCTGGTGAAGGATTGTCAGAAGGTGAAGAAGTCGAAGAAGCTGCTTCAGTTCACCATCGACGATGGTTCTGGCACCGATCGCACCATTTGCTCGGGCATTGCAGCCTTCTATGAGAATCCAGAGGAACTCATTGGAAAACGCATTCTCTTCGTGGCCAACTTTGCTCCTCGCACCATGATGGGCATCGAGAGCCAGGGCATGATTCTTTCTGCCGTTGATGCCGACGAGAGTCTGAGCGTTGTAACCACAACAAAAGATGTGAAACCTGGTAGTCAGGTGGGATAAATAAGAGAAACTGCGAGTAAATGAAGAATATTTGGGTAACAAACATACAACAACCTCAAATCGAGCAATTAGGCATTTCTCCTTCAGATTGTATCGAATGGGCTAAGTATGCTTTCCTCATCAAGGATAAAGCCCAAATGCCAGCTAAACTGAGTGTTGTGCCTCAGCGTTCTGATTTTATCACGTCTATGCCTTGTTTGCTTCCTGATGAGGGCGGAAATAGATATTTTGGAATTAAAGTGGTAAATCGTATTGAGGGACAAACACCCACCTTGCAGAGTATCATTTACCTATATGAGGCTGCAACAGGACAACTCCTGGCGCTTATCGATGGTAACTGGATAACAGCGATGCGTACCGGGGCTGTAGCAGCATTGGCTGTCAGACAACTGCAGCGCAAGGGAGTTGACACCTACTCAGTGATGGGATTGGGCAATATTGCTCGTGCTGTGGCATTATGTCTGATAGATGATAATAGGGAAAGACCAATCAAGTTCCGCCTGATGCGCTATAAGAATCAGGCGGACTTGTTTGTTGATCGCTTTAAGTCTTTTAAGAATGTGTCTTTTGAAATCATTGATGATAGACGGACATTCTTATCTGAAGCCGACGTACTTTTATCGTGTGTCACTGTGGCTACAGAATTGCTTTTCCCCGATGATGCGTGGTTTAAGCCAGGCTTGACACTTGTTCCTGTGCATACACGTGGCTTCCAGAATTGCGATCTTTTCTTTGATAAGGTATTTGGAGATGATACGGAGCAAATACAAAAGTTCAAGTACTTTAGTAGATTTCGTCAATATGCAGAATTAAAAGAGGTCTTGGAGGGAAAGATCATAGGACGTGCTGACGATGAAGAGCGAATCATTAGCTATAATTACGGCATGGCACTTCATGATATTGTCTTTGCGACAAAGATTTATGAACGTATAAAAGGTCACTCTGTAGGCTTTGAATTGTCAATTCAAGATAAGAAAATCTGGGTTTAATGATGGCTGAGACGCTGAAAGAGAAAACTGCTAAAGGTCTATTCTGGGGTGGGCTGAGCAATGGCGTTCAGCAGGTGCTGGCGTTGGTCTTTGGCATTATTCTTGCGCGAAAACTGGATCGTGGCGACTATGGTATGATTGCCATGATTGCCATCTTCTCGGTGATAGCCACAGAACTGCAGTCCAGCGGCTTCAAGACGGCTTTGCTGAAGACAAAGAATCCGCAGCACGAGGATTACAACTCGGTGTTCTGGTTCAATGTCTTTGCCGGATTGATACTCTATGCGATCCTCTTTTTCTCTGCGCCTTTCATTGCTGACTTCTATCATAAGCCCGAGTTGGTGTTGCTTTGTCGCTATGCCTTTCTGGGCTTTGTGTTCTCTAGTTGGGGAATGGCTCAGTCGGCCTATCTCACGAAAAACCTGAAGATCAAGGAGGTGGCCAAATGTACGATGATAGCTACATTGACATCATGCGTCATTGGTGTTGTGATGGCCTACTGTCATTGCTCCTATTGGTCGCTGGCTACGCAGAGCCTCACGTTGATACTCATCAACACCCTGTTGCTGTGGTATTACAGTCCTTGGCGCCCAACGCTACACATCGACTTCGGTCCCGTGAAGCGTATGTTCCCCTTCAGTGTGAATATCATGCTCTCGGCCATTCTCATGCAGGTCAACGCCAATATTATGAGTATCTTGCTGGGGCGCTATTTCACTAAAGAGGAGACGGGCGATTATAGTCAGGCTTATAAGTGGAGCTCCATGAGCATGTTGCTGTTGCAAGGCATGCTGAAGCAAGTGGATGTGCCTGTGCTGGCCGGTTTGCAGGACGAGCGCGAACGACAGTTGCGGGTGCTGCGCAAGATGATGCGCTTCACGGCCTTTATCTCATTCCCCGTCTTGTTCGGTTTCGCATTGGTGTCTCACGAGTTTATCATGATCACCATTGGTCAGAAGTGGGAGCAGTCTGCTCAGCTTTTGCCCTACCTTTGTCTCAGTTGTGCCTTTGTTCCACTTGTCACGCTGATGCAAGATGCCATCGTGGCGCGTGGCAAGAGCAACATCTATATGGTGAATACCTGTCTGTTGGGATTGGCTCAGTTGGCACTGCTCTATACGCTCTGGCCCTACGGTCTCAGGGTGATGGTTTGTGTGTTCGTGGCTGTCAATCTGCTGTGGGTGCCCATCTGGTTCTTCTTCCTGAAGCGACTGACGGGCTATCGCTGGACGTCGTTCTTTGCCGACTTTGCACCTTTTGCCCTCTCGGCTTTTGGCGTGATGGGACTTACTTATCTGCTGACGTGTGGTCTTGAGAATGATTATCTGCTGTTGTCGAGTCGCATCTTGATTGCTGCACTATTATACTATGCCGTGATGCGCATCGCAAAGGTGAAGATACTGGACGAGTGCCAGCAGTTCGTGTTACAAAAGATAAGAAAGAATGATGCCAACCATTAACTCCAAGATCATATCCATACTGCGTTTCCCATTGACCTTTCTGGTCGTAGTGATACACTCTCGAGGCGAAGTGACGCACGTCTCAGATTGGTCGCATCTCACGATGGCGGATGTGTGCAGTCTGGCCAAGGTGTTTCTCAGTGATGGTGTTGCCCAGATAGCCGTGCCCACATTCTTTTTTATCTCAGGCTATCTGTTCTTTTATCAGTTGGAGAAGCTCGACCTTTCCACTTACAAGCGCAAGTTGAAGAGTCGTTTCCACACGCTCTTTGTGCCTTTCGTCTTGTGGAATCTGCTGTGTATTCCTCTGACGATGCTCGTGTTCTATGGCGAGAGTCTTGGGGGAACCAGTCTTCCCACAAAGGCTGTTGACTATTGGAACAACATCCCGTGGGGACACATCTTCTGGGATTACACCTCGCACCATGCCGAATATCCCAATCTACTTGGCATGCCCTTGCTCCTCAATGGTCCTGTGTTGGGCACCTTCTGGTATGTGCGTGACTTGATCTTGATTGTTCTGCTTTCGCCAGTCTTCTATTGGTTCTTGAAGCGCACGGGAAAGTATGGCGCCATGCTCCTTCTTTTGCTGTTGTGCTTCAGGGTGTGGCCCTACATGACGTTGCGCGTGCAATGTCTTTACTTCGTGTTGGGTGGCTATTGGAGCATGAACAAGCACAATCTGTATATAGAGAATAAGGTGTTGAGAAAGCTCAACTACCTGTTGACCGTTGGTTTGCTGCTATTCCTCACGGCTGTGGGAAGCTACGAGCATTTCTGGGGTTTCCAGCTGATAACACTTTATGCACTTTCGGGCATGGCAACAGCCTTTTGTCTAGCTCACAAGTTGCTACAGCATCGTCCCGATTTCCGGTTCCCAAAGATACTCAATGACAGCAGTTTCTTTGTATATGCCTTGCACATCGAGTTCTCATTGCCGTTGGCTTTCTTCGTTGTGAAGGCTGTCTTCAAGCATCTTCCTGCCGACCTGCTGCTCTTCCAGTATTTGTTGGTTCCGGTGGTTATCTATGCCATCAGCGTGGGCGCTTATTGGCTGATGCAGAAGCTTGCGCCAGGCTTCCTTCGTCTGCTCACTGGTAATCGTTAAGGAAGGCAATAGGAAACCCTAAAAAGAAAAAAAACAAAGCATCATTCGCTGTCTATTGAAGTCCCAGCGAACGAATGATTTCTTCATAGGTGTTCTCTGCAACGCTCTTGCCGTTGCCTGGGAGCAGCGTCTTTTGCAGGAACTCTGTGCGCTCCTCTCGTTTGGTGTCGTTGCCAGCCAGTACCACCTCTTCAACGAATCTTTGAATGTCGTCCTGATCTTTTCCGATGTAATGCTCGTCGTAGGCCATTTGGCTGAGCTTGCTCACCTCTCTCTTAATCAGGCTGACGTCCCTGCTGATAAACATGACGGGCTTGTTGAAGTACAGATAGTCAATGACAAACGAACCGCTGTCGTGGACCATGGCGTCTGAACCGCGGAAGAGATCCACGAAGTCGCCAGTTTCCAACTGCGTGTTGGGCATCGTGGCCCATTTCTGGTAGTAGGCATCTGCACGCTCCTGTCCCCATTCCGGATGTTTGCAAAGCTCGCGATAGAGACTGGGATGAGGCTTGAACGCTATCTGCAGTCGGTCCTGGTTGCGCTCGGCCAGTTCCACCATGAAGTCGCAAAGATTCAGGAAGTTTGATCGTGAGAACGAGGTTCCTTCGTTGGCCAGAGAGAAGTGAGGAGCCCAGATGAGATGTTTACGCCGGTGATGTTCGTCGTGCCAGGCCGTAGATGGCTCGTTTCGCATGAAGATATCAGAACTCGGATAGCCCGTAACGACCGCATTGCGTGCTTTGTTCTTTGCAAAGTGCTGAGCATCTTGCAAGCTATAACGGTCGAAGTAGAACAGTTTCCATGCAATATTCTGGAAAGGTCCATCGTAGTTATAGGCCGTAGAGGCCTGAAGATAACAGTATGGATAATACGCAATCAATCTGTCGGTGAACTTCAGAAAACAATGTTTGGGATGGAACACACCATGATAAGGCTGGGGGTAGAACACGATGTCTGGGTTGATTTCGTGTCGCACATCCAATGGCGGCTCGTTGTCTTCCAGACGCCAGTCGTGGTAGGCCATCCCATGCTCAGTGAAGAAGGCACGCATCTTCTCGAGATTGTCTAGCTGCTGCTTCCGATCATGATTGATGGTAGGCGACAGGATGATGTGCAGCTCAAATCGCTTGTCGGCCTCCAGTTGGCGGTACAGTCCCTGATACTTCCACATGGCGATGTCGAGGGCAAAGAAAGCCACACGTATGGTCTTGCGGTTCTTGAGTGACTTGATGAAACGCTTTTGCCTGGTGGGCATCAGTCGATAGCCCCAATGTTCTAACCAGTATTCTTCTGCGTATTGGCAGAGTATGGTCAGTTTATCTCTAAACGATGTGGTCATATGAAGGTTCCCGATATCTTTATTGATGAGATTTGACGTGCAAAAGTACAATAATTTGTTTGAAGTTCAAAATATTATTTGTACTTTTGCACCTACTAATTCTTACAGAAATATCATGGAGTACTATTCAGCCAAGACTGATATTGCAGTGCTGGTTCTGTTTTTCAACAGACCCGACATGCTTCAGCGCCTGTTCGAACAGATTAAGAAGGCACGCCCTTCCAAGCTATTGCTGTATCAGGACGGTCCGCGCAACGAGGCTGATATGGAGAAAATGATGCAGTGTCGGGAGATTGTGGCCGATGCATCCATAGACTGGCACTGCACTGTTCATCGTAACTATAGCGAGGTGAACCGCGGATGCGATCCCTCCAACTATCTGTCGGTGAAATGGGCCTTCTCGCTCTATGACAAATGTATCAAGTTCGAGGATGACGACTGTCCCTCACTCTCGTTTTTCCCCTTTTGTAAGGAGATGCTTGATCGCTACGAGAATGACCAGCGCATCAGCATCATCACGGGTATGAACTACGACGAGCAGACACCCGACATGCCTTACGACTATTTCTTCACCACCACCTTCAGCATCAACGGCTGGGCCACTTGGCGACGTGTCGTTGATCAGTGGGACGATGAACATTATGCCTTCCTTGACGACAAGTTCAACATGCACCAGCTGGAGGCGCTCATCAAGGAACGCAAGTATCAGAAAGACTTCGTGAAGTTCTGCCGCTATCACCGTTCGTTGGGCAAGGCTTACTACGAGACGCTCTTCCACGCATCTATGTTCTTTAACTCGGGGCTGAGCATCATACCTCGTGTTAACATGATCTCTAATGCAGGCGCTACCGACGAGGGCACACATTATTCCGGCAGCAACGATACCATTCCGAGCGGACTGAGACGCATCTTCACCATGCGCCACCATGAACTGGCGTTTCCTCTGCGGCACCCGAAGTATGTGATAGAGAACGTGGAGTACAAGCAGCGGGCCTTCCGCACGATGGGGTGGGGACATCCTTGGGTGAAGATGGGACGCTCCTTAGAAGAACTGTGGCTCAACTTGAAGAAGGGCAACTTCAGGCGCATTACGTCGGCTGTAGGCAACCGCATAGGCATTTGGATGGGCCACTCGAAATTTGATTAACACAATGCAATAATTCATGCGACTGGATTCTTTCAAGCACTTCAAGACCGATATGTACTTCGGCATCGTCAAGAGCTTCCTTGCATACCATCCCGTCAATACCGGGACGAAGACAGTCTTCTTGACCTTCGATGACGGTCCGGAGCCTGGCATCACCGAATTCGTTCTTGAACAGCTGGCTCTTCATCAAGCAAAAGCCACCTTTTTCTGCTGTGGCTGTAATGTGGCGGCCCATCCTGATCTTTACGACAGACTGATGGCTGAGGGGCATGCCGTTGGCAATCATACCTACTCCCACCTGTATGGCCCGGAAACAGAACCGCGACACTATGCTGACGACGTGAGAAAATGTGATGAGATATTGTCCACTAGCACAATCCTGTTCAGACCCCCATGGGGTATTCTTAACTTCTGGGAAATGTTTCTCCTGAGGAAAAAGCGAATAGTGCTTTGGGATGTCGAGTCAGGCGACGTGCGTCCTGACGTTGAGTTAACCAGCATACTGGCCGATATCGATGCTCATACAGCCAAGGGGCAAGGTATCGTCCTCTTCCATTTCTCGAAAGAGCACGAACAGAGGACAAGGCTGTTGCTGCCTGCAATATTGGAGCATTGCACAATAAAAGGATATTCTTTTGAAACACTTTAGGAAGGAATTTCAACATGTTTGAAACCGTATTTGCAACAGATAAACCTAAAAAAGGGATTTCGCCTAAACCCCACAAACTGCCTTTCGATTATGAAAGCCGCTGTCTGCTCATGTGGGAGGAACATTGCGTAGAGTGTAGTCCCCCTTACTGTTATCATCACTGTGTAAACTACCAGCGGCGTAAGGACAACCGTTGCGTCAGAATGCAGGGAGGCATCCGCAAAAGCTATGAATCGACTGGTTCTCTACCTTATGCGGCTGTCTGCACTTTCAGGAAATGGGCTAAGCTCGAAGCTATGTATGCCTCTCATCCCGTTCGCGATATGGTCTACAGGAGGGCAGACAAACTCAATGAATGCTTGTCGAAGATGGTGTTCGCAGTGGCACATGCCATGAGAGGACTACTGCCAAGCTATGCCCCCTATTCCCGGTTTAACCGTTACAAAAATCATTGGCTCACCACCTGTTGCGTGAAGAACGAAAAGTTTGACCTGCTTTATATGGACTGTGAGCTGAGAGATAAGGAGCAGGTGCAGCTAATGGTACAGATCGACCAGCCCGAGAAAGTCCTTTTCTCGCAAATGTTTACTCTGAAGAAAGGCGATAACCAACTTTCTGTTGATATATCATCCATTGAATTCAATGTGCCCGAAACACGCATATTCATCACCCCGATGAACGAAGAGACCGACACCACCATTGTTTTCACATGGCTGGACCTGTTCAGGTTGAAGACGCAGAAGTCAGCTGAGGAAGAGAAACCTGCAGAAAAAATAAAGGTCGTTGTATGGGATTTGGATAATACGCTCTGGAAAGGCACGTTGGTAAATGATAGCAATGTCGTGCTCAACGACGAGGCCCTTAGCGTTGTCAGACAGCTCGACCAGCGTGGCATCTTGAATTCGATAGCCAGCAAGAACGACTATCAGCCGGCATTCGACAAACTCAAGGAACTGGGCATCGACGAGTATTTCCTGTGTCCTGCTATCAACTGGGGGCAGAAAAGCCTCAATATCAAGGAGATTGCCAAGCGGTTGAACTTAGGCATCAGTTCTTTTGCTTTTATCGACGACAACGTCAGAGAGCGTGAAGAGGTAAAAACAGCGCTCCCCATGGTGCGAGTTTACGACGAAAAGAATCTGCAACAGTTGTTGAAACGCGACGAATTCAACGTGCCCGTCAGCGAATTGAGCAAAAAGCGCAGACTTTCCTATATGCAAGAAGTGTCGCGGAAGCAATTTGCGGAAAGCTTCTCAGACAATTATGAAGCCTATTTAAGAAATCTTGGAATGACATTGGAGGTCTATGCTGTAGGCCCACAGAATCAGCAACGCTGTTTTGAGCTAGTGTCAAGGAGTAATCAGTTGAACTTGACAACCAATCGGTATACAGAAGATGAGTTTCAGCAATTGTTGAAACGGAATGATGTGGTTGCTTTTGCTTTCGGCTGCAAAGACAAGTTTGGTGACTATGGCATTATTTCCTTCCTGTCATTACAGATAGAGGGCAGCGAAGGGAGTATCACTGATTTCGTAGTGTCGTGTCGTGTGGCAAAGAAAAAAGTAGAGAATGCTATCATCACGTCACTGAAAGAACCGTTGGCAATCCGCGGTGTCGAGCGCTTGAAAGCCACACTCATCAGAACTAAGAAGAATGGTCCGTTGTCTGAGGTCTTTCGTGATTTGCCTTTCAATATTGTCAGCGATGATGAACGGCAGACTGTCTATTTGTTGCCAGACCTCCAGAAAATTGCCGATAGCGGTATTATCAAGATTAACTACCTGTAAAGCTTGCGTACCAAGGGTTCGATAACCTTTGGTACGCAAGTTTCTAAAGACTCGTTTCGTTTTACTCGTCCGCGTATTTCGGTGCTCGAGATGTCGAGCAACTCTGTATTGGCTACGCTCACGTTGGCTGGCAGCGAAGCTGTGTCAATCTCGCAGCCGCGTCGGGGATAGACCACTATCCGATGGTTGTTAAGAATGTCATCGGCTCTGTACCAGCGATGGAAATTCTGCCAGTTGTCGCCACCTATTAATAATATAAAGGTGTGCTCTGGGAAGTCCTTACTGAGTTGTTGCAGTGTGTTCCATGTGTAAGAAGGCCTGGGCATGTGGAACTCATAGTCGCAGGCCTTAAGTCCTTCTTCACCGAGAAGGGCTACTTCTGTCATTTCAAAGCGCAGCTTTTCGTCGAGCAGGTCGCTGCTTTCCTTCAGTGGGTTTTGTGGAGAAACCATAAACCATATCTCGTCGAGCTCAGCCAGTTGCTTCAGCTGTTTGGCCAACGAGATATGGCCTATGTGTATGGGGTTGAACGAACCGCCGAAGAGGCCGATGGACCTCCCCCGGCCCCTCCCAAGGAGGGGAGCGCCTTGTGGGTATGTGTGACTTTCGCTTTCCATTTCCTCAACCCCCTGATTCCGTTTGCAGTCCCTTTGTCTCTTAGATGAGTTCGGGCGCGTTTAGGAATCTTGCTATGATTTCCAGTGTCTCCTGCTTGGCCTTTTCCAGGTCGTCGTTCACGATGATATGGTCAAACTGGGGCGCAAACGTCATTTCGTATTCAGCCTTTGCCAGTCGTTCGGCAATAGCCTCGGGTGTATCCGTGGCACGACCTTCCAGGCGGCGGCGCAGTTCCTCTACCGAGGGTGGCTGAATGAACAGGCTGAGTGCCTCTTCGCCATAGAACTTCTTGATGTTGATGCCACCTTTCACGTCAACGTCGAACACCACGTTCTGTCCGGCCTCGCGTTGGCGCTCCACCTGCTGCTTCAAGGTGCCGTAGAAGCGATCTTGATATACCTCCTCATACTCCAGAAACTCATCGTTCTGAATCTTCGACTTAAACTCCTCGGGTGTCAGGAAGAAGTATTCCACACCATTCTGCTCAGTGCCACGAGGTGCACGCGAGGTGCAAGAGATTGAAAAATACAATTTCAGCTCAGGATGCTCCTTCATCAGCCACTGCACGATGGTTGATTTGCCGCTGCCGGAGGGGGCACTCAAAATTAACAACCTCCCCCGACCCCTCCCAAGGAGGGGAGCGCCTTGCGGATTTCCTGATGTTGTTGTTTTATTGTTCATTGATTGTTTATTGCCTGTTTTATGGTATCTATTACCTTCTCTATGTTACAAATAACCTCCTCATTAGTGAAGCGTATCACCTCAAAACCATATTGGTTTAGGTATCTCGTGCGTTCTTCATCGTTCATGGGATGGTCACCAATATAATGATAGCCTCCATCAACCTCGACAACAAGTTGTTTCTCTAAACAAACAAAATCTGGAATATAACCATAAATTGGATGTTGCCGTCTGAATCGCACGCCTAGATTCTTGTGTCTGAGATATTCCCATAACGCCGACTCTGCGGGAGTCATATGCCGACGATTGCTTTTGGCATTTCTCAGCAGTAGTTTATAGGTAGAACCATCTGTCGTCTCGTATCGGAACCTCCCTCGCTCCTTCTCAGGGAGAGGAGCACCTAGCGTATTGATATCCTCTTCTCTATGTTGTGAATCAACAAGATCATTCATACTTCATTATCTAATGATGGTATCCCTTCTACCGGTGCCCGTTAGGCACCCCCCTCCTTGGGAGGGGCCGGGGGAGGTTTTACAGCGCATTCAGCACCTGCTCCTTGATCTGCTCCAGTTCGTCTTTCATCTGTACCACGATGTTTTGCATCTCGGCCTGATTAGACTTCGAACCGGTGGTGTTGATCTCGCGACCCATCTCCTGAGCAATGAAGCCCAGCTTCTTGCCCTGACCGTGACCGTTAGCCATGGTCTCGCGGAAGTATTTCAGGTGGTTGGTCAGACGCTGCTTCTCCTCGCTGATGTCCAGCTTCTCGATGTAGTAGATGAGCTCTTGCTCCAGGCGGTTCTTGTCGTACTCCACGCCGGGAATCTGCTGCAGGCCTTCCACGATGCGCTGACGAATCTTCTCTACGCGGCTCTTCTCGTAGGGCTCAATCTCGGCCAGCAGACGCTCAATGTTGTCCACCTTCTCGGTGAACTTCTTCTCCAGTGCGGCACCCTCCTGCTTGCGGAAGTCAACCAGCGCAGCAATGGCACTCTCTACGGCCTGGCGTGCAGCCACCCATTCCTCGTCGCTGAGCACCTCCTGTTCGGTCTTTGTCAGCACGTCGGGCATGCGGGTCAGCGTGTAGAGCCAGTCGGTTGGTTCGGGTATGCCCACCTTCTCTGCCACGCTCTTCAGTTGGTGGTAGTAGTTCTCCACCAGTGCGGTGTTGATAGGTGTGGCGTCCACGCCGGCGTTCTTCTCTATCCAGAGTGCGAAGTCCACCTTACCGCGTTCCAGCTGGGCGGCAATCATCTGGCGTATCTCCATCTCCTTCTCGCGATAGAGTGGGGTGATGCGTGTGGTCAAATCCAATTGCTTGGAGTTGAGTGATTTTATTTCGGCAGTGATTTTTTTGTCTTTGAATGCTACGACTGCCTTGCCGTAGCCCGTCATTGATTGTATCATTATCCTTTATTGCTAAAAAATATTCTTATTTCATCTTCCACTCTCCGTCGTGCTCTACCATCGGAACCACGATCTCTTCCTTGGTAGAGTCGGCGAAGTTGAGGTTCATGAATACCTGCATGACATTGAGTGTGGAGTCCATGCAGGCGCGGTTTGCCTCGATGCTGACCACGCCGCCATGCTCCTCCTGCTGTCTGACCAGAAACTGCTGGTAGATCTTCAGCAGTCCTTCGCGATAGCTGTCGGGCAGACTGTCTGTGTTGGCACGTCCGCCCAGGAATGCAGCGTAGTCGCCTGCCAGCAGACTGTTATAGTAGGCCAGTGCTGCCTCCTGCGCTTTTTCCTCAGGCGTCAGCTCTTTGCTACAGCCTGCGAAGACCAGCACCAGTGTGACAATCGCAAATATCGTTTTCTTCATCAGCGTTTATTTCTGTCGCACAAACACGTTGATAGGCGAACCTGTCAGCGTCCAGTTCTCACGAATCTTGTTCTCCAGGAAGCGCTTGTAGGGCTCCTTGATGTATTGTGGCAGGTTGGCGTAGAAGATAAACGTAGGTATCTGTGTGTCGGGCACCTGCGATACGTACTTAATCTTGATATACTTACCCTTGATTGAGGGTGGGGGTGTGGCTTCCACGATGGGCAGCATCACCTCGTTCAACTTCGAGGTGCCAATCTTCACCTTGCGGTTCAGGTACACCTCCTTGGCTGTCTCCAGCACCTTGAAGATGCGCTGCTTGGTCAGTGCCGAGGCAAAGATAATGGGGAAATCAACGAATGGAGCCATGCGCTTGCGGATGGCCTGCTCGAAGGTGTCGATGACCACCTGTGATTTCTCTTCTACCAAGTCCCACTTGTTGACCACCACTACCAGGCTCTTATTGTTCTTCTGAATCAGCTGGAAGATGTTCATGTCCTGAGCCTCGATACCACGGGTGGCGTCGATCATCAGGATGCACACATCACTGTTCTCAATGGCGCGGATAGAGCGCATCACGCTGTAGAACTCCAAGTCCTCAGACACCTTGTTCTTACGACGGATACCGGCGGTGTCCACCAGGTAGAAGTCGAATCCGAACTTGTCGTAACGAGTATAGATAGAGTCACGTGTCGTGCCGGCAATGTCGGTCACGATGTGACGGTCTTCGCCGATAAAGGCGTTGATGATGCTCGACTTACCAGCGTTTGGACGACCAACCACCGCAAAGCGGGGGATGCCGTCTTCAGCCTCGTCCTTCTGCTTCTCGGGCAGTGCCTCCAGCACCTTGTCCAGCAGGTCGCCCGTACCGCTACCCGTGGCAGCGCTGATGCAGTAGGGATCGCCAAGGCCCAACTTGTAGAAGTCGTACTGGCCGTACAGGTCTTTACCATCGTCGGCCTTGTTGGCCACCAGTATCACTGGCAGCTTGGCACGGCGCAGAATCTGAGCCACATCCATGTCCCAGTCTGTCACGCCGTTTTTAATGTCGCAAAGGAACAGCACCAGGTCAGCCTCTTCGGTGGCCACCAGCACCTGCTTGCGAATCTCTTCTTCAAAAACGTCATCGCTGTTGACTACCCAACCGCCGGTATCTACTACCGAGAACTCGCGTCCGCACCACTCACACTTACCATACTGACGGTCGCGTGTAGTGCCGGCCTCGTCGCTCACGATAGCCTGTCGACTGTTAGTCAGTCTATTAAACAAAGTGGACTTTCCCACATTGGGACGTCCTACAATAGCTACTAAATTTCCCATAATACGTATTATTTGGGTGCAAAGTTACGAAAAAACGAGTGAAATGCAAAAGGAAAGCTTGCTTTTCTTTTCATTTCCGAGTGCTGAGTAAGTTCGGTGAAGCCAAAGATACGAAAAATATTCCGAAACACGTCGTGCTTCGGAATATTTCTTATTGTTATTCAGGATTATACCCAAAATTATCAAGTTCCTTTTTCGACGAGCGCCAGTCCTTATCTACCTTGACAAAAATCTCCAGGAAGATATGTTTGTCGAAGAACTTCTCCAGCGTCTTGCGGGCTTCTGTAGATACCTTCTTCAGTGCCACGCCCTGATGGCCAATGATGATGCCCTTCTGCGAGTCGCGCTCCACGTAGATCACGGCGTTGATGTGTATCTGACGATCGTCCTCCTTGAAACGCTCCACCACTACCTCCACCGAGTAGGGTATCTCCTTGTCGTAGTACAGCAGAATCTTCTCGCGGATAATCTCGCTGACAAAGAAGCGGGCTGGCTTGTCGGTCAACTGGTCTTTGTCGAAGAAGGCCGGACTTTCGGGCAGCAACTCCTGGATGCGTTTCAGCAGGATGTCGGTGCCAAACTTGTTCTTGGCCGAAATGGGCAGTATCTCTGCGTTGGGCAGTAGCGAGTGCCACTTCGTGACAATGTCGCCCAGCGTCTTCTGGTCGCTCTCATCTATCTTGTTGATCAGCAGAATCACGGGGATGGTCATCTTCTGCACCTTCTCCAGAAACTCCATGTTCTTCTCGGGGTTCTCCACCACGTCGGTCACATAGAGCAGCACGTCGGCATCGGTCAGCGCACTCTCCGAGAAAGCCAGCATCGACTCTTGTAACTTGTAGTTGGGTTTCAGCACACCAGGGGTGTCAGAAAACACAATCTGCATGTCGTCGGTGTTCACAATACCCATAATGCGGTGGCGTGTGGTTTGTGCCTTAAAGGTGGCAATGCTGATGCGTTCACCCACCAGCTGGTTCATCAGTGTTGACTTACCCACGTTGGGGTTTCCTACAATGTTTACAAATCCTGCTTTATGTTTCATATCATCTGTTTAAGTGTTGCAAATTTCGGTATTTTTCTTGTAATATGCAAATTATGTGCATCCTTTTTCACAATAATCGCCTTTCTTCCGTTTTATTTTGTACCTTTGCACCGGCAAACTTGATTATCAAAAGAATCACCAAACAGCATATCAATGAAAACAAAACATATCCTCTATGAGACTACAGGCACTTGTTCAAAACTGATTGACGTCACTGCCGACGAGCACGATATCATCCAGCAGGTATTCTTTGTGGGCGGATGCAATGGCAACCTGCAGGGCGTCAGCAAGTTGGTCATCGGTCAGCATATCGACGACGTCATCGGCAAACTCAATGGCATCCACTGCGGTGTGCGCAGCACCTCGTGTCCCGATCAGCTCTGCCGAGCTCTCGAGCAGTTGAAGGCTGCGCCGTTGGTGTAAGAAAAAAGACTCACCCCCAGAAGCCTCACCCCCAACCCCTCTCCGACGGGAGAGGGGAGTCATTACATTTTTAAAGCGCCACTTTTGAGTCCTGACATGGGCGCTTTTGTGTCCTTAAAGTGACGCTTTAATACCCTTATATAGGCGCTTTTACACCCTCATATTGGCGCTTTCAATGTGTCATTCCGTAAGTATTGATTTTCATCCAGGGGCTAAAATACTCCATTCCAGCCCCTGGATAATCTCATTCTAGCCCCTGTATTGACTCAATCTAGCCCCTGTATCGCTCCATTCCAGCCCCTAGATGCGACTCAAAAGTGCCACTTTTGCAAGTCAAAACTGCCACTATTGCACATCAATACTGCCACTATTGCTATGCAAAAGTGCCACTATTGTTATGTGTTGATGTTCTATTCTCTGCGTAAAATGAATAACAAAAAATAAAAAGAATAGCAAAAATTTGGAACTTATAGAAATTGTTCCTATCTTTGCAACGTCAAAAGTTTCCTCTTTTGACTATCCGGTAAATCCGAGAGGAGCAAGCCTTTATCGACACTACTCCATAAAAAAAGAGTTGCATTGATGTGCAACTCTTTTTTGTCATATATCCTACGAAAAGTAACTGTAAATGCAAGTTCAAAGATAGGACAATTATCTTAAAGTGCCAAATTCCGTAGATGATTTTTACTTGGATCCGGATGGAAAGTGATATTCCACGAAAGCTTCCATGGCTTCGTAGCAGGCAAGGCCCAGTTCGTCGTAGCGGCGGGCGGTGTCACGGTTGCGGTCTTCGGCACGCTGCCAGAACAGGCGCTCGTCGTTGCCCAGGAAAGGCGCACTCTCCATCTGACTCTGATGGCGCAGAATGGCATTGCGCTTCTCACGCAGCTCCTCAGGCGACATGGGCACGCACATCTCGATGTCGGCCACATCCCATTCTGCCCAAGCTCCGCGATACATCCAGATGCGACAGTCGTTGAGCCATGCGGCTCCCGCCTGTCTTTCCTGATCGATGGCTGCTAAGACCACATCGGTACACTTGCGGTGTGTACCATGAGGGTCGGCAAGGTCGGCAGCAACATAGATTTGATGAGGCTTAATGTCGGCAATGAGCTTCTGTACGATGTGCACGTCGCGCTCGGTGACGGGCAGCTTTTCTATCTTTCCACTCTCATAGAAAGGCAAGTCGAGAAAGTGCGTGTGGTCCTTGGTGATGCCGTTGTAGCCACACGCATTGCGTGCCTCGCCACGGCGGATAAGCTTCTTGACGGTGAGCACTTCCGCTGTGTCAAGGTCGCCCTCCTTCTTTTGTTTGATGTAGCCCATGATGTCGCGGTAGCGGTTCGTGATGACCTCGTCGGCACTATTGGCGAAGAGCTTGTTGAAACCGTTGATGAAGTGCATGTAGAGCCGCACCTCTTCATCGGCTACGGCGATGTTGCCGCTGGTCTCATAGGCTATGTGTACGTCGTGGTTCTGCTGTATGAGTCGGCGAATGGTGCCACCCATCGAGATGACATCATCGTCGGGATGAGGCGAGAACACAATGACGCGCTTGGGGTAGGGCAGCGCACGCTCAGGACGAGTGCTGTCGTCGGCATTAGGCTTTCCGCCAGGCCAACCCGTGATGGTGTGCTGCAGCTCGTTGAACACGGCGATGTTCACCAGTCCGGCCTGTCCGTCGAACTGTTGCACAAGGTGTCCCAGCCCGTTGTCCTCATAGTCTTTTGTAGAGAGCTTCAGCAATGGTTTTCCAACCTTTCCGCACAGCTCAATGACTGCCCGACGCAACGAGTGGTCAGGCATCTGAATAGTAGTAGTTAGGTTTAGATTCAACATAGGAGCATATTGTTAGGTTCTATCAGGCAGCATAGCCAGTCCTTGTTGCTTCTTGCCGTCCATCATGATCTTGAGCGGACGGTCAAAGCGCACGTGGCGTACGTATTCGGTCTCTTCGACGGCAGGCATGGCGTCGAGGATGTCTGTTTGCAGCACACCATCGCCTGTGTAGGTGTTGATGGTGAAGTAGCCCACACCAAAAGAGGTGAGGTTCTGGAAAAAGTGAGTGCCCTGCGAAGGGTCCACATGATAGTTCTTCAGACCAGCCTCCACGATGACGCGGGCTGCCGAGATGTGAGGCCACTTCACGGGGATGCCCAGCCAGTAGTCGCTGGAGCCCCAGCGGCCTGGACCAATCAGAATGTAGTTCTTGCCTTCATCCAGAAACTTGCGGTTGATCTTCTCAATGTCGCAAGCAATCATCGGGTTGTTGGAAGCCGTGAAGTTCTCGTCGGTCTTCACATAGACAACATCGACCACATCTTCGGAGATGCCGTGTCCCAACGAGTTGTGCGAGCGCATGAGGCACTGCTCGTCGGAAATCTTCTGCAGATCCTCGTCGAGCACCTGCTTAGAGTCAACGATAGGACGAATCTGAAGCAGATAGAACGAACCAGTAGCACCGCCCGAAGGGTTGGTGGAAGTGGTGTCCAGATTGCAAGCAAACTCAATCTCTACGGGGCGACGCATCTCCTCGGCACCGAACTTCTGAGCCAGTTGCAGAATCTCGGGCAGGGGGAATACACCCTGCTGCAGCACACCGTCGAAGGTGATGACCTTGCGTCCGCCCTCGTAGATGCCGGGACGGATGATCTGGTCCATAGGGTCGAACGTAGAAGCGATGTAGCGCAGCGAGCCATCCTGATCGGCCTGTTTCACGCGCAGGCTCTTGATGTTGAATCCGTCGTCGACCTTGAAGTCGGTGCCTACGTGCGACATGTCGAGCGCATAGAAGCGTGTCTGCGTGTCGCGTAGCGCCGTCTCCATCTCGCTGGTCTGCAGAATCTGGTGCGGATGATAGGGCGATACACGCAGCGTCTGTCCGCCATCCACGATGTATTTTCCCAGTCCCAGCGCCAGTGAAGCAATGCCCTCTTCGGCCGTCTCGTCGCCAATGGGGTAGTAGTTCAGCGAGCGCAGCACACCTGAGAAGGTGGGGTAGTAGAGATCGCCATACTGTTGGCCCACCACCTCCTGGATGATGACTGCCATCTTTTCCTGGTCGATGACGTTCTGCGTGGCCGTCATGTAGGCTTTCGAGTCGCGATAGTAAACCGAGGCATAGACACTCTTAATGGCGCATGCCAGCATGCTCAGCATCTCGTACTTGTCGTCGAGCCAGGGAATCATATAGGTGGAATAGATACCAGCGAAAGGCTGATAGTGAGAGTCTTCGAGTAGCGATGACGAACGGATGGCGATAGGCTTCTTGATGGCTTCGAAGAAGATGAAGAAGTCCTCTATCAGTGCATCGGGCAACTGCGCCTTCAGGAAGTGTTGAAGGATGACATCGTCGGGGGCATCGCTCAGGGCAATGCTCCACAGGTTGTTGGAGTCCATGAACTCGTCGAAGAAGTCGGTGCAGAGCACCACCGTCTTCGGAATCTGTACAGGCGCATTCTCGAACTTGTTGAGCTCGGGGTGGCGCTTGATAATATTGTCGAGAAAAGCCAAACCACGACCTTTTCCGCCCAGCGAACCATCGCCGATGCGGGCAAAGTGGGCATAGCGGTCGAACTTAGCACGGTCGAAGACGGCCACCACGCCAATGTTCTTCATCTTACGATATTGCACAATGGCATCGAAGATGATCTGACGGTGGGCATCCACATCCTGAAGCTTATGCCAGGTGACGTGCTTCAGAAACTGCGATACGGGGAAGATGGCACGTGCACACAGCCAGCGGCTCATGTGGTTGCGGCGTATGTGGTGCATCAGCGAGTCGTGAGGAATCTTGAAGATGTTGTCCTGCAACTCCTTCAGTGAGCGCACGCGCATCACCTCCTCTTTGGTCTCGGGGTCGCGGAAGATGAAGTCGCCAAAGCCCAGATGTTCCTCCAGCAGATTGCGTAGATCCACATTGAACTTCTTAGAGTTCTTGTCTATGAAGTCATAGCCCTCGGCCTCAGCCTTCTGCTTGTTGACGGTCTCTGAGCTCTGCAGAATCAATGGCACGAACTCGTCGTGCTTGCGAATCTCGCGAAACAGTTTCAGTCCGGCCTCGGGGTCGCCCTCTTCCATGTGCGACAGGCGATTCACCGATGCCTTCATGGGGAAGCGCGTGTCGCTGATCACGCCCTGCACGTTGTCCTTGTACTTCAGGTAGAAAGACATGGCCTCCTCGTAGTTGGTGGCCAGCACCACCTTGGGGCGTCCGCGCTTGCGCTGGGCTGCAGCGTGGGGGTTCAGCGCCTCGGTCGAGAAACGCTTGCTCTGTGCCAGGATATAGTTGTAGAGGTTGGGCAGGATAGACGAGTAGAAACGAATATTGTCCTCCACCAGCAGAATCATCTGCACATCGGCCTCGCGGATGTCGTGGTCAATGTTCATCTGGTCCTCAATCAGTTTGATGATGGAGAGGATGAGGTTGGTGTTGCCCAACCAGCAGAACACGTAGTCGAAGATAGACATATCCTCATCCTGCATGCGGCGTGTGATGCCGTGTGAGAAAGGCGTCAGCACCACGCAAGGAATCTGCGGGTGAACCTGTTTCACCTCGCGAGCCACGGTGAAGGCATCGTTGTCGGCATTACCAGGCATGCAAATCACCAGGTCGATGTCGGTGGTCTTCAGCACCTCGTTGGCCTCTTCGGTGGTAGAAACCTGCGTGAAGGTGGGTGGGTAGCGCATGCCCAGTTCGGTATATTCGTCGAACACTTTCTCATCGACGCGCCCGTCGTCTTCAAGCATGAAGGCATCATAAGGGTTAGCCACGATGAGTACGTTGAAGATGCGGCGAGTCATCAGGTTGATGAACGATACATCCTTCAGGTAGAAAGAATTGAATTCTTGTGGTATGTTAGCCATAATGAGTCGTATTTATAGTTTTAGTAGGGCATCGCGGCACTGCTCCATGAGCCACTTAGGTGTGCTGGTGGCACCACAGATGCCAATGGTCTCGATGTCTTTCAGCCATTCGGAGTTGATCTCTTCAGGTCCTTCGATAAGGTGCGAGTTGGGGTTCACGCGCAGACACTCGTTGAACAGCACTTTGCCATTAGAGCTCTTGCGCCCGCAGACAAAGAGGATCAGGTCGTGGCGGGTGGCAAACTGCGATATGTTGGGCATGCGGTTGGCCACCGAGCGGCAGATGGTGTCGAAGCTCTTGAAGGTGGCTTCGGGCGAGATATGCTCCTGGATGTACTCGATGATGCGATGAAACTCGTCGAGCGACTTGGTGGTCTGACTATACAGATAGATGTCGTGCGTGAAGTCAAGCTGTTTCACCTCCTCGAAATTCTCGATGACGAAGGCCGAACCCTCGGTCTGACCGACAAGTCCAAGCACCTCGGCATGACCTTTCTTGCCGAAGATGACAATCTGGCTCTTGGCCGTGTCGTACTGCTGCTTGATGCGGTTCTGCAACTTCAGTACCACCGGGCAGGTGGCATCGATGATCTCGATGTTGTTCTGGCGCGCCAGTTCGTAGGTGGCGGGGGGCTCACCGTGTGCACGCAATAGTACTTTCACGTCGTGCAGCTGCTTCATATCCTCGTGCGTGATGGTGATGAGGCCCATCTGTTTCAGTCGTTCGCACTCCATGCCATTATGGACAATGTCGCCCAGGCAGTAGAGCGTCTTGCCTTTTTTCAGTTCCTCCTCAGCTTTCTTGATGGCGGTGGTCACACCGAAGCAGAAACCACTGCCTTCGTCTATTTCAACTTGTAACATTGAACTTTACTCTTTAAGCAATTTAAAATAATCGTCGAGCAGATCCTGGGCGGCCACGAATGACGTCTTCTGCCCGGCCAGTACCGTCTGCTCGGCAGCGTTGAGTTGTGCTTTGATCTGCGGATTGTTGTAGAAACTTAGGCGCAGATGCTCGTTGATGCTCTCGTACATCCAGTATTTAGCCTGCTCGTTGCGGCGATGGTCGAAATAGCCATTCTGCTTCACAAAGGCGAAATACTCGTAGATCATGTCCCAGACCTCCTTGACACCAGTGCCATAGAAGCCGCTGTAGCACAGTACCTTGGGCGTCCATCCACTTTCGGGCATGGGGAAGAAGTGCAGTGCGTTGCGGAAGTTGGTGGCTGCCATCTGACAGCGGTCCACATTGTCGCCATCGCACTTGTTGATGACGATGCCATCACTTATCTCCATGATACCACGCTTGATGCCTTGCAGCTCGTCGCCAGTGCCAGCCACCTGGATGAGCAGGAAGAAATCGACCATCGAGTGACAGGCTGTCTCGCTCTGTCCCACGCCAACGGTCTCGACGAAAATCTTGTCGAAGCCAGCGGCCTCGCAGAGGATGATAGTCTCGCGCGTCTTGCGAGCCACGCCACCCAGTGAGCCTGCCGACGGGCTAGGACGGATGAAGGAGTCGGGATGAACAGCCAACTTCTCCATGCGGGTCTTGTCGCCCAGGATGCTTCCCTTGGTGCGTTCGGACGACGGGTCGATGGCCAGCACAGCCAGGCGACCGCCTTTCTCCTTCAGCAGGTGGATGCCAAACTCATCGATAGAGGTGGACTTGCCGGCGCCGGGAACGCCACTGATGCCGATGCGCACCGACTTGCCGCTGTAGGGCAGACATTTGTTGATCACCTCCTGAGCCTTGGCTTGGTGGTCGGGATTGGTGCTCTCTATCAGCGTGACGGCCTGCGAAAGAATGGTGACATCGCCTTTCAGGATGCCCTCCACCATCTCGTCGGCCGTGAGTTCACGACGGCGTATGCGGTTGCGCTTCAGGTAAGGATTGATGATGGAGGGTTGCTCCACACCGCTGTTCACCTGCAGGCCAGCATATTCAGAACTGTTCTCGGGGTGCTCCATAGTCTTCTTTATTTGTAGTTGATGCTGATGACCACTTTAGCATGGTCAGGATCGTTGGTGATCATGAGGATACGTGGCTTAGAGCGCACCTTCTTCAGGTCGTTAGGATAGACCTTGGCTTTCAGGGTGGCTACCTCGCCAGGTTGCAGCTCGCTCTTGTTGAGTTGCACCTTCACACCCTTGGTGAAGAGCTGCATGGACGAAATCTTGAGTGGGGTGCGTCCCTGGTTGGTGATGGTGATGACGCCGCTCTTGTGCTTGGCATCCAGTGACAGTTCGCTGGATGACAGCTGCATCTTGGGCGCAAACTGCTTGTTGTTGCCGTCGAACTTAGACATGTCGGGCAGCAACACCACCGATACGGGAATCTCAATCTCGGAACGGATAGACTCGCCCAGAGTGCTGGCCAGATAGATGGATGTCTGGGTGAGTCCCATGCCATAGACCTTCTGGCTATTCAGCGTTACAATCATCTTACCCGTGCGATAAGGGCTCAGCTTCTCGGGGATGGCCTTTGCCGCGAGGTAGGGAGGCAGATGAAGCATGTTGGGTGTGATGACCGAACTGGTGTTGTTGTAGATGTTGAACTCTGCCTGGCGCACGTCGCCCTTGTTCACATCGTCGAACTCCAGATTGTTGATGTCTGCGCGCAGTCCATTCAGGTCGTAGGGATATTTCTCAGCCATATTCTCGGTAGAAGCCTCGGCCAGGACCACACCTTTCATCTTCAGATAGACAGGTTTTATCTCCGTCTTCGACGTGCGACCGCTGGTGCGGCAATAGACGGCGATCTGCTTGTTGAAATGTCCCAGCATGCGGGCATCGTAGGTCATCGAGATGGTGAACTTCTCGCCCGAAGAGATGCTCCTCTTGGGCCATTCCGTCTTGGTGCAGCCACAGTCGGCTTTGACATTGGTGATGACGATGCTCCTGGGCCCTTTGTTCTTCAGTTCAAAGGTGCCAGTGATGGGGACTTCGTAGGCCGTCTTGCCTACGTCTATCGTTTGCTTGCTGATGGTCAGCTTCTGTGCCTGAATGGTGAATGCAGTCAGGCAAAACAAGGTGAGAGTCAGTATCTTTTTCATTTTACGATGATTGTTTCTGATGCTGTTTGGCCGCGGAACTCGGGAGCATAGGCACAGCCAGCGGTGAGCGCGCCTGTCTCGTAGGTGCCGGGGCGGTCGATATAGTATTCTGTCTCGATGACGCGCTTGCCCTTGGCCAGACGGTCGAAATAATAATAGGTGGCGTTGTCTTTCGGCGCACAGTAGTAGCCATTGCGGTAGCCACTCAGTTGGTTGACGGGCTCCATGCAGGCGGCACGCTTGTCGATGACCTCGACGAAGTCCAGATCGCGCTCAGTCTTGATGATGATGCGCACTTTTACGCGGTTGCCCACCTTCAGGGGCTGGTCGGCGATGATCTCGCGCTTCACGCTGATCTCGCTGCCCTCCGACTGGATGCTGGCAGCAGGCTGCAAGAACTGTGCATAGACGGCTCCCCAACTGGTGCCAGTGGTGGCCTTTTCGGCGGTGAAGGTCTTAGCACCCTGATAGTCCTGTGTGCTCTTGACGTAGCCCAGGCCAGCGGTGGCCTTCGGCATGTCGATGAGCTGATTATCTACTTTTAAGACGGTCTGAGAACGCTGGTTGCCCTGTAAGGTCTGTGAAGACTGTTGACCTAAGAAGGCATAGATGGCATTGACGCTGTTGATAGGCGTGTCCCAAGCCTGTGTACGCTTCTGCTGCAGGAGCCAGCGGCGCATCTCGTCGATCGTCGTTGTGTCGGCAGGCGTCAGGCGTTGCAAGGCTTCGATGACAGCCACCTGTGAGGGAATGCGATAGTCGCGCCAAGAGTAAGTGGCGCGTGGCGTGTCGAAGTAGCGTCCCATGTCCTCCTTGTAAACCGTGTGCTCCTTGATGCTCTTGAGGTAAGCAGGCGACTCGAGGATGATGGCTGTGAGCGCTCTCTCGTAGATGGTTTGGTGCTTGATGTCTTTCTTCAGTAGTTTCTTGAGGTAGCTTTGTGCCTCGCTGACCTTGGCAGAGAGCGTTCTGCCGCTGAGCTTCGACATGTATAGATACTGCAGCGCCTTGTAGGAGGGGAACGACTGGCGATGACCCTTCTTCTCGTCTTGCTTCATCTCCTTGACCATCTTGATGATTTCCTGATCCATGAAAGAGAACGAGGCTTTCAGCATCTTCTTGACATCTTCCTGCTCGCCTGCCATCTGGTTCAGGCGTACCAGCATCTCGCAGACCTCAACGGTGATGAAGAACGACCCACTCATGCCAGGCCACCAGCTCCAAGAGCCATCAAACTGCTGTAGCATGTCGAGCTGTCTGGTGGCCGATGCGATGCGGGCGTTCATCAGTGAGTTGTCGAAGAAGTCGGAGAGCTGGCGCTTCTGCTCGGTCTCATGGCGGGCATCAGCCATCCAGGGCGTCTCGCTGAGTAGCAGATCCTTCAGTTCTTCGTTTTTCTCGAGAGCGCTCATCAGCGATGTCTTGTCGGTAGTCTCTTGCTTCCAGGCCTCAATGAGGTGCTTGGCCTGCGGGTTCTGCTCCAAGATGTGGCGCCCCACGGTATTAGAGTAGAGCGCAGCAGCTTGGCAGATGGCACACTGGTCGTTGGCATGAGCCACGGTGGGCAGTGCCTGGATCATGAGCCATGCAGGATTATTGGTGTATTCGAACGTGAGTCGGGGATGTGTGGCATCGGCAGGGATCATGGCAGCCAGGTCAATGGTCTTGGTGCCAGGAACCGTCTGTGTGAATGGGATGGTGACGGTCATCTGCTCTTTGTCGGACAGGATGGGAAGGTAGTGCTGTTCGCCGTCGCTGAAGCCTTCGCCAGCAAAGGATAACTTTGCTACTACCAAACCCTGACTTTGGTTACGGCAAACATAAGGGAAAGTTACGGCAAAGGTGGAGTTTGCCGTAACCAAAGTGGTACGGCTGTCGGCGTGCAGAACTTGCATCGTTTCGGGATCGAGCAATTCCAGTCGGGCGGTGCCCTCTACAGCGTGGTCGCTGGTGTTGAAGATGCGTGCGCTGATGGTGGCCTCGTCGCCCATGCGAATGAAGCGGGGCAGGTTGGGCTGGATCATCACATCCTTCTTAGCCACGGCTTCACCCTCCAGCAGTCCATATTTCATATCTTTGGTATGAGCCAGTCCGATGAAGCGCCATGAGGTGAGACTCTCGGGCAAAGTGAACTTCATAGAGATGCGCCCATCTGCATCTGCCAGCAGCTGTGGATAGAAGAAGGCCGTCTCCTGCAGGTTTTCACGCATGGAAACTTGAGGGGTAGCGCTTGTGGCTTGTGCTGACTGTGCATTGTTGGCAGTATTTTTCTTTAAACCAGCACTTCCGGTGGTAATAACATTGCCGAAAGAGCCTATTGGAGCATCGGAAGCCTCAAGGCATTCATATACTTCGGAGTCGGCATTAGTCCTTTTGACAGGAACTTCGGCCAGATTTAATCCACGTCTTGTCACGGTCGTGGCGTGAGGATACCACATGCTGGGATAGCATGAGCTGTCGAAGTGGCTCAACTTGAGATCCTCTACTTTCAGAAGGGTGAGCTTGCGTGTGGCAAATCTCTGAGCATTATATCCCTCCTTATAGTTCCAGCTTAGGAATGGCACAGAGAAACTGGTGAAGGGCTCGAAGCCCCATTCGTGCTTGGTGAGCTGGTCGAGACTCTTGTCGAACAGGGTGGCCATGAGTTGGGTACCTCCTGCTGCGACAGGGTCAACCTTCAGGGTCCATTCCTCTTGCTGACCAGGTGTGAGCCTGTCGCGGAACGTCTCCCAGTGCAGTTTCAGTTTCTTGTCTTCCATCGGGCGGAGGATGGTGAAACTGTGAGTGTAAACGCGCCCCTCCTTGGCCCATGCGTAGCTCAGGGACAGGCCATCGCCATAGGTGGGCTTGTAGGTCAGCTTGCGGTTGATAAGCTCGTTGGACTTGTCAACAGAGCCTTGCTCGATGATGGCGTCGCCTGCTGCAATGGTGTAGATGATGTGCACATCTTTGGCAGAAGAGCCTATCTGGAGTGTGACGGGCGTGCCGTCATTCGGGAAGCGTTCGTCGGAGAGGTAGAACCAGTCGTCGGTCTCTTCTGCCGGCTTCGTATCGTTGAGTGAGAAGATGACGAACGACTTTTCAACGACCTCATCTTCGTATTCAGCCTTGAGTGTGTGCTTACCGCTCTTCAGGTGGGGCAGGTTGATAGCTGCACGGGTCTCTATGGTTCTCCATTTTCCGCCATCCAACTGGTAGCGAACCTTGCGTATGAGGTCGTTGCCAGCAGCATTTCTGAGGTGTAATGTGGGCAGTGTCATCATCTCGGCCAGCATCTTGTCTTCCACGTCAATGCTCAGTGCAGTCTTGCGATTGCCAAGAGGAACCGTGAGTTCGCCGTGGCGTGTCTCGCCAGCCATGTCTGTGACGTTGGCAGTCACAATGAAGTTGCAGAAGAAAGGATGCTCGGTTTCGGGCATCGTCAGTGGTAGCTTGACCTCGAACTGGCCGTTGGCATCGGTCGTGGCCTTGCCCGTGGCGATGGTCTCGTCTTGCAGTTGGTTGCCAAACCACAGGGTGTCCCAATAGCGCATGTTGGCAAACCACCACCAGGCACGACGGCGCTCTACGCGATAGGTCACCTTGGCGTTTTGAACAGGTATGCCGGCATAGTTCTTGGCCGATGCGTTGATGGTAAGTGTATCGCCAGCTTTGTAGTCTTGCTCCACCTTGGGAAACTCGACCAGGAACGTGGGGCGCTTGTATTCTTCCACGCGGAAGTAATGGTTCTTGCCGTCAACACGCAAGTGATAATGACCTGTCATGCCCTTGGTGGGCAGGGCAAATTCGGTGCTGACGGTGCCAAACGAATCGGTGAGAAGTTGTTTCTCCTCCAAAAGGGTGCTGTTGGCATCATATAAAGAGGCTGTGAGCTTTTTGCCGCTTAGCACACGGTGGGCATTGTCTTTAGTGGTGAGATAGGCAATGGCAGCCATGTGAACTTTCTGACCAGGACGATAGATGGCCCGGTCGGTCATGATCTCGACAAAGTTGATGTCGCGTGTTTCTTTCTTGGAGGAATAAAGACGGTAGGAGTAAGAACTTGGAAAGAATGGGTCGTCCTTAGTCGAAGCATATGCTTCTGCGCGCTGATCGTCCTTGAACTGATAGAAACATTCACCCTTTGCGCCAGTGGTGAGTGTGGTGACCTTGTCGTTTATAGTCAGACGGACAGAAGCACCAGCTATGGGTTGGCCCGTGGTGGCGTTGACAACCACATAGCGCGTGTAGTTGTTGGGCTGGCTTTGCGAAAGCAAACGGACGTTGCTGACGAAGTAGAGGAATCGTGCGGTAGATGTGGTGGGACGCGATGAAAACTCAAGCAGATAGATGCCTGCCGGCAGACCAGGAAGTGTGAGGGAGTCGTTAAGTAGCTCGTATTCTTTCCAGTCTGAATACAGACGCTTACAACTGAAAGGTGTTGTGGTGAGAAGTGGCTTAAGCTTCTCATAGTCACCGACATTGTTGGGATTCAACGTGATGTTTCCATCGGCTTTCACCTTGTAGATCTGCATCGACAGCTGGTTGATGCCTCTCAGATTTTGGATGGCAATCTTCTGCTCACGGTCAGGGATGGTGATGTGCTTGTCGATACTGACAGAGAACCGTTCCTGGACCAGTCGCATGCGGGCATTGCGCAATTCGTTCATGCGTGGCCAATTGCCCCAGCGCTGCAGCGCATTGTCGATGAAGGCGATGCGCTCGGCGACATCGGCATACGACATCTTCTCATAGCGGCTGATGGCTGCTTCGCCACAAACGTCCAGGTCGCCATAGCAGGTCATGAGCGAGTCGAGCTGCCGGGGGGTGGCGTCAACGATGGCCGTGAGAAGCTGTGCCTCGCGGTTGGACGTGGTCAGATAGTATTTGTGAAGTTTCTTGGTCTGACCGGTTTCGTAGCCAATGATACTCAGCAGGTCGTCGTTGAAGAAATGGCTATCTTTCCCTTTGATGACAAAAGGCGTATAGTCTGTTGTCTTTGTGGCGGCTAAAACGTCTGGGTGGGAAAGCGCCTTCTTGCGATAGCTCGCGGCTTGTTGTCTGGCATCGTCGAAAGACTGCGCATTGTTTTCATATATCGTTGTGAGTACAGCATCATAGACGGCTTGAAGCGCCCACTTGCCTTCTGCCTTCTGCTCGCGTAGCTCCAAGCGTTCAACGGCAGACTTCAGTGAGTCAACAGAGATGGTGGTGATGGCTTTGGCTTCTGAAAGTTCGGCTTTCAGCAGTTGGCCGTAGTTCTTTTCTTTCTCTGCTTTATGGGCAATCTTTTTAAGAATGGTGATCTGTGTGCGAGGCAAATCTTTTTCTTCAGCATCGTAGGCCTGTTTCCAAAGATTAGCATAGGTCAATTTGGATTGACCATACAATAAGGTGGTTGATGCCATCAGCAGGATGGCTGTAATCATTATATACTTCTTCATTGGAGCTCACATTTTGAGCAAAGTTACAAATAAATATTGATACACGGGGGGAATGTAGCGTTAAAAAAAGAAAGTTTAACGAAATAAGACGAGTGCTTGGCTGCTGAGGGCGCTTGTCTGGTGGTGACAAATTGTCATACCTGATTGTCGTTTTGTCTGTGTTTGGGCTTGGGCATACAGTTTGAGGAACTTGGGTAGAACGAATTAAATAATTGGAAAGGAGAATATTATGACATTTGAAAAGTTTACAATCAAAGCGCAGGAGACTATTCAGCAGGCTGTGAACATAGCTCGCAAGAACAGTCAACAGTCCATTGAGCCTGTTCACTTGTTGAAGGCTCTGATGGATAAGGCGCAAGACATCACCAACTTCGTGTTCCAGAAGTTGGGTATCAATGTGCAGCAGTTAGACGTGCTGGTTTCGCAAGAGCTCCAGCACCTGGCACGCGTGCAGGGCGGGGAGCCCTATTTGTCGAACGACAGCCAGAAGGTTTTGCAGAAGGCGGAAGATTTTTCTAAAGAGATGGGCGACGAGTATGTGTCTTGTGAACCCATTCTTTTGGCACTGCTTGTAGTTAACTCAACGGTGAGTCGTATGCTGAAAGATACCGGTGCTAACGAGAAAGACATGCGTCAGGCCATTCTGGAACTGCGTCGTGGACAGAAGGTGCAAAGCCAGAGTGCAGATGACAACTATCAGTCGTTGGAGAAGTACGCCAAGAACCTGGTGGACCTGGCCCGTGCAGGAAAGCTCGACCCAGTGATTGGTCGTGATGATGAAATCCGTCGTGTGCTGCAGATCCTCTCACGTCGTACGAAGAATAATCCTATTTTAATAGGTGAACCTGGTACGGGTAAAACGGCTATTGTGGAAGGACTGGCTCAGCGTATCGTACGTGGTGACGTGCCAGAGAACTTGAAAGATAAGCAGCTCTTCTCGCTTGACATGGGTGCTCTGGTGGCTGGCGCGAAGTATAAGGGTGAGTTCGAGGAACGCCTGAAGAGTGTTGTCAACGAAGTCACGGCTTCTGAGGGCCGCATCATCCTGTTTATCGATGAGATACACACCTTGGTAGGTGCAGGAAAGGGTGAAGGCGCTATGGATGCTGCTAACATTCTGAAACCTGCGTTGGCACGAGGTGAACTGCGTTCTATCGGTGCTACGACGCTCAATGAGTATCAGAAGTATTTTGAGAAGGACAAAGCGCTGGAGCGTCGTTTCCAGACGGTGATGGTGGATGAGCCGGATGAACTCTCGGCCATCTCTATTCTGCGTGGTCTGAAAGAGCGCTACGAGAATCATCACAAGGTGAGAATACAGGATGATGCTTGTATTGCAGCCGTACAACTGTCGGAACGCTATATCACAGAGCGTTTCCTGCCGGATAAGGCTATCGACTTGATGGATGAGGCTGCTGCCAAGTTGCGTATGGAGCGCGACTCGGTGCCTGAGGAACTGGACGAGATTATGCGTCGTTTGGCTCAGTTGGAGATAGAGCGGGAAGCAATCAAACGTGAGGGTGATCAGCCTAAGATCGCTCAGTTGGATAAAGAGATTGCAGAACTGAAAGAGCAAGAGACGCAATTCCGTGCCAAGTGGGAAGGCGAACGCCAACTTATTAATAAGATCCAACAGGATAAACAGGAAATGGAGAACCTGAAGTTGGAGGCTGAGCGTGCTGAGCGCGAGGGCGATTATGGTAAGGTGGCAGAGATCCGCTATTCGAAACTGAAGGTTCTGGAGGATGATATCAAGGCTATTCAAAATCAGCTGTCCAGCGCACAAGGCGGCAACTCGCTGGTGCGTGAAGAGGTTACGGCCGATGATATAGCTGAGGTGGTGAGCCGTTGGACGGGCATCCCCGTGACCCGCATGATGCAGAGCGAACGCGAGAAACTATTGCATCTGGAAGAGGAACTGCATAAGCGTGTGATTGGTCAGGAGGAGGCTATCACGGCCGTGAGTGATGCTGTGCGTCGTTCACGTGCAGGACTGCAAGATCCCAAGCGACCGATTGCTTCATTCATCTTCCTTGGTACCACGGGTGTTGGTAAGACGGAGCTGGCAAAGGCACTGGCAGAATACCTGTTCAATGATGAGACGATGATGACGCGTATCGACATGTCTGAGTATCAGGAGAAACATACGGTCAGCCGACTCATTGGTGCGCCTCCGGGATATATCGGTTATGATGAGGGTGGACAACTGACGGAGGCAGTGCGTCGCAAGCCTTATAGCGTGGTACTCTTCGACGAGATAGAGAAGGCACATCCCGATGTGTTCAACATCTTGTTGCAGGTGCTGGACGACGGTCGTCTGACTGATAACAAGGGACGTACGGCCGATTTCAAGAACACCATTATCATAATGACAAGTAATGCTTCGCGCGAGCAGCTCCGACTGAACATGCGTCCCGAGTTCCTGAATCGTATTGACGAGATCATCACCTTCCAGCAGTTGTCGAAAGAAGAGATAGCTCAGGTGGTTCGTCTGCAACTAGGACGTGTACAGAAGATGTTGGAGCCACAAGGTTTCCAGTTGCAAGTCAGCGATCATGCTGTGGCATGGCTGGCGGAAGAGGGCTATGATCCCGACTTTGGAGCACGACCCGTGAAGCGAGCTATCCAACAGTATCTGCTCAACGACCTGTCGAAGAAGATTCTGGCAGAGGAAATAGACCGAGAAAAACCGATTGTGGTCGATGAGTTTGGAGATGGATTGGTGTTCCATAACTAAAAAAAGACGTTTGGTTTTCTGAAAAAAGTAAAAAAGAACACTTTCCGTGACGGAAAAGTTTTGCGCAAAGCAAATTAATTGCTAACTTTGCCGCATCATATGAGAAGGATAACACAAAGATTAAGAATGTCAGCCATCTTGCTAATACTGCTGATGCTGATGGTAGCTGTTGAAGCACAGGCTCAGATTACGGGACACGTAATAGATGCCGGTAATGGTAAGCCTGTTTCAATGGCTAGCATCATTTATCGCAGCAACAAGGTGGCTGTTCGCGCTGATAGCTTAGGATATTTTAAGATTGAACGTCATCATGGATGGCGATTGACGGTCAGCGCTGTTGGCTATAGCCCCAAGGTGATAAATATAGATAATAAGACGCCTGCGAATCTGATTGTTCGTTTGAAGCCTAACTCGAAGGTGCTTGAGGAAGTGAAGGTCAGTTCGAAGAAAAGATCGAAGTACAGTCGTAAGAACAACCCTGCTGTAGAACTGATGAAGAAAGTGATTGCCGCAAGGAAGAAGACCGATCTGAAGAATCATGACTATTATCAGTATAACAACTATCAGAAGATTATGTTCGGACTGAACGATCTGAAGTTGGATACCCTCGAGTCGAAACTGTTTCAGCGTCACCCCTGGTTGCTTAATCAGGTGGAGGTGAGCTCCTATAACAATAAGCTCATATTGCCACTGTCGGTAGAAGAAAAGGTAACGCAGGAGATCTATCGTCGCGACCCGCATACAGAGAAAAGTATCATCAAAGGTGAGACGTCAACGGGTGTCAACGACCTTTTCCAGACGGGCGATATTATCAATCAGGTAATGGCCGAATGTTTTACGGATATCGACATCTACGAGGATGATATCCGTCTGTTCCAATATCCGTTTACCAGTCCTATCGGAAAAGACGCTATAGCATTTTATCGTTATTATATCTCGGATACTACGATGGTAGGCACTGATCGTTGTATCATGCTTGACTTTACCCCCAACAATCAGCAGGACTTTGGTTTTCGTGGTCGTTTGTATGTGCTTGATGACTCCAGTTATCAAGTGAAGCGTTGCGAGCTGACCATTCCGAAGACTACCAGTGTGAACTGGGTGGAGAACATGCAGAGCATTCAGGAATACACCAAGCAACCTAATGGCGACTGGGTCCTGACGGTAGATGACATGATGGTGGAACTCTATCTCTCTAAGCTATTGTCGAAGTTCATTGTGGTGCGTACGACACGCCATAGTGACTATGATTTCACAGAGGTGCCGCGCCAGTTGTTGAGAGGTAAGAAGAAAGTGCTAAAGGATGCCTATGCCGAGATGCAAGATGATGATTTCTGGGCTAAATATCGCCAGGTAGAACTGACAAAGAGTGAAAGCTCAATGGATAGTTTTGTGAAGAACCTGCAGCAGATCAAAGGATTCAAGTATGCCATCTTTGCTTTGAGAGCTCTTGTAGAGAACTTCGTAGATACAGGCACTAAGGACCATCCATCGAAAGTGGATATCGGACCTATCAATACGATCGTTTCCCAGAATTTCTTTGATAAGTGGCGCTTGCGTGCTTCGGCCCAGACAACGGCAAACCTGCATCCGCATCTGTTCTTGAAAGGCTATTATGCCCGTGGTATGGAGTCGAATCAGAACTACTATGATGCACAGCTCACTTATACGTTCAACCGTCCTGGCTATCTGCCTCGCGAGTTTCCGCGCAAGGCGATGTACTTCGAGTCCATGCGCGACGTGATGTTGGCCAGCGATAAGTTTATCCAGACCGATAAAGACAACCTGTTCACCTCACTGAAGTTTGCCGAGATGGACAAGATGTTCCTCTATAACAGACAGCAGCTTGGTATTGACTATGAGATGGAGTGGGGACTGAAGCTCTTTGGTAATGTAAAAACTGAAAAGCTACAGCCTATAGGCAATCTGTCGTTCACCAAGCTTGAGGCTATTAGTGATCATAATACGCAGTACTTTAAGCAGCCAAAGATGACCGGCTTAGGCCCTCAGTCTATGCGCTATACCGAAGCTACTGTGGGATTCCGACTGGCTCCTGGCGAGACCTTCATCAATACCAAACAGCACCGTTGGCCGCTCTCACTTGACGCGCCAGTGTTCCGCTTGCAGCATACCATGGGCTTCGATGGCGTGCTGGGTGGACAGTATCGTTATAACTTCACTGAGGGTGAGTTCTACAAACGCTTCTGGCTGCCCATGAACTGGGGTAAGTTTGGCGTCAGAACCAAGTTTGGTGCCCAGTGGAATCAGGTGCCTTATCCCTTGCTGATTATGCCTGTAGCTAACTTAGGCTATGTGCTCGAGGACGAGACTTTCAACCTGATTAATAATATGGAGTTCCTGAACGACCGTTACATCTCTGTGATGGCCGACTGGGACCTTAACGGCAAACTGTTTAACCGCATTCCTTTCCTCAAGCGTCTGAAATGGCGCGAGTTTATCAGCGCTAAGATGTTGTGGGGAAGCTTGTCGGATAAAAACAATCCATTCTTGGCAGAGAACCAGTCGAGCGATGTCCTGATGATGTTCCCCGAGGGTAGTCATGTGATGGATAAGAGCCGTCCTTACTGGGAGGTATCTGTAGGCATACACAACATTTTCAAACTCCTCCATGTGGAGTATATTCGACGACTCAGCTATAATGAGTTGCCCACCGCTCATAAGCAGATTGTGAAATTTACGTTTAGGGCGTCATTCTAAGATAGATAATAGTAAGTAATGTTTATTTAACCAATACAAATTAAAACAATGAAACAATCAACTGTAAAACCAGCCGAGGGTAAACTCGGCATCATGGTTGTGGGTAATGGTGCTGTCGCCACAACTTTCATGACTGGTGTTCTGATGGCTCGTAAAGGCCTGACTAAGCCCATTGGTTCTATGACGCAGTATGACAAGATGCGCGTGGGCCGTGGTGCTGATGCAAAGTACTTGAAGTATGATGAGATCGTGCCAATGGCCAAGCTCGATGATATTGTGTTTGGCTGTTGGGATGTCTATCCTCAGAATGCTTTCCAGAGTGCTATGTATTGCGAGGTGCTCAAGGAAAAGGACATCATGCCGGTACGTGAGGAACTGGAGAAGATCGTTCCCATGCCTGCCGCTTTCGACAAGAACTATGCTAAAAGACTTGATGGTGACAACGTGAAGGACTGCAAGACACGTTGGGAGATGGTAGAGCAGTTGCGTGAGGATATCCGCAACTTCAAGGCTGCCAACAACTGCGCACGTATCGTAGTGCTCTGGGCTGCTTCTACCGAGATCTATGTGCCCGTTTATGAGCCTGTACATGGTACACTTGAAGCACTCGAGAAGGCTATGAAGGCCGACGATCGCGAGCACGTGGCTCCCTCTATGTGTTATGCCTATGCTGCCCTTACCGAGGGTGCTCCCTTCATCATGGGTGCTCCCAACACCACTGTCGATATTCCTGCTATGTGGGAGTTGGCTGAAAAGACAAAGATGCCTATTGCCGGTAAGGACTTTAAGACAGGTCAGACATTGGTGAAGAGTGGCTTCTCGCCCATTATTGGCACACGTTGCCTGGGCTTGAATGGTTGGTTCTCTACCAATATCCTGGGCAACCGCGATGGTCTGGTGCTCGACGAGCCTGCTAACTTCCGTACGAAAGAGGTTTCCAAGTTGTCAACCCTCGAGACCATCCTGCGTCCTGATTTGCAGCCCGACCTCTATGGTCATGGCAACGATGAGGACACACAGTATTATCATAAGGTGCGCATCAACTATTATCCCCCTCGCAACGACAATAAGGAAGGATGGGATAATATTGATATCTTTGGCTGGATGGGCTATCCCATGCAGATCAAGATCAACTTCCTCTGCCGCGACTCTATCTTGGCCGCACCACTCTGTCTGGACCTCTGTCTGCTGAGTGACTTGGCTGCTCGTGCCGGTCGTTATGGCATACAGCGCTTCCTCAGCTTCTTCCTGAAGAGCCCTATGCACGACTATACAAAAGGCGAGCTCCCCGTCAACCACCTCTATCAGCAATATACGATGCTGAAAAATGCCATCCGCGAAATGGGAGGCTACGAGGCTGACGAAGAGCTCGACTAATATGGTTCTTAATAACCTGCTGTTTGACTACAGCAGGTTATTTTTTTCTATATCCTTGAAGTAACGATAGGTACCAACCTTCAGTTCTTCGCAGGCAGCATCATCTGCCACGATGATGCCGTGCTGGTGCATCTGCAGTGCACTGATAGTCCACATGTGGTTCACGCTTCCTTCTACGGCAGCTTGCAGAGCGCGACATTTAGCATGACCGTTTACCAGGATCATCACTTCCTTGGCAGCCATCACAGTTCCAACACCTACGGTCAGAGCGGTCTTAGGCACCTTGTTGATGTCGTTGTCAAAGAAACGACTGTTGGCAATGATGGTATCGGTGGTCAGCGTCTTCTGACGTGTACGGCTGCTCAGGCTTGAACCTGGCTCATTGAATGCAATGTGACCGTCGGGACCTATACCACCTAAGAAAAGGTCTATGCCGCCGGCTTCCTCGATCATCTGTTCGTAATGAGCACACTCGGCATCCAAATCCTTGGCGTTACCATTCAGAATGTGGATGTTCTCTTTGGGACAGTCGATATGGTCAAAGAGGTTCGAGAACATAAATGAGTGATAACTTTCGGGGTGATCTTCAGGCAGTCCTACATATTCGTCCATGTTGAATGTCACCACATTCTTGAACGATACTCTTTCATCCAGATAGGCTTTTACCAAGGCTCTATACATGCCGATAGGCGAAGAACCGGTAGGAAGTCCTAATACAAAAGGCTTTTCTTTTGTAGGGTTAGCAGCGTTAATTCTCTCAATCACATGATTTGCTGCCCATTGTGACATCAAATCATAATTAGGTTCAATAATTAATCTCATGATTTTTACAGTTTTGTTTGGTTGCTATTTTACGAATTTAATCATTTTTCCGTCTTCTCTTCTTAGGATATAAATCCCTTTCTTACTGTTTTGTTGGCGTAAAGTGCCGTCTAATTGATAGTAAAGTGCCACTTTACGGTCGTTAAATGGGTGCTTTACTTCCAGTATTTCGGGATCACCTCCCATGAAGTTGAACGAGATGAGGCCATCTTCCGTCATTCGTATATCCGTAATAGGCTTAGACAGTAGGTTCTCGCCTGCAGCATTTCTGGTAATCATCACGCTGGCGGGCACCGACGTATTTGTCAGGCTGTCGTTCCTCAAAGAAATAGAATCTGTGATACAGGGGTAGGCAGAAGAGCTAAGGTGATAATTGTTTCGCCTGCGGCTATTCTGATAAGCGCTCCAATCTCTTTGTTTCAGCAATTGTTCCCATTCGCTGAAGTCCAGGTCGTCGGCATTCACAAGCTCATAGTGCAGTTGGCCTTCCGTGTTGTTTACGGTATTTCCTGCCCATTCGTTGGGAAGGTAATAGACGTGATAGATCACCAGTCCTTTCCCTGGCAATCCTGCATCCCATCCTTCCCATTGCCTGTTTTCCAAAAGGTAAAACTCGTCGTCCGAATGGCTGATTTTGTAGCACTCACCACCTTGCGAAATAGGTTTCAGGTTGACGATGCTTGTCGGATTGGTCAACTCAATAGGCTTAGCCCATCCCAGCAGCATCTTCTGCATGGGAGAGTAGTTGGGCGGGCACCATCCGTAGTTTGTGAAGTTGCCACCGTCCATCAGGTCCCATTCATCGACGGCAGAATACCGCCAACCATTCACAGGGTAAAGGTCGGGTAATCCCAAAAAGTGGCTGTATTCATGACAAATAGTGCCTAAGCCGTAAGAAGCGTTGTTAGGCCATATCTCTCCGCTGCAAGTATAGTCTGAAAGTTGATAGCCGCTTTTTGTGGTAATGGTGGTGTCTAAAAAGCTGGTGTGTGGCCAGATGTGGCCCCAGCATAAGGGACTATTGATATTGCCACTGGTGCCTGCATATACAAAGATGACTTGCTCTATGCTCTTGTCGCCGTTCCAGTCATATTGACTAAAATCCAAGTCTGCATTCTCTGCCACAAAAGCATTCAGGGCTTCTCCTAAGGCTTCTTTATTATAGTCTTTGGTGTTTTCTGTCGGGTTCTTTCTGCGTTGTGCTTTCTGTGAAACCTCATAAGGACCAAAGACATCGAATTTTAGGTTTAATAAGCCATTCGACTGTTCACGGAAATAGTCGGCAATACAACCTTTGCCATCACGCTCGTTGAAGCCATGAGCATTAAAAAGCGAGTCGTAATAGGCTTTGGTGTGATTTTTAGTGAAGTAGGTAGAGTCGCCTTTGAAGTTCAAAAGCACTACCGGGTGTTTATACACACGAGTGGAATCCCAATCCTTTTTGATAGGAGGAAGCTTCTTTCTTGCACGGTGCTGATGCGTTGCTTCTGTATCGAAGTCTGGCATACAGCCACCTCTCTCAACGTTCTGCGCCGTGAGAAGAAGGGGAAAAATTGCCCCTATCAAAAAGGCGGGAATCCTTTTCATGTGAGCTTGATATTATTTCTGACAGGGTGTCCAGGGCTTCAGTGTCTGGAAGAAGTCGTTGCCCTTATCATCTACAAGGATGAATGCGGGGAAGTCTTCTACGTCAATCTTCCAGATAGCCTCCATTCCCAGTTCGGGATACTCTACGCATTCGATGCTTTTGATCGAGCTCTGTGAGAGAACGGCAGCCACGCCACCGATGGTACCTAGATAGAAACCGCCGTGCTTCTTGCAGGCATCGGTCACTACTTGTGAACGGTTACCCTTGGCAATCATTACCAGCGATGCACCGTTGTCCTGGAACTCGTCAACGTATGGATCCATGCGGTTGGCAGTTGTTGGGCCCATCGAACCACAGGGATAACCCTCTGGTGTCTTAGCAGGACCAGCATAGAGCACGGGATACTTCTTGAAGTATTCGGGCATGCCTTCGCCAGCATCCAGACGAGCCTTCAGTTTAGCGTGGGCAATATCGCGAGCCACGATGATGGTACCCTTCAGGTTAACACGAGTGCTGACAGGATACTTAGACAGTTCCTTGCGTACAGCGTCGATACCCTCATTCAGGTCAATCTCGATACCCTTAGAACCCTCACCAGGCTTAGCATATTCTGCAGGAATCAGTTCGCAGGGGTTAGAGTCCATCTTCTCCAGCCAGATACCGTCCTTGTTGATCTTTGCCTTGATGTTGCGGTCTGCCGAGCAAGACACACCCATACCGATAGGACAGCTTGCACCGTGACGGGGCAGACGAACCACGCGGATGTCGTGAGCCAGATACTTACCGCCAAACTGTGCGCCGAGTCCAATTTTGTGGGCCTCTTCCAGCAACTTCTTCTCCAAGTCAATATCGCGGAAGGCGCGACCTGTCTCATCACCTGTAGTGGGCAGTGAGTCGTAGTACTTGATAGAAGCCAGCTTCACCGTCAGCAAGTTCTTCTCAGCCGATGTACCACCGATTACAAATGCGATGTGATAAGGAGGACAAGCAGCTGTGCCCAGTGACTTCATCTTCTCTACCAGGAAGGGGATCAGCGTGCCTTCGTTCTGGATTGTAGCCTTGGTCATGGGGTAGAAGTAGGTCTTGTTGGCCGAGCCACCACCTTTTGCCACCATCACGAACTTGTATTCAGCACCCTCAGTGGCTTCAATGTCAATCTGTGCGGGCAGGTTGCAACGGGTGTTCACCTCGTCATACATGTTCAGAGGTGCGTTCTGTGAATAGCGCAGGTTGTCCTGTGTGAAGGTGTTGAACACACCCAGGCTCAGCGCTTCTTCGTCTTCAAAGCCAGTCCATACCTGCTGACCCTTCTCACCGTGGATAATAGCTGTACCCGTGTCCTGACAGAAAGGCAGAACGCCCTTAGCTGCCACATCGGCATTGCGCAGGAATTGCAGCGCTACATACTTGTCGTTCTCTGAGGCTTCGGGATCGTTCAGGATCTGAGCCACCTGCAGGTTGTGCTCGCGACGCAGCATAAACTCCACGTCGTGGAAAGCCTGCTGTGCCAGCAGTGTCAGTGCTTCCTTAGATACTTTTACAATCTCTTTGCCTTCGAACTGGCTGACGCTAACGCCTTCCTTGCTCAAAAGTCTATACTCGGTCTTATCCTCGCCCAACTGAAACATTGGGGCGTACTTGAATTCAACAGGTGTTGCCATAGCTTTTATAATTTCATATTGTATTTGTTACAGAGGGCAAAGTTACGAATAATCTTCGAAACTCCAAAACAAACACACACTTTTTACTTGTTCTTCTTATAGTACTCCAGTGCCAAACGAACATTGTCCTTCACGGCTTCCGACGAGAACGTGGCACCAGTGACGCCATCAACTTTTGCATTCAGTGCATCGTTCACTTTCATACCATTCCATTTGCTGAGCATTTCGCGCTTCACTTTGGCAAAGAACTTAGGCGTCTCCTGGTTCTTCAGTGCCTCAATCTTAACCACTTTGTTTTTTTGAATATAGACTTTCAGCGGTGTTGCACCTACATATCCGGTCACTTTTTTGCCCAGGGTGGTGGTGTTAATCACGTACATGCCGTCCTGTTTGGTCATCACTTCCTCGGGTTTCGCACTTTGAAACATGGTAGCCAGCATCAGCAGAGCTGCTGCGCTGACAAGTGTCATCTTTGTTTTCTTCATTTTATCCTTTTTTCTTAGTTTATACAATCATTTTCTTGACGGGCTCAAGGCCTGTCGGTTTAATATCTCAGTTGCCAAAAAATCTTAATTATAGAGTCCGATGCTCAGTCCTATACAGCGACAGTCCATCTGTCCGTTAGCCCTGACATAGCTTCCGTAGGCACGCACAAACCACCAGGACGTCTGTCCTTTCAGCGTCAGTGGGAACTGATAGCTCACAGCCACTTTCCCTGTCCAGTAGTTGGCCCGGTAGTAGTTCATGTCGGTTAGCAACACCTGTTGGGCATAGTCCGTGTCAGGGTCTGCCAGGCTAAGTGCAGCTTCTTGTGACAGGAAACCGCCTACTTCGGCATCTATCCAAAGCCTTTTGCCGATGGCGGTGCCACCTTCTGTCAGTAGCAACGTGCCTCCGTGTGACAGTCTTGATGTGGGCAACAGGTACTTGTTCTCGTTGTCGTTGAGGGAAATAGAGGCTCCGAAGTAGGCTTTCTCATCTTTTTGACTGGTCAGATGCGCTCTGTAGCGCATGTTTGCCTCGAAACAATTCACCTGGTAACGCTTCTTGAAGGTCATCAGGTTCGTATAATAAAAAGAGGTGAACCCCGTCTTTGCATCCTTTTCCTGTTGCAGCTTCTGCCGGTATTCGTCGGCATAGGCTTGGCGATAGCTCACATGAAGATCCAGCTGATGAAGCAGACGGCCCTCCTTGCTGCGGTGGTGTGCATCAAGTGCATAGGTGAATCCGGTGAAGCGTCCCGGTTCATACTTATATTGACCATACACATACTCGTTGTCTCTCGCTATGCTTGCAGCAACAACGGAATGTCCATCCGCATGTCGATAGCCATAGCTAATCTCTGCTGCAAAGGTGTGATCCACCCATTCACGTGCGAAACTGCTATAACCGCCAGTCGTTCCCTCGGCATGTTCCATGCCCGTCATCAGGTAATACTTCAACGTGGGGTCTTGCTGCACGGTGGTGACGCCTGTGATTTTCTCCTTGCGGCGCTGGTAGCTGGCGCTGAGACCAACGGTGTGCCTTCCCATGGTATGCACGACCGATGGTGAAAGCTTGTAGTCCAGCAGTTGCGAGCGGGAACGCGGATCGCGCAGGCGGCTCAGGTCGCCCACCTTGTAGTCCAGTCTGAGGCCGTAGCGCCAGTTGTTCAGGTCAACTGTTCCTAAAGCAGCTGTGAAGTCAAAGTCCTGAAAGTCGTATTTCCCCTTGATGGCGCTTCCTGCCATGTATGGGTTCGCATCGTAGGGGCGCATCACGTCGCACCATGCTCTGTTCTTCTCTCTGCCATAGTCGAAGTCAAAGCGACCATAGCCGTGCAGGTATTTGCCAATCGTCTGATAGCGCTCCGTCTTGAATCGCAACTGGTTCGTCGGCAATCCCTCCTGCACCCGTTTATAGTCGCCGCTCTGATGATCGGCGTTAAAGAGCGCATAGCCCCTGTTCTCCGTAGAGTCCAGTCCCAGTGCAGCCGCATTGTTGGTCAGTCTCCATGCCTGTGTAGCGTCGGCATAGCGGTAGTTGTTCTCCTGTGCCTGTGAATATGCAGCCAGCAGTGCCAGTAGTGATAGTGTCAGTCGTCTATTCATCATATTCACGGGGTTTAATAGTGGTTGAAACTTTGAAGTCGTTCAAGCTGTTGTTCGTGTCCATCAGTATCTTGTGACCATCGGTGGCAATGCTTTCCGTACGACGATACACCACCTCGCCGGTATAACCGTTGGTGGCTTCAATATGGGCGTAGCCGGCATCGATGTCGGTATAGAGACGCTTCGCACTGATATCCACGCCGGTGGCTTTGTTCTTCAGATAGTCCACACCGTCGAGTACCAGTTCGCGAGGCACCATCAGGTACATCATGCCCGACGTCTTGCCATAGGCATAGTCGCGCTTCCAGTCGGTCAGGTCCTCGCTGGTTCTGAAGATGATCACGCCGCAAGGACCGCCCTGCACCAGGTTCATTGTTGCGTTGGCGTTGGTCGATGAGAAGGCAGTCAGCAGTGCCGGCGTGGCAGGGTTGTTGACGGTTTTTCCCGTGGCGTCTTTCGCTTCGAAGTCGGCACCGCTCAGGTCGTGCTCAGTTGCGTTGATGTCACTGTGGTCCGTCGCACTGTTGGTAATCAGTATCGTACCACCGGGAGCCACGGGGTAGGGCTTGTCGGCAGGAATCTGGAACACCTGCTTCACCACCACATAGGCGTCGTTGTACACCTCATGCAGGTTGTCGAGCGTGAAAGGCTGCGGGTTCGTCGAGTCAAGCAGTCCGATATACAGGCCACTGGCATCCACCGTCTCATCGGCCTGGTTGTAGAGTTCCAGATACTTACCGGCCATATAGTTGCGGTTGTTCTGGTCTTTCGAACCAGCCGAGGCTATCTTGCTGATCACAATATCGCGCTTGATGGCCAGGAATGTAGGCAGCACGATGGGTTTACCTTGTTGCGCATCCGAGATGAGCTGTTCGTTCAGACTGCCCGACACGGTGCATCCGTTGGCTGTCAGCACGTGTCCTGTCAGTTGTTCATATTGCGCCTTGCTGATCGACCACGAGGTAGATATGCCATAGATGTCGGGTATCAGTGCCTTGAAGGTGGCAATGCCGTTGGCATCTGTTTGTGCAGTCAGAGTCTTGTCGCCTATGGTCATCACGATGTCATGGCCCTCGTAGTCATGGCCCTGAGTAAATTCTGCCGGCATCTGCAGTTGCACCTGTGCGTCGATGGCGTGGCTCACGTCCTGATAGTCAACGCAGGCCACGAGCAGTATGGTGGGTAAAAGGGCTAGTATATTCTTCTTCATGTGCTTATAAGTTCAGATAAAGTTCGGCACCAAAACTCATGCCAACATTTCGCTGACTCAGCGTGCTGGTGTTGTTGCCCTTCATGTAGGGCTCGTAGTAGAGGGCGTTGTTGACGTAGAACGACAGTCCGCCCACCTTGCCCAGTTCCTTTGTCAGACGCGCCTGCAGGTTCCAGGTGACGGGTGCCTTCGAAGGCTCGTTGTCACTGACGCGTATCAGCAGGTCCTGTATGGCCACGCTGCTTTGTCCGGTAGGCTTCGCTGCATAGTATTTCGCATCCATGCCCAGGTAGCCGTTCAGCATCTCGCTGGTGATGTCATGACGCTGCAGGTCGTTGTCAATCCATCCGATGGGGTCTTTGTCGGCCTGATAGCTGGAGTGCCAGTCTTGCCAGATGGCCTGTGCTGTGAGCGAGGCCACCATACCCAGTTCTGGGATGTGTGTCACCGTGCGCAGTGTGGTCACAAAGCGGCGGTATTTCGAATAGTCCAAGCCCGAGGGATAGATCACCTTGAAAGGCGTTGTGCCGATGCTCGAATAGGCTGTGGGCAATAAGGCCGCCTTGGGCGACTGGCTGTTCAGGTCGGTGGACCATGTCTTGGTCTCCTGCCAGGCACCGCTCAGGTAGAACGAGGTGCGCAGCATCTTCACCGTGCCAAAGTCCATGTCGGCTTCCACACCGCGGTTCACGGTGGTGTTCGTGTTGCCTATCTCGCCTGTTGTCATGGCGATGATGTCCTGACGGTCGTAGCCTCTTGTGAAGTCATAGTTGCCACTGGCATCCAATGGGGGCACGGTGGCAAAGTGGTTGACGGCATAAGTGAAATAGTTGGTCACCGGACCAAACCCGTTGGGTGTCTTGTCACGGTAGGCCAGCAGCGACAGTTTCTTGCCGCCACGCAGTTTGAAGTCCACGCCCAGTTCCACTTTCGTAGTGGTGGCATTCTTCATGTTCTTCGAGTAGGCCACCTCATAGACCTGTGTGTGGTAGGCCAGCAGTTGTGCCGAACCGTCTTGTGGCATGTAGTTGGCCGACACACGGTCGTTGTATTTCTTGTCAGGATAGAGGTAGCTCAGTCCGGGCGTTTTCGAGTTCATGCCGAAGCCGGCACGCAGGTCCAGCCACTTCGTTACGGTGAAAGAGGCGTTGATACGAGGTGAAAGTGCCGTTGTTGCCACCTTGCCAAAAGGTTGCAAGGCCGTGAAGCGCACACCGGCAGTGGCCCTTAGTCGGTTCACCTTATTAATATTCCACGTGAACATGTCCTCGGCATAGGCTGCCAGTTGGTGTAGGGCAGGGATGTCGCTGAAGGCACGCGGGCGTCCGTCGCTGTTGGGGCGCAGCGGATAGCGCTCGTCGCCGTTGTAGTAGCCGCGTCCGTTGTTCCAGTCGTAGTGATAGTCAACGCCAATCTTAAACGACTGGCGAGTCTTCCCCGAGCGGAAGAAGAACTGATCGCTCACCTTGGCGTAAATATTTCCAGGGCGACTCTCCGTGATACCTGTCGCCAGATAGGAGCGAGTCTCAAACGGCACCACGTAGTAGCCAGTCTCTGTGGCCGTGATGATGGGCAAAAGTCCCGAGCTGACGCTGGCAAACGACGCGTTGCGACTGTCGTTCTGCGTCAGACTGACACCGATGGTATAGGAAACGGTGCGTGCCAGCAACTTGTTCAGTTGCAGTTTGCCGTTGTGTGTCAGCGAGAATGTCTGGTTCTTCGACTCCGAGTAGGTGCCGTCGGCAATGGCATCGGGATCCTTGCCCGTCCAGTCTTTGGCCTGCATGTAGCGCACCTTGGTGTTGGTGTGCCAGCGGCTGTTGATGTCGTAGCCCCATCCCAGGGTGGCCGTGTAGCGGTGGAACGAGCGCGTCTTCATGCGTGGGTCGCCCCATGCCTGTGCGTAGTCCAGACTGCCGTTCACCACGCCCATCTTGCCGATGTTCTCACCCTTGCCCAGGCTGTAGTTCATCATGCCTGGGTTGATCTTGCTCTTAAACTGCCAGGGGGTGACGCCCACCTTCGAGTGCACCACCACCAGTCCGCTGGTCAGGTCGCCATATTCCGCCGAGGGAATACCTCTCACCACTTCCACCTCGTCGATGTCGTCGGCAGCCACCTGGCGCAGGTCGGTACCCGTGAAGGCCGCCGAAGAGAACGAGCCTTGCTGCAGAGCACCATTGTTAGACATGGGCACACCGTCAATCACAATGCTCGAGCCAAAGGCAGACGTGTTGTTGTTCACCAGCTGTCGCAACTGCAGGTTCGAGGCCGATGTCAGGTCGTTGTTGCCCATCAGTTGGCCGGGCACCAACTGCATGATATCTGCCAGCGAGGTGGCCTGCAGGTGGTCGATGGCCTGTCGGCCAATGACGCTCGATGTCGAGGCACCGCTGATGTTCTGGCGAGCGGTGACGCTCACCTCCTTCAGTGTCAGTGACGCCTCTTCCAGCTCCACCTTCATGGCGAGGTCCTTGCCGTCCACGCGTACTTGTATCTGGCGGGTCTGAAAGCCCACGTAGCTCACTGCCAGCGTGTATTGTCCGTTGGGCACGTTGCTGAGCACGGCCACGCCCTCCATATTGGTCACCACGCCCAGTCCGATGGGGTTCAGCATGACGGTACCCATGATGATGGGCTCATGACTTTTCTTCTCCGTCACGGTGATGCGTATGTCGGCAGCCGTCATGGCCACTGCACACAGCAGCAGTAATGAAAATGATAGTAATCGCTTCACGTCTCTGTGGTCAATACTGATTGGTTACTCTTTGCACGTGTGTGGGGCGGGCAGTGTGGCCTTGATGCCAGCGCTGCGCAGTCCTTCCAGCAACTTCTCCTCCGTGGTGTACTTGTTGGCATAGGTGATAGCCAGCGAGTGCTTCTGCTTGTTGGCGTTGGCATCGTCCACCGCCTCCAGCGAGAGTGCCATCTCGATGGCTTCCTCGACGTCGGTGTCTTCCGGAATCAGGAAGTAGGCAAAGCTGATGTCCTTGCTGGTGTAGTAGTTCACGGGCGTAAATCCCATCTCGCCCAGCACTTCGCGGATAGCTGCCTTGCACGTGCGGTTGGCATCGTAGCGGAAGAACACGTAGTGGCTGTCCACATGTGCCGCTATGCTGTCGATACCCACCATGCCCTCCATGCGTTTCATGATGCGGTTGGCACAGTTCTGACAGTGCATGTCGCTCATCTGCAGCCCCATGCCGCGCAGAATGGTGTCATTCTCGTTGTAGGGGGATGCCTTGTAGCGCGTACCTTTCAGTATAGACTTGATAGAGTCGGGACTGATCTTCGTCTGGTCGTAACTAATCGTAGCCGTTCTTTTCTCCAGGTCGAACGACAAACTTTCCACACCTTTTTCTTTGAGCAGCCTGGTCTTCACCTTGTGTGCACACTCTTCGCATCTCATCCCTTTGATGCGGATGGTGAATGCGTCTGTATGGTCCTGTGCAGACATGCATGCTGGCATCAATAGCACAGCAAGCGAAAGAAGTAATGTTTTCATAGTTTTTACATTTATTTGGTGCAAAGATACATATTTTATATGTAAGTGCGGTGCGAAATTTGATTTTTTAACTAAATCAGAAGACCACGAAACCACCGTTTGGCTGCACGGTGATGTTCAGTTTTCCCTTCTTCAGGGCCTTGTTCGCAATGCGTGTGATGCTTGTTCCGGTGATGTGTCCTTTCTTGTCGGCCTGGTCGTTGAGCAGCATCTGGTATCCAGCGATGTCGAGTGTCAACTTTAGAGGCTCCTTCTGGGCGTTGAGGCCTGCGATGTACCAGTCGTTGCCGTGGCGACGGGCCAGCACGACATATTTGCCGGGATAGCCGTCGATGAAGCGGGTCTCATCCCATGTGGTGGGCAACTGCTTCAGGAAGTCGAGCTCGTGCTGAGGCAAGTCTTCGAGGTTGTTGGGCTGAACGGCCACACACTGTATGGCAGCCTGATTGATGAAGCCGGTGGCTATCTCAAAACCGTCGGTGGTCTGACGCTGGTGGCGACTTTTGTTGTCGCGACTCATGTATTTGTTCATGATCACGCCACCCCAGTCCATGGTGCCCACGGCGTTGCGACAGAAGGGGTGCATGGTCAGTTGGAAAGACTCCTGTGCAGCATGGTAGTCAGAGAAATACACATTCTCGGAAGCCAGCACGGCCTCGCTCGACACATAGTTGGGATACATGCGCTCCCATCCGCGGGGCAGCGTGCAACCGTGGAAGATCACCTGAATGCCATAGCGGTTGGCATCGTAGAGTATGTCCTCATAGAGCTTCATGGTTTCCTGCTTGTCGCCACCAAAGAAGTCCACCTTAATACCTTTTACGCCAATCTCTTTCAGCCAGCGCATCTCCTTGTCGCGGGCCATGTTGGTGTCCATACATCCGCGTGGGGTCTGTGGCGCGTCGTTCCAGTGACCATTCGAGTTGTACCACAACATCAGGGCCACGCCCTTCTCCTGTGCATATTTCGACAGTGCGGGCATGCGGTCGCGCCCTATCTGCGTGTCCCAGCAGCCATCCACCAGACAGTATTCGTAGCCCATCTCGGCAGCCAGGTCGATGAAGGCAATCTGGTCGTCCCAGCAAACGGAGTTGTCCTGCCAAATCAGCCAGCTCCAGGTGTAACGTCCCGCCTTGTAGTCCTCTGACGGTTCGTAGAGCGGTTCCACCACGTCATAGGGGATGGTGGTCTCTACAATAGGTTTCAGAGTCTGTCCCACGGTGATGGTGCGCCATGGCGTTGTGCCGGGAAGCATGATGCCTGGCTGTGCCGAGCCGTTGCCGTTGTTCTCCTTAGCATCGGGGAAGGCAATGGTATAGCCCTTGCCTGCTTCATAGTCAGAGAGGTGCGAGCCGCAATATTGACTGCTGACGCCTGTTTCAGAGATCAGCACCCAGCCCTTGTCGCCCTCATGAAACAAGCAGGGGAAGGTGTAGCCCCGACCATATTGCGACTTCACGTTCATGGGCGCATCAGCTTTGTATTCCTCTTCGTAGCTGGGCTTAGTGCGCTCCCATCCGGTAAACGGACCAATCTGCGGACAGATAAACGTTGTGGTTTGTTCGGGCAGCAAGAATGCCGTCGCTTCCTCTGTGATGAACGCACATTTAGGATTGTCGTTCTTCTGACGTGGAATGCTGTAGCGGAAAGCCACATCGTTGTCAGATACCGAGAACTGCACCGTGAACTTTTGGTGCTTGGCATTCTCCAGGTCAACGTCCAGCTGTGTGGCCACATAGTGCATCTTCGACTGTTTGACCTGTCGCATCTCGTAGCTGCGGTCCACTGGCGTGGCCTTTGTGTTCAGGATCTTCAGTCCCTGGGTGAAGTCGGCAAAGTCGGTCTTCAGTCCCAGTGCCGATGGCAGCACCATCTGCTGTCCGTCCAGAGTGACAGCATAGGTGGCACATCCATTTTGGTCGTTGATTTCTACGGTGAGTTTTCCGTTGGGTGATGTCACTGTTGCTTCGCGTGCAGACAGCATTAAAGGCATCATCAATGCCACTGTCAGTATGATTCTTTTCATAGTCAGGTATGGAGTTTTTATTTTACGTAGTCTTGTTTGTCGGGACCAATATAGTAGCCAGGTTCCGAAGGTTGGTTGTAGCCCACGTTCTGCGTGGCCACCGACAGGCGGTAGGGGATGTCGCTCATCAGGCTGTTGATGCGATAGCTCGTGGGGATGGTGGTGGTGTAGATGCGCAGTTCGCTGGAGTCCTCGTTGCGTGCCATCACCTCCTCGCGCCAGTCGCCCAGGATGTCGGCCGCCAGACAGGGGTTCGACTTCGTGCCGTTGTTGAAGCGGATGCCCTCAAAGCGTTTCACCAGGTCGATGTTCTTGGTCTCCCAATTATATTTCGTGACGCTCTCATGATCCAGCAGTTCGCGCAGCAAGTCGCCGTCCCACCAAATGCCGAAGTTGATGCTCAGCCAGCGTCCCATCTTCATGCCCAGCCTGTTTTGGTGCTGTGGGTCCTTGGCATCCTGTGCCGTGGCCATCACGTCGCCTTTCATGTTGCGAATGCCGTGGCTGTCGCTGCTCCACAGCTCCCATCCGTAGTTGGTGGGGTCGATGTCGGCAGCCATGGCGCGGCCCACGTCGCTGGTGCTTTTGATCTGAAACACCACCTCGCCCGTCCTGGCATCGCGCAGGTCGCTGCCGTCTCGGCGGTTCTCGTGGCAATCCCAGATGTAGAGTCGGTCGGTCAGTGGATCGGGCACCAGGTGGATGGCGTCACCATGTCCCATGCCCGTGTTGTAAAGGCCTTCGCCGTTGTGGTCCACAGCCATCGACCCATAGGTTATCTCGTCCCAGCCGTCGCCATCCACGTCGGCGATGCGCAGGTTGTGGTTGCCCTGTCCGGCATAGTCGTTCCACTGGGCATCGTCGGTGTCAAAGGTCCAGCGGTTCTGCAGCTGGTGCCCATCCCAGTCCCACAGGGCAATGACGCTGCGGGTGTAGTAGCCACGACAGAAGATGGCGCTGGCCGTGTTGTGGCCAAAGTAGCCCACACCAGCCAGGTAGCGCTCCGAGCGGTTGCCGCGGTCGTCGCCCCAGGCGCTCAGTTTTCCTCTTCCGGGCATGTAGGGCTTGGTGTCCATCACCTCGCCGGTCAGACCGTTGAACACGCTGATATACTCAGGTCCCTCCAGGATGCGTCCGCGCAGTTCGCGGTAATCCACCGCCGCGTCGCCTATCACGTGGCCTTGGCCGTCGCAGGTGCCGTCGGCCGTCTTCACCATCAGTTCGGCCTTGCCGTCGCCATCCAGGTCATAGACGATGAATGGCGTGTAGTGTGCGCCGCTGCGTATGTTCTTGCCCAGGTCAATGCGCCACAACCGCTGTCCGTTCAGTCGGTAGCAGTCTATCAGTGTGGAGCCCGTATAGCCATCGTGCGAGTTGTCGTGCGAGTTGGAAGGATCCCATTTCAGGAATATCTCGTATTGTCCGTCGCCATCCACGTCGCCCACGCTGGCATCGTTGGCCGTATAGCTGAAGGGCCTCCCGTCGGGTGTTGTACCATCGGCAGGTTTGTCAAGTTTCACAGCCACGTAACCATGTGGTGCTTCGCTGCGCAGTGTAAACAGCCCGTTGGCTGCTCCACCGCGCACCTCGTAGATGTTCACTTTGTCCAATGGAGTGTTGTCCACAAAGCAGGTGCCACCTTCGGTCAGTGGCTCTTTCGTTAGCAGTTCACCGTTCTTATAAACGTAAAAGGGTTCGTTTTTGCGGTCGCCTTTCAGTGTGCGCCAACTCAGAAACACACTGTTGCCGTCGCGTACAGCCACCACACCTCTGTCCAGGCTGTCTGTGCGCAACTTCTGGTCATCGTAAGCGCATTGCGCTCCGGCGCTCAGGGTCAAGAGGGCCGCCATGCTGTTCAGTAGAAAAGTTTTCATCTTGTTTGTAATGTTAGCTTTCAGTTTTCAGCTGCAAAGTTACATGATTATTTTTAAAAGATGACGACTTTTCTGCTTTTTTGTTGTCTGGTGGCGTGCTTTAATGTTTGAAAAAGAATCCTTTAGTTGAGCCCTATCGCATTCGGTATATCTGTTGTTCCAGCTCGTCGAGGTCGATCGGATCAATGTCTGCGTCAAGGAGCTCACCATTCTGATTAAACAGCTTGTAGGTTGGCCATGTATGCACATTCAAATAGCTCTCAATGGCTTTCTGTTGCTCATCAGGCAGATTGTAGTGAGCCACGTTTGGTCCATAAACCTGATACTCCTTGATAACATTCTCCCATGATTCCTGTGGACTATGGTTGGCCAGATAGAGATACTGAATGTTGTGGTCTTTCAGTCTGGCATACTCTTCACCAGAGTGCGACAGTCTCTCCTTGCAAGGGCTACACCAGGTGCCCCAAATGTCGAGCAGCACCATCTTTCCTTTATAGGGCTCCAGGATTTTCTTGAGTAATGCTTCGCCCTCTGTGATGCCGGCAAGATGGTCTGCCGATTTCAGTACCTGCTTGTCAAATTCTCGATTTTCGATGGCTAGATAGTGCTTGTTGGCCTCCTCTATCAAGGCAGTGCTGTAAGGGTTATTAATGATGGCTGTCATCGAGTCTAAGACAGTTGGCGTTAGCGATGAATGGTCATGCTCAAAGGTATTTAGTACAGTTCGTGTGAGCCAGACGTTCTTGATAAATGGATCAATACCCATTGAGTCAAGAAGATATGACTCTTTTTCCATTTTATGTAGGGTGTACATGCTGTGAAGGAACTTTTGAACCTTTGGTCTGTTCAGGATCTGATTAATATCTCTGATCAGTTCAGCATTGTCGGCATTGATTTTTTCTGCCAGTTTTTTCTTTTCTTCATTGGTTGGAGCAGCATTTATTTTCGCATTTGCCTCGTTAATCCATTTACTCCAGCGTGTCAGAAGGGCCTGCTCCTCATCGCTGGATGTAATATCGTTGATATAGTCAGCAATCAGCAAAGAAGTTGGTTTTGAGTGAACTCTTAGTACATCATCCAGATAATCGCGCATAAAATAGCTTAGAGAGGAATGCAAAGTGTAGGGATGCTCGAATTTAGTCCAGAAGGTGTCGTGAGCATAGCGGCGGGCATTGTCGGATAGCATGAAATTACGCATTCTGAAACGTGCCTGCCCGAATGATTGTGCATGATTAGTCAGCATGTTTCCTTTACTGAAAATACGATAGCGTGAAGACAGGGTAGGGTGATGCTCGCAGAAAGCGTCTAATTGGGCCGTTTGAACCTTTAAGAGACTGTCAACCGATGTCATATACTGCTCGAGCTCTTCATCGCTAGCGTGTCCTGCTCCTTCTAAACCAATATAAAAGTTGTTGGAATCCCAACAGGGTGGATACTTGATAAGTTCATTTTGTAGCCTACAGTCGTCGCCCATAAAGTAACGTCGCCCCTCCTTGTAGTCATACAGCAGAAAGTAGGTCTTGCCGGGTTCAAGCATGGTATAAAAATTGCAACGATTCCAGTCGCATAGAAGCTCCGAACTGTTTAGCAGAGGTATTTTTATCATGAATCGGCCCTTTTCATCCAAGTCGGCATTGACAGTTTCTTCATTATCGGTATAGATATTCCCGTGGCAGATGCCAAAGGTGTTCTGGGGTTTCATGAAGTCGGGCATGTCTTTAATCCAGCCTATGAGTGTCACAGTGTCGGTTTTATAGTCTGTATCCACAAAGTCGGTTCGCATGTCCTTTGTGGGGTAGTCGGGCATGTAGCGAGAGGTTATCATAGCTAGTTCTTCTTTTTGGTTGCCCATCTGTATGGTGCGTATGCCTTTCTTGTTCTTTCCAATGCTGACTTTCACTATGTCATTGCCATTCTGCATGACGATGTCAGCCTCGCCTGTCTTTTGGTTCACGCTGCACTGTCTATAGTCCCAGAACTTACATTGGTAGATGGCGCAATCATCCAGAAATGCTATTTTCCAGTTGCCCTGTTTGTCGCTCCAATACGAAGGGAAAAGCTGTTTCCAGCGTTCTTCTGCAGGTTTGATGCCTTTGATCTGATATGTCTCTTGATTGTTGCTGGCGAAAAAGTCGAAAGCCTTTGTGCCTTTTGGAAGTGGTGGGAAGTGGATGGCTAGTTCGTATAGTCCTTTTTCCTTGGTTTCTTTAGGGTCAATCAACACTCTGTAAAAACGTTTTTCGCCCACTTTTAGATAGGTGTCGCCTGTCAGTTGGAAGGCGTAGTCTGTTTCTGCTTGGCGAAGACGTGCTGTGATGTGTACCATCGTCTCGTCGGTTTTCAATTCCACCTTACTTACGTCGAGGTCGAGCAGAAAATTACCATTGCCGTAATGGCTTCCATACTCAGTAGAGGGATTTTCCCACACGGTTGTTTTAACTTTTGCCCGTCCTGTTAGGGAGAATAGTAACAGAAGGGCCATGATGACAGCATATTTATTCATTATTATTCAGGTTTTGGTTGGTAATGTTTTTTAGTAGTGCAAATGTAGTAATTTAATAATATATGGTACGTACATTTATAATTTTATTAGGTTAGTTTAACTATTTTGTACTTCCGTTTCGCTGTCAACGATGTATTTTTGCGTTTTTTCTTGTTAGTATTCAAAATAATTTGTATCTTCGCAACGTCAATCGATTAATTACTAAGCTACTATTAACAACATGAATCATCGTATTACTGAAGGCTATATGCCGTTTCTGGACTATCAGACCTACTACCGCATCGTGGGAGAACCATCCGACAAGGCGCCCTTGTTGTTGCTGCATGGCGGCCCGGGCAGCACGCACAACTATTTCGAGGTGCTCGACGAGCTGGCCGACACGGGCAGACAGATCATCTCCTACGATCAGATAGGCTGTGGCAACTCCTATCTGGACGGACATCCCGAGCTGTGGACACTGCAGACGTGGATAGACGAGCTCATGGCCATCCGCGAGCATCTGCATCTGCGCGAGGTGCACCTGCTGGGACAGTCGTGGGGCGCCATGCAGGCCATTGCCTATGCCATCGATCAAAAGCCTGTGGGCGTGAAGTCGCTGATTCTCTCCTCGGGTCATGCGTCCAGTTCGCTGTGGGCCAGCGAGCAACATCGGCTCATCACCTATCTCTCGGAAGAAGACAAGGCTGCCATCCGCAGGGCCGAGGCTACGGGCAACTGGGATGACCCCGACTATCTGCGTGCCAACGATCATTACTTCGACCGCTTCGTGACCAGCACCGATGCACTGTCGCCCGAGTGCCTGACGCGCCCGAAGCGTGCAGGCAGAGAGGCCTACCTCTATGGCTGGGGCCCCAACGAGTATCAGCCGTTGGGCAGTTTGAAGGACTTTGAATACACCAGCAAGCTGAACCAAATCACGCAGCCAACGCTCATCTGCAGTGGCACGCAAGACATCTGCACACCCGTTGTGGCTGCTTCGCTCTATGAACACATCCTCAACAGCCGTTGGCATCTGTTCCGCCGCTCGCGACACATGTGCTTCGTCGATGCCCACCGAGAGTATTGCCAAGTGCTGACGGCGTGGCTGCAGGAGCACGATTAAACATTCATTTAAGCCCATTCTCATGCCAGTAGTGCCAGTATTGCGTGGCAATAGTGGCACTATTAGCAAGCAATAGTGGCCGTTTTGCGATGCAATTCGGTAAGTTTTGTGTCGGATCTAGACTCTAGAACTGCACATTCTAAAGTCTAGATTCCTCCTTCCTAAAGTCTAGAATTCACTCATCTAGACTCTAGAAATGACAATTCTAAAGTCTAGGTCGATAGTAAGAGTTAAACTAATGGTTTGTAATACCCCCTGTTTTTGTCTCTCAAACGGGCAGTGTGAGCTGTCGATTCGGCCTGAATGAGCCGATGAAAGCCGTATGATGCCACGTTGAGGGGCCTTTTTTTGTGACGTTAAGAAGATGATATGTGGATGCCAATTGTCAGCATCCAGCTATAGCCGAATAATCTTAATAGAACAAAAAACATTTGGCATATCAGGATTAATTTCGTAATTTTGCGCCTTCAATTTATATATATGCTAAAAACAATGAAACACCTAACATTACTTTTCTTTTGTCTCATGGCGTGGAGCCATGTCAATGCCCAAGTGAGCATTTCCTACAACAACGAAGCACAGTGGAAAACCTACGACGACTTTAATGCCGTATTCCTTGACACAGATGAGTTCATTTATAAAGCAGACACCAAACAGGCGCGTGCCGACCATCGCGGCAACGGCTATCGCGACAACGATGTTTCTGGATGTGCTGCCGCCATCTGGTGCCAGGCCATCTATTACGACATGGTGGTCAATGCCTATAATCGTGCTAAGGCCGAGGGCAACAAGTCGCGCATGAAGAAATACAAGAAACTGCACGACAAGATCTATAATGGTGAGAAGACGCACTATGTGAACTTCGATTTCGACAACCCCAGCACGAACAATGGCTGGTTTGTATATGACGACATCATGTGGTGGACAGGTGCTCTGGCTCGTGCTTACGAGACATTTGGAAAAGCCGAGTATCTGAAATACTCAGAGCAGAGCTTCTGCCGCGTGTGGTATGGTTCTGAGAAAGTGGGCGACGATGGTTCTTATGCCGATCCTACCCGCTTTGCAGGCAAGGCCGGCGGCGGTATGTTCTGGGAGTGGCAGCCCATTGACCACGCTCGTCCTCACAAGCCCGGTGACTTCCGTTCGGCTTGCATCAACTTCCCAACAGTGATTGCCGCTTGCCATCTCTATCAGTTGGTGCCAGAGGGACGCACACCATCTGCAGAGCCCCGTCCTAAGTATCAGACGAAGGCTTGGTATCTGGAAAAGGCCAAGGAGGTCTATGCATGGGCCGATGAGGTGCTCGTCGATGCCAACGGCCGTGTGGCTGACGGTATTCATGGTGGTGCACCAGGCTTCAGCGATCACCTCTACAATCAGTCCACCTATATCGGTGCCAGCTGCATGCTCTATCAGTTGACTCAAGATGCCAGCTACCTGACAAAGGCACAGCGCGCTGCCGACTATATCATAGATCACATGTGCACCAAATCCATTCTCGACTTTGAGAAAGGTTATGAGCAGGGTGTCTATGCAGCCATCTATGCGCAGTATATCAAAATGCTGGTTTATGATTGTGGCTTGGATGACGTGGCGAAGCAGAAATACCTGTCACACATTCAGATTAATCTGCAGAGTGCATATGCTAATATGGACAAGACTCGTGGCATCCAGATGGGTAACTTCGCAAAGAAGACCAGCAAGAACGATGTTGTCGAGAGCTATGGTGCCAGTGGTATGCCAGCCCTCATGCTGATGTTCCCTGCAGAGAAGAAATAATCTTATAGCGGTAAGATACAATCTGTATAAATAAAATGTGGGACGACCTGATGGTTATCCCACTTTTTATTTATACCTTTGTACCCGATTATCAGATAATTATATTGAATGAAGGAATTTGTAATATCAGAAGCTAAGGCCGAGACGGCTGTGCTGGTGGGACTGATAACCCCACAACAAGACGAAGCAAAAACAAAAGAATACCTCGACGAACTCGAGTTTCTGGCTGATACGGCTGGCGCCCGCGTGGTGAAACGATTCACGCAGAAAGTGGGCGGACCCAGCAGCGTGACCTATGTGGGTAGCGGTAAGTTGGACGAGATCAGACAATATATCAAGGCGTGTCAAGATGCCTACGACGACTGGATGGATCAGCAGGAAGAACAGCTGATATCGGCCGAGGATATGGGCGAGGCACCACAGCCTGTGGGTATGGTGATATTCGATGATGAGCTGAGCGCTAAACAGATACGTAACATCGAGAAGGAACTGCAGGTGAAGATACTGGATCGCACCTCGCTGATTCTCGACATCTTTGCCATGCGCGCCCAGACGGCCGAGGCAAAGACACAGGTGGAACTGGCACAGCACCGCTACATGCTGCCCCGACTGCAGCGCTTGTGGACGCACTTAGAGCGCCAGGGTGGTGGCTCTGGCTCGGGTGGCGGAAAAGGTAGTGTGGGACTGCGCGGACCTGGTGAGACACAGTTGGAGATGGACCGCCGTATCATCCTGCACCGCATCACTCTGCTGAAGCAGCGACTGGCCGAGATTGACAAGCAGAAGACCACACAGCGCAAGAACCGTGGCCGACTGATACGTGTGGCACTGGTGGGCTATACCAACGTGGGCAAATCGACGCTGATGAACCTGCTGTCGAAGAGCGACGTCTTTGCCGAGAACAAACTCTTTGCCACGCTCGACACCACCGTGCGCAAGGTGACCATCGAGAACCTGCCGTTTCTGTTGGCCGACACTGTAGGCTTCATTCGTAAGTTGCCCTCAGACCTGGTGGAGTCGTTCAAGTCAACACTCGACGAGGTGCGCGAGGCCGACCTTCTGGTGCACGTGGTGGACATCTCGCACCCCGACTTCGAAGACCAGATACGCGTGGTAGAGCAGACGCTGGGCGAACTGGGCTGCTCGGAGACGCCCTCGATGGTGGTGTTCAACAAGATCGATGCCTATAAGTGGACCCCACAGGAGGAAGACGATCTGCGTGAGCCCACCAAGGAGAATATCTCGCTCGACGACCTGAAACGCACCTGGATGGCCAAGATGCAGGGCGACTGCCTCTTTATCTCGGCAAAACAGAAGGAGAACATCGACGAACTGAGAAGCGTACTATATAATAAGGTGCGCGAGTTGCATGTGCAGAAATACCCATACAACGACTTCCTGTACAATATTGAAGAACAGTGAAAATCGTTAAAGAATGGCAAATTGAAAGGCAAAGACGAAAGTTTTTGCCTTTTTTCTTGGTCGGTAACGTAATTTTCCATATATTTGCGGTGTATAAATAAACAATCTGACAACTTTAAAACTATAACACACTATGGAAGTACAGAAAATTATGCAAGAGTTGGAGCGCAAGCATCCCGGTGAGCTGGAATACCTGCAGGCCGTACGCGAAGTGCTCGAATCTATCAAGGATGTATATAACCAGCACCCTGAGTTTGAAAAGGCTAAGATCGTGGAGCGCATCGTGGAGCCCGAACGCATCACTACATTCCGTGTGCCCTGGGTCGATGACAAGGGTGAGGTGCAGGTGAACATCGGCTATCGCGTGCAGTTCAACAGCGCCATTGGTCCCTATAAGGGCGGACTGCGTTTCCACCCGTCGGTCAACCTCTCTATTCTGAAGTTCCTGGGCTTCGAGCAGACCTTCAAGAACGCACTGACCACACTGCCCATGGGTGGCGGTAAGGGCGGTAGCGACTTTGCTCCCCGTGGCAAGAGCGATGCCGAGATCATGCGCTTCTGTCAGGCCTTTATGACCGAGCTTTACAAGGTGATTGGTCCCGATATGGACGTGCCCGCCGGCGACATCGGCGTGGGTGGTCGTGAGATTGGCTACCTCTTCGGCATGTATAAGAAACTGACCTCGCAGTTCCATGGCGCCACCCTGACGGGTAAGGGCATGGAGTGGGGCGGCAGCATCCTGCGCCCTGAGGCTACGGGCTATGGTGCTCTCTACTTCGTTCACCAGATGATGGACACCCACGGCATCGATATCAAGGGTAAGACCGTGGCTCTCTCGGGCTTCGGCAACGTGGCTTGGGGTGCTGCCAAGAAGGCTACCGAGCTGGGTGCCAAGGTGATCACCATCAGTGGACCCGACGGTTATATCTACGACCCCGAGGGTCTGGATGCCGAGAAGATAGAATACATGCTGGAACTGCGTGCATCGGGCAACGACGTCTGTCAGCCCTACGAGGAGGAATTCCCCGGCTCGAAGTTCTTTGCAGGTAAGAAGCCCTGGGAGCAGAAGGCCGACATCTATCTGCCTTGTGCCACTCAGAACGAGCTGAACGGCGATGATGCCGACATGATTCTGGCCCAGAAGCCTCTCTGTGTGGCTGAGGTGTCTAACATGGGTTGCACCGCCGAGGCTGTGAATAAGTTTATTGCTGCCGGTCAGCTGTTTGCCCCCGGTAAGGCTGTGAATGCTGGTGGCGTGGCTACCTCTGGTCTGGAGATGACACAGAACTCTATGCGCATGTCGTGGACAGCCGAGGAGGTGGATCAGCGTCTGCATCAGATCATGTCGGGCATCCACGAGCAGTGCGTGAAGTACGGTCGCGAGGGCAACTATGTGAACTACGTGAAGGGTGCCAACGTGGCAGGCTTTATGAAAGTGGCAAAGGCCATGCTGGCGCAGGGCATCGTATAATTAAAAACTGAATGCAACTTAGAAAGATAACGATATTTCTAATGTTAGTGGCAATAAGCCTTACTGCTTTGGCGCAGAGCCAGAGCGGTAAGGCTTCTTATTATTCTAAACGAATGACCGGCACACGAACGGCCAATGGCGAACGACTGCATCACGACAGTATGACGTGTGCCCATAAGAGCTTTAAGTTTGGCACCTTCCTGAAGGTGACCAACACCGAGACGGGCAAGACGGTGGTGGTGAGGGTGAACGATCGCGGGCCTTACATCCGTGGACGCATCGTTGACTTGAGCTATGGCGCCGCCGCACGACTAGGCATCCTGGGCCATGGCACAGCCCATGTGCGTATAGAACAAACCGAACCTGAAAACACCATTTGGTTTGATGTCAACAGGTTCGATTCTAAGGGCAAAAGCCTGCATTCGCCTTTAGGCCCCTTGCATCTGCCTAAGGCAAAGATCGACTCGACACTGATTGGCCGACCGATGCCCGTGGTCAGATAGTATTCTCTTTTTTTATCTCACAATTTTCTTTCCGTTGTAAATATAGAGCCCTTTGGCAGGGGCAGCTATGCGGCGTCCCATGAGGTCGTAGCACACCCCACGGGGTGCTGCAGCCTGGTGCTCGTGGATGCCATCGATGGTGTTGTTGTCTTGCAGCAGGCGCACGTTGTCGAGGTAGAGCAGCGTGTTGTTGGCTGCGCCGGCGCTGATTGATGACTTGTAGCCCATGGAGATGGTGACCTCTTGTGGCGCGGTCAGTTCGAAGTCGAAGCACAGCAGCTGCCATGAGGCGTTAGCAGATGGATAGCGGTAGTTGGTCTTGGTGCCAATCTTGACACCAGTCATCGAAGTGCAGGTGTTGTTGCCGCTGGTGGTGATGGTGGTACCATTATTGTTGGTCTGGTTCGGACACTCGTAGCGAGCATCCATTAGCAGACGGAACTTGCCCTTGGGCAGAACGACGGTCTGCGTGATGGCATTGGTACCCGCATCCCATGAGTTGAGCACCGTCAGCACACGGTTGCCACAAGCCGTATCGGCCATGGGGCGCGAACAGCGGGCGGTGTAGTTGCCTACCGAACTGGGGCTGGCGCAATACTGTGTGGTGCTGTAGGGCATGGAGTACATGCGACAGAAGTTGGAACCGCCGCTCAGCGCGTTGCCTGCCTTCCAGCCTTTGACGGGCAGGATGTTGGGCCACTTCGCATTGGTGGCTGCCACGGTGTTGGTGTAGCAGGGGTTATAGACGACACCATTCAGCGTGACGCTGCCATCGGCTTTGCCATAGGTCTCGTCGGTCTCAAAGTTGCCATTCTCTAGAACGCTCTCCGTGATGTCTTCATAGCCTTGCGTAAGGTCTTCTTTTTCATCGGGAGCAGGAAACGTGGCACCTTCCTCGATCAGAAGGTCGCCTCCCACAATTGATGCTTTGACGGTGCCAGAAGTCTTGAAAGTCTTTTCCACAACGCCTTTTTCTGTGATAGCGCGAATGGTGTACTCACATTCGCAGTCCGCCATGCTTGTAAAGTAGGCTACGTTGGGATTATCTTTTTCCTGTATGGTTATCAGGCTTGGGTCGTCATAGTAGATCTTCACTACATCAATATGACTATGATTCTCTTCTAAGGCGAAGCTGTAAAAGTGTGACGGCACCGACAGAACGGGATAGCCCAATGGCGTTTCTATAGCAGACAGTTGGAACTGCTTGTCGCTGGCAAAGTTGGACAGGATGAAATAACCAGTGCTATCAGGGTCGAAAGCAAAGACGGCGTTCCATCCGTCGGGTGTTGTAATCGGTGTGAGACAGGAAGAGAGCTGTGAGGTGGTCTTCGCATCGGTGTTTGAGTAATAGACCACGGCACGACGGTCAACCGTCTCGCCGCTCTTCACGCTTCTGCTGGTATTATTGTAGCAGGTGTAAAGCTTGGCCGTCATCACCGAATTGTTGTTGGCGCGTTCACCAAAAGCCATCTGTCCCTTGCCGCTGGTCACAATGCCTAATTGGTTGTCGATGTTCACCCAGGGTGTTGTCATCTTCTTCAGTGTGTTGCCGTCCAGTTCCTGTTCGCCTTCGGCTGTGTAGAAGGTGCGCTTGGTCTTTGTAAACTCATCCATGCTGATCGCCATGAGTCCGCCTTTCTCGGCAGTGATGGTGACAGGCGCATTGGCACGCACATAGTCCAGATAGATAACGGCATTGCCGGGGGTGGAATAGATGGCGAAACGATTGTTTAGTACACCATCGTTGGTGTTCAGCTCGCCGTTCATCACATAGCTGTTGCCACGCAGGTCGTAGATGCCGCTCACCACAGGAGTGGCATTGGTCTTCTTGCCGCTCACGTCGTACCAGCCCAGGAAGTTACCGGTATTGTTGGCACGGAAAGGCACGATGAGGTTTGACTGTTCCAAAGCAGAGACGTGGGGCGCAATATAGCCCGTGTAGCTCTGCAGACCGGTGCTCCACGAGAAGGTGGTGAAACGCTGCGGGCTGGAAGCTCGGACAATGTTTTGTGAGGCAAAGACCTTCGCCTCGGCATATTCGCGGTTAAAGTCCTCCCAGCGTGTGGGGGTCAGATCGGCTGTAGAAAGAACCTCGTGCATCAGCCAGGTCATCATCACGCGGTGAGCCTCAACGCCCATGCGGCGTGCACCTACGTCGGGGCGCAGCAGCCACTGACCGTCGGTGGTGGTCTGCTGGCGTGACTTGATCATCTGGTAGGCACGGTCTTCGAGCATCAGGGCGTGGGGATCGCGCAGGAAACAGGCATTGGTGGAGTAGGAGGTGATCTGGTCGTAGAGGAACAGGCTCCAGTCGTTGCCGTTAGGCATGGCCAGTTCGCCGTCGCTCAGGGCCAACCAGTAGAGCACTTCGCTCATCACCTTGTCGTTGTTGTGCATCAGGGCGTTGGTCTGCCATTTCTCCTCACCATAGAGTCCCTGCTGGAATAGCTTTAGCGCCAAAGCCGCTTCGCCCAGTTCTTGGATGACCACGTTCTGGTAGGAGGTGTGGAAGTAGTTATGGTTCTGCAGCGTGTAGTCGTCATACAGGTTCTTGCCTTTATAGAGATCCATCACGCGCTTCTGGTCGTAGTCGGGGTCTATCACGGTTTGGTCGGTAGCGTCGTCTTTCTGTGAATAGCTGTTGATGGCAAACTCGCGCAGGCGCTGGAACCAGCGGGGGGCCAGCTCATCGTTAGGAAACAGGCCCAGCGTGGCTGCCAGCACGTCGGCCTCCCAACCGTTCTCCTCGGCTTTGGTGTCGCCATTGTAGCCGGTGGGGATGTTGCGGCCCAACTCATAGTTGCACTCGGCTTTCAACAGATTATAGACGTAGCCTTTCTGGTCGTTGGTCAGCTTGTCCCACTGGAAGAAGGCTGAGTAGGCTACAGACATAGCCCATAGCGAACTCTCCCACACGGCATCGCTTGTGGAGACGGACCCCCAGTATTTGTTGCCGGCACACACCTTCAACTTGTTGGCCTTGTGCGTAGAGTAGGCAAACACCAGGCTCTTCATGGCCATGGTTTCCAGGTCGTCCCACGTCACGTTGGCAGGGAGTGTCACCTGGTCTTTGCCATACTTCACCAGAAAGGCGCAAATCATTGATAGGTCGGCATTGGGGCGCACACCGCGCTCGTCGTTGCCCATCGTGTTCTCGCCCTTGAAACAGCCACACACCTCGTTGAGGCTGTTGGGGGCTGCACAGTCCTGGAAGTCGTTCTTAAGATAAGTTGAAAAGTTAGCCAACATCTGCATCAAGTCGGCCTTCATGGCTTGTTCTGCATTTTGTGCCATAGCATTTAGTGCCACAGCAAGCCACATGGTTAAGAGCAGTATTTTCTTCATTGTTAGTATTTAGTTATTTGTTTTCGGGCTACAAAAATACAGAATTTTTTTGAAAGAGCGTAAAAGAAGGGGCGCCTTTTGTGTGGTTTTTGAATTTTTTGTTATCTTTGCCGCAGTTATGATAATGAAAAGACGTTTTATAACGTTGATGTTCATGGGCTTAGCGTTGGTGGCAATGGCAGCCCAACGGGCACGGTTAGGTAAACTGTCGCCAATGTTGCGACGGGCGGTGAGGACTGCAGTGGTTTCACCGCAACGGGTCTGTGCTTTTGTGAAGGTGACGGCAGGCGGACAAGCTGCGTTGCAGGCGCACGGTTGTCAGGTGCTGTTGCGGAAAGGACAACTCTACATCGTGGATATGCCGTTGAATCAGTTGGCTGCACTGTCGTTGGATCCGCGCATCGTGCGCATCGAAGCCAATCGCACCGCGCAGGTGCTGACCGACTCAATGGCTGTACACCTGAATGCAGTGCCAGTGTACGAGGGACTTGGACTGCCGCAGGCTTTCACCGGCGAGGGCGTTACAGTGGGCGTGATGGATATTGGTTTTGACTTGACTCACCCCAACTTCTATAGTCGCGATATGTCCAGATATCGCATCCGAGCGTTCTGGGATATGCTGTCGCGCGACACGGTGGGAAGTGCTTTCCCCGTTGGGCGCGACTATACGGAATCCACAGATATCAAGGCGCTGGGATGCTCTACCGATGGACACGACATGACACATGGTACCCATACGCTGGGCATTGCTGCAGGCGGTGGATACGATACGAAATACCGAGGTATGGCGCTCGATGCCGACATCTGTCTGGTGGCCAACGCGGTGAGCGATAATGCGGTCTATGTGGACTCTGCCGACTATTATAAATATACGTTTGCCACCGATGCACTGGGATTCAAGTACCTTTTCGATCAGGCCGAACGTCTGCACCAGCCATGTGTCATCTCGTTTAGTGAGGGCAGCAGCGAGGACTTCTACGGCTACGACCAGTTGTACTACGAGATGCTGGACAGTCTGGTGGGGCCAGGACGTATCCTGGTGGCATCAGCGGGTAATAAAGGACATGTGAAGACATGGTTTCGCAAGCCTTATGGCGAACTGTCGGATGGTGCTTTCATGTCGTCGAGTGGGAGTGAGGCGGCCTTCACGCTGAAGTCGCCCGATGACTTCGTGGTGCGGATGGTGCTGTATGGCGCCCGCAACGACACGGTGCTGGTGGACAGCCGACTGGTGACGGAACAGCCCGACAGCATGATGCAGATGGCGCTGCGACATGAGGACGACATCTATCTGTTTGACGTGAGTGCTTATGCTTCGTGCTACGATGCACAGGACGTGTGCTACGATGTGGTGGTGAGCAATGAGCGTGGCGTGGGGAAGACAGTGCCTTTCTCGGTGGAGATCGTGGGACGCGAAGCGGAGGTGGATTTCTGGAATATGAAAGGCACTCTGACGGTGAATGGGCAGAACCCCCAACTGGTAGCTGGCGAGCAGACGCACAACGTCCATTCGCCTTCGTCGGCACCGTGCGTCATCAGCGTGGGTGCCACCAGCTATCGGGACAGCATTGAGAACTATCAAGGCGTGTGGAAGGCGTATTGGCATGCTCCTGAAGGCATGCGAGTGCCGTTCTCTTCGGTGGGACCAACGATGGACGGACGCCTCAAGCCCGACGTGATGGCGCCAGGCAATAACATCATTTCGTCGTATAGTAGTTGGTATTTGGAGAAACATCCCGACGCTTCTGATGTGAAATGGGACGTAGCTCATTTTGATTTTGACGGGCGTACCTATGCCTGGAATTCCAATAGCGGCACGTCTATGGCCTGCCCGGCAGTGGCTGGCGCCATCGCACTGTGGCTTCAGGCCAAGCCCACACTGACACCTGCCGAGGTGAAGGAGGTGCTGGCTCACACCTGTCGTCAGCCCGATGCCACCTTGACGTATCCTAATAATGAATATGGATATGGTGAGATAGACGTCTATCGCGGACTGCTCTATCTGCTCTGTGCGGATAAGATTAAAGAGGTATCTGAAAAACAGACGCATGCCACCGTCAGATTATCTGCCGATGGCATGCTTCATGTGCGTTTGTCGCAGTCCTTAGAGAAACCAGCTGTTCTTCGTCTGTTCTCGCTTAATGGTACGGTGATTTATTCCTCTTCGTTGTCTGTAGGTCAATCGTCTTATTCTTTCCCTCTGCCTCGTTTGACTTCAGGTGTCTATGTTGTTCAACTTGACGGTTCGCCTTCCGTCAGTGGGTCAACGCTTGTCCGACGTTAACGAACAATCTTTTTACCGTTAACAATATTGAGACCTTTCCTTAGTGACATCATACGACGACCATTCAAGTCGTAAATCAGACTGTGAGCATCAGTACCCTTTTCCAGTGTGTTGATGGCGTCAGTCTCTCCACCTTGCTCCTGACCTTTCTCACTGCCAAGATATTCCAGTGTGAAGTGGTCGAACTTACAGTCGTTACTGGTGTATCCCTCCAGTTTTACGCCTATGTTCAAGGTGCCGTCTTCTACATTTGTTACCACGCTTGCAGCATCGTTCTTAAGAACGGTCATGTCGGCTTTGTCCTCATTGGCAAAGATGAAAGCACCTTGGTGAATGACACTGGCACTTGTGCGTACGGCAAAACGGTACTTTCCCTTAGGTAAACCTGCTATTTGCTGAGAGATACTGCGATTGGTCAGATTGCCGGAGCTCTGCCACTTGTTGAAATAGCTGGCACCAACCTTTGCAGGAAGGTAGTTGCTGTACTCACACTCGAAGGCATCGTCCTGCGAGAGTGTCCAGCCTACAGGTTGCTTGGCGTGAAAATTGTTATATCGGGTTGCGTCTGCGTTGGTGATGACATATGAGATGTCAATGGGATTTTCTTCTGAGGCTTTATCAATATTCTCTACGACAGAGACATACTGTCCGCGGTTGATGGTATAGAGATCGTAGTATCCGATGTTGTCACCAGTGGTATTGCCCGCAATCTCATCGGTGCCATCCCAACGGCCAATGTTGCCGCCGCCTTTGTTGTTGGTCAGCGTCCATCCTTTTTCTGCGTTGTAGGCAGCTGATACATAACAACGGTCAGTCCAGCCTTCACCATTGTTTTCTGTGCGAAAGTTCCAAGGGGTATCATCGAAAGAGTGTAGGCAGTTGTCGGCATCGCCAGCGCTGGTAAGGGTGAGCCATTTGGCAGACTCGCCTTTGGCACCAGAATAATTGTCGGCATTGAAGGCGTCAAGAATCCACAGTGCATCCTTGTTTCCTTCGGGGTTTACACCTTGCTGATACCACATGGTCTTGTTCTTGGTGCCCTGCTGATTGCCAGCCCCCAGTGTGATGGTGGCATCGGAAGCGTGATCGTAGAGTGCGAAGAAACACTGGCTTACATCTTCAGGCAGTGCTGTCAGCTTCTGCCATCCGTTAGCCTCAGAGTGGATGTCGCCCATCTCCTTTGGCTTGAGCAGTTCCAAACGCTCTGCGCGAAACTCCTGTGTGCCAGAACCATTCAGCAAGTTGGACTGAAAACCGATGTAAACCTCTGCTTCCTCGTCGAGCTGGAAGTAGAGTCCCTGTACTTTCATGTCGCCTGTACAGTTGTTGATACCGTAGTAGGCTAATGACTTAGTGGGAATCTCATGGGTGCTGCAGAGGCTCTTGCTCACAAACATATATGCCTGCTGACTCATATTATAAGTGGTGTTATAGGCTGCTCCGAAGTAATACTTTCCTGCGGGCAGCGTGATCTTGCGGTAGATGCGCGCATTGGAAAGGTCGCCACTGGTGTTATTACCGGCATCGTTCCATACACCCAACATCAGAGCTTCATTACCAGAATACTTGTCCAGTCCTTGTTTTGTTCCATCATTGCCATTGGGGATGTTGAAGTTCTCTACTGTCCAGTTCTGAGGCGCACCAAAACGACTGCTGCCACCTGCGGAGCGAGTGAAGTTGGATGCCTCTGTGAGATATTGGATAGTCACATTTTCATCGACCACACCATTGAAGGCACCACCTTTGTTCAGACCATCGTTGGCAAATGAGCGATAGGCGGCGGTAAGTGTTTCGCGAGCAGCATTCGCTTCATCATCGCTAACTGTGGAAGGAACGTTCTTGGCTTTCTCGATGGCAGTCTTTAAGGCATTAAGTTTGGCAACATTGAATTTGCCTGTATTGTATGGATGTGCCTGTTCCGACAACCCATTGATGGCTGATTCCAGTTTCTCTATAACCGACTGCAGCACCTCGTGGGTGCTGCGTGTGTCGTTTTTGAAAGTGATGCGGAAGACCGGTGCTATCGTGTTGGGCTTCGTGGAAGGAACCATGATGGTTAGTCCGTCGATACCCTGTGTGAACTCTACGTCTCCGCCTCCTAGCAAGGTGACTTTCTCAACTTCGCCACTGTATGACGTCTCTGCTATTGAGAAAGCCTTGAGGTTGAAGGCACCGGCCTCAGGCCATGCCATGATGGTGGCATAGACAACACCGTCCTTCTCTACATAGCGAACATCCTGTGCGGAATATGCCTGTCCCTCGTTGAAACCCTGGGCATTCATGGGATTGGCAGCTTCAGCCAGAGGTCCTTCGCCAAAGGTCTTCCATGGACGAGTACCGTAAATGGACTCGCTATTCACATCCATCCAAGCCTTGATGTCGGCCAGAACGGTGCGCTCTTTGTCGTCAATAGTGCCATTGCCCTTGACGGGGATGGAGAGCAACAGGTTGCCATTCTTTGAAACCACATCGATGAGCATGCGGATGACGGTGGCACCACTCTTGTAGCCATTACGATTGTACACGTTCTGGTCGTAGTGCCACTGACCGATACAGGTGCATGTCTGCCAGTAGGTATCTTGAGGACGGTCGGGAATACCTCGTTCTACGTCCCACATCATGTAGTTCTTCTGCTCCTTGGTCAGTTGCTTGCCTGTGACCACAACCTCGGCCTTGCCCTGGTGCAGAGCAGCGCTGTGGTTATAGTAGTGCTGCAGGATGTTCTGTCCGATGTTGTCATCGCATCCATAGAATGGCATCGCGGTGTCGTCGAAATAGATCATGTCGGGATTGTAGTCGTTGATGAGCTCCAATACACGATTCTGAAACTTCTTTTTGTAGGCTTCAGAGGGCAGAGAAGCACCATTGCCCCAGTCCCATTGGCTGTGAATGGTTCCACTGTTTTCCCATCCTGTGGAATGAGCATGATCCTGTGCATAAAGCTCTTGCGGGTCGAGTCCTTCCCACCATTTGCCCGTGCCATCGGCTTTTGTGAGGTTGCCGTCATACTTCTGTGATGGTTCCAGCCAGGTCCAAGCATGTGAAGCATGAATAGATACGCCCAATGGCAGACCGGCTTTCTGACAAGCTTCGCTCCATCCCTTGATCAGGTCTTTCTTTGGACCTACATTGACAGAGTTCCACTCCTGATAAGGTGAGTTCCATAGGTCGAAATTGTCGTGGTGGTTGCCCAGTGCCATGAAGTAGCGCGCGCCCACACTCTTATATAAGTTGACCAGTTCCTCGGGATTCCATTGGTCTGCTTTCCATGCATTGCAGAGCTCTTTCAGACCAAATTCACGTGGATTGCCAAAATGTCCCACGTGATAATTGTATTGTCCGCTGCCCTCATAATACATGAAACGAGCATACCAGTCGCCGTCTTCTGCCTGACACTGCGGTCCCCAGTGAGCCCAGATACCAAACTTGGCATCCTTAAACCATTCGGGACATTCCCATTGTGACAAACTTTCCCAAGATGAATCGAAGGTTCCTTGTTTCACTGCCACATCGCCTTCCTGGGCACTCATGCCCATAGCTGCTATCGTCAGCAATGCGGTCGTTAATGCTTTTTTCATTTGTAGTATAAATTGTTAGTGATTGGTTTCTGCGTGCAAAAATAGTAAAAAATAATAAATGTGGGTGTCATAATATTGCTTTGTGATAGGACAAAATGAATAAATGTTAATATAGTCCTATAAATAATTCGATAGTTATAGCACAATTGACAGATAATACTTATCTTTGCAAATATGATGCAGATACCTTTAGAATCTCTAAACTTGCAGATGCTGAACGTGGGGCTGGCCTGTCATGATGGTGATTGGAACTGGCAAAACGTTGAATCGCCTTTCACCAGAATATTTCTAGTGAAGGAGGGCGGGGCGAAACTCTGTCTGCCACATGGGGTAATCACCTTGCGACCAGCTCATCTCTATATCGTTCCTGCCTATACGAAGCACTCGTACGTGTGCGACGGTCGCTTTGACCATTATTACCTGCATGTGTACGAAGGTTTTAAGAGCGAGATGAATCTTCAAGAACAATATGACTTCCCTACGGAGGTTGCCGCCTCACGTGAGGATGAGTTGATATTGAAAGGCATGTGTGAACAGCATCCACAGGCGCAGTTGCCGGGGAGTGATCCGCAGGTTTACGACACGATGGCACAGTTTAAGAGCTACATAGAGCGTTATCGTGACATGCCCTTGTGGCAGAAGATGGAACTGCGCGGGGCTATCTTGGTTCTCTTCTCGCGTTTCATGCGTGAGGCTAAGCCTCATGTATGGACGCATGACGACCGTATTCGTCAATCCATTGATTATATTCATAGTCATATCACTGATGACTTGAATATGGACGACTTGGCCAGTGTGGCCTGTGTCACTAAACCTTATTTCATTCGCTTATTTAAAAACGAGATAGGTATTTCGCCACTTCAATATGTGAATAGTAAAAAGGTGGAGCGCGCCCAGTTGCTGCTTTATACCACTGATATGCATGTAAAGGAGGTGGCCTACGCCCTTGGCTTTAGCGATTATAGCTACTTTATCCGCATGTTTCGCAAGATGACGGGATTTACACCACAAGACTATCGACATAAGTCACGATAGACTTGAGGCATACAACACTTAAATGATGAAAAGACAGAAAAAGCCCCCGATAGCAATGAAAAGCTGTCGGGGGCTTTCTTATGGATGTGATTATTCTTAATAACCAAATATTTCCTTGGTGGTAACCCGTTTGATGGGGCCATACTGCTGTAGGGCCTTCATGTCGAGTTCCTTCTCATCGCCTAGGATGATGTAGCGGAAGGGCTTCTTAGCCATGCGTTGCTGCTCGAACTTCACAATATCTTCCATCGTCAGGGCAGGGAGGGCATCGTAGATGCGCTCGTTCATGTCGTAGTCGATGCCGCGCTCTTTGGCCTGCAGCCAGGCATTGATGAGGGCAAACTTGGTGGTTCGCTGACTGGCCAGGCGCTTGGTGAGCGACTCTTTGGCAATGTTGAAGGCATGGACACTCTGAGGAATGCTGTCGAGAATGGTGTGGAACTGGTGTACGCAGTCCATCATCTTGTCGTTCTGCGTGATGATGTGTGTGAAGAAATACTCAGTGGCATCGGCATGTTGAGGCTGCAGATAGAGGGCAAGGGCGTTATAGGCCAGACCGCGTGTCTCGCGCAACTCCTGGAATACGATGCTGTTCATGCCACCACCGTAGTATTCGTTGAAGAGTGCCTGGATGGCATCGTCGTCGTGGTTCCACTGGCGGGGCTCGTTGTGGAACATGCGCATGTAGATGTTCTTGGCATCATAGGGCGCGATGAGTATCTCGTTCTGTGGGGTGGGCTGTAGGGTGTAGTGCTTGCCTTGAGGCACTGCAGCCAGTTGACCCGTGGGATGCTGCTCGCTGATGACGGCCGACAGTTCCTGTTCGTCCATGGGACCATAATATAATATGGTGTGCTGGTAGCGCTTCAGGTCGCGCAACAGGTTGAGCAGTTCCTGAGGGTTGGTCTCTGCCAACTGCTGTGCGGTGTACTCGTTGCGATAGGGGTTGTAGGTACCAAACATGCCGTAGCAGAACAGGCGCTGGAAGTTGGCATCCTGATCTGCCTTCTGGTCCATGCGACCTTTCTCGCGGATGGCGATATACTGCTTGTAGGCGGCGCTATCCACCTTGGCATGTTGCATCACGTGTTCTGTCAGTGCCAGGGCTTCGGCCATGTTCTCGCTCAGTCCGTTCAGGGTCACGAAGATGTCGCGCTCGCCCACGCTGATATTGTAGTTGCAAGCCAACTTATAGAACTGCTGCTTCAACTGCTGGGCAGACAGCGAGTCGGTGCCGAGATAGTTCAGATAGTCGGCTGCATAGTTATAGCGCACGTCGCTCTCTTCGCCAAAGGCATAGTGGAAAGCCAGCGTGAATCGGCCGTTCTCCACGTTCTTCACGTAGATGTATGGCAACTTAGAGTTGGTCTCTCCGAAGGTGAGGTCGCGCTCGAAGTCCACGAACTTGGGTTCTATGGGGGCTACTTCAGCCTTCTGTATGCTCTTGACAAAGCTGGACACCAGTTCACGGTTGGCGGGAATAGGTGTGATGGCAGGCTTCTCAATCTTCTTCTGTGTGGTATCAACGCCTTGACGCTTATAGACAGCCACGTAGTTGTTCTGGAAATGTTGGTTGACAAAAGCCACGATCTGCTCCTTGGTCATGCCTTCCAGACGACTGAGCCACTCAACTTTCTGTTGCCAGGGGGTGCCATTGATGAAAGCATCTACAAACATGCTGGCACGAGCGCGGTTAGACTCAAGTGTATTGTAATATTGGAGCTTCAGGTTGTTGATGACAGAAGGCAACAGGTCGTCGGAGAACTCGCCCTTCTTCAGCTTCTCTATCTCGCTAAGAAGAAGACTGCGTCCCTCGTCGAGTGACTGTCCTTCGCTGGGCGTACCGGCAAGCAGGAACATGGAATAATCCATTTGCGTCTGCAGCATAGCTCCAGCCTCCAGCATCTTCATCTGCTGGTTGATGTCCAGGTCGATAAGACCGGCGGTGCCATTGCTCAACATCTGTTCCACAACCTGCAGCGTGTCGGCCTGCAGTGAGCTGGCCTTGTCGAAGCGCCAACCCAACCAGATGCTCTCGGCCTCCAGTCCTACGACTGTGGTGTCGATGGGTGATGTGATGGCAGGCAGCTCGGGGAAGGTGGGCTGTTCTACATCGTCGCCAGCCTTCCAGTCGCCGAAGTATTTCTTGATGATGCTCATCACCTCGTCGGGGTCAAAGTCACCAGCCATGCAGATAGCCACATTGTTGGGCACATACCATTTCTTAAAGTAGGCTTTGATATTTGAGATAGACGGGTTCTTGAGGTGCTCTTGTGTGCCAATGGTGGTCTGTGTGCCATAAGGGTGGTTGGGGAAAAGTTTGGCAGCCATGGCCACAAACAGCTTGTCTAAATCGTTGGCGAGGTAGATGTTATATTCCTCATAGACGGCTTCCAGCTCCGTGTGGAAACCACGTATCACCATGTTCTGGAAGCGATCGCCCTGAATCTTGGCCCAGTTCTCAACCTCGTTAGAAGGTATGTCCTCCACATAGCAGGTCACATCTTCGCTGGTGTAGGCATTAGAACCCTCAGAACCGATGATGGCCATCAGCTTGTCGTACTCGTTGGGGATGAAATACTTGGCAGCCAACTGACTGACCGAGTCTATCTCATGATAGGCCTGACGGCGTGCTTCGGGGTCGGTCAACTTGCGATACTGCTCGTAGCGAGCTTCAATATCGTCTAGAAGGGGTGCCTCGGCATTGACATTGGTCACACCAAACTTGTCCGTTCCCTTGAACATCAGGTGCTCCAGATAGTGGGCCAGACCGGTTGTTTCAGCAGGATCATTCTTAGAACCAGTACGTACGGCAATGTAGGTCTGGATACGTGGCGCCTCTTTGTTGACGCTCAGATAGACTTTCAGTCCATTGTCAAGTGTGTAAATTCGTGTTTGAGTGGGATCGCCCTTGATGGTCTCATAGTCCTTACTGCAGCTAGTCAATAAGGAAAGAGCCAGTGTAAGGACACAGGCTCCTGAAAACAGTTTAAAGTTCATTTATCTTTGATTAATTAGTTCTCATAGTCAATTTCATGATCGAGCTTTGAGAGGAAGTCGTCGAAGACATCCTGCTCCACGTCGCCCATCTGAAACTCTTTCTCTGCGTCCTTGCGTATCTCAGCAATCCACGCACGACGAGCTCGAACATAGTCCTCACGGATACGCTCGCAGGCAGCCTCGTCAAGCTCTTCCAGGTGGTAATAGTCCAGAATCATCTGGTAGCTCCAAGTCCAGCGATAGTCGCTATAGTGGCGGTTGATTTCGTCGAAGCGATCCAGTACCTGCTGGATGTTGTCGATGTTACCTCCCTTGATGTCGTCGATGAGGCGCTGTTCCTCGCTCTGCGGCAGCAGCAGACCGCTCATATCAACCCATGTGCCCTTGCCGATGTCGCTGGTGGGCTTGCCTATATAGCCCTCTTTCTGGGCACGCTTCAGAACGGCACCCATGTAGATGCGCAGGGCTATGTCGTAGTATTTCAGTCCTTTCTTCAGTGATGATGCGTTGATGACGTACTCATGGAAATTATAGGTCGTTACGTTCTCACCTGATGCGTTGCGCAGCGCTTTCAGTATCTCGATGCCTTGCATGATCTCGCCCACGGTGAAGGGACTGAGCCAGTCGAAGTTGATGATGCTCTTCTTCGACTGCTTCGAACGCTTGTCGCGCTTAGGCCATTTCTTGATGTCGCGATAGAGTCCTACGGTGGTGATGTTGCGGCCTGGCACCAGGTACATGGTGTCGCCGTAGGCAATCAGATATGAGAACGGCAGACAGCGTGTATCGGGGTGGTGCATCAGTTTGCCGAAGCAAACGCTGAAGGCACCAATCGTGGCAGGCATCAGCACATAAGAGCCCGACGCGGTCTTGGTTCCGCGCTCCAGGGTGCCATAGTGCATGGGGCCCATCTTGTAGGCATGGTTCGAGAAGTTGGTGTTAGAACCTGCGTTATAGAACGAGAATTCACCTCCAATCAGCAGAGAGCTCTTGTGGTGTGAGGCCGAGAAAGGACCGCAGAATGCAGCACAAGCCTCACCGTTGGCCATGAATGAGTTGGCAAAGAACAGGCTGGCCTCGGCAGTGAAACCATTTGTAATCTGACAAGCCTCGCCAACGAAGCAGTCTTGCATCTTCACCGAGTTGTTGATGGAGCATCCATCGCAGATGATAGAGTTCTCACAGATAACGCCTGTGCCGATATATACGCTGGCATCCTCGTTGCTCAGAATGGTACATTCGTTCAGTCGGGCAGCACCACTAATCTCGCAGTCGCCCTTGATCACGGTGTTGGTGATGTCTTTCGTGTTGGTGATCTTGACGCGATTGCCAATGATGCCACGTTCTGGCGTGCTGATGCGCACCTCATCGTCAATGAGCTGACGCAGTTGGTTGATGAGGGCCTTGTCGCAATGATGCTTCACCATGAACGATGCCAGTTGCGAGTTCAGTTCGCGAAACAGCGTCACGTTGCCGTCGCCCATCTCGTTGAGCACCGAAATCGTAGAGCCGGCACCGTAGCTGGCCCCCTCAAGCGTCTCCATGGTAGAGATGTTAGAGATGTAACAGTCGTCACCGATCGTATAGTTATTGATAAAGTTGCCAACCTTTTCTATCAGACAGTCGTTGCCAACGCTGACATTGCGCAGTGTGGCATCGTTGATGCCTGAATGCTTAAAAAAGCCGGAACTAACCTCAACCTGCTTGTTGAACGATCCCAGGCATATGTCGCCATAGAAAATAACACGGTGAAAGTTATATGGTTTAAAATCAGATGCCACCTGTATGCGGCTCCAGTCTTCTGCCCAACAACCGTTGGCTTCAAGCACGTTAATTTCGTCTTGGTTCAGTAATCTATACTCTCTCATAAAAGGTCTTTAATAGTGTCTTTTGTTGATTCGGTTGCAAAAATAGATATTTTTTTTCACAAACGACATATTTTTGTCGTTTTTTTAATAGGCATGCTCGTCGTTGGCTATCTCTTCCTGGTCGATAGGCTTACTGTCAATCTTGCGCCATGCGTAGCAGATGTAGGCCAGCACCAGGGGAATGAGCAGTGAAACATAGAACATGGTGTGGAGCGTGAAATAGCTGCTGCACGAGTTCTCGAGTGTCAGCGAAGACTGAAGATCTGCCGTGGAAGGGTAGTAGGCGGTGTGGTTCCATGCGCTCATCAGAAGAAGTGACAGCACCGTCAGTACCGTCCCAACGCCAGCTGGCCAGATGCCTGCAAACTTAAAGAGAGAGGAATGGCTCGAACAGAATTTGCTGTCGCGCAGTATCTCTGTGACTATTCCCCAAAGCACGAGCACGATGCCCACCAGCATCACCACGGTGATATACCACATGTCCACCATGTTATGGAGGTATTTGTTGGGCTCTATGAAGATCTCGCCGTTCTCAGGCTTCCAGGCATAGCCGTCTTTCAGTAGCAGGTGGACCAGATAGCTCACAAAGAGAATGACGAACGGGATGGCCGTACCCACCAGTCGTACCCTGCCACGACTGCGTATGTTCTCGTCGTTCACGTTGTTGATGACGTAGAGAATGCCCAGTGTGCGTGCCAGAAACATCACTGCTAAGCCAAACACCAGCACCCAGGGATTCAGCAAGGCGTCGAGTCCGTGTGAGGCATTAGCCCAACGACTGATGATGGGGGTGATAGCATCAGCGTTGATCAGGTTGCCTTTCTCTACGATAAAGTTTGACCCCTCGAAGAAGGTGGCCACAGCTCCTCCCAGTAACAGCGGACCAAAGATGCCGTTGATGACCAGGAAGCACTGGAAGGTGCGCGGTCCCAGCAGGTTGCCTATCTTGTTTTGAAACTCATAGCTCACCGCTTGTAGTACAAACGTAAAGAGAATGAGCATCCACAACCAGTAGGCCCCACCGAAAGAGGTGGAGTAGAACAGTGGGAACGAGGCGAAGAACGCGCCACCAAAGGTTACCAGGGTGGTAAACGTGAACTCCCATTTGCGTCCTGTTGAGTTGATCAGCAGCCGACGCTCGTTGTCATTCTGTCCTAATGAGAATATAATGGAGTTGGCACCTTGAACAAACAGCAGGAATACCAGCAGGGCTCCTAATAGCGACACCAGGAAGCACCAGTAATGTTGCAGAAATGAATATGTTAGCATAGTGATTTCGTTTTTGACAGTTAGCAGTAATAATCAACGTGTGATGCTCAGCTCTTTGGCCCCTTCTTGATCTGTTTAAAGAGAATACTGATTTCCACAGCCAGCATGGTGGTGAACAAGATCAGGAACAGGAAGAACGTGATGATGACGCTCGACGACTGCAGATCGCTCACCGCTGCCCACGTGGGAAGCATGTCTTGGATGGTCCAGGGCTGTCGGCCGAATTCGGCTACTAGCCATCCACATTCCGAACCGAGATAGCTGAGGGGCACCAGCATGATGGCAGCCCAGTAGTGCCACGCAGGCAACTTCGTGATGTCGCGTTTGGCAAATAGGAACTTTGGCCAATGATACAACGTGGCCAGCACTACTGCGAAGAACAGGATGAGCAGGCATCCCACGCCTACCATCACGCGGAAAGCCCAGAAGTTCACCAGCACCGGTGGCACCAGCTGGGACTTGTCGCGCATATAGCCATAGCCAAAGTATTTCATGTTTTCCTTAAGAACACGCAGATGGGCAGTCGCATCCTCGCCATTGGCTTTCGCCTGGCGATAGGCAGCCAGCGCACTGATGGCCTTTTTGCCGCGTTCTATTTTCTCGTCGGCCGAAGGCTCCACGCGTCCGTCGGGTGTCGTGTAGCCATTCAGGATGTCGTTGATGCCAGGCACAAATCCCTGCGGATCATTGGTGGCCATGATTGAAAGCGCATAAGGCACCTCGATACCTTCTATCAGTTTTAGTCCCTGCTCGGTACCTCCGTCGTAGAGTGCCTCCATGGCTGCCAGTTTCATGGGCTGCACCCTGGCTACATCCATGCCCGACTTATGCCCTGTGGCACCAGCCAGCAGGGCTGCCACCAGTCCCACTGCCGCGCCAATCTTCATGCTCTCCACTGCCATCCTCTCGTGTTGCTTCTTCAGCAGATACCAGCAGCACACACCAACGCAGAAGATGCCTCCGATGATCCATGCCGAAGTCACCGTGTGGCAGAACTTAGACACCGCAAAAGGCGAGAGAGCCACCTCGGAAAAAGACACCATCTCGTTGCGCATCGTGTCGGGGTTGAACTCGCAACCCACGGGATACTGCATCCATGCGTTGGCCACCAGGATCCACCAGGCAGAGATGGTGGCTCCAAGTCCCGTGAGCCACGTAGAAGCCAGATGGAAACCTGCCGACACTTTCTTCCATCCAAAGAACATGACGGCCACAAACGTCGATTCCATGAAGAAAGCCACGATGCCTTCTATGGCCAGTGGCGCTCCGAAGATGTCGCCCACAAACCAGGAGTAGTTGCTCCAGTTTGTACCAAACTCAAACTCCAGGATGATGCCTGTGGCCACACCCATGGCAAAGTTGATGCCGAAGAGCTTCTGCCAGAACTGGGCCGTGTGCTTCCAGAACACGTCCTTCTTTCGGTAATAGATCGTCTCGGCAATGCCCATGATGATGGCCAGTCCCAGCGTCAACGGCACAAACAGCCAGTGGTAGATGGCCGTCAGTGCAAATTGTGCCCTCGACCAGTCGATCGTTCCAGCATCGATGTTTAACAGTAGATTCTCCATAGCGTTTATTTGTTTTTAGTTTTTATTGGCACGTTCAGTCAGCTCATTGGCCACGAAGCCTGCTTCGTTGCCATGCGCATTCTGCTTGAGGTAGTTGGGGAAAAAGAATGGTTTTAGGATAAAGAACATGATGAACAGTTTGATCAGGATGATAATCCATAGCGTCTTGCCCAGTGTCATATGCCGGAAACCGTCATAATAAAGGTCAAAGGCTCGATAGATAAAACTGTCCTTTTTCATAGGCATTCAATCCGATAGTCTGCGGGCAAAGATAGATAAAAAACATTAAACCGCCAAATAATTGATTCTTTTTTTATAATTTTGCAGTCCAAACGGGTTTACACCCTGTCTAGACGCTAAAAACCAGAGTTTCAATAAATAGTAAAATAACGAATGAAAACAAAACTTTTATTACTCCTTTCTGCTGCATTCTTTGCAGTAGTACCTACACAGGCAGGAGACATTACAAAGCATGTCAACCCCCTGATGGGTACAGAAACATTGTGGTCGCCACAGGACCTTGGCTACACCCGAACCGAAACCAAACGCGCTTGGGGCGCAGAGACCTTCCCAGGTGCTGCCATGCCAAACGCCATGGTTCAGGCGACACCCGTCACCATGTATCACTCAGGTTCCGGCTATCAGTATGAAGACCGTCAGATCTATGGCTTTGCCCACACCAGCAAAGGCCACTGGAACCTGCTGCATGTGCCCATTCTGCCCGTCACCACCGAAGGACAATTCCGCCCCGACAACTATTGCTCGTGGTTCAGTCATGAGCGCGAGTCGGCCGCGCCTGGCTATTACCAGGTATGGCTCGAGCGCTATCAGGTCAATGCCGAGCTGACCACCACGCTCCGTTGTGCCTACCACCGTTATACTTTCCGCGCCGGCGATGAGAAAATGCTGATGGTAGATATCACCCATTCCAATGCCCATCCGCGCGGTTATCAGGTGAAGAAAGTTGCAGACAATGCCTTCGCCGGTTTTCAGGATGGCGAGGGACGCGCCTATTTCTATGCAGTCACCAACTATGATATAAACTTTGTCGTGATGGCCAGCGAACATCGCAACAGCGTTGGCGTCGTTACGTTTAAAGATTGCCGTGCCGCTAAGCCTTTGGAGGTGCGCATCGGCTTTTCTTTTGTAAGCATCGAGAATGCCAAAGCCAATCTCGAAGCCGAGTTGTTGAAGGAGAATAAGTCATTTGCCGCAGTACGTCAGGATGCCGACCAGACCTGGGAGAAGCTCCTGGGGCATGTGCGTGTCAGCGGCGGTACCGCTCAGCAGCAGGACATGTTCTACTCTACGCTCTATCGCGCTTTCCTGTGGCCCAGCTTGCGTAGCGATGCCAACGGTGAGTATCGCGACGACCGCGGACAGGTGGTGCGCGGCGACTATGCTTATTATACCGACCCCTCGCTGTGGGACACCTATCGCAACAAGCTCATCCTGCTGGGTATGATCTCGCCCGAGGTGGTGGCAGACATCATCAAGTCGTGTGTTGACAGAGGAGAGAAGCACGGTGGCTATATGCCCACCTTCTTCCATGGCGATCATGCTTCTGCTTTTGTGGCTGGCTCTTGGTTGAGAGGCATTCACGATTTCGACCTGCGTCGTGCCTACCAACTGATGTTGAAGAACGCCACCGTCCCCGGACGTGGTGGCCGTCCCTACCTCGATGAGTATCTGGAGCGTGGTTGGATTTCAGAGAAGGATACCATCGATGTTCCTACAGAGGATGAGTACAAAGGCGCTGTCACCAAGACACAGGAATATGCCTACGACGACTATGCCACTGCCCTCGTGGCTCGTGTGCTGAAAGATAAGAAGAATGAAAAGATGCTGCTCCAGCATGCGCAGAACTATAAGAACCTGTTCGACCCCTCCACTGGCTTCTGGCGTGGCAAGGTGTTGCGTGATGGCGAAGGCCAGTGGATAGAAGACTTCCGTCCTAACTATCCCTATTATCAGTATATGTATCGTGAGGCAGATGCTTGGAACTCGCTGTTCTTTGCCCCCCACGATCCTGCAGGCATGATTGCCCTCTACCCATCGCATCAGGCTGTAGAACAAAAGCTCGACTCGCTTTTCTCTACACCTTGTGGAGGCTACGAGGCGTGGAACCTCACCGGCTATCTGGGCACCTATTGTCATGGCAACCAGCCTGGTCACGGCATTCCCTATACCTACTATTTCATTGACCGTCAGGAGAAGGCGCAGCGCATTCTGAACACGCTGATGAACAACTACTATGGCATGGGCGAGCATCATCTGGCCTATGCTGGTATGGACGATGCCGGCGAGATGTCGTCGTGGTATGCTCTCAATGCCATGGGCATCTATACCTATTCGCCTGCCGACCCGCAGTACATCGTCACTGTGCCCCTCTTCGACAAGGTGGAGTTCACGCTGGGAACCACGGGCAAGACCTTCGTCATCAAGAAAGAAGGTCAGGGCGAGAAGATCCGTCAGATCACGATCGGCGGTAAACCCCTGAAAGGCTGGTTTGTGAATCATGCCGACCTGGCACAAGGCAAGACGCTGGTCATCAAGGTGGAATAAAATGTATGTAAAACTATTGGAAGAGAGGTCGTCATCCTGGTATTCAGGGGGCGGCCTTTTTTTATCGTCGTATTCTTCCTTTTCACCTTATTATTATTTATATTGGTCGAAAAAGTAAAGATATATTTGGCGCATTCGTGAAAATCTATTATTTTTGCACGCAGTTAATTTAGAAAAGAAAAATAAGAAAAATGAAGAAAAGTTGGATTGTTATTGGCATAGCTGTTATCACAGTACTGATTGGTTTGGCTGTAGCCCTGTTTATTGGTTTGCAACAGCAGAAACAACAGGTGGCTGAGATGCAAGAGCTGGCTGAGTTGGATAAACAGGAAATGGAAAATGAGTATGAGCGCTTCACGCTGCAGTATAGCGAGATGATGACGCAGATCAACAACGACTCTATCATCGAACAGCTGACGCAGGAACAGCTGCGCACCCAGCAACTGTTGGAAGAGCTGAAGAATGTGAAGGCCAGCGATGCTCGCGAGATAGCCCGACTGAAGAAAGAACTGGCCACGGTGCGTGAGGTGCTGCGCTCCTATATCCGCCAGGTGGACTCGCTGAATCAGGTCAACAAGAGCCTGATGGCTGAGAATAGCCAGATCCGTGGTCAGCTGGAGCAGACCAATCTGGAGAAGCGCGATTTGCAACAAGAGAAGCAGAACCTGACAGAGAAGGTGGCCATCGCAGCCCAGCTTGACGCTACAGGCATCACCCTGACCCCACTGAACAAGCGCGGAAAGGCAGAGAAGAAGATTAAGAATGCCAAGACCCTACAGGTCAGCTTCAATATAGCACGCAACGTGACGGCTTCTAATGGCAATCGCACCATCTATGTGCGTATGACCAAACCCAACGGACAGTCGTTCTCGGCCGGCACGTTTGCCTACGAGAACCGTCAGCTGGAGTATGCCATGAAGAAGGTCATCGAATACAATGGCGAGGAAACCAGCGTGCAGACCTTCTGGACGGTGGGCGAATTCCTCGAGGCCGGTGAATACCGTGTCAGCATCTTTGCCGATGGGCATATGATTGGATCTAGAACATTCAATTTCAAATAAACTAACTATGAAGAAACGTTTGGCTTTAGGGCTTTGCCTTCTGACGCTGGGAGCGGCAACCGCTGGTGCACAGCAGTTGTTGAGCCTGGACAGTTGTAGAGCAATGGCCCTGCGCAACAACAAGCAGATGAACGTGCAGCAGCTGAAGCAGGACGTCGCCGAGAACCTGCGTAAGTCTGCACGCACCAAGTATCTGCCACATGTAGCCGCCATAGGTACCTATCAGTACACCAGTCGCGAGGTGTCTTTGCTGAACGACGACCAGAAGAGTACCTTCCCTAAGTTGGGCACGGCTGCTGGTCAGCGGATGGAACAAGTGGTGCCTGGCGCATCGTCGGCCCCCGCCATTTCAACGTTGCTTGGCGTGCTCGATGCCACTGGTCAGCGCATTGTCGATGCGCTGGAGACCGACAGTCGCAACATCTTTGCCGGTTCGGTGATGCTCACACAGCCTGTGTTCATGGGCGGTAGCATCGTGGCCATGAACAAGATGGCGCGTATCAATCAGGATATGGCCGAACACACGCAGGATGCCACCCGCCAGTTGACACTCTATGAAACCGACAAGACCTATTGGCTCGTTGTCTCGCTGAGACACAAGCAGCGTCTGGCCGAGAGCTATCTCGAGGTGGTGAAGAAACTGGACGACGACGTGCAGAAGATGATCGCCGAGGGTGTGGCCACTCGCAGCGATGGTCTGAGCGTCAGTGTGAAGGTGAGCGAAGCCGAAATGAATCTTCAAAGAGTGAACGACGGACTTGTACTGGCCAAGATGTTGCTTTGCCAGCAGATAGGTCTGCCTTCAGACAGCAAAATCACTTTGGTCGATGAAAATGCCGACAGCCTGGCAGAGGTGACGCCAGCATTAGCTGCCGACGACGATGATGCCCGTGCAGCTGCCATGGAGAATCGTCCAGAACTGCGACTGCTGGAGAGTGCGGTTGATCTATCGAGACAGTCCACCAACCTTTTGCGTGCCGGCAATCTGCCTCAGGTGCTGCTCACCGGTGGCTATGTTGTTTCCAATCCCAACCTGCTCAATGGCTTCGAGAAGAAGTTTGGAGGCATGTGGAATGTCGGTGTGATGGTGCGTGTGCCCATCTGGAACTGGGGCGACGTGAACTATAAGGTCAGAGCATCCAAGGGCGCTACTGCCATTGCCAACCTGGAACTGGAGGAGGCTCGCGAGAAAATAGAGCTGCAGGTCAATCAGACCAACTTCAAGGTTGACGAGGCCAACAAGCGTCAGGCGATGGCTGAGGCCAGTATCAAGCGGGCCGAAGAGAACCTGCGTACAGCGGAAATCGGTTTCCGCGAAGGTGTGATTACTCCCACCACCGTGATGGAGGCACAGACCGCCTGGCTACAGGCCAAGTCGCAGAAGATAGATGCCGACATCGATGTGAAGATGGCGCAGGTAGATTTGCAGAAAGCCATGGGACAACTTAAATAGTTCACCGTTTCAGAGTTAAGAGTTCAAAGAAAAGAGTTTTAGTTTTATAATCATTTTGAATTATGTCAGTACAAGCATCAACGCAACATAAGAATATTTTGTATGCCATCCTGGGCTTCGCTTGCGTGGTCATACTAGTAGCACTCATAGGCTTCTTTGCCCTGGGCCGCGACCCCGAGCTGATTCAGGGTCAGGTGGAAGTGTCTGAATATCGTGTGTCGAGCAAGGTTCCCGGTCGTATCCTTGAGATACGTGTGAAAGAAGGCGACTTTGTGAAGGCCGGCGACACGCTGGCCATCCTCGATGCCCCCGAGGTGAACGCCAAGAGACAGCAGGCGCAGAGTGCCGAGGATGCAGCTTCGGCCATGGAACTGATGGCAAAGAACGGTGCCCGCAAAGAACAGGTGCAGGGTGCGTATCAGTTGCTGCAGCAGGCCAAGGCTGCCTACGAGATTGCCGAGAAGTCATACCACCGCGTTCAGCGTCTGTTCGACGAGGGCGTTGTCAGCGCTCAGAAGCGCGATGAGGCTCAGGCTATGTATAAAGCCTCTGAGGCTCAGATGAAAGCTGCGCAGAGTCAGTATGACATGGCGCAGAATGGTGCACGCCGTGAGGAGAAATTGGCTGCCCAGGCACAGGTGAACCGCGCCAAAGGTGCTGTGCAGGAGGTGAACTCATACATCAGCGAGACGGTGCAGATAGCCCAGATGGATGGTGAGGTGAGCAACATCTACCCAAAGATTGGCGAACTCGTTGGCACGGGCAGTCCCATTATGACCATCTCCATGATGAACGACATGTGGGGCACATTCAACGTGCGCGAGGATCAGTTGGGCTCTTTGGCCATCGGCACTGAGTTTGAAGCCTTTGTGCCTGCCTTCAATAAGAATGTCAAGATGAAGGTGTACTACCTGAAGGATCAGGGCTCTTATGCCGTGTGGAAAGCCACGAAGGCCAATGGCCAGTATGACCTGAAAACATTCGAGGTAAAGGCACGTCCGGTCGAGAAGATGGAAGGACTCCGTCCGGGAATGTCGTTGATTATCAAGTAAATGAAGTATCTATTGCGAATTTTCCATTTGATGATGCGCGAACTGGCGATTCTCAGACGGAATCACCTCTACGCCTTCTGCATGGTGGTCTTTCCTGTCCTAGTGACGGTGTTCTTCACCTCGATGCTGAACGAAGGATTGCCCACCGAGATGCCTCTGGGTGTTGTTGACCTGGACAACACCTCGATGACGCGTTCGCTGACCCATCGCTTGGATGCTTTCCAGATGTCGCATGTCGTGGCGCGCTACCCCAGTGTGGCGGAGGCACGGCGCGCCATTCAGCGCAACGAGATCTATGGCTTCATGTATCTGCCAAAGGGAACCACCGACGAGCTGCTGGCCAATCGTCAGCCTAAGATTTCCTTCTACTACACATACACCACGATGGCGGCAGGTGCCTTGGTGATGAAGGACATGAAGACCGTCTCAACGCTCGGGTCGGCAGCCTTGGGACAGGCCACGATGCGGGCCAAGGGCATGACCGACGAACAGATACAGACGTTGCTGCAGCCCATCCGTGTGGACCTGCACCAGATTGCCAATCCGTGGACCAGCTATAACATCTACCTCACAACGATGATGGTGCCGGGCATCATCATGTTGTTCATTTTCCTGATCTCAGCCTATTCGCTGGGCACAGAGATTAAGTTCGACACCGGAAAGCAGCTGATGGAGATGGCTGGCAACAACATCCTTGTGGCCATCGTCGGCAAGTTCCTGGTGCAGACACTCATCTTCCTGGCCATCATCTTTGCATACGAGTACTACGTGTTTATCGTGCTGGGCTTCCCGCATCTGGGCAGTCCGTGGATGCTGGTGTTGCTGGGCCTCATTCAGGTGCTTTCGGCCCAGGGCTTTGGCATCTTCGCTTTCGGTCTGATGCCCTCGCTGCGCATGTCGCTCAGTATCTGTTCGCTGTGGGCCGTGCTCAGCATCTCGATGGTTGGTTCGGCCTATCCCGTGATGGGCATGGATAGTGCGCTGCAATCGCTGTCGTGGCTCTTTCCGTTGCGCCATTATTTCATGATTTATCAGATATGTATCTTCAATGGTTTCCCGCTCATTGATGCGTGGTTCCATTTTGCAGCCTTGGTAGCCTTCTTGTTGTTGCCTTGGTTTGTGTTGAAGAAAATAAAGAACGCAATGCTTACCTATGTCTATATTCCGTAATCTGAACGAAGGGCTTCACGACATTTGTTTCATCTGGTGGCGAGAGATGAAACTGATGGCCAGAGACGAGGGTGTGATCATCTTCTTCTTGGTGGTGCCCATTGTCTATCCGCTGCTTTATTCGTGGATATACAATAACGAGACGGTGCACGAGGTGCCGGTGGCGGTGGTCGATGACTCGCATTCGTCGTTGTCTCGACAGTTCATCCGCATGTGCGATGCCTCGGCCGACGTCAGGGTGGCATACTATGCTCAGGATATGGATGAGGCCCAGTCGCTGGTCAGCCGCCAGTTGGTGAAGGGCGTGTACCATATTCCCAGTGATTTCGATTTGAACATCAACCGCATGCAGCAAGCCACCGTCAGCGTGTATTGCGACATGGCGTTGATGCTGACCTACAAGGCCATCTTCCAGACGGCGCAACTAGTGACCATGGACATGGGTACGGAGATTAAGACCAAGTTGGCAGGTCGCTACACCAAGCAGGAGGAGCTGATTGCCTCGAAGCCGCTGGCGTTCGACGAGGTGCCTATCTTCAACCCCTCGGGTGGCTATGGTTCGTCTATCTTGCCAGGTGTGCTGATGCTCATACTGCAGCAGACCTTGGTGTTGGGCATCGGCCTGGCAGCAGGTACGGCGCGCGAGCAAAACCGCTACGGGCAGCTGGTGCCCATGAGTAAGCACTATCATGGCGTGTCGCGCATTGTGGCTGGCAAGGCCTTGGCCTACTTCATGGTCTATGCCGTGATGGGCGCTTGGCTGCTGTTGGCCGTTCCCCGTCTGTTCCACTTCCCGCAGTTGGCCCAGTGGACTTCGTTGTTGGCCGTGGCCCTCCCTTACGTGCTGGCTTGCATCTTCTTTGGTATGACGGTGTCGTGCTTGGTACGCTATCGCGAGAATGTGATGCTGCTCATGGTCTTTGTGTCCGTGCCACTGCTGTTTATGACGGGTCTCAGTTGGCCACAGTCCAACATTCCCGGCGTCTGGCAGGGCATCTCGTGGCTGTTCCCCTCGACCTTTGGCGTCCGTGCCTATGTGCGTCTCAACTCCATGGGGGCCTCGCTCGCCGATGTGCTGTTTGAGTATCGCATCCTGTGGATTCAGGCCGGCGCCTATTTCCTGTTGGCCTATCTCGTTTATTCGTTCCAGATCAACCAGGCGCATAAACGTATCAAGCAGGAGTATCAGGAAATGAAAGAGCGCGTGGAGCAGCGCAAGAAGCATACCCAAGCATAGGTTTCCTTACGGCAAAGTGCCACTTTAGTTACGCTAAAGTGGCACTTTGCCGTAGTTAAAGCGGCACTTTCGTTGGCTTAAAGTGCCACTTTTGTGTTGCAATAGTGGCACTTTTGCTCCGCATCTAGCCCCTGGATAGCTTGCATCCAGCCCCTAGCGAGCACTCATCCAGCCCCTGGATTGACCGTGTCTAGGGGCTAGACCAGACCATTCCAGGGGCTGGACGCAGAGCAAGAGTGTAACTATTGCCTGTCAAAAGCTCTACTAATAGTTCTCAAGAATCATCTTTCTGCGTTGCTTTTCGGCTGCTTTTCGGCGTCGTTGCTTTTTGAGCCACAACTCGTCAATGCCCCAGTAGATAAGTCCAAGAGGATTGAAGCCTTTCGGGTTGGCCTCCATCAGTTGCATATCTACCTTCGAAGGCTTCTGGAAGGCCGTGGCAGTCTTGTCGTGATGTTTTCCCCAGATGACGACCTCGTTGACCGAAAACAGACGGGGCAGCAGCTCGATCGTGTCGCCCTGCAGTTCGTCGCTGCGCATTCTGCGCTTCTCGAAGCTGGCGTGCATGAGCGTCAGTTCTTTGAAACTGCTCTTCAGCTGGAGGACTCCTTCCCACGTGCTGACAGTCTCTTGTCCGTCGTCGGTTGTAATCAGCACGTTGCGAATGGGCACCCCCGTTTCCATGTTGATGACGATGAATCGTCGTGGCAGCGTGTCGGTGCTCACCGTGTCTTGTATGCAACAAGTCCCGTTGATGCAGGGCAGTAGTGATACCATCAAAACAAATAGTCTAGTCATGGTTCGTGATTGTTAGTAATCATTCACGTCGCAAAGATAAATGATTTTGCCACACGATGGTGATAATTTATGCGAAACTCTGTTATAGATATACAATTTAAGATTTTATTTATTTAAATTTACCAAAACGAAAATAATTGCGGCTTTTTCTTGGTCGTTCCATTCCGGATGATTAATTATGCAGACGATTTGGAAATAAAAACCTAAAACTAAATGGTAAGAACATGCAAAGCAAGATGAAAAGAATGGTACTCCTGATGCTGGTCTTCGGGGGGATGATGAACACCACTATGGCCGAAGACTGGATGGCACAGCTTGACGATAACACCTATTGGACGCAGGTGAGCATTCCCGGCACCCACGATAGTGCCACGGGCGATGGTTGGCCTGGACTGACGAGTTTAGTGGGGGCTGCGATGGCCCAAACGCAAGACCTCTCCATCGAACAACAACTGGCATGCGGCGTGAGGGCTTTTGATCTCCGTCCTTGTGTGTCGGGCAATGAATTGGTGATTAACCACGGCATCCTAGCGACCAACGCAAAGTTTGCCAACACGATGAGACAACTCTGCCAGTTCGTCAGCAGTCATCCGTCTGAGTTTGTGGTGGTGGTGATGCGCCATGAGACCGATGGCGACAGCAATAGCGACAAATGGGCTGACATGATAAGTGACTGTCTGAATAGCGATGACATACTGCCGCAGCTGGCCGCCTACAGGCGCGACTTGACGGTGGGCGAACTGCGCGGCAAGGTGCTCGTCTTCTCGCGCGATAGCTATGGCAGTCAGCCTGTGGGGGCTTTTGTCACAGGGTGGGGACATCAGGCCGACTATGTCACTGCCAGCATCAAGGGCACGGGCCGAAACATCGGAACGCTCTACGTGCAGGACTTCTACGAGGTGTTGGACAATATGACGGCCAAGCTCAATGGTATTGAAAAGCTCCTTAACTACTCTACAAAGAATAATGTGGAACAGGGCACCCGTCATCTGGTGGTGTGCATCAACCATACGTCTGGCTATACACAGTCGGCCTCGACCAATGGCAACAAGGATAATGCAGCAAAGTGCAATCAGAAGGTGATAGACTATCTGGCTGTGGACACGCAGGCAGGACCGACTGGCATTGTGATGATGGACTTTGCCGGAAAGGATAGGTCTGGCTCTTACGACGTGAAGGGACTGGAACTGGTCAACACCATTATTAATAATAATCAGCGCTACACGCCCGTGAAAAAGGCCGACCTTTCGAGCATCAGACAACCAGATGTGGATACGGAAAAATCATCGTCTGTCTATGACCTTTTAGGTAGAAAGGTGCAAGGTCTGCGGCAGGGCACGATTGTCGTTGACAGACAGAAAATAATCAAGAGGTCACGCCAGATGTAACTGACGTGACCTCTTCTTTTCGTTTATAGCGAACCATTAACCGTTACCATGGAAGGGGGCTAATAGCTATTCTAGACTATTTCAGAATCACCTTTTTACCATCGATGATGTACAGACCTTTGGTTGGCTGAGCCACACGCTGACCTGCAAGGTTGAAAGCCACCTTAGAAGCTTTTGCCGAACCCTTAATCGTATTAATACCTGTTGAAGTCTTTTTGACGAGTATGATATCGGTGAAGTTGAATGGTTCGCCGCCCTCTTTGTTGCACTGAATCATGAGTCGGTCTGTATTGCTCAGTCTTTCTTCCATATTAATATTATCAAGGCTAAGCTCTGCATAGTCGTTGGTCATGGTCATCGTGCTCTGATCACCTAGTTTACCTCCATCTTCCCAATTAATCAGAATATTGATGATGTAATCGGTTCGACCAGCTTGTGAACAGAAACGGATGGCTGAGACTTCGCTCCAGTCAACACCTGCGAAGCTGTTCTTGGTAATCTCCAATGTACTCCAGTTATCCATCCAGAAATAGCCAGTCCATACAATGTTCTGGTCTATATTTTGCTTGCCGTCACCATACCATACCTTGGTCGCGGTGAAATCTTTACCGCAAATCTCTAGGCCATGCTCTTTTAAGGATGTACACATTGCTTGGGTGACGAACACATCTATATTGCTATTTTCGGGATAAATAAAATGGGCGTAGCGTGTGCCAGGCAACATTCCGCCATTGCTGTGCAGCTCGATAGCTTCGCCTTCCGCATCTTTGAATTCAACAACTAGCTTGTCGCCAACCTTTATATCTGCAAACTTAGCAGTATCAATTTGAATGGTGTTAGTCCCCGATACGGGCTGTTCACCAGTCCATACGTCTGTAGCAGAAGCAATTACAGTGGATGCCATCAAACACAAAAGTAAAAATAATTTTTTCATAAGCGTTGTTTTGTTAGAGTTAATAATAAATTAATAAATTGTTTTGTACTTGTAAAAGTATGTGATTCCGAGAGTAAAGATTATAAAAATTGATACATTAAGTGATAAAAACAGTTCGGTGTATCAAATGTTATAGTAAAGTAACATATTTCTTATGCTTATACCTGTCATTGTAACCGAGGCCGTGCCAGTTTTATCTATCACGGCCTCGGATGGGTTGGATAGTCTATAAAGGTGACGAATTATTAACCCTTCATACCAACAATCTTGGTTTTTGGCAACTCTTTGTTGCGGCGGTTCACCACCGTCACTACAGCCTGGGCCAGGTTGATAAAGGCCTGTCCGGTGATGGTGTCAACCTTGGTGGCAGCGGGTGCACCCTGATCACCACTCTCGCAGATGCTCTGCACCAGTGGTATCTGTGCCAAGAGGGGCACGTTCATTTCTTGAGCCAACTGCTTGCAGCCCTCCTTGCCAAAGATGTAGTACTTGTTCTCTGGCAGTTCGGCAGGCGTAAACCACGCCATATTTTCGATGAGTCCCAGGATGGGTACGTTCACTTTCTCGTTGCGATACATGTCGATGCCCTTGCGCGCATCGGCCAGTGCCACCTGTTGTGGTGTTGACACGATGACGGCACCCGTGATGGCCAGCGTCTGAAGCAGAGTCAGGTGGATGTCGCTGGTGCCAGGAGGGGTGTCGAGGATGAAATAGTCTAACTCGCCCCAGTCAGCATCGGCTATGAGTTGCTTCAGCGCACTGGTTGCCATACCGCCACGCCACAAGGTGGCTGTGTCGGGGTTGACAAAGAAACCAATGCTGAGCAGTTTGACACCATATTGCTCTACTGGCACGATGAGCTGTCGGCCGTCTTTCTCTGTGGCATAGGGACGGGCATCCTCTACGTTGAACATCTTGGGCATTGAAGGACCAAAGATGTCGGTATCGAGCAGACCGACCTTATAACCCAGGCGAGCCAGGGCAATGGCCAGATTGGCAGAGACGGTCGATTTGCCGACGCCGCCCTTGCCAGAGCTCACGGCAATGATGTTCTTTACCTGGGGCAGTAGCTTCTCTACTTCTGGACGGGGCTTTGACTTGAACTCCGTCTCAATCACCACCTCAATGTCTTGTCCACAGTGGTATTTGATGGCTGCCTCGGCCGCTTTGACTGTTGATTTCAGGAAAGGGTCGGTGTCGCGAGGGAACACCAGAACCACGGTGACCTTCCAGTTGTTGCCCTCCACGGCAGGGTCGAGGGGAACAACGGTTGGCGTGTCGGCCACCATTTCACTTTCTACCAGATTTTTCTTCGTGCCCGCATAGGTTACCATAGCGAGCGCATCCATAATCAGTTTTGGATATAATGTCATATGTGTGTTTTGTTATTTAAGTGTTATTCCTGATCCAATAAAATTGGCATCTTTTTCCATGATTTATCTTCGGTGTAATTGTCCAAGCAACCTCTGGGCACTGTTATCTTGCAGGCATTCAGAGTGACACCCTTGAAGGTGCTGTGCGAGATAGAGGGGGGCAGGGGACAGCGCATGGCCAACTCGCGCAGAGACACGCATTTGGCAAAGGCATTGCCGCCAATCTTCTTCATCGCTGCAGGCAACTCTAGTCGGGTCAGCGAACTGCACTCGCGAAAGGCTGCGGTGCCGATGGTGGCGCACGCCGCAGGCACGATGACGGTGCGTAGCGAGGCGCAGCGCTCAAAGGCATTGTCGCCAATGCTGGTGATAGAGATGGGCAGGTTGATGCTGCTCAGCGATGTGCAGTCCTGGAAGGCGTTGTCCTGGATGCTCTTCACGGAGATGGGCAGACGGACCACGCGCAGCGACCTGCAAGCGCGGAACGCGTCGCTCTCTATCTTGTCTATGAATCCCTGGATGAACACGCTGTCCAGCGAGACGCAGTTCTCGAAGACGTCGCTTCCCATCTGCTTCACCATGCTGGGAATGTGTATCCAGTGCAGACTGGCGCAATTCTCGAAAGCATGATCCTGTATGCGTGTGAGTGCCTCTGGCAACTTGATCTCTTGCAATGACTTGCAGTCGTAGAACGCTCGCTCGCCGATGACCTTGATGGTGGTCGGGATCGATAGTTCTGCCAAGCTGCTGCACCCCGAGAAAGTATCCTCTCCCAGGTTCTTGATAAAGCCGTCTATTTGGACCGAAGCCAGACTGCTGCAGTTCTGGAAAGCGCTGCTGCCGATGCGATGAGCATTCTCGATGCTGATGCTCGTCAGTGCGATGCACCCCTTGAAGGCCTCGCTGCCCACAATGGTGGCTGTGGCCATCTCTACCTGTGCCAGACTGGTGCAGCCTTCAAAGGCATTGTTGCCAATCTGGGAGATGGCATCGGGCATCTGCACCTGTTCCAAGGCAGCACATCCCTTGAAGGCATTGTTGCCTATCAGGGTGACAGAAGTGGGTATCTCGACTTGCTGCAGTGCGACACAGCCAGCAAAGGCATTGTCGGCAATACGGTTGATGTCGGCTTTGATATGGGCCTGTTGCAGGTGAACGCAGTTATTGAAAGCATAGGCGTCCATCTTCGTGACATTGGCGGGGATTTCTATTTCGGTGAACAACAGACAACCATCAAAAGCATGGTTTTTGATGGTGGTCAGACTTTGAGGCAGTGTGACGGCTCTCAAAGCAGAACAGTTATTGAAGGCATACTCGCCAATGACCTCGGTGCCTTCGGGGATGATGACCTCTTCCAGGTTCACACAGCCACTGAAGCAGCTGCGACTCACCTCGCTAGTGGTATTGGGGAGGATGATTTTCTGAAGTGATTTGCAGTTCAGGAACATGGCGGCAGGCAGTGTGCCCGCTTTCATTCGAAAACTGCTTTTGCCACCAGTGAGGGTGGCTTCTGATAGGTCAAGCACTCTGAGCATGCGGTCAGAGCCTTTCTTGATGCGGTTTCGGTTGGCAATCAGCTGAATGATCTTCATGTCATTGCCGTTCAGCGGACCGCTGATGGCCAGTTCTTCTACGGAATTGCGACTGCTATCGGGCAGCAGCTGTGCCAACTGGCCTTCGGCATCGGTGGTGATGGTCAGCTGTTGGGCGGTGATCCATAGTGAGGTCAGTAGTAGTAGGATGGTAGTAAGGATTTTCTTCATAAGGCAAAGTGTTCATTTGGCAGTATCAAGCGAGCTCCTCTTCGAGCGGTGATAGCTGCGGTAGTCGTCAAGTGGTATCTCAACATCGGGCTCTGCGAGGAGTCCGTCGTGCGGCAACTGGAACTTGACGTAACGGATGTTGAGGCCGCGAGCCAGCCACATGCTCTCGTAGTAGGTCTGGATGGAGAGCAGCTCCTTGTCGTCAATCTGGTCGTCGTGGTAGAGGTCTTCTGTCTTCACAATCACGGGCAACTGGTTCTTGTCGATCATATAGCCCGTATAGGTGAAGAGGAAGTTGGAGTCGGTCTTCAGGTGAATGATGCCCTTGTCTATCAGGAAACGGCGATAGCGCTCCATGAAGTAGGTGGAGGTGAGTCGCTTGCGCGGATTCTTCATCTGTGGATCGCTGAAGGTGAGCCAGATCTCCTGTACCTCGTCGGGGGCAAAGAAACGGTCGATGATCTCAATGTTGGTGCGCAGGAAAGCCACGTTCTTCTGACCTTCCTTCAGAGCGCGGGTGGCACCGGTCCACATGCGTGCACCTTTGATGTCAACACCAATAAAGTTCTTGTTGGGATATAGCTTTGCTAACTCTACGGCGTACTCGCCCTTTCCACAACCCAGTTCCAGAACAATGGGGTTGTCGTTGTGGAAATAGTCTTCACGCCAGCGACCTCGCATCTCAAACGGGACTTCGTCCACTACCGAATAGGGGTATTGAAACACATTCTCGTAGGTCTCCATATCGGCAAACTTTGCCAGTTTTCCTTTGCTCATCTTTCTTATTTTGGAGCAAAGGTACGAATAATTTTCCGATATTACAAATAAATAAGGTGGAAATGATAGTTCATATTCAGCGCTGCTACAGAAGGAAAGAGGGTTGCTGATATGAATAATTACGTTAGATGTGTAGTAGATTTCTGGCTATAAACCATGCGGGTGCCAGAATACATAAGGCGTAGAGAATCCATTTGCTGGTCAGTATGTTGCGCCATCTCTGTTGGCTTTTGCCAGTCAGCAGCAGCTCTTCAATAGCGAAGAGAACAATGTAGGGCAGGATGATGATGAGTAGATAGTTGTAGTGGATGGCTTCTGAGAAATGACCATGCATCAGCGCATGAAGGAAACGCTGCATGCCGCATCCAGGACAGTTCAGCCCCGTTAGCTCATGAAAAGAACATTTGGGAACGAGAATGACCTCCGTGGGGTTAAAAAGGAATAGCAGCAACAGCACGAATGCTGAGGCTGCTATTCCTGATGTGATAAATACTTTTTTGCCTATGGACTTCATTGCATGTTCATCAAGGCCATAATCTGAGCTACTCCAAAGATGCTGAAGTAAATAATCTCAATGATAAGAGATGCAATAATCCAGACGGTGCTGATGATGTTCAGTGTCTTGGCTGTCTGAGAGGCATTCATTGCCGCAGGTAAGGCCGATTCGCCGATGCTGTTATTCCTCGCTACTTCGTTAGATTTCACGACGGCGATAATTGACAGTATTAGTGGGACGATTCCCGGACATCCACAACAGATGATGGATAAGATGAGGTTCACGATAGACCACGTCTTGTAGTCCTTGGGCTGCTGTGGAAAGGCATTTCCATTAAAGTTGTCCATAAGTTATAGGTATTTTAGGTTGATAAAAATGCTGTTTAGTCAATGACAACTGTGGTCCATCCGTGCTTGTCCTCGATGGTACCATACTGGATGCCACGCAGTGTGTCATAGAGCTTCTTAGACTGAGGACCGGGGTTGGGTCCGAAGTCATAGCGCTTGCCTGTCTCCAGGTCGTCGATATACGAGATGGGGCTGATCACAGCAGCAGTGCCGCAAGCACCGGCTTCCTCGAAGGTTGACAGTTCTTCCTCGGGAATAGGACGACGCTCTACCTTCATGCCCAGGTCTTCTGCCACCTGCATCAGCGAGCGGTTGGTGATAGAGGGCAGGATAGAGGTTGACTTTGGTGTGATATAGGTGTTGTCCTTGATGCCGAAGAAGTTGGCAGCACCACACTCGTCGATGTATTTCTTCTCCTTAGCATCCAGGTAGAACTCACAGGCGTAGCCCTTCTCGTGAGCCAGGTTGTTGGCAAACAGCGATGCGGCATAGTTACCACCCACCTTATACTTACCTGTGCCGAGAGGTGCACTGCGGTCGTAGTCGCGCACGATGACGTAGGGGTTGCTAGAGAAACCGCCCTTGAAGTAGGGACCTACGGGCGTTACGAAGATTAAGAAAAGGTATTCTTTGGCGGGGTGAACACCAACCTGTGCGCTGGTACCAATCAGCAGTGGGCGCAGGTAGAGGGTAGCACCGCTCTCGTAGGTGGGAATCCATTCCTGATTCAGGCGAACCACTTTCTCTGCCATCTCGATAAACAATTCGGTGGGAACCTCGGGCATCATGATGCCGCGGCAGGTTGACTGCAGGCGTTCTGCGTTGTCCTTCACGCGGAACAGGCGTACCTTTCCGTCAGGACAGCGGTAGGCTTTCAGGCCTTCGAATGCTTCCTGACCGTAGTGCAGACAGGTGGCTGCCATATGAAGTTTCAGATACTCGTCTGACGATACTTCTATTTCTCCCCATTTTCCGTTGCGATAGTAGCAGCGTACGTTGTAGTCCGTTGGCATATAGCCGAACGATAGATTCTTCCAATCCAGTTCTTTCATAATCTTTTTGTGATCATTAAATCCGTTTAGAAATGTTTAAAAAGTGATGCAAAGTTATACAAAAATTCTGTTTTCAGCAAGTATTTCTAACTTTTTTCCAGTATTTTTTTAATTTCGCTATCAGTCTTGTTAAGTTTCTCTTTGCACTGCTTGATAATCTCCAGTGCGGATTTCAACTGTTCGGACAGCTCGTCGATGCCAAATTCGTTGTTCTCCATCTTGCGAACGATGGTTTCCAGTTGCTGTAATGATTCTTCGTAGTTCATTTGACGATAGATATGATGGTGCCCTTTTCAAGGCGGGTTTCTATTTCTTCGTTGGGTTTCACCTGTAACGGGTCGCGCAGAAGCTTGCCGTTATGGAGCGTGATGCTATAGCCTCGTTTCAGTAAGAGGGTCGGGTCGAGCGCCTGTGCTCTCTGTTCCAGAAGGTTTAGTCGGTGTCCTTCTTTTTCAAGCGTCCTCTGTAGGTGAGAGGCAATGGTCTGCAGATGGCGGTCTAAGAGGGCCTCTTGGCGGGCTTTCACCAGCGAGAAGAGTGGGGGAATGTGCTCTGAGAGACGGGCCAGACGTAGCTGTTCGATCTCAATTCTGCTCTGTGCGTAGTGTGCGATGCGCTCTTCGCACGTCTCTATCTGGTGCTGGGTCTTCTCGATGTTGGAGATGAGAAGCTGTGCGGCAGCCGTGGGTGTCTTCACTCTGGTGTGGCTGACCATGTCTAGCACAGACTCGTCGCGGTCGTGTCCGATGCCGGTAATGATGGGCAGCGGGAAGTTGGCCACGTTCTCTGCCAGGGCCAAGGTGTCGAATCCCGACAGGTCGGCAGTGGCTCCGCCACCGCGAATGATAACCACGCAGTCGAATGGTGAAGAGAATAGTTCGGTTTGCTGCTGGTAGATTCTGTTCAAAGCCGTAATGATGCTTTGCTCTACCTGTTCACCCTGCATGATAGCGGGGAAGAGTTGGGTGTGGAAGTCGAAAGGCGTGTCGGCCAGTTGGTTGACAAAATCACCATAGCCTGCTGCCGTCTCGCTGGAGATGACGGCAATGTTGAGGGCAAAAGCAGAGAGCGCCAGCTCCTTTTGCAGGTCGAAGACACCTTCTTCCTTCAGTTGTTTGATGATCTCCTGGCGGCGGCGCGCCATGTCGCCCATGGTGTAGGTGGGGTCGATGTCGGTGACAATCCACGAGAATCCGAAGGCTTCGTGAAACTGCGGATAGACCTTGAGGCGCACTTTCAGGCCTGCATGCAGGGGTTGTCCGGTGATGCGCTCGAAGTGTGGTTGCAGCATGGCCCATGTGTTCTTCCAGCACTTGGCCGAGGCGCGTGCCACAGGCGTGTTGGAGAACTCGTCTTTTTGGATGAGCTCCATGTAGCAGTGTCCTCTGCTCTCGCGGCATTCCGACAGTTCTGCATCCACCCAGTAGTCCTGATCCATCGAGCCTTCGATGGTCTGTCGTACCAAACTGTTGAGCTCGTAGAGCGTGAAAGTGGTCATAGTCCTAATTGATAAGCGGTCCAGAAGTTGGGAATGCCATAGCCATAGACGTTGGTTGGCTCTTTGTGATGGTCACCACTGCGGCGCACCAGGTCGATGATCTCGTAGGCATTCTTGTGGGGAAGAGCCTGCCAGAGACAGGCAACGAGGCCGGCGACGATGGGCGTTGAGAACGATGTGCCCATGTCGTTGATCAGTGTGCCGCGGCCAGAGATCAGGGCCGTGGGGGCTCCGATGGCGACTACATCTGGTTTGATGCGCCCGTCTTGCGTGGGACCCAGGCTGGAGAAAGCGGCAATGATCAGCTTCTGGTCGATGGCGCCAACGGTCAGTATGTCGGTGGCATCGGCGGGAACGCTGATCTTCTTCCATGGTCCCATGCCCGAGTTGCCGGCAGAATTGCAGAGCACGATGCCCTTCTGGGCCAGCATGGAGGCCGTTCGAGATATGAAAGCCGTCTTGCCGTCGAGGTCTTGCAGGCGGTAGTTGCCACGGTCGTTGTCAAACTTATAATAGCCCAAGCTGGAGTTGATGATATCCACGCCAACGGAATCGGCAAATTCGGCTGCCATCGTCCAAAGGTCTTCCTCTACGGGCTGTTCGGTGTTATAGTCTTCGCAGCGCAACAACCAATAGTTGGCATCGGGCGCAGTGCCCATGCATACCTCGGGTGCTTTGGCGGCAAGTGCCGAGAATACCTTGGTGCCGTGGTCAATGCTGTTGAAACACGTCTCTTTGTCGTTGTAGAAACGATGGTCGAGGGCCGTGACTACAAAGTCGTGTGTGCCCACGATGCGGCTCTCACTGAGGGCAGGGATGCGGTCGTAGTTCTGAAAACCACCATCGAGAATGGCAATGGTGACCCCCTTTCCGGTGAAACCTTGCTCGTGGAGCCAGTGGCCGGCCAGTGTCTCAATCTGTGGTCTGGACATGCCGTAGGGGTCGTTATGGATAGAGTCCCAGCGGTTGAACGTCTCATGAACATTCCAGCGGATGTCGGCTGGGCGCTCGATAGAGTCGGGCGAGATATACACACAGCGACTTGCCTTGACGATGGGGAGCGTGCCGAGACGACAGAGCTCGGTGGTGTCTTTCGAGCTGACCAGCACGGTGTTCTGCCACTTGCTGGTGCCCAGCACGGTGGTTCCCTTTGATGAAAACATGCGGATGTAGCTCTGGGGGATGGGCAGGTCGGTGGAGTCGATGGCGATGCCCTGCTTGCGACGGCGGTTCAGACTCTTTCTAGAAAGAAATTTGCCAGCTTCCTTCAGCGAATGATGCGTCGTCTTCTTGTCGGTAAGTGTGTATCTGTAGATATAGACTTTACTGCCAGGATATTTTATTTTTCCGGCATGGACAGTCAGGCCGGCAAGCAGTAAAGTCATGAAGAGAATGAGACGTTTCATGAATGATTATTATTTAAATGATTACAAAAGTATGAATAAAAAATGAAATAGCCAAACTTTTGGCATGAAAGACGTTGGTAAATCGAAAAAGTTTCGTATCTTTGCAGACGTTAATATAAGATATGGACAGTAAAGCGAAAGCATTAGAACTGGGACAGAAGCCGGTGGGAGCGCTGCTATGGCAGTATGCGTTGCCAGCCATCGTGGCTATGACGGCCTCGTCACTCTATAATATTATCGACCGTGCCTCCATTGGACAACTGGTGGGAGCCGATGCCATCAACGGCCTTTCGGTTACGTTTCCCTTCATGAACCTTAGCGCAGCTTTTGGTGCTGCTGTGGGCGTTGGTGCCTCTACTTGCATCAGCGTGAAACTGGGACAGCGTGACTACGACACGGCTGAGCACTTGTTGGGCAACACGATCACGCTGAATCTCATCGTGGGATTCCTTTTTATGACGGTTTGCCTGTTGTTTCTCGACCCGATACTTCGTTTCTTTGGTGCCAGCGATGTGACGTTGCCTTATGCCCGGGAGTTCATGGAGATTATCCTGGCTGGTAACATCGTGACCCATATGTATTTCGGCATGAATGCCTTGTTGCGTGCCTGCGGAAAACCCAGACATGCGATGTATGCCACCCTGTTCACGGTGATGATGAACATCCTGCTGGTCGTCGCCTTCGTATGGGTGCTTCGCTGGGGTATCAGAGGAGCCGCTTTGGCCACTATCACTTCGCAGACGCTGGCGCTATGCTGGCAGCTGTGGATCTTTTCCGACCCCAAAGAACTGATTCATCTGAAGCGTGGCATCTATGGCCTGAAGACCGATCTGGTGAAAAACATCATCGCCATCGGCATCTCGCCTTTCTTGATGAATGCCACCTCGTGCATCATCGTGATCTTCATGAATCGCCAGTTCCTCTCTTATGGTGGCGATATGGCGGTAGGCGCCTATGGTATTGCAAACACGTTTGGCATGTTTTTCTTCATGATTATCATGGGAATAAACCAGGGCATGCAGCCCATCGTGGGATATAACTACGGTGCAAAGCATTTCGACCGCATGCTTCGCTGTCTTAACCTAGCCATCCTTTCGGCCACCGCCATCATGGTGCTGGGCTGGTTGATGGCTATTCTTTTCCCTTCAGAGATGGCACGCATCTTCACGAAGGATGCCGTGCAGATTAGCTTGGCGGCCGATGGCATATTGATTAATATGCTGTTGTTCCCGCTGATAGGTTTCCAAGCAGTGACTACAAACTTCTTCCAATGTATAGGCAGAGTGAAAATATCTATCTTCCTCTCGCTGTCAAGACAACTCACCATCCTGTTGCCGCTCATCATCTTGTTCCCTATGATCTGGGGATTGAACGGCCTTTGGGCAGCATTGCCAACAAGTGATGGTCTGGCAGCTATGATGGCAGCCTTTGTGTTGTGGAAGTATATGCGCGATTTTAAAGTGGGAAAGGTATGAATGGCGGTGATAAATTGATAATCAACGTAGGACGACAGTTGGGCAGCGGAGGACGCATGGTGGCCCAGTTGTTGGCGAAGACTTTTGATGCACGCTTCTATGATAAGGAAATCCTGGAGCTGGCAGCCAAGGAAAGTGGCTTCTCGGAAGAGTATTTCGAGCAGAACGATGAGTGTAAGGGCTTTTTCCGCTCGCTGCTTAACATCCGTGCGGTGCATCTCGCCGATAGCGGGTTCTATCAGAACGACTTTTCGCAAGAGGCTCTGTTTAAGATTCAAAGTGACGCCATCCGTAAGGCCGCTGCAGAGGGCAATTGCGTGTTTGTGGGTCGCTGCGCAGACTATGTGTTGCGCGACATGCCTGAATGTGTGAACATCTTCGTGACGGCACCAATCGACATTCGTATAGATCGTGTGGCCGAGCGTCACCACTGTTCGCGAGATGAGGCCCGACACATGATAGAGAAGGGCGAACACGAGCGTGCCACCTACTACAATTATTACACGGGTAAGCACTGGGGCGCATCGGAAAGTTATCATCTCTGCATTGACGCATCAGTGATGGGCATCGAAGAAACGGCAGACTACATTGCCAAGTTTATTAACGCTCGAAGGTAAAGCATAGCTCTACGCAGAGAAAAGCATCAGTTTTCGACCAGAAAAGCATAGGTTTACTGCATGAAAAGGATAGGTTTAATCAGCGATACGCACAGCTATTGGGACGATAAGTACTTGCACTACTTCGAACAGTGTGACGAGATTTGGCATGCTGGCGACATCGGCAGTGTGGAGGTGGCTGAGCGACTGGCTGCTTTCAGACCTTTCAGAGCTGTATGCGGCAACTGTGATGGGGGTGACCTCAGACTGATGTATCGCGAACTGAACCGTTTTAAATGTGAGGATGTGGATGTGCTGATCAAGCATATCGGTGGCTATCCCGGCAACTATGATGCCTCGGTGCGCAGCACGCTGTTTGCCAATCCGCCACAGTTGTTCATCGCAGGGCATTCGCATATCCTGAAAGTGAAATACGACAAGACGCTGAACCTGTTGCACCTGAACCCTGGCGCTGCCGGCCTTCAGGGCTGGCACAAGGAGCGCACGCTGATGCGACTGACCATCGATGGCAGCGCCTTCAAGGACTTAGAGGTGATCACACTGGCTGATCCCGGAAAGGAGCGTGGCTTATGATGGAGTGGATCGTGGAAGTAATCGTTGACACAATAGTTGCGGCAGCGCTTACGTTATTATGTTATATCATCGGACTGGATGAAACGTGGCAGGATGCTTCAAGAACGTTCTTCGTGGCATTCCTTGTGATGTTTCTCATGGGGGCCTACAGAAAATATAAACAAGGAAAGGAGTAATTAATCACATGAATATGAAAACAATAGTAATAACCGGTGGTGCTGGCTTTATTGGAAGCCATGTTGTTCGCTTGTTTGTGAACAAGTATCCTGAGTACCACATTATCAATCTCGACAAGTTAACTTATGCTGGTAATCTGGCTAACCTGAAGGACATTGAGGATAAGCCTAATTACGAGTTTGTGAAAATGGATATATGCGACTTCGACGCGTTCTATCAGTTGATGCAGGATAAAAAGGTGGATGGCATCATCCATCTGGCTGCAGAGAGTCATGTGGATCGCAGTATCAAGGATCCCTTTACCTTTGCAAAGACAAACGTGATGGGCACGCTATCGCTGCTGCAGGCTGCGAAGCTCTATTGGGAATCGCTGCCCGAGAAGTATGAGGGAAAGCGCTTCTATCATATTTCTACAGACGAGGTTTATGGTGCGCTGGAACTGACGCATCCCGAGGGAATAGAACCTCCTTACACTACTACAGCATCCTCGGCAGAACATCATCTGGCGTATGGTGACAAGTTCTTCCTGGAGACAACAAAGTACAATCCACATTCTCCATACAGTGCATCGAAAGCTTCTAGCGACCATTTCGTACGTGCCTTCCATGACACCTACGGTATGCCTGTAGTGGTGACCAACTGCTCGAACAACTACGGCCCTTATCAGTTCCCTGAAAAGTTGATACCTCTTTTTATTAATAATATCCGTCATCGCAAACCGCTCCCTGTCTATGGTAAGGGCGAAAACGTGCGCGACTGGTTGTTTGTGGAGGATCATGCGCGAGCTATCGACTTGATTTTCCATAAGGGAAAGATTGCCGAAACCTATAATATTGGTGGTTTCAACGAGTGGAAGAATATAGATATTATAAAGGTGGTCATCAAGACGGTGGATCGCTTGCTGGGCCGCAAGGAAGGCGAGGATATGAATCTGATCACATTTGTCACCGACCGTGCCGGCCATGACCTGCGCTATGCCATCGACTCGTCGAAGCTGCAGCGTGAACTGGGCTGGGAACCAAGCCTGCAGTTTGAGGAGGGTATCGAAAAGACGGTGCGCTGGTATCTCGACAATCAGGCGTGGCTCGACAATGTCACCTCCGGCGACTACCAGAAGTATTACGACAATATGTATGCCAATAGGTAAACATTGATTCTGATTCGACTGTAGTCTTACTAAATATGATAACTTCGAAATTTAATCGTCGCGCTGTTATTGGTGCTTTGCTAGGTATAATGCTGGGAGTAATCGCCAGTGGCGGTGTCTCTGCATTACAGTCTTCTACCTTGGTGCCATTGAGCCTGACTATGATAGCTTTGGGAACCTTGTTCTGCCTGGGCTATCTTTGTTGGTTGCGACGTATTACGGTGTACCCAGATGGAATCGAGACCAGGAGTGTGCTGTTGCCGTTCTGGCGCAGATTCTATTTCTTTACGGAGTTTGACTATTTGGAGACCTCGCGGATGCGAGAGGGCGAAGTGCTGAGGCTCATACGTGGCGGGCGCCGCGTTGTCAGCATTGCTTCTTCTCTTTACAGTAACTATGAGGAGCTGTGTGAGGCTATCAAGGTGAAACAGAAAGAGAAGTTCAGAGCGCGCGATAATGAGGAGGTCGTCTCAGAATTCAGAATGCCTTACATATATGGAGCTTGGGGATTTATGCTGATGGCATTACTCTTTCCTCTTGGCTTCATCATGGGTGACGGAGAGATGACTTTGGGAAAAGTGCTATTCTCGCTTTTTGGAATTTTGTTCCTTGGCGGCATATCGCTGACATATCTCTACTCTTTCAAGCGTATCACCGTGTGGAGAGGACAGATGGAGGTGAGCAGCTTGTTGTGGCCATTCAGAACAAGATACTACCAAATGTCTGATTTCGATGGATGCTATTATATCACTATCACAAACGACGGACAGCTGGGCGCGCAGACTGAAGAGGCACGCTTGTTGGTGAAAAATGGAAAAGTGAGACTCAATATCGAGGAAAGAAAATATAAGAACTATGAGGCATTGAAATATGCCACGCAAACAAATTACCTGGGAAAGTTGGAAATGACCGCTTTTCAGGCCATGAAGTATGAATTTGGTAAAACGTTAAAGCTATGAAGAAAATACTATTGTTAGGCTCAGGCGAACTGGGCAAGGAGTTCGTGATTGCTGCCATGCGCGCAGGACAGTATGTGATTGCCTGCGACCGCTACAACAATGCACCGGCTATGCAGGTGGCCGACGAGCGCGAAGTGTTTAATATGCTCGACGGCGAGGCCCTTGAGGCTGTGGTGAAGAAACACCAGCCCGACATTATCGTACCTGAGATTGAGGCCATCCGTACGGAACGTCTGTTCCAATTCGAGGAACAGGGCATCCAGGTGGTGCCTTCTGCTCGTGCCGTCAACTTCACCATGAACCGTCGCGCTATTCGTGATCTGGCTTCTAAGGAACTGGGCCTGCGTACGGCAAAGTATTTTTATGCTAAGACTTTCGATGAATTTAAGAAAGCTGCCGACGAGATCGGCTTCCCTTGTGTGGTGAAACCGCTGATGTCTTCATCTGGTCATGGTCAGAGCTATGTGCACAACGACGATGAACTGGAACAGGCTTTCAAAGAGGCTATGGAGGGTTCGCGTGGTGATGTGAAAGAGGTTATCATTGAGGAATTCATTGACTTCGACTCTGAGTTTACCTTGCTCACCGTTACTCAGCAGCATGGTTGGCCTACGCTCTTCTGTCCGCCAATAGGTCATGTGCAGAAGGCAGGCGACTATCGCGAATCATGGCAGCCATATAAGTTGTCGGATGAGGCGCTGAAACAGGCGCAGATGATGGCCGACAAGGTGACGAAGGCCCTCACGGGTGCTGGCATCTGGGGCGTGGAGTTCTTCCTCACAAAACAGGGTGAGGTAATCTTTAGCGAACTGTCGCCACGTCCACACGACACGGGTATGGTGACACTTGGACATACTACCAATCTGTCTGAGTTTGAACTTCACTTCCGTGCGGTCATGGGTCTGCCTATTGCTGGCATTCATCTAGAACATGCGGGCGCTTCTGCGGTAATTCTTTCACCAAAAGAGGTATCTGCTCCTGTTGATAAGTCTTTGCTGGACTACAATCTGACAGAGGCTCTGAAGGAAGACCGCACACGTGTTCGTATCTTCGGAAAGCCCGAGGCTCACAAGGGACGTCGCATGGGTGTCGTGCTCTGTTATGGTGAGGTAGGTGACGATGTGGATGCACTTCGCGACAAGGCTAAGCGCTTGGCTAAGACTGTTCTCGGCACTGATCCTTATACTAAATTTGAACATTAAAAAGATGGAGCGCGTAAGTATCATTGACCTGCCAAAAATCGTTGACCCAAGGGGTAACCTGACGGTGGCTGAGCAAATGAAGAATGTGCCGTTTGACATCGCCAGGGTTTACTGGACTTATGATATTCCTTCTGGCGAACGGCGTGGCGGACATGCTCATCGTACTTGTCAGGAGGTGATCATTGCCGTGAGCGGTTCGTTCGATGTGGAGGTGTTTGATGGTCATGTGCGCCAGACTTTTCATTTGAATCATCCCTATCAGGGACTGTATGTCGGTACTAACGTATGGCGCACACTTGAGGACTTCTCAAGTGGCGCTGTTTGTCTGGTTCTGGCGTCTGAATTGTTTGATGAGGATGAATATATCTACGACTACAACGAGTTTCTGCAGATTGTGAAATGATGTTCCGGATAGTACGATATGATGCTACTCATCATGATGAATGGAATCGCTACGTAGATAAGGCACGTAACGCGACTTTCCTGTTCTATCGTGAATACATGGATTATCATAGTGATCGTTTCAAGGATCACTCGTTGCTGTTCTATGTAGGAAATCATCTGCATTCTGTTCTTCCTGCGCATGAGGTGGGGGAGATCTTCTGCTCGCATAGAGGACTGACTTATGGCGGATTGCTGATGGACGAGGATGTGACTACTGCAGATGTGGTTCACTTATTTGAGGAGTTGAACGACTATCTGCGAAAGATGGGATTCCTAAAGGTTCTCTATCGCGCTATTCCTTGGATTTATCATCGCTTGCCTTCAGAAGAGGATTTGTATGCCATGTTTTGGAAATGTGGTGCACACCTGCAGCAACGTATGTCGGGTACGGTCATCTTTCTCGATGCTCATCTTCGCTGGCGAAAAGATCATCGTCGCCGCTTGAAACAGGCACAAATGGCAGGCATTCAGGTGAAACGGGATGCCAGTTTGGCAGAGTTTTGGCCTGTTCTCAACGATAATCTCCAGAAAAAATTTCAGGCACAGTCTGTGCATACACTTCAGGAGATAGAGCTATTGAAGTCTCGCTTCCCTGATAAGATCATTCAATATAGTGCATATCTGGATGGTCGAATCATAGGGGGCATCACTTTCTACGTGATGGGACATGTTCTGCATGGCCAATATAGTGGGACCACTGATGAGGGTAAACGACTCGGTGCCATGGAAGCGATCTATGATCAGGTGATGTATCATGACTATCAGCACATGAGATACCTCGATTTTGGCACTTCGAACGAACAGGGTGGACTGGTCTTGAACGAGGGGCTCATAGCTCATAAGGAAGGATATGGCGGACGTACTGTGATGTACGATACGTATGAATGGACACTTTAAAACATTATAAATTATGGATTACGAAGAAATGAACTATCAATCACTCTCTTCACGTCAGCGTGAATGGGACTCGTCATTGGCTTTTCCTGCCTTGATGAGAAAGGTATATGTATGGATGACTCTGGCATTGGTGATCACAGCATTGTCTGCCTATGGGGTGGCTACTAATCCCGTCATGTCGGCTTTGATTTATTCCAATCCCATAGTGATGTGGCTACTCGTCGGGGCTGAACTGCTACTGGTCATAGGACTCGGAGCTGGAATCAATAAGATGTCTCTGATGACTGCGACAACGCTTTTCGTGGTATATTCTATTCTGAATGGCGTGATGCTGTCTTCTATATTCTTTATATATAGTTTAGGTAGCATCAGCACCGTGTTTATGATTACTGCTGCAACCTTTGGGGCGATGTCTCTCTATGGTTATGTCACACAGAAAGACTTATCTTCATGGGGAAAGGTACTGATGATGGCGCTGATTGGTCTCATCATTGCAACCATCGTGAACATATTTGTTGCAAGTCCTGGACTTACACTGATAGCAAGTTATGCCGGTGTTTTGATATTTGTCGGACTGACTGCTTATGACACGCAGCGCATCAAACAGATGTTTCTCACCGCCCCCGATGCCGGAGAGCACATGCAGAAGTATGCTCTCCTCGGTGCTTTGACGCTCTATCTCGATTTTGTCAATCTCTTCCTCTACTTGCTTCGCATTTTTGGCAAAAGAGATTAACTGCTCTAAGATATAGCTGAAGCTTCTATATCATATAATGCCACTTTTACATCGCTTAAACACTATGTTTTGGATGTGAAAGTGGCATTTTCTGTTTCTTATATCCTGGTTTCGCTGTTTTCCGCTGGTCAAAATGGGATCCTTCTTGTTTCTTCCTTCTATTCTAACTGAATCGTCGGCCCATTCTTTCTGTTTGGCAAGGTAAGAGTAGAACTATTATCGTCCAATAGTGCCGCTCTTGGTGTCCAATAGTGCCACTCTTATCGTCCAATAGTGCCACTTTTGGTGTCGTTCTAGACTCTAGATTAGTTGTTTATAGAGTCTAGATTGCCTCATTCTAAACTCTAGATTGAAGACTTCTAGACTCTAGAAAACGCATTTCCAAAGTCTAGATGCTACCCAATACTTACCGAATTACATCTCAATAGCGCCACTATAAGTTGATAAAACAGCTGCTATTGCCCAGTAAAACCGATACTTTTATCCCCAATGGAGACGCTTTTTCACCTTAATGGTGGCCCTTTTTGATGATAAAACCCCAATTTCGGCAGAAAAAGTGACAAGTGTTGGAAAGACAATATAGGATTCTTCTGAAGCCCCTTTTATTTATATAATAAGGTGGGCTGTAAAGAAAAACGAAAAGTGTCGAGTTTTTTTAAAAAAAATAGGGGAAAAAGGTAGAAAAGTTTTGGTGGTTTCGAAAAAAGCCGTATCTTTGCATCCGCTTACGAGGAACACATCCTCACAAGCAAAACAAGAAGAGTTCTTTGAAAGATTTACATAGACAGAGAAGTAGTACAAGAAGCGAGTGCTAATCTTAATTGAAA
>NZ_JHXM01000003.1 GCF_000621725.1 Xylanibacter brevis ATCC 19188
CTTACGTGTTGTCCTTCCGCGTTTGTGCCTGAGAGCGAGCTCTCGCACAACGTGGAAGCCCACCACGGTTTGGTTCCCAAACTTGGTCATCACGAGTGGAAAAACCCCGCTTCGCTAAAAAACCATTCTTTCCAGTACGTAGCTGTTATAGGTGGTGTAGGCGCAGCCGGTTTTCTCGGTTTTTCCTCTGAGGATGTTTTTAGTTGCGCAGCAACGAGTGATGTTGTCAGGGCTTGTGCGGGAGCTTGCTCACAGGCACAAAGCCATGACAGCAGCACGGGGCTCGAAGAGCTAAAACATCAGCAGAGGGGTTTTCAAGGTTTTTGTTAAAACATAAGGAACAAAACAATAAAACATAGATATTATGAAAAAATTATTTTCGATATTTGCGATGGCTATGCTGATACTGGCTGTTGCCACAAGCTGCGACAAACAAGATATCTATCCCGCACAGCTGTTCATCAGCGGCGAGGGTATCCAGAATGGCGAGGTGAACCTGAAGGCTCAGGAGACCGTGCAGATAGAACTGTCGTACTTCCCCAAACATGCCATCAAAGAGGGCATCGTGTATAGCAGTAGCAACGAAAACGTGGCTACCGTCGATCAGAACGGTGTGGTGAAAGGTATCGACACCGGTACTGCCACCATCGTGGTGAACTGCACCAAGATGCCAGTGAGATACTGCTGGCTGGAGCACGACTACGCCGTAGCCACGCTCACCGTACACGTCACCGGCAGCACCCTACAGCTGCAGGACAGCGAGAAATCGCAGAGTGAGGCGGACTCACGACAGTTGGAATGGTAGCGTCCCACCGCCAGGGTGGCGCAAAGTAAGAACGTTATTCATGATTATAAGTTTTTTAAGGTAGTTTAGGATAACCTTGTCGGCGTACTCACTTCGTGTGGGTGCGCCGAATTTGTAACCCCACCCCATCCCTCCCAAGGGGAGGGGGTAAAAGGGTCATTTTGGTTTCTTAACTTATTTCTTCATTATGAATCTATCCACTCCCCTCCCTGCAGGGAGGGGCTGGGGGTGGGTCTCCCCCCTCCCCCTTGGGGAGGTTGGGAGGGGGTTGGGAGGGGGTCGGGAGGAGGTTGGGAGGGGGTTAGGAGCTTATGAAGTATTCTGGTTTTTTAGGACCGAAGGTCCGAGGTTTTTCCTTTTTGAGCCAGGCAGCCCCAGAATGGGGTAACGGTGGTGGTGGAAAACGGGCCGTGAACTTGTTCACGAGCAAGTTTTCCTCCAACACCGATAAAGCCTAGACAGAGGCTTCTGGCTCAAAAAGGGGTTTTATTTGGTTTTTGTATGTTTTCCTCCAACACCGATAAAGCCTCGACAAAGGCTTCTGGCTCAGAAAGGGGTTTTATTTGGTTTTTGTAAAGAAACAAGGGCTAGAACCACTAGTTTCGTCTCGCAAAACCTATATGGTTAATGGTCAATAGTCAATGTTTAATAATCCAACACCTACGCTCTTGAATCGCACCTAGCCCCTAGAATGCTCAATTCTAGACTCTAGAATGATGTGATCTAGACTCTAGAATGATGCATTCTAGACTCTAGAATCGTGCTTTCTAGACTCTAGAATGACACCAAAACCTATACTTTTGCAAGTCAAAACTGCCACTATTGGCTCGCAAAACAATAAGTATTGCGACAAGAAACAATAAGAATAGCAGCGCTATTGTTGAGAAAAAAAGGCCCCTCCTGGCCTCCCCAAGGGGGAGGGGAATGACCCCACCCCGTCCCTCCCAAGGGGAGGGAGTAATACAGAACGTGCCGCCATTCGCAATGAATAGCGGCACGATTGCTATATTTCCTCCCCTCGGGGAGGCTTATTATTTGTTGATGGGTTTACAATCCCTCCCCCTTGGGGAGGTTAGGAGGGGGTTATTCCTCTTCTTCCCACACGTCGTAGCGGCGGGAGAGGTTGTTGCCGGTGTCCTCTGTTATTTCCGTGAAGTCGGTTTGTTCAGGAGCAACTCCTTTTGTGTCGAGTAGAGAACTAGTCAGCAGATGCTGGGTCGCTATCTTAGTGATGGCCATCTCTGGCGCAATATATTTCTTTTTCATAATATCTAAATATTTTGACCCCACCCCATCCCTCCAATAACCCCACCCCGTCCCTCCCAAGGGGAGGGTGAAAAATTGGGGCTTTGGTTTATTATCCCCTCCCCCTTGGGGAGGTTGGGAGGGGGTCGGGTCGTTTTCTTTTTATTTAATCACTTTCTTTCCATTCAGGATATACACGCCCTTTGTTGGCTTAGCCACGCGGCGACCGCTGAGGTCATACCAGTTGCCATTCAATTCTTCAATTCTTGAATTCTTCAATTTTTCAACAGCGGTAGCCTCGTCGTCCAGAGAGATGAAGCCGCGGGCATAGGTTCCGCTTGGGATGTTTGTTGCGGGAATGTATGCCGAGTTAGCACGAAGGGTGAAGGGGTTAGCATTCTTATAGAAGCCCAGTCCGTTGGTGCCCTTCTTCAGCACGAAGATAGTGCCGGCATCTTTCACGGTCTCGGTAGTGACGCCCTCCATGATATTAGCCACAGGCTCGGCGCTAGCGCAGACAGGCACGCTGGCCGTCTCGCCGCTTACCAGCAAACCAGTATTTGCAGGCACCTTACCCGTCACCTCATTAAACTTCACCGTAGTGCCATCCACCGTAGCGGTGTAAGCAGTCAGGGCTGTAATACCTGTGAAGTCGAGAGGATAGTTAGAACAGTATGTTGCCCAACCTGCAGCAGAGATAGAAACTGTAACATCAGTTGGAAGTGTTGTCACATAACCATTAGGCTTAGATTCTGCATTTACGACAATCTCAGTGGCACGAATCTGATTACCAGATGTAGCATAACATCTCACTGAAGAAGCATTATTAAATGAATTTATGGTTTGAGTAGTTCCATTTGTTGTGAGAGTTCCTGCAGAAACAGAATTAATTTTATATTTTGACTCTGAAATTGTAGCAACAACACTTGTCAAAACACCAGTGGTTGAAATTTCGAAATAATTGGATGTGCCATCTGTTACAGTCCATGTATTTGGTGTTTTACTAGTATAATGCTGACCTGCAGACAATTTAAGAGTTATATCTGTAGCAGTATCCTTCCATGTCAAACTCTCATTTGTTACTGCTGGTGTCTTGGTAATATCACTAGCATTGAATACTGCAGTTAGTATTCTTTTCTCAACATATACAGCATAGTAATTGATATCAGCATCACCCATATTAGCCTCAGTTACTGTTGCAGGCTTAACAGCTGCAGTTCCATCAATGGCAGCAGTTGCCCATCCCTCGAACACAAATCCACCTACAGCAGGTGTAGGATTAGTTGGGAATACTATAGCAGCCTCTTCCTCTACACTTTCTTCACTAATCTTTGTACCATTATCATAGAAAGCTACTGTATGAGAAGGATTGTTCACAGTAATCTCAATGCTCTTACTGAAAGTTGTACCCTTCTTATAGTTAACATCGTCTTTATCCACATTCAATGTTGCTGTGATATTTGCAGTACCCTTGCCAACAGCAGTAATCACGCCATCAGCAGCTACGGTAGCAACATCGGTATTATCAGAAGCATAGGTATAAGCAGCAGTCCAACCAGCCTGGTCGTTGGCAACGGTTGTATTTGTCGTGTTGCCCTTAATCAGAGTTGTTTCAGTTGCTGTGAAAGAAGTGATATTAACTGCCTCGCGAGTGTCAGCTGCGACAGTGGTGCAGTAGTCTGAATATGTATCAGGAGTACCTGTTACCCAATCAACATCTATCTCATCAAGATACATAGCGCCACTATTAGAAGCCATTCCTATATACGCATAATCTCCAACAATATTAGCCTCAGTACTAGTTCCGTAAACAATAGTACCTAGCAATGTACCCTTTTTGTTATTATCATACAAATCAGATGAAGCCGTATAAGCACTATTCTTACCATAAATATTTAAAGTTCTGCCACTTGCAGTAGTACTTTTCCATGTTACAGTAACTTTCTTAGCAAAACCACCAGACGTGGTAGTCACGATACCACTATTTGTGTTATCACGCATTTGAATAGCACCACCATTTGATGTCGTGTTTCCAGCATATACTGCATCAGATCCCGAGGTTGCTTTTTTGTTTACCCAATTACCATAAGATGAAGGATTACCGAATGTTGCAGTCGTCAATTCGTCTGTCTTTGTTGTCGAACTTCCTGGAGTCACATCAGCATAACAAGCATAATAAGTAACATCTTCATCACCCATTGTTGCGGAAGAAACAAATGTTGGTGCTTCATCTGTAGTGCCGGTAATAGTAGCAGCTACCCAACCAACGAACACTTTTCCATCAACAGCTACAGGATTCGTAGCAGGAAATACAATAGCCTTTCCTACTTCGGTAGGTACAGTGGCATGTGTCTCGCCACCATTCTTTTTGAAAATTGCATTATGATATACTTTAGCAGCAAATGTTGCACTTAACGTAACATCATGTTCCGTCATTGTATAAGAAGTGGCAGCTGTATAAGTATGAGTTGAAGCATCTACAGCTTTCCAATTCACAAAATTATAGTCATCAGAGGGAGTAGCAGTAACGGAAAGAACAGTACCTGCAATAAATTTATCCCCAGAAGTAACTACATCATCTCCATTCTTAACAACAAGAGTTCCACCAGTAGGAGCTATGATTGTAACTGTATACGTTGGGATTTCCTCGAAGTTAATTCGAACCGTACAATTCTCTGTTGCCGTGACAGTAAATTTATTACCAGACTGTGATACTGTTGCTGAACCAGCAATCACCTCATAAGGTGTTACTGTACTTATACGGCATCCAGCAGCTGGAGTTGCAGTAATCACGTTATTCTCGACCGAAACAGTACCTAAAGATGTATTATTCGACTCGCCAGTAAGAGTAAAACTAACCCCTTTTACAACTTTATAGAAAAAAGCCATGGTACCGGTTGTATTGGCATAAGAACGCAGTCCACTTGTTCCGTTTATTCTAAGGTGTCGTGTTGTTGTCGTTTTATTAGCAACTGCATAATTTGTCCCAGAAACCTGCGTAGTACCAATAATAAGATCTGTATTTGTTCCTGTAGAAGTTGCCATACTAAAGGCATTAGAAGTAGGAACTTGCAAATAATATTTTGTACTTCCGATTGTAGCTTCAGCGGTGAATGAATTACCATCATTAGCTTTCTTCAAGGTATAATAGATTGGCGTTTGTGCAGAAGGTAACGCTGTCTTACCCCAAGAAGATGTACCTTCATAATGGAATCCCGTTCCATCAATTCCCAAAACATATTCAGCGGATTCATCAATGTTGGCGATTGAAGTCAATTGCTCATAAGTATCCGCCACACTACTCAAGCCCCCAACTATGAACGTGCATAGCAGGAGCAAAGTTTTTAGTAAAAATGTCTTTTTCATAAATATAATAAATTAGTTAGTCTATGGCAATTTAGTTGAAAGTCGGAGCAGACGTCTGTTTCGCAACAAACGGGGGGCGACTCTGCTAAATGTTGTTATGTTGATTTAATAATTACACAATCAACGCTGCAAAGATATACATTATTTATTTATTTTGCAAACAAATGAAAAGAAAAAAAAGCAATCTGCTCAGTACCAAAATGAGTACCACGTTTTGTACTGGTCGTACCAAGCGTTGGTACTGAGGCTACCAAGCGTCGGTAGCCACACTACCAAGGCGTGGTAGTCAGGCTACCAAGCGGTGGTAATCACGCTACCAAATGGCGGTACAAGTTTGTTTGCCCCTCCCCTCATAACCCCACCCCGACCCTCCCAAGGGGAGGGGGTTAGTGGGGCGTTATGTTTATTTACTTATTTCTTCATTATGAATCTATCCACTCCCCTCCCCTCGGGGAGGTTGGGAGGGGGTTGGGTTCTTTTTTTTGGTTTATTAACCCCTCCCCCTTGGGGAGGTCGGGAGGGGGTTGTGGGGAGGTCGGGAGGGGGTCCCGTTACTCTTCCCAATCTTCCCACACGTCGTAGCGGCGAGAGAGGTTATTTCCCGTTTCGGTAGTTGTCTTGGTGAAGTCGTCCTGTGTAGGAGTACTAGTGGTGTTGAGCAGCGATGATGCCAGCATCTGTCGAGTTTCAATCACCGTGATTGCCATTTCCGGCGCAATATATTTCTTTTTCATAATATCTATGTTTTATTGTTTTGTTCCTTATGTTTTAACAAAAACCTTGAAAACCCCTTGCTGAGAAAGATACTCTTGTCAGCGTATTAACGCCATTTGTCGTCATTCTGCTTGTGTGCAAGCACCCAGCAGCCTTCCACCAAATACCGTTATCCCTTTCAGGGACTCTTTTCTCATCAAGGAAAAACCAAGAAAACAGGCTGCGCCTACACCACCTATAACAGCTATGTACTGGAAAGAATGGTTTTTTAGCGAAGCGGGGTTTTTCCTTCTGCGGGCTTGAGCCACGTCAGTGGTGTGACAAGAGGCGGGGGTATGGCTGGAAAGCTCGCTTTCATAGCCAGAGACCTGCCGCTTGACACATGAGCTCTTTAAGAGCGTCAAGCCTACAGAAGGGGTTTTTCTTGTTTTTGTTTTCATCATCACTCTATCACTTTACCACGACCTTTTTGCCATTGAAGAGGTAGACGCCCTTCTTGGTCGGAACACTCTGCAGCTTGCATCCGTTCAGGTTGTAGAAGACTCTTTCGCCTTCGGAGAGGGCTGGGGTGAGGCTTCCCTTTATTCCAGTTGCCTCGTCGTCCAGAGAGATGAATCCGCGGGCAGTGGCTGGGATGTTTGTTGCGGGGATGTATGCCGAGTGGGCACGAAGGGTGAAGTCGTTCGCATTCTTATAGAAGCCCAGTCCGCTGGCACCCTTCTTCAGTACAAAGATGGTGTTAGCACTCTTCACGGTTTCTTTAGTGACGCCCTCCATGATATTAGCCACAGGATCGGCGCTGGCGCAAACAGGCACGCTAGCCGTCTCGCCGCTAATCAGCAAACCAGTATTTGCAGGCACCTTACCCGACACCTTGTTGAACGTCACCGTAGTGCCAACCACCGAAGCGGTGTAAGCCGTCAATGCAGTAACACCAGTAAAGTCAAGAGCATATTCAGAGCAGTAGGTAGCCCAGCCAACAGCACTGATGGTTGGAGTGACATTTTCTGGACGCTTGGTGTAAACTGTCACCGAATAAATATATCCGCTCTTTGTAGGAGTGAAGGTTGCATTACCATCTGCCGACACCACAAATGTAGAATTGCCGTTTGCAGAAGAAGTAAACACATCTTTTGACACATTAGTTCCAGCAGTAACAGCATCACCAGTAAATACGATCACGTCGCCAGCAGACAAATCAGTAATCACCATCGAGCCATTTACATTATATGGCCAAAGACCCGTATTTTTTTCTTTTGTCGCTCCATAATAACGGACTTGCCATACCACATTATTTACACCAAAATTAGAATGGAAACCAGCATTAGTAATATTATAGTAGCCAGCAACCAAATTCTCTCCGCTCAGAGTTAATGAGGCCTGTTTGTTATAATTGTCTGAACCAGATCCGATAATGCCTTCTGCCAAAGCTTTAAAGTCATTAGACCAATCTTGACGATATGAAGTAACGTCAACATAGGTAGGAACGGCGGTTACTTCGTCAGAGTTTGTATACCCCTCTACATACGACCAGAACTTGTAGGTTGAGCCAACAGATGCATTAACCGTCTCACCACTGTTAATAGTCTGAGTTTCGCCATCGTTTTCTGTATATTTAATAACGGCAGTAGGTGACAGCAGCTTATCTGTCTGCGTAGATGTGAGCGTTAATGTATAAGCCCCAGCGCTATATGCGCCAATGGTATAAGACGGATTATTCAGTTTGATAGCTGTGCCTGCCTGGAATGACAGCTCGTCAGAAACAGCCTCCTTAGTATTTTTGGTTGCCTTAACCTTCAATGTTGTATTAGCAGAGATCACTACAGAGTTTCCTTCAACATAGGCACCCCAATCTTCGCCATCCTTGATTGAATAATATAATGTAACACCTTCTGTTGTACAACTGAACGTGACCGTACGATTAATGCCATCAACAGCGGAAATTGCAGCAGTTGGTACGTCTATTACATCCATATCAATCAACTGAGTGGTGACAGCTGATGGAGTAGCAGCAGACGAATTACTGATGGTAATTGCTTTGACAGTTGCAGTCTCACTAATATTAAATGGACCTGTGTAAAGAGTAGATGATGCGGTTGGGATACTGCCATCAATTGTATAATAGGTCTTAACACCACTAAGCAGATTAGATACACCATCGGTAATCGTTACAGTGCGTTCATCACCAGCCGCTTCCGAATCAATACTTGGAGCGGTGACGGTTTCAGCTTTTACCGTCTCGATTATAATAGAGGATATTTTACACAAGGTCTTAGCTTGGAACAAAAAGTTTGTATTAGCACCTAACGTTATCTGTGTTCCAGAGGTATAATTTGTCCAATCTGTAGTTATACCAGTATAATCAGGAACTCCACCTCTTACCATTATAGCACCTGGTGTGAAGTTAATTTTCACCTTATCACCTTTTTGCATTCCGACAATACCCACATGGTCTCCATTTGTTCTTTGAGCATAAAGTCCATCGTTCTCTATTGAGAACGTTCCAGCAAACTGGAATGCAAAGCGATTATGCACCTCTGCTAAATTAGACGCATAGTTAGCGTTTACAGACGCACCGGAAAAGGCCTTTGTTCCTGAATTTTCAAGCGTTCTGTTTGAATACGAAGTAAAATCATACGTTACCGTATTCGACAAATCTGCCGCTGTAATCTGCAAGTAAGCATAGTGAACAGACAAACGAATGTCAAGAGAAGCTGGAGAACTACTTAAGGTTTTGTTATAGCTATATGTGTATGTGGCCGAGCTTTTTCCAGTGATATTTGCCGTCATAGAAAAAGAAGTGCCATTCAAGCTGACGTACATATCAACAGTAGATCCGTCCATGTCAGCACGCCAAGCATCCCAATCAGACCAGCTCGTTGTAAAGCCATCTCCTTTTCCGGCTTTATTTTCCCAAGCGTCAGGGCGCATTACAATAATATCTTCGTTTCCATCGTTTACTATCAAATGATAGCCATTCATATTGTTCCAAGCACCACCGTCTATTCTATTCTGACTGAATGTGTAATGGATAAACTTTCCATTAGTCAGTGTAATTGGGGTTGATGAATCGGTGAGATCTGTTGTTGAGCAATCAGCGTTACCAACCGTTTCGATTGGATCCGCCCATACACTTCCACTCATGCCCAGCAATACTGAAACGAGTAGCATTTTGGTTAGTAATTGTAGTTTTCTCATAGTCAATAATAGTTTTGTTAGTTTTATATATATTAGTAGTTATTCGTAGGTTACAGGCCCCGTTAACCAGCCTGTCTGTAAGAGTTTCGATATCCTAAATATCGTAAATTGCCATCAAATTTCGGTGGTAAAGGTACACAATATATTTAAAAGCGCAAAATTATTTAATACATTTTTGAGTTTCGCACCAAAAAAAGTATGTTCGTTTGTTCTTTCAGTCGCTCCGCATTCTTGCCTTGCAAGCGTCACCCTTCGGGATGCCGAGCGGGTGAATGCGGCAGAGCCGAGCGATTATGCCTTTTAGTTAAAAAATCATAAAGGTTGAGTTAAATACCTGTTTTCCAGCATCGTGTGTCGGTAAAAAGCAGTACCTTTGCATCCGCTTTCCGCGTAATCGCTGGCAGGAAGATAGGAGAGTTGCCTGTTATGTTGCGTTGGAACGATACAACAACCATTTAATTATAAAAAGAAAATGAATTTAATTAAAGTTGCTGAAGAAGCATTTGCAACCGGCAAGCAGTTCCCTTCATTCAAGGCTGGTGACACTGTAACTGTCGCTTACAAAATTATCGAGGGTTCAAAGGAGCGTATCCAGCTCTATCGTGGTGTAGTAATCAAGATTGCAGGTCACGGAGACAAGAAGCGCTTCACTGTACGTAAGATGTCAGGTACCATTGGTGTAGAGCGTATCTTCCCCATTGAGTCGCCCAACATCGATAGCATCGAGGTAAACAAGGTTGGTAAGGTTCGCCGCGCCAAGCTGTACTACCTGCGCAAGCTCACGGGTAAGGCTGCCCGTATCAAGGAGAAGCGTTCTGCTATCAAAGTGGAAGATTAAGACATTCCCCTTCGAAAAGAATAAAAGCATCGATTCCCGCATGGAGTCGATGCTTTTTTTATTCACCATAGTTGCTCTTTCCGTCGGCCTCGCCATGAAGCGCATCGCGAAAGGTGTCCCAATCCTGAAAGCCAGCCAACAGCGCCAGGCGGTCTAACGTCTTGTGATTGGGTTTCTTGAGCAACTCCTTCTCTACAGCCTCCAACAGTTTGCGGAGTTCAAAATGTTTCTTTTCCATAGGGATGCTAAAATTTTCGGCAAAGTTAGAAAATTATTATGAATATTTTGTAACTTTGCAGCAAAATATGACAAAACACCGATAAAAAAATGGCAGACAAGTACTACGACTATCTGATAGTGGGTTCGGGTCTCTTTGGTGCCACCTTTGCATACAAGGCGCACCAAGCAGGCAAGCGCTGTCTGGTCATTGACAAAAGGCCACACCTGGGCGGCAACATCTACTGCGAAGAGGTGGAAGGCATCAACGTGCATAAGTATGGTGCCCACATCTTCCACACGTCGAACAAAACCGTGTGGCAGTTCGTGAACAGCATCGTGGCGTTCAACCGCTACACCAACTCGCCCGTGGCCAACTACCAAGGGAAACTGTACAACCTGCCGTTCAACATGAACACCTTCTACCAGATGTGGGGCGTATGCACACCCGACGAGGCACAGCGCATCATCGACCAGCAGCGCCACGAAGCACTGGCACACATGGACGGCGAGCCGCAGAACCTGGAAGAACAGGCACTATCGCTGGTGGGCCGCGACATCTACGAACGGCTGATAAAAGGCTACACCGAAAAACAGTGGGGGCGCCCATGCACAGAGCTGCCCGCCTTTATCATCAAGCGTCTGCCCGTGAGGATGGTGTTCGACAACAACTACTTCAACGACGACTATCAAGGCATCCCCATAGGCGGCTACAACAAACTGATAGACGGACTGCTGGAAGGCATTGAGACGCGCACCGGCGTGGATTTCTTCAAAGAGCGCAGCTACTGGGAGGCACAGGCCCGCCAGATTGTGTTCACCGGATAGCTGGACGAGTTCTTCGACTATCGCTTCGGAGCGCTGGAATACCGCACCGTGAGCTTCGAACAACAAACGCTGGACACGCCCAACTACCAGGGCAATGCCGTGGTGAACTACACCGATGCCAGCGTGCCCTACACACGCATCATCGAACATAAGCACTTCGAACTGTTTGGCGACCGCGTGTACAGCGTGCCCAAGACCGTGATCTCGCGCGAATACAGCACAGAATGGAAGCCAGGCATGGAGCCCTACTACCCCATCAACGACGCACGCAACAATGCCGTGGCCGAGCAGTATAGAACTATGGCACAGCAGTGCGAAAACGTGATTTTCGGCGGGCGACTGGCAGAATACAGATACTATGACATGGCGCCAATCGTAGAAAAAGCGCTAAGCCTGCCTATTTCTTGAATATTTTTACTACCTTTGCAAACTATAAACACTATAAAAATACTTTAAACATCAATATGAGCAAGAAGATTTACCTTGGCATGATTGCCGATATAATGCACCCAGGACTTATCAACATCATCAACGAGGGCGCAAAACACGGCGACTTGATTGTGGGTCTGTTCACCGACAAAGCCATTGCGCAGCACAAGCGCCTGCCATACCTCACCTACGAACAGCGTAAGAGCGTGGTGGAAAATATCAAAGGCGTGAGCCAGGTGGTGCCACAAGACGAATGGAGCTATGCAGAGAACCTGCGCAAGCTGAAGCCCGACTACATGATTCATGGCGATGACTGGCAGCAGGGAGCCGACAAGGAACTGCGCGAAGAAGCCATCAACGTGATGAAGGAATGGGGCGGCGAAGTGATCGAGATACCCTATACGAAAGGCATCGAGTCTTCATCGCTCGACAAGGAAATCAAAAAGATTGGCACAACACCCGACATCCGACTGAAGTCGCTGCGCCGACTGATAGAGGCCAAGAACGTGGTGCGCATCCTGGAGGTGCACGACGGTTTGTCAGGACTGATCTGCGAGAACCTGGAGGTGAAGAACGGCCTGAACACAGAGCGCTTCGACGGTATGTGGAGCAGCTCGCTGACCGACTCTACATCGAAAGGTAAGCCCGACATCGAGGCTGTGGACCTGACCACCCGTATGCAGGACCTGACCAACATCCTGGAATGTACCACAAAGCCCATCATCTACGACGGCGACACGGGTGGCAAGCTGGAGCACTTCGTATTCACCGTGCGCACACTGGAGCGCAACGGTATCTCGGCAGTGATTATCGAAGACAAGGTGGGTCTGAAGAAGAACTCGCTCTTCGGCACCGACGCCATACAGACACAAGACACCATAGAGCACTTCTGCGAGAAGATTCGTGCCGGCAAGAACGCACAGGTGACCGACGACTTTATGATTATTGCCCGCTGCGAGAGCCTGATTGCCGGCAAGAGCGTTGACGACGCCATTGAGCGCTGCTGCGCATACGTAGAACAGGGCGGTGCCGACGGTATCATGATTCACTCGAAGGAGAAGACGGGCGACGACATCCGTGAGTTCTGCCGCCGCTTCCACGAGCTGCACCCCTACGTGCCCATCGTGGCTGTGCCCACCACCTACAACCACTTCCGCGAAGAGGAACTGGCTGAGTGGGGCATCAAGGTGGTGATCTATGCCAACCACATGTTGCGTGCAGCCTACCCCGCCATGGTCAAGGTGGCATCGAGCATCCTGGAAAACCATCGCTCGAGCGATGCCAACGACCTGTGCATGCCCATCAAACAGATTCTTGAACTTATTCCCGGAACAAAATGATAGACGTAAAAGAAGCCTACGAGGCACTGATTGCGAGCGGCATCGACATGTTTACTGGTGTGCCCGACTCGCTGCTGAAGAACATTTGTGCCTATATCACAGACACAGCACCACGCGAGAAGCACATCATCGCTGCCAACGAGGGTAATGCGGTGGGTATTGCTGCCGGACACTATCTGGCCACCGGCAAACCCGCACTGGTATATATGCAGAACTCTGGTCTGGGCAACACGGTGAACCCGCTGCTGTCGCTGGCCGACGAGAAGGTGTACAGCATCCCTATGGTGCTGATGATTGGATGGCGCGGTGAACCGGGTGTTCACGACGAGCCTCAGCACGTGAAGCAGGGCGAGGTGACACTGGCACTGCTCGACGCCATGCAGATTCCTTACATCATCCTGGAGGATGCCAGCCAGATAAAGGCACAGGTGGAGCTGTCGCTGGAGCGCAAGGCTCCTACGGCCATCGTGATTCGCAAAGGCACGTTTGGCAGCTACAAGCTGAAGAACGCTCGCAGCAACAATAACCCACTGAGCCGCGAAGACGCCATGAAGCTGGTGGTAGATCACCTGAAAGACAGCGATGTCATCGTATCGACCACCGGTAAGCTGTCGCGCGAGCTCTTTGAATATCGTGAGGCTAAGCAACAGGGACACGGCCACGACTTCCTGACCGTGGGCTCGATGGGCCACAGCAGCAGCATCGCGCTGGGCATTGCACTGGAGAAGCCCAACCGCCGCGTGTTCTGCTTCGACGGCGACGGGGCTTTCATCATGCACACCGGTGCACTGGGCATCGTGGCTAGCATGAACCCTCGCAACTACTTCCACATCTTGTTTAACAACGATGCTCACGAGAGCGTGGGCGGACAACCCACCATCGGCTATGAGCTGGATGCGGTGACCATGGCAAAGGCCAGCGGCTATAAGCAGGCTATGAGGGCCACAACACGCGAAGAGATGATTGCGGCACTGCAACAGCTGGAGACCACCGAGGGACCGGTGTTGCTGGAGCTGCGCGTAAAAATTGACTCGCGCGAGGACCTGGGACGACCCACCACGACGCCTATCCAGAACAAAGAGGCGTTTATGGAGGAACTGGGTGCGCCTTTGGCGCAAGATGAGAGATGAGAGATGAGAGATGAGAGGTGGGTGCGCCTCTGGCGCAAGATGAGAGGTGAGAAGTTTTTATTATGATTAAGACTGCTGTAATTATGGCTGCGGGCATGGGAACCAGATTTGGGACTATGACCGAGGAACGGCCTAAGGGATTTATAGAAGCTGGCGGCAAGGCAATGGTGGTGCGAAGCATCGAGACATTGATTAGCTGCGGCATAGAACGTATTATCATTGGCACGGGCTATCTGCGCGAGGCCTACGAAGAGCTGGCTAAGCAATATCCACAGATTGAATGCTGCTTCAGTCCTCGCTATGCCGAGACGAACAGCATGTACACGTTGTACAACTGTCGTGAGATGATTGGCGACGAGGACTTCCTGCTGCTGGAGAGCGACCTGGTGTTTGAACGCCGGGCCATCACGGCACTGATGACGTGTGAGCACCCTGACGTGATGCTGATTACACCGGTGACGAAGTTTCAGGACCAGTACTACGTGGAGAGCAACGACCATGGGGTGCTGACCAACTGCTCGGTGAACAAAGACGAGCTGAACTACAAGGGCGAGCTGGTAGGTATCCACAAGCTGAGCGGTGCGTTCTATAAGAAGATGTGTGCCGACTACGCACAGAAGGTGGACGAGCTGCCTAAGCTGGGCTACGAATACCAACTGCTGTACATGTCGCAACACATCAGCCCGGTCTTCGTGCTGTGCGAAGAAGGACTGAAGTGGTACGAGATTGACGATATCGACGATTTAAAGTTTGCTGAAGAACATATTATTCAATACTTATGAATATCAAAAGAAATGTCCTGCTGAACCCAGGACCCGCCACCACCACTGATACGGTGAAGATGGCACAGGTGGTGCCCGACATCTGTCCGCGAGAGAAGGAGTTTGCCGGCATGATGAAGCAGCTGCGTGCAGACCTACTGCGCATTGCACACGCACCCGCCGACAAGTTTACGTCTGTACTGTTCTGCGGATCAGGTACCATCAACATAGACATCTGTCTGAACTCTCTGTTGCCTGAAGGCAAAAAGGTGCTGGTGGTGAACAACGGCGCCTACAGCAGTCGTGCGGTAGAGATTTGCCAATACTACGGACTGCCACACATCGACCTGAAGTCGAGCGTGTTTGAGCGCCCTGACCTGGACGCAGTGAAGAAGGCACTGGACGAGAATCCTGACGTGGCACTGGTGTACACCACCCACCACGAGACAGGTACCGGCGTGCTGAACCCCATCCGCGAGATTGGTGCCATGGCTCACCAGCACGGAGCTATCTTCGTGGTTGACACGACCTCGTCGCTGGGCATGATACCCTTCGACATGGTGGAAGACAACGTGGACTTCTGCATGGCGTCGGCCCAGAAAGGACTGATGGCTATGACGGGTCTGTCGTTCATCATCGGCAACGAGGCTGAGATTCGCAAGAGCAAGGACTATCCTAAGCGTTCGTACTACTGCAACCTGTATCTGCAGTATGACTTCTTCGAGCGTACGGGCGAGATGCACTTCACGCCACCTGTGCAGACCATCTATGCCACCATGCAGGCGCTGAAGGAATATTTTGAGGTTGGCGAGAAAGAGAAGTTTGCTCGTCATCACCGCGTCATCGAGGCTATCCACAAGGGACTGGAAGAGATGGGACTGAAGGAGGTGATTGACCGCAACATACAGTCGGGACTGGTGGCCAGCGTGCTCTACCCTAACGACGAGAACTGGGACTTTGAGCGTGTGCACGACTACTGCTACGACCATGGCTTCACCATCTATCCTGGTAAGATATCGACCACGAACACGTTCCGCCTGTGTGCGCTGGGCACGATAGACACGCCAGACATCGAGGCCTTCTTTAAAGTGCTGAGAGAGGGATTTGAGAAACTGGGTATTCAGGTTCCTGCCAAATACTAAGCAGGGAAAGAGATAGAAAAAAAAGATACGGCCATCAGATGATGACCGTATTTTTTTTATGATAGAAATCGCTGATGACCGCCACAATGGCATCAGACGTGGGTTCGTCGACATAGCCCATGGGGCGCCCCGACTGAACGGCTTTCATGAAGGAGAGCAACTCGTAGCGCAGGCCCTCGCCGTCGAGCTGGTAGAAATAACGACGGTTGTTGGCTGGATTCTCGTAGCGTATCTCGAAATAGTCGGTCTTCCACCAAGGGGCAGGCACATAGATATAGCCCTTGGTGCCAGAGATGACCAGCGAGCCTTCTGACTTAACACCCTGACCGACCTTCAGCGAGGCAACAGCATGGGGATAGGTGAAGGTGACCTTCGTGAAGGCATCGAAGTCGCTATCGTCGCCAAGCAGATGGGTGGCAATGGTCTTGCTGCAGTAGTCGATGCCCAGCAACTGGAAGATGGGCAGCATGGCCGTGGGGCCCCAGGCGCAGATACTGTTCCACAGATGGGCTGCCTTCTTTTTCTCGGTGGCCTCGAAGCCTGCCAAACTGGTACAGGTGGCATCTACCGACACGATGTCGCCAATGGCACCGCTCTTGGCCAGCAGCACCAGACGCGAATAGGCCATGGAATAGGCGGTCTTCAGGGAATCGACCAGCAGACAACCTTTTGCCTTGGCCAGCGCACGCAGCTCGCTGAGCTGTTCGGGTGCAATGGCAATGGGCGACTCGCACAACACATGGCGGCCCTGGCTGAGTATCTGCTTGATATGTTCGAAGTGCCTACGGGGGTTGGAGATGACATACACTGCATCGCTCTTCTCTATCAGCTCACTGAGCTGACTCATGGGCATCACCAGCTGATGGAGGGTCTCTGACAGCATGGTGGCGTCTTCGGTACAGACACCGCTGATCTGCATGCCATTGACAAAGTGGCTCTCGCGTTCAATCTTATTTAAGATGGGCGACTCGCCAATCAATCCCAAGCGAAGTGCATGTTGCTCGGAACGCAGCTCGGTGCTGGAAATGCCTTCGGTGCGGTCGAGATAGACCACCTCGCAATATTCTTTCAGGTAGTCGAACTTGCCACGCCAGTCGCTGCCCACGGTGAAGATATCCACACCGTAGCGACGGATATCGTCGATCTTCTGACCTTCGTATTCCTCGACGATAATCTCGTCGGCCAGACCGGTAGCACGTACTGCCTCGATACGCTCCATGAGCGACTGCTCGACGTTGAGCTTGCCGCGCTGCTGATCGAAGCTGTCGGCCGTGACGCCCACTATCAGATAGTCGCCCAGCGCCTTGGCGCGCTCGAGCAATCTGATATGTCCGTAGTGAAGCAGGTCGTAGGTGCCGTATGTGATGACTTTCTTCATTTGATGAGTCCGCGTTTTTGCATATCTAACATCGCATTAATCAGCGTCGTATTGTCGTCGGTGGTCAGGGCACCGAGGTGTCCGACACGGAAGACACGGTCGCGAAGGTCGCCACCATTGGGACAAATCCATATCTGGTATTCGTCTTTCAGGGTGGTGAAGATATCATAGGCAGAGATACCTTGTGGCGACAAAGCCGTGACGCCGTTCTGAGGCGAAGTGGTGAACATCTTAAAGGGCAGTGGAGCCACCTTCTGACGGAAATCCTGCGAGAGCATCTTCATGCGTTTCAGTTCGCTCTCGACACCGCCCGCTGCCTTGATGTCGCGCAGGCGCTGATTGATTTGCAGGAGGGTACCTACCGCAGGTGTAAAGGGAGTCTGGCCGCGCTCGCCATTCTTCAAGGCTGACTTCAAGTCGAGATACATCGAAACAGAATGGTTCTGGTTCACACGCTCTAAGGCGCGGGGCGACAAGACAATGAGTGAGATGCCCGGAGGACAGGCCAGCGCTTTCTGAGAGCCTGTGATCATCACATCGGCACCCAGCGCCTCCATATCGAACGGGTCGGCCAGGAAGGTGCTGATGGCATCGACAATGAGCAGCAGCCCGTTGGCCTGACAGAAACGTGCAATCATGGGCATATCGTAGAGCACACCTGTTGAGGTCTCGCCCATGTTCACCAGGAATGCGGTATATCCCTGGTTGGCAAGGGGGGCCAGATGTGCTTCTGTCAGCGGCTGACCATAGTCAAGACTAATTTCATGATGGGGTATCTGGTGGAGTTGCAACAACTCAACAAAGCGATGGCCAAACGAGCCGCCGTTGACGACAATGGCCTTGTCTTTCGGTGACAACACATTCATCACCGTAGCTTCCATGGATGCCGTGCCGGAACCAGTCATGAAGCAGACGCGACTGTCCTGTGGCGCATGAGCAAATTCGCGAACCAGACGCTCGTTCTCGAACATCACCTCGGAGAACTCTGGGGTACGAAAATAAGGTACATGCTCTTGGCCAATGGCGCGAACTGCTTCGCTCGACATCACGGGGCCTACAGTAAAATTCAGCATTTTTCTTTCTTCTATTTTTTTATTTCACTTCTATATAACTAAGGTTACAGAATAACTAAGGTTACAGACCCCACCCCCTGCCCCTCCCCTTGAAGGGAGGGGAGAACCGCAGAGGAAGCTGCCTCTCTCCCCTCCCTTCAAGGGGAGAACCGCAGAGGAAGACGCCTCTCTCTCCTCCCTTCAAAGGGAGAACCGCAGAGGAAGCCGCCTCTCTCCCCTCCCTTCAAAGGAAGAACCGCAGAGGAAGCTGCCTCTCTCCCCTCCCTTCAAGGGGAGAACTGCAGAGGAAGCCGCCTCTCTCCCCTCCCTTGTAGGGGAGGGGCAGGGGGTGGGGTCAGTATTGTTATTATTCACCTCTGCTTTCGTTTTACGAAAAGTTCACTGCAAAAATACAAAACTTTTTTGAACACTGGACCATATCTATGAAAAAATGATTAACTTTGCAGCAAAATTAAGGTTAGCCATGCACGAAATAATAGAAAAACCGGGTTACGAACTTGACGAGACACTGAAAGAACTCTGGCAGGTACAGCTGGACCTGCTGCAGAAGCTGATAGATGTGTGCAACCGTCATAACCTGCGTTGCTGGGTGGACGGAGGCACCATGCTGGGCGCTGTTCGCCACAAGGGTTTTATACCCTGGGATGATGATATCGACGTAGCGATGATGCGAGAGGACTACGACCGCCTGAACGAGATTGCGGCACAGGAGTTCGAGCATCCCTATTTCTATCAGACGGCATATAGCGACACCGACTATTATCGCAGTCATGCGCAACTGCGAATGGATGGCACTACCGCCATTCGTCCCAGCGACTGCTTTCAGCCATTCCACCAAGGCATCTTTATCGATGTGTTTCCCATCGATGGTATTCCCATGGACGACGTGCGCGTGGACAATGCGCTGAAACGGAGCCGTCGCATCCTGCGCTTTCTGAAAGCAAAGAACACACGCATCTGGGCGTCGGGACGCATCGGACTGATTGGACGTAAGTGGCGCGCCCGCTACGCAGTCAAGAAACGTGGCTGGAGTACCATCTTCCGTGAAGCAGAAGACCAGTACCGCCAGTTCCCCGTGGAAACGAACAAATACGTTGGCGAGCTGTCGTTCACCGGCAAATCGCTGGTCTATCCTAAGGAGATTTACGACAAGACACTCTGGCTGGACTTTGAGGATATCAAAGTGCCTGTACCCATGGGATGGGACACCTATCTCACCATTCAATACGGTGAAGACTATATGATACCGCTCAAAGACCCCACAATGCATGGACAACTGATTATCGACGCGCATCGCGACTATCGCGACGTGCTGCCCGAGGTTCAGAAGGAATACAGCAATTCGGTATTCCAACGACTCTGGAAGAAAATCATCAAATAGCTATTGAACATGAAGATACTGCTATTCTGTGAGAACAAATATGCCGTGGATATCGTCAGACCACTGCAAGCAGAAGCTGACCGCCAAGGTGGACACGAGGTGTTGTGGTATGTGCACCAGAAGAAGATACCTGTCTTTCCACTGAAGGACGAGGTGCGCTGGACGCATTCCATGCAGGAGGCTTATGATTTCCATCCCGATGCGGTCTTTGCACCGGGCAACATTGTGCCTTACTACCTGAGCGGCGTGAAGTGCAGCATCTTCCATGGCTATGCAGCCGAGAAGCGCGACCAGTTTCATATCCGTAACTACTTCGACATCTACATGACGCAGGGCCGCTACTTCACCGAGGAGTTTCTGAAGCTGCAGAAGAAGTACCGCGATTTTGAGGTGCTGGAGACGGGCTGGACACGCCAAGACTGGATAGCCCGCCATCGGCATGACTTCGACCAGGAGCGAGAGGAGCTGCTAAAGAGGCATCAATGTGAACGCATCGTGCTGTATGCGCCGACGTTCTCGCCCCGCCTGACATCACTGCCAAAGATTAAAGAGGCACTGGTAAAACTGGTTGACGAGAAGAGGGTGCTGCTGCTGATAAAGCTTCATCCGCTGACCCGCCAGGAATGGGTGGAGGAATACAGGCAGTTGGCTGCTAGTCATCAGAACATCGTCTTTGAGGATGACTTCGCCGTGAGCAAGTATATGCTGATGGCCGACGCCATGGTGAGCGACACGTCTTCGACCATCTACGAGATGCTGCTGCTGGACAAGCCCGTCATCACGGTGGACACCGTGAGTCAGGACCCCTACTGGAAAGACATCCACGACGTCGGTCTGTTGACAGCCGCCTACGACGAAGTGTTCAGCAGTCAGATGCTGACAGAGAAGCGCCAATGGATCATTGCCAACTACGACCCTTACACCGACGGTCACTGTGCTGAACGCATGCTGCAAGGCGTGACAGAATACATCAAGCGCCACGGTGTGCCTGCTAAGCGCAAGCTGAACCTGTGGCGCAAGTATGTGAGCATTAAAACTTTCGGACGTGTGAAGTAGTCTCATTCTACTTCACACGTTTTTTTCTATTTCTTTTGTTCAGCAACATATTCCCTCCATGGCTTGTTCAAGTCAAGGAAGCGATAGTTGCGTGGCGGTATCTCGCTGGGAATCTCCATGTAGTTTCCATAGAGATGCGTGAGATACTCATCGGGCTTTGACACGCCCATCAGCATACAATCTTCGAACTTAACAGGGACGGGCTCGCCATACCACTCCTTGGGCATGGCACCCTTTTCCGGACGATAGTCGTGATCGGCCAACAACGGACTGTCGGCTATACGCCACTGACGGCGCACCTTGTCGAGCTTGGCATGCACATAGTTGGGCTTGAACAAACGGCGCAGCAGCAAGGTAATCATGCTGCGAATACCACGACCGTGCTTATAGGGATCGGTGTGGGTGAAATACAGCAGTTTCCACCACATCTTATAACGCGCATAATGACGGCGACGGGCACCGCAATCTTCTATCATGCCATCAAGGGGAAACAAGTCGATGGGAAGGCCGCCTACAAAATCATAACTGCGATGCATGCGATAAGTGGAACCGGCCTCTTGGACGCGTGCAAAAGGATAAGGATAGCCCTCGGTGCGGCCACCGCTTACCACCTCGTAGCCCTCGGGCATCCACTCGTCGGCATGCGCCAACAGGGTGTCGTAGTCCTCGCGAGGCATACCTACATCGGCATCGTCGTCCCAGGGAATGAATCCGCCATGACGCACGGCACCCAACATGGTGCCACACAGCAGGTAGTAGGTGAGATGATGTTCACGACAGACGCTGTCTATCGCTTTCAGTATATTCAACAGGCGTGCCTGCACTCGACGGGTCTCTTCGTCAACACGGTCACCGTGCAGCGCCAGAGCCTGCTCATTTGGATTGTAACTGGTTTCCATATCTTAAAAAATGCAATTTTGTTTGTAGCTTATAGTAGTTCTGGCTAAAGGCATAATGCACCATGTTGCGCCAGTCCATGCCCGAACGACAAGGATGAATGGTGACCGTCTGCTTGGGCGCATCAGGATTCATCTGGTCGCAGAGGCGTGCCACGTACTCAAACATGTTGTACTCGCCCAACACGCGCTGCTTCATGGCGTCGAGCACAGCCACCGACTGCTCGTAGCGCTGCTTCTGCAACTGCTCCTCGATGATGCGGATGGCCTGTTCGGGCTTGCGGATATCTATGGGTTCGAAAGCATCACGACTGAAATAGTCGGCCAGATTGGTACAACCGTGATAGATAGGGAAGGTGCCTGTGAGGTAGCAGTCGCTGATTTTCTCGGTCCAGTAATAGCGCTCTGACGAGTTCTCGATGGCGATGTGATACTTATAAGGACGCAGCACATCCCACTTATCGTCGAAGGAACGGAATCCGCGACCGAAGATGTCTAGCTGATCGCCAAAACGGGCTTTGAGCTTCTCTACAAACTTGATGCGATCCAGGTGGCCACGGGTGAAGGCCTTATTACTGGTAATAACAGAGAGAAGCTTCGTCTTTTCCTGTGGTTCAACTGGACGTTGAAGAGAATCATAATCCTCGGTGAATACATATCCCCCCTTTCCATCAGGCTTGTAACCCACGAACCAAGGAAGAATAGCCGGACCATATTTCACATGACGATGATGCATCTGCTGCTGACAGCTCACCACCAGTCCGAACTGATCAATGTAACGTTGTGGATATACCAACACAGAACGAGGCTCCGTGGTCAATAGAATCGTATTCTCTGGCGCCACACGACACGTCTGAAGGTCACGCACACCTTTACCCTGTACCACCCAGAAGTCAGCTTCCTCCATTGAATCATCCAAACAGAACTCATAGCGACCATCCTGTGAACGCAGGTTATGTCCAGGTGTCTGGCGATGCATGATGGTTGCGAGCCCTTCGCGGTAGGGCATAAATCTTACTTTATACATGTTGATTAAGATAATCGTTGGCTGCTGTTAGTCCTTGTTTAATATAATAGCCCTCATTAAGGCGTTGACCCATGTCAAGCGCATTCTGTCTCATTTGAATATAGTTATCAGACGACAGTTGTGCCACACGCTCCGATATCTGCGAAAGGGAATCAACACTAATACCCACCTTCTCGCTTACGATAAAGGGAGCCATTGCAGCTTGGCTCCATACGATAACAGGAATGCCGGCACGCAGATAGAACGATGTTTTGTGCGGATCGTTGATACGCAGGTATTCTCCCCAATCGCCCGTACATTCATCCAGTGAATCACCATCCCATACAAGACCGAAGTCTGCCTGAACCCTTGCTATGAAATCATCACTAGCCATAAAGCCATGATAGTGCAAAGATGGATTACCATTGGACTGATCATCGAATCCCTTACCATAGAGATCCATCTGCCAACCTTTCATCACGGGCTCCAGCTTATAAAGAAAATCATTACGCCAGCGCCCTAGATTACCTGCATATACGATGGTTGGGAGTTCCTGTGAAGCCTGTACAGTCTGAGTGTTATGGCTTTGCGACAAGTAATCAAATATCTGTAAGCAGTGAACACCCCCACGGAACCCATGCTTTATGACGTAGTCACGCATGGTAGGATTATGAACAATCAGAAAATCAGTCTTTGAGAGGCGCTTATTCTCTTTTTCTGCCGTGAGCTTATGGCGACGGAAAGCTCCTAAGTCATGGATAACCGTTACGACTTTAGCACCTTTCCATTGCGCCAAGGTACATGCCATATAGTAGAACTTCTTCATTGGATACTGCAAGAAGAGTACATCGTTCTTCTTGAGGTTCCATAGAATACTGGTTACACTGACTAGCTTCGTAAGGAATCGTCCGACCCCACCTTCGCCAAAGTTATGGCGAGTAAGATTGCGAAAACCCTCACGACGGCATATCTCATCAATATCTTGCTTAGCCTTATTATTGGTACCTACTTCAATGTAATACTTCATATTTTCCAAGATGAGTTATTTTCTTTCTACGTATCCATCGCTTATCATGGCGTTCCTTCACTCGGATAGCCTCTGCAATATCCGCTTCTGTCCATCCTCGCTGACGAGCATACTCTTTGAGAATGAAGCGATAGGCAGGTGTCAGCCAATAGAAAAGAGTCAGATTCTCCATACAATCATTTTTAGGAACCGGTCCGTCAAAGAACCTCATACGATTGATATCTATCAGTTCAAAATGATTCTCCGCATCGACCAAGACATTTGTAGGATTAAGATCGCGATGCAATACGCCGGCTGCATGAAGAGAAGCCACATACTGCGCATAGACCATAGCCAACTGTTCATCGAAGGGAGTCTGTTCAATCAGTCGTGGACGAATAGGTTGACTATCTGTGTACCCACAGACATAATAGACCTGCGAAACAAGACCAAGGCTAGTTTCCTCGATGTATGCAACCTCATGTGGGGTATGAAAACCTCGTTTACGCAACAGTACCGCATTCTCGTACGAGCGACGTGCCTTACTTTCGCGAAAGAATGTATATACTATCCTTTTTATGATATCGTTACGCTTGAAACGCTTCACGACTAACTTCTTCCCCTCTACCTCGAATAGACGCACCTGATTTCGTCCTTTAAACAACAAATCGCCATCGCCTGTAGCAAACAGACGTGGAATCTGATGAATCCAATTGCTCAGATACTGATATTCAGGACAAATAACTATTCTCATAGACTATATATTTTTTGCACGACGTCCCAAAACGACGGGTAAAACACGCTTAACAATCATAATAATTGGAACAAAGGCTATCAGGACTAATGCAGACGAGAAGAATAAAGCCAAATTAGCTGAGAAGATGTCCATATCCGAATTCTTCACCAGCTTAATAGGCGTATGAAGCAATTCACGATGGAACACAAGCGTTACGATAGAACCCAGGGATGATATACGTACCCATTTCCAGTCAATGCCATTCAAGCGCACGGACAGGAGGTAAATGATTGCACTACCCGTTAAGGACGCAAGAGAGAATAGCCAAAAGCTCTCACCATAGTGTCCTTCATACATCTTGGCGGTATCATTCCAATAACTGATTGTATAAGTGAGAGCGATGCACCCTGCCAACAGAAGTATCCATAAACCCCAGTTCAGAGAACTCAACTTAGCATTTATCTCTTCAAAGCGCTTTTGTGATGCAAAATAGTTACCCAGCATAAAGAACGGTAATGCCAGTAGCATATTAACAGCCGACCATGCCAAATCACTTTCGTACTGATTATAAGCCACGGCCCCACCAATACAAAGGCAGGACAATAGCAATCGGTAATTGGGCAATAACTGATAGATAAACTTTATGAGAATCAAAGTATAGACAAACCACAGATTACTACATCCATAGGCATCGTGCAGTTCATGGAATCCTCCCAAGATAGCCAAGACGGACCATAGCCACTGACCATCAGAGAAATGAGCGAACATATAGCCGGCAGCCTTGATGAAGGCAAGAATGAAATATGGGATAATCAGGTTGTGAAGGGTTTTCTCGAAACATACCTTCATGGATGTTTCCTGATGAGTGAGATAACCTGAAATTAAGAAAAACACAGGTACATTAAAGGCATAAACGAATGCCGACATCCCATCAGGAAAACAGTGTCCCCATATAATGGTTAGCATGCCAAGGGTCTTCATCCAGTCAACCCATACTTTCCGATATTTTGTTTGAGTCATAAATACTATTCCGCGTTTAAACTAAAACTATTCAAGACAGACACCACCTGGCGTGCCTCATCCTCCGTCATCACCTGACTGATCGGCAGACTCAGTTCCTGACAATGGATTTGCTCAGTAACAGGCAACGACAACTGACGCCATTGACTATAGCATTCTTGTTGATGAGGTGGTATCGGGTAATGAATGAGTGTTTGCACACCATGTTGAGTCAAGTAATCCTGTAGCAAATCACGGCTCTGACACAATACTGGAAAAATGTGATACACATTCTGCTGACTTGGCAGGCGCTTAGGTAGAGTGATTAATGGATTACGGAGCTCTGCATAGTATATGTCTGCTATGGCTCTGCGTTGCTCATTGTCTTCATCAAGATACTTCAACTTCACATCCAAGACAGCTGCCTGCAACTCGTCCAAACGACTGTTGCGGCCTGTATATTTAAAGACATACTTACGTTGCGACCCATAGTTTGCAAGCGCACGCACCGTGTCTACAAGCTCTTTATCATTACTTGTCACAGCACCTCCATCACCCAGTGCGCCAAGATTCTTTCCTGGATAGAAGCTATGTCCGGCAGCATCGCCAAGAGAACCCGTTCTTCTTCCGTCATAACAATGACACCCGTGTGCCTGAGCATTATCTTCCACAAGTTTCAAACCATGCTTCCGGCATATCTGAGAGATTTTCTCCGTATATGCGCACCTTCCATAAAGGTGAACGAGTAAAATAGAACGAGTACGTGAGGTGATATGCTTCTCAATGGCGTCTTCATCAAGTTCGAGCGTGTCTAAACGCGGTTCTACAAGTACAGGTACCAGGTTATTCTCCGTAAGTGCAAGAATGGAGGCGATATAGGTATTTGCCGGTACAATAACCTCATCACCAGGATGCATAACACCCAGTTCTATATAAGCACGATAAATCCATATGAGTGCATCGAGTCCATTGGCACAGCCCACACAATAACGGCAACCAATATACTCTGCATAGTTTTTTTCGAAGCGTTCGTTCTCAGAGCCCTGCAGATACCATCCAGATTCAACGACTCGTTGTATGGCCTTACTGATCTCTGCACCATGCTTCTGCGTAACCTTCTGTAAGTCTAAGAATTTTATCATGGCTTATCTCCTTGACTTATTTATATTCCTCCTTACGTATGATTTTACCATCTATCACGTCATACTTCCTGTTGAATTCCTCGCGTCCTCGTTTCCATCGGTTATGCGTCCACAGATAGAAAGATGGTTGACGGCGGATGCTCTCTTCGAGCAACTCGAAAAAGCGACGAGTGATAGCGAATTCCTCTTCTTTGGCGGCCTCGTTAGTTATCAGGCGGAAAGTGCAGATATACTTTCCCCGACGAGGGCGCTGCATGTCAACATAGAACACGGCATCATTCATTTTTTGCATGATGCGCTCTGCACCTGTAAAAACAGGGGTGTCATGATTCAGGAAATCAACCCATAGATGCATATTCTCCCACTTCGGACTTTGGTCACTAATATAGCCAAAGAGCGAACGACGATTCTCACGTTTCAGGGAGATGAGGCTACGCAAGATGTCTTGTTTTGGTACACATTGTCCGCCATGCGAAGAACGAATATCAATGAACAACTGATTGAACGCCTCGTTATAGAGCGGGTGGTAAATAAGTCCCATGACAGCACTCGGGTGACGTTGGAAAGCCAGCCCTGTTGCCGAGAGCCACTCCCAGTTACAATAATGTCCTAATATAGCAGCACAATTGCGGCCTTCATCAAAAACCTTCTCCAACTCCTCAACGCCTCTGAACTCAATATGTTTCAGCAGACTTTCATTGCTAATACTCAGCAGTTTCACCGTTTCTGCCACATAGTCGCAAAGCCAATGATAGAACTGCCGTTCAAGTTGGCTACGCTCAAGCTGACTCTTCTCCGGAAAAGAGTCTGAAAGATTATTCTGCACCAATTTTCGTCTGTACCTTACTATATAGAAGACGATGAGGAAGATACAGTCGGAAAGAACGTAATGCACGCACAAAGGCAGTAGCGATAAACTATAAGCTATGCCATAAAGCAAGTGGTATGACAGTCTCTTCATTACTGTTTTAGCTTTCAACGTTGCAAAGGTACAAAATAATTAGCAAATCATCAAATAAATTTGGCATTTCTCATGATTATTCGTAACTTTGCACTCATGAAAGAATCGCTTACCAAAGGTTTTATATACTATATCATAACGTCACTGTTCCTTGGCTGTTTGTTCATGTGCTATATCCAAGGTGACTCGGTGGTAGGAAAAATTGATTTCGTGGGATGGGTCTTCTTTATTTTCTCTTGCATCTCACATGCAGCATTGTTAGAACTGGCATTATTTCTTGTACTATTCCTCCCATTAGTGCTATTGCGTTGCCGACGTGTAGCTACGACAATGTTTGTGAGTAGCGTGGCGCTATTATATGCCATTGTTTTCTTAAACATGCAGGTGTATAAGATATATCGTTTCCATATCAACGGTTTTGTACTGAACATGTTAACGGGGCCTAACCCTGGCGACATCTTTCAGTTTGATGAATCGCTCGTTCTACGCGAAGGAATAACGCTCCTCATTATAGCACTTGTCGCCGTGGGCGCATGGTGGGCAGCTCACTGGCTATCACAGCGATGGAGACGCAACTATAATCATTGGGCTGCCGGGCTACTGGTGTTTTCATTATTGGTGGCCAACGGATTGCATATCTATGGAGCCTTTGTCGTTAAGCCTTCAATCCTACTAACAGCCCGTTTGGTACCTTATTACTTCCCTATATCCATGAGTTCTGACCTCGAGGCAATGGGATTTGAACGTAACATTCTTGATATCGACGAGAATGATGGTGGCAACGGAGAACTACAGTATCCACTACACCCCATCGAAGCCCAACCAGACTCAGCTAAAACGAATATCATCATGATTCTGATAGACTCATGGACCCGTAGGGCGCTTACCGAGGAATGCATGCCCAATCTGTGGAAAATGGCGCAAGAAGAACAGTTCTTTGCCAATCACATGAGTTGCAGCAATGGCACGCGCTATTCCGTTTTCGGACTTTTCACAGGATTGCAGCCTTACTATTGGCCTGCATTCCAAGGTAGCCATCAAAGTCCTTTGCTCATCGACCAGTTACTTTCTGAAGGGTATGATTTCCGTGCCTATCCAAGTGCTACGCTGCAGTCTCCCCCATTTGCACGCGTTCTCTTTCACCACGTTCCTAATCTAAGAACAGAAACATCTGGAAAAACGCCCTACGATCGCGACCATCGCATCGCTGCTGACCTGATAGGCGATATGCCGAAGATGGCAAAAAGCAAAAAGCCTTTCTTCGCATTTGCTTTCTTTGACATGCCTCATTCGCTAGCTTGGCCTGAAGACAAACCGCAACACTTCAAGCCCGCATGGCCGTATGCGAACTATGCCACATTGGATAACGATACACCTGTAGAACCATTCTGGAACTTGTATCGCAATCTCTGTCATGCCACCGATTCGCTCATTGGCAATATCATCAACGGACTCAAGCAAAATGGAATCTATGACAACACGCTCATTATTATCACAGGCGACCACGGGCAAGAGTTCAACGAAAACCACAATAACTACTGGGGACACAGCAGCAATTTCTGCGTTTATCAGGTAGGTGTACCATTCATTGCGCATATACCAGGCAAGGAGGCGAAGACCTATTCCCATCGCACTACGCACTACGATGTTGTCCCAACACTCATGCATAACTACCTAGGGGTTCAGAACCCGATAGAGGATTATTCTGCAGGACGGTTATTGACGGACACGACTCCACGTTTATGGCACTTCGTAGGTAATGAACTACGCTATGCCTTTCTTCTGGAAAAGGATACCATCCTAACCAAAGAAGGAGCGGGATGGATAGAAGTGACCGATGCCAATATGAAACCTGTGGACAACTATCAGATAAAACCCAAGGAATTCGACAAGGTGATAAAGAACCTAAACAGGTTCTTCAGATAAGAATTGCATCATCTTGTTTATTCTGCTTCTGTGCAAGTTTAACGTAACTAAAGCTGCACTTTAGCGGCACTAAACCATTAGTTTGGCGGCACTAAAGTGTAGCTTTTGTAGTGAATCTAAAGTCTGGAAAGGGGAAATCTAAAGTCTAAAATGATAAGTTTCAGACTCTAGATGCGACACTTCTAGAGTCTGAAACAAAACAACAGTGTTACTTTTACATTTAAAAAGCATAACTTTTCCCTGTAAAAAGCTTAACTTTTCTCTATCAAAAGCTTAACTTTTCTTCGTCTATGCCGCAATGATGTTGGGCACACTATTTATTGATGAGATCGTGCGAGATGAGCTGTAGCAGGGCCTTTCCTTGCTGCATGAGTCGCTCGCTATTTTTTCCCTCCTTAGCAACGAAGTTCTCCACATCGATATTGTAGGCCATAAAGCCCGTTGAGTCATACATACTCATGCCTTCTGTATAAGTATGGAATGCCATACTGCGAGTATAACTCTTACTGAGTACATCACGACTGAACGTAAAGTCGTCATGCTGAATGCCTAACTGGCCTAAAAGAGTGGCAGGAAGATCGCTCTGGTTACATATCGCAGGAATCTGCTTAGCTTCTTTTACCGCGCCACCTGTCCATATCATAGGAATATGATTGAAGAGGCGAGTACTTTCGTTGATGTTCTTATAGCGATAGCCGTGATCGGGCAATATGACAACAAGAAGATTGTCCCATGCCGGCAATTTCTTCAGTTGAGCCACAAAACGTCCGACGCACTTATCAAGATAGTTGAATGCATTATACACCTCATCATCAATATCATGGGTAGGAACATCCCAGGGTTCATGACTAGACAGGGTGAGCAAGGTCTTCATCCAAGGTCCGTCCGATGGTTCTGCCTTGATATCATTAAGCAACGACTCAAACATGATCTCGTCTCTCACTCCCCATTTTGCAGTACTCTGCTCATCACGACTATAATCAGCTTTCCATCTTAAATGCTCATAGCCTGTGCTCATCACATAGCTACGCATGTTGGTGAAATTAATATCGCCACCATAGTAGAAACTATTCGTATAGCCTTCCTGATGCAATGCCGACGCAATGGATGGCAACTTACGACTCTTCTCTGGTATTTTCATGATAGAAGTAACGGGCAATGCAGGATATCCACTCATGATACTAACCACGCCTTTGTCCGTACGCCATGAGTTCGCGTAACATTGAGTAAAGTAAACTCCCTCATGGGCAAGACGGTTTAAGTTGGGAGTTATATCCTTGTTTCCGCCTATCTCCGTGAACTGTCCGCCACAACTCTCCATGACAACAATCAGAATATTGGGTCGGGATGTCTTGAGAAGCGTGTCAGAGTCGATACTCTTCGTATTATAGAAGCCTTCTGTCAACTGGCGACACGTATCATCGTCGTAATAGTTGTAGTCAATAATATAATCGCTTGACTTACCAAGAGAATACAAAAAGGAAAAGAGAGGATTGACAGCCGAGTGGTTCAGGAACTGATTTTCGCTGTAATACACCTGTCCAATGTTGGTCGTTGACTCGCTTAGTCCGCCACGAATACCAACGACTATTAGAGGAGCCAGCAGCAAATAAAGAAAGACTTCGTGCCAAGTGCCACGTCTCTGCAAGGGTTTTGCAGCCTTGTCATATGAAAGAAATAACGCTATAACAAACAAAAGCCAGAAGAAGACTCTCATCACTAAATATCCCGTACTGACACTTGCAAAGGCCTCTGTAGGGGTATCCAGATATCCTAGACATAGAGCATCAAGCTTGAACTGCCAGAAAGCGTAGAGGCTCGTGTCTGCGACAAAAGCCAAAGAAAAGACAATAGCGATAATAACATAATAAGTACGATATACCCAACGCGGTATCCGTACCCATATATTAGCTATTACGAGTAAGAAGGGAACAATAAGGAAATAAAGAGCCGTTGAAAGATCAAGCGACAGCCCATGCCATATCACTTCTCCCACATCTGCCAAGCCAAACGGATGGTCTGCCTTATAGCAAAGCATAAACACAGGTTTGGCTACTACAAAGAAGAGTACCGTCAACAGGTAAAACTTCAACAGATATTTCACACTACTTTTCACAGCGACTGCATATCATTCAGTTTCTTGTAATAGCCATCCATATTGAGTAGCTCATCATGTGTGCCTCTTTCCACAATACGACCATCATGGAGAACACAAATCTCATCCGCGTTCTTGATGGTTGACAATCGGTGGGCAATAGCTACAGTCGTGCGCGTCTTCATAAGGCGTTCCAATGCATCCTGTACCAAGCGTTCACTCTCCGTATCAAGAGCAGAAGTAGCCTCATCAAGAATCAGGATGGGAGGATTCTTCAATATGGCCCGGGCTATGCTGACACGCTGGCGCTGTCCACCAGACAAGCGTCCGCCACGGTCACCGATATTCGTATCAAAGCCATTCTCACTCTGCGTAATAAACTCATAGGCATTGGCAATCTTAGCAGCCTCGATGATTTGTTCATCGGTTGCATTATCTACGCCGAAGGAGATGTTATTGCGGAAAGAGTCATTGAAAAGAATGGCTTCCTGATTGACATTTCCTATAAGCTGTCGTAGGTCATGTATGCCTAAATCCTTCACGTTGATACCATCAATGAGCACCTCACCTTCCTGTACATCGTAATAACGAGGTATCAAGTCTACGAGTGTGGACTTTCCGCCTCCGCTTTGTCCCACCAAGGCTATTGTCTTTCCTTTAGGGATAACAAGATTAATATTTCTCAGCACCCACTGGTCGGCATACTTAAACGACACATTGCGGAACTCTATCTCGTGTTCAAACGAAGCAATATGTTTAGGATTCTTCTGTTCTACGATAGTATTCTCAGCCATCAGTATCTTATCAATACGCTCCATAGAAGCCAATCCCTTCGGAATATTATAACCTGCCTTTGAGAACTCCTTCAATGGATTGATAATTGAATAAAGAATGACCATGTAGTAAATAAACGTAGGACCTGTGATTGTCTGGTTGTTGAGCACCAGAATACCACCAAACCACAACACGATAACAATCATGACCGTTCCCAGGAATTCACTCATAGGATGGGCAGACGACTGACGTATGTTCACACGCATCAGATTATCACGATACTGGGAGTTGATACGGTCAAAACGCTGGTTCATCTTATCTTCTGCACAGAAGGCCTTGATAATACGAAGACCGCCTAAGGTCTCCTCCACTTGGCTCATGGTATCACTCCACAAAGCCTGTGCCTCAATACTCTTACGCTTCAGCTTTCGGCCGACAACACCCATAACCCATCCCATCACAGGGACAATAACAAGGGTAAAGAGGGTCAATTGCCATGAGATGAAGAGCATCGTACAGAAATACGCAATAATCAGCACAGGATTCTTGAACAGCATGTCGAGCGACGACATAATAGAACTTTCCACCTCCTGCACATCACCACTCATACGGGCAATGATATCACCCTTACGTTCTTCAGAGAAAAACCCTAAGGGCAAAGACGTAATCTTTTGATAAAGCTGATTACGAATATCGCGAACCACACCTGTACGAATAGGAACGATGCATGCCGACGTCAGGAAATAGGCGCCTGTCTTCAGCAGGGTGGTAACAGCCAGGAACAAGCCGATAAACAGCAACGTCGTTGTTTGACCATAATCGCGAATCAGACAATTAACAAAAAAATTCAAGTTATTCATCAACACTGCCTGAACATCGCTCCAGTCCCATGCCATATAGCCACTCGCGGCATCAGTCTCACCCGTCTGGAACAGTATCTGTAAGATTGGAATCAATGCTGCAAACGAGAATATATTGAGAACGGCCGACATGATATTGAAAAATACCGACGCAGCAAGATATCGATTATATGGAGGAACAAACCTACGTAATACTTGCAGGAATTCTTTCATCTTCTTTTTCTATTTATATTATTTGTTTGCAAAGATACGAATATAAATCCAAATAACAGGTACGATAACGTGTAAAATTAGGAAAACGCCCTATCCTATTGATGTTTCGCAGATGGAGCTATCACCAACTTATCGTTATTCATACGATACATGTACTGCTGGATAATGGATTTCATCTGACTGGTCATGTGCTGCAGCGTGTCGGCAGGCACCTCCTTGAGTATGTTCTTACTAAAGACTGAGTCAGTGCGATAACGGTAAGCTGCCGTCACTTCTTGTCCGTCGAACTCCAGCACGTATGGACCTTTCACAAACTCATAGCCATTGCTCTCTGGCACCCAGTGCAGGGCATGTGTCTCTTCTGCTGGCGTATGCAGCATATCTTTTCCAAAGGCCAGATAAGGCTGGTCGTAATGAAGATAAGCCAGCACCGTAGGCATGATATCAATCTGTTCCACCACACGTTGGGTGTCATAGCCACGCAACGACTCGTCGCCGGGCGCATACAGGATGATAGGCACGTTGAACAGTCCTAATGTTGTCTTGTAGAAGGGGTCTATGGGCGAACTGCTATGGTCTGCCGTCAACACAAAGAGGGTATTCTTGAACCAAGGCTGTTTGCTGGCTTCCTTGAAGAACTGTCTCAAGGCGTGGTCTGTATATGCCACACACTCTTGCAGGGGAATCTCGCCTTTAGGGAACACGTTCTTGTAGCGTGCGGGCAGGTTGAAAGGCGTATGCGAGGTTGCCGAGAACAAAGCAGTCATAAAGGGTTGCTTCATCTTGTTCATCTGAGCGGCATAGAACTGCATAAACTCTTCATCCCAAATAGCCCAGGTGCCATCAAAGTCTTTATCGCCATTGAAATGCGGATCCTCGTTATACTCTGTTCTGCCATAATAACGCTGGAAACCGGTGGCACGGGCAAAAGCCTGGAAGCCCATCGAGTTGTTCTGAGCACCGTGGAAGAAGGCGGTGGTATAACCTTTCTTCTCGCCTAACTCACGCGCCAGACCTGACATATGGTTCAGGGAGGCAGGCGTCAGGAACAACGGCTCTACGTAGTTTGGCAGCGACGACAGCGTGGAAGGCATTCCTTCGATACTCTTTCGGCCATTCGAATAAGAATATCTCCAAGTGATAGCGCCATGAGCAATCAGCGAATCCACGAAAGGAGTAAAGCCCTTGTAAGCACCGCCACGCAAGGTCTGGTTGTAGTAGCCCATGTGCTGTTTGCCCCAGCTCTCGAGTATAAGCACCACTACGTTCTTGGGCTGAAAGGCCACCGAGTTGTTGGGCACATGGATGGGCGTATAGAAAGACAGTGCCTCTTCCTCGCTCATATAACTGGGAGTCACAAGGGGTTTCTTGCTGAGCGTACGGTAGATGCTGAAAGGTGTGTTCAGTACAATGCCTGTCTCTGCCGGACGATCCACAAACTGATTGGCATTGCTGATGGTGATAGGGCGCACAGCATGCGAGAAGCCTCCGCGCATACCGGCAACGACCAGCGGAACAGCTGCCACGAGTATCACGGTCTGAGTGGCATAATAGCGCCAGGACGCCTTTACCGCCGACACCTGCTGCGGGCGGAACACCTTCCACAACAGCCACGACAGGGAAAAGGCCAACAATACCAGATACCAGTTTGCCAAGAACTGTTCGCCCATAATCTTTGTCATTCCGCCCACGCCCTCATGACTAAACTCGTAGAATACAGAGGTGGTGGTTCGCTTTCCCGTATATGGGAAATAGACGCAGTCGCACAGGTTTGCCCATATAGCTACAGAGTTGCAAACCACGTAAATCCATTTCACCACTTGGTAATATCCTTTCCGCTCTTTCCAATGCAAGGGAAACAGCATCAGCAAGATAACCAACGCATTGGTATAAAGAATGGCAGTGGTATCAAAGATGAGACCCGCAGCAAAAAGACTGGCAGCATGGCCCCACGTCATTGTATCAGCATAAAGCGACCAGTTTACCAACAAGAAAACCAATCTGCAAAACGTGAACAGTAAGAATATGACAAATAAATTGCTAACCAAGCCCACAACGGGATATCTAAAGAATGTTCTTCTCATAATATTCGTCTTTAAAAGCGAGTGCAAAGTTACAAAAAAGTGGATATAATATGGCACTTTTCAAAGAAAAAGTAGTAATTTTGCGACCAATGAAACAGAAAAGAATGAAGAGAAAAGTAACCTGGACCATCGCCACCCTTCTATTGGTGGGTCTCGGGTCTTGGGTCTATAGCCGTTGGAACGTATGGTTCCACAACCCTGACGAAGAGCCTTATACCGCCAACAGCACACCTCACTGGGTGCTACTGACCTTTGGCGACTCCACAGAATGGGCACGCAATGTGAGCTGGCAAGGCGACAGCATGGTGCGCCCGTCGCACCTGGAATTGGCACAGTTGCCCGATGGCGACACCATCCAGATTTCTGCCAATGGCGAGGTCTTCGAGTCTCGCGCCGGAAAGGCTGCTTATTACGTGGCCCGACTGCGCAACCTGCAACCCAACGCTTGCTATGCCTATCGGGCAGTGACAGACGGCAAGGCCTCTGAGTGGTATCATTTCAACACCAGCAAACAGACGCACGACGACCTCTCGTTCCTCTACGTGGGAGATGTTCAAGACACCCTTTACGGCGAGGCCAACCGCTTCCTCCGTGAGGCTCTCCACCGACACCCACAGAGTGAGTTCCTGGTTTGTGGCGGAGACCTGACGGAACGTCCCACCAACCAGCACTGGACAGAGACCTTTCGTGACCTCGACAGCGTGGCTCAGCATCTGCCACTGGTGTGCGTCACCGGCAATCACGATTACCTGAAAGGGGTTATCGTATCGCTGGAGCGCCGCTTCTCGCTCATCCACTCTTACTATCTCGACTCGAAGGTTGGCGACAATCAAGTGTTTACGTTTCACTACGGTCCCGCCCAGTTCTTCTTGTTAGACAGCAACCGCGAGTTTCCTTACCTCTTCACCCAGCGCAACTGGCTAGAAGAACAGCTCAAGCACAGCACTGCCCGCTGGAAGATTGTGGTGCTCCACCACCCTCTTTTCTCTCTGAAAGGCAACAACAACCTGATTCAGCGCTGGATGTTCAACGACCTCATCGAGGTGTATGGCGTTGACCTCGTGCTGCAAGGCCACGAACATGCCTACGGACGTATGACTCGCCACACCGACGAGGGCCAAGCCACCACGCCCATCTATACCGTCAGCCACTGTTCACCAAAGAACTATTACATCCAGTTTGACGACCGTTTCGACAAGTTTGGCATCTCTAGCCGTTACTATCAGACCGTGAACATCTCTGGCGACACGCTAACCATGGCTGCCTACGAGGTGTACCAGCACACGCTCTACGACTCTGTTTGCGTGATTAAGAAGGGGGCAAACACCCACATCCAAGACTACGGAAAGGCCATTCCCGAATATACAAAATTTACGCCCGACCTCTCTCGAAAGAAAGACCGGGCGTATGCCGAACGCATCGAAGCGTACAGAAAACGTCATCCCGAACGCATCAAAGGGCTTCGCCCAACAAAGTAGCACTGGTGCTACCCGTGATACGCACGCGAACTGTTTCGCCTATATGGTGGTTCTTCTTGTCGAAGACCACCATTTTATTTTGTTCTGTTCTGCCGCACAACTGCTCGCGCGAACGCTTTGAGAAGCCTTCTACCAGCACATCAAACTCCTTGCCCTCATCCTTCTTGTTCTGTTGGGCAGAAATCTCTGTCTGCAATGCAATCATCTCGTTCAATCGACGAATCTTCTCTTCCTCTGGCACATTATCAGGCAAATGCTTTGAGGCAAACGTGCCGGGACGCTCTGAATACTTGAACATAAAGGCTGAATCATAACCCACCTCGCGCATCAGCGACAGTGACAACTGATGATCTTCCTCGGTCTCGTCGTGATAGCCCACAAAGATATCTGTTGACAAGCCACAGTCAGGGATGATTCGACGGATGGCAGCAACACGGTCCAAATACCACTCACGCGTGTATTTACGGTTCATCAACTTCAAGATACGGTCACTACCACTCTGCACTGGCAGGTGGATATGCTTGCAGACATTAGGCATATCAGCAATCACCTGAAGGGTCTCGTCGCTCATATCCTTAGGATGCGAGGTCGTAAAACGGATACGCAGCTCGGGAGCCTCCTCTGCCACAGCCTTCAGCAACTTTGGAAATCCCATACCTTCGAAGTTATAGCTGTTGACATTCTGGCCAAGCAGGGTTACCTCCTTAAAACCGCGGTCACGCAAGTCGCGCACCTCACGCAGGATGCTCTCCACATCACGACTACGTTCACGACCGCGAGTATAGGGCACAATACAGTAATGACAGAAGTTGTTACAACCGCGCATGATGCTCACAAAACCGCCAATCTTATGTCCAAGACCAATACGCTGAGGCACTACATCACGGTAGGTCTCGGTTGTAGAAAGTTCAATATTGATAGCCTTATGTCCCAGCTCTGCCTGCGCTACCAGATCGGGCAACGACAGATAGGCATCAGGACCTGCTACGAGGTCGGCACCATGGTTCTGCAGCAGGTCGTCTTTCACACGCTCTGCCATGCAACCCAGCACGCCAACCACCAAACTACGCTTACGCTTCACAGCATTTAGCGCTTCTAATCTATGATAGATCTTCTGTTCGGCATTATCACGCACCGAACAGGTGTTCAGGAATACAGCATCGGCCTCATCAATATTCTCGCAGTTCTCATAGCCTGCCATCTTCATGACCGATGCCACCACTTCCGAGTCTGCCACGTTCATCTGGCAGCCGTAAGTCTCAATAAAAAGTTTCTTCATTAGCTAATTTCTCAATTTCGACTGCAAAATTAAGAAATAATTATGAATTACAGACTTTAATAAAAATAATTTCACCTTTATATGTATATAATTAGTAAATATTTGTACCTTTGCATCTGAATTACACAATAACGCAAAAGATGAGTTTTTCTAAAGTTAACATTTGGACCGAAATACGTGATTACACACTTTTGGCTATCGCCATGATCAGCTATAGCATTGGATGGACCGTATTTCTCTTGCCCAACAACATCACTACGGGCGGTGTTGCGGGTGTATCATCTATATTGTTCTGGGCCACAGGCATTCCCATCAACGTCAGCTACTTCCTCATCAACGCTGTATTGTTGCTCATCGCCCTGCGTATCCTGGGATTTAAATTCTGCTTGAAGACCATCTTTGCCGTCTCTGTGCTGACCACCGCACTGACCATCATGCCGCAATATATCACGGTTCATCTGCTCCGCGACCAGCCATTCATGGCCGCCATCATCGGTGCCGTTTTCTGTGGCAGTGGCGTGGGCTTGGGTTTGGCTGCTAATGGCTCTACCGGTGGCACCGACATCATTGCGGCTATCATCAACAAATACCGTGATATCTCACTGGGACGCGTCATCTTGATTTGCGACGTCGTCATCATCTCCAGCAGCTACTTCGTACTAGGCGATATCGAACGCGTGATCTATGGCTATGTGGTTCTCTATGTCACCTCTTTCTGTATAGACCAGGTCGTGAACTCCATGCGCCGTTCGGTGCAGTTTTTCATCATCAGTGACAAGTACGAGGAGATTGGCCAGCGCATCAATCGCGAGCCTCATCGTGGATGTACCGTCGTTGATGCCCATGGCTTCTATTCTGGCAAAGAGGTCAAGATGCTCTTTGTTCTGGCCAAGCGCCGACAGAGCGATGTGATCTTCCGCATCATCAACGAGATAGACCCCAACGCTTTTGTTTCTCAAAGTGCCGTTATTGGTGTTTACGGAGAGGGCTTCGACCGCTTTAAGGTGCGCAGCAAAAACCCCAAGAAGATAGAATAATCCGTAACTTATTCTTTATAAAGACACACTTTACCTTCGCGCAGCGAGGCAGGCACGTCTATCAGACGCTGATTGCGTGAGCCGCGAAAGTGAAGTGTTTCGTCGCGTTGTGACTTCACAAACGGACCGTCCACCAACACGTCAATCTTTTCCAGGAGTGCCTTCTGGCGCGGATTGCTCACCAGTGCCTCATAGGTAAAGCCGGTGTAGCACCATATATCCTTGTCAGTACGTGACTTGATGGCTTTTGCCAACTCGGTAAAGCCCTCGGGCTGATACATCGGATCACCACCCGAGAAGGTCACGTTAGCAAAGGGGTCAGCCTCTATGACGCTCATAATCTCGTCGGTCGTCATAGTATGACCGCCTTCAAAATCCCACGACTGCGGGTTATGACAGCCAGCACATTGATGTCTGCAACCAGCACAATAAATGGAGGTCCGGAATCCCGGACCATCCACCATTGTATCTTCTATAATGCTTAATACGCTAATCATGAAAACAGTTTCTGATCACCATCGTCAATATGTGTCACGCGGTCGTTGAGCTCAGCCAGCTTACCGCTGTTCCATCGGTCGGTTGTGCCCACCAGATAGCCAGTGATACGCTGAAGGCGGTCGATATTGGTTGAACCGCACTTTGGACAAGCTTTCAGGTCGCTCTGTGCATTCTCGTAGCCGCAGTCCATGCAGCGGTTGCGGTTGTGGTTCACCGAGCCGTAGCCCATATTCAGGCGGTCCATCATGTCAACCACGCTCATAATCACCTGTGGGTTGTGTGTAGCGTCACCATCAATCTCCACATAGAAGATGTGTCCACCACGGGTCAAGTCGTGATAGGGAGCCTCAACCTCTGCCTTATGACGTGCCGAGCACTTGTAATACACAGGCACATGGTTTGAGTTGGTATAGTAATCGCGATCTGTCACGCCAGGAATACTGCCGAAGTCGCGACGGTCTTTCTTTGTGAAGCGTCCGGCCAGTCCCTCTGCAGGTGTTGCCAGTACAGAATAGTTGTGATGATACTGTTCACAGAATCCGTTGACACGGTCGCGCATGTAGGTCACAATCTTCAGTCCCAGTTCCTGAGCCTCCTCACTTTCGCCGTGATGTTTTCCAATCAAAGCCACCAAGCACTCTGCCAGGCCAATGAAACCGATGCCCAGTGTACCCTGGTTAATCACGCTTTCCACTGTGTCGTTGGGGCCCAACTTATCAGCACCAATCCACAAGCTCTTCATCAGCAAGGGGAACTGTCGGGTGAAGGCGGTCTTTTGGAACTGGAAGCGGTCGTCCAACTGCTTGGCCGTGATTTCCAACAGGTCGTCGAGCTTAGCAAAGAACTGACCGATGCGCTGTTCCTTGTCTTTGATATCGCGGCACTCCAGCGCCAGACGTACGATATTCATTGTCGAGAACGAGATATTACCTCTTCCCACACTGGTTTTCGGTCCGAAACGGTTCTCAAACACACGCGTACGGCATCCCATCGTTGCCACCTCGTGCAGGTAGCGTTCAGGATCGTCGGCACGCCACTCCTCGCTCTGGTTGAACGTGGCATCGAGGTTCAGGAAGTTCGGGAAGAAACGACGGGCCGTCACCTTACATGCCAACTGATAGAGATCGAAGTTACGATCCTCGGGCAGGTAGTTCACACCACGCTTTTTCTTCCATATCTGAATGGGGAAGATGGCCGTTTCGCCACCGCCTACACCCTCGTAGGTAGAGAGCAACAACTCGCGCATCACGCAACGACCCTCTGCCGAGGTGTCTGTACCGTAGTTGATAGACGAGAACACCACCTGATTACCACCTCGTGAGTGGATGGTGTTCATATTGTGGATAAAGGCCTCCATGGCCTGATGCACGCGTCCCACCGTTTTGTTGATGGCATGCTGGCGCACGCGGTCCAATCCCTTCAAACCATCCAAAGGCTGTTTCACATAGTCGAGCAGCGGCTCCTGGTAGAGGGCTGAGTAGTCCTCACCATTCAAGTCCTCCAGATATTTCAGCTCCTCGATATACGACAGGCGTACAAAGGGTGCCAGATAGAAGTCGAATGCAGGGATAGCCTGACCTCCGTGCATCTCGTTCTGCGCACACTCCAGCGAGATACAAGCCAGCACCGAAGCTGTCTCAATACGCTTGGCGGGGCGCGATGCACCGTGTCCGGCAATGAAGCCACAGTTCAGGATGTGGTCCAGCGGGTGCTGTACACAGGTGAACGACTTCGTGGGATAATAGTCTTTATCGTGGATATGCAGATAGTTGTGTGTCACGGCATCACGACTCTCGGCCGACAACAGATAGTCATCGACAAAGGGCTTGGTGGTCTCTGAAGCGAACTTCATCATCATGCCAGCAGGTGTGTCGGCATTCATGTTGGCATTCTCGCGCGTGATATCATTATTCTTAATGTTCACGATATCCAGGAACACGTCGCGGGTCTTTGCCTTACGGGCAATAGAACGCTGGTTACGATAGGCGATATACTTCTGAGCCACGTCCTTACGACTTGACTTCATCAGCTCCAGTTCCACCATATCCTGGATTTGCTCCACCGTCATCTGTGTCTCACCACGCTGGGCCACATGATCTGTTATCTGATTGAGCAGGTTGTCATCCTCACCTTTATCGGTGGTCATCATCGCCTTACGGATGGCAGCGATGATTTTCTGCTCGTTAAACCCGACGATTCGTCCGTCGCGCTTCACAACTGTCTGTATCATAATACCTTCGAAAAAAGTGTTTTATGGTTATCAAAAAATTCTCTGCAAAGATAACAAATTCTTTCTATAATCCGTACTTTGCAGAGAACTAATTTCTAGTTAAAAAATGTTTTAGTCATCAATATTCAAAAGACGACCCGCCCAGGAACTCGCGCAGCAGCGACGTTGGCGGAATTTGGTCTTCTGGTATTGGCTTAATATATTTCAATAACTTATGCAATCGGTAGGCCTCCGAATACTCCGGACAGTTCTCGGGCACCTGTTCCAACAGCGGTTCCGCCTGGCTCTTGATGACGGCCAACTCGAAGAGCATGGCCGAGTTGAACATCTGGTCGGCATGTTCCTGGAATGGGAATATCCACGTGTTCTCGCCCCTGCGCACCGATGGCCAGCGGCGAATGGTCTCCTGTGCCGATACGCCACGGTACTTATGGTCGCGCACGATGCGGCGCAACAGTCGGTTGTCGGTAGTAGCAATGTAGTTATGACTATCCAGCAACAGGGTGGTAAGTGCCGAGGCATAAACACGATAGATCTGTTCTTGCGGCACACCTGCAGTCAGTTCTGGGTTGAGGGCATGAATACCTTCCATCACCAGCACCTGGTCGTCTGCCAGGCGCAGTTTCTTGCCACTTTTCACGCTTTTTCCTGTCGGGAAGTCATAACGAGGCAGTTCCACCTCTTCGCCCCTGAAGAGAGCATTCATCTGTTCGTTCAGCAAGGGCAGGTTCAGGGCATGAAGGTTCTCGAAATCATAGTCGCCAGTCTCATCTCTCGGAGTTAGGTCGCGATCCAGGAAGTAGTCGTCCAGCGAGATAGGCACCGGTTTGATACCATTCGTTATGAGCTGCACCGACAGACGTTTGCAGGTAGTGGTCTTACCGCTCGACGACGGACCGGCAATCAGCACCAGTCTCACTCCCTTTCTGTTGGCTATATCATCAGCAATCTTAGCAATCTTCTTTTCCTGTAGGGCCTCGCTCACCTGTATCAGCAGGTTGCTATAGCCATTCTGGATAGCCTCGTTCAGGTCGCCCACGGTTCTCATGCCCATCAGCTGCTGCCAGCGGTGGCTCTCCTTGAAGATACCAAACATCTTGTCTTGCATCACCAGCTCGCCCAACTCATTAGGGTGTTGGGGCTGCGGTATGCGCAGCAACAAGCCATCGTAGTATTTCTCTACGCCAAAGAGGTATAGATTTGACGTGGTGGTCAGCAGCGAGCCGTAGTAGTAATCATAGTAACCATCTATGTCGTATAGGGTGGTAAAGATCTCGCCACGACTCTTCAGCAACTTCACCTTCGACATAGAGCCCAAGTCGGTGAACAGGCGGATGGCCTCTTCGGTGCTGGTTTCATGGCGATGGATAGGATAGCCCGCATCCACAATCTCCTGCATGCGGCGGCGTATCTTGCCGGCATCCTCTACCGTGACGGGGCGTCCCAAGTCCAGATCCACATAATAGCCATTCGACACCGGAATGTCGATGCTCACCCTGCATGGGTTGTAGAGGTCGTGACAAGCCTTACATAATACAAAAAATAAGGTACGCGTATATGTACGTATGGCCGTGGGCGAATACATATCCAGGAACTCCACTTCCTTGGGCTTATACACACGAAAGTGGATGCCCTCTATTTTATTGTTGACACGTGCACACACAGGACCATACTCCATCGTCAGCCCTGAAATCTTAAAGATGTCCAGCAGGTTGCATCCCATGGGCACTTCAAGCATTTTTCCTATGTTCTTACAGAACACGTTTATCTTTTTCTCCATATCTTTCCCGTTTTGATTAGTAGTGGAAAATACGCTTCAAAATTACAAAAAAAAAGTCATATTACCACATAATTAAAATTTATTTATTAAATTTGTCCCCAAATTCATAATCAAAAAAAAACATTTCAACGTTTATGGTGATTACACTATTCACGATGCTCGGCTCACTGGCACTTCTCATGTTTGGTATGAAGTCCATGAGTGAAGCCTTGCAGAAGATGGCCGGCCCTCAGTTGCGTCACGCACTGGGAGCTATGACTTCCAATCGTCTTACAGGTCTTCTTACAGGTTCTGTCGTAACGGCCTCTGTACAGTCATCAACAGCCACCACTGTGATGACTGTATCGTTTGTTAATGCTGGCCTTCTCACATTGGCACAAGCCATCTCGGTCATCATGGGTGCAAACATTGGAACCACGTTTACCGCATGGATTATGGCGCTGGGTTCATCGTTCGACATCAGCATTGTCAGCTACATCGGTTTCTTCCTTGGCATCATCATGATCTACATGAAGAAGCACCGTTACATCGGTGACTTCCTCTTTGGATTGGGCCTTCTGCTGTTAGGACTCACCACGCTGCGTCTCACCGGCCAGGCCATGGACTTGGGCCACAACCCCGACGTGCTCAACTTCTTCGAGTCGTTTCCCACCGATTCTTATCTCACCATCCTGGTGTTCCTGCTCTTAGGTGGCGTGCTGACCTTCTGCGTACAGTCGTCGGCAGCCGTCATGGCCATCACCATGTTGCTCTGCGGCAGTGGTGCCATGCCTATCTACATGGGTATTGCCTTGGTGCTGGGCGAGAATATCGGCACCACCATCACGTCAAACCTGGCTGCACTCTCGGCCAACACGCAGGCCCGTCGTGCCGCCTTGGCCCACATGTTCTTCAACGTGTTTGGCGTCATCTGGATACTTATGGTGTTCTATTGGTTTGTTGACGGCGTTGTATGGGCCGTAGATTATATTGGCACCAACGCCCTGCATCAGGATATGGTCAACATGTCAACCGATAAGAAGCTCACGTTCACGCTGGCAGCCTTCCACTCGGGTTTCAACATTATCAACGCCAGCATCCTTATTTGGTTCATCCCACAGATTGAGAAGTTCGTTTGCTGGGTCATCAAACCCAAGAAGGTGGACGAGGAAGAAGACTTCCGTTTGCACTTTATCACCGCTGGTTTCATGAAGACTCCCGAGCTCTCCGTGCTTGAAGCCCAGAAAGAGATTCGCGCCTTTGGTCAGCGCATGCAGCGCATGTTCAGCATGGTTCAAGACCTGCTCAACATGTCGTCTAGCACCACCAACAAAAACAAGAAAAACAACGAGAGCGATTTCAATAAGTTGTTCACGCGCATCGAAAAATACGAGAGCATCTCAGACAACATGGAGCTCGAGATTGCCAAGTACCTGGAGAGCGTCAGCGATGCTCACCTCTCTGACGAGACCAAGGCAAAGATTCGCGCCATGCTTCGCGAGGTCAGCGAGCTGGAGTCTATCGGCGACTCGTGCTTCAACATGGCTCGCACCATCAACCGCAAGTTCAGCGACAAGAAAGACCACTTTATCGAGAACCAATACAATCACCTGCACCAGATGATGGGCCTCACCGATCAGGCACTGACGCAGATGAACCAGCTGATGAGCGGTCGCAAGGAAGCCTACGACGTGAACCGCACATTCAACATCGAGAACGAGATCAACAACTACCGCAACCAGCTGAAGGCTCAGAACATCATCGATGTCAACAACCACGCTTATACCTATGCCGAGGGTACCATCTATATCGACCTCATCAACGAGTGCGAGAAACTTGGCGATTATGTGGTTAATGTGGTAGAGGCCCGCATGGGACTTAGATAAAAGCGACACAGAATATTTAACTGATATTTCAAGAAAAACGGGTCTTCCTATTGGTTGACTCGTTTTTTTTATCTTACTTTTGCAGAACTATTATCAACCATAAAACAATTATAATTATGAGAAAACAAGTATTCATAATTATCATCTTTCTACTTCTGTTATGTGTAAAAGTGGTCTCAGCACCATTTACGATAACAGGGACTATAAAGAACCAAATAGACTCCTTGTACTAACGGTGTAATCAGAAAAATCTTCCAATATGAATTTGACGAAACAAATACCAATAATGTAAGTTACGCATTAGATGATTTTGATGGTTACATATCTCAAGTAGAAGAAGGCGTGGAAGTCTTGTCGAAGGCATGGCAATCGAATAAGAGCCTTTGTCCACGTATCCCGAACGTATCACAGGACAGGTGATTCGATTGCGCCCAAATATAATGCAATCTTATTATGGAATTTATATTAAAGAACGTTTTTGATGTTAATGTTGGGAAAAAGCATCGCAATAATTTTGAGAAAATGAGTAAAGCATTGCAATCCCATTTTATGGAGCGCACGTACTCACCCATGTTGTATTTTTGGTGAAAAAAAACTAACGTCTAAAATAGGCTACGTAAGGAAAAAGTTAGAGAAACAAAATGATTGGGATAAAAGTGAGATAAATCAGAAAGATATAGAAGATTTATACATAGGATTACTAAACATCGAGCACCAGTTAAAAAATGAGATGAAGATTCACTTTACTGAATCTGTGGACAATGAAGGTGATGAAGAAATTACGTCTGTCGATTATTAACACAATATATGCGCGTGAGGTGTTTATGTGATTCTATCAATAATTATTTTTTAAGAGCGTTCTTCGTGAGAAGGGCACTTTTTTTTTATTTTCGAGATATTCCTTTGTCTTTACAAATAATATTTGTATCTTTGCATCATGCCAGAGATGACAGGTACCTGTACCCTGGCGTCCTATGCGTCTGAATAAAAAAAAGAGGGCTGTCATTTGACAAGCCCTCTTTTGATAAGCTACCGATAGTCTATTCTTATGATCTTTGCATCCTCCTTTATGTCTTCTGCCTTATAAGGTATTTCAGAGTCAGGATTTACAAGGTCAGCAGTTTTAATATAATAGGTATAGTCTCGTGCTTTTCCATAGACCCAGCCTGCGTAGTCGTTCTCCCAGTCCATTTTCTTTTGTATAAACAGTTTTCGTGCAGAATAGCCCACGTAGATTCCGTCGCGGTCTTTTATATTTGTTGAGCCTTCTAACAAACATATGTCGTAGGCTACGTCATCAATTATGTTAATACGGAAAGCCTTTTTACCATCCTTGGTGAACAAGTAGTATTCTTCTACCCACTCACCGTCCATTTCATCTTCATGAGTTTCAATTTTATGTTCAAACTTGTCATATAGCCCTGCTACTGATTGGGGAAGATTTGATATAGGTTTATCGATTTCGACTGGTCCTAATTTTCTATTTTCAAGCACGAAATGGTTTGCAGACCAACAAACTGTAAGATGATGAATTTGGAATAATCCCTTACTGATACCTTCAGATGTATATCCGGCACTTACTTCTGTTTTAATAATGAACTGAGTTCCAGCTGGATATACATCATCCGGCCATGAGCCACCAACAATGCTTATTGTGTTTTTTCGGTATGCAGATACAATCTCATCACTATCGTTCTTACATTCTGCTTTCATAAGCATACTTCCGTTGTATTTATGAATATAGTCTGCAGGACTTTCCTTGGTCAATTCAACAATACATTCACATTCCATTTGAAGACTTCCGCTAAGTTTTTTTATTTTGAAAGGTTCTACAATCTTTAGTGGCGCTCCGTCTTCTATTAGAGTCGTTATTTCTTTTCCTTGTAATGCAGCGGATGCCTCTTGTACTTTTTGTTTGAGTTCTACTTGGAGAGCTTCACGTTTCTCATTAAGTTCTTTGTATTGTTTTCCTATTTCGTCGCTTGTCTTACCTGTTTCCAAGTCGATTTCCTCCTCACCTTTTTTTATTAACTCTTTAATGGCTTGTGGAATAGTAATATCTATTTCCGTCATCATATCATAAAAATACGGGCCATATTCTCCCAATATGCCATCAGAAGGAATATCAGAATTGTTATTACTATTGCTTGGGACATCATTGCATGCTGCCATTGTAATGCATACAATAGCCGCTCCCATTGATTTTAATAAAAGCTTATTCATAGTCATTTTATATTAGTTAATTGTTTACCCTTTGGAATAATTCTGAGCCATATTCTGTAATAACCACACGATTTATGCCGCGCAACTTCTCATCTGCCTTCTCACCACCTTGGATAATATTTCCCACATTGAGGAAGAATCTGATATTGCAGGACTCATCCTCGTTCCACTCTGGATCGTAATTCAATATGATTATTGGTTCACTGTTGTTGCATGCAATATATACATAATCTTGAGGTCTGTCAGTTTTGATGATAGCTTCAAACTCAATACCGCCATATAAAGGAGAAACGCTAATAACTGTAAAAGGCTCTATAATATCAAAGGATACATTATCATCCAATTCCGTTGCTAATGTTTGTCCCATAAACTGGTCAGCGATTTCTGATATCATTTCACCATTAGTGTTCTCTCCTTTATACATCTTTTCCCTTGCTTTTTCCAAGGAATTGCAGTATTTACTAATAGGCGAACTGCCGCCTCCACATGCTGTGAATCCCATGCACAGCAGGACGATAGTCATTAATAAAAAAATAATCTTTTTCATATTGAATGTTAATTAATAATCATTAGTTAATTGCTTCACATCCTCTAATAAAAGTACTGACAATATACACCTTGACTATTTCCTTATATTATTAATCAAAACTCCCAAAGGTCTTCTTTCTCTTGTTTGCCGTTTGCCACAGAGCCTTTTCTTGCCTGTTCTAATTCGGCAACAGCTTTTTTCACTTCATCGTCAGTATAATAAGTTATAGTACGTGTAATAGTAAAGGAGTTACTGTCATAAAGGTTTCCTGAGAGCTTTTTAACCTTCCATTTAGTCCAATTACCTTTACTATCAAATATAAAAGTACTTTGATAAGTATTGGTATATTGTGTTCCTACATTCTTCTTTGTTTGAAGATCAAATTCCCCATAGCGTTTTGTAATACTTGATGGAAAAACTTCATTTCCTTTATAATTGAATATAACCTGTGTTTTATAGGTACATTCATCGTAGTCTGGTGAAATTTCAACATATCCAGTCCAGCGACCCTGTTGATCGTATGTTAGCGAAAGAAAGTAGTCGCCTTCCATTTCGAATTCTTTTATGAACTTATCGTTATTAAAGAAATAACGCTGTACATTATTCGTCATTTCCGCAAGGGCGTTATTTTCTTCATATTTGTAAATATACTCACCATTTGCGCCATCTTCTATGCATTTAACAAGACGATTATTCTTGTCATAGACATATTTGCAAATTAGCTCGCCATTTCCTTGATTATTCATGATATTCTGCAGCCTCCATTGCGTATCGTAATTAAATACTTTCACGCCTACATCTTTGGCACATTTCATAAGACCATTAGGGTACAGCTCATATTCACTTTTCTTAGGGGAATCATCATCTCCAGAATCCCTCGTGATAGTACTGATTATTTTCTTTGCGCCAGGCGCCTTCAACCCAAGACATTGTCCTGGTGTTCCACTCACGATTTCTCCCCAATAATATTGAAAGAAATAAATAACACGCCCCCCGTCAAGTCCCATATATCCTTCATTATAAACGGAGGGGAACTGTCCTTGAGCACTTATACTTCCAACTATCAGTAGAAGTGTTACAATTAGTGTTGTTAATCTTTTTTTCATAACAATAAGTTTTAGAACTGATAATATTTAATTCCTAACAAATGTCCTGTGGTACCTCATGTTAAAGAAGCGGTTTTCTACAACATGCTCAACCATTCCGCATTTTCTGCACCACTTGAAGTAGATAGCATAAAACTTACCAGGCTGAGCAATAGTCTTGATAGCATGCTTCTCAGATGTAATGGCTTTAAGATAAAAGGCCGTATTGTCGTCATATGTGGCAATATCAACCATTTTCACTTGTCCATCCATATCCATGCGCCCAACCATTATACGCAATTTTGCGCCCTCTGGTGCTGTAGCAAGCTTATCTGCTGGCACGAGTCGATTCTTACCATCATATACTTCTATACTGTCGACATAAAAAGAAGTAATCTCCTGAACCTTGTAATTATCCAAGTTCAACTGTTTCTTTTTCAGTAATTGTCGCATCTCATCTACTGAAGGCAAAGAGAATATGATTTTGAAATTAAAACCAAAATCTTTGCTATTAAGTTTCTCAATAAAGTCAAATGCTTCCTGATAAGTAATACCAGTAAGTAGTCCAGCATCTTCTTTTGGAAAACCCAAATAGTTATTGTAACGATTAACATCTATCCATTGCTTTCGACTAACAGGCAATTCAGAAATATATGTGTATTCACTTATTCTATTCATCTTAATACCAGTAGAATCAAGCAACAAGTCTATCGAGGCTTCGTTATATGGAGGCCGTATAACTTTCTCAACAGAAATCTGCTTAGTCTGGCTTAACCATTGAACAGGTCCATAAAGCCAGTCATGAGGGGGACATCCAGATGGTGGTGGAGGTGGCGAGATGATAGTCTCACTAATAGTGTCTCGCTTTGAATTCGTATAATAACAACAATAGTTCTGACACTTGTACCTAACATCAAAGACTTTTGTTTCGACTATAATATTATAGTCATTATCATCAACCTTTCTGAAGACGCCAATTAGATTTCTATTAATCTCTTTCAGGTTATGTTGTATGCAACGATCACCAATAAACTTGGTAATCGGCCTATCGTCCAAGGAACATCCGCACTTTTTACAAGAAGTCCAAATGTGATATTCTTCAAATTCAATTGTACATCCGTCCCCCATTGGTATGCTGAATTCACCTGTTTTATTTACACAAGTCTCTTTTTCCAGATGTAGGCATGTGTCGCACGGATCTACGGGTGGCTCTATGACTTCTATTTCAAGACTAACCCACCCTTCATAATCATAATCGTGATTATTTACCGGATTTTTGCCATCATTACTCAAAGTAAGCGTATAGTAACCATAGCACACATGGTTGTCTTTTGTCGCTTCAATACCTTCCCTTCCCCAATAATCAATAGCTCGATATGGTACGAATAAAGACCAGTCATCAAACCCTTTATGAGGATATGCGATATAATTACGATTCGTTTCCATCTCTGCAGGATTATTCGAAAAGCCTCCAATCCAGAGATTTTTTTTGAAATACTCAATATTTAATGGTTTTGTATGAGCTTCATCCTTCCAAAAGGTTAAAATAACATAGTGATTTTCGTTGATCTTATCTTTAATATGACTCTTGATTCCATAACTCATATTGAAAAACCAACCAGCGTCTTCATAAACCATCTCTCTGTCAAAGTAATACTTCCTCTGGGGATATTTGTCCATATACAGATGCGCTTCATCTGACCATTCTACTTTATTACTTAGAAAAATCTCATTAGGATAGTAGTGGTAACTCCAATTTTTTACCGTATATGGATGGGCTATAGGAAGAGCTGTTTCCGATGGCCATTTAGATGTAAGAGAGCGAGCAAAATATAATCGAAGACTAAAGTTGAAAATAGGAGTAGTGTAATGCGGGTCCCCATGTGGGATACGCTCTATTAGTTCATCTTTGCGAAGGAAAAGAGCAAAAGGCGATTTATCTTTTCTTTGTATATCCAAGTATTGTAGCGTTTGTGCATCAGACTCGAAAAGGCCAAAGCGTTTCCACCCACTTAGACTTTGTTGACCAGCTTCTATCCATACCCTAAAATTGTTACTTGGCACCGTTGAAGTGTGAAGAGGTGACGCCCATGCTCGCTCAGGAAAAGGCTTTATAACAACCACAATCCCTTCTGCGTTTTGATTCTGATTTCCATATACAATATCTATGCGCGGGTATTTTTTGTGGTACTCGCTAATATTGTTTACACATTCCGCATATAGGTCGAAAGGTTCTTCCGCAACCCTTTGTGCTTTGGACTCATTAGGCAAAAAAACAGAGAATGATATGATTACTAATGTAAACATATAGCATAGAAAGTTCTTTTGCAATAGAGTCGTGAGTTGTAAACTAAGCATTACTAGTGCCATATGTATTTTGTTTTAAGTTATCTATCCTGCACATGCTGCCAGTCCTTCACATAATAGGGCGGCAGCATGCGTAGGGGTAATAATCTCTGTCGAAGAACTACTACTCGATAGGAATATTAATCAATCGAACAATTGGGTCACTAAACAGATAGGACTCACACTTCAGTTCATTACAAATAGATATCTTTGTAGCGTTTCCTGTTCTGTCGAAGTCGGCAATACGTGTGATAATGGTCTTTGACTCGTTATTAGCTATATCAAACGTAAGCGCAAAACTGTAACTTTCATTATTCTCTGCATGATAAAGGTTCCGGTATGTTTGTCCCAGATCGTCCTGTGCCACAAACGTAAACCCTTTCGTCATGTAGTTCGCCTCCAGGAAACTTACATTCTTCAATAGGCTACCAGTATTGTTTTTCATATCGTAAGCAACATAAAGATAGTCGCCTTCACGCTTACAACTCTTCAGTGTCCATTCGATTCCTGCATCATTTGTCTGAATGCCATTATCCAACACGCGATTATCTACTATTTTTGCAGAGGCTTTGATGGTATTCTTCTCAAGATCAACATCCTTTATCCTTCCAGTAACAACAAGGTTGACGCCTGTGGCTGTATTGTTAACATCAAATCCTGCTGCAACTACTTCAAGCTGCTTTACCTCGTCCTTTTGAAGACTGATAGGACCAACTTCATATGGACGATTCAAAGCACCCTTTATGCGCATACCAATATTGTCAAAAGTACTGTATTCTTTGCCAGAATTGTCTGTCAGTGAAGATGGACTAATAGCAATACTTGATATAACGTTTCCACTTTTATTCTTCATATCAAATTCCACAACGATTCTCTCACCTACTCGCTCACAACGGGTAATGTTGATATCAACATATCTTGATAGCGAGGTTGTACTGTCTTCTTCATCTTTTTTGCAAGAAGAAATAACATTCAAAACACATAGAACTGCTACCAGCCAAAATAACAAATTATTTTTTTTCATATTCATTTATTTTAGGTTAATAGATATAGTAGTTAATATACAGCTGCAAATATAGGAATTATATTTGAAGCTTGCAAACATTTACTCGATATTTTCGCATTTGCGTTTGAAGAGTCTATGAATAGATCCACAAGTTCAGTATGAATTGTGCCGCTATTCTTTTGGTTTTGCGCTGCTATAGTTTAGGTTTTGGTGTCTACCCAGCCCTTAGACGAGGTGATTCCAGCCCCTGGAAAAGGTTGTTTTAGCCCCTAAAAGTGACTCATTCAGGGGCTAGAAGCGTGGTTTCCAGGGGCTGAAAGTGAGACTATTGCTTTGGTTTTAGACTCTAGAAATGCCGTTTCTAGACTTTAGATCTACCAATTCTAGACTTTAGAACTGCAACGTCTAGACTCTAGAATGATGCTTTCTAGACTCTAGACGCGAATCAATAGTTACACTTTTGCCGTATAAAAGTTATGCTTTTGCCGTATAAAAGTTATGCTTTTCGCCCGCAAAAGTTAAGCTTTTCAATTACCAATTCTCTGCATGAATGGCAGTGTCTGAGCCTGTTCCAACATCATATCTGCCAACGCAGCATTTGCCACGCTCTCTCCATTGATGGTATCAAAAATAGCTTTCAGACCTTCACGCCCTCCATCGTGCTTCAACACATGGACCAAACAAAGATACTGCAAGGCAGCACTCGAGGAGAGAATGTCCAAGTCGGTAACAGCCAGTTGTGAAAGAGCCAATTGATAGGCCTCATCAGAATTCTCTTCTATGAAACGTTGCACATCACCGAGCGTTACAAGTCCGAAAGACTCAAGAACCGGCAGGAACGGCATCAAAGAGACGGGATAAATCTCTGCCTGATTAACAGCAGCAATGCGTTTATTCAGCCTGTCGAAGGGAGCCAGATCGAGGTAACTGCGAAACGAGTCAACCGACAAAGGAACCTCATCAAGCTGTCCATCCTTTACCAGCGAACGAATCTGACGCCTATAGTCGGTGAGCACCATACGCAGACGACTGAACTCATCGTCAATGAGTTCCAACATGCCTGCCAAACGACTAAACTGCCGCGCATACTCACGGGGAATCTTCACATCGCCCTTATAACGTATATCGTGTTCGATGGTCGACCACACATGCTGCAATCCTGTGCGCATCTGCAGTTCGAAACGAGGTCCGCCACTCTTCATTCTGCAGATATAGTGCAGCGAGTTATAGCCAAAAGAATCCAGTTGGTGCAGTTTACGCTTGTCAACACTCTCTTTCCAGTCAATGTCAAAGACACTCTTGGCTATAGCCGCCACCTTATCCACATCATCAGTATAGAAAGTGATGACGCGCATGCCTACCAGATCGGTAATATCATCAATACTCTTATACTTCGCCCCTTTCAGCTCCAGCTTACCAGCCAGCGAGTTCTCTGCCTTCACTCTATATTCAATGGCAGTGACATAGATGCCCTGCTCACGAAGCGCACTACTCAAAACTTCGTAGGCCTCTTTTGCCAAAAGCTCAAGCGAAGGACGCCGTTCGCGATACTGCTGCATCAGTGCCTCGCCATGCGAATCTAATGTCACATTCTTTCCCATTGCGTGATGATTTACTTAAACTCAAACAGATTAATAAAGCCAGTCATGGCGAAGACAGCACGAATGTCGTCTGAGATACCTTTAATATATACATGGCCTCCCTTTGCCTTGGTATTTTTCAGAATTCCAAGGAATATACGCAGGCCACTCGATGATATATATTCCATATTCGTGCAGTCGATAATGACGTCCTGTCCATCGCAGTCATAAAGAGGCTGTATGGCCTTTTCCACCTCTTGGGAAGCCGCAGTATCGAGGCGTCCCTCCAGAATGGCAATCAGATTTCCATCTTGTTTTTGAATTGTTGTCTTCATTGTTTTTATACTTTTAATTATTTTTTCTCAGTTTCTTTCTCAGCGTCAGCACATTGAGATTGTCCACGCGCTCGTAGTTCACCGAGTCCATGATTTCACGCACCAGATGGATGCCCAGTCCACCTATGGGGCGGTCTTCTGCATCCTGATGGATGTCCACATCCTCCATGGCTGTAGGATCGAAGGGAGTGCCGCTGTCTATGATGGTGAACTTCAGGCGCACATCGTTTGTCTTAGCTTCAATAGTGACATCGCCATGCGTTCCTTCCGGATAGGCATAGTTCATCACATTGACCACGGCCTCTTCCAATGCCAGGTTCATTTGCATCGTCACGGCGGGGCTGAAGCCCACCACCTCGCAGACCTCATCGACAAAGGCTGTCAGCTTTGAAACCTCCTGTATGTCATTGGGCAAGACGATGCGCTTACTGAATCTCACGTCTCTCTCCAGCTTGGTGTATTGTATCGCCATCATTGTCAGGTCATCGCTCTGCTCGGCTTTGTCCACAAACTGATGGACGGCATTGGTCATCATGTCTATCAACTGCTTCGGCTCGTGCTGCTGATGGGCCAGAGCCTGTGAGGCCACCTCTTTGACACGTTCCATACGGAACAGATCGTGATTGGCATTCTCGGCCTCGGTCAGTCCATCTGTAAACAGGAATATGGTGGTACCCGTGAAGATCTGTGTTTCCTGCAGCGAGTACTTCCAGTCTTGCATCACACCGATAGGTATATTAGCATCGCACGTCAACGAGCCCAAGCCGGCGCCAGCCAATAGCGGAGCGTCGTGTCCGGCATTGCAATAGCGCATGCGCCCTGTAGGCAGGTCGAGCACACCCACAAAGAGTGTCACAAACATGTTGGTATCGTTGGCATCGGCAATAATCTCGTTCATGTTCGACACGATGCGGTCTGGCATCGCCTCGCGTGCCGACACCGTTCGGAAGATGGAACGCGTCACGGCCATGACGAGTGAGGCAGGAATACCCTTACCCGACACGTCGCCGATGCAGAAGAACAGCTTCTCGTCGCGGATATAGAAGTCGAACAGGTCGCCACCCACATCCTTCGCTGGTGTCAGCGAGGCATAGATCTGCACATCGTCGCGGTCGTCCTTGGTGGGGAAGTTCTTAGGCAACATGCCCCTCTGTATAGCGCTGGCAATGTGAAGATCGCGCTCAATGGAGGTCTTCTGTGCCGTGGTGTTCTTCAGCTCGTCGATGTATTTCACCAGTGATTTCTGCATACCGGCAAACGACTGGCTCAGCTGTCCTATCTCGTCGGTACGTTGGATGTCTGGCAACTGCGTCTCAAAATTGCCCGAAGCAATGGTCTCTGCCTCATCAGCCAGACGACGTAGCGGACTGAGCTCGCGGGTAATCACTTTGATAAAGATGTAAAGCATGAGCAACAAGCCCACCACCACGATGCCCATCACGGCGTGACGCACACGGTCGAATCCACCGAAGATATCGCTCTCCGGACACACGATACCCATGCTCCATCCCGTATCTGCCAACGGCTTATAGAACACATAACAATCCTGTCCGTCGATGGTCATTTGCTTCATGCCTTCCTCACCACGCTGCATAGCATGTCCCAGCGCCGTCAGGGCGGTATCTGGCTCCAACAACGTCTTCGTAAAGATGGTCTCGCGCGTAATCTTAGTACTGTCAGGATGCACAAAATAGGTACCGCCACGCCCTATCATGATGCTGTAGGAGTTGGGGTATGGTTTCACTGCCGAGATGGTCTGCGAGAGCCAGTTCAGCGATAAGCTGGTGTTGATGACACAGATCACCTTTCCCTCGTTGTCCATGATTGGGTAGCAATAGCTGGACACCATCTCACCGGTGTTCGTTGACATATCAACATCCACATAAGGTTCGGTCCAGCAGGCATGCTTAAAGAGCTTAGCCATCAGATACCAGTCCATATAGAAATACTGGAAGCTGTCGCTGCCACCCAGCGAAGTGCGTATGGTCTCACCCATTTTGTTGTTCTTGGGTGTGTCACGGCGGGAGTAGGCCGAGAAATAGCGGCCGCGGTCTTTGAAGAAGTCAGGCTCGAAAGCGATAGAACAGTTGTAGAAGTCCGGGTTGTTCAGCAGCATGGCCCTACTGTACACAAACATCGAGTCGGCCTTGTCAGGATGGCGCTGCACCAGCCATTCAGTCATCTTCGAAGCCACCTCCACACGGTTCATGATGCCCTCCACGCGCAGCGAGGTCTTGTCCAGTATCTGTGTGGCACGATTGATAGCCTCTTGACGGATAGCCTCGCGCGACTGATAGAACAGGAAGCCCAAGGCCGTGATGAAAATCAGGGCAGCAAACATCACCACCCACAGACTGACCCTGACAGAGAGCTTTCGGCGTATATACGATATGATTCCATCCATAGCCCTATTCACTTTTCACTGATTAACTCATTGTATGTCACCTCACGTTTCAGCATGTGGTTCTCTCGCATCAACTTGCAAGCCTTGCGCACCATGTCGGGGCGCAGTCGGAACTCACGACGTTTGGACTCGCGGTCCACCTGCATGCGCAGCACATCCTTGAGCATCAGCTCCTGAATCACGCGGTTGGTAGGTATGCGGTTCTTTTCCACATACTGCATCACGATGTCGAGTGTCTCCTTCGGATGACGGGCAGCCCACTCCCACCCTTGCCGACTGGCTTGGGCAAACTTCTTTGCCAGAGCGGGATGCTCCTCGTAGAAATCACGCAACATATAGAGACCGTCTTCCTGCACGTTATAGCCGTGGTCACAGAAGCGGTACACATTATCTTCGGTCATCACCACGCCGGCCTGCACCAGCTGGTAATACTCGTTATAGCTCATGGCCAGCATGGCATCGAGGGCACCTGCCACAAAGAGATTGATGTTCTGCGCAAAGCGTATCCATTCATAGTCCAGGTGTTCCTTCTGACTCATGCAGATGGCCAGCTGACCGAAGCCCACACTCCAGATGCCCACACGTGCACCTTTATGCTTCAGCGGGTTACGATTGCGTGCCGAGACGATGACCATGGCATTGTTCATCGAGGTCTGCAGGATATTCACCAGTGGTGTTCCGGCATCAATAATCTCCAGAGCCTGACACAGCTGCAACGTGGTGGCCTGACACACGTTCTTGCGCAGACGGCTCATGGCCGGCTGTGTAGAGGTGGGATGTTCAATGCGCACGTTGACCCCGGCCTTACGATAGAATCCTTTTGCCTCGGCCACATAATAGCCGGCAAACTGTGCCTGTGCCGTCCATTGGGGCGTAAACACGATGGTTTCGTCCTGGGCACTGGCCATCTGGGGCAACAACAGGGCCACCGCCAGCATGAGGTATTGTATATGTTTCTTCATCCAAAGACTTGTTTGATGAGTTGTTCAAATTCTTGATAGGCGGTCGTGCCATCCAACTCGCGGAGGGCATCGGCCAATCCGCGATAGTGCCAGGCATGTTCCTGAGGGTCGGCCGTGCGGAACAGCTGCCACAGGCGGTCGTTCTGTGCGGCATAGTCGCGTGCAATGGCTCGCATATTCGAGAGTTTATCGCCCAACGCCACCATCTTAGCATCCGTAGAGGCCTGCGCCAACCGGTCGATGGCTGCCTGCTTGCGGGCGTGCCAACTGTCTTCTCGCTTCATGCCATCCATGCGTATGTCGGTTTCGGCAGCCACCAATGCTGCCACACGCTCGCCAAACTCCATGCGTATCTGCTCGGTGGTCACGTCGGTATCTTCCACCGTGTCGTGCAGCGCGGCAGCAGCCAACAGCTCCTGGTCGGACGTCATCGTGGCCACAATGGCCATGGCCTCCATCGGGTGTACGATGTAGGGGAAGCCCTTGCCACGCCGCTCAGTGCCAGCATGAGCCCGTACGGCAAACACGATGGCGCGGTCGAGAAGTTCCGTGTTCATTGGCTTATTTGGCATGTTGTTTTAGTGTTTCATTGTTACTGATAGTTGTTTTCCCTGGCTGATAGTCTTCATCCCATATTTTTAGGCGAAAAGAGGCACTATTCTTTCGGAATAGTGCCTCTATATCAGCTGTTTATCGTCGGCTCACAAATGGAGGAGGCACGTCACGGCGGATGCTTAGTACCCACTCATCACCTTCGGGGTGATACTCTATGCGGTCGGTATGGTCGCCCATCACCCACACCAGTCGATCGTCGATAGCGCGCCCGCCATGGCGCATGGTCACCGTCAGGAACTTCTCCGATCCTTCGGCACTCATCAAGCAGTCGCGCCCCTTCAGTTCGCCCAACACGATCTCCACCAGCTGCTCAATGATGCGCAGTGGTACCCTGTCTGGCTGCAGGTCAATAACGCGGTGCACAAAGTCCAGCGCCTCCTCGTCCTCTTCTGGTATGTAGGTTTCTATCTTCATCATTAGGCCTATACAATTTAGTTATTTGCGGCGTCAGATTAGCGTTTCTATCCATTAGGAAGAATATTCATCAGCAAATATACACTTTTTTTTTAAAACCACCATACATTTTTCATAAAAATTTTTCCAAGTCTATTACTTTTGTTCGTACATAACTCTATGACCTACAAGTATGTTCGTCTTTTCTTTAAGTCGGCTCTGCCCTTAAAGAAGCAGCAGAGCCGGCGATTATGTCGTTACCTTGTTATTCTGTCCTTAAAGTTTGTTGTTCTGTCTTAGAAGTCTAGGCGGTAGAAGATGTTGGGCAGCGAGATAGAGCTCTTGTCTATGCGCACGTCGTTGGTACCCAGATCATAGCGCTGGTATATGGGAGTCTTGGTGCCTAAGACGTTCAGTCCCTCGAAGGCGATGGTGTGACTCACGCGACGCTTGTTGATCTTATAGCTCACGGTGAGGTCAACGATGCCCGTTGGGTCAAAGCGCTTGGTGAAAGCCTCATCATCCTTATAGATGGGGTTATCGTCTATCTTACCTTCGGCCACTCTGGCGCGCATCGCGTCGATGTCAACAGGCGTGTAGCGCAGACCACCCTGGATGCTATACTTAGCACTGACGTTCAGTACGTTCTTGCCTATCATCCACTCCTTACCGCCCAGCACCTTCATCATGAAGCCGCGGTCATAGAGCTGATTGCGCCAAACCTTGTCCTGTCCCTTGTACTGCGACTTATACACAGAGACGTTAGCCTGTCCGAAGAAACCGTGATACATATAGTGTTCCAAGGTGATATCGCCACCATAGTTACGCGTATTACCCTTGCCCACCAATGCCTCTTCTGTATAAGAGAACAGGCGGTTGGTCACACAGTAGGTGCTGCCAGGTGCCGCTCCCACGGGGGTGTCGAAGCCATACTCATAGAACGCATTCAGGCGCAGCGTCAGGTTGGGGTTTAACTTATACATATAGGTGGCATGCAGGTGGTGCGCCTTTGACAGGTCCAGATCCTTGTTGGGCATACGACCCAGTTCGTCACGATAGAAGTAGGTGTCCAGTTTCTCGATCATAGAGTGCAGACCATAGCCCAGCGAGATGCTGTGCTTTTCGGTGGGATCCCACTTCATGCTGACGCGCGGCTCCACCGAGAAGTCCTTCGAGAGCAGGAAGTAGTTGGCGGCCACACCAGCCGACAGGCTCAGCTCGTCGCTCAGCGTGAACAGGTTCTGCCAGAACATGTTTGCCAGGCCCGTGTTATCCTTCATCTTGGTATATTCTACCATCGGGTTCTGCGTGTCGTAGAGCTGGTCGTGAGAGCGATAGTAGAGGTTGAAGAAGCGGTGTGAATATTCGGCGCCAAACTGTGTCAGCCACTTAGCCGTCAGCTGTTTCGACAGTTCGGTGTTGATCATCAGTCGGTCTTCGTTCATCTGCTGCTGACTGAAGGGGTACTTCTTGCTCTTGGGATTATCGGGATCTTCAAAAGCCAATGGAGATACAGGAACGCCATTAGCGTCACGCCTCAGTCCGAAGTAGAACATATCGCTCTTCAGGTGCTGCATGTTGTAGGCCGCCGTGGTGCGCCAGGTCCACTTATTGCCAAAGTGAATCTTGTGTGACGCGCCAGCCAGAATCTGCGTCAGCTTACCCTCGTTATCCGAGGTGTCATAGACGGCGTTCACGTCTTCCAGATCCAACGGGTCATCATAGGTGCTGTCGTGAGACGCCAGTCCAAAGAGCGAGAACGTGCCCGCGCGCTTGGTGGGGAAGTTCAGTTTGATGGAGAAATCCTGGAAGCCCATGTGCGAACCGTCCATATCAACCAGTCCCAACTTATCTACCAGCGACGTGAAGCCATAGCGGTAGTTCACGATATAGCTGCTGTTGTTCTTGCGCGAGATAGGACCTTCGAGTGTCAACTCCTCAGACACGGTACCTATCTGCAGGATATTCTCATGTTTGTTGTTGTTGCCGGCACGCATCCTCACGTCGAACACGCCACTGAGGGCATTGTTGTAGTTGGCATTGAAGGTAGAAGTAAAGAAGTCTGAGTTGCCGATCACGTTAGAGTTCAGTGCGCTCACCAGACCGTAGCCCGCACTCCACAGGTCATTAAAGTGGTTGGGGGTGAACACCTCCACACCCTCGATGCGATACTTCATGCGCTCGGGGGCGTTACCGTGGATAGACAGTCCGCTACCATCGGCCTCGCCCGACACACCGGCAAAGGCCGTCACCAGACGGGCCGGGTCGTTGTAGCCACCAGCAAAACGGCTGGCCTCTTCCATCGACAGCATCACACCGCCAGTCAGCACGGCGGGATTCACGGTGGCTTCCTTGTTCACGCGTGGGCGCACCACCACCTCTTTCAGTTCGGTGCTGTTCTCGCGCAATGCTACGTCGAGCACCACCTCCTTGACACCCGAAATCAGGATTTCCTTCATGATGCTGGGCTCATAACCGATATAGTTAGTCTCAATGGTATAGCGGCCGCCCTGCTTGACATTGATCGTATAGTTACCATCAATGTCAGTCACGGCGACCGCATTAGCTAACTCCACAACTTTCACAGTCGCTCCTATCAGAGTCTCGCCAGTAATTGCGTCTTTCACGGTACCACGCAGAGTCTCTGCTTGTATATCTATTGTGCCGCAGATTATCAGGATGGCGGCAATCATCCATTGTCTTATTGTATTCATCAGATTGTAATTTATAGATTTTTTGCAAAGTTAACAGATTTTCTTAAAATACGTTTATTTTATATGTTAAAAATGAAGTTTTTGTGAAAAATAAATGAATTTAAGGTGTTTTTCCGTTCGAAAAAGGTGTGGTAACAGTCGCAGACCACTCATAACAACAAGCTCCGACCTGGCACTCGTCCGGGTCGGAGCTTATTGTTTTCCGTACTATCTATCATTAAGAATCAACATCTCCAATACTGATCGTATCACCACGCTTATAATCTGTTACATCAACAGAACCAGAGACCATTAGCACTGGGCCTTGAAGCTGGAAGATGCGCGAAGTGGGTTTTATATATTTCTGTTTCATGAGGGTATAATTTTAGTTACATTACCGTTATCAAGCTTATAAAGCGAATTCTTGCCTATGTTAATATTCACATCATACTCATAGCCTTTCTCCAGCACGGCGCCAAAAGGAATATAGGCCTTGCCATTGTGCACCACGCCACCGTTACTGATAACGCAAGTCAGTTCAAGATAGGTATTGGCAGGCGCCCCCGAACCACTCCACGCCGTGAGCGTTTGAGGAAGCAGGAAGAGATAAGGAGCTTTGGAATCACCCAAAGGTACATAGGATTCTATTCCCAGAATCAAGCCCGCACCTGGAGTCAAGCCCGCACTTGAATAGAGAGTATAGTTGGACTTAGTAGTATCCAGCGTCCACGATGAGGTTTTGAAATAATAGTCGCCCCGACTCACCACATTGCAAAGCTTCACCTCGCTCACCGTCAGCGTATAGTCAGTCAAATTCTTGGCTTTCTTCACATTGAAGCGCAAAGCGCTGCATACATGATTAAAGGTGAAAGAGAGTTTGCCACCCGTTTCAGCATACGTTCCGCGGGCAGTAGCCACCAACAGGTCTTTCTGGTCTGAAGCTGATTCAACGACGGAGAAGTTGATGTAAGGTCCACTCGTATTAAAAGTAACATCCTCCGAACAAGCATACCAATCCAACGTATCTTCCGTTAATGGCCATCCTGTAAAGCCATCGTCAACCTCCCAGCCCTTCTCACCATCTTTCGTAGCCACGATGGCATCACCGTTTGTTAGCAGCCCTGAACCGTATATATAGTTCAGATAAAACTTATCAAGCGAACTGACAACAGCAGCCCTTGTGATACGACGACTTTCGCCAGGTTTCTCATAGGGAGTCTCCGACACCTCGAAAGACAGCGCACGCACTTCAGGGCGCTGCGGTGTGGCGTCGTTGTCATCGCTGGAACAGGCAGCCATCGTGGTTGCTACCAGCATCAAAGAGAATAATTTCAATAGTTTCATCACATTAATTGATTGTTATGGTATTTGTTGGTAATTGTTTTATCCTCACCGCATCATTAAAGGTATATATGCGATTATTTGCAGCTTCATAGTACTTCAGGGTCACCTTCTCGCCTTCCTCACGACCATAGACCACCATACGTCCGTTGGCATGCGCCACGCCGCGGCACTCACCGCCAACGAAAGCACCCACCATGTCATCACTGGAAGTTTCCAGATCTACATTGGCCAAAGGGGTTGAGTCGAGCGACAGGTTCATGACAATAGGATACTTAGCGGGTCCTAACGTGAACTTTGGAACAAAATCCTCATCAATACCTATCACCTGATCTGTCCTATACTGGAAAGACGCAGAACGTGAGAACACGTGCTTTAATTGACTATTATAATACTTCAATGTGACGTCCATCCACTCCTCGTCCGTTTCATTACCGAAAACCTTCATAAGATAATAATCGCAACTGGAGCCGGGGTTATCGACACTGATAGCAGGACTGGCCAGCCCACGCAATTCGTCTTCCACGAAAAGAGCCATCAAGTCATCCTTACTGGTATATTCCTGCAGCTCTTGCTCAATCTTCACCAGTATAACGACCCAGTTCTCGAAGCTTTGCGATTGTGGCTTCTGCCAATTGGGAGTCTCTTGATTGAAGTTCCAATCCATCTGCCACGCGGGCGCCATCGTTGTGTTCTCCAACGTATAGCTCAGGGAATTGTTGCTATCGTCATCACTATCGCAGGCTCCCATTGTGAGTCCTGCCAGCAGAATTGCGACAAAGGAAAAGATACGATATTTCATAACTTATTTGATTACGACTTTATTACCATTATATATATATATACCTTTCTTCGTAGGACGCTTTGGCAACTGTACACCATTCATGCTATACCACTTGCCGTCGGCATTGTCACTACGTGCAAAGCTGATTGTTGTAGGCTGGTCAGGAGAGCCCACCACAGCATTAGCACGGAAAGACATCTGCTCCATCGTGCTTGCTACAATCTCATCATCGCGTTCAATAGCGAACCATATGCCCGTCTGCGCTTCACCACTGATGCTGAGATAGAAGATAGGAGCATCCGTGTGGTCCTTTGCAAGCGACTGGGCCGCCTTGGCCTCTCCAACCTTTTCTCCATTAGCGTAAGCCACCAGACGATCGTCTTCCTCAAGACTGAAGCCATCGACTACAGCCGATACATTCATCGTAGAACGAAGCTGAGCAGAAGGCGCCCTGAACGTTGTGGTGTAGTTCCACTCATCGACAAACGTGCTTCCAACCTCGAAGAACGGATAGCGGAAGGTTACGGGTGTACTGTTCTTGCGAAGTAGCATATAGCCCTCGCCAGGTTTCATATACTGCAGACTACCACGCCAGCGCCCTGTGCCACCGGTTTGTGCGAAGTAAGCAAACTCATTGTGGCTCTTCACCACATCACCCACCTCTGCTTTGTCGTAATAGTCACTCAAAGCAGTTTCAACACTCAGGTTCATCATCGGCGTATATCCAATACCGTTCCACCCGTTCTTCACCTCAATGGTTCGCTGGTCGGCTGCCTTAATGATACTTCCTGAAACGGGGAAGGAGATATCATTCTGCACCTTGATAGCGTAAGCCTTACGTGTAGAGAGCATGACATTATTCAAACCACCTGACGACAACCAGTGTCCGTCAGTATAAAGCAGCGTCAGATCAGTATTCATATCGGTCAGCACGTCGCCCTCGCACCATGGCAGTCCGTCGAGGAGATTATTCAGATTGAATAGTTTCTCACTAGACACGTTGAACGATACCCAGTTCCAACCTTTCTTCAAGTTGAAGGTCTGGATGAAGCTCTTAGTACCCTCGAAGCGCACAGGCTTGTCGATGCCAAGGACAGTAGATTTCTTAAACTCCAACCATTCCTGACCATCGGCTCTCAACATCTGCTCCCTGCCAGTAGAATACTGCCACAACTTGAAAAGCAGCTTACGACCATTAGGGATGTTGTCATAGACAGTCAGATAGAGACCATTATCATCAGTCTGAGCCGAATGTCCGATATGAGCAAAGCCGTGGCACTGCCCCTCATAATCGAATGCGCCAATGATGTCACGCGTGTCAATATCAATCTCGTCGTTGAGGTACACTTGACCTGTGATATTCATAGAGTACTGAAGCAGGTCGCCAGGAATATCGAGTGCCCAGTTAGGTTTCTCTGCCTCAATGGTAACATTCAGATAGAGTGGTTCCCTGACACCCTCCTCGTCGGAGAAATAGATAATCTCATCATACGTACCAACATTCAGATTTCTGCTCACCGTACCAGTTATAAGCGCAAAGTCATTCGGACCGACGATATCGCTGTATTTTTCCAGTTGCAACCACTTCGGACAGTTCTCTATCGTATAGGTATGACTCACAGCACTGTTATTTCTAATGCTCAGGTAAACATCATTAAAGCTATCTTCTTCTGCAGATATTATCATTGTCTCGCGGTTAGGCCACCATTCCAAATTACTGTTGTTCACGTAATAGCAAGCTGTCTGAGGCGATGCCATTGCATTGCCGTTCTTATCCTCGATATCACGCAGAGTAACATAGATGTTACAACGATTGATGCGCGAGGTCTGTTCATCGACACTCACAAGTACCTGATTGTCCTTTCCCACATAACTGTAGGTCAGGTTCTTCAGTTCCTCGTATGGCACCACAGGTGCAGCCGTCGTACCGTCAATATGTGCCTTGACTGTCTCGATGCTCACCTCGTCGGCAAACGGATAGTCGCGCACTGGAATGGACGTCGGTTCCTTTGTCTGCGGGTCTAACTCATAACGAGTGTCGCCCTTCTCATCCTTATATATCTTTCTGCTATAAGGATAAGGTGCAAGTTCGATGTCATTATTCGACTGACGTTCCTGGTGGTCGAACGACAGGTAGGTCAACAGTCCGATCTCATCACCACAAGGACTCTTCGACGAGTAGTTCTTGATCATTGTTGCTGGCAGAGCCTGCTCGAAGAGGCACAGCTCATCTATATAACCTCTCAGCCAATTGCGAGTATCGACTGTTTCAATCTTTCCCTGTTCATTCTTCTTGTCAGAGAGCGCTGCACCAACAAGAGGATGTCCGCCACTGATGCCTCCCAAAGAGTCGGCAGCAAAGCTAGCGCGCAGAACAGCATCCACATAGATGTTTGCCACGCCATGAGAGCGTTTCACCGTCATGGCAAAGTGGTGCCACTGATTATCGCTCCAATCGCCAGGCACTTCAACACCCATTCCATGAGTTCTATACATCAGTTTCTCTGCTTCAAAAGCAATATTGAACTGGTTCCTTGCATTGTCTTCGTCAGCACTTCCAGCACCATTACTTAGCAATACGCCTCGGCCTTTTGAGTCAGTCTTGAACCAGAACATCAACGTATAGTCTTGTTCAGCTGTTCGGTTCAAGGTGTTCTGATTGAGTGCCAGTCCGCGATCTTCCCAGTCCAGGTAGAGCGAGAATCCGTGTGGCATGGCCCACGATGCGCCCTTCAACTGTGCATTAGCGCCTTGCGTGTGGTCCATAGCATAGTCGCCGTGTCCTTCGTTCATCGGGTAATAATCCACAAGACCAACCTCGTATCCTGTCAGTCGACGACTACCATAGGTCGATCCCAGCAATCCGCCACTAAGGGCGCGATACCACAAGCGAGCCTCCATCATACGTCCTTCGTAGTATTGACTCTTTGTGCGGTCTGTCTCATTTGTTCTACCAAAGATAAGTGGTCCTGTGCCGGTATAAAGCGTCGTCATCTTAGAGGTACCGATTTCTTCTCCACCATTGTAGAATGTCAGCACACTATCTTGACTAATGGTCATGGCAACCTGCGTAAAGCCGCCCTTGGCGATGGCCTTGGTCGAAGTGTATGTCTGGTCGTCAACAACAGCCTTCAGATGATAATCCCCTGTCAGCCACAGTTGAAGTTTCTTGCCATTGGTGCCATGCGAGAACAGCGGCATTTCCCTGCCACTCTCATTTGGTTTAATCATCATGTCGATGGTCAGGTTCTTACCATTGAAATTGCGTTGAGCCTCACTCTCCACGCTGGCATTATTGCTAAACTCCAGACTTACCGTCTCAGTTATATTATCGTTGTTCACCTCACCCTTTACCTCGAAATTGGTGATGTCGTTCAAATAGTTGTATTCTATATCCTCAGAGAAGTTGAACACAATATTGTCTTTATTTGTTATGGTACCATCCTTAGGCTCTGGCATTCCAAACAACTGTGGCCGACGTGTATCCTTCACACCGCTGATGATTCGCGAAGGCGTAGTCAGGAACGAGTTACCATCACGACAGTAGAGCACGGCCCTAAGGTCGTAGGCTTTTTCCATCACCGTTCCTTCACCATAGAACTGTGTAATGATGTTGCCATTCTCTGGAATCATCTCACGTACGCCATTAGCTTGAGCCATCAGCGTTGAGTCGGCATAGTACGAACACAGGTTCGTCCAACTGTTTTCGCCGCGCATCGATTCTTTATACTGGAACTCGATGTGGTCAAAATTCTTCTGGTGCTTGTTGAATCCGTCAATGGTGATAGGAATGAACCAGCCACGCTTCTCGTTCCATGGCGCATCGGTATTCATGACCCACTTATCGCCTGGCGATGAGATATTCACAGACCCAGCCTGACGCAGATAGTGTACATCGAACTTCACCTTATTCTGTGTATTAGCGAAGTCAGAGTTGGAGGCTACGCCAAGAGTGATACCCTCATAGTCAAACTCACTACCAGCATATACCTCCATGGTTTTCTCCACCACTTTATTTGGATAAAGAACAATGGTTACGCCATTGCCGTTGAGCGGTGTACCATCCACGTAAATCTTTGCGCCATTGGGGTTCGACGTTTCATCAAGGAAGAAGGAGAACAATGTCAGGCCACCAGTAGCCGCTTCCGGTTGCTCACTCTCGTTGGTCAGATATACCTTGAAGCGAGCTGGGTCATTAATGGCTATACCACTCAAACTCTGTCGGTCAAGCGTAATCTTTGGATTACTGATTTTCTTTGTACGTTCATCGAGCAGCGTTCCCGGGCGATAGGCCAGCGTGCGTCGCTCGTCTTCCCATGGATTACAGGTTGCGCCACTACGTGTGCGATAGATGAAGCTGCGTGGATATATCGCATCTCTATAGTCCACGCCCCCACTCACGTGGTGGTTGACACACTCCATCCAGTCATCGAAATTAGCATTGTGGAACACGTCAAAGTTATCTGCATTCACTGACTTCAAAGTATCGTTAGCCAGCGTTCTTACACGGAACACATCCAGGTTCAGATGGCTCTTGGGATCCATTGATATTGTAAAGCTCTCCTTACGAGTGAAGTTATGGGTTGTCCCATAAGTGCCGATACTTGAGTAGTCGATCACAGGTACGATACCAAACTTGAATGCCACGCCAGCAAATTTCATCTCTACACTGCCAATGCCAGCCTTGTTATTCTCCTTTACGCCATCCTTAACAACCTCGCCAAAGCCCAGTTGCTTTGACAGCATTTTAAAGACAGATGCCAGTGCGGGTTGCGACAACAAGGTAGCGCCTGCCGCTGCAAGTCTGTCGTAACGGTCAGTTCCATCATCGCCAAAATAGTCGGCCGTGGTAAACGGATAGTTGATATTCTGTGCTACGCTATATTCGCTCTCGAACGTTTCATTATACGTCACCTTGGAACCACCGTCCACGTCGTAGTTAGCAACAAGATCATAGGCGCTCAACTTCTCATATTCGTTCTCACCTATCATCTTCACCCACGCCAAGAACACATTCTGTTTCTGCGCCAGTTCATCGATTCCTCCTGTCACGCCCGTTGGACGAACAACGTCGTATTCCACGCCAAAGTCCTCGTGTGTGGGTTCCACCTTTGACCAATAGACGGCCTTGCCCGTAGCATCAGCCAACTTTTGCGCCTCATCCTTTGTACCGGTGAATAGCATTGCGTGGATTTCGTTTGCCAACTTAGGCAGCAGCTCTGACACGATGTACTTCTGCGAGTGTGCAAACTGCGATGTCACTTGTGGACCATAGGCCAGCGATTCGTCGCGTACCAAGTGATATACAGAGTCGTAAGCGTCACGTCCTTCAGCAATATGTACCAGAGAGCCGTACTTCAGCGTATTACCAGTTGCCAAGGTACTGCCACCCAGTCGTCCTAACATGTGTTTGTAGATACTGTCAGGAATAGCGCGAATTGTGGACATCGGAGTAACAATCATGTTCTGTACCACGCCGATATACACGTCGGCATCAGCACCCACCATCGTAGGAGCACTACTGGTGGTGATATCCTCGGCCACGTTCATCGTATAGGAATAGCCCTTCTTACCCGTGCCACTGAAGATAATATCAAGGTCTATCCAGTTCTGCGACGAGCCTGAGTTTATCAGACCATACTCGGCTACACCGGCTATAACGCCCGAATAGTTATCCAGTGCGGTACCCGTACCAAACGTCAGTTCCACACCAGCCTTGAACTTCATATCTACGGTATAGTTGTACTTCAGTTTTGATCCCTTCGACAATGTTGCAGTGGAACTGCCGCCTGGCGGGTCACGCAAGATATCGATCAGGAGTGGTTCGTCTGTAGAGATGGCATCCTTTGAACCACCGGTGGCAAACATGTTCAGGATATAGCCCTTCAAAGGTTCTGCCTCATAGGTGGTACCGTCTTGTTCCAGTGTCATGGTCACAGTACGCAGGGCATCATCCTTAGTCAATAGGCGCGTGGTTTGTTCTGCTTCCAGCAGGAACACGCCCTGGCCTAGGCTATCAAGCGTCACAAAGTCTTGATGAAGACCGTTCTTCATGCCGTTGTGAACAATCACCTTTCCACCGCCAATTCTTACCAAATCTTCCTTCTTACTACCCTTCACGCCGTTCCACGGATAGCGCTCCACAACAGAAATCTGAATAGGATACTTACGTTCCAGGCTGAATACGGGATAACCGAAGGTATAGTATGCACTGCTGCTCAACAAGGGTTCTGGCCCATGGTCTTCTTCCGGCTTATTGTCGGCATCTCCCCTACAGGTCAGCGCCAGCTCACCCAACTGTACCTCATAGCCCTCATAGGTGCCGATATTACCCCAGTTGGTCGTAAGAATTTCCAAGCGGAAGAATTGATAGAAATTGCGGTTGGCAATCTTATAACTATAGGTTTTGAGGTTGTAGGCCTCTATGCCAGCATTGTTGGTTTCATACAGTGTTGTCCACTCATCGGTCTCTGCAGCACGAGCCAGCAATCGCATACCCTTGGGATTGCGTCCATCGTATTTTTGACTATCATTGCCGGTAGTCAGGTCGAGCGAACTTACGCTGACAGGTTTATCAGCTTTGAAGTTGACCCACCAGTTACTAGAGTTGGAGACAACACACCACTTGGTGTTTGAATCTCCATCAAACAGGTTAGCATATATATCCGTTCCTATTCCCGCATGGCTTGCCTGTTGTCCATTCAGTTTAGCTGTGTGAGTATAAATGTCGAATGGGTTTGTGTAATTCGAATAGCCGTCATACTTCTGACCAGCCAGCGGAACCTCTATCTTATCACCGCCAAGTGTCTGGGCCATATAGCTCTTATCGCCGAAATAGTCGAACGTATCATACCCCAACTGACGGTAAGTAATCTCTACAGGAGCATGATAGATGCGGTTATAGCGATAGTTGTAGATTTCAGTAGGCTGATAAACGCCGTGTCCATCAACATCGATGAAAGAGCCTTCATACTTGATGGTGTCGGGGATAAGACATTCCGTGAGGTCGATAACCTCGCTCACCTGGCCATCCTGGAACAGTGTGGAGTAGCCCTCGCAATACACCTGCTGCACCTTCCATCGCACAGGTGGCAACATGAGCACATACTCGCCAGTCAAGGAGTCGGGCTTTACAACCATACGTTTGCGCTGCATCTCAACGGTGGTCTTATGTCCGCCACCAGCGGGATGATCGAACGTGATGTTACGCTTCGTGACGCCGGTGTTCTGGTTGTCATAGACCAACCATGATGTATTATCGCCCTCCAAGGTGAGTACCATTGACAAGTCATCTCCAAGGTTGTTGCGCGACAGGTTATTGTCCAAAGGCAAGTTGCCTTGGTCCTTACCGCCAACCACACGACCTGTGAGTTTCACCAACGTAGAGTCGTAGAAATAGGTCTTTCCCACCTTATCGGTCAGCACCACGCCATCCGCACTCTTATACCAGCCGCCATTGGTGAAAGTGTGATGATCCATCACGGCCTGAATCTTGCTAAGCGTGTTATTAAGCACCTGGAACTGAACGTGTCCCTCGAAGTCGGTTTCTACATAGTCGCCCTTAGCATTGTGAAGCAGTTTTCCATTCACACGGAAGCGTACGCCCTTCACAGGAATGCTCGTACCATCGTACATCACATAGGCATTGAACTGAAGACCATTCGTGATCGTAAAATCTTTTACCGTTTCATGATTAGACATGTTATTGAAAGTCACGGAAGACTGACCGTTTTCCAACCTGATATTACCCGTGGAAACAGGAGTCACATCGTAAGAGACACTCGTCTTTCCGAAGTAAGACAGGTCGTCGGCCACGAAGTAACCACTTTCGTCGGTCTTCACCTTTCTGATGGCATCTGGTTGCGCACGGTCTTCCTCCGACGTGGGGACTATTTCCACAACAATACCATCCACACCCGTGCCATCATTGAAACGCACATAACCCTCCAAGAGTCCGGTGTGCTTGCAGGCACCCTCTTCCACTTCAGTCTCCGTATAGCTTATGCCCTCGCAGTCATTGATCGCACGTACCTTATATTCATAGTCCATCAACGGAGAAACGCTTTTATCCTCATAGCTTTTCTGGTCGATGTTGCTCTCCACCGTTGTCCAGTCGTTGTCGCCAGCACCTTTCTCACGACGCAACACCATGAAGTAGTCCACAGGATTTTCATCGGTTTCCCAAGTCAGTAGCACACTGCTCTGACGAGTCTCGGTCTTAAGTGTCTTCTCTATCTTACCCATGCTTTCATGGTAGAACGTAGGACATGTTGACGCAGACGTAGCCGAGTATGCATAGAAAGTCGTAACAACAGGAACAACAGTTTTGTTTTCCTTCTTCCATCCGCCACCAAAGGCGTTAAGCAAAGCATCGGCATTCATATCATTATCTGCACCTATATTCAGGACATCCATGACAGGTAGGATAGCACCACTTTTATTATCCCATGAACCGCTTAGCTCACGATTAAAAATAACGAGTGCGTCAGAGCCATAGGTGCTACGATACTCAGCCTTAACCTCATCAAAATCATGGTATGAGACACAAGTAGTAGAGGCGTCGTTGTACCCCCACTTATGTATTGTGTTGTTACTTTGATTATTCCAAAAACTGAATGCAGCATGATTTATACCACTGAAACTAACAAACTCATAAACACGATGCAAGGTCCAACTTCCACCATGTCCCCATCCAAACACAGCGCCACCGTAAGAATCACTTCCAACAGCATAAACATAGCCATAGGACTTACAGTCTTCCATGACGATATTAGCACCATGCGTATGTCCCACAACACCGCCAACATAGTTCTGGACGGTCGTAACACTGTTTTTCAGATATAGATTTTCAAGTCTAACCGTTGGAGAACCTTCTAATGAGCCCACGAGACCAGCTGAACAATTACCACCTTTCACCTCTCCACCTACAATCAAGTTCTTGATAGTACAGTCCTTGGCATAGCGGAATGGTGCAATATAAGCCTCGCTACCTCCTTCTATATTCGCTGTGAGAGTATGGCCATTTCCATTGAACACACCACGGAACGGATAGTTCATGGCACAGCTATAGACGGTACTGAAGTCTGCATCCATGATGGCATTAACATCGCTATTTCCCTTAGCAGCTTCCACTTTGGCTCTGAATGCATCCCAGTCACTACTTGTACGAAGCACCATATACTCCGCGCCATCAATGGTGACCGTACTCTTATCTGGTTCGTAAACCATGGAGCAATAGCTGTTAATCACGATCAACTTTGCATTGCCTCCACATCGGGCATAGGTTGCGCAGTTCTGTTTCTGCGTAGATATCTCGGTAGGTGCAAAATAGCAATTAGTCACTGTGGCAGTGGTGTTCGGGTTCATATAACCTATGAGACCACCATTGGCATAGCAATTATCACCTGTAAACTTACCACCAAAATAACTATTGGTAATGGACAGCGTACCAGAGGTCAGATAAGCAACAAGACCACCATTGGTGGCATCACCAGTGATGCTGCTATGGACGGTTGCTGTTGATGCACAATTCTCAATGACGTTCGTGCCACCAATAACGCCGGCAACGATGCTCGCGGTGAACTTACTCGACGAGGAGAGACTGCCTTTGACTTTCAGATTCTTGATAGTGGCATCCTTAACATAGCGGAACGGCGCACAATAGTCGGCAAAACCAGACATATTCACGGTCAGCGTATGGCCGTTGCCATCAAAGTGTCCGCGGAAGGGAGCCGTACTAAAGCCCACACTGGACGTGATTGTGATGTCGGCATACAGGCGCGCGTTGATGTCGCGCTCACCCTTGGCACTGGCTATCTTCTCATCGAAGGTCTGCCAGTCGGCAGCACTGCGAATAGGGAAATAGTAGGGTTCCAGCTTGTCCCATGTACACAGGGGCGAGGTACCACGGTCCACAAACATCTCAATATGATAGTCCACACAGGGGCGCGAGAGGCTGATCACCTTGTAGCGATTGTCGCGTTCATCGGCTGTAAGCACATAGACGGCAGTATCCACGGGTTCTTTCTTTCGGTTGACCGATGTTACGCGCAACTTCATCTCCGCACGTTTGTCCCATACGGCATTGTACTCGTCGCCATACTCCCAATTAACGCGCACGGTATAGGCTCGTTCGTCTTCCCATTTAGCAGTATAGTTGTCAATGGTCAGCAAGTGTATGTCATCGACTACACACGAAGCCGAGGCCGAGGCAGGGTTGCCGTTCCATCCCCATGTCTGGGTAGCAGTACGACGAATACGGTAGGTCAGATGCTCCAGCGTGCCACCACCCGTCAAATGTCCTTCAGCAATGGCATCCACAAGGGTGCTGTCGATATAGGTATAGTTCTGTTCGTCGGCGGCAAATTCAACTGTTCCGATAGTGGTAAAATCGCTTTCTTTACCCGTCAGCGAACGCTGCACCTCAAAGAAGTCCACATCCATCAAGTCGTTTGCGTTGGGATACAAGATGTTCCACATCAGCTTTACCTTTGCCTTGTGGTCGCCCATCGGTGTGGCAGTGAAACCAATAGGCGCATGAATCATCTTCAGATTCTGCGTCTTTGATGGTATGTTCTCAATCAGGTAATTATTATTGTCCCTATAAGATACTATGATACGGAAATTGTTATGAGGTTTTGTTGCATCAAGATAAATAGTTCCACTATTCATATTGGTGGGCAGAGACTCGCTCACCACCTGACCATTGTCGCCGGTAAATTCATAGCGTGCCGACGTAATGTTCGTAGATGCAATGAACCAAGGAATCTCCAATTTTCCCTGTTCACTATAGGCCAAGGTAGCCTCAGTAACTTGCGGAAAAACCACATCGGCAGCTTTTGGCATAGTAATCGTTACGTCGTTGAGTCCCTTCACATGCTCTTCACTACGACTGTTTCCGTCGCGTTTCACATCCCACGTAAACGTCAGTTTCTTACCAAGCATGTCGTAAGGCAAGCGCCACACGGCATAGATGGCATAGGTCTTTCCGTCAGAGTTTCTATAGATAAGACGTTCTATATCCCCATTTGCCGACGTCAAAGTGAAGTGGTTGGCCGAATTACCCTGAGTAACATCGATTTCGCCCCCAACTCCGGTTGAGAAATGAACCCAGATGTCCTTGCTGTCACTATCGGTATCACCATTACGATACCAGTGGAACAGGGTCTTCGTCTGTCCATCCCACGACACCTTCAGATAACCATCGTTCACCCAGCAGTCGGCACTTTCTTGATCATATACGGGCACTTGAATCTTAACCATGTTCGTACCGTTGAGTGTAACACTATAATTATAGGTTTCATCAACGTAAGTAGCCATAGCCTGCTTTGGCACCAACCATACGAATAGTGCCACCAGCAACATCTGCCACTGTTGCACAAAAGCGGATTGATATTTTGTAGTCATAGTAAGAAAGGTATAAATATCGTATTCACTAGTTAATTTTTGCAAAGATATATAATTTATTTTAATTACAATGCAAAACAACCCACTTTTTTTTGTATAAACCGCATGGAAAAGCCACGCGAGTTTTTCCAGTTATCTACAAAATATTCTTGTTTGGAAATAAATATTCACACCCTACCACCCGTTTTTAGTAAATAAACATTAAAAATAAAGGGAATAAGCGAGAGTTTTTTGATATTAATTTCATTACAAAGAAAATAATTACTATATTTGTTCCCAAACAGCGCAATATTTTTAATTACTAACCAAAACTCTTAAATTATGAAAATAATGTTTAAATGGATGTGTGCTATCATAGTAGTTGTGATGAGTACTTATGTGTTTACTGCATGTGGTGATGACAGTGATGATCCCATTAATCCCAATGCGCCCTCTTCCTCATCAATTGTGGGCACTTGGGAAGTAGTTTCGTCACCTGTTACTCAGAATGGTCCCACCAAAGGCACATTATTCTACATGGCCAGCAATGGTGTGATGAAGATGCAGCTGGGTGGTATAGGTGAAGTGAATACTGGCAGATATTCCTACATTCCAGCCACAGGTCTTTTAACTCCCTCTTTCGAAGGAGTAAAATCAGGTACCGCTGTATTGAGCATGCGCTCAGATGGTAAAATCAGCATGCTGGTATCTGAATCCGATAATAACTACACCCTTATCCTCGAGAAGAAGTCTAGTAATGACATCATCCAGAGTGGTGAAGGTGGAGGCGGTGACCCAGGAGAAGTACAAGCTCGAGAGATTATTGGTACTTGGATATTTCTTTATGATGAAGGAAACGTTAACAACAGCGAAGGTATTACAATAGTATTCAACGAGGATGGAACAGGTTACTACTACGATGAGCGATCTCAAAGAGAAAACATTACCTTCACATCGAGTTACGACAGCAAGGGACGTATCCGTGCAGAATGGACATACCAAGTAAATGGATCAAAGGCCGAGCTGAAAGCGATAGCCGTACAAGGCGGCAATGTGCTGAACGGAGAAGGTCGCATGATGCAAGATGGTGTTGACTTCGCAGGTGTTACGATGATGAGGAAAGACTACACGATTCCTTCAGAGGGCATCCTCGGTCGTTGGAAGGTAACTGATGTAAACTTCAATGGTCCAAGAATCGGTGGCGTATTGGTATTTGCCAACAATAACGAGTTCTACACAGAGGGTGACGCTCATGCAGACACTTATGATTGGAATGCTACAACAAAGGAACTGGTGATTCATCTTACTGAAGATGGCGACATCCAGGCCACTGTTGAAACCAATGGTTGGACAACAGGCTCACAGGCCACTGTAACCTTAGTTGGCGCAGATGGTACACTTAAACTAGAGAAACTATAAGATATAGCTCTATCGATTAACTTGACGGCATTATCCTCCTTGGATAGTGCCGTCAATTCTTTTTCATTATGAACCTTTCAGTTGTGTCCAACTTTCTGGGTTCACTTCATCCCTCGTCATACTTATATTATATAAGGTGTTCTCGCTTAAAGTGGTATCTCAGGATGCTGCACCGCTAGCGGCAGCTCTTTCTGCGAGAGGTAGAACATATAGAGGATGACGGGTTTCGACCCGCGGTTCTCGCCATGGTGTATGGTGTTCACCATCTCTACAACGGCCTCACCCTCGTGCACCGTCTTTTCGGTGCCGTCCAGCCCGATGATGGTCAGTTCGCCCTGCACCAGAATGCCGTAGTTCATCACGGGATGATGGTGCCAGCCCAGCTTCTTACCGGCAGGAAACACATATTTCACAGCCACCAGTTCGGGGCGTCCCTGCAGATAGTCGGGCAGTTCCACGCCGTCCCAACTCTGACTGGTGCGGATCAACTCTTGAGAAACGACCTCTTCTTCATTTTTAGCTTCCGACCGACAGCTCACAATAACAACTGCTATGGTGCACAGGAACAGTAAACCGGCAGTCAGCTTCAATAATTTTTTGTTCATGATCATGTTATTCTTTAAATAATAGGTATAATAGTTCACCTGCAAAGATACATTATTTTCCCGAACCATGGTACATTACGCCCTAATTTTTTCTCTGAAATTAATCACTTTGATGCCTGCATGCTCCAGTTACAACTTAATAGAAAACTGGCACCTTTCTAGCGGAAAAGTGGCAGTTTGACGATGCAATACCTTTTGTTTTGCGATGCAATTCGGTAAGTTTTGCGATGCAATTCGGTAAGTTTTGCGATGCAATTCGGTAAGTTTTGCTCCGCATCTAGCCCCTGGCCAGCGCCATTCCAGGGGCTAGATGCGGTCGTTTCAGCCCCTGGATGTGGTTGATTCAGGGGCTAGAAGTGGCAGTTCCAGGGGCTAGAACAAAAACTATAGTTTTGGTTCTAGAGTTTAGAACGGCCATTTCTAGACTCTAGAACTACTACTTCTAGACTTTAAAACAACCCATTCTAGAGTCTAGAAATGGGGTTTCTAGACTCTAGAATGGATGCAAAAGTGCCACTATTGGCACGTAAAAGCGTAACTATTGGCACGTGAGAATGCCACTATGAGCACGTAAAAGTGCCACTATTGACCTTTAAAAGGGAAGTAACGAGCAGTCGTTTCGGTCTTTCTACGGAGCTTGTACTGCTCCCACTAGTCTATTCGTCTTTCGGAGAGGGGCTGGGGGGGAGGCCGAAACAACAAAAAAAGAGCAAGCCTCTAAGTGCTTGCTCCTTCATATCGGATGATGATTGATTAGTATTTCAAGATCTGTCCGGGCATCAGGCGCACATTGGTGCTGATGCGGTTCAACTTGCAGATGGCATTCACCGAGGTGCGATGCTTGCGAGCAATGGCCGAAAGGGTCTCGCCCTTTGCCACTTTGTGATAGCGAGCAGCCTGCACCTCACGGCTCTGGCGCTTGCTGGCCGTGGCACGGTTCATGTTCTCCTCGAGACCATCACCGCCACGATACTCACCACCGGTGCCACGCAGACGAGTGGCCTGAGCCGACTCTGCATTGTATGTGCTCTTGCGGAAGGTGTAGAAATCGCCTGTGACGTCCTGATTGTGGAAGTCGAACATCAGCGCTGGGTTCAGGGCTACACCGCAGAGACGGGTCTCGAAGTGCAGGTGCGAACCGGTGCTACGACCGGTGTTACCACCCAGACCGATAGGATCGCCAGCGCGAACCTCCTGGTTTTCAACTACCAGATGCTTGGACATGTGACCATAGATGGTCTCCAGTCCGTTGCTGTGGCGAATCACCACGTATTTGCCATAGCCCTTTGGCTCATAGCGCACGATGCGCACCTTACCGGTAAATGCAGCACGGATGGTGTCGCCAATGTACACCTTGATATCCAGTCCTTTGTGCTGACGGCCCCAACGGGCACCGAAATTAGAGGTGATGATGCGGCTGTTGGTTGGCATGCAGAAGTCTCGCAGGTTGATGCGGAACGAGTCGGGCAACTGCGTAGCCTGGTGGGCATAACGGTTGTTCCAATCGTTGTAGAGGCTGGCTGCGGGCGACTCGTAAACTTCGTAGTCGAGCATGCGCTGCAATGCTATTGAATCTATAGCTCTCATCTTGCGATCAATAGGTGCCTGACTGGCCAATAGATCTTGACCAGCAGCTGGAATCACTGAGATAGAGGCTAATGCCACAAGGGCTATTTTTCTTATTGTTTTAAACATTCCTTAATTGATTAAGTAAAGTTATGTGTACAAAAAAATACGCTGCAAAGTTACAAAAAATAATCTATTCCCTCCAAATTAATAAGGTATCTTTTGGGGTCTTTTAACATAAAAGTTGCATTTTTACACTATTTCAAGGGTAAAATACGGCCTTTTTCATCGATACGGGCCTGACTATGAGGCACATCGCACTCGGTGAGCATACGCAACTGTTTGATAAGATTACCGGTCTTGTCGTGGCGCGGACCGACGCCTCGCGTCTGCGTCATGGGATAGACGCAGCCTTTCAGAAAACGTCCGTTTTCATCGATGCCTACCACCACCAGTGGTGCCTGACCGGAGATGCCGACAAGGCTCACATTATACGGTGTGCAGAAGTTGCCCAGACTGTAGGCTATAAAGCGATCCTTATAGACCTCGACGGCACGCATCACATGCGGACCGTGGCCATAGACGATGTCGGCTCCATGGTCTATACAGAAGTGTGCCAACTCACGAATGGAACCGCGATTCTCACCCAGGAACGACTCGGGGCCATCGGGGAGATGACACTTGTCGCGCCCCTCGGCACCGCCGTGAAACGACACGATGACGATGTCGCACGTGCTGACCAGCGAGTCAACGATGCGTGCCACATTGTCAAAATCGATATGGCGCACGGTGTAGTGATTATGACCGAAGGCACAGAGTCCTATCTTCCGCCCATGACGCTCCACGACAGCACACTCCTTCCTGCCGGCAATGCCAGCATAGAGGATGCCCTGCTCGTCGAGACAGCGCTCGGTGGACTCGATGCCTTCCAACCCGAAGTCGTTGGCATGGTTATTGGCCATGCTCAGGAAGTCGAAGCCTGCCTCCTTGAGGCGCGGTGCATACTTGGTGGGCATGCGAAAGGAATAGCTGCCAGGGCCGCCACTTTTGGTGCTGGTGCCACCATCGCAGAGCACACCTTCAAGGTTGCCTACGGCCAGGTCGGCCCGCAGCAGAATGGATTTTGAATCTTTAAAGAGATTGGCGCCATCGTTGGCCGGGAGCATCACTGTAGGATGGGTCGTGCCCATCATGATGTCGCCAACCATAGCTACCGTTAAAGTGTCAGCATGGCTGCTCAGCAAGCTGGCAGCCATGACAGTAAGGGTGGTAAAGATCGTTTTTCTCATTTCTTATTGTGCACTACTGCACACGGCGTACGCCTACGAAGCGGCGGCTGTAATAGCCATCGGTCGATTTGCTGACCTTCACGCCATCCTTTGTGCTGGCATGAATGAAGGTGAACACCTGTGTGACAGGATTATAATCGATCACAATACCTACATGGCCCACACCGCGACCCGAACGGGGACTGGTGAAGAACACAAGGTCACCGGGCTGCATCTCGCTGCGCTTCACGGGGATGTTGCGCGCATACTGGTCGCGAGAAGAGTTGCCGATATTCATATTGCTCTGGCGATAGACGTAGCTGGTGAAGCCCGAACAGTCGAACGCATTGGGACCCTTGCTGCCAAGACGGTAGCGTGCACCCAGGTGCTTATAAGCCTCGTTCATGAGGTTATCGACCATTGTTCTATCGTATTTGAAAGATTCTTTGCCATCATAGAGAAAGTCGAAGTTGTCGATCTCCTCGTCTGCGCCCACCTCATACACATCTTCAACTTCGCTCATTGCTTCTTCGAGGGTTAAAGGTTGTGACTTTGTGGTCTGTCCGAACACGGTTGTGGCGGACATCGCAAGACTTAAAATGGTACAAAAAATAAGTTTATTCATTCTCTATAAATTACCCGAGGTTACGGTTGTTTTGGTTTTGTTGGATGCAAAGATAATAAATAAATATGAGAAAAACATACAAGCCAACCGTAAATTAATAAGACTTAACATCTTTTAATTTATTCATTTTCTGCATGTTAGGAAATGGCAGACCAATTGACATTCGTTTTACGAAGCTGTTTCAGGCGATCCCACAACAGTTGAAACTTTGGCGACTCGCAGGTGGGATCCTCGTCGATAATTGCCTGTGCGGTGTCGCGTGCCATCTGCACGATCTGACCATCGCGGGCGATGTCGGCAATCTTCAAATCGAAGGCCATGCCACTCTGCTGGGTTCCCTCCAAATCGCCGGGGCCACGCAGTTTTAGGTCGGCTTCGGCAATACGGAAGCCATCGTTGGTCTCGCACATGATGTCGATGCGCTTGCGAGTGTCTTCACTGAGCTTATAGGTGGTGACGAGGATGCAATACGACTGGTCGGCACCACGGCCCACCCTACCCCTGAGCTGATGCAGCTGTGAGAGGCCAAAGCGCTGAGCATCAAGGATGACCATCACCGACGCATTGGGCACGTTGACACCCACCTCGATCACGGTGGTGGCCACGAGAATCTGGGTCTCACCGCTGACAAACTTCTGCATCTCGTCTTCCTTCTCCTTGGGTTTCATCTTGCCGTGCACACGACTCAGACGGAACTCGGGGAAGGCCTGGCGTAGCACCTCGAAGCCCTGCTCCAGGTTCTTCAGGTCGATCTTCTCGCTCTCCTCAATCAATGGGAACACGATATAGACCTGACGCCCCTGACGTATCTGCTGACGGATGCCGTCGTAGAGGGTGGTCATGCGGGTGTCGAAGACGTGGGTGGTGCGGATGGGCTTTCGTCCGGGTGGCAGTTCGTCGATGACGCTGACATCCAGATCGCCATAGAGCGTCATGGCCAGCGTACGGGGAATGGGGGTTGCGGTCATCACCAGCACGTGCGGGGGATTGGCACTCTTGGCCCACAGCTTGGCGCGCTGAGCCACGCCAAAACGGTGCTGTTCATCGACAACGGCAAGGCCTAGCTGCCGGAACTGCACAGCATCCTCGATAACGGCATGCGTGCCCACCAGTATCTGGACACTACCGTCCAGGAGTCCGTTCAGCACCTCTTCTCGTTTTTTGCCTTTCACCATGCCCGTCAGCAGTTCCACGCGCACAGGCATATCCTTTAGGAAGGCCTTGATGGTGGACAGATGCTGTTCGGCTAGGATTTCAGTGGGTGCCATGATACAGGCCTGGAAGCCATTGTCCAGGGCTATGAGCATGGTCATCAGGGCCACGAGCGTCTTGCCGCTGCCCACATCGCCTTGCAACAGACGGTTCATCTGTCGGCCACTGCTCAGGTCATGACGTATCTCGTGCATCACGCGCTTTTGTGCACCGGTCAGGGGGAAAGGAAGATTCTGGTGATAGAACGTATTGAAAATGTCGCCAATACGATTGAACACATAGCCGCGATACTTGCGACGCTGGTCGCTGGCATAGCGCAGGATGTTCAGTTGGACAAAGAACAGTTCTTCGAACTTCATGCGCACACGCGCCTTTTCAAGGTCACGACTGTTCTGGGGATAATGCAGATTGCGCAGCGCCTCATCACGACTCATCAGGTGATGCTGCGCGATGATGAAGTCGGGGATGGTCTCGGGCAACGGGGGGAGTTTCTCAACGAGGGTCTTGGTAAGTCGCTCCACGGCCCGCGAGTTGAGCCCCGCCTTCTTCATTTTCTCGGTGGTGTTATAGTAGGGCTGCATTCCCATGGCCGTGGTGTCCACCTTGCTGGCGTCGTCGAGGTCGGGATGCTGCACCTGTATGCGGTTGCCATAAACCGAAGGGCGACCAAACAGCAGGTAGTCGGTACCAATCTTGTAGTTCTGCTTGGCATAGCGACCGCCATTGAACCACACCAAGTCCATGATGCCGGTGCCATCGGTGAAGTGGGCTACGACGCGTTCCTTGCGCGGTCCCATTTCAAAGGTCTCGAAACTGAGGATGTGGCCCACAACCTGAACAAAGGGCATGTCGCCAGTGAGCTCGCTCACCTGGTAGATACGACTGCGGTCCACATACTTATAGGGATAATACTCCAACAAGTCACCAAAGGTCTCGATACCGAGCTCTTTGCCCAGCATCTTCTTGCGAGTGGGGCCTACGCCCGGCAGATAGGTGATGTCTTGTTCGAGGAAGTCGGTCATAAAAGAGGCTTATACCAGCGTTTCTGCTATTTTTAGGTCGAAAGGTGTGGTGATCTTGATATTCTCGCGGTTGCCTTCGACCATGGTCACCTGTTCGCCATAGGCCTCAACCACCGAGGCATCGTCGGTGAAAGACTCGGTATAGGGTTGCTGATTGGCGGCCTTCAGCAGTTGTATATCGAACGTCTGCGGGGTCTGTACCAAGCGGTAGTCAGCACGATAGACATTACCCTCGCCCACATGGCGCAAGGTCTCAACAACGGGGGTGACGGGAATCACGGCCTTGTGGCTGCGCGCTGCCTCATAGCAGGCACGAATCACATCGACCGACACGAAAGGACGCACACCGTCGTGCACGCCAACCACGCCCTGTGCATCGTCGGGAATCAGTGCCAGGCCGTTCTGCACGGAGTGGAAACGGGTCTGTCCGCCATCGGCCAACAGATAGGGCACATCGAACTGATAGGTGGCACAGAGTTCGCGCCAGTAGTCCTGCTGCGCCTTGGGCAGCACGAGGATGATCTGCAGATCCTTGGAATAGTCGCGGAAGCGCTGCAAGGTGCGCATCAGCACAGGTATGCCACCGATGGGTAAAAACTGCTTGGGCACCTCGCCCCCCATACGCAGGCCTTTTCCACCTGCTACGATGATGATGTAGTCCATAAACGTATCAGCGCTGCATCAGGTGTTTGAAACGCATGCCTTCAGCTATCTGGTCGGCCGTCTGCTGGTCAACCAACTGCGACAGCAGCTCGTAGGCAAAGGGGAATGCGGCGGCAGGGCCCTCGCCCGTGGTGACAGGACCATCTACGGTACAAAGGTCGGCAGTATAGGAAGCGCCTTCAAGCAACTGCTCAAAACCGGGATAGCACGTGGCGCGCTTGCCCTTCAACACACCCAACTGACCCAGCACCACACCGGGTGCGGCACAGATGGCAGCGATACGTTTACCAGCCTCGTACTGGCGGAGCACAGCTTCTCTGACACCCTGATGAGCATAGAGATTGCTGGCACCGGGCATACCGCCGGGAAGCAGCAGCAGGTCGGCATCAGAGAAATTGCAATCCTCAATCATTGCATCGGCAATGAACTGCACTTTGTGTGAGCTCTCTACCACCTGGCCCTCGCCCGTGGTGCTCACCGTTACTACTTCCACACCGCCACGACGCAACACATCGACGGGTATCAGGGCCTCGACATCCTCAAAGCCGTTGGCCAGAAATACATAAACTTTTGCCATATCTTGATTGTTCAATATAACTTCTACTTCAACTTCTTGATGGAGCAAAGTTAGCAAAAAAACCGCAATAATGCCTATTTTTTCGACAAAAAACCGCATTTCATGACAATTTATGTATTATTTTTGTACTTTTGCAAAAACAAAACGAATGAGATATGCCACAACAACCTTTTCGCTTCGCGCTTTTCGGTAACGTTTACCAACACGCCAAGTCGGCCGCCATCCGCCAGGTGCTGACCACCCTGCAGGAGTATGGTGCCACCGTACTCATTGACGAGGAGTACTACGACTTCCTTTGTTGTTCGGAGATGATCGATGTGCGCAATTACCAGACGTTCAGCGGCTGTAGCTTCGAGGCTGACTTCGCCATCTCGATGGGCGGTGACGGCACACTGCTGAAGACGGCCAGCCGGGTGCGCGACAAGCAGATTCCTATACTGGGTGTGAACATGGGGCGACTGGGATTTCTGGCAGACATATCGCCACGCGAGGTGGAGTCGTGCTTCAAAGCTCTGTTCACTGGCGAATACCGGGTGGAAGACCGTGCGCTGATACAGGTGCACACCGACGGCGAGAGACTGACAGGCTACAACTGTGCGCTCAACGATGTGGCTATACTGAAACGCGACACGGCATCTATGATTTCCATACGGGCCTCGGTCAACGGCGAATACCTCACCACCTATCAGGCCGACGGACTGATTGTCTCGACACCGACGGGCTCTACGGCCTACTCGTTGTCGAACGGTGGTCCTATCATCGTGCCGCAGACGGGCGTCATGCTCATGACGGCTGTGGCGCCCCACTCACTGAACGTACGTCCTATTGTGCTTCCCGACACGGCCACCATCGAACTGACGGTGAGCAGTCGTAGTCATACGTTTCTCGTGGCCATCGACGGCCAGGCTGAAAAACTGCCTGAGGGGACCACGCTACGCCTTTCGCGCGCGCCTTATCAAATAAAGGTGGTGAAACGCAACAGCACACACTACTTCTCGATGCTACGCGAGAAAATGATGTGGGGAGCTGACGGCAGAAACTAAACCATGAGGCTACTAAAGCTACTACACAAAAACGAAAGCCACTACACAACGAAAGAGATTTTCAAATGGCTGTGGCGGGCACTGAAGGGCAACAGACTTCAGGCCTCGATGAACGCAACCATCGGACTGGTCGGCGTGGGCTTCAGCCTGCTCTCGGTATGGGCCATGCAGCGCGCCATCGACATTGCCGCACATGCTTACACCACCGATTCGGATCAGAAGACGGCACTCTACTGGGCCGTGGGACTGATGGCACTCATCATACTGGGCGAGTTTGCCGTTGGCATCTCGCGCGTATGGGTACGTAACATACTCGGTGTGAAGGCGCAAAACCGACTGCAACAGCACATGCTGGCACGACTGCTGCGCTCGGAATGGCGCGGACGTGAGGCCATGCACACGGGCGACGTCATCAGCCGACTGGAACAGGACGTGAAGACGGTGGTGCAGTTTCTCACCGAGACCATGCCTTCGGTGCTCTCGACCATCACTATGTTTATCGGTGCTTTCTTCTACTTGCTACAAATGGATGTATGGCTGGCATGCATCACGGTGGGCATACTGCCTATATTCATCCTGATAAGCCGGTTCTACGTAACACAGATGCGCCGCTTCTCACGAAAGGTGCGCGACAGCGACAGCCGGGTGCAGAGCCTGCTGACCGAGACTATGCAGCACCGCATGCTGGTGAAGACGATGGAGGCCGACAACCTGATACTGGACCGACTGAGCGACACGCAGACGATGCTGCGCGGATGGGTACGCCTGCGCACGGCATTTTCGGTGACAAGTCATCTGTTTCTGAACGTCGGCTTCTCGCTGGGCTACCTGATAGCGTTTCTATGGGGCGCCCTGCGCATGCAGAGTGGCACACTGACCTTTGGTGGTATGACGGCATTCCTGCAACTGGTGTTCCGCATTCAGGGACCTGCACGCGAGCTGACCCGACTGGCGCCTGCCTTTGTCAGCGTATTCACTGCCGCCGAACGACTCATGGAACTGGAGGAAACACCGGAGGAGCAGCAGGGAGAGGCCATCATGTTGCCGGCACCTTGCGGCATCCGTTTCGAACAGGTGACATTCAACTATGGTGCCGACGGACAGCAACCTGCGATGGACAGCTTCTCGGCAGACTTCAAACCAGGAACGTGCACGGCCATCATGGGCGAGACTGGATCGGGAAAGACCACACTGATACGACTGCTGCTGGCGCTGGTGAAGCCTCAACAGGGAGAGATTCTTCTCTATGGCGACCACCACGAAGCCACATCACTGTCACCGCTGCATCGTTGCAACTTTATCTATGTGCCACAGGGCAACACGCTGTTGAGCGGTTCGCTGCGCGACAACCTGCTGCTGGGCAACCCACAAGCTACCGACGAGGCTATGAGGGAAGCACTCAGCAAGGCTTGTGCCGACTTTATCGACGAGCTACCACAAGGACTAGACACGCACTTCTCGGAACTGGGCGGTGGGCTGAGCGAGGGACAAGCACAGCGCATCGCCATTGCACGTGCACTGCTGCGACCGGGAAGCATCCTGCTGCTGGACGAAGCTACCAGTGCACTTGACACAGAAACTGAACGAAAAGTACTTGAAAACATTCTCAGCGACCATCGTCGCACCGTTATCTTCGTGACTCACCGCACCGCGGTTATAAATTACTGCGACCAGGTTATCACCATTGGTCAATAGTAATAATAAACAAGGTGGATTTGTTAAAGTTTTGTTAATTACGTAAAATAATCGGCCAAATATTTGGTTGGTAACATCAAAACATCTACTTTTGCGGTGTACTATTAAACTGGTACACTATTACTGAAGTGTTTTTAAGTTATAAAATAAGTATGATCAACGTAAACAACATTAACTTTAATTATGCCAGACAGAAGCATCTGGTATTTGACAACTTCAGTTTGACGCTGGAGGAAAATCGTATCTATGGTCTTCTTGGCAAGAACGGTACTGGTAAATCAACCTTGCTCTACCTGCTTTCTGGCTTGTTGCGCCCCACTGCGGGTAGTGTGAGATGTGATGGTATTGCCACCTACAAGCGACAGGCAGAGATGTTGAGCCGTATCTTCTTGGTTACTGAGGAGTTTGAACTCCCTGCAATCCATCTCTCTGAGTATGTGAAACTCTACAAGCCATTCTATCCCCAATTCTCAGAAGAGATTTTGAAGGACTGTCTGGCTGACTTTGAATTGCCCGAGGATGTGCATCTGGGAAAACTCTCAATGGGACAGCGCAAGAAAGCCTACATTGCCTTTGCAATAGCTACCAATACGCAGTATCTGTTGATGGACGAGCCTACGAATGGGCTGGACATTCCTTCTAAGTCGCAGTTCCGCAAAGTGATTGCACAGCACATGACAGACGACCGTACGGTGATTATCTCTACCCACCAGGTGCACGATGTAGAACAGTTGCTCGACCACGTGTTGATTCTCGACCAACGCAGCGTGCTGCTGAATGCATCTATGCAGGAGATAGAAGAGAAGTATGTCTTTGAATATCGCACACCACAGCAGATGGATGCCGATGTGCTCTATGCCGAACCCACGCTCCAGGGCAATGCCGTCGTTGCCAAGCGCAAAGAGGGCGATGCTGAGACGCAGGTCAACCTTGAACTATTGTTTAACTGTATTACCCAAGCAAAGTTTTAACTAAAAACCGAATAGAAAAAATGGAAAACTTCAATATAAAAAGATTTGGTCAGGCACTGAAGTGCCACTTCCTCGTATCACGTAAGTCGTGGATCCGCATCTTTGGCATCTACACGTTGGTCTTGTTCTTTGCTAACTTGTTCTTTACGCGTGTGGAAGGTATGAGATATTCAGCGATGGTGGAATTCTTTCAAGGAGAAGAATTGATTTTCCAATATTCTACTGTTGTAAAAGACTCAACACCTTTCTTCATGATATTCTTTTATATTGCTATGCTCTTTGGTGCCAGCTCTCTGTTTTCGCAGATGAAGGATACACGCAAGCGCTCTGCTTATTTGCTTTGGCCTGTGTCGAATTGTGAGAAATATATCATCAGTCTGCTTCACTCTGTCGTTCTGATGGCCGTTGTCACCATTGTATCTATCATTGCGGCAGATGCACTGCGCATCTTGACAGATGCCATTACTGGACGTATCATAGTGTGGGGCGTTCCTTTGTATGTGGATTTCCTCTCAGATGATCTTGAATGGCAGAAATTATTGTTAGTTGCAACCTGGATGTTCTATTACCATTCTCTCTACATCGTAGGCGGTACGCTGTTCCGTCGTCTCCAGTTCCTGCCAACGAGTGCTATTATTATCATTGCCACGATTCTGCTGGCGATAATCATCAAACAGACGGGACTGGACAAAATAGACTATCACTTCTTAGAGTATCAACAGGACAAGATGTATCAACTATCTAACGGTAAAACTTTTTACACCTATCGTACAATTTATAATCTCCGCTTCTATTTCGCTTTGCTGGGCGGCTGGTTTGTCATCGCAGCTCACTACTGGGCTTCGTATAAGATCTTCTGCCGCATACAGGTGATAAACAATAAATGGCTGAACGTATGATTTTTAATTCTGATAAACCGATTTTCTTGCAGATGGCCGATAGGCTATGTGACGAGATACTGGCCGACAAGTACAAGGACGACGACCGCATCCCATCGGTGCGTGAGTACGCTGTACTGCTGGAGGTGAACACCAACACCGCCGTGAGGGCCTATGATGAATTGGCACGTGCGAACATTATATATAATAAAAGAGGACTGGGCTACTTTGTGACTAAAGGGGCGAAGAAACAAATTATGAAAGAGCGCAAGCACGTGTTTATGAAAGAACAACTACCGGAACTGTTCCGACAGATGCAACTGCTGGGTATAACGTTAGAAGATGTTAAAGAGGCGTATGATATGCAACAAACCTGACATTGCGTGCGTCTAAGAACTAAAAAAACGATACTTCGTTATGACGTCATATCATTATAACGAATATTATAAAGAATCGAATGATACACTTAGAGAACATCAACAAAACCTATTTCGGCGCACAGCCATTGCATGTGCTGAAGGGCATAAATCTCGACATCGAAGCAGGCGAGTTTGTCAGCATCATGGGAGCCAGCGGCTCGGGTAAGTCCACCTTATTAAATATATTAGGTATCTTGGACAACTACGACTCGGGAATCTATGAACTAGCAGGCACACGCATCTGGAACCTGTCGGAGAGAAAAGCCGCAGAGTATCGTAACCACATGATTGGATTTATCTTCCAGTCGTTCAACCTGATCAACTTCAAAACGGCGGTAGAGAACGTAGAGCTGCCCCTGTTCTATCAGGGGGTGAGCAGGAAGAAGCGCCACCAGCTGGCTCTGGAATATCTGGAGAAGCTGGGACTGCTAGACTGGGCTGAACACTACCCCAACGAGCTCTCAGGCGGACAGAAACAGCGCGTGGCCATTGCACGTGCACTGATCACAAACCCGAAGATTATCCTGGCCGATGAACCTACGGGCGCACTGGACTCGAAGACCAGCGTAGAGGTGATGGAACTGCTGAAGAACCTGAACAAGGAGGAACATATCACGCAGGTCATCGTGACGCACGACCCTGGCGTGGCACAACAAACCAACCGAATCATTAGAATCAAGGATGGAGTTATTGAATGAGATATGGCAAACGGTGCAACGCAACAAGCTGCGCACCGGCCTGACAGGTTTCGCAGTGGCATGGGGCATCTTCATGCTGATTGTGCTGTTGGGTGCAGGCAACGGACTGATCAATGCACAACTGCTGCAAACCAACCGTTTCCTGTCGAACTCGATGGTGGCTTTCGGCGGCTGGACGTCGAAACCGTATCAAGGCATGAAGGAGGGACGCATGATTCAACTGCAGCAACGCGACATTGCCACCACCGACAAGGAGTTCAAAGGGACTATCGACGAGGTCGGCGCTCAATATCGCGTGAGCCCACTGGTGAGTCATGGTTCTCAGTACCTGTACCCACAGGTCATGGGTGTGTACCCAAACCATATCCGCATTGACAAAGTGGACATGACGCAGGGTCGATTCATCAACACCATCGACATCCGCGAGAAGAGAAAGGTGCTGGTGATTAGCGAAAAGCAAGCCAAAGAGTTGGAAGCCAAACTGGGTGACAATATCAACCTGGGAAATTTCTCGTTTAAGATTGTAGGCATCTACAAGGAACAAGAAAACGGACAGCCCTATATCTTCTCATCATACACGGCCATCAAGGGTATCTTTGGCACCAACAGTAGTGATGCCGGCAACATTGAGTTTACGTTCCATGGACTGGACACCGAGAACGATAACGAGGCTTTTGAGAAGAAATACCGCAAGCGACTGAATGCAAACCACATGGTACACCCTGAAGACGAAGGTGCCATCTGGCTCTGGAACAGACACATGCAGAACATGCAGATGAACAAAGCTATCGGCATCATGAGAATGGCTCTGTGGATTGTAGGCTTGTTTACGTTGCTGAGCGGCATCGTGGGCGTTTCGAACATCATGCTGATCACCGTGAAGGAACGTACACACGAGTTTGGCATCAGAAAGGCCATCGGCGCCAAGCCGTGGGCAATCCTGAAACTGATCATCACCGAGAGTATCATCATCACCACCTTCTTTGGCTATATCGGCATGGTTCTGGGCGTGGCCACCTGCGAATATATGGATGCCACAATAGGACATACGAAGGTAGATGCCGGACTGTTTAAGGCGTCCATGTTCATCAACCCTACCGTGGGCATCGACATTTGTATCGAGGCGACCATGGTGATGATTATTGCCGGCACCATTGCAGGACTGATTCCTGCACTGAAGGCGGCAAAGACCAGACCTATTGAAGCACTTAGAGCAGATTAAGAACTTATGAGAATAGACTTAGACAACTATCGTGAAATCCTTGACACTCTGACCCGCAACAAGAGTCGTTCGCTGCTGACTGGCTTCGGCATCTTCTGGGGTGTGTTCATGCTGGTATCGCTGATAGGCGGAGGACAAGGACTGAAGGAACTGCTGAACTCTAACTTTGAAGGGTTTGCCACAAACTCAGCTCTTGTATGGGCTCAGCCAACGTCGAAAGCATACAAGGGCTTCCGCAAAGGACGCTACTGGAATATGGAATACAGAGACACCGAGCGACTGCGCCAGCGCGTGCCAGAACTCGATGTAATCTCGCCCATACTCTACGGCAATGGTGGTTCGGCCTATTATGCCGACAGAAAAACTTCTATCGACGTGAACGGCGTGCTACCTGAATATCAGTTCTTCAATAGTCCGAAGATGTTCTACGGACGCTTTCTGAACGACATGGACATCGCCCAGAAACGCAAGGTGTGCGTCATTGGCAAGAAGATATACAAGGAACTGTTCCCTGGCGGTGGCAACCCCTGCGGAAAGTTCATCCGCGTGGACTCCATCTACTACCAGGTGATTGGTGTGGACTATAATACATCGGGAGGCATGACGGGTAGCGACGGCTCAAAATTGCTGTTGCCTATCACCCAGATGCAACAGGTCTATAACCGCGGTAACACGGTGGACATGATTGCCGTCACAGGACGACCAGGCGTGGTGATGACTTCCATCATCCCGCGTATCCGCGAGGCTCTGGGAAGAGCACATACCATCGATGCCAACGACGAACAGGCCATTATGGTGTTCAACACCGAAGTGCTGTTCCAAATGCTGGACTCACTGTTTCGCGGTGTCAACTTCCTGATATGGCTCGTGGGATTGGGCACACTGCTGGCCGGTGCCATCGGCGTTTCGAACATCATGCTGGTGACCGTGCGCGAACGTACCATAGAGATAGGAATACGTCGCGCCATTGGTGCCACACCCAGAATGATCCTGTCGCAAATTGTGGCAGAGAGTATCGTGCTGACGCTGGTGGCAGGTATGAGCGGCATTCTCTTTGCCGTGTTTATCCTGCAAATGCTAGAGATGGGCAATACGGAAGACGGTATTGTGAGTGCCCACTTCCAGGTGGACTTCTGGACAGCCATCATGGCTGCCTTGGCTATCGCCATGATGGGCGTATTAGCAGGTATCGCTCCTGCAGCACGTGCCATGAGCATCAAACCCGTAGATGCAATGAGAGACGAATAAAAACAATAAAACATAAAGATTATGAAAAAGTACATGAAACTCATCATTGCGAGCATCATCGCACTGATATTCATCGGAACCTTTGTGTTCCTGTGGCAGAAAAGCCAACCCAAAGAGGTGGTTTACACAGAGTTTACACCTGAAACAACCGACCTGAAGAAGACAACGATCATCACTGGTAAGATAGAACCACGCAACGAGGTGAGCGTGAAGCCTCAGATCAGCGGCATCATTGCTGAACTGATGAAAGAGCCTGGCGACTTTGTACAGCAAGGCGAGGTGATTGCCAAAGTAAAGGTGATACCAGACATGGGCCAGCTGTCTAGTGCCGAGAGCCGTGTACGACTGGCTGACATTAACCTGAAACAGGTGGAGAAGGATTTCTCACGCACACAGTCACTGCACAACCAGAAACTGGTCAGCGATGAAGAGTTTGAGAAAAGTCGTCAGCAACTGAAACAGGCACAGGAAGAGAATGCTGCTGCCATCGACGCATTGCAGGTGGTACGCGATGGTGTGTCAAAGTCGAATGCCTCGGCATCGTCAACGCTGATTCGCTCTACCATCAGTGGCATCATCCTCGACATCCCCGTAAAGGTGGGTAACTCGGTCATCAACTCTAACACATTCAACGATGGTACAACCATCGCTACGGTGGCTAACATGAAAGATCTGATCTTCCGTGGCAACATCGACGAGACCGAGGTGGGCCTGCTCTCTATCGGCATCCCCATGAAGATCACCATCGGTGCTCTGCAGGATATGCAGCTCGACGCCACACTGGAGTATATCTCGCCAAAGGCAACAGAGAGCAATGGTGCTAACCAGTTTGAGATAAAGGCTGCCGTGCTGCTGCCCTCACTAAAAGAGGAAGGACAGAGCTTGCGCTCGGGCTATTCGGCCAATGCTGAGATTGTGCTGGCTCAAGCACAACAGGTGCTGGCTATCCCCGAAAGTGCCATCGAGTTCAGTGGCGACAGCACCTTCGTTTATTTGGTGAAGGGTGAGGGCAAGCAGAAGACCTACGAGCGCCAGCCTGTGGTGACAGGCCTGAGCGACGGTGTGAACATTGAAATCAAGAAGGGCCTCACCGCCAAACAGAAGGTGCGCGGTCCGCAACTGATTGCTGAAGAACAATAAAACGACATGAAGATGATGAACAAAAGCATAGCATTTCTACTCTTCGCCGCTGCGTCGCTGCCCATGAATGCCCAAAAGGCATGGAGCCTGCGCCAGTGCTGCGACTATGCGGTGGAGCACAACATCACTGTAAAGCAGTATGACAACCAGCGCCGCCAACGCGAGCTGCAGCTATCCACTGCCCGCAACTCGCGCCTGCCAGACCTGAATGCCAGCGCAGGACAGAACTTCTCGTTCGGTCGTGGTCTGACGGCAGAGAACACGTACACCAACACGAACACGTCATCGACCTCGTTCTCGTTGGGCACAAGCATTCCTCTCTTCACGGGATTCCAGATTCCAAACAACATCCGACTGAACGAGTTGAACCTCGAGGCCGCCACACAGGACCTGGAGAAAGCACGCAACGACATCCGCATGCAGGTGGCACAGGCTTACGTACAGATACTCTACGACCTGGAACTTTCTGAGGTGGCACACCGACAGATAGCCATCGACTCTGCTCAGGTGGCACGACTGCAGGCCCTGCTCAACGTGGGGAAAATCAGCGAGGTGGAACTGGCTCAGCAAAAGGCAACACTCTCGCAGAGTCAACTCACGGCAACACAGGCCGACAACAACCTACAACTGGCTTTGCTCTCAATGACGCAACTGCTGGAACTGGAAAGTCCCGAGGGCTTCATGGTGGAACGCCCACAGGTATCAATGCTTACCGCAGAACCTGTTGCCATCACGCCCGACGACATTTTTGCCGAGGCGCTGGCCATCAAACCCGAGATTCAGGCACAGCAACTGCGACTGCGCTCTACAGACAACAACATAAAGATTGCACAAGCCGGACTCTATCCTCAGCTCAGCTTCAGCGCAGGTCTTGGCTCTAACTACTACAAGACTTCGGGCTTCCCTGCCGAGACATTCAGCAAACAGATAAAGAACAACTTCAGCCAGTATCTGGGCTTCAGTCTAAACATACCCATCTTCAACCGCTTCCAGACACGCAACAATATCCGTGCTGCCAAGTTGGAGCGCAACAACCAGCAACTGCAGTTGGACAATACGAAGAAGGCACTCTATAAGGAAATCCAACAAGTGTACTACAATCTGGTGGCCGCCAATAGCAAACTGAGCAGCAGCAATCAGGCACGTCAAAGCAGTGAGACGGCATTCCTGCTGACACAGGCAAAGTATGAACAGGGCAAAGCCACACTGACCGAGTTCAACGAGGCTAAGAACAACTATCTGAAAGCCGAGAGCGAGCTCACGCAGTCGCGTTATGAATACCTGTATCAGCAGGCCTTGATACTCTTCTACCGCGGACAAGAGCTATCACTGTAGGACGTAAAAAAACTGAATAATATTTGGTAGTATCGTAAAAAAGCGCTACCTTTGCAGGCGATTTCAAGAAGAATCGCCTGTTTTTATTTTTTTTGGACGATGGTGTAATGGTAACACTACAGGTTTTGGTTCTGTCATTCCCGGTTCGAATCCGAGTCGTCCAACTTCATACAGGAGGAAGCTTATGAAAAAGAAAATCGTTGTTTTGACGGGTGCAGGTATGTCTGTGGAGAGTGGTCTCCGCACATTCCGTGATGCTGATGGCTTATGGGAGGAATATCCCGTTGCCCAGGTAGCTACACACGAGGGTTGGGAAGCCGATCCTACACTGGTGACGAACTTCTACAACATGCTGCGCAAGAAGTGTTGGGGTGTGAAACCCAACGAAGGACACCGACTGGTAGCTGCACTGGAAGAGAAGTACGACGTCACCGTGGTAACGCAAAACGTGGACAATCTGCACGAGATGGCTGGTTCGACAAAGGTCATCCACCTGCATGGCGAACTGATGAAGGTTTGTTCTAGCCGCGATGTAGATGACCCACGCTACCAGCAAACGCTGACACCCGACAACTGCGAGATTGAGCCAGGCACAAAGGCTGGCGATGGATCGCTGCTTCGTCCTTTTATTGTTTTCTTTGGCGAAGCCGTTCCCAACATCACCATTGCTGCAGAAGAGGCCATGAGTGCCGACATCTTTATCGTCATTGGCACCAGCCTGAACGTTTATCCCGCAGCAGGTCTTCTTCACTACGTGCGCCCCAACGTACCTGTTTACCTGATTGACCCCAACCCCGTGAGTGCTGGAAGCAACGTCAAGCAGATTCTGAAAGGAGCAAGTGCCGGCATGCAGGAACTGAGCGAACTGTTGATGAAATAGCTTATTGTGCGGTTCCACCAACTAATCACATCCCTTCAACCACCCGTCAAACTGAACAATCCGTTTGACTATGAGCCTCATCCGCTGTCACTATTGGCTGCGGAACAGGTTGCTGATTATATAAAAGATAAGGATGACTGGTGCGAGGAGATCGCTGCCGGCAAGATGTTTGGCGTGCTGGTGTGTCAGGATGCAGAAGGAAAACTGGGATTCCTGGCGGCCTATAGCGGACAACTGGGCGGACGAGCCGATTGGCCATGGTTTGTGCCAGCCGTCTTCGACTACCTGCAACCCGATGGCTATTTCAAACAGGAAGAAAGCGCTATCACGGCCATCAACCATCAGGTGGACACCATGGAGAACAGTTATCAGCTTCTGCATCTGCGACAAGAGGTGGCCCGACTGAAAGAACAGGCCGATGCAGAGGTGAACGACTATAAGGAGATGATGCGCAAAGCGAAAGAGGTTCGCGCCGCTGCCACCGTACGAACAGAGGCAATGACACGCGAGAGCCAGTTTCAGAAGGCCGAGCTTCGCCGACTGAAAGCACGCTGGAAGGAACGCATCACAGAAGCCGAACGCGGTCTTTCACCTTTGGAAGACCAGATTACTCAGTTAAAACAAGAACGCAAGCATCGCTCCGATGCACTGCAACAGTGGCTGTTCAGCCAGTTCGTCATGCTGGATGCGCGTGGCGAACGCCAATCTCTCTTAGACATCTTTGCACCAACCTCACAAGGTATTCCACCGTCAGGAGCCGGCGAGTGTTGCGCCCCCCGACTGCTTCAGTATGCCTTCATGCATCATCTTCGTCCGCTTTGCATGGCTGAGTTCTGGCAAGGAGCATCGCCAAAGATGGAGATACGCCACCACGGCCAATACTATCCTGCCTGCCAAGGCAAGTGCAAGCCTATCCTTTCGTTTATGCTCCAAGGCCTGGAGGTAGAACAGCTGACGCCATCAGCAAAGACATCCCCGCTAGACATCATCTATGCCGATGCAGACATCGTGGTGGTCAACAAGCCAGCAGGGATGCTATCGGTACCGGGAAAGACGGAGGCCACATCTGTCTATGACCTTCTGAAGGCCAGATATCCACAGGCAGAAGGGCCCATCATTGTGCACCGCCTGGACATGGACACGTCTGGCATCATGGTGGCTGCTCTTTCCCTCAAGGCCTACCACCACCTGCAGAGTCAGTTTATCAATCGTTCCACACATAAGGAATACATCGCTTTAGTACAGTCAAAGAACCACTTTACTCATCGTAAAGGGCAACTTTGCCTACCTCTACGCGCAGATATAGACGACCGTCCACGCCAGTTGGTGGACTTTGAGCACGGTCGGCATGCATTAACCACCTACGAAGTGCTCTCAGAAAGCCAACACATCGTGCGTCTGAGACTGGTGCCTCACACAGGGCGCACCCATCAGTTGCGCGTGCATTGCGCTCATCATCAGGGACTCCAAGCCCCCATTCTGGGCGATAATCTCTATGGAAAAGCCTCCGACCGTCTCTATCTGCATGCAGAAAAGTTGTCATTCACCCACCCCACCACCGGCGAAGAGCTTACTTTCTGCGCCCCAGCACCTTTTTAATCAACGTATAAAAAACATTAATTAAAAGCATCAATCACTATCAATTCATAAGAAAACACCTACCTTTGCTAAAAATATACTATTTAATAACAAATAAAAATGAGAAAATTATTCATTAGTGCACTGTTCCTAATAATCAGTGCGGTGTCAATGGTGGCCCAACAGATGCCCCCCATTCCCGTTGACCCAGAGGTACGAATTGGTAAGTTGGACAACGGTCTGACCTACTACATCCGTCATAACGAATGGCCCGAGCACGTAGCCAACTTCTACATTGCCCAGCGCGTGGGTTCTATTCAGGAGGACGAGACGCAGCGCGGTTTGGCTCACTTCCTTGAGCACATGGCTTTCAACGGCTCGGAGAACTTCCCCAACAAGCCCGGCAAGAGCATCATCGACTTCACCCGTTCGCTGGGTGTTGAGTTTGGTAGCGACCTGAATGCCTACACTTCTATCGACCAGACCGTCTATCGTGTCTGCAACGTGCCTACATCTAAAGGCCAGGCAGCCCTCGACTCTTGTTTGCTGATACTGAAAGACTGGTCATGCGGTCTTTCGCTCGAAGCCGACGAGATTGACAAGGAGCGCGATGTGGTTCACAACGAATGGCGCCTGGGTGAAGGTCCCTCACAGCGCATGATCACCCGTTCACTTCCAAAGATATATCCGGGTTCAAAGTATGGTGAGCGCATGCCTATCGGACTGATGAGCGTCATCGACAGCTTTAAGCCTGCCACACTTCGTGCCTATTACCAGAAGTGGTACCGCCCAGACAACCAGGCCATCATCGTCGTTGGCGACATCGATGTCAACCATACCGAGGCTATGATCAAACAGTACTTCAGTGGTATCAAGGTGGCTGCCAATGCTGCACAGGTAGTAGCCGAGCAGGTGCCCGACAACGAAGAGCCTATCTTCGTCTTCGAGAAGGACAAGGAGATGCGCATCAACAACATCCTCCTGTTCATGAAACACGATGCCACACTGCCCGAGGAGAAGGCCAACATGGACTACCTGCTTGAGGTATATATCAAGGGTGTTATCTCTCAGATGTTCAATGCTCGTATGCGCGAACTGGCTGAGGACCCCAACTGTCCTTTCCTGCAGGTAGCAGGCGATGACGACGACTATCTGCTGGCAAAAACCAAGGGAGCCTTCCAGATGATGAGTGTGCCCAAGGAAGGACGCGACATGGAGACGCTTTACACCATGATCCGTGAAGCACGTCGTGTGGCTAAGTTTGGCTTTACCGCCACCGAGTACGAGCGTGCCAAGGCCGACTACCTGAGTGCTCTGGAGAAGCAGTACACCAACCGCGCCAAGATCACCAATGCGCAGTATGGCGACGACTATCGCGACAACTACCTGTCGAACGAACCTATCCCTTCTATCGAATCACTCTATCAGATCATCAACCAGATTGCGCCCAACATCCCCGTTGAGGTGGTCAATCAGGTGTTGCCCCAGCTCATCAGCGACAGCGACAAGAACCTCGTGGTGATGGAGTGGGCACGCGAAGCCGACGGACTGACCTACCCCACCGAGGCCGACATGAAGGCTGCCGTGGCTAAGGCTCGTGCCGAAGAGCTCGTTGCCTATGTTGACAACGTGAAGAACGAGCCCCTGATGGCCAAGTTGCCAAAGGCTGGTAAAATTAAGAAGGAAAAAGAGAATAAGGCCCTTGGCTACAAGGAGCTGACCCTTTCTAACGGTGCTACCGTCATCCTGAAGCCCACTGACTATAAAGACGACGAGGTTCGACTCGAGGCATTTGCCATGGGCGGCAGGTCACTCTATGGCGAGAGCGACTTTGCCAACCTGAAAGTATTCGACCAGGTGATCGGCTATAGCGGTCTCGGCAACTTCTCAAGCACAGAGCTCAGCAAAGCCCTTGCTGGTAAGAACGTCAATGCCGATGCCACTCTTGGACTGACACGTCAGTATATCACGGCACATGCTACGCCTAAGGATCTGGAGACCATGTTCCAGATGATGTATCTCTACTTCACCGCCGTCAATAAGGACGAGAAGCAGTATCAGAACCTGATGACCCAGATGGAGATGCAATTGAAGAACAAGCACCTCTCTCCCGATGCCATTTACAGTGACTCTCTGACCAACACCATCTACTGCCACAATCCCCGTTTCCAGAACTTGGAGGTAGAGGACCTGAAGAACATCAGCTACGACCGCATCCTGGATATCCATAAGGACCGTTTCAAGAATGCGTCTCAGTTTACTTTCATCATCGTGGGTAAGTTCGACGAACAGCAGATTCGTCCCTTCATCGAACAGTACATCGCTGCTCTTCCTGGCAAGGGTAAGGCCGACAAGTACAAGGATGTAAGAACCATCGCCACCGGAGAGATTGTGAACAAGTTTACACAGAAGAGCGATTCGCCCAAGGCTACTGCCGTTGAGGTATGGACAGCCACGGCTCCCTACACGCTCGACAATATGGTGAAGCTCGATGCTGCCGGACAGATCCTGTCTATCCTCTACCTGCGCACCATCCGCGAAGAAGAGAGTGCTGCCTACTCTTGCGGTGCTTCAAGCCAGTTCTCACTCAGCGGCACCCAGCCACTCATGCAGTTGCAGGCCTACTGTCCCATGAACCCCGACAAGGCCGAGATTGCCGTCAGATTGCTGCACGAAGGTATCGAGAAGGCTTCTCAGGAGATTGATGCCAACGACCTGGCTCAGGTGAAGGAGAACATGCTGAAGAATGCCGATATCATGGCAAAGAACAATGGCTACTGGATGAACACGATCAGCACCTGGAAGGAGTACGGTCTGGACACCCACACCGACTATAAGAAGACCATCGAGGCACTGACACCTCAGTCGCTCAGCCAGTTCATCAAGAATCAGATTCTGAGCAGTGGCAACCACGTTGAGGTTATCATGACCCCCGAGGCCAAATAACCTTTTAGACATACCCCATAAAGAAGGGGCATCGCTCGGTTGAGCGATGCCCCTTTTACATTTGTATCTATCAGGAACGATTAACGTACTTCCCAGATATCGTTGGTCTCCAGCAACTCGGTGAAGTTGTGATACTTCTTCTGAGCGCTTACCTCTGCCAACTGAGCATGAACGGCCTCGTTGTAAGTAGGAGCCTCCACATCGCGAATCACACCGAGGGCGATGGGGAATCCATCCTCTGGCGACATCATGGCCAACTTCAGCTGCAGGGTGTTGTCCTCGCAGTGAGCATCGTGTACCAATACATCGTCGATGGTGTAGCCATCCTTACCAATCTCTACAACCTTCAAGCCGAAGCCCTGCTGCACCAGTCCGAACTCATTGTTCTCACCGAACACCAGTTTCTCGCCATGCTTCACGTAGATAGCGTTCTTCTTGCGGCCCTCGTTGTTGTAAACCACATCATGACAGTGGTCGTTGAAGATCACACAGTTCTGCAAAACCTCTGTGACTGAAGCGCCTTTATGCTCATAGGCAGCCTTCAGCACCTCTACGGTACCCTTGGCATCGGTAGCGACGCAACGGGCAAAGAAGTGACCGCGAGCACCGAAGCACAGTTCGGCAGGACGGAAGGGATCCTCCACCGTGCCGTAAGGGCTAGACTTCGACACGAAGCCACGAGGTGAGGTAGGACTGTATTGACCCTTTGTCAAACCGTAGATACGGTTGTTCAGCAGGATCATGTTCAGGTCGATGTTACGACGATTAGCGTGGATGAAGTGGTTACCACCGATAGCCAGTCCGTCGCCATCGCCCGACACCTGCCATACGGTCAGGTTGGGGTTAGCCACCTTAGCACCGGTAGCGATGGCAGCAGCACGACCGTGGATGGTGTTCATGCCGTAGGTTGCCATGTAGTGAGGCAGACGACTAGAGCAACCGATACCAGAAATCACTGCTACGTTCTCGGGGGCTACGCCAATCTCGGCCATAGCCTTATGGAGTGAAGCCAGGAAGAAGTGGTCGCCGCAACCAGGGCACCAACGAGGCTGGCCTTTCTTAAAATCTTGTGCTGTATAACTCATAATGCTTTACTTTCTAATAATCTCCTCGAATGCGTTAACTAACTCTTCTACGACGAATGGCTGACCCTTCACCTGATTGAACTGATAGGGCACGAAGCCATCTACCTTCATGCGCAGGTAGCCAGCCAGCTGTCCCATGTTCTGCTCAGCCACAACCACCTTCTTATATTTAGTAAGTACGGCAGCCGTGTTCTTTGGCAGGGGGTTCAGATACTTGAAGTGAGTCTGAGCAACCTTATAGCCCTTCTGGCGTAACTCGTCCATGGCTGAATGCAGATGACCATAGGTAGAACCGAAGCCTACGATGAGCAGGTCGGCATCTTCTGCGTCGCCACTTACCTCGAGGTCGGGCACCTGGATATTGTCAATCTTCTGCTGACGCAGACGAGTCATCAGGTCGTGGTTCTCAGGATTTGTTGAGATAGCACCCGTGTTAGAGTCCTTCTCCAGTCCACCCAAGATATGAGCGAAGCCCTCACGACCAGGCACAGCCCAGTAGCGGGTTCCATTCTCTGCACGCATATATGGTGTCCACTTACCCTTCAGTTCCTCGGGAACGTAAGGAGGATTGATGGCATCAAGCTTTGTGATGTCGGGCAACTTGAAAGCACCTGAGCCGTTGGCCACAAATGCATCGGTGAGCAGCACCACAGGTGTCATGTGCTCCAATGCTATCTTACAAGCCTGGTAGGCAGCGTCGAAGCAGTCGGTAGGACTGGTGGCAGCCATGACAGGCATGGGGCTCTCACCGTTACGACCGAAGAGAGCCTGCAGTAGGTCGGTCTGCTCTGACTTCGTAGGAAGACCCGTAGCAGGACCACCACGCTGTACATCGAGCACCACCAGTGGCAGTTCCATGATGACAGCCAGGTTCATAGCCTCGCTCTTCAGACAGACGCCAGGTCCAGAGGTTGATGTCACACCCAATGCACCAGCGAAAGAGGCACCGAGTGCAGAGGCACATCCACTGATCTCATCCTCGCACTGCACAGTGATGACGCCACATGACTTATGCTTTGACAACTCGTGCAGCACGTCGGTGGCAGGTGTAATGGGATAAGAACCCAGATACAGTCTCAGTCCGGCCTTCTCGGCAGCGGCGATGAAACCATAAGCCGTAGCCTTGTTACCGGTGATGTCCATATAGCGACCGGGGGTCTTCTCCTTGGTCTCTACGCGATAAACGTTGATGGCGCTTGAATGTGTGTTGTGACCGTAGTCCCAACCAGCCTGAATCACCTTGATGTTCGCCTCGGCAATGGCAGGCTTCTTTGCGAACTTCTCGCGCAGGAAGTTTGCAACGAGGTTCAGATCGCGATCGAAGAGCCAGCAAACCAGTCCCAATGCAAACATGTTACGGCACTTCAACATGGCCTTGTTGTCCATACCGCTGTCGGCCAGACAATCCTTCACCATCTGTGTCATCGGACAAGCCACCACGCGGTCGGCATCGATGCCCATCTCGCCCAGATAGTCTTCACTGGCAAACTGAGCCTTCTCAAGATCCTTTGGTCCGAAAGAGTCGGTGTCGATGATGATCGTAGCACCAGGCTTAGCATAGCGATACTGTGTCTTCAGTGCGGCAGCGTTCATGGCCACGAGCACGTCGCACTTGTCGCCAGGTGTGTAAACCTTACCAGCACCGATGTGCACCTGGAAACCAGATACACCTGTCAGCGAACCTTGCGGGGCGCGGATATCAGCAGGATAGTCGGGGAATGTTGAGATGCCATTGCCTACAGTGGCACTGACAGTAGAAAAAATGTTTCCGGCCAACTGCATACCGTCGCCAGAGTCTCCAGAGAAGCGCACGACCACCTGATCGAGTGCTTTCACTTCCAAATTTTCAGCCATATTTTTAAATAATTATACAAAGTAAGTTTAATTTTGGGTGCAAATTTCGGAATATTTATCGAATTATCAAAACTTTCATGCAAAAAATGCACAAAAATGAATAAAAAATCACTTTTTACTTACAAATTGCTAATAATTGTTAGTTGATTTCCCCATATCGGGATTTCTTTGTACCTTTGTGCCGCTAAAATAAGAATAAGAAAAGGGATATAATGGAAACTATCAAGAATCAACATTTTGAAGGTGAGCGTCCGCTGTTCGAGGTACACAACGTAAGATTGGAACAGGTAACAATTGGAGAAGGCGAGAGCGCCATTAAGGAGTGTTCAAATATTGAGGCCGAGGATTGTCATTTCTGGGGCAAATACCCCTTCTGGCATGTTCACGGTTTCAAGATTAACCGTTGTCAGTTCGATGCCGGTGCACGTTCTGCATTGTGGTATAGTGATAATATGGACATGCGCAACACGCGCATCGACGGTCCTAAGATGTTTCGCGAGATGCACGACATGTATCTGGAGAATGTGGTTATCAACGATGCCGACGAGACATTCTGGAAGTGTCGCAACATTGAGGCACGCAACCTGGAGCTGCACGACGGCACCTATCCTTTCATGTTCTGTGAGAACGTGAAGATCGACGGACTGAAGAGCGACTCGAAGTACGTATTCCAATACTGTAAGAACGTAGAGATACACAACGCCAATATCGTTACGAAAGACTCTTTCTGGGAGTGCGAGAACGTGAGCATCTACGACTCTGTGCTTGATGGCGAGTATCTGGCTTGGCACTCAAAGAACGTACGTCTGGTCAACTGTCACCTGGCTGGCGAACAGCTGTTGTGCTATGCCGACCAGCTGGTACTGGAGAACTGCACCTTCGCACCCGACTGCGACCGCGTCTTTGAATATAGCTGCATGGAGGCCGACATCAAGGGACATATTGAGAACATCAAGAACCCCACCAGCGGTCACATCGTTGCCGACTCTATCGGTAGCATCACCATCGACAAGAACATCAAGCAGCCAGCCAACTGCGTGATCGAAACAAGAAAGTAAAGCATCAATATCTATCATAAAGAAAGAGAAGAACATGTCAAAATACAATTTCGATGAGATAGTCACGCGCCGCCATACGGGCTGTGTGAAGTGGGACGAGCCCCGTCCGCTGTCCGTTGAAGGCGAAGATATCATCCCCCTCTGGGTGGCCGATATGGACTTCAAGGCTGCCCCTGCCATTCAGGAGGCAGTCGTCAAGCGAGCCCAGCATGGTGTCTATGGCTACACCGTGGTCGAGGACGACTATTACGACGCTGTCATTTCATGGTTCAAGCGCCGTCATCAGTGGGACATCCGCCGCGAAGAGATTATCTACACCACGGGTGTTGTGCCTGCCATGTCGGTAGCCATCAAGGCGCTGACCATGCCTGGCGAGAAGGTGTTGATCCTCTCGCCCGACTACAACTGTTTCTTCTCTAGCATCCGCAACAACGGCTGCGAGGTTCTCGAGAGCATTCTCAGTCCGGTGGGCCACACGTTTGAGGTGGACTGGAGCGATTTCGAAGCAAAGTGCGCCGACGAGAAAACCACCGTATTCCTGCTTTGCAACCCTCACAACCCCACCGGTCGTGTCTGGACCAAAGAGGAACTCAGCCGCATGAACGACATCTGCATGAAGCATGGCGTCAAGGTGGTGAGCGACGAGATCCACTGCGAGCTCATCATGCTAGGCCATCGCTTCCAGCCTTTTGCTGCGGTCAGCGAGGCCTGTCGCCAGAACAGCGTCACGCTGAACTCACCGTCTAAGTCGTTCAATATTGCTGGTCTGCAGGCAGCCAACATCATCTGCGCTCAACCCGAGTGGCGCCGCCGTCTGGACCGTGCGGTCAACATCAACGAGGTGTGCGACCTGAATCCCTTCGGTCCTGTGGCCCTGAAAGCTGCCTATAATGATAGCGAGGACTGGATCGACGAGCTCAACGACTACCTGTGGTCAAACTACCAGATGCTGTGCAATTACGCCAAAGAGCACCTTCCCCACTGGAAGGTCAGCCAGTTGCAGGGCACCTACCTGTTGTGGATAGACATCACCGCTACGGGCATGACGGCCCAGGCCTATACCGACCACCTGTTGCGCGACTACCACGTATGGGTCAACCCCGGCACCATGTATGGTCCGCAGAGCGGCGAAGGCTACATCCGCTTGAACATTGCCTGTCCGCAGGCTTTACTTAAAGAGGCTTTGGAAAGAATCAAGGAGTAGTTTATGAGTATTCTTATTGACAGAGAACAACGTATACGGCGAGCAGAAGAACTCTTCATGCAAGGGTTCAACTGCTCGCAGTCGGTTGTAGCCGCCTTTGCCGACATCTACGGCTACACTGAGGAGCAAGCTCTGCGCATGAGCGCAGGCTTTGGTGCCGGCATCGGTCGCCTACGCATGTCTTGTGGTGCCTTCAATGCACTGGCATTGCTGGCCGGATTGGACTGCGGGTCGGTGACTCCCGGCGACCGCGAAGGTAAGTCCTATAATTATAAAGTGGTGCAACAGTTGGCCGAGCGCTTTCGCGAGGCCCATGGTTCGCTCATTTGTGCCGAACTGCTGAAACTCAAGAAAGACGCACCACTCACCTATGTGGCCTCCGAGCGCACTGCCGAATATTACAAGACACGCCCCTGTGTTAATCAAATCATATCCGCCGCCCATATATTTGCTGACTATTTGGAAGCAAAACAGTGATTTTTCTTACGAATCATTCGTTATTTCAGAATAATTTTGTACTTTTGCACGCAAAATTATCAAATCCCTATATATGGCTTATACACGCATGACTGCTGCTGAAGCTGCAGCACTGATAAAAAATGGAGAGAATATTGCCATGAGCGGCTTTACGCCTGCAGGTGTGGCAAAGGCAACGACCAAGGAGTTGGCAAAGATTGCTGTAGCCGAACATGAGGCTGGTCGCGAGTTCAAGGTAGGTATTTTTACGGGTGCATCTACCGGTCAGAGCACCGATGGCGACATGGCCAACGCACAGGCCATCAAGTATCGTGCCCCCTACACCACCAACCCCGACTTCCGCAAGCACGTGAACCAGGGAGAGATTCCCTACAACGACCTGCACCTCAGCCACATGGCACAGGAGCTTCGCTATGGTTTCTATGGTGACATCGACTGGGCTATTCTCGAGGTCTGCGACATCGAGGACTGTGGCAACGACTACCATGTCTATCTCACCGCAGCCGGTGGTATCAGTCCTACTGCAGCCCGCCTGGCTAAGCACGTCATCCTGGAGCTGAACAGCTTCCACAATCCCAACGCCAAGTTCATCCACGACGTCTATGAGCCATTGGATCCCCCCTACCGTCAGCCAATCATGATCACCAAGGTCAGCGACCGCATCGGTGTGCCCTACGTCTCTATCCCCAAGGACAAGGTGGTAGGTGTCGTAGAGTGTAACATCCCCGACGAGGCCCGTGCCTTTAAGGATTCAGATCCCGTGACCGAGAAGATTGGTTTCCTCACAGCCGAGTTCCTGGTTGAAGAGATGCACAAGGGTCGCATTCCCAAGGAGTTCCTGCCTCTGCAGAGCGGTGTGGGCTCAACGGCCAATGCCATCCTGGGCGCTTTGGGCGAGGACAAGCATGTGCCCAACTTCAACATCTATACCGAGGTGATCCAGAACTCTGTCATCGAGATGATGCTCAACGGACGTGTAAAAGACGCTTCGGCCTGCTCGCTCACCGTCAGCAACGAGTGTCTGATGCAGGTTTACGACAATATGGACTACATGAAGGATCACCTTACGCTGCGTCAGAGCGAGATATCTAATTCGCCCGAGGTCATCCGCCGACTGGGCGTCATCGCTATCAACACAGCCATCGAGGCCGACCTCTATGGCAATGTCAACTCAACGCACATCAGCGGTGTCAAGATGATGAACGGCATTGGCGGCAGCGGCGACTTCATCCGCAATGCCTACCTCTCGATCTTCACCTGTCCTTCTGTGGCTAAGGGTGGCGTCATCTCAAGCATCGTGCCCTTCGTCAGTCACCAGGACTCTTCCGAGCACGATGTCAACATCATCGTCACCGAACAGGGTGTGGCCGACCTGCGCGGCAAGAGCCCCGCACAGCGTGCCGAGTGCATCATCGAGAGCTGTGCACACCCCGACTACAAGCAGTTGCTGTGGGACTACCTGAAGATTTCAAAGAAGGGACAGACCTGCCACAACCTGACTGCTGCCTTTGCCATGCACGACACCCTGGCTCGCAAGGGCGACATGCACCTGACCGATTTCTCAGAATACGTAAAATAAATACTGATGCGACATCAGCGCACACAACGATGGCTGCTCTTCCTCTTTGCGGGATTAGCAGCCATCAGTGTTTCTGCGCAAACCGATGCCGGCACTGCCGACTGGCACCAGGCTTACCAGCAGTTGCTGGAGGACTATGCCGACGACGAGAGCGCCACGCTGAGCGAAGTCAACCTGGAACTGCTGCAGCAGCTGGCCGACCACCCCATCAACCTCAACGCCACGACACGCAGCGAACTGGAGCAGTTGCCGTTCTTGTCGCCCCAGCAGGTCATGGACCTCATAGAGTATCTGGACCGCTATCGGCCTGTGCGCTCTCTGGGCGAACTGCGCATGGTGCGCTCTTTGAGCTATCAGCAACTTTCACTATTGCCTTACTTCGTCTATGTGGGCGAATACACGCCGCCGGAGACCATGCGCCCACCCGTCGTGGTGCGCCAAGCGCTCACGGCCACGGCCAACATACCATTCTACAACCGCAAAGGCGACGACAACGGCTATCTGGGCTATCAATACCGGCACTCGCTGCGCTACGAGCTGGACTACGGCAAGAAGCTGCGGGCGGGCATCATCGGGGCGCAGGATGCTGGCGAGCCCTTCTTCACCGACAGAAACCGGTGGGGATATGACGCCTACTCCTACTACCTACAGGTCAACGACCTGGGACCTGTCGCCACGGCCATCGTCGGGAAGTATAAGCTCTCGGCCGGCATGGGACTGGTGCTCAACAATGGGTTCTCAATGGGAAAGACCATCACACTGCAGTCGCTGGGTCGACTCTCTCAGGGACTTCGCCCTCATAGCTCACGCTCCGAACAAGGCTACTTCCAGGGCGCCGCTGCCACCATCAGCCTCGGCAAACCGCTATCCGTGACGCTCATGGCCTCGCATCGCGGTGTCGATGCCACGCTCAACGACGACGATGGCACTGCCAAGACTCTTATCTACAGTGGCTACCACCGCACGCCCGGCGAGATACAGAAGAAGTACAACACGCACCTCACGGCCTTGGGTGCCACAACTGCCTTTCATGCTGCTGCCTTCCGTATGGGAGCCACGGCCATCTATACCGAAACCGATCGCGCCCTGCGCCCGGATCGCAGCCAACCTTTCCGCCGCTACTACCCGCATGGTGAGCGATTTTTCAACGCCAGCCTGTACTATGGCTACGACCATCACCGCTGGACCGTTCGCGGCGAGACAGCCATCAGTCAGGAAGGTGCCCTGGCCACCATCCATGCACTGAGTCATCAGTCGCGCAGCGGCACCAGCATCACAGCACTGCATCGGTTCTACAGTCATCGCTACTCGTCATTCTATGCACACAGCTTCAGCGAAGGGTCACGCATACAAAACGAGCAGGGTTTTTACCTGGGTGCCACCTGTCGCCCCATTTCCCACCTGCAACTTCAGGCTTATGCCGACTATGCCTATTTCCCGCAGCCCCGCTACCGCGTGTCAGCGTCCTCGCATGCGCTCGATCTCTTTCTGCAGGCCAACTACCAGCGCGCCCGTTGGGACCTCAGCGGACGCCTGCGTGCCCGCTTCCGCCAGCAGGACAACGACGAGCAGACGGCGTTGGTGCCCGTCAGAGAACAGCGTGGACGTCTTGCCGCCACCTATCGATACTCGGAACGACTCTCGCTGAAAAGTCAGCTGGACCTGGCACAGATGACGTGCCCCACCACGAGTCGTGGCATCATGGTGAGTCAGCAGGGCACCTATCAAAGCAAGAAGCATCTGTTGTGCGCCTCTGCCGCCCTTTTCCACACCGACGACTACGACAGCAGGCTTTATCTCTACGAGCGCCAGATGCGCTACGACTTCTCGTTTCCCATGTACTACGGTCAGGGCATGCACCTCATGCTGTTGGCACGCACCGCCATCACGCCCCAGCTCCATCTCACTGCCAAATTGGGCTACACCAACTACTTCGACCGTGCAGTCATCGGTTCGGGCCAACAGCAGATTCCCCACTCCAGCGCCACCGACCTCTCACTGCAACTTCACTACCGCTTCTAACAAAAACTGCATGCCTACAGTCCCCTGAAAGGGCCACTATCAGCATAAGACAGCAGCCCTTTTGAGGCACCATTGCGCCCCTATTAAAACACAATACTTATGGTTTCATCTTCGCTCTAGAGTCTAGAATACACATTTCTAGACTCTGGAATAGTGCGATCTAAACTCTAGAACACGCCATTCTAAAGTCTAGATCAGGATCAAAAGTGGCACTATTACATGTCAATAGTGCCACTTTTGGATCACAAGACAAGCACTATTAGACTGCAAAAGGAACGCTATCAGATGGTGATAGCACCAATATAAAACAAGGATAGCCACCAGTCACGCTGATGGCTATCCTTATTGTGATGTGCGTTGCCCTGTTTGCGACAAGGCGTCACGCTTAATGCTTGCGGTTGGCACGTTGCTCGCGGTACTTTGCCTTCTGACGGGCCGAGCCACTGCCGTGCGCACCGGTGATGTACTTCTTCTTTTTGGCTTTGGTCTTCACCTTACCCTCATTGGGGTCCTTGCGTTCTCCACCACGGCCAAAAGAAATGCCATTCTCCAGTATCGACTGAAAATCATCCTCTCTACCCATAACTATTCGTTTTTTGTTTGATTAGATATCTAACCACTCCCCTCCCTCACAGGGAGGGGTCGGGGGAGAGTCTTCTATTTGGTTTAATTTTAATGGTGGAACAAGCGAACGCCCGTGAAGGTCATGGCGATGCCGTACTTGTCGCACGTCATGATGACATGGTCGTCGCGCACCGAGCCACCGGCCTGAGCAATGAACTCAACACCGCTCTTGTGGGCACGCTCAATATTGTCGCCGAAGGGGAAGAAGGCATCTGAGCCCAGAGCCACCTTGGTATTCTTGGCAATCCATTCGTGCTTCTCCTGCAGTGTCAGCACCTCAGGCTTCTCGGTGAAGAACTGCTGCCAAGCACCATCGCGCAGCACGTCGTCGTGCTCTTCCTCAGAGATATACACATCGATGGTGTTGTCGCGGTCGGCACGACGGATACCCTCCTTGAAGGGCAGGTTCATCACCTTCGGATGCTGACGCAGCCACCAGATGTCGGCCTTCTGTCCGGCCAGACGTGTACAGTGGATACGGCTCTGCTGACCAGCGCCGATACCGATAGCCTGACCGTCCTTCACGTAGCATACAGAGTTAGACTGTGTGTACTTCAGGGTGATGAGGGCAATGATCAGGTCGCGACGTGCCTCTTCGGTGAATGTCTTGTTGGCTGTGGGGATATTCTCGAACAGAGCGGGATCGTCCAGACGAATCTCGTTGCGGCCCTGTTCAAAGGTAACGCCAAACACCTGTTTGGTCTCGATTGGTGCAGGTGTGTAGGCGGGGTCTATCTTAATCACATTATAAGTACCCTTGCGCTTCTCCTTCAGGATCTCCAGCGCCTCGGGAGTATAGTCGGGTGCGATTACACCGTCGCTCACCTCGCGCTTGATGATCAGTGCAGTCGTTGCATCACAAGTGTCGCTCAGGGCGATGAAGTCACCGTAAGACGACATACGGTCGGCACCACGTGCACGTGCATAAGCACAAGCGATGGGCGACTCATCGAGTCCCTGGATGTCATCTACGAAATAGATATGCTTCAGTGTGTCGCTCAGGGGCAGACCTACAGCTGCGCCGGCAGGCGATACATGCTTGAACGAGGCAGCAGCTGCCAGTCCAGTAGCAGCTTTCAGCTCCTTCACCAGCTGCCAAGAGTTAAATGCGTCAAGCAGGTTGATGTAGCCGGGACGGCCGTTAATCACTTCGATGGGTAACTCTGAGCCATCCTGCATGTAAATGCGTGATGGCTTCTGATTCGGATTGCATCCGTACTTCAATGCCAATTCTTTCATACCTTATAAAAAGAGAAAATAATACCTTTTCTGGGTGCAAAGTTAGTGCAAATTGAGAGAAAAACCAAATTTATTTGAGTTTTTCCGAGATGCAGCCTACCTTCAAGCGTCAGCTAAAAGGTACGAATAAGCGAAGAAAGAACCCCGAAAGTCAGCAAGTGTACTTTCGGGGCTTAGCTTACTCTAATGGTATTTCAGGGTGTTGGACTGCCAGCGGCAAGTCTTTCTGCGAGAGATAGAACATGTAGAGGATTACGGGCTTGTCGCCACGGTTCTCACCATGATGAATCGTGTTGACCATCTCTACCACAGCCTCGCCTTCATGCACAACCTTCTCGGTACCGTCCTGTCCAATGATAGTCAGTTCGCCCTGTACCAAGATACCGTAGTTCATCACAGGATGGTGATGCCACCCCAGCTTTTTGCCAGCGGGGAACACATACTTCACGGCAACCAGCTCCGGACGTCCTTGAAGATAGTCGGGCAGTTCCACACCATCCCAACTCTGACTGGTACGTATCAACTCTTCGCTGACCACCTGATTGGCAGTCTCATCAGACGAAGCGTTGTCGGCTGTTTTTGTCTTTTGACAGGAGGACATGATACCAACGCCGAACACAAGGGCCATTGTCCAAAGGAAAATCTTTCTCATAATGACTGATGTTTTGTAGTTAACCAATATACTTCAGAATCAGATCCACAATCTCCTCTTCCGTCTTTTCGTCGGCAGAGATGACCAACTGGTAGTTGCGCGTATCATAGCGCGACGTCTTAGTGTATTTATTCACATAGTTCTCACGCATCTTGTCCACCCGTTCGATGGTCTGGCGAGCCTCCTTCTCGGTCATATTCTGCTTGCGCATGACACGTGCCACACGGAACGGCATAGAGGCCTGGATGAGGATGCTCAGGTGGTTGGGATGATCGCGAAGCACATGGAAGCCCGTACGTCCGGCAATGACACAAGAGCCACGCTGCGACAGACTCTGCAGTATCAGCGTCTCCTTCTTATACACATCATCGGTGGTCAACGAGTCAGGTTCGTCGCCCCGTTGCGGAAGGAAGTAGTTGGAGTTCATGCCCGGTCCCAACTTCAGGATGCGCTCCACCTCAGCCCAGAAGCTATGCTCACGTCCCTTCAGATGTTCAATCTCGTCGGCACTGAGGTTGAACAGCTTCTGCAACTCATGGATGAGCGCCTTGTCATAGAAAGGCACGCCCAACTTCTCTGCCAGCAGCCGACCCACGGTGCGTCCGCCACTGCCCAGTTCACGATTAATCGTGATAACAAAATCCTCGTTCTTCTTCATACTTATTAGATTGGTAGTTTTCACATTTTTCATTATGTCATCATGTGGCTTCCCACATTTCTTGCGGTAAAGATACAAAGATTTTCCGAAAGCACCATCACAATCCCTCCACTTTAACACATCCACGCCCCCTTCCCAGCGCCATCGCTCCCCCTTCCCAGCGCCCCCCACCACCACTCCCGGCGCATCTCCGCCGGGAATAAACGCGTCTCCGCCGGGAAAAATGCATCTCCGCCGGGGACAAAAAAAGAGTACGCGCACACACGTACGCGTACTCTTTATATATTATACAGAGCGCTAATGCTTACTCAGCAGCAACGGCAGTCTCTTCCTCCTTGCGGTCCTTCTTGCTCATGGTGAGATAAGCAGTAGGAGCAGCGATGAAGATAGAAGACAGCGTACCGAATACAACACCGAGGATCATTGCGAACGAGAATGAACGGATGCTGTCGCCACCCAAGAAGAAGATGGTGAGCAGTACGATCAAGGTCGTCACAGAGGTGTTGATTGTACGAGCCAGAGTCTGGTTCAGTGAGTCGTTGAACAGGGTCTTACGATCGCGCTTAGCATAGATCTGCATGTTCTCACGGATACGGTCGAATACCACCACCTTATCGTTGATAGAGTAACCGATCACCGTCAGGATAGCACCGATGAAGGTCTGGTCAACCTCGAGAGACCAGGGCACGATGTGGTGCAGCAGTGAGTAGAAGCCGATAACTACCAGTGCATCGAGTGCCAGAGCAACGATAGAACCTACAGAGAAGGCTACGTTGCGGAAGCGCAACAGGATGTAGAGGAAGATAGCAATCAGAGCCAGAGCCACACTGATGATAGCACCCTGAGTGATGGTCTTAGCCACAGAAGGACCTACCTTAGAAGACTCGATGATAGAACCACCATTACGATCGTCGGGGTTCTTGAAGGCAGCCACATTCTCCTGAGAGATGAGACCTGCACCCTTTAATGTCTCGAAGAGGATATTCTCGGCCTGGTCGTCGATGGTAGGATCGTTAGAGGTGATGTTCCAGTTGGTAGAGATACGAACGGTCTTCTCTGAAGAAGCACCCAGAGCAATCACGCTGGTGTAAGCCACTTTACCCTCTTCCTCGGTGAATACGTTGCTAACGAGTGAACGAACCTCCTCTACAGGTACTTCCTTGTCGAGAACAACCACGTAGTTACGACCACCGGTGAAGTCGATACTCTGGTCGAGACCACGAGTAAAGAAGCTGGCGATGAATACGAGTGCTGCAACACCCCAGATGCAATAAGAAGCCTTGAACTTGCCCATGAAGTTAACGTGCATGTTCTGCATCATGTTCTTAGAGAATGGAGTGGTGAAAGAGAGGTTCTGCCACTTGTCCTTCTTCATCTGACGGTCGTAAACCAGACGAGTCATAAATACGGCAGTGAAGAACGACACACAGATACCGATGATCAAAGTCGTTGCGAAACCACGGATAGGACCTGTACCGAATACGTAGAGGATGATACCAGTGATCAACGAAGTCAAGTTAGAGTCGAAGATAGCTGAGAAAGCGTTAGAATAACCGAGGTTCAGAGCCTCCTTGATATTCAAACCGCGGCGCAGCTCTTCCTTGGTGCGCTCGTAGATAAGCACGTTAGCATCCACAGCAGTACCCAGTGTCAGCACGATACCGGCGATACCAGGCATGGTCAGTGCAGCCTGGAACGATGTCAGGATGCCCAGTGTGAAGAACAGGTTGAACAGCAGAGCCATGTTGGCCAGCATACCAGGAATCCAACCGTAGAGCACTACCATCACGCACATCAGCAGGATGAAGGCTACAACGAATGAGATGGCACCCTGCTGGATAGACTGTGCACCCAGTGTAGGACCAACTACCTGCTCCTGAACGATACGTGTAGGAGCTGGCATCTTACCAGAGTTCAGTGTGTTGGCCAAGTCCTTGGTCTCGGTCTGTGTGAAGTTACCTGAGATCTGTGAGTTACCACCAGTGATCTCGTCGTTCACACGGGGAGCGCTGTAAACCACGTTATCCAGAACGATAGCGATGGCGCGCTTGATATTTGTCTTGGTGAGGTTAGCCCAGATGCGGGTACCCTCGGTGTTCATCTGCATAGAAACGATAGGCTCGGGAGTGCCCATACCGCGTGAGTAGTCGTCCTTGGCAGAGGTGATCACGTCACCAGAGAGAGGAGCCTTACCAGAAGGATCGCTCACCTTGATAGCGTAGAGCTGGAAGTAGTTGCCCTTCAGGGTGCCCAGGCGCTCGCCCTTAGCACTCCACAGCAGCTTCACGTCAGAAGGCAGGTCTTTCTTAGCAATGTCTGAGTAGATAACTGAGTTGACAGCAGCGGTATCCAGCTCGTTGACATCGCCCAGCATAGCCAGACCGGCACGCTCGGTGTGGAGGTAGTAGAACAGAGGATTCTGCTTCTTTACTCGCTCAGCAGCCTCGCTATTGTCGGCAGCATTCTTGCCACTAGCCAGCTTTGTAGCCAGGTCGTTCTGAACAGCAGCGGTGTCAGCCTTAGCCCCCTCGGCAGCCTCAGCTACCTGAGCGGTGGTGTCGGCTACCTCGCCAGTCTGATGGCTCAGCTCGGCAGCATAGTCAGAGTTCAACTTTGACAGGTAAGGCAGGATCTCCTGAGCATTGTAGGTCTCCCAGAACTCCAGGTTGGCGCTACCCTGCAACAGTTTACGAACACGCTCGGGCTCTTTCACACCAGGCATCTCGACCATGATACGGCTCTGACCCTCCAGCTTCTGGATGTTGGGCTGAACCACACCAAACTTATCGACACGGGTGCGAACAACGGTCTCGGCATTATCGATGGCAGACTGTACCTCAGCACGGATGGCAGCAACAACCTCAGCATTGGTGCTGCGGGTTGACACCTTGTCGCGCATCTGCTGGGTAGCGAAGATGGCAGCCATAGGACGAGTCTCGTTCTGCTCCCACATACGGGCAAAGATAGAAACGAAGTCTCCCTGAGTCTTCTTCTCTTCATCACGAGCCAGATTCAATACTTTGCGGAAACCAGGGTCGCTCTTGTGGTCGGCCAGCATATCAACGATATCGGGAACCGATACTTCAAGAACAACGTTCATACCGCCTTTCAGGTCAAGACCCAGGCCGATTTCCATCTCACGACACTCCTTGAGGTTGTAGGCCCAGAACCATACTTTAGAGTTCTCGACCGAATCAAGGTACTCCAAGCTAGCCTTCTCACCCTGCTGAGCAGCAATCTCAGCAGCCTTGTTCTCGTGGTAGCGAGTCACAAAAGAGAAGGAAAGATAGAAGCAGCAGATCAGCACAAGTGCGACTGCAATAAACTTTACAATTCCTTTGTTTTGCATGTTATTTATTTGTTATTTATTAAGTATTTCAAAAATTTAGCTTGCAAATATAGTGATTTTTCTACACTTACCGAAATTTTCAACCGATTTTCCTTCATTTTTTAAGGTTTCTGCACTATTTCCTTGGGTTTTAGGTTTATCGGTGATAGGTTTTTAGGGGGGTTAGGTTACTTTTTTGTCCATTTCAACGAGCAATAGATGGGGTTATGATCACTGTAGTCGGCCTCACTATCAACCTGACAGTCATAGGGTTGAAAATGGTCGGAGCAGAAGATATAGTCTATCCGCACGTTGAAGCCTTTCTTATTGTATGAAATGCCTGGCCCACAACCAGTTTCGGCATAACAGTCTATCAGTCCCTGCCCCACCGTGCGGCGGGCAAACGAGATGGGGGTGTCGTTGAAGTCGCCACACACAATCAGGGGGTACTGACGGTGATTTTCGATGTATTGATGCACAGCCTTGGCCTCGCTGGAACGCAGCACCATGGCATCAGAGAGTTTTTCCAAGAGCAACAGGGTTTCTTCCTCCGCCGCATCGCGCTCCATATTGCCGCGCAGCACTTCCTTGTAGCGCTGACGGTCGTCTAACGACAAATGGGTGCTTTCCAGATGGTTGTTGATCACAATGACGGTATCGTCATCCACCTGTAGATAGTATGCCACCGAACCGTTTGTAAGTGATTTATAGTCAATGCGTTCCTTCTTCACTATGGGATAGCGGGAGTGGATGCCTAACGCGTTGATATTGACACTGCCAGGGATGCTCACGTGCACCGTGTCGTTGTAGGGATAGGTGTCTTTGAAGAAGGTGAGCTGATTGATCTTGGTGTTCTGTTCCTCCTGAATACAAACAATGTCGGCATCGACTTTCTTCAGGTAGGAATAGATAGTGTCGTAGGCATTGTCATAGCGGAAATTACCGCCATAGCCACACACGTTGTAAGACAGAATCTTGATGCAGTCCTTGGGCTTCTCACTGCCGAAATGAATGGGAGCGTAATTCCTAATTGGTACGTACGCGAACGCGAATGCCAGGAGTGGTATCCAGACATACTTCCATTTGAAGAGCACCCACAGCACAAGGATGACCAGATTGGCCACGACAAAGAAGGGGAAAGTCATGCCCAAGCATGCCAGCAACGGATGGTCCACGGGATCCAAACGGTCGCTATAGCCCACCGCCACCATGGCCAAGGCTGTGGCCGTGCTGGCACCAAGCAGGATGCCTACCAGGAAATGTTTGATGCTCTTAAGCATGTGCGGCTACGGGGTTAACGATCATGACTGGCTTCAAAGAGTCGTCTCTTCTCGTCTTTCGACAGGCTGTCATAACCACTGATACGTATCTTGTCCAGGATACGGTCAATCTCTTCCTGACGTTCCTTCTTTCGGGCGTTATACTCCATGTCGTTGTTGGAAGTGCCATCGGTACGTGTCTGACTCGAGAAGTTGGATGTGGTGGTGAAGTTGTTGTGCCACGTCGTTTTTCTCTTGCGATCATGAGACCACCGACCGAAGAACTGGCGTCCGCCGTTCACCGTGAATCCGTTATCGGCATGATTTCGCCAGTAGCGTATCAACAGGAAACCAGAGAGCATACCGCCGACGTGCGCCATGTGCGCAACGCCATCGCCATACGAGAACATCGCTGAGAACAGTTCGACAACAATATAGAACAAGACAAACCACTTGGCCTTGATAGGAATAGGCAGAGGGAAGATAAAGATGCGCTCGTTGGGGAATGTCATACCAAAAGCCAGCAGAATGGCATAGACTGCACCCGAAGCACCTATTGTCAGAGAATGATTCAGGTAAACAGCATTGTCCGACAAACTATTGAAGACATCTATTACAGAAGCCCCGGAAACCTGACTAGCCACAATGAAATAGTAGCTCACAAACTGCACCAGCTCCTGACAGACACCTGCAAAAATTCCACACGCAATGTAATAAATTAAGAATTTCTTTGCACCCCACTCACGTTCAATCACGCAACCAAACATCCACAGGGCAAACATGTTGAAGAACAAATGGGTGAAACTGCCATGCAGGAATTGATAGGTCACAAACTGAAACAAGTGGAAATTGCTGGCCAGGAAAAAATAGAGACCACCCATCTGCTTCAGATCTACGCCAAGGGGTGCCAGCACCAACGTAGCTAGAAAAGCCAACACGTTGATGATGAGCAGATTCTTTGTAACTGTCGGTATATTAGCAAACATACGCAAATTTCGATATAAAACTACAATTAACGATGTATAACACTTTTGCGGGGCAAAATTACGAAAAATATCTCTTTTTCACTATAAAACGAGGGGTTAAACAACTTTTTTTAGGCAAAAAACAAAATTTTTCTCATTTTTTGCTTGTTATATAAATACTTTCCTTTATATTTGCGTCAGAATTTTGATAATCTTTTTGTATTATTCACTAAAAAAACTAAAAAATTATGAACAAGACAGAATTGGTAGAGAAAATTGCAGCTGGTGCTGGTATCTCAAAGGTTGACGCAAAGAAGGCTCTCGATGCAACTGTAGCAGCTATTAAGGGTGCTCTCGTTGCTGGTGACAAGGTAGCTCTCGTAGGTTTCGGTACATTCGCAGTTAACGAGCGTCCCGCTCGTGAGGGTATCAACCCCGCTACTAAGGCTAAGATCAAGATTGCTGCTAAGAAGGTAGCTAAGTTCAAGGCTGGCGCTGAGCTTGCAGACGCTCTGAACTAATTAATTCTGTAAAGAAAAAGTTAAGGTGCTTCTTTTCGCAAGAAGCACCTCTTTTTTTTTATTAACCAAGAAAAGTTGCCGCATTCAATAAAAATATGTACTTTTGCGAATGCAATCATAATTATAAGCTTTTATCATGGGTAAGAAAAAAGGTGGAAAACGCATGTCAAAGCGCGATATCGCTGACGCACTACAGGCATTGTTTCAGGCGCATCCCGGTGAAACGCTCAGTTTCAAACAGATCTTTAAGTCGCTCAAGCTGAGCACCCATCCCGCCAAGATGCTGGCCATCGACGTGATGGAAGAGCTGGCTTGGGACGACTGGTTGTCGAAGGTGTCGGACAACAGCTATCGTCTGAACCTGAAGACGCAGGTGCAGGAGGGCACGTTCATCCGCAAGGCCAACGGCAAGAACTCGTTTATGCCGGCCGATGGCGGCAAGCCTGTGTTTGTGGCTGAGCGCAACTCGATGTTTGCACTCAACGGCGACCGCGTAAAGGTGGCCTTTATGGCTCGCCGACAGAACCACATCAAAGAAGCTATCGTGACCGAGATACTGGAGCGAAAGCACGACCAGGCCGTCGGTGTGCTGCAGGTGGAGAAGGACTTTGCCTTCCTGAACACCGAAGGCAACATCTTTGTGCACGACATCCTGATACCCAAGAAGAAGCTGAAAGGTGGAAAGACCGGCGACAAGGCCGTCGTAAAAATCATCCAATGGCCATCGGCCACCTCCAAGAATCTGGTGGGTGAGGTCGTTGACGTGCTGGGCAAACAAGGCGAGAACACCGTGGAGATGCACGCCATCCTGGCTCAATATGGCTTACCTTATAAATATCCCAAGCGCGTAGAAGAGGCCGCCGACAAGATTCCTGCAGAGATTCCACAGTCGGAGATTGACCGAAGAGAGGATTTCCGCGAGGTGCTGACCTGCACCATTGACCCAAAGGATGCCAAGGACTTCGACGATGCACTGTCTATCCGCAAGGACGGCAACTGCTACGAGGTGGGTGTACATATTGCCGACGTCTCGCACTACGTGACAGAAGGCAGCATCATCGACCGCGAGGCCGAACAGCGTGGCACCAGTGTCTATCTGGTTGACCGCACCATCCCGATGCTGCCCGAGCGCCTTTGCAATTTCATCTGTTCGCTGCGCCCCGACGAGGAGAAGCTGAGCTACAGCGTCATCTTCAAGCTCGACGAAGAGGCCAACATCAAAGACTGGCACCTGGCGCACACCGTGATTCGCAGCGACCGCCGCTTTGCCTACGAAGAGGTACAAGAGATACTGCAATCACCCGAAGCTACTGCCAAGGCCAAGAAGACGGACGGCCCCGATTGGGACACAGCCCTGCGCACACTCGACAAGCTGGCTAAGAAGCTTCGCGAGCGCCGTTTCAAGAACGGTTCGGTGAAGTTCGACCGCGAAGAACTGCATTTCGAAGTCGATGAGAACGGCAAGCCTACGCGCTGCTTCTTCAAGAAATCGACCGACGCCACCCAACTCGTTGAGGAGTTCATGCTGCTGGCCAACAAGACCGTAGCAGAATGGGTAGGCAAAGCCGGGAAAGCCAGCAAGAACGAGAAGGCAGAAAAGGCCGCCAAAGGCAAGACCTTCGTCTATCGTATCCACGACCAACCCGACCCACAGAAGCTGGAAAGCCTACGCACGGCACTGTCGCCCTTTGGCTATAAGGTGAAGACCAGCGGCACGCGCGGCGCCTTGTCTCGTGGACTCAATAAGCTGATGGAGGATGCACAGGGCATGCGCGAGCAGAAACTGGTGGAGACATTGGCACTCCGCGCCATGATGAAAGCCAAGTATTCGACCCACAACATCGGTCACTACGGTCTGGCTTTCGACAACTACACCCACTTCACCTCGCCCATCCGCCGCTATCCCGACATGATGGTACACCGTCTGCTCACCCGCTATCAAGACGGTGGACGCTCAGCCAACCAGAACCACTTTGAGGAGCTCTGCGAGCACGCCAGTCAGATGGAGCAAACTGCTCAGAATGCCGAACGCGACTCTATTAAATATAAAATGGTAGAGTTTATGGCCGACAAGGTGGGCGAAGAGTTCGATGCCCACATCTCGGGCGTACAGTCGTATGGCATCTACTGCGAGATAGACGAGAACCACTGCGAAGGACTCGTCGGCATGCACGACCTGGATGGCGACTACTACGAGTTCGACGAGCGCAACTACTGCCTGGTAGGTCGTCGTCATCATCAGAAATATCAACTTGGCGATGCCATCCGCATCAAGGTGGCGCGCGCTAACATCGAAAAACGCCAGCTCGACTTTGTGCTGGCCGACTAAACTGACATGGCTATCAATTACACTAGAAAAGAAGAAATCTGGAATACATGGACACATGCCGGTGGCGCCATCATGGCTGGTGCCGTCGGCATTGCCTTTATCATCGTGGTGTGCCTGGGCAACATGAATCGCATGTGGGCAGGCATCGGCGTGGGACTCTACCTGATCGGTATGACGGGCAGCTATCTGGCCTCTACTATCTATCACGCCCTGAAGGAAGACAGCAAGTGGAAAGAGCACCTGCGCAAGTGGGACCACGCCGCCATCTATTGGCATATTGCCGGCAGCTACTCACCCATCACCCTCATCGCGATGCGTGACTACGGGCATTGGGGATGGGTGCTGTTCTCTTTTGTCTGGTCGTGCGCCATCATCGGCACCTTCATCAGTTTCATCCGATTGAAAGAGCACTCCAACATTGAGACCATCTGCTTCTGCATCATGGGACTGTCGGTACTGGTCGCCTTCAAGCCTCTCATCGACACCGTAGAGGCGTGGGCCGTGGTGATGATCGTGCTGGAAGGTGTCTTCTACATCACTGGCGCCATCTTCTATTCATTCAACAAGACAAGATACATGCACACAGTGTTCCACTTCTGTGTGCTGGCAGGCTCTATCTGCCATATCATCGCCGTGTGGGACATCTTGATACGCGGCATCTTCTAACTACGATGACATGAAAAGACATATTCTACTGAGCACACTCCTCACTGCTGGCATGCTGACCGCTGCAGCCCAAGGGCAACAAGACCTTGGCGACCCCACCTTTGTCCCCACCGTCAAGGTGAGCAAGACGCTGGTGGACGGCGACTCTATTCAGTATATGGAGATGTCGAACGTATATGTTTACCCCGAACCCACGTTCAAGAGCAAACGTCAGCAGCAGGCCTATATGCGACTGGTAAAGAATGTAAAGAAGGTACTCCCGCTGGCCAAGAACGTCAGACAGATGCTGATAGAGACCGCCGAAGTACTGGAGAAGTTGCCTACGAAAAAGGAGAAAAACGAGCACATGAAGCGCGTAGAGGCTTCGATTGTGGCAGAATACAAGCCCAAGATGAAGAAGCTCACGTTCTCACAGGGCAAACTGCTCATCAAACTGGTGGACCGCGAGTGCAACTCTACAGCCTACGAAGCCATGCAGGCCTTCATCGGTCCTGTTCGTTCGGGCATGTGGCAGGCCTTCGCCTGGATGTTTGGCGCCTCACTGAAAAAAGGTTATGAGCCCGAAGGCGTCGATCGCCTGACAGAGCGCGTCGTACTGATGGTTGAGGCAGGACAACTCTAAGCCTCAACTCCCCCACTCCCTTATTATCGCTCAGAATAAAGCACCTGAACCAGGGTCTGACCTACGGCTTTCAGCGTGGCAGGGTCGATATGCTCCATATCGTCTGTCACCGTGTGCCACGTAGGTCCGAAACTGCTTTCCATGCAATCGGGATAATAAGAAATAATGTCTATACAAGGAATGCCGGCCACCTCGTTGACCGGACCATGGTCGTCGGTGATCATGCCCCCATCCTGCTGAGGAAAGAACGAGCCGAAACCAGCCACTTCGGCAGCCTTCCACACCCGTTTCACCACACTGGGAGCATACTGGCACGAGAACATCTCACGATAGAAGCGTGCGCCCTGTCCGCCCACCATGTCCAAGAGGATGCCATAGCGATACCTACGGCCGTCCGTCTGCATCTTCTGCTGTGCAGCCCAATGCTGAGCGCCCAGCGCCCACGAGTCGCTCTCGTTGTCGGTGCCCCAGTCTTCTGCGTCAAAACAAACGAAGTCCACGCCGAATTGTCCCAGTGTGTCTGCTGCCGACTCAATAAGTCGGGCTATCTCGAGCATCACAGCCACCCCACTGGCACCATCGTTGGCCCCCATCACCGGTTTGGTGTGGTTGGCCTCATCGGGATCATTATCGGCCCAAGGGCGACAGTCCCAATGCGCACAAAGCAAAATCCTATCGGTCAGTTCCGGACGGTAGCTGGCTATAATATTATTAGCCTGCAGCGGTGTTCCGTCGAAACCTTTCAAGACAGCGCGCTGCTCGGTGACCGTCATGCCAAAGCGCTGAAACTGATCCACGATCCATGCCGCACAGCGGTCGTGCGCCACACTGTTCATCGTGCGCGGTCCAAACTCACACTGTTTGGCACAGAAAGCATATGCTGAGTCGGCAGAAAAGGTAGGTCCCGCAGGCACCATATCGCCACCCTCGTCTTTTGCACTCTTCTTCGAACCGCCACAAGCCGTGGTCAGCATCATCGTCATGATCATCACACCGATATATTTCACTACATTCATCTTCTATCCAATTGATTGATTTAGACTTGCAAAATTACTGTGAAATCCCGAAATCTCCAAATTAATTTGTGTATTTCACAAGAAAACAGTAACTTTGCCGATTGAAAAAGAATCAGGAAGCCAACAACTTAGCAAACATTCATAAAAAGATACAGATTAATATGGAATCAAAACTGGTCATTTACAATACGCTGACACGACAGAAAGAGCGTTTCGAACCACTCCATGCACCCAATGTGGGCATGTATGTCTGTGGTCCCACCGTCTATGGTGATCCCCATCTGGGCCACGCCCGTCCTGCCATCACCTTCGACCTGGTGTTCCGCTACCTGAAGCATCTGGGCTACAAGGTGCGCTATGTGCGCAACATCACCGACGTGGGCCACTTGGAGCACGATGCCGACGAGGGCGAGGACAAGATTGCCAAGAAGGCACGCTTGGAGCAGCTCGAGCCTATGGAGATAGCCCAGTACTACACCAACCGCTACCATCAGTATATGGATGCGCTCAACGTGCTGCGCCCTTCTATCGAGCCTCACGCCACGGGTCATATCATCGAGCAGCAGCAGCTGGTGCAGCAGATCCTGGACAACGGCTTTGCCTACGAGAGCAATGGCTCTATCTATTTTGACATCGAGGCCTACAACAAGAAATTCAAGTATGGCATCCTCAGCGGACGCTCACTGGAGAATATCAAGGATGCTTCGCGCGACAACCTCGATGGTGTTGGCGAGAAGCGCAACCAGGCCGACTTCGCCCTGTGGAAGAAGGCACAGCCCGAGCACATCATGCGCTGGCCATCGCCCTGGAGCGACGGTTTCCCCGGCTGGCACTGCGAGTGTACCGCCATGGGCCGCAAGTACCTGGGCGAGCAGTTCGACATCCACGGTGGTGGCATGGACCTGGTGTTCCCTCATCACGAGTGTGAGATAGCCCAGGCACAGGCTTCGATGGGTCATCCCGCCGTGAAGTACTGGATGCACAACAACATGCTGACCATCAACGGACAGAAGATGGGTAAGTCATACAACAACTTCATCACACTGGAGCAGTTCTTCACGGGCAATCACCCATTGCTCGAGAAGGCCTACTCGCCCATGACCATCCGTTTCTTCGTGCTCTCTGCCCACTATCGTGGTACGGTGGACTTCTCTAACGAGGCTCTGCAGGCTGCCGAGAAGGGCTACGAGAAACTGATGAACGCCATCAGCGACTTGGAGCGTGTGCAGGTCAGCGACAAGTGCGATACCGAGACCGAGAAGGTGGTTAAGGCGCTGCGCCAGAAGTGCTACGATGCCATGAACGACGACCTGGCTACGCCACTGGTGCTGAGCAACCTTTTCGAGGCTTGCACCGTGGTCAACAAGTTGGTGGATCATAAGGCCACCATCTGTGCCGACTGTCTGAAGGAGCTGAAGGAGACCATGCAGCTCTTTGCCTTCGACATCCTGGGTCTGAAGTCAGAGAAGAGCGGTTCTAACGACGAACGCGAGGCTGCCTTTGGCAAGGTGATGGACATGGTGCTGGAGTTGCGTGCCAAGGCTAAGGCCAACAAGGACTGGGCCACCAGTGACCAGATTCGCGATGCCCTGGCTGCCGCCGGCTTCGAGGTGAAGGATACGAAAGACGGCGTCACTTGGAAACTGAACAAGTAAACGAAAATACTGATGGGTATGAAAAGCCCGTGTATATAATGGATTAAAGAAGGGTTAGATGTACGCCAAATGGCAACATCTAACCCTTTAATTATTTCTTTCTGAATATGAAACGTATTGCTTTTCTTTTGGTTGCAGTCTTGACGAGTGTGCTGGCTTATGCGCAGCTGGATGTCAAGGAGTTGAAACTGAGTAATGGCATGACCGTATGGCTGAATGAGGATCACTCCCAGCCGAAAGTCTTTGGCGCCGTGGTGGTAAAAGCTGGTGCAAAAGACTGCCCCAATACGGGTATTGCTCACTATTTTGAGCATATCATGTTTAAGGGTACCGACCGCATGGGTACCACTGACTATGATAAAGAAAAGCCGTGGCTCGACAGTATCTCGGCTCAATACGACCTGCTTAGCAACACCAAGGACGAGGCAGAGCGCACGCGCATTCAGAAACATATCAACGAACTGAGTCTGAAGGCTGCCGACTACGCGATTCCCAATGAGTTCAGTCGGTTGATAGCAAAATATGGTGGCAGCGCTCTGAATGCTGGCACCGGTCATGATTTAACCTATTATCATAACTCTTTCCTGCCACAGTTCATAGAACAGTGGTGCTGGTTGAACTCCGAGCGACTCATCAAACCCGTGTTCCGCGGCTTTCAGGGTGAGTTAGAGAATGTCTATGAAGAGAAAAACCGTGCTGCCGATGCCCTGGGCAATGCACAGGATAAAGTATTCCGTGCGGTGTTTAAGACCCAGCCCTATGCCTATCCTATCATTGGTTCGACGGAGAATCTGAAGAATCCGCGCTTGTCGGATATGGCTGCCTTCTATAAGAAATACTACGTAGCATCAAATATGGGCCTGATTCTCTGTGGAGACATTAAGCCCGATGCTGCGCTGACGACATTGCTGGAGAAAACCTTCGGACGTGTGCAGACTGGTCCTGCGCCAGAGCGCATAAAGAGCACTATGCCTACGATTGCGGCAGGTGAGCGTGAAGAGGTGAAACTGCCTATCCCCCTGGTTGGTGCAGAAGCCTTGGTATTCAAGGCCCCTACAGAGTATGAGGCAGATGCCAATGCGCTCGATTTGGCCAACAAACTGCTTTATAACGGTAAGGCTGGCCTGCTGGATTCGTTGGTCAACGAACACAAGTTGATGATGGCTGCAGCCATGAGTGCCTCGCTGGATGATGCAGCAGGCTCTGGCATCGTGGTCATTCCCAACCTCTTTGGAAAGATGAAAAAGGCAGAGGCCCGCGTGATGGAACAGGTCAGGAAGGTGATGGACGGTGATTTTTCCAACGAGCAGATGGAAGCCCTGAAGCAAGAGATGCTGATGGAGGCCGAACAGAATATAGAAACGATCAGCAATCGCTCGGATGTGCTGATTAACGCCTTCTCGAAAGGGCGCAACTGGCAGGATGTGCTCAATAAGATGGACGGTATTCGCCGACTGACAAAGGCTGACGTGGTGGCAGCGGCAAGGAAGTATTATGGTGCCAATTATATCACCTTGGTCAAGAAATACGGTACGTCGAAGAAAGAAACACTGAAACAGCCCGGCTATAAGCCTATCAGTCCGAAAAACATGGATGCGAAGTCGGCCTTTGCCCAGCAGTTGGAGCAGGTGCCTGTCAAGGATATGGCAGTACGTACCGTTGACTTTAAAAAGGATGTGACTATACTTCCTCTCAAGTCTCAAACCCTGCTGTATTACAAAGAGAACCCCATCAACGATGTCTTTAGCTTTACCATCCGCTACAAGAATGGCGAACTGCATACGCCCGCACTGAAGATCATGGCCAACTATCTGTCACAGTTGGGCACCGACTCACTGAAAAAACAGCAGTTGGAACAGGCATGGCAGCGTATTGGCACCACGATGGAGATAGCGTCTGGCAACGTAGCTTTCAGCATCAACCTCACGGGTCCAGACAACCAACTGGTGCCCGCCCTGCAGCTGTTGGCGCATTTCCTGCGTTCGGCCAAGGGAGATCGTGATGCACTCAAAGATGTGAAGGACGAGGATGGAGTGGAGCGTAAGAGTTTCGGAAAACAGAAAGACGACGTGTTGCAACCTGTGATACATCGTATCGCTGTTGGAGAAAGGTCGTCGTACCTCACGCAGATGAGTAGGAAGGAAGTGAAGTCTCTGACAGACGAGGACTTGCTGGCGCTCTTCCAGGAGTTGCAGCAGTACGGCTGCGAACTCTTCTACTGTGGTCGCCAGCCTATGGCGTATGTGGCGAATGAAGCGCAACGCATCCTTCCCTTAGACCAGTGCACCAAACCCCAGGCTGATACCTTCCGTCCTTTCCTGCAGTATGACGAACCAGTGGTCTATTTCTACCACGTGCCAAAGTCACGCCAGAACTATGTGGTTAGCTATGATGCCGTCGGGGCATTGCCTACACAGGCAGACCGTGTGCAGTTCAAGCTCTGGGGTGAGTATTTCGGAGGCAGTATGTCGTCTGTACTCTTCCAGAATGTGCGTGAGTTCCGCTCATTGGCCTACTCCACGGGTGGCAGTGCCTTCACTACAAGTCTAGCCCGTCATCCTGATGCAACACAATGTTACATCACAATAACGGGCACACAAGCCGATAAGACATTGGAGGCGCTCTCAACCATAGACTCTCTGTTACATCACATACCGATGAAGGAGAATAACCTGGAAGCCTCGCGCCAGAGCGTTGTCAATGATATCCAGAATGCTTATCCTTCTTTCCGCACAGTGGGCGAATATGTAGCAAACCAACTGAGAGACGGATACACATCTGATCCTCAGGCAGATATTGCCAAGAGCATACCTGCTGTTACGTCTCAGGAAATCCTGCAGTTTCACCAACAGCACATTGCCTCCAACAGTAATCGTGTCTGGGTGGTTATTGGCGATAAGCATCTGACAGACATAAAGGCCCTTGCCCGCTTCGGAAAGGTCGTAGAACTGAAGAAAGAAGATGTTTACAGGTGAGGCTATACATAAGTTAAGAAATAGCCTGTAATACAAAGAAATATATTGTTTCTTTTTGCTATTCGACGACTTCTTTGTACCTTTGCATCATGAATATGAAGGATTTTGAAATCATGGCGCCCGTGGGGAGCCGCGATTCGTTGGCTGCTGCCCTGAAGGCGGGAGCCGATTCGGTGTATTTTGGCGTGGAGCAGTTGAACATGCGTTCGCATTCTGCCAACCATTTCACGATTGACGACCTGCGCGAGATTGCCGCCACCTGTAACGAGGCAGGTGTGAAGACCTATCTCACGGTGAACACCATCATCTATGGTGAGGACATCGAGACGATGCATCAGATCGTGGATGCTGCCGTAGAGGCCAAGATATCGGCTGTCATTGCCTGCGACATTGCGGTGATGACCTACTGCCGCGAGAAGGGCATGGAGGTGCACCTCAGCACACAGTTGAACATCTCTAACGTGGAGGCTCTGAAGTTCTACGCCCAGTTTGCCGACGTGGTGGTGCTGGCCCGCGAACTGAACATGGAGCAGGTGGCCGAGATCTACCGCCAGATAGAGGAGCAAAACATCTGCGGCCCCAGTGGCCAGCAGGTACGCATTGAGATGTTCTGTCATGGTGCACTGTGCATGGCTGTCAGCGGCAAGTGCTACTTGAGCCTCGACAACACAGGTCGTTCGGCCAACCGTGGTTCGTGTATGCAGATCTGTCGCCGCTCATACCTGGTGACCGACCGCGAGACGGGCACCGAACTGGAGGTTGACAATAAGTATATCATGAGTCCTAAGGACCTGAAGACCGTGCGCTTCATCGACAAGATGATGAAGAGCGGTGTACGCGTCTTCAAGATTGAGGGTCGTGCTCGCGGTCCCGAATATGTACTCACCGTGGTGCAGTGCTATAAGGAGGCCATCCAGAGCGTGCTCGACGGCACGTTCACCGAGGAGAAGAAGGATGCCTGGGACGAGCGCCTGGCCACCGTCTTCAACCGTGGCTTCTGGGACGGCTACTACCAGGGACAGACACTGGGCGAGTGGAACACCAACTACGGTTCCAGCGCCACCGAGCGCAAGAAGTACATCGGCAAAGGTGTAAAATACTTCTCGAAGTTGGGCGTGGCAGAGTTCTCGGTAGAGGCAGGCACCTTCAGCGTAGGCGACAAGATGCTGATCACGGGACCCACCACTGGTGCGCTGTATGTCACCGTAGATGAGATCCACGACGACACCCACGCCGTAGAGACCGCCCAGCAAGGCACACGCGTCAGCATCAAGGTGCCCGAGAAGGTGCGTCCCAGCGACAAGCTGTTCCTGATAGAGAAAATTGAAAAATGAGAATGGAGATTTAAGATATGACCATCAACGAAAGACAAGACGAGATCATCGAGGAGTTCAGCGATTTTGACGACTGGATGGACAAATACCAGTTGCTCATTGACTTAGGCAACGAGCAGGAGCCACTGGACGAGAAGTATAAGACTGAGAGCAACCTGATAGACGGTTGCCAAAGCCGTGTGTGGCTGCAGGCCGACTATGCCGACGGGAAGATTCACTTCCAGGCCGAGAGCGATGCCCTCATCGTGAAAGGCATCGTGGCACTGCTCATCCGTGTGCTCAACGACCAGACACCTCAGGATATCCTGAATGCCGACCTTTACTTTATCGAAGAAATCGGACTGAAAGAGCACCTCTCACCCACCCGCAGCAATGGTCTGCTGGCCATGGTGAAGCAGGCCCGCATGTATGCGCTGGCCTTCAGTCAGAAAGCATAAGGGGAGCGACTACTCTGCCAGGTTCTCATCATACGCATTGATGCGTTGCAGGTAGTAGTCGCGAAAATCATCCCAATGATAATATGGGGCGATATCTGTATTCAAAGGCAGAGTCGCCTCATTTTCGTTTAGCAGGATCTTGAAAATCACATCCTTGTCTGAGGCATTCTTGCGGTAGAAGGCAAACTGGATGTTGGCACCCATCGGCAATACGCGATAGTCCACCCAGCCACGCTTCTCCAACTGGTCCAGATCGCCCACCTGCTGGTCGTAGCCATCAAGGCCCAACAGACAAACCAGTGGCATGATCACCATCTCATGACCAAAGCGGAGGGTGCTGCCGGGATGCGACATCTTGATGCAACTGTCAGTTTGCTGAATGATGCGGCGCAACAGGTTGCGCTGCGAATAGGGCTGGTCGCCACCGTCGTACTGCGAAAAGCCATTGGTGAGATACTGCAAGACGTTCTCCTTCTGCCAGTTCTCGTATATCTCGTTGTCGGTATAGAGGTCGTAGAAGGTCATCTCCTTGCGCAGTTCGGAGCTCTGCAGATTGGAAGCCAGGCGAAAGAGGTGGCGATTCAGTTTCTCGCCGTCCACGCGTTGTTCCAGGTAGTCTTTGTCATTAAACAGCGCTCCCACCATGCGCTGCCAGCGGCGGCGCTTCTTACAGAAGGCATCAAAGGCCTGGCGCTTCTGGGCCGACAGTCGTTCGGCCTGCAGTCCACTGTCCTGCTGACTCATATAGTACATCTCGTGAAGACTGGCATCCTGATGGATGTCCAGTTTCTGGTTCAGCAGCAACAGCTGTTGCAACGCCACACCCATGGCCAGCACCGTCTGTCCGTCGATGGTGCTATGCGCCTCGACATGTGCGCCATCGCCAAACACGGGGCGGAAGCGTTCAAACATACGCGAGATGATGACACGCTGCTGTGACAGTCCCACCTCCGTCAGTTCGCCCCATCGCAGGTAGGCCTCAGCCTTCATCCGGCGGATGCGGTCCAGCACATCCTTGCCCAGGGTGGTCAGCATGCCCTGATCGTCGGCCTCTGTCAGGCAGTTGAGTGCGTAGTCATAGTCCATCTCTTCTTCATGATGATGCGAACCGAAATGGCCATAGTGACTGACATAGAACAAGCGTTTTCCCTCGGGCGCAGGCGTCTGTTTGCGCTGTCGCGGAATGGGATAAGCCAGAAACTCGCCCCCCGACAGTCTGAGATTCTTCTTGAACTCCTCCTTGGGTGGCTGTATCTGTGGCGGTGGTTCTATCTGTAGCTGCGCCTTGACGACTGAAGAATGCATCGCCAGTGCCATCAGAAAAAACAGTTTTCGCATTGTTCTTAGTTATTGTTTGGTGCAAAAGTACAAAATTAATTAGAATTCTTGTTGAAAGCATCTAAAAAAATTTGGTTATTCACGTTGTTTTCAGTAACTTTGCTCCAAAATTAAGGCACATGGCAAAGAATCAAGTTTGGCACGATGACTTCTGGTTGCTGCTACTGCAACTCTACCTGAAGAAACCTGTGGGCACCAAAGCGCTCTACAGCAAGGATATGGTGGACCTGAGCCTGGAACTGCACATTGCACCACAGGCACTGCAAGCTCGCATGCGTCAGATAGAAAGACTTGAGACGCCCCTCATCGAGCGGCTTTGGCAGACCTACAGCGAGAACCCGCGCCGCCTGCAGCGCGCCGTCTCCACGCTGCGCCAGATGAAAGACTTCGGTGCCAGCGATGCGTTCTACAGTGGCGTCGAGATCCAGGAGTCGTTTGAGAAAGACTTCCGTCCGCTGGCCGAGAACGAAAGGCTGAAGCCCGTCATGCTGATACTCGCGCTCAACCTCTATTTCCAGCTGACGCCCGCCACCATGGTCGAGGAGACACCCGAAGTCGTAGAGCTGGCCCGCCAAATGAAGCTTTCTCCTGCCGAGGTCGTAGAGGTGCTCACCACCTTTCAGTCGTGCGACCCCTACTTTACCAAGAATGATGTCGAACCATCACCCCTGCTGCCCGCCTGTCAGCACATCTGGCACCGCTATGGCAACGGAGACCCCAACCAGCTGAACGAGCTGGCACAAGAACTGATGGCATATTTCAAGTAAATAATGGCTCAGATTCAGACTCAGGAACAACGACAAGAACAGCACTTGCAGCAAACCATCTCGCAGCAACAGCTGTTGAATGCACAACTGGTGGAGCTACCCCTTCAGCAATTCATTGAACGGGTCAACACCGAGATGCACGACAATCCTGCACTGGAACAACAGACCGACGAGCCTGAATTTCCCGACAACACCGATTTCAACGACGGTCCCAACACACAGGACAATGCCGACGAGGACTACGACAGTCAGCGCGAACGCGAAGAGCGTCAGGATGCGCTCGACGCCGCCTTGGAGAGCTTTGGCCGCGACGACGAGGACCTGCCCGTATATGCCGGCAACCACTATAGTGCTGAAGAACGTGAAGACACGCCCTTTGGCGCCAGCGAGACCTTTTATGACACACTGCTGCAGCAGGTCAGCGAACTGGAACTCAACGACCAGGAGCGCTATGTCATGGAGTATCTGATCCGCTCGCTGGCCGACGACGGTCTGCTGCGCACCCCCATCGACAGTATTGCCGAGGAACTGGCCATCTATCATAACATCGATCTCAGCACAGCGGAGATTGAAAAGAACCTGAAGCGCCTGCAGCAACTGGACCCGCCAGGCATTGGTGCCCGCGACCTGCAGGAATGCCTGCAACTGCAAGTGGAGCGCAAGCTTGCCGACGACACCAGCAACGGCGCACCACAAAATAAGCTCGACATGGACCGACTCATGCTGCGCGTCCTGGAGCATCACTTCGACGACTTCAAGAACCGCCGTTGGGACAAGTTGCAGAAAGACCTCAAGGTGGGCTCTCAGCTTATGGAAGAGCTGACCGGTGAGCTGCGCCATCTCAATCCGCGTCCTGGTGCATCCATGAGCGAAACTATCGGCCACTCCATCCAACAGATCACCCCCGACTTTATCGTCGATACACAAGACGACGGTACGGTCACCTTCTCGCTCAACAACAGCGAGATACCACAGTTGCAGGTGTCCCCCTCGTTTGCCGAACTGCTGAAGGAATACCAGAACAACAAGGACACCATGTCGCGCCAGATGAAGGAAGCCCTGCTCTACACGCGCCAGAAGGTGGGGGCAGCCCAGAGCTTCATCGATGCCATCAAGATGCGTCAGCGCTCCATGACCCTCACCATGAAGGCCATCATCCAGTTGCAGCACCCCTTCTTCGAAGAGGGCGACGAGACCCTGCTGCGCCCCATGATATTGAAAGACGTGGCCGAGAAGACCGGTCTGGACATCAGCACCATCTCTCGTGTGTCTAACTCCAAATATGCCCAGACGCGATGGGGCACGTTCCCCCTGCGCTACTTCTTCAGCGAGGGCTTCACCACACAGAACGGCGAGGAACTGTCCACCCGCGTCATCAAAGCCGTACTGCGCGAGATTATCGACGAGGAGGACAAGCGCAAGCCCCTTGCCGACGATGTGCTCTGCAAGCTATTGGCCCAGAAGGGCTACCCCATAGCCCGCCGCACGGTGGCCAAATACCGCGAGATGCTGGGCATACCCATTGCGCGTTTAAGAAAGTCTAATTAGTCATCAGGATGTCAAAAGAGAAAAACATCATTAAGATGTCAAGAGAGAAGAGCATCATCATTGCCGCACGCACCATCAGCATGATGTTCACCCCTTTCTACCTGCCGCTGGTAGGTCTTATTGTGCTGTTCACCTTCAGCTATCTCAGTCTGCTGCCGGCAGGCTATCGGTTCATGGTGCTTAGCCTGGTGTATCTGTTCACCATCCTGATGCCCACTTTTCTCATTCGTCTTTATCGCAACTATCACGGATGGACACTCTTCGAGTTGAGCCACAAGCGCCGCCGTCTGGTGCCCTACCTCATCTCCATCTGCAGCTATCTGCTGTGCATACAGGTGCTCAACGCCCTCAACATTTTCCATTTCGTGTCGTCGATCGTCTTTGCAGCACTGATGGTGCAGATTGTCTGTGCCATCATCAACGTGTGGTGGAAGATCTCCACCCACACCGCCGCCATCGGAGGTGTGGCCGGTGCCCTGTTGGTGTTTGCTGAGATTTTCGCTTTCGATCCCACCTGTTGGTTGTGCCTCACGCTTGTCGTGGCAGGCATGTTGGGCAGTGCCCGCATGTTTCTGCGCCAGCACACGCTGTCACAGGTGTGCGTAGGCTTCCTCGTGGGCCTCATCATTGGCGGCGTAAGCATATTCTATTTCGCAATCGATTAAAAAAAACAAGCATATGAAACCAGTAGTAAGTATCATCATGGGCAGCACGAGCGACCTGCCCGTCATGGAAAAAGCATGTAAGTTGCTCGACGAGATGCAAGTTCCTTTCGAAGTCAACGCCCTGTCGGCTCACCGCACGCCCGACGCCGTTGAGACCTTTGCACGCACCGCTCAGGAGCGCGGTCTGAAGGTTATCATTGCCGGTGCTGGCATGGCTGCCGCCCTGCCTGGCGTCATCGCAGCCTCAACCACACTGCCCGTCATCGGCGTTCCCATCAAGGGCATGCTCGACGGTCTCGACGCTATGCTCTCTATCATCCAGATGCCTCCAGGCATTCCCGTTGCCACCGTTGGTGTAAACGGTGCACAGAACGCAGCCATCCTTGCCGTAGAGATGTTGGCACTGAGCGATGCCGCCCTTGCACAGCGTCTCAGCGACTATAAGGCTGGTCTGAAGAGCAAGATAGAGAAGGCCAACAAGGATTTAGCAGAAGTAAAGTATGAGTATAAGACGAACTAGTAGTGTCTGCCACGTGGGCAACATCGCCATTGGCGGCGACAACCCCATCCGTGTACAGTCGATGGCTACCACCGACACCAACGACACCGAGGGTAGCGTGGCACAAGCCAAGCGCATCATCGATGCTGGTGGTGAACTGGTACGCTTTACCACACAGGGCACTCGTGAGGCAGAGAACATGAAGAACATCTCTGCTAGTCTGAAGGCCGATGGCTATCATACACCACTTGTCGCTGACGTGCACTTCACGGCCCACACTGCCGATGTAGCTGCTCAGTACTGTGAGAAGGTGCGCATCAACCCTGGTAACTATGTTGATCCGGGTCGCACGTTCAAGCACTTGGAATACACCGATGAGGAGTATGCCGAAGAACTGAAGAAGATAGAAGCCAAGCTCGTACCTTTTATAAATATATGTAAGGAGCACCACACGGCGGTGCGTATTGGTGTGAACCACGGTTCACTCTCCGACCGCATCATGAGCCGTTATGGCGACACACCTGAAGGTATCGTGGAAAGCTGTATGGAATTCCTGCGCATCTTCCGTCGCGAGAACTTCAACGATGTGGTTATCTCTATCAAGGCCTCCAACACCGTTGTGATGGTCACCACCGTACGTCTGTTGGTGAAGACCATGGATCAGGAGGACATGCACTATCCCCTGCATCTGGGTGTTACAGAAGCAGGCGAAGGTGAGGACGGTCGTATCAAGAGTGCGCTAGGCATCGGTGCCCTTCTGACAGAAGGCATTGGCGACACCATTCGTGTGAGTCTCAGCGAGGAACCAGAGTGCGAGATTCCCGTAGCCAAGAAACTGGTGGAACTCATCCCCGAGTGCACACAGCTTCGTGCAGAGGCAGAAGCCAGCATCAAGGACGACACCATCACCCTGAATCTCGATGCCGCAGACTGGGAGACATTCCAACTGAAAGCTGCAATGGCCGTAGGTGCCCTGCTCATAGACCGCAAAGCCACGAAGTTGGACATAACCAGTTCCGCTAGTTTTACTACTCCTGCTAGTTTGATTAGTCTTGCCGACGCCATTCTTCAGGCCGCCCGCATTAAGTTCACCAAGACCGAGTATATCTCATGCCCTGGTTGCGGACGTACGCTCTACAACCTGCAAGAGACCATTGCCAAGATCAAGGCAGCCACCAGTGACCTTGTGGGCTTGAAGATAGGTATCATGGGATGCATTGTGAATGGTCCGGGTGAAATGGCCGATGCCGACTACGGCTACGTAGGAGCAGGTCGTGGTAAGATCTCGCTCTACAGAGCCAAGGAGTGTGTCTTGAAGAACATTCCTGAAGAAGAAGCAGTTGAGCGACTGCTGGAACTCATTCACAGCGACCGCTCAACCAATTCAACTAACTAATAGCAACTATTCCGCTTCATCGGCATCCTCTTCCTCGTCCCATTCCACGCGACGTCTTCTGAAGTTATAATCCGATGCCGTAAGTAACTTTTCCCTCTGATGGAATAAACTTCTATCAGAGGGCTTTTATATGTCTTTTTCATTTCACTATCACTTTTTTGCCTTTCACGATATACAATCCCTTGGCAGCATTCTCCACCTTACGTCCCATCAGGTCGTAAACAACTCCCTCGCCTTTGGAGAGGGCTGGGGTGAGGTTCCCAATACCCGTAGTCTCATCATCGAAAGTGAAGATGATGTCGCGGGCTTCATCCGCACTGCTTGTTGGCAACTGCAAGTAGGCTTTTCCTGCTGCTATCTCTTTGTTGGCAGTGCTTACCTTCTTAAACACACCATCCTTTAAGATAAAGTTTGTCTTGTCGCCATCAGTAGCAGGAAGAACCTTTGGAGCCACCACACCCACAAGTTTGTTGCTGACTGCCTCGGGTGTTGTCTCTGCAATACGCAATGTGTAAGCCGTGCCAGCCTCACCTTTAATGAGGAGTCCTGTTCCCGCCTTTGCACTGGTCACAGCAGTTAGCACAAGCTCAGAGTCACTATAATCAGAAGCATAGCGTACTTTCAGGTCGGAAGCCTCAGCAAAGTCAACATCGAAATCACGGGCAAAGGTAAACACATCCGTGGCAGGCGTGAAAAGGATATCAGCTGTTGCCTGGTCCTTAATCCAGTCAGCCTTCCCATTAAGTGCGGCTTTGATATCATCGAGAGCCGATGCCTTTGTATAGAACACTGGATTGTCTGTCGATTCGAAGATCTGCCAGGTATCCTCTGTGGGGATAAGTGTCAGGCTGCTACCAGCATAGTATATGTTCTTCAGCACTGAGCAGTTCTTCAACGCATGTTGGTCAAGACTAACCGAACCCAGGATAGTCAGAGACTTCAATGCATTACAATTCTCGAAAGCACTCTCACCCACTTTGATGACTGAAGCAGGAATCGCACAATACTCCAAAGAAGAACAGCCATAGAAGGTCCATCCTTCTATCTGGTCCATACTGCCATTGTTATAGACAGCACGTAGTCCGGTGCAACCAAAGAAGGTGCTGACACCCTGCAGCGAATAGACCGTAGAAGGGATTGTTACAGAAGTAATTCCTGTCATCTCGCGAAAAGCACATCCTTCAGCTATCTCACCACCTTTGATAAAGGCCACCGAATAGGTCTTCTCATTGTTAGCTACACTAGCAGGAATGACAACATCTCCCGTGAGTTCCACATCCGGACGAATCACCATCACTTCATTTTTCTCACCATCCTCTGTCACAACTTTGTACTTCAGATTGTCAACTGTGAACACGTCATCAACAGCGGCCATGACTGTCAGAGGCATAGCCATTAATAGTAAAAAAGTAATTTTACGCATAGTTTTTTTTATTAGGTTTATATTAGTTTTTGAATAACTTTGATTATTTACGTTCTTTGATACTGATGGCATAACCGCCACCGGGAGCAGCCTTCAGGCGAAGAACAGTCTTGTCTGTCACCACTTTCTTCTTAATGGTGTAAGCCTGCGGATTTGTTAGATAGTGAGCATTGGGCGCATCGGCATAGATGGTACAGTCATACTTCTTACCAGAATCCAGAAATGAAAGCGGTAATACAGACTGATACCCCTGCTCTCCACTGGTACATCCCACAAACCAGTCGTTCGTTCCTTTAGCCTTTCGGGCCACAGTAATATATTGACCAGGCTCAGCCTCCAGATAGCGTGAGTCGTCCCAATCTACTGCCACATCCTTAATAAACTGGAAAGCATCCATGAAACGCTCGTATTGCTCAGGCACATCAGCAGCCATCTGCAGTGGAGAGTACATAGTCACATAGAGTGCCAGCTGACGAGCCAGCGTGCTGTTTACATGCGAGTGGCTCTTTGGATCCACCTTACTCATATCCATCTCAAAGATACCTGGGGTATAGTCCATCGGTCCTCCTTGCAAGCGAGTAAAGGGCAAGACCGTTGTGTGCGACGGTTTATTGCCACCAAACGATTCATACTCCGTGCCACGTGCCGACTCATTGCCAATGAGATTAGGCCATGTACGGCAGAGTCCTGTAGGACGAACGGCCTCATGGGCATTCACCATGATGTGGTGCTTGGCAGCTTCGGTGACACAATACAGATAATGGTTAACCATCCACTGACCATAGTGGTGCTCTCCACGTGGGATGATATTCCCCACATAGCCACTCTTCACAGCATTGTATCCATATTGGTTCATCAGATTGTAGGCAGCCTCTAGGTGTCGTTCATAGTTACGGACAGAAGAAGAAGTCTCATGGTGCATCATCAGACGCACCCCTTTGGAGTGGGCATAGTCGTTGAGTGCACGGATGTCAAAGTCGGGATAAGGCGTCTGGAAGTCGAACACATAGTCCTTGGAATGACCGAACCAGTCTTCCCAACCAGTGTTCCATCCCTCCACAAGCACTTGGTCGAAACCGTGTTGGGCAGCGAAATCAATGTAACGACGCACATTCTCATTGTTAGCAGGATGTTGTCCGTGAGGTTTTACAAGACTATAGTCTGTCTCTCCAAGTTTAACGGAAGGCAGGTCGAACGTGTACGACCACTGTTTTCCTCCGCCAATCATTTCCCACCACACGCCAACATACTTCACAGGCTTAATCCACGATGTGTCGGTAATTTTGCAAGGTTCATTCAGATTAAGGATTAGGTTGGATGAAAGGATGCCACAGGCATTGTCAGCAACCATCACAGTTCGCCACGGCGTGTGACAAGGCGACTGCATGTGAGCCATATTACCCTGGGCATCGGGTGTTAGTTGTGTATTGAAGATAAAGCGATTGTCATCAAGATCAAGATGCATGCAAGAATAGTCTATGAGTGCAGCCTCATGAATATTCAAGTAGATACCATCTGCCGTCTTAAGCTGCAGAGCGGTCTGCACGCCCGTGGGAGAGAATAATGTCTGCGAGGCATTGTCACAGATGGCCGACTTCATCAGTCCTCTGATTTCCGATAGTTTCGATTCCGTATAGTCATACTCCTGCGTATCGTAGTCACCCGGAATCCACCAAGCCGTATGATCACCAGTCATAGCAAACTGAGTACGCTCGTCCTTTACCACAAAGTAAACCAGTTTTTCCTGCTGCGGAAACTCATAGCGGAAGCCCACACCATCGTTATAGACGCGAAAACGGATATTCATAAGACGTCCCGTTTCATCTTGCTGCAAACGAACAAGCAACTCATTATAATGATTGCGTATGTTCTTTGTCTCTCCCCATACAGGTTGCCAGGTCTCATCGAAGGTAGAGCGCTCAGTAGCAGCCAGCGTGAAGCCGTCGAGCAGAGAGTGCTCTTCCGCAAGTTCCAAGCCCAACTTACTGGGAGCCACAACTTCTTTCGAGTTAAAACTCATGGCATACGTTGGCACACCATTACCAGTAAGCGTAAAAGCAACGCTGACCAGTCCATTGGGCGATGTCACCTCAATGTTTTGAGCATGGGAGTTAAACAGTGCGCAACGCGCCATGAGAAATGCAGTAATTAGGAATAATATCTTTGTTTTCATGTTTATTTATTCGTCAATCTTACAATTTTACATCCATGTGCAGGAATAGTAGCAGAGAGTGTTCCGCTGATGTTTCCCTCATCAGCATGTTTCCAGAGGTCACGCATCTTCAGCGTGCCACTGATACCCAACTGACTCAAGTTCACGCTGACCGTAGCCGACTGGTCACCGCGGTTGAATAGTCCGACAATATAATCACCGTTGCTCATCGTGCCGTACCATATCTCGTTCTGCTTGTCGTTCAGTTGGTCACTAAGCGGTTTACCTACAAAACCGTCCTTGTTGAGAGCCAACAGTTCCGAGTTGGTATAGAACGACGTATTGTTACCTATGGTACTCTTCTGATCAGCAATAGACACGGGACCACCAGCCAGGAGCTGCAGCGAGACAGCCGTCTGCTTCTCAGCCTCGGTTGCATATTTGTTCAGTCGAAGGAAGTCACCGTCAAGTATCACCTTGTTACGACCAGCGATGTGCGACCAATAGACAAAACCATCAAACTGGTTCTTGCAGTTGGGCCAGTTTGTATAGGAACGACCCTTGTCGTGAGTGGAAGTATGATTCCATCCGCCATCTCCCGTATCAGCCACGATGCGAACCATATTACCATAACGGGCTTCCACTTCCGCATCATTATACATGTGGGGCATCACCAGCGAAGTGAAGATGCCATACTTCTTAGCCGACTGGGCGATGTAAGCCATTGCTCTTCCGTAGGCCTCACGTCCGTAGCCACGTCCCACCAGTCCTTGTCCACGGTCCTTACCATCCTCATACCACGACAGGAAGTCCATGCGGATGAAGTCCACACCCAAGTCATGATAATGCTTGAAGAAACCATCTATGTACTCCTGAGCGCCTGGTTGCGTGCTGACAACCCACGTAAACCAGAGGTCTTGCGTCGTGGGATTCTGCACAGCAGAGCTACCATTGTATATCAGGTTACCGAAGATATAGTCCGTTCCCTCTATCTTTGTATTGCGCGGACCATGAATCCACAAAGGGTTATCATAGACACCCAGACGCAAGCCCTTCGCCTTACACTTTGCGGCCAAGTCCTTCAAGGCCATAGAGCCATAGTGAGTCATATAGCCAGACTCATCCTTTGCCGTCATAGGGATAAAGCCGTCCGTACATATCATGTCGTAGCCATAAGGCTTCAAGTCGGTAGCCACCCATGAAATGATCTCATCCCACTGCTGTTCCGTGAGATCCATATCACTATTGGCCACGCCAGCAGCGCTCTGTTCGTAGCAGTATTCATACACGCTCCAGTAGAGCGGAGCCTTCACGCCATCATGTATTCCCTCCACCACGGGCAGTTCCGGCAGTTCATACTTAGGAGGATAACGCATCTCCACCTCGTCCTTGCACGACGAACACAGCATCGTCATTGCCAAGGCCATTGTCCAAAATATCATTTGTTTCATCTCTATTATTTCTTTTCTACGTGAATGGTATAGTTTTCCAAGTCGAAAGTGATGCTATAGGTTCCGGCCTCCGTCACGTGCCATTTATCGTCAGGGTTCGTTGTGTAAACGAAGTCGGAAGCCGAAACACCTGCAGACGATATCTCCACATCGCCCGAAGAAGGACGCAGGAACGGGCACGAGAAAGTACCATCAGGCTCAAGACAGGCTTTCATATCGCCCGTATTCAGGTTACCCTCCCACGTAAAGAGGTACTTATTCGACGCATCACGTGTCAGAGGAGTCGGATTATCCATACTCCAACCGTTAGGTGTCGCATCACCTATCATGTAAAGAGTCTCAGATTCCAGCGGATCTTTCTTCACCACGATCTCGCCCAACCACTCTGTGGACATCTGCCAGTGGCGCAAGTCAAAGGTCAGTCGATACTCTCCAGCTTCCGTCACACGCCATTTATTATCGGGATCACCAGCATGCATCTCAAACTTCTGATTGACCGTAGCTGTCTTGTTAATCTCCGTTCCGTGAATCTCAGGACGGATGAAGGCTGCATCCCAACTGCCAACCGTGAGGCAGAGTTTCATCTCACCCTTGTAAAGAGGTCCTTCCCAGACAAACACCAGCGCATCATCAGCCGTAGGTGTCAGAGGCGTCGGACTATCAATGCTCCAGCCATTAGGCGTCGCATCGCCGACCATATAGAGCGTTGAGGTCTTGATAGGCAGCTCACCCTCTATAATCTTCAGGTCCATCTCGCTATCGCAGGCTGTCATCAGCAGGGCTGCGAATGCTATCAACATATATTTCATAGGTTTCATCGTTATTTCGTTTTTGTCACTATCACTTGTTATATCCAGGATTCTGCACAAGCGCAGGGTTAGCATTCAGTATAGGACGCATGATGGGGAATATCTTCGTATGGTCGTCATCATCGGGCGTCTTGTCCCACCACGAGCCTGAAGTGAACTTGCCGAAGCGGATGAGGTCTATGCGACGACGGCTCTCGGCAAAGAACTCACGTCCCCATTCGTCGAGCATTTCCTTCATATCGAGCGTAGCAGCGCCATCAGGCTGATAGAGCACCGTAGGCAGATTGGCAGCAGGATAGTTGCGGCGACGCACCTTGTTGAGCAGTTTGCCAGCAGCAGTCTTATCGCCAGCACGAAGCTTGCACTCAGCCAGCGAGTAGATAATCTCGGGCAGTCGTATCTCCGTATAGTCGCTCTCCATCTGGTGAGCATCATTATCGGTATAGAAAGGGTACTTGGCAAAGTGCCAACCAGAGTTATGATCACCATCGCGCAGCGTGCTGCTGGTAGTCACGAGCCACTTGTTAGGAGCCAGGTCCTGAAACTTACCCACGGCATCGCGGATATAAAGGTCGTAGGGAGACTCCGGAGCCTGCACACGCTTGGTGGCGCCATTATCATCCTTGTACTCCAGATAGCCATAGAGGAACATACCCTCACGCTGACTATTACCCAGGTTGCGATAGAGTTTCATGCGCTCATCGCCCGCATATTTGCGGAAATGCTCCACAGGCATACCCAGCTCATAGGACAACTTTGTGCCGTTAGGCGCATAGCTTGGTGAAGCAGCATACTTCGTATTATGGTCGCCAGCCTTACACTTACTGTCGTTCAGATAGTAGCGGGCACGGGCAGGAACAGTCCACCAGTAGGTGTCACCCTGATACTGCCAGTAGCTATAGCCCGGGGCTGCAGGGAAGCCGAAGATCACCTCGTCGCACACATCGTTGTTCCAATCGAAGGCAGCATCCCAGCGATCAGCCACCTCATACTTACCATACTTGCCATCCAGGATATCCTGTGCCACCTGTGCACAGTCCGCATAGCGATCCTCATCGATATAAACCTTCGCATTCAAGTAGAGACGCACCAGCAGAGCAGCAGCACCAGCCTTGGTCCATTGTCCCTGCAGATTGGCTCCACTTCCCAGCTCCGTCTTCTCCGTAAGCAGCGGGAGGCACTCCTTCAGGTCGTTCTCTATGAGTTGGAAGATGACCTTAGGCTCCACCTGTGTCTCCGTGTTCTTCGACACATCATTGTAACTTACAGCCAAGGGCACGTTGCGGAAGCCATCCAACAGGCGCAGGTAGAACCAAGCACGCAGCACACGGCACTGTGCTTTCAGGTTGTTGAACTCCGCCTCCGAGAAGCCGAAGCGCGAAGGCGTCAGTGCGTTCAAGTCTTCAATCACATAGTTACACTGCATGATGCCCTGGAAACAACCATTCCATTCCGTCTGTGCGTCACCGCCATCCTCCACGTTCCAGTCGTGGTAGTGCAGTCGGCGCCACTTGCCACCATCATCCCACCAGCCGTCTCGTGTGGGAGTGATCAGCTGGTCGGCTGTCAGTTCGTTGAGCACATGTCTGCTCTGTATGCTCCAGAAGGCATGTTCAAAGGGACGGAACGTAGCACGGATCACGTCGTTCTTGGTGTTATAGTAGTTCTGCACGCCCACCTGGTCATAGAGTTTCTCGTCCAGGTCTGTGCAACTACTAAGTATTGCTGTACAGCATACAGCCACCACCATTTTATATATATAGCTCTTCATCTCTGCTTTCATGTTTTTGTTTCTCATTACTCATTGCGTTAGAAGTCCACTTGCAGTCCAACAATGAACTGGCGTGTTGATGGGAAATAGGTGCGCGAGCCTTGTCCGCCTGGTGTCAGACCGTTAACCTGATAGGTCGAAGGATCCACACCACTGAACTTAGTCAGCGTCAGGATATTCTTCATGGTGCCATAGACGCGCAGCCTATCCATGAAGCGCCAGTTGCGAGGGCTGAACGTATAGCCCAGCGTCATCATGTCGAGTTTCAGGTAGTCGCCACGTTCCAGGAAGTAGTCGCACACCACAGGGTTGGCCGATCCAGCTATGCTGTAGTTCTTGGCATAAGCCTTTTGCAGACGGTTACCCGTGAAGTTGCGCGTGCCATAGTAGAAGTCATGGATATTGAAGATATCATAACCGAAGGCACCACGGAAGAAGAGTGAGAGGTCGAAGTCGCGCCAGCGGAAGTTATGGCTCGACGACATCGTGAACTTAGGCATGCCGTTGCCCACCACCTGGCGGTCTTCATCGCTGGCCTGCGAAGCACGAATGATGTCGCCGTCCCTGTCATATACCAGCCACTCGCCATCGATAGTATGTCCGGCATAGCGCCACATGTAGAAGTTACCCAGCGACTTGCCTTTCTCAATGCGTTGCAGGTTGTAGAAGGGATAGGGATCCTCCGTGCCGCACACGTCGTAATAGTCCTGTCCCACGTACTGAGAGTTGCTGAAGTCCACAAACTCGTTCTTCATCGTTGTACCCACGATGTTCAGGTCATAGGAGAAGTCCTTTGTGTTCACCACCTTCAGGTTCAGGTCGAACTCGAAACCGGTGTTCTTCATCGTGCCCACATTGACGAAGGTCTCATCAAACAGATAAGGCGGAACGCTGACCTTGTAGTTGCCCAGCAAGTCCTGCTGACGACGGTTGAAGTAGTTCAGCGAACCATACAGACGACCATTGAACAGCGAGAAGTCCAGACCAACGTTCCAGTTCTTACCTTTCTCCCACTTCAGGTCGGGGTTCACATTCTTCGATGGTCCCCACACCTGGAAGTACTTACCATTATAATAATAGTAGCCGAAGCCCGTCATGGTGTTCAGTGAGAGGTAGCTTCCGAAGTCCTGATTACCCGTCACACCATAGTCGGCACGCAGTTTCAGGTCGCTTATCCAGCGAATATCCTTCATGAACTTCTCCGACGAGATGCGCCATCCAGCCGATACGGCGGGGAAGTTACCCCACTTATTGTCAGCACCAAACTTAGAAGAACCTTCGTGGCGCAGCGAGGCGGTGAAGAGATAGCGACCGTCGAAGTCGTAGCTCACGCGACCGAAGAAGGCTATCAGCTTTGCGTCGTTCTTGTAACTGCCCATCATCACCTCGCCCTCTTCCTTGGCATATTCGCCAGAGCCCAGGTTGTCGGCACCAAGACCATCGTTGGGAAAATCCTTGTTCTCGGCACTCAATCCAGAGTAGCGTGAGTACTGATAAGAGTAGCCCACCATTCCCTTAAGGTTGTGCAGACCTATGCTGCCACTATAGTTCGTGAGCCATTCCACCACCCTCTGACTCTCCTTGCCATACGAGCGGCTAGCCTCGCCGTCGCGACCGTTGTTGATGGCGATGGTACTTGTTGAGGGACGGAACCACGTATTGTCGTTGCTGTACTGATGATCAGCAAACATAATCTGAGTAGTCAGCCTGTGGCGCATCGTCTCGTCGTTGGCGAGCAACGGCAAGAGGTTAAGTCGCACCGTGCCATCCAAGTCCAGCAGACGCGTGTCGGCATGGTCGGTCTCCAGTCGCTGACGCTCCACAGGGTTCGAGCCTACCACCTGTCCCATGAAGTTATAGTAACGTACAGGATTCTCGGGATCCATGAGCGGTGTGGTGGGGTTCGCCTCGATTGCATCCTTGAAGACACTCCAGTCGGCATTGTCGCGGTCTATGATGCGCGGTGCGACATTGGCGGTTAAGGTAAACAGTCCATTCTTTGTTGTATGCATGATTGATGCGCGTGCGCCATATTCCTCGCGCTTAGAGCGCAGGTCTATGCCGTGGGCATTGCGATAGTCGGCACTGATGCGGTAGTTGCTCTTGTCGTTGCCTCCGCTCAGGGTGAGTGTATGCTGTACGGTAGCGCCCGTGCGGCTCACGGCATCGAGCCAGTCCACGTTGCCTCCCAGGTCCACACCGGTGTCGCCCCATCCTAAGCGCACGGCACGATAGTCCTGGGCGTCCATCATCTTCAGTTCCTTTTTGATCACGTCCCACGACATCATCGTTGAGTAGGAGGTGTGCATATTGCCGTCCTTACTGCCCTTCTTCGTAGTAACCACGATGACACCGTTGCTACCGCGCGTACCATAGATAGCTGAGGCGGCACCGTCTTTCAGAATATCGAAAGAGGCTATATCGTTAGGATTAAGGTTGGTGAGATTGCCACCGGGCACACCGTCGATGACAATAAGCGGGCCCAAGCCAGCCGAACGCGAGCTGACACCGCGTATCTGTATGCTGGCCTGGTTGTTTGGATCGCCGGCACCTGTGTTGGTGATGCTGACGCCCGCTACCTTACCCTGAATCATCATCGAGGGATCCAGCGAACTCACTGTCAGGAAGTCTTTCTCGCCTACGTGCGACACGGCCGATGTCAGTTCTTTCTTGTCCATCGTTCCGTAGCCCACCACCACTACTTCGTTCAGCACCTTGTTGTCTTCTGTCATCGTAATGGTGAGCTGTGTCTGTCCGTTCACTGCCACCTCTCGGGTCTCGTAGCCCAGGTAGCTAACCACCAGCGTGGCCTTTGCAGGGACATTCATCACGAAGCGACCGTCCAGATCGGTGATGGCACCCGTAGCCCCTTTCTTTCCTTTCTGAACCACAGACGCGCCTATGATGGCGTCGCCCGAGGCATCTTTCACCAAGCCTTGCACGCGTACCTCTTGTGCAAGTAGTCCTAAAGGCATGAGCAGCAGGATTAACATGCTGGCCACCCATCGGACGGATCGTTGTCTTTGTTGTCTAATTCTCATGATAATCATCAGATTGTTTTTGATGTTATTGTTTCGTTTTTAGGATTTCGATGGCAAAGGTAGTGCATTACCCATGAAGTTATATCACATAGTAATGGCTTGGTAAATATATCAGATCCACATAGACATAAATCAATTTGATAATCAGTAAGTTATAAAAGATATTAAAATCCTCATAGTAAACACCTCCGTTTCCCGTTGTTTTGTTATTTTTGCAACATAATTACTAAACTATATAACTTCGCATGGTCAGAATCATTCTATTACTAACCCTCGTCATGCTGTCTTCCGCGGTGAAGGCAGACAACCAGCAGCTCTATGAGGAACTGGATGCCACAATAGCGAAACGTGGACAATACATAGAGGCAAAGGAGAACCAGATTGCCTTTTTGAAGAAGAAACTGCGCACGGAGCGCGATAGCAGCGCCATGCTGAAGGTGGTGGAGGATCTCTACAGCGAGTATCATGTCTATCAGTTTGACTCGGCCATGGTCTATGCTAACCGCGGACTGACACTGAGCCAGCGACTGGGCAATCGTTACTATACCGACCTGTTCACGGTCTATGTGGCTCAGATCATGGCTATTGGCGGACTCTATAGCGAGGCAATGGCCTTTCTCGACAACTTCAAGCCGGCGGAGGCCGACAAGCGGTTGCTCTTCAAATACTATTTCACCTACTTTAATATATATGCCTATTGGAGCGACTATTGCGGCGATACAACCTTCACGCCCCACTACCGGCAGAAGGCCAACGAATACTTGCGCGAGGCTATGCAGCACGCTAATCCGCAAGACCCCGACTACCAGTACTACAAGGGCGAACAGATGGTGTATGTGACTGCCAACAGCAAACAGGCTCGCGAGCACTATCTGCGCATCCTCGACACCACCGAGGAAACATCGCGCATCTATGCGATGTCGGCCTTTGCCTTGGCTGGCAACTACAAGGTGGACAACCAGATGGAGAAGTACGAGGAGTATCTCATACGCTCGGCCTTGAGCGACCTGAAGTGCTGCACCAAGGAGAACATGTCCATGCAGGTGTTGGCAGAATATCTGTTCAGCCTCAGCGACCAGCATATCGAACGGTCGGAGCGCTACATCAACGTGTCGATGGAGGATGCCAAGTTCTACAACAACCGTCTGCGCATACTGGAGATATCGCGTACGCTGCCGCAGATCATGCTGCGCTATCAGGAGACGGTGAAGACGCAGAACCGCGCCTTGCGCTACTCGCTGCTCTTCATCTCGCTGCTGGTCGTTGCCATGTTGTGGGCCATCTGGCTCATCTATCGCAAGAACCGCCTGCTGGCGTTAGGACGTAGGGAGTTGGCGGATAGTAACATGCAGCTGACTGAGGCCAACCGCCAGTTGGCTGTGTCCAACGAGCAGCAGGGCATTCTGAACCAGAAATTGGTGGACACCAACAAGCGCCGCGAGGGACTGGCGTCCATCTATATAGACCTCTGTGCACAGTACATTGACAAGCTCAACAAGTACCAGACGCTGGTGAAGCGCAAGATCAAGGCGAACCAGGCGCAGGAGCTATTGCAGACCATCTCCTCTACGCGCATCTCCGAGGAGGATGCAGCCACCTTCCTCACCCGTTTCGACAAGGCTTTCCTGGAGCTCTACCCCACCTTCATCGATGAGTTCAACGAACTGCTACTGCCCGAGGGGCGCATCCTGCAGAAGACGCCAGGCACGCTGACCACCGAGTTGCGCACCTTTGCTCTTATTCGCCTGGGGGTGAAGAAGACCACCGACATCGCCGACCTGCTCTTCCTTTCCTCACAGACCATCTACAACTGCCGTTCTCTGGTGAAGAACAAGGCAATCAACAAGGACACTTTCGACGACGATGTACTACAACTGTGCACCGTGATTAAATAAAGGATAAGTTAAGAGGAACGATTATGAGTAAGATTACAAAAGAACAATATGAGTTTGCATTGGCACGAATTGAGGAGCTATTGCCAATTGTTGACGACAACACACCAGCCAACGACCGCAATGCCGTAGAGCTAACAATGATGTCAAACATAGTCATAGATTATGAAAAGGAGCATTTCCCCATCAACAAGCCAACAGTTGCACAACTGATTGAGTTATCGCTTGAAGAAAAGCAGATGAGTCAGAAACAGTTAGCAATTGAAATTGGTGTCAGTCCTTCTCGCATCAACGACTATGTCTCTGGCCGAGCAGAACCTACATTAAAGATTGCTCGCCTTCTTTGCTCCACACTTGGCATTACGCCTGCAGCTATGTTGGGCTGCTAATAACATAAAACAATGCCGCTACCCGTTCTGCAGGTAGCGGCATTGTTTTTATATAACGATAGCGCAGGATTAGTAATCCCCTTCATCGTCGAAGTCGAAGAAGCGGGAGAGGCCTTCACTATCTGCATCTTCATCAATCAGGTTTTCTGAAGTTAATTCGCCCTCACCATTCATTGCGAACGAACCAGCGAGAACAGTTTGTATCTCAACTTTAGTCATAGCCATTTCGGGCTTCATATATATCTTTTTCATATCTTCTTTCGTTTTATTGTTCTTAATGTGGCCGCCTTTGGCGGGAAGGTTTAGCTCGACGGCCGAAGGGAAAGTCAAATTTTTCAAAATTTGGTTCAGAATTTTACAGAATAATTTTCTTTTTCCTGAATAATTTTGATTTCAATTTTATATAATTTCCTGCGAAGCAGCCTCCTTTACTTAACTATTACCTTTTTACCATTCACGATATAAAGTCCCTTTGCAGGCTTCATTACCTTGCGTCCCATCAAATCGTAAACAGAGCCCCCACCTTTGGATATTGCAGGGACAAGGTCATATATCCTTGCAACCACTTCATCATTAAGTTCTAGACTGATACGGGCATTGTTAGTAACAGACTGCAAGTAAGCACGGTTCTTGGCTACTGTTTGACCTGCTGCCTGATAGAAGCCCACCACTCCGTTTTTCTTGTTCAAGATATAGTTATAAGGACCTGTACCCGTTGCAACAGCAGCACCAGTACCACGAACGAATGCATTATCAGCATCTGCCCATGCGGAAACACTTGAAGCAACAACAGGAACGGAATAAGTATCCTCGTCGCCTTGCAGAAGCACGCCCTCGCCTGCTGGTACAGTTGTCACCTTGGTAAAGGTAATAGCACCTTGATCATCTACAACAGCTTTGTATGCTTTCAGGCCAGTAACGCTAGTATAGTCCAAGTCAAAGTCACTAACATAGGTAGCAAATCCTGCTGCAGAAACAGCAACTTCCTCATTTGGTACTGTTGTGCAGTAGCCAGAGAGTGTTTTATATGTTATAGAAACATCATCTACATATCTTACTGCTGTTGTATTATAACAATGAAAACGAACATACAGAGTTTTCTTACCATCAAAGTCCTTTGACTTCAAAGAGTAAGCTCCATTATCATCAAAAGAACTCATCGCATAAGTTGAAACAGCAGTCCAACTAGATCCATCTTCGGATGTTTCTATATATACATTATAATTATTATTATTCGTTTTCCTAGCAAAGGCAAAAGAGAAATTTGTCACATTTACTTTATTTTTGAAAGTCACATAAGAGTTTGCAGTATTAATCTTTCCAGAGTAACTTCCAGAGTTCTTACTTTCATTACTTTGCGCAGGACCCGAAATTGTCCAATCATCGTCTGATGAAGTTTCAAATCCATATGTTTTTACTGTCATTGGAGCTTTGGCTAATACTGCGTAATAAATAGCATCAGCTGTACATGTTGCAGAAGTCACATAAGTAGGAGCCGTATTTTGAGGGACATCTAATGTACTGGCTCTCCATCCCACAAATGAATAACCTGTCGGGATTGAAACTGGGGCAGCGAAATCAATTGCTGTGTTTTCTTCTATATTCTCTGTTTTAACGATTACACCATTCACACTCCATTTTATCTCGTGGGTAACCACAGCCTCAAAACTTGCAGTAACTGTCGCATCAGCTGTACCCATGGTGATTGTTGTTGAAGCAGCCTCATCGTCATCAATTGTTGCACCTGTACCTGTAATAGTCCATCCCGTGAACTTATAGCCAGCATTAGCGTGCGCCTCTATTGTCGTTGTAGAACCCTCGCGTACAGATGTAGCGCCCAAGTCAATTGTTCCTCCAGCCACAGGGTCAGCTACAGAAGACAACGTGTGCGTAGGAATTGCTTCAAAGTTAATTCTAATAGTGCAATCAGTAGAAGCAGTTACTGAGAATGTATTATCTTCATTGTTTGTTACCGTAGCAGTACCACTGGTCACTGTATATCCTTCTGCACCAGATTTTACTCGATAACCAGATTTTGGCGTAGCAGTAATGGTTGTTGTACCAGATACTGTACCCATGTCTTCGTCATTGGAAACGGCCGTGATTGTATAGGAAGCTGCTGCAGTATATGTAACTGTAATCGTATTTATCTTACCAGTACCTGTTGCTGTCAATGTAACTGATGCTGCATTACCAGTCCATGTTCCATCACTAAAAGCTCCCACATTTGCAGAGAAAGTATCTACCGTGCCAAGGAGTGCGTGCTGAAGAACATTCCCGAGGAAGAGGCCGTAGAACGCCTGCTGGAACTTATCAACAGCGACCGTGCCGCCAAGGCGTAAGTTCGCTGACAATAAACGAAAATAAAAAAGAAGACCCGAACATGATGTTCAGGTCTTCTTTTTTTATATCAATGCTGCTTCGGCTTATCCGAAGCCTTAGCTTTGCTTTAACCAAAGAACTCGCCGTCACCCTGCTGATCGTAGCTGCTGCCATCGAAACAGTGAGTACATACGCTGTTCTTGGGCAAGCCGATAGAGGCTACAAGGTCCTCGAGTGTGGCAAACTTCACAGAGGTGAGGCCCAGTCGGCGGGCTATCTCATCGACCATGCGCTTGTATTCAGGCGAGTCGGTCTGTGCATACTTGTCGAGCATGGCCTTGTCGTCGCCCTCGAAGTCGCGGATGATCTGACGCGTGATCAGCTCCATGTCGCTCTTTGAAGAGGTGAAGCCAATGAACGGACAGCCATAGACCAGTGGCGGACATGAGATACGTACGTGTACCTCCTTGGCGCCGTTCTCGAAGAACTCGCGCACATTGTCGCGCAACTGCGTGCCACGCACAATAGAGTCGTCGCAGAACACGATGCGCTGATCCTTCAGGATGTTGCCGTTGGGAATCAGCTTCATCTTGGCCACCAGGCTACGACGCGCCTGATTGTTGGGAGTAAACGAGCGAGGCCATGTGGGGGTATATTTCAGCACGGCACGCTTGTATGGAATCTTGGCACCGTCGGCATAGCCCAGCGCCATACCTACACCCGAGTCGGGGATGCCACATACCAAGTCTGCTTCTACATGATCTTTCTCGCCCATGCACTTACCATTGCGCTCGCGTACCTCCTCGACGTTGATGCCCTCGTAGCAAGAGGCAGGGAAACCATAGTAAACCCACAGGAACGAGCAAATCTGACAGCGCTTGAAGGCTGGCTGCATCACCTCTACCGAGTCGCTCTTCACCTTGACAATCTCGCCAGGACCGATGTCGCGCACGGTCTTATAGCCCAGATTGGGGAAACTGGTGCTCTCGCTCGACAGGGCGTAGCCGTCTTCGCGGTGGCCCAGCACGATAGGTGTGCGGCCCAGGAAGTCGCGTGCAGCAATGATGCCGTCCTCGGTCAGGATCAGCATAGAGCACGAGCCCTTAATCTTACGATAAACCAGGTTGATGCCATCCACAAACGTGTTGCCCATATTGATGAGCAGCGCCACGAGCTCCGTTTGGTTCAGGTTGTTGGCGCTCTGCTCGCTCAGGTGCATGCGCTGTGCCAACAGCTCGTCGGCAATCTCGCGCAGGTTGTTGATCTTTGCCACCGTGACCACGGCATAGCGTCCCAGATGTGAGTTAATGATGATAGGCTGAGGGTCGGTGTCGCTGATGACGCCTACGCCCTGATTGCCTGAGAAATCGTCGAGTTCATCTTCGAACTTCGAACGGAAATAGTCACGCTCCAGCGAGTGGATGCTACGCGAGAATCCCTTCTCTGTATCGTAGGTTACCAAACCTGCACGTCGTGTACCAAGGTGTGAATTGTAGTCAGTTCCGTAAAACAAATCGTTTACGCAACTCTTCGTAGAGATTGTGCCAAAAAAGCCGCCCATAATTGTTATCGCTGTGTTGATTAAAATCGGGTGCAAAATTACAAAAATCTCGCTGAATGCGCAACATTTCAACGAGATTTTTTGTATATATATCTTAAAAGGAAATAATAAACTGTACCAACAAATACACCGGCCACGGCATCAATGGCGTAATGGGCCATGATATAAAAGGTACCGAAGAACATCAGCACGGCGCAGGGCAACAGGCAGAAGAACAGCCAACGGCTGCGGGCCTGCCACGCCAGCCACAACAGGATGGTGGTGACGCCCACATGACTGCTGGGGAAAGCGGCGGTGGGGCGCTCGCCGGCGTCGTGCGAGATGATGGTGAGCTGATGGAACAGTCCGTCTTGCCATCCGGGAATGGGCAGACAGTCGGTGTTGTTTTCAAAATAGTAGCCCACGTTGGGGAACACACCTTGCGCTATCTGGTCCACCCCTACGGCGCAGTAGTAGAACTGCGGGCCGGCCACGGGCAGGAAGATAAACACCAGGTAGAACAGGAAGAAGCCGCCCAGCATGATGAATGCCATGCGGTCGAAGTCTTCAAAACGCTTGAAGAGGTAGTAGAGCATCACGACCACCATGACCACATAGTAGCTCTCATAGCCCATCTTCACCAGTTCGCTGACCAGCGGTTGCGGGTATTGCTGGGCAAAAAGCAGTGCGGGCTGACAGCCGAAGAGGGTCTGTTCCCACTGTGCAAACACGTGGTCCAGATTGGGCAGCACGCGGTTCAGCTCATACGTATCGGGATACCACAGGCCCAGCAGCAACATTTGTGCCAAGGCACGCAGAAACATGGTGAAGCGGCAAGGCTTCAACGCATAAATCTCTTTCAGTAGGAATATGGCTGCCAGCGTCTGCAGACGCACGCTCAGCATGGGCATCAGGTGCATTTCATGACCGAACGAATAGTAAGTCATGAGTATTGAAGTAAGCACCAGGTAGGCCATGATGAGCCATTCGAAGGCCAGGAATCCCTGGCGGGGTTGCTCGTCGCGAGCAAAGAGTTGCTTTAAATCCATCCGTTATCTTGATACCATTTCACGGTGAGGGGCACTCCCCTCTCCAGTGTGTATTGTGGGTTATAGCCCAACTCGCGTCGGGCGGGCTCTATGTCGCAGCGCCAGTTGCGCTGCTTCAGAATGTGATACTTGTCGTTGTTCAGTGCGCTGATCTTACCACGCAGATGACCTATCTTGTCGCCAAACCAGGTGACCACGCGCAGCACCCATACCGGGGCGGTGATACGAATCCACCAGGGGTTGCCCAGTTCGCGGCGAATCAGATCAGAGAAGGTGGTTGACTGATAGACCTCGCCATCGCTGAGGAAGTACTTGTGGCCCACCTCGCCATGTTCCAATGCCAGGAACACAGCCTGCACCACGTCGAGCACATAGACGAAGGTGATGTCCTGACGGGTGAAGCCCACGGCGAAGTCGCTGTGCTGCTTGATGCTCTGCACCATCAGGAAGTAGTCGCGCTCACGGGGACCATAGACACCAGTGGGGCGCAGCACGATATAGGGGAAGGGCTCACCTGTGGACGAGGCGCTGTTCAGCGAGTCCAACCAGCGCTCGGCTTCCAGCTTGCTCTTGCCATAGGCGGTGTTGGGCTGCGGTGTGTCGGTGTCTTTTATCTCGGTATATGGCTGCTGTTCGCGGATGGCGCCATAGATGCTGAGCGAACTCAAATACACGAAGCGCTTCAGCGGCATCTGCAGTGCCATCAGCGCACGCACCAGGTTCTTGGTGCCCTCGGTGTTCACACGGAAGAAGTCGTCGGTGTTCAGGCATTTCGTCACACCGGCAGCATGCACCACATAGTCGAACTGATGCGGGCGCAGCTGCTCCTCCAGTCTGCTCTGGCTCGACAGGTCGAGCTCCAGGAAGTGCAGTCCGTCGATGTTCAGGAAGTCACGTTTGCTACTGCCACGCACGGCTGCCCAGGTGTCAAAGCCCTGGCGCACGGCCTCTTCGCAAATGAACGAGCCAATGAATCCGCTGGCTCCCGTGATAAGAATCTTCATAGATATTGAAATTTGGGTGCAAAGGTAGTAATTATTAAACGAAAATATGTATATTTGCAGCAAAAATTAATGTTATGAAATGGCTCTTATATATTAATATGGTGATGCTGATGCTCTGCGCGCAGGGCTGCAAGGCACAGTGTGAAGACTTCAGTATCAGCGAGATCAGCGACTCCGTGTGGAACGTGATGCAGGGTAAAACCTACCACAAGAACCCGCACATCCAGCGCTCGGACCTGCGCTACATCCGCGTGCTGCACTGGGACTACGATGGTAAGACGCGCCGGGGCGAGATGGTGTGCAACAAGCTCATCGCCGAGGACCTCATCGACATTTTCCGCCAGCTCTACAAGGCGCACTACCCCATCGAGCGCATGGTGCTGCCCGACAACTACGATGCTGACGACGAACGACAGATGCGCGACAACAACACGTCGTGTTTCTGCTATCGCGTCGTGGCCAACTCGAAGACGCTGTCGAAGCACGCCATGGGCATGGCCGTGGACCTGAACACGCTTTACAATCCCTACTACCGCCGCTACCCCAGCGGAAAGGTGGTCATTCAGCCCACCACCGGCAAGCCTTACTGCGACCGCTCGAAAAAGTTCCGCTATAAGATCACCAGCGACGACCTGGCTTGTCGCCTCTTCAAGAAGCACGGTTTCACGTGGGGAGGCGACTGGAAGTCGCACAAGGACTACCAGCATTTCGAGAAGTAAACACAGTGTAAACATAACATAAAAAAAGCAAACTTCTGAGCTTTTTGACGACTATACAGAGAGAATCAAAGAGAAAATAACTATTTTTGCAGTCGAAACTTATTAATAAAACAACACAACAGAAAATGAAAAGACTTTTTTCACTGGCTGCACTACTGGCAGCAGCACTGCCTTTCATGGCACAGACACAGTTCACCGTGAAAGGTACGGCTCATAAAGACGCCAAGACACTGGCCTTGATGGAGATAGGCACGAACCAACAAAACGAGACCATCAACGTGACCAACGGCACTTTCACCATCAATACCGACAAGCCCGAAGGCACGGTGATGGTTATCATGGATGCTCAGAACAACCTGTTCAACATGTTCGTGGTGGATGGCAAGGAGATGACGCTGGATATGAACACCGACGAGGTGAAGGGCTCGGCACAGAACATGGCACTTGCCAAGTTGGCGCTCGCCATGAGCAAGGCAAAAACGGAAACAGAACAGGAAGAGGTACTGCGCCAAGGACTGGCTGCTAACCCCAACAATGCTGTGGGCGCCTTCGCCATGTCGCAACTCATGTATGTCATGAGCTACGACGAGCTGAAAGCAGAGATTGAGAAGGATGCGCCCTACCTGAAACACCCCCTGTGTGCCAAGGTAAAACCATACTTGGAGTCGCTGGCCCTGCGTGCACCCGGCACCATGTTCAAAGATATTGAAGAGGCCGACACACTGGGCAACAGCCACAAGCTGAGCGAATATGTGGGCAAGGGCAACTATGTGCTGATAGACTTCTGGGCTTCGTGGTGCGGACCCTGCATGATGGAGATGCCCAACGTGAAGGCTAACTTCGAGAAATACAAGGCTAAGGGCTTCAACGTGGTGGGCCTGTCGTTCGACCGCAATGCAGATGCTTGGAAAAAGGCTATCGTCGAGAAGGAGCTGAACTGGACGCACCTCTCAGACCTGAAGTTCTGGCAGACCATTGCTGCCCAGACCTACGGCATCCGCAGCATTCCTTCGAGCATCCTGTGCGACCCCACCGGTAAGATCATCGCCTTAGACCTGCGCGGCGAGAAGCTCGGCAACAAGCTGAAGGAGATTTACGGTTTCTAATCACGCACCATAGCATCATTATAATACGCTAAAAAGGGCCGTTTTGAACGCGAAAAGAGGCACTCTTGCCATCTGATAGAAGGCCTCTTAAAGTGCAATACCAAAGCCCTTGTTTCTGACCTAGCCCCTGGAGAGCTTGCTTCTAGCCCCTAGAAGTGCCGCATCCAGGGGCTAGATCTGTTCTGTCTAGGGGCTGGATGCGCGCGCTCCAGGGGCTAGATGGACACCAAAAGTGGCACTATTGCAGCGCAAAAGTGGCACTTTTACAAGATAAAAGCATAACTATTACATGATAAAAGTGCCACTTTGGCAAAACAAAAGCAAAGAGATGGCAAAACGAAACACACCCCGATGGTTGCCGGCAGCAAACCATCAGGGTGTGTTTTTTTGTTTTCTATGCGCTCTGTTAGAGCTAGTTAAGACAAGTCACGGAGTTACTTAGGCTGCTTGCCGATGTAGGCCAGAATACCGCCATCGACGTAGAGCACATGACCATTCACGGCGTCTGAAGCGTGAGAAGCCAGGAACACAGCAGGACCACCCAGCTCTGAGGGGTCGAGCCAACGACCGGCAGGAGTCTTGGCACAGATGAACGAGTCGAACGGATGACGGCTTCCATCTGGCTGACGCTCGCGCAGAGGTGCAGTCTGAGGTGTGGCGATATAGCCCGGGCCAATGCCGTTGCATTGGATGTTATACTCGCCATATTCCGAACAGATGTTGCGGGTCAGCATCTTCAAACCACCCTTGGCGGCAGCATAGGCGCTGACTGTCTCGCGACCCAGTTCGCTCATCATAGAGCAGATATTGATAATCTTACCCTCGCGGCGCTCCATCATCTCGGGAATCACGGCCGAAGAACAGATAAACGGACCAACCAGGTCGATGTCGATGACCTGCTGGAACTCGGCACGCTTCATCTCGTGCATGGGGATACGCTTGATGATACCGGCATTGTTGACCAGGATATCGATCTGGCCTACCTCTTCGTGAATCTTCTCTACAAGAGCCTTGACAGCATTCTCGTCGGTAACGTCGCAGACATAGCCCTTCACGTTCTCGATGCCAGCCTCCTTGTAGTTGTCCAGTCCACGCTGCAGAGCAGCCTCGTTGATGTCGTTGAAGATGATGGTCTTAGCACCGGCAGCCACGAAAGCCTTGGCGATGTTGAAACCAATACCGTAGGAAGCACCTGTGATCCAGGCGTTCTTACCCTCTAAAGAAAAAATATTAGCCATAATTAGTTTTATTTATATAGTAATTGTTTTCGATGGGCAAAGTTACAAATTAATTTCCAACCGCCACCATATTTGTCCCGTTTCTTTAGAAAAACTTACTTAAAAAAACTAATTTTTGACCGGTGAGACAAAATTATTCATAATTCATCGTGCTATATTCATATTTATTTCCTAACTTTGCACGGCTTTTTAAGAGTAGAATACACATTATAATATAAAGAGAAAGAAAAGAAATGGATAAAGTAAGCTACGCCCTGGGACTGGGCATTGGACAGCAGTTGGCACAAATGGGCGCCAACGACCTGAACGTAGATGACTTCGCACAGTCTATCAAAGACGTGCTGGCAGGTAACGAACTGAAGGTTTCGCACCGCGAGGCACAGGAGATTGTGCAGGAATACTTTGCAAAGAAAGAAGAGAAGCTGAACGCCGAGCGTGCCGAGAAGGGCAAGGCTGCCAAGGCTGAAGGCGAGAAATATCTGGCTGAGAACGGCAAGAAAGAGGGCGTCATCACCACCGAGAGCGGACTGCAGTACCAGGTGCTGAAAGAGGGTAACGGCAAAAAGCCATCGGCCAAGGACTCAGTGAAGTGCCACTACGAGGGCTTCCTCATCGACGGCACCGTGTTCGACAGCAGCGTACAGCGCGGCGAGCCCGCCACCTTCGGACTGCAGCAGGTCATCGCTGGATGGACCGAGGGTCTGCAGCTGATGCAGGAGGGTGCCAAGTATCGCTTCTTCATCCCCTACCGTCTGGCCTATGGCGAGGGTGGTGCAGACGCTATGATTCCTCCTTTCGCCACACTGATCTTCGACGTAGAACTGCTCGAGGTTGTGAAGTAAGCCTCGGCTGGACAGCAGAACGAAACAACATAACAACAATAACAAATAAACAACAATGAAAAAGTTAACATTTGTGGCCGGTATGGCCATTGCTGCTGTAGCACTGGTATCGTGCGATGGCGGCGCACCTAAAGCAAGCCTGAAAAGTGACATCGACACACTGACCTATGCCATCGGTGTAGCAAACTCTCCCTACATGAAGCAGATGATCCAGGACACTGCCTACACTGCTGAGTTCATCAAGGGTATCAAGGATGGTGCTAACGCTGGTGACGACAAGAAGAAGGCTGCCTACTTCGCAGGCTTCCAGCTGGGTCAGGAGATTGGCAACCGTTGGAAGAAGGGTCTGAACGAGCAGATCTACGGTGCCGATACCACCAAGACTATCTCTATGCGCAACCTGTTGGCCGGTCTGATTGGCGGTATCAAGGGCGACGCTACCATGACTCCCGAGGAGGCTGGCGAGACCGCTCAGCGCCTGATGGACCAGATCCAGAAGACACAGCAGGAGAAGGCTAAGAAAGAAGGCGAGGCTTTCCTGGCTGAGAACGCTAAGAAAGAGGGTGTGAAGGTGACCGAGAGTGGTCTGCAGTACAAGGTGCTGAAGGCTGGTAATGGTGCTATCCCCAACGACTCTTCTATCGTTCGCGTAAAATATCGCGGTACACTGGTTGACGGTACTGAGTTCGACTCTTCTAGCAAGTATGGCGACGAGCCCGCTACCTTCCGTGCAAACCAGGTGATCAAGGGTTGGACCGAGGCACTGACCATGATGCCTGTAGGCTCTAAGTGGGAGCTTTACATCCCCTATCAGTTGGCCTACGGTGAACAGGGTTCTCGCGGCATCCGCCCCTACTCTGCACTGATTTTCGAAGTAGAGTTGGTTGAGATTAAAGACGCTGAATAAGTATGAAGAAATCACTCATCATTGCACTCGCCATCATGGCGGGTGCTTTCTGTTCTACCGCACAGGCCGGTAAGAAGAAGGATAAGAAAAAGAAGCAGGAGAAGACCGAATGCTGCGTGGCTCCCGTGGTGCTGACCAACAATCACGACACGCTGAGCTATGCTGCCGGCCAGATGATCACCAACGGACTGACCAGCTACCTGAAGAACCAGTTTGACGTGGACGAAACCCAGATGAAGGACTTCGTGCGTGGCTTCAACGAGGTGGTGAACGCTGCCGACACACCCGAGCAGAAGGCTCGCCTGGCTGGTATGCAGATTGCTGCCCAACTGCTGCAGCAGATGCTGCCCGGCATCACAAAGGAGTTCACCGACACCCCCGACACCATCGTCAAGCAGGTGCTGTTCCGCGGTTTCACCGACGCACTGCTGAACGACAGCACGGTCAAACTGGCTAAGCCCGCCGACGAGCTGTTCCGCGACCTGCAGCAGAAGAACAAGGATGCTAAGGCCGAGAAACTGACTGCCGAGGGACGTAAGTTCCTGGAGGAAAACAAACTGAAAGAGGGCGTCATCACCACCGAGAGCGGACTGCAGTACAAGATACTGGTGCGCGGCGAGGGCGAGGTGCCACAGAAGACCGACAAGGTGAAGGTGCACTACGAGGGCCGACTGATTGACGGCACCGTGTTCGACGCTTCGTCAAAACACGGCACCGAGCCTGCCACCTTCCGTGCCGACCAGGTCATCAAGGGATGGACCGAGGCGCTGACCATGATGCCCGTGGGCTCAAAATGGCAGTTGTATATTCCTCAGAACTTGGCCTACGGCGAGCGTCAGGCCGGACAGATTCCTCCCTACTCTACGCTGATCTTCGACGTGGAACTGGTAGGCATTGAGAAGTAACAACACTCGACAAGCCTCTCGCAAACCTAGTTTTTTGTCAATCGAATGTAGTTTTTGTCCTTTTTAAAACTTTTATTCTTCATTATTTCGCGATACAAGGTATTTGCATTACCTTTGCAGAAGAAAAAGAAAAGCCAAAACAAACTACGTAAAAATATATTAGGTTTTAGAAACGAGAGGAAAAAGAAGTCGACAGGAAACAGAAATTACGATGACCCGAAGCCTAGAATAGGCAGAAAGGTCATCGTTTCTTTATGTAAGTGAGTTGAATACTTTTTCGAAAAATATTTAGCTAAAAACTTGCATTTTTCATTTCTTTTACTTACTTTTGCTTTCAGAATGCTAATCAAATAGTAAAAGAATGGAAAAAATAGACAACCTAGACAAGCGAATATTGAGCATCTTGTCAAAAAACGCACGTATCCCATTCAAAGATGTTGCCGCAGAATGTGGCGTATCAAGAGCAGCTATCCACCAGCGCGTACAGCGCCTGATAGACAATGACGTCATCACGGGTAGCGGATTCGACGTTAACCCTAAGTCGCTGGGCTACAAGACATGTACTTACGTGGGCATCACCCTGGAGAGGGGCTCGATGTATAAGGACGTGGTGAAACGTCTGGAACTGATTCCTGAGGTGGTGGAGAGCCACTTCACCACAGGTCCATATACCATGATGGTGAAACTCTACGCACGCGACAACGAGCAGCTGATGAACCTGCTGAACGGACAACTGCAGGAGATTCCCGGCGTGGTAGCCACAGAGACGCTGATCTCGCTGGAGCAGAGCATCAAGCGTGAGATACCGGTACACTTTGACGACGTAGCTGAATGAACACATTTGACCTTAAGTCACAGACGGCCGATGCCTACAAGCAACTGCATGCTGCGAAGCAACGGCCCGTCGTTGGTATTACGGGAAACTACAACGAACAGACCTGCAAACTGGCCGAGGGTTACTACAAACAGATCATAGCAGCCGGCGGCACTCCTGTCATCATACCACCCACCAGCGACAAGGCGGCCATCATGAGCGCCTTGGAGGGCATCGATGCGCTACTGCTGAGCGGTGGTGCCGACTATAACCCGCTCTACGCTGGCGAAGAGCCCTGCGCAAAGTTGGGGGGCATCAACACGGAGCGCGACCTGCCCGAACTGCTGATCACACAACTGGCCTTCAATCGCCAGATGCCTATCCTGGGTATCTGCCGCGGCATTCAGACACTGGCCATGGCACTGGGCGGACACGTGAAGCAGGATATCTCAGACATCCAGACGGTGAAGCACTCGCAGGATGCCGATCGCGCCACCGCCACCCACACGGTCACCGTGAAAGAGGACAGCACGCTATGCGCTATCTTCAAGCCGTCTGTCAGACAAGATAATACGCGCAAGCTGGCCGTGAACTCGTTTCACCACCAGGCGGTGGACAACCCCGGACCGCACTTCCGCGCGGTGGCACACGCTGCCGACGGCATCATCGAGGCTATCGAGAGCACGGAGTACAAGTCGGTGCTAGGCGTGCAATGGCACCCCGAATGCATGGGCGAGGACGGACTGCCACTGTTCTGCTGGTTGGTGAGCAACGCCAAGGAATACCACGAGGTGCAGAAGGTGCACGACCGCATCCTGACATTGGACACCCACTGCGACACGCCGATGTTCTTTGACCTAAAGGTGGACAGCGGCGAAGCCGAGCACTTCGGACAGAGCATCCACTTCGAACAGCGCGATGAGCGCATCCTGGTGGACCTGCCCAAGATGACCGAAGGCCGACTGGACGCCACCATCATGGTGGCCTATATCCCACAGAAAGGACTGGAGGTGAGCCCGAAGGCGTATGCCGACGGCATCTTCGACCAGATAGAACGCATTGCAAGAGAGAATAAAGACTATCTGAGCATTGCGCACACACCAGCAGAACTGCTTGTCAACAAACAGGCAGGACGCAAGTCGATCATGCTGGGCATTGAGAACGGTCATGCCATTGAGGGCAAGATAGAGCATCTGGAGCACTTTGCACAGCGTGGTATCGTCTATATGACGCTGTGTCACAATGGCGACAACGACATCTGCGACTCGGCCAAAGGGAGCAAGACGCATGGAGGCGTCAGTGCTTTTGGCGAACAGGTGATCAGGCGGATGAACGAGCTGGGCGTGATGGTGGACTTGAGCCATGCGGCTGAGTCGAGCTTCTACAACGCCCTGGAGATCAGCAGCACGCCCATCGTGTGCAGTCACAGTTCGGCAAGAGCGCTCTGCGACCACCCACGCAACCTCACCGACGAACAGATGCGTGCGCTGGCTAAGGCTGGCGGCGTGTGCCAGATTACGCTCTACCCTGGCTTCCTGCGCACCGACGAGAAGGCAACCATCATGGATGCCATGCAGCACCTGGAGCATGCCATCGAGGTGATGGGCATCGACCACGTAGGACTGGGCACCGACTTCGACGGCGATGGTGGTGTGCCAGGACTGGCAGATGCCAGCGAGCTATCTAACTTCACTCGACAGCTGTTGCAGCGCCGCTATAGCGAAGCTGACATACAGAAGATATGGGGTGGAAACTTCCTAAGGGTGATGCAGCAAGTGCAGCAACATCGTTAGGAGAAAGAACAAAGACACTTTGCTTCCGAGAAGAAAAAAGGAAGCAAAAAACTAAGCTTTCGGATTGCGCTGGCGTACGGCCTCGAAGAGCAGGATGGCAGCGCTCACAGATACATTCAACGAGTCAAGACGGCCCAACATCGGAATACGGATGTGGGCCGTCGCTGCTTGGCGCCACTGGTCCGTCAGTCCGGTTGACTCTGTTCCCATGACAATAGCCGTAGAACGACGCATGTCGGTGTCGTAGTAGAGATGTGAGTCTTGCAACTGTGCCGTCAGGATGCTGATGCCACGCTGCTGCAAAAAGCGAATGCACTCCTCACTGCTGCATGCCACCGTGGGCACCGTGAAGATGGCGCCAATACTGCTACGAATAAGATTGGGATTATAAAGGTCTGTCAGGGGATCGCAGACAATGACGGCGTCGGCCTGTGCAGCATCGGCAGAACGAAGGACAGCGCCCAGGTTGCCGGGCTTCTCAACGCGCTCGAGCACCACAATCAGGGCATCCTCGCGCAACTGCAGGTCTTCCAACTGAAGCTGGCGGGTGCGCACCTCGGCAATGACGCCTTCGGTGGTGCCACGATAGGCCACCTTCTCATAGACTTGCGGGGTCAGCTCGAAGACATGAACATCCGAGGGGAGCGAACGCAGCAGCTCGTCGGTCTGAGCCTCATCGACATAGAGCGAAGGACAAATGAAGAGGGTGTCGAGCTGATAGCCCACCTCCACACAATGTTGCACCTCGCGAAGGCCTTCTACTACGAAAAGACCTGCCTGGCGGCGTTCTGATGATTTCTGTTGGAGTGCCAGCAACCGCTTCACCTTGGGGTTCTGAGCACTTGATAAAACGGATGCTGCTGTCATGTCGTGATCAGTTTTAAGGTGTACCCCGACCGAGAATCGAACTCGGAACTAAGCTTTAGGAGAGCCTTGTTATATCCATTTAACTATCAGGGCAACATTCATAAGTGGTTGCAAAGGTACGAATAAGTGAGAGAAAAACCAAATATATTTGAGTTTTTCCGAACGAGAGTACTTTAGAACGAAGTTCAAAGGTACGAATAAGCAAGCGAAAATGCAAATTAATTTGCAATTTTCCGAGCGAGAGTACCTAAGAACGAAGTTCAAAGGTAAGAATAAAAAGTGAAATGCAAAAGAAAAGGTCGCTTTTCTTTTGCATTTCACTTATATAGGAATGACATTAGAATGCCACGTTCATACCCAAGTTGATATTCATGTTAGACTTGAGGGGCACACCCTGCTTAGCCTGTTTACCCATGATGTGGTCCATACCGATGAAGATGTTTGCACCTACGGGATGGATGTTCAGAATCCAACCAGCACTGGTTCCGAAGTCGCTGACAGCCACGTTGACACCACCATCGAGCCATTTCAGTGGCTTCCAGTTGGCGCTCAGACGGCCCTCGGTCCATGAGAAGTCACCATTGAAGCGACGGGTGCCCAGGAAACCGAACGACATTTTGCGATACATAGGCAACTCATATTCCACGCCCAGACGTGCTGTGGCACCAACACCGGTGGTCTTGCTACCCTTCTCGCCCGTGTCGCGCAGATTGGCAAACTCGGCCAACTGATCGCCATACTCATCAAGACGGTCATCGAAGGTGTCGCCATTGCCATCATCGTTCACCGACATATCCTGGAAACCATTGAAGATAAACTCCTTGTTGGGATTCACGGCTGTGACATGCTCTGACCAGTTGATGAAACCAAGGTCGGTCAAGGCTGCGCTGACGGTGAGCTCGTCGAGCACCTTGTAGGTGGCACCGAGGTCAACAGCAAAACCGAAGCCACCAACGCCTCCGCCATCAACATCAACGTCGTCGATATGCTCGTAGGTGCCGGGCTTGGTCTTAAACTCTGAATTCTTTGACTTGAACTTGAAGCCCTTCATCATAACATCAGCCTTGGCATCGGCTGTGATGCGCCACTGCTGGGCATTTGGCAACAGCTCAGCATGCACATTGTTCATGGTGAAGTCTGCACGACCAGCACCTATCAGGGCTTTCACCTTGGCACCAACGCGCAACTTGTCGTTGATACTGCGAGAATGGCCGAAAGCTACCTCAGCAAAAGAGTGAGCATGCATATCCAGATCACTGAAGTCATAAACACTGTTGCTCAGATCCTTAGCAAAGCGGAAGAAATCGTAGGGCAGTGACAAGCCCATCATAGTACGCTCGTTGATTTCAATGGTGTTGTAACCACCAAAGCCCTTAAAGCCTACGCTCACGAGGGTGAGACGAAGATCGAGGTTGAACTTATTGGCACCGCTGTGGAAGCCCTTCAGAGCCTCATCGACAGACACGTCGGGGTGCATAAAGGTGCGATCGTACTTACCGGTGGTTGGGTTCTTAAACAACAGGTCGCCCAAACCGAAGTTTCCCTGGGTGCGCACGTTGAGGTTGCCCAAGACGGGGATGGCCACATAGCCCTGGTCGTTGCCAAAGGCTGGGTTCATGTCATGACGATACTTATAATCCTGCGTGAAGTAAGCAGAATTCAGTTCCTGCGCCATAGCCTGTGTTGACACGGCCATGACAGAAGCGGCTAAGATATACTTATATAGTTTCATAGTCTTTTCGATGTTTGAAGGGTTAATTTAAATCGAGAACGACACCACCAACCAGTTTGATAGAGATATCTTTCAACTGGATCTTGTGGTTTTCCTTATTCAGCGTGATACCTGGTGTGGGTTTAGCCACCAGCTTATAACGCAGGCCGTCTATCTCTTTCAACTTTGCATTCGTGTAAAGACCCTTAGCATCGGGCAACGGGTTGATTTCAATCTTCAGATCGGTGACACCCTCTACGAGATTGCCTGCGGCATCCTTAGAAGCACCAGCCAGTACGCCTGCCTTGGGATTGGCAACATCCTGCGGTGTGATGACCACCTGAACATCTTCGACCACAGAACCGTCCTTACGGATAGCCTCGGCCTCGACAATCATAGAGGCAGGGATGCCATTGATGGCCTTAGCGCCAAACTCCAGTTTGAACTTGCTCAGGTCCATATCGTCGGGCATATCCTCTTCCCAACCGTCGAACGTGTCGTCGTAAACAATCTGGGCTGCGTCACCGAATGCCAATGGAACGGTGACGTCATAGTTGATATCCTTCATGCTATAGGTGCCGAGAGCTACCGTATGCACGTTATCCTCATCGGCTTTTGCATCGATCTTCACATCAATGCGATAGGGCATCTTTGGCAAGAAGATCTTATTCAAGTCGGCAGTCTTCACATCAGTACAACCTTCTGGGATATCCTCGTTCAGCTTGGCAATACAGATCTTATTCAGCTGGTTATTGCCTGCCAGAATCTTAATACCGTCAACGACAATCTTACGCGACTGACCATGCTCATCCTTTGACTCGGTGCCATCTTGCTCCATTGGGATAATCGTAGCCTTGATGGTGCCAGGCAGAGGCAGTGAGGTCTTTGCATTAAAGACAATCTGTGGGTTATACAGATCAAGCTTCACCTCGTCTTTGGTCATGAAGTCAGGCAGGTCGTCCAGATCAATCTTACTTTCATCAACATTGATAGTAGGTGTGAACTTTCCCTTGACCTCCGACACAATCAAATCCTGGGTGGTTACAATGGTGTTAATTTCATAGTTTTTACCATCATCAACCGCAACATTCTGGACCTCCAAATCGCCAACGGTCACATCGATATAGACATCACCCTTCATGGAAACACGCGACTCGCCAGGCTTGCCAGTGGGCGCCAGAGTGATAGCGCCATATTTCGTTGTCTGACGATTGGCACTGAAATCAACACCAACAATCTGCAAGTTTAAATAGATATCGTTCATTGGCGACAGGTTCGAGAAGGTAATCCTGCCAGGATGATTGGTATCCAGCACACCACCATTTGGATTGTCTGTAGCAGCATTCTTGAAGGCTATATCAAGATAGGTTGGGAGCTGCACTTCGATCTTAGAGAAGCTCTTGATATAGCGCTTAACTTTCTTCGAGAAATTCAGCCTTACCTGTATGCCACCGTTCACGCTGGCATACTCCAACTTAGAAACATAGTCCTGAGCATCTGAAAGGTTACTGAAAGTACCGGCATGTTCATTAATCGATGGACCTGTATAAGTTGCCGACTGCCCTACACTGAGCGACTCAATAGAGGACGGCATATTGGGGATCTCGATATGATAAGAAGTAGGATCACTCTTAGACACCTTAATCTCACCGAGATCTACCGTTACATCGTCAATATCCGATCCTGTCTCATGATAGATATAGTCGCCATTAGCATCAGTACTTACACTACTTGACTCATCAAGATCCATAAAGTCATCAAGTGTAATATCCTTCACAGAGTTATTGGTCGGAAGCTGAAGGCCACTTCCACCAATACCAATTTTCTTGTCCAGATTGTCCAGGTCGTAGTCATTGTTCATACAACCTGACAATGCCAAACTGCCACCCATAGCCAATAGCCCTGAGAGTAGAAGTACGAAATTACCGTTGTTTCTCATCTTATTTATAATTATTGGTTTATATTATCATTAGTTAAAAGTTCTGCAAATATAGTCATTATTTCTTAGTTTCAAAACATTTTTTAAGAAAAATAGCGCTCAATACGTATATTTTGTTAATTTGAACGGTTTTGAATATCAAATACATACAAAAAGGGTGAGGCTTTGACAGAGCCTCACCCTTTGTTGATATGAAGAAATAAGAAAATTAGTCTTTAACTGTGATCAGGTAATAGTTCTTCTTACCCTTCTGAGCCAAGAGATATTTTCCATCGATCAAATCGTCGGCCGTGATAGCACGGTTCTGGTCGGTGAGTTTTTCCTTGTTCAGCGACACGCCACCGCCCTGCACCATCTTGCGCATCTCGCCCTTTGAGGGGAACACAGGTGCTGCTGTGGTCAGGATCTCAATGGCAGGCTGTCCGAGCTGAGCCTTTGAAATCTCGAATTTCTCTACGCCATCAAACACATCGAGGAACGTCTGCTCGTCGAGCTTCTCGAGGGCTTCCTTGGTTGACTTACCAAAGAGGATGTTTGAAGCCTCGATGGCCATATCCAGAGCCTCCTGTGAGTGAACCAGCACGGTAACCTCCTCGGCCAGGCGCTTCTGCAGCACTCGACGTCCGGGATCCTGCTTGTGCTCCTCTACGAGAGCGTCGATCACGTCTTTCTCCAGCGAAGTGAAGATCTTGATATAGCGCTCGGCATCCTCGTCGCTGACGTTCAACCAGAACTGGTAGAAGCGATAAGGTGTGGTGCGCTTGGGATCGAGCCAGATGTTGCCGCTCTCGGTCTTACCAAACTTCTTACCGTCGCTCTTGGTAATCAGCGGACAGGTCAGCGCGAAGGTCTCTACCTCGTTACCCAGTGTACGGCGGATCAGCTCGGTACCTGTGGTCATGTTACCCCACTGGTCGTTGCCGCCCAACTGCAGTTTCACCCCCTTGTGCTGATACAGATACAGGAAGTCGTAGCCCTGCAACAGCTGGTAGGTGAACTCGGTGAAGCTAAGACCGTCGCGAGCCGTACCGTTCAGGCGCTGCTGCACGCTCTCCTTAGCCATCATATAGTTCACGGTGATATGCTTACCCACCTCACGTGCAAAATCGAGGAAGGTGAAGTTCTTCATCCAGTCGTAGTTGTTCACCATCTCGGCAGCATTAGCTTCCTTACTGTCGAAATCCAGGAACTTAGCCACCTGAGCCTTGATGCACTCCTGGTTGTGACGCAGGGTCTCATCGTTCAGCAGGTTGCGCTCCTGACTCTTACCTGAAGGGTCGCCAATCATACCCGTAGCACCACCCACCAGGATGATGGGCTTATGGCCACAGCGCTGCAAGTGGCGCAGCATCATGATACCGCAGAGGTGACCAATATGCAGTGAATCGGCAGTAGGGTCGGTGCCCAGGTAGGCAGTCACCATCTCCTTCTGCAAGAGTTCCTCTGTGCCTGGCATAATCTGTGCCAGCATACCGCGCCAGCGCAGTTCTTCAACGAAGTTCTTTTTCATCGTATATGCTTAATTTTTCGTTATTTATCTCTGAGAGTGCAAAGGTACGAATAAGCGAGCGAAAAACCAAATTAATTTGAATTTTTCCGAGCGGGAGTACCTAAGAACGAAGTTCAAAGGTACGAATAAGCGAGCGACTTAGGAGGGAAAAGGATGTATCAAGGCACCGGATCATACCCAGAACCGCCCCACGGGTTGCAACGCAGGATGCGCCAAACGGCTAAAGCCAGACCCTTAAACGGGCCATGTTTAATGATTGCCTCTTTGGCATACTGCGAACAAGTGGGGGTAAAACGACAGGAAGGAGGTGTAAACGGACTGATACAGCGCTGATAGAAGATAATAGGCATCAGCAACAGCCACTTCAGCACGGTCAGTATCAACTTACGCACACTATTCATTCCCAATCTTCTTTGCGATGCGCATCAGGATATGCTTCACACGACTGTCCACCTCGGCAGAAGATATATGTTGGTTGGACATCCAAATGAATGCCACAGCAACCATCATCCCATCGCCTACTCTATCGGCCAACAGCTGTTTCTGCTTGCGGTAGGCTTCACGCACCTGACGCTTCACCCTGTTGCGATCCACCGCATGCTTGAAGTGCTTCTTAGAAACACTAATGAGCACCTCGACTGACACTTGCTCGTCAAGGTGCTCTTTAACTAAATAAACGGCTTTCAGCGGAAAGGCCACCACGGCATGACTGTGGTCGCCACCAAAGAGCTCATCCATCAGTTTTCGGCTGACGATTCGCTCTCGTTTCTGGAATATAGCCGAAGCCGTCACAATATATAATATTATATGCTTTTAATCTTCTTGCATGATCAGGAAATGCTGCAAGGCACTTGTCATGGAAGGATACTTCTCTGAAGGAGCAGACAAATCCAAGCGCAGACCAGCATCCTGCACCGCCTTGGCTGTGGCAGGACCAAATGTGGCGATAGCAATCTCGCCCTGGTCGAAGTTGGGGAAGTTTTTGGTCAGCGACTCAATACCTGCAGGGCTGAAGAACACCAGCATGTCGTAGTCGAAAGCCTCAACCTCCTCGGGGGTGAAGTCGTTGCTCACCGTCTTATACATCACGCACTCAGTGTGGTTCAGCTTCTTAGAGTCAAGCAGACGAGCCACAGAGTCGTTGTGTACATCACTCATAGGAACAAGATACTTCTCGGTCTTGTGCTTAACCATGGTTGGTATCAGGTCATCAATCTTACCAGTTGTACCAAAGAACACCTTGCGCTTGCGATACTGCACGTACTTTTGAATGTAGAGTGCTATGGTCTCTGTCACACAGAAGTACTTCATATCTTCGGGGATTGCAACACGCATTTCTTTTGCCAATGCAAAGAAGTGATCGATGGCATGGCGAGAGGTGAACACAATAGCAGTATAGTCGAGAATGCTGACCTTCTGTGTTCTGAATTCACGGGCGCTGATACCCTCTACTTTGATAAATGGGCGGAACACCAGCTCCACACCAAATCGTGATGCTATATCAAAGTAGGGTGATTTCTCACTCGTAGGCTTCGGTTGTGAAACCAAAATCTTCTTGATCATCTCTTGTCCTAATATTTTATTTTATAAAGTATCAACAATCTTCTCCATAAAACCTATCAAGGCCACGAATGGAGCGATTTCGAGGGCACAAAAATACAAAAAAGATTGCAAAAATAAGCCTTTTTGAACGAAAAAGATGCTTTTTACCTTATAAAATGCTATTATTTTAAGTAAAATGAGAACTAAAATGAAGAAAAAAGCCACTTTTTCTATGGATAAATCAAAATACACCAACAGCAGTATAACGGGGTGAGTTATAACGCCTTCCAGCACCCAAAGGAAGCGTTGTATTCTCATCCAATGTAAGTTCTCTTTACTCCTATAGAAGACAAAATTCACACCAGAATAGAGCAACCATTTGAACACAAAGTATAGGGCAAAACCACTAAAGGCTGCCAGCAAGAACAGCGTGCGGTTGTCGCTAAGAAAGGCAAGTCCCAACTTCCGTGTGGCCCAACAGAAGGAGAAGAAAGCCAGCATCAGACAGTTCACCGTGATAAGTGACACCTGAAAAAACTTCTCTTCACTGGTATCACCCATGGCATCCACCTCACGAGAGGTATAGAACAGCTCTCTCAGGCGATGACTGGCATAGCCGATGGTGCGTGCTATCGAGACCACATAGACCATGAAGCACACCAACAGCAACAGCGTGAAAAAGGTGCTATTAGTAATGGTGTCAGGGATAGGGTCGCCTGCAACACCTATTCCTGACACCACATTGATAGAGTCTCTCGAAACGAAGTTCGCGATATTCAACTGGTCGATGCCAGTTTGTGCCGCTACCTCCAGGGTATCATTCATAACGAGAACTCACGCTTGATATCATCTACACGGTCCAGTTTCTCCCATGTAAACAGTTCGATGTCCATCGTCTTTGTTTCGTGATAATGACTGGTGAAGGTCTTTGTCACCACCTCAGACTGACGTCCCATATGACCATAAGCCGCCGTCTCCAGATACATGGGCTGACGCAGTTTCAGACTGCGCTCAATAGCCTTTGGACGCAGGTCAAACAACTTCTCGATGCGCTTTGCAATCTCAGCATCACTCATGTTCACATGCGAGCGACCATAGGTGTTCACATAGATATTCATGGGCTGAGCCATACCGATGGCGTAGCTCACCTGCACCAGCATCTCGTCGGCCACACCAGCAGCCACCATGTTCTTGGCAATGTGACGGGCAGCATAGGCAGCCGAGCGGTCCACCTTCGAGGGATCTTTACCACTGAAGGCACCACCACCGTGTGCACCCTTACCACCGTAGGTATCTACAATGATCTTACGACCCGTGAGACCGGTGTCTCCGTGAGGACCACCAATCACAAACTTACCAGTGGGGTTCACGTAATACTTAATATCATCGCCAAAGAGGGCCAATACCTTCTCTGAGTGAATCTTCGCCATAACACGAGGCATCAGGATATTGATCACATCCTCTTTAATCTTAGCGAGCATAGGCTCGTCCTCATCAAACTCATCGTGCTGTGTAGAAACCACGATAGTGTCTATGCGCTCAGGAATACCGGCATCGCTATACTGCACCGTGACCTGACTCTTTGAGTCGGGACGCAGATAAGTCATCACCTTGCCCTCCTTACGAATCTCGGCCAGCGTGATCATAATCAGGTGGGCCAAGTCGAGCGACACAGGCATATAGCTCTCTGTCTCGTTGGTAGCATATCCGAACATCATACCCTGGTCGCCAGCGCCCTGATTCTCATCATCCTCGCGCTCCACACCACGGTTGATATCGGCACTCTGCTCGTGGATAGCAGTCAGAATACCGCACGAATTACCATCGAACTGATATTCTGCCTTCGTATAACCAATCTTCTTGATAGTTTTTCTTGCAATAGTTGGCAGGTCGATATACACATCACTGCGTACCTCGCCCATGATCACCACCTGACCTGTCGTCACGAAGGTCTCGATGGCACAATGCGCCTTTTCATCGTAGGCCAAAAACTGATCCAGCAGTGCGTCACTAATCTGGTCGGCCACTTTGTCAGGATGTCCTTCCGACACCGATTCTGAAGAAAAGAAATATGACATATTTAGTCCTTACTTATTTAATAATTAACGATTTCTGGGTGCAAAGTTACTACATTCTTTCCACACCACAAAGGAATGACACCTTATTTTTATTGTTCGTAACCGCCAAAGCTCTCGGTATCATCCTCACCGCCTTGCATCTCATCGCGTCCCTGACGTTTCTTTTGGTTCATATTGCCAAAGTTCCATGTCAGCTGCAGATTGATGCGCGGGTCGCGCCAGTTTTTCTGATGGCGCCAGAACGTGGGACCCTCGGTATAGTTCTCAAACTGACGGGTGTTGAACACGTCGCGCCAGTTCAGCGCCACAACAAAGGTCTTGTCGAGGAACGTCTTTCTCACGCCCAGGTCCAGACTGCCGTTGGCCTTGCGATAACCCTGTGTGATCACCGAACGCGAACGGTAGTTGCCCGTAGCCTGCAGCGAGATGCTGTAAGGCAGGATGACAGAAGCCAGCACGCGGGCATCCCAAGCAAAGTTCTCATCGCTGGCACCAGTCACGGTCTGTCCCTCTACCAATGTAGAGAAGCCATCCAGCTTATAGTAGTAAGCATTCAGCGTGGTGGTCAGGTCGAGAATGCGGAACAGCTTGTCCTTCAATATCAGTTCGGCACCTGCACTCTGACTCTTTGCCACGTTCAGGTTGGTCATAAACATCACTGGCTGATCATTGTAGACGCCCTGATAGCGCACGCGCTGCATCACATCGGTCGTCGGACGATAGTAGGTGCCCAGCGACAAAGTGTGAGCAGCCCACGTCTTCAGATAGTTCACCGAGAACGAGTTGGTGTACTCAGGTGTCAGCTCAGGGTTACCAAACTCAATCATCGAAGCATCACGTGTGTTCTTGAACGAGTTCAGCTGTCCGCCCCAAGGACGACGCAGACGACGTGTATAGTTTAACTGCAACTGTGACGTCTTCGTCAGTTCGTAGTTCAAGAACAGCGAGGGAAACAGCTGGAAATAGTCCTTCTTGAAAGGCTCTTCTGCACCATCGTAGTCACGGCTCTTGGTATCCACGCGCCAATACTCACCACGCAGTCCGGCCATGATGCCCATACGGCCCACCTTCAGGTTGCCGGTGGCATAGAGTGCATGCACATCCATGTCGTAGATGAAGCGGTTGTAGAAATAAGGCTCATCCTCATACTGCTGAGTCTTCTGGTTCCACATCTGCGACTCCTGCGGCGTGTTCTCATGCGAGAAACGACCATTGTAGCCAGCCTCCAGCTTCAAGGCCTCGGTCAACTGGTTCTCGTAGTCCACCTTGGCCTCCCAAGCCTGGTTGTTGATATTCATCGGACGGTATTGCAGGCTGTAGGTAGGCACTCTATCATCGAAGTAGGTCGTATCGTTGCGATAGGTATTCGAGCCATCGCTGGTCCACTTGTTGAACGACAGCGAAGCATCCAGCTTATGCGTACCTTGTTCGTTGAACTTATGCGTAAACGACAGTTCGCCGTTGTACATATGATGATCGCCATCGCCCGTTGTAGTGCGCAGCATCTGTCGGTCGTCGCCCGTCACCACGTTGCCATAGCGATAAGTCGTCTTATTATCGTTAGAGTGGTTACCACGCATCATCATGCCCGTCAGCGACAAGTCATCGTTTTCGGTCATGTGGAAGGTCAGGCCGCCACGCATAAAGAGGCCGCCACCACGGTTATTATCTTCACCGTCAATCATCTGATAGTCGCTACGGTTGCCGTTGGCATCCTTATAGTATTGTTCACTCTTACTGCCACCATCGCCCTTACGACGACGATAGCCCACGTTGGCAAACGCATCAAACCACTTCGACGAGTAGTTGATATTACCACCCAGGTTCCAACCGCCCTGCTGGTTCACACCCGTCTGCACCGACCCATAATAGCCCGCACGACGATCACGCTTCAAGATGATATTGATAATACCGGCTGTTCCCTCGGGCGAGAACTTCGCACTGGGGTTGTCGATAACCTCGATACGCTCGATGCTCTCGGCAGGAATCTGCTGCAGAATCTCAGCACGGTTGTCGCTGGTCAGTCCGCTGGCCTTACCGTTGATCCACACCTCCACACTCGAGTTGCCGCGCAGCGAGATCTGTCCATCGGTGGTCACCTCCACACTGGGGATATTCTCGAGCAGGTCTGTCACACTACCACCGGCAGCCGCCAGCACCTCATCGACCGTGAAGGTCTTACGATCCACCTCCAGTTTCATCTGCGAACGCTGGCCCGTGATCTGCACCTCCTTCAGCGTCTGGGCATCTACCGCCATAAACACGCGGTTGAAATGCGCCGTGCGCTTCTGGGGCGTTATCTGAAACGTCCTGTTGACAGGCTTATAGCCTACAAAAGACAGCTGCAAACTATATTCACCATCCTTCAGTCCACTTACTCCGAAATGGCCCTTTTCATCGGTCATTCCGCCACCCACCAACTTACCGTTGGCATCGGTCACTCGTACGTTGACAAACTGCAGCACCTCGTCGGTCTGCTTATCAGCCACTAATCCGCGCACCATACCCTGAGCACTCATGCCCATCGCGGATATCAAAAAGAAAAAAGTAAATAATAACCTAGTCATTAATGTATATAAAGTACATAATCGCTGCATACAATATCAATAAATAGCTACAGCCTTTCCAAATTTTTCCAAATACATAACATGCTATCACCAAAACAACCAACCAGAATATTAGTTCCACAGTGATGTTTGACGCCATAGAGTCCCAAAGACTGGTCGGCGTATCGTCCAAGCCTTCCAGACCATCCAGACCTTCCGGATAATCTTTCATCGACCTTGACACATCTCTCACCGACCTTGACACATCTCTCGCCGAACGAGAACGCATCTCCATCTCTTGGTCGTCATTGCCCTTTCGAGCCCATATACCCGTCCAACTCAACAAAGAGCAGAACAAGAAAAGCAATCGGGAAGGTATCCTATGTAACATTCCAGGACTCATCATCTAGTTTTGGTGCAAAGGTAACTATTATTCATTACACCAAGAAATCTTTTATAGAATTTTTGTATTTTTATCATCTTCATATCATCTTAGCCATATCACCTTGGCTTTTTACCCTTTATCCGTCCCCATAAAAGAACAATAATTCTCCACATATTTACAATTTGTTATATTTCACCCATATTATCCTTTCGGATTGTAAGAAGCGCGATAATCATTTATTACACTTTGTTACTTATTGTCATTTTTAAGATAAAAGAACACGTCGTTCATCCCATTCTTGTATAAAAAATGAGTAATTTTGCAGCCAAGAACCTCGGTTCTGCCCCACAAATCCCGTCGCAACACAACACAAATTAAATAAGATTGGTGCAAAGAAACGAGATATTATTCGTACCTTTGCACCATCATTGTTTATTATAGAGTCAGACCGCTTATGGCATTAGTCAATGAACATTTCCTGAAGCTGCCCAACAACTACCTCTTTGCAGATGTAGCAAAGAAGGTAAAGATCTTCCGCACTATGAATCCACGCGTCAACGTGATCACCCTAGGTATCGGTGATGTCACGCAGCCCCTTTGTCCTGCCGTGCGCCAAGCCATGCACCTCGCCGTCGACGAGATGGGCACAGAGGAAGGTTTTCGCGGCTATGGCCCCGAGCAAGGCTACGACTTCCTGCGCGATGCCATCCTGAAGCACGACTTCTTGGCACGTGGTATCCACTTGGATGCCGACGAGATTTTCGTCAACGATGGTGCCAAGAGCGACACGGGCAACATCCAGGAACTGGTGCGCTGGGACAACAGCATCAGTGTCACCGACCCCATCTATCCCGTCTATATCGATTCTAATGTGATGATTGGCCGCGCCGGCACCATTGAGGACGGCCGCTGGTCCAACGTTTTCTATATTCCCTGCACCGCAGACAACAACTTCATCCCTCAGATACCCAAGCAGCGCGTGGACATTATCTACCTCTGCTATCCCAACAATCCCACGGGTATCGCCCTCACCAAGCAGCAGTTGCGCCAGTGGGTGAACTACGCCCTGCACAACGATGCCCTTATTTTCTTTGACGCTGCCTACGAAGCCTACATCCAGGACGACGACGTACCCCACTCTATCTACGAGATCAAAGGAGCCCGCAAGTGCGCCATCGAGTTTCACAGTTACTCAAAGACAGCAGGTTTCACCGGCCTCCGCTGTGGTTATACTGTGGTGCCCCACGAGGTGACAGCCTCAACCCTCAACGGTGAGCGCATCCATCTGAACCAGTTGTGGTATCGCCGTCAGTGCACCAAGTTCAACGGCACCAGCTACATCACGCAGCGAGGTGCCGAGGCCACCTACTCGCCCGAAGGCAAGCAACAGGTCCGCGAGACCATCAATTACTATATGGAGAATGCGCGCCACATGAAAGACGTGCTCACCAAACTGGGTGTCGAGGTCTATGGCGGACAGAACGCGCCCTACCTTTGGATGAAGACACCCAACGGAGCCTCATCGTGGCGCTACTTCGAAGAGATGCTTTATGGAGCCCATGTGGTATGTACCCCGGGCGTAGGGTTTGGTCCTAGTGGCGAAGGCTATGTCCGTCTGACGGCGTTCAACAGCCACGAGCAGACCGAGATAGCCCTCGACAGACTCAGCAAGTGGTTGGGTTAGCAGCCCGTTTCTGCATCATACGACGCCATTTCAGATAGCCCAACACGGCTATCACCACACTGATGGCATAGTAGCTGCCCTTCACCGGGATGCCTTTATAGGCATAGAGTGCCACCTTGATGGCATCCACCACCACCCAGATGAACCATTGTTCGATGTATTTTCTCGACAATGCCCACAGGCCAATGATGCTCAGGGCATTGACAAAGCTATCGCTGATAGGCACGTTCGACGGTGTGCCGTACGTCAGCCACAGCCACACCATGGCCCAGACGGCCAGGAAAGCCGCCGTCACAGGCAGCAGCTTAGCGATAGGAAAATGGCCTATCTCCAAGTGTTTCTCCTTTCCTCCAGAGACTTTCGTCCCCTCTTTTTTTCCCCACTGCCACATGCAAAAGCCCCAGATGGCAGCCACAGCATAGTAGCCATCCATCACCGAGTCGGCATAGAGTCCGTTTTGCCAGTAGAGCACAATGTCCACCAGTGGCATCACGATGCCCACGAACCACAGCAAGATGCTGGCGCGATACTCGCACCAAAGATACACCAGCCCCAGTGCCATAGAGAAGCACTCGAGCTGGTGTGTCTGTATATAGTCAACAATCATCATCTTGTGTTAGAATCTCAGCGTCAGGTTGGCCATGGCCGTACCGGTGGTCATGGGGAAGAAGTAGAGCTGATAGTAGCGGTTGTCGTTGGGATGACTGCCGCTGGCTATGCAAGAATAGACATACGCCGCCGTAGCATAGTGAGCGTTAAACACGTTGTTGAACGTCAGTCCCAGTTCCACCTCCTTCAGCGGAGCCACCTTCTTCACCTTCGAGGTGTAGCTCAGGTAGAGGTTGCTGAAGGTGTAGGCAGGCAGCGAGCGGTCGCGACACTCGGTGTTGTCCAGATACTGGCGCGACACGTAGTTGGTGTGCCAAGTAGCCTTGAAGCCTTTATAATGGAAGTCCACAAAACCATTCAGCACCGCAGATGGCGAACAAGCCAGTGTTGAGTTGTCGTAGTGGAAGGTCTCCACGCCATGCCAGTCCACTTCTACCACCTCGTCGAAGTTCTTAATCTTGTTCTGACTCAGGGCTGCATTACCCTCGATGGTCAGCAGCGGACAGATGTCCCAGGCAGCAGTCAGCTCCACACCCATGCGATAAGAGTCCTTGATATTGGTGGTCAGCGCCTCGCCGATATCGCTCATGGCACCAGTTTTCACAAACTGGTCTTTATAGTCCATATAGTAGAAGTTAGCACCGGCACGGAAGTTGCGCGATGAGAAGTTATAGCCCGCCTCATAGTCTATCACCTGCTCGGCCTTGGGGAAAGGATAGTTGTAGTTGTCGGTGAAGTTGTTGCGCTCTGGCTCGCGATGACTCATGGCCACCGAAACGTAGGCATGGTGTGGACCATGGTTGTAGCTCACGCCAGCTTTGGGGTTGAAGAAATGATAGGTCTCGTCAACATCCAGTTGCTGAGCCACCAGTTTGCCGGCACCGTTGGTATAGAAAGCGTCGTTTGTGCCGTCCGTCTTATAGCCCACATAGCGATACTGTGCATCGACAAAGGCGCTCCAGTTGCTGGTCAGCTCATAAGCAGCCTTCAGATAGACGTTGGCATCGTTCTTCGTAGCTTCCGAGTAGTTCATGTCGTATCCCTCGCGACCAATGCGGGCGTCGTGCAGCTCTTTGTTCTCAGCATAGGTCAGGCGACTGTAGTGATCGCCTTTGAACTGCTGCAGAGAGAAGCCGCCAATGATATTCCAACGCAGGTCCTTATAGTTCACGTTACCCAGTGCACCGTAGGCATCCTGACTCATGCCTTTCTTGCGGATAAAAGTACTCGTTTTCACCTGGTTGCCCTGTGCATCGAAGAAAGGCTCCAGTCCGTACTTAGCCAGCTTCTTATTATACTTCAGGTCCTGATAGTAACCGTGACCATGGGTATAATGTGCTGTCAGCGTAGCAGCCCAGCGGTCAGACAACTGGAAGGCACCGCTCAGGATGTTGTGTCCCTGCCAGAAGTTATCGGTAGCACCGCTCCACAGCGTGCCGTCGTTCAACTGATAGCGCTCGGTGATGTAGCGGCCCTCGGCATCGCGGGCGAACTCACTGCCCAAGTTCACCATGTGTTCATACAGGTCGTTATAGCGTCCCAGCCCTGCCTTGTACAGGTCGGCATAGTCCTTAATACCCGTGTTGGCACCCCAGGTACCGTCCATCAGCGACAGATCGCCGTCGCCAGGCGTGATGCCGTTCCAGGCCTGTCCCGTCTTCTCAAAGTTACCAAAATGCTTATAACTGATCTGCAGTCGGTCGTTCAACCAGGTCAGGCCGCCATAGTAAGAACCCGAACGTCCAGCGGTGCCATGCACATAGCCGCCCGTTCCTGTGGTGTGATAGGCTCCGTCCACCACCAGGTGGTTGAACATCAGGCCTGTCGTAAAGGTTCCACCTATATTATATGTGTTATAACTTCCGAACGAACTGTTCAGCTCTGCCCCAGCCTTCATCGATGGCGCCTTCGACTGCAGCGCCACCGTTCCGCCAAAGGCGCCGTCGCCATTGGTCGAGGTGCCCACGCCACGCTGTATCTGTGCCGACTGCAGCATCGACGCATACGAGTTCATGTTTACCCAGAACACACACTGGTCCTCGGGCGAGTTGAGGGGCACACCGTCCAGCGTCACGTTGATACGCGAATCGCCCGCACCACGGATGGCCAACTTCGTCGTACCCGTGCCCATGCCGTTCTCACTCCAGGCCGTCACACCCGGCGTACGTGCAAACAGGAAAGGCAACTCACGTCCCGATGTAGAGAATGCGCTCAGCTCCTTCTGCTTCACATTAGCCACCGCATAGGGGGCGTTCTTCTGCGTGCGCACACCACTCACAACCACCTCGTGCAGTTGCTCCATTTTCAACGAATCAATAGGTTCGGCTACCATTGCATTCACGACTGTGAATGCTGTTAATCCCAAAAGAATCCTTTTCATCCCTTTTCTTTATGTTATTACTATCAAGTTACGGGGTGTGCGTGCTTGCGCTGGCTGACAATTCCATCCCTACGTCGGTATGACCCGCATCAGGTTTAGAGGGTATCATCTCAGCCGGCCAACAGACTCCGGCACCCCTTGAATTTTGGCGCAAAGTTACAACTAATAATTGTAAACGCAAAACTATTGACGACAAACTTTTTGTGCATTCGATTGCCTTCACAAGGATGTTTCCAGTTTTTTGTTCAAAAACGGCTTGAAATATATCAAATAATTACCTGTCACTCACCGTTATTTCAGAAATCTTTTGTACCTTTGCAGTCGAATTCAGGTACAATGGTAAAAAGATTATATGAAGCAGACTAAAATTGTAGCATCCATCAGCGACAGACGTTGCGACACAGAGTTCATTCGCTCGCTTTTTAATGCAGGTATGAACGTGGTTCGCATGAACACTGCGCACGCTCCAGAAGAGGGCATCCGTCAGATTGTAAAGAACGTGCGCGAGGTGAGTCATCACATCGGCATCATGATTGACACCAAGGGTCCCGAGGTACGCACCACCGCTTGTGCAGAGCCCATCCAGTATAAGACGGGCGACGTGGTGAAGATCTTTGGCCGCCCAGAGATGGAGACCACCCACGACATCGTGAACGTCACCTATAAGAACTTCGCTGCCGATGTGCATGAAGGCTGCCATATACTCTTCGACGATGGTGCACTCGATATGCAGGTCATTGGCATCAGTGGTCCGCAAATCGTGGCTCAGGTGAAGAACGACGGTGTGCTGGGCTCACGCAAGAGCGTCAACGTGCCTGGCATTCACATCGACCTGCCTGCCCTCACCGAGAAAGACCGCAAGAACATCATGCTGGCCATTGAGCTCGACATCGACTTCATTGCCCACTCATTTGTTCGCTCAGCTGCCGACGTACGTGCCGTACAGGCCATCCTCGATGCCTACAATTCCGACATCAAGATTATCTCAAAGATTGAGAATCAGGAGGGTGTGGACAACATCGACGAGATTATCGAGGCTTCCTATGGCATCATGATTGCCCGTGGCGACCTGGGTATCGAAGTACCCATCGAGCGCATCCCCGGCATTCAGCGCCGCATCATCCGCAAGTGTGTGCAGGCCAAGAAGCCCGTTATCGTGGCCACCCAGATGCTTCACTCCATGATTCAGAATCCTCGACCCACCCGTGCCGAGGTGACCGATATTGCCAACGCCATCTACTACCGCACCGATGCGCTGATGCTCTCGGGCGAGACCGCCAGCGGTAAGTACCCCATCGAGGCCGTTACCACCATGGCACAGATTGCCGAACAGGCCGAGCGCGACAAGTTGCGCGAGAACGACATCGAGATTCCCCTGTCTTCCGACTGCGACATCCGCGAGTTCATGTCGCACAGCGCTATCGAAGCCACCGAGAAGCTGGGTGTTAAAGGCATCATCACCGACTGTACCACAGGTCTTACCGCCCGTTCGCTGGCAGCCTTCCGTGGTCCCAACCCCGTGCTGGCCATCTGCTACCATGAAAAGGTGCAGCGCCTACTGAACCTCAGCTATGGCGTCATTCCTGTCTATCAGAAGGAGCACATCGACAGCGAAGAGCTCTTCCTGGCTGCCGTACGCATGCTGCGCCAGAAGGGTTACCTGGAGGACGACGACAAGATTGCCTATCTGAGTGGTAATGTGGGCGAGTGCGGTGGCACCAAGTTCCTGGAGATTAACACCGTGAGGGAGCTGTTCACCAACAAATACAGATTCCACCTGCCTAAGAAAGACAAATAGTTATTGGTAAATCTCATTATAAAATCCCGGAAGCACATCGCATGGCTTTCGGGATTTTTTTTAATACACAAAAACAATAAAAAAGAAAACTCACAACACCACAGGCTGTCTTCCTCACTCCTTATTTTTAAGTAATAGCGGGGGTTGACGCGCTGGGCAGCGGGGTTCCTATGCCAAAGTGCCACTATTCCAAGCGATTAGTGGCACTTTGACTTGCTGATAGTGACACTTTAGTGCGTTAAAAGTGGCACTCTGGCAACTTTCGACTTAAGTCGTGAGATCTTTCGACTTAAGTCGTGAGATCTGTTGACTTAAGTCGTGAGATCTGTTGACTGGAGTCGTGAGATCTGTTGACTGGAGTCGTGAGATCTGTTGACTTAAGTCGTGAACTAGCAAACTGGCGCTTTTAGATGACCGAAACGCCACTATTTAGTGGGAAAACAGCCTAGGTCAGTCTCCAATACATGCTATTTGAAATAGTCGTTATACATTTTGATGGCAAACACGATGAGACTACATGTGCTCGTCACCAGATTGGTGAGAAACAGCGACCAGATGATGTCGGGCTCGTGAAGCAGTCCCTGCAACATGAAAGCAATGCCGCCAATACCCATCATCAGAAAGGTGGGCAGTGCAATGCCATCGGTATTGCGGGTACGAATCGTGGTGATGGCCTGAGGCAGATAGCCCAGAACCATACAAATAGTGGCTATATATCCACATATCTCTACAAAAGATCCTTGTTCCATAGTCGTCAATATAAAGTTAATAGTTCTGGTTGCAAAAATAAATAAAAATTCCGATAAACCTCACAATTCACCGGATTATTTATCTCGAAGCACCGCTATAACAAGACGAAAGCATAACTATGATAATACAAAGAGAGGATGCGCAAGGGCGCATCCTCTCTGCAATGATATGACGTGGTTCACTTAGAACTTCTTCGTGGTCAGGAACGACGAGGTGCGGGTGGGACTATACATCTCCCACAGCGATGCAACGGTCCAGCCGGGGGCAAAGATATCGTTATAAAAACCCTTACCATTGCGACCGTAGTCCCAGTTGGTGTGCTGAACAACCTCGGGGTTGAAGCCCGGTACGCCAATGCCGCAGAGGCGCTCGGGTGTGGGCAACAGCTGATTGAGCGATGAGTAGATAAGGTTGTAGGCCTGTGTGAAGCGCTGTTCGCGCAACTCCTCGCCCAGCCACTTCACGATGTGGGGCAACTCGAAGACAAACACGTCGATGTGGTTGTTCTCTACAGAGACGTTACTCCAGCCACGGCTCTTGAAGCCCAGGTCGCCCAGCATCTGTCCTTTAGCGAAGGGTACGTCCCAGAGGTAGTACCATGACAGGGCGAAGTAGGTGGCCTTCTGACAGAGGTCGATGTAGTGCTGACGCTCCTGCTTCTTGGTGACCATAGCCATGTAGTAGGTGGCGGTGACGGCGCTGATGGCAGCCTCCTTGTCCTCGCAGTTAGCATCGAGGGTAGAAGAGAAATAGTCGCTCTTAGAGATGATGTTCTTCTCCAAGTAGTCGATGGTGCGCTTAGCTGCAGCCAGGTAGCGCTTGTCGCCAAAGAACTTATAGCCCATGACCAGTGTTGAGGTGGCACTGGGGGTAGAACCGCCCGAGGCGTCAACATCGCTGTGGTCGTCGCGATACTTGCGGGGGAAGCTACCGTCGGCCTTCTGCAACTGCAACATCTGGTTGAGCAGGGTGCGCATCTTCACCTCCCAGTCCTTATGCTGGCGACCCTGTTTCTTCTCGTAAGCCAGATAGTGAAGCACGGCATAGACAGCCTCTGACTGCTGACGGATGCTGTGGATGCAATCCTTGTCGGCAGGAATGCCACGAGCAATGTGGAAGTCCTCCTTGAAATAGCCACGAGCGGTGAAACCATGCTCCAGCCAGCTATTGAAGATCTCCTGTCCCATGCGTACGAACTCGGCATTACCCTTCTGTTCGCCATACTCCAAGGCATTGAAGCCGTTGAGCAACACGCGACCGCAGAAGCCCAGCTGCACATGATCCACGGGGATACAGTCGTCGCAGCGCAGGCCGTGGCCTGAGTGATACTTCAGGGCATACTTGTCAACATAGCCCTTGGCAAAATAGTTAGACAGCTGTGCTTTCATCTCGTCAGCGGTGTAGAGCGGCTGAATGGGCTGAGGGTTGATCTCGTCCATGCAGAAGTTCCAGGTATCAGCCACGAACTGTCCGTAGTCCTTAGCCTGGCCACGGGTGATGACCCAGGTAACGCTCTGCTTTGCGCCTTTCTCCAAACTGGCAAAAGCCTGAATGGGAGCTGTCAGCGTCAGCTTGCGGATGTAGCGCTTAGGCGTCTCCATATAAGGATAGCCGAAGGTCAGGCTGGCTTTGCCTGTGGCATTGTCGAAGCCCAGATAGCCCAGCGAAGTCTTGCCGCTGACGATGACCTCACCCTCCTGATGGGTGGTGAGTGCCTCGACGGGGGCATCCAGCTGGCGCAGCACAGTCAGGGTGCTGCCACTCTTAGCATCGAACACACCGGTGAGGGGCGACGACAGACGGTCTTCGCGCACGTTCCAGCTCTTTGAGGTGTGGAACGATGGTGCCTCCTTAGGCGAACGAAGGTTCTTGTGATACCAGAAACCGGGCAGGTAGAAGTCGCAATCGTCGGTAGCAAACTCCGTGGGGAGCATCGCACCGAAGTTGAAGTACACCTGATCCTTGGCCTGGAAAGTGATGGTAAGCAACTGGCTTTCGCCTTCCTGCTTCACATTTTTTGTAATGGTCAAGGGCAGATCTTTGGCTGCCTTCAGCTGTCCCTGTTGCTCAGAGAGATGATAGGTGACAGCATTGTTGCCTGGTTTTTTAACACTAATGTAGAAACGCTGTGCTGCGCCCTGCATGGCAAAAGCAGCAGCTAACGAGAGTAAAGCAAATCTGTAGTTCATAAATCAGTTAATTATATAATCATTATTGAATTGCAACGATCTTGCCTTCGAGCAGCTCCACCGTGTTCTTGGTACAGGTAGAGCCATTGTAATAGCTGTGAGAGTAGAGCAACCAGATGGTGTCGCTATCCTTCTGGAACAGCGAACCATAATAGGCACCCTCACCACGTGGCAGCGACGAGAAAGGAATGGTGGTGTACTTGAAGTTGTGACCGGTATTGTCGCCCACACAAACCTTCAGACGGTTGGTCTGCCACACATCGCCATTCTGATCCAGGTGTCCCATCACAACCACCTCGCCGGTTTCCAACTGCAAGGCATAGGGGGCACATCCGCCACGGATGGGCTCTGCCACCCAACGACGATCGTCGAGCTGCTCGTCCCAGTCGGCACTATCCCACTCGCCGTCGAGCGGACGCCAAGAGATAGATGGGTTGTTGCCACTGCCAATGCTCTCGTAGCTAAACAGGATACCCTTGTTGCCCTGCAGCATCACCTGCACAGGCATACCATCGCGCTTGCCGGGGTTATAGCTGGCACGCTTTTGTGCGGTCCATGTCTCGCCATTGTCGGTAGAGCGCGACACCACGATTTCCTGATTGAGATTGCCGCCAGTGCCCCACCATTGTTTCTCGCTTGACACGAGCAGTTCCAGTTCGCCGCCGGGCAACTGCACAATCTGTGGTTCCCACACACGACCACGCAGCACCGTGATGGGGTCGCCCCAGGTTTCGCCGCCGTCTTTTGAGATCATGACCAGCACCTGACAGTTGTCGTTGGTCTCGGGATTGGCATTCGATGACCACGTCATCAGGATCCAGCCGTTCTGCAGCTTCACCATGTCGGCATTCGTGAAGCGAAACCAACCGTGAGACAGCCATGTCTTGGTCTTGTCGAGAATCTTCTCGGGGGCAGTCCATGTCTTACCATTGTCGTAAGAGTGATGGATATAGATGTCGTGCCAGTGGTCCACGCTGCCAGTACCATCGCCACCATGATAGGTCAGGATGAGCGTGTCTTTGCTGACGCGCAGCATGCGGGGATACTCGGCCTGAATGTCTGAGGGGTTCAGCTGGATAGCCGTCTTACGGTCGTTCCACGAAATGCGGTGGGCGGCTGGCTTGACCGTCTGGTCAACCTCGTAGGTGCTATAGTCGGTCAGGGTGCGAACTGTCTTCTCAATGACCTGCTCGTCGCCATCCACATCGGCAGTGACACGCAAGTAATAGGTGGTGCCAGGCTGCAAATTTCTCAAGAGAATTGACTTATACTTATGCGCATCTGCATTGGCCGTTAATATAGTAGCCGTCTTCATATCGTTTTTATCCGTGCCGTACTCAAACTTCATCGTCGGCTTGGCACCCACATAACCAGAGAGCATGAAAGTTGGCTGAAGCATGTTCTTCATGATGACCCAATCCTCACTGTTCCACTCCAGTCCTGGGAGTGTCGTCACCAGCTTGCCTGGACCATAAACGAACGAGCCGTCCGCGGTCTTGATATAAAAACGGATGCTATAAGTTTTGTTGGGCAACAAGCCTGGACAAGTAGCCTCAAACGATTCACCAGGCAACTGTGTGCCTACAGCCACGTGCTGCATGCTGCGATAGTTGCGGTTCACACCACTATAATTATAGCAGAAGCCATATTCGGCTACGGCCGATGGATCGATTGTCAGGTTGTTCACCTCAAAGGTTGCCTCATGACTCAATTTCTGTGTAAGGCTCACACTGAAGGTGAACACCTTGATGATGTGGGTCTCGGTAAGCGGTTCGCAAGCCTCATCGCCACTGACCACCACACGCAGATAGGTGTCGGCCGAAGGTGTCACCACGTACTCACGACTGGTAGCGCCACTGATGTTGGTCCACGTCTTTCCCTGATCGGCAGACTGCTGCCACTGGATGGTGCCATAGTTGTCGGTGTTCCATGCCAGACTAAGTGTAGTCTTCACGCCACTACGTGCATAACTGGTGATGGTGCGCTGAGCCTGAATGCCCATGCTTACGAGCAGGGCAAGAAGAGATATGAGGAGGGATTTATTTGTCTTCATCATGAGTTACTTTTTAACAGTGATTTTCTGGACAGACTCGGTGCCATCGGCATAGATACGACAAAGCACATAAGTGCCATTCTGGAGTCCATCGGTATATGTTGTGATTGAACGAGTATTCTTAACCAGACGGCCCTTCAAGTCGAAGAGCTTGATTTGTTGTACATCCTGAATATCGGTGGCAGCTATGCCTGCTGGGTCGGTAGCAGTGAACATCACGCTGACCTGACAGCCATGACCATCGGTCACCTTTAGATAATAGTTACCCCAATGATTAATCTCGTAAGTCTTCTGGTTGCCCACCTGCTGTCCGGCAGCATTGGTCCAGAGATAAGTGTAGGAGCCGTCGCCACCTTCCACGCTGACGTCGCTACCCACGGTGATGGCACCTTGCGAGACATCTACAGTGACCGTCTCGGCAACGGCTTTCAGCGGTGGATATTGATCTACTTTTACGGGGATGACAGTCTGTGCCGCTGCTGAAGCTGCGCCCAGCACCATCATCATCATGACTGACAGCAATAGTTTCTTCATATTAGTTCGGTTTATATTGTTTTGTAGAAAAAGAGTTAAAGTGGGAGACGCTCTCCCACCCTAACTCTTATTTGAAAATAATTACTTCATGACTTTGCGAACCTCGCCATTAGACATCTTCACGATGTTGAGACCCTTCTGGGCAGCAGCCACACGCTTACCGTCGATGGTAAAGATGTTGGCAACAGCTGCCTTCTGGTTCATATTGCTGATACCATCCGCCTGCTTGGCAACAGTGAATGTGCCAGTAGCAAAGGTAGAACCCTGCAGGTCGGCAGCAACGGTCTGAACACCCCATGTATATTCGCCAGCAGGGATATTGTTCAGGGTCAGCTTGGTGTTCATGAAGGCATTACCCTCGCGGAGCACCTTGCGCACACCGTCCTTGTCGCCGCCAATGAATGAGGTAGCACCATTGTAGATCTTACCGTTAGCGTCCTTGATGAAGTACTCATAGGTAACGTTCTTCTGAGCAGTAGCAGCAGGAGTCCATGACAGTGTTACAGTATTGTCGTTAACCTCTGCCTGGGGAGCTGTAGGAGCAGCAGGACGTGCAGCCTTTTCCCAAGGATTCTTGGTGAAGACAGCGGTACGTCCCATGGGGAATTCTGGATTTGGATTGGCCTCTGTTGCCTTAGTGAAGTAAGTAGCATCAGCATGATAACCCGTCATCATATAGTTCAAAGAACCCTCATTGCCATAGTCAAGGAATAGAACTGCTTGCTCAGATGCGCCAGGAATACGCTGGTAAGAGGTGAAACCATTCTCGCCACCAGGAAGGAACCAGCCAGCTTGCGTGCATTCAGTATTGTCAGGCATCGGATCACACCAACCCATCCAAAACAGATCATAATAGCCATTACCGTTATAGTCGATTGCACGCATACCTACATTAGTAGAGCTCAAAATCTTTGTATTAGTTCGGCGCAATGGCATCTGCATGTATTCACTATAGGATAGCTCATTACCATCAGTGGTCTGCTTAATCTTTCCATACATCATCATAGGAATGTAATCCCATTCATTATGGAATCCAAGACCTGACGCACTGGTAGGATCTTCACCAGTAACAAAAACATCAGGTGTACCATCATTATTGAAGTCTGCAACAAGAATATTACCATTACCGTAGTTATGTGTGATGTCTGTTAGCCCCATATCATAGAAAGACACGACATCTGCAGGATCTGTATCCACACCAAGATTCAAATAAGCAATAAAGGTACGATCAAAAGGTCGTCCTTGATTATCCACATTACCTTGAAGAAGGAAATCTGCATAACCATCATTATTCAAATCATAAGCTTTGATAGTGGAAAGAGCAAACTCATAAATCATATCACCATTACCTATCAAATCCGTAGCACGTGCAGTAAAGGTTCCATCTCCATTATTAATAAGAACGCCACAATTGGGCTGACGGACACCACCAACACCACTCCAACCGATAGTTACAATATCGGGCAGACCATCAAGATTAAAGTCAGCAACATCGACAGAACGAGGATACCATCCAATAACCTCACCATCGGTATTCTTTACGGCAAAATTAGGATCTGCAGTAAATTTACCATTTCCATCATTCAGATAGACAGAAAAGAAATCATAGCCTTCTCCTCCAATCGTAACATCAATATTTCCGTCACCATTGAAATCTGCAGGAACTATCTGTCCACGCATACCAACAGGGCTGATAAATTCCTTTTTCTCATACGCACTTCCATTCCAAGAAATAATCCATGCTTGATTTTGCGTTTCTATCTCATTTTGGTCAGCATCAAGAACAATCATGCCTGGTGCTTCGCCACGTGTCCATCCGCCAACAATGACTTCTTTCAAACCGTCATTATTGAGATCAATCTCACATCCACTGGCATAGTCAATACTGATGTCTTTGTCCACGCTGGCAACAGAAATCTGCTTTTGTGCATTCACGCTCAGTGCCAAACCGGCAGCAGCCATTAATGTAAATAATTTCTTCATAATGTTTTGTTGTTTAAGTTAGTATTTGAGATTGGGAGTGCAGACGCTCACGCCTGCGCTCCGTCTCTCGTGATTATTATTGTTATTCGTAACGTGGGGAAGTCCATCCCTTTTGTGCTTTTACACTGCTTTTGAACCAGCCGTCATCGCCTAATTCAATAGGAGTAATAAGCATTGGTTTGCGCGCAAATCCACTCTTCATCTGAGCAGTTCCCGCCTCTGTAGCATTATAAGCCACATAGACGTGAGTCTGATCTGAATTCATGAAAGCACGCATAGGATTCTCTGGATTAATCATAACATCACCACCTTCAATAAGCAATTCTCCATTGCTGGTTGTAGCGACATCATTGCCACTCTTATCAAGATATGGCCCAGTGAAGCTACCAGCACGAGCATAACGGATTTCCGTATTAGCACCATTCTTCACTGTGAACATCAAATAAAGTTCGCTTGAGCTCTTTCTGAAGATTGCCACATCGTCCATATTAGCATTACCAATGAGCGTACGGGTTCCAGAAAGCGCTGCACTGGCAGCATCAGCCTTAGCTCCTTTCAAGGTAATCTTCTGAATATAGGTACCATTCTCAGTTGTGTAGCACAGGTAATAGTTTGTAGCAGCTACAATAAAGAATGGATTCTTAATTGTGGTTGCCCCTGCATCAGCAGCTGTCAGCAGCACGCCTTTATCTGTATATGGTCCCTGTCCAGAAGTTGAGAAAGCATAACCAATACCATCACCACCTTCCAACGTGTAGAACATCCAGAAACAAATCTTTATCGTCTTTGCATAGTCGATAGACAGTGAGTTCACACGACTGTCGTTCCACGATGGAATGGCTGTTTTCTCGAAAGCATCGTTGGCCACGGTCCAGTTCATCAAGTTGGTAGTGGTCAAGGTGGGACAATAGTTTGTGAGGCCCTTGGCCCACTGAGTGGTGCTTGAGATGGCAACAAACGTGCTAGCACCCTTAACCACTGTTCCTGCCTCGACCGATGGTTCGATGACTGGGTTGTGGAAGCTGGTGTTGTCGGGGTTCTGACTACCGTTCCAAATCACGGAGTCCACACCATCGCCTCCCATGTCGGTGCAACTGGTCATGCCGGCAGGAACAAGAGCGCCCATGCAGGCAACAGCAGCTATATATTTAATGATATTCTTCATAATTGTTCACTCTTAATAATTAATTCATAATTCTTAATAGCCAGGATTCTGTTTCAATCCCTCCCAGTTGTTGATCTCATGGTTGGGGATGCACCACAGGTGACTGATACCCAATCGGTAGGTCTGGAAGTCGGCATCGCGCTCGGCGAGCTTGTTAATCTTCTCCTGATCGTGGATGTCGCCCCAGCGGTCCAGGTCGAACCAGCGTGTGCACTCACCGCAGAGCTCTACCAAGCGCTCATGCTTGATTTGCTCGAGCAGTGTGTCGTAGGTGGTGTAGTCACTAGCTGAAAGGTCCTTCATATTGACACGACGGCGCACCTTATTAATATATTCTACGGCCAGGGCACGATCGCCATCCAGTTCGTTGAGCACCTCGGCATACATCAGATAAACGTCGGCCAAGCGAAGAATACGGATATTAACACCTGTCACATAGCCTTCACCCTGAGCGCTAGGATCGTTCTCCACACTGGTATATTTCTTCCAGTAGCATGACTTTGCGAAAGGCTCTACGCTGTTCCACTCGTCCCAGGTCTTACCATAGTAGATGGCGGTCACGGTCTGAGGTTCATTGACATCCTTATAGAACAAGGTATGGAACTTACGCATATCGATGTTGCCATCCTTATCGCGCTCCTTGTCGAACTCGTCGAGCAGCCATGAGCGTGCAGAACCGTCGTCCCAAGAGAGGCCCGATGATGCACCGGCATAGAGGCCCAGGAACTTCGGACGCTGGTTGCCCACTTCCTTACCATTGACGGTACCCTCCTTAAAGTTAATCTCGAAGAGTGACTCCTTGTTATTCTCGTTGGCCTCGGTGAAGTTATCCATCCAGTTGGGCACCAGATCATAGATACCCAGTTCAAAGATGTCCTCGATATTCTTCTTGGCAGCCTGCCAGTAGGCCTTGGCAGCAGCGGGATCCTGGTTGGCAGCATCCCAAGGACGGTGGCACTTCATGCCAGCCAACTGCATGTTCATACGTGCCATCATGCCCAGTGCGCCACCCTTGGTGGCACGACCGGCCTCGGCAGCGGGCCAAGTGGTGGGCAGCAACTCGGCAGCCTTGGTGAAGTCGTCAAGAGCTTGTTTATAGAGCTCTTCCTGTGTGCCGATAGGACCATTGCCCACAGAGCTGGTCTGGATAGGACCACTGCCATAGATACCAGCGATAGACCAGAAGGCAACGGCACGGATGAAGTAACCCTGACCCAGAATCTTGTCGGCCTCGGACTTCTCGAAGAGGTTGTAACCGTGGTCGTTCATATTGTCGATGACCTGGTTCACATAGTACAAGCTGTTGTACATAGCCTGCCAGGGCAGGTTCAATCCCTCGTTGCTGTCGTAGTTGTATGAAGACATCACGAAGTTGGCATCGCCGATGAACTCAGGGTTAGGACTGTTGCTCCAGCCCTCGTCGCCGCGCAGCACGGTGAGCACCTGGAACCAACGGCTGAAGTAGCCGGGACGGCGCCATGTAGAATAGGCAGCGGTGAGTCCTTCGTTAAACTGTTCGCTGGTCTGCCAGAAGGTGTCGGCAGTCTCCAGGTTAGGATCGCTCAGTGAGAGCCAGTCGTCGCTGCAAGCAGTCATTCCAGTGAGCAGCGATGCCGCAATCATTGTATTTGCTATAATCTTTTTCATGTTATTGCTCCTTTCTTATTATTAGAATGTAACTTGCAAGCCGAAGTTCACCTGTCGGCTAGAAGGATACTGTCCGTTGTCAATGCCCTGAGAATAGACATTATTACAAATGATGTCAGGATCGTAACCCTTGTACTTGGTAATGGTCAGCAGGTTGGTGCCACTGATATAGGCACGCACCTTGCGGATATAAGCTTTCTGCGTGAGCGAAGCAGGCAGGGTGTAGCCCAGCTGCAGGTTCTTCAGGCGGAAATAAGAGCCATTCTCAAGGAAGCGGTCGCAATAACCGATATTGTTAGATGTGGTACCTGCCAGCATGCGGGGATACTCCGTAGAAGGATTGTCCCAAGTCCAGGGTGCAGCATCGGCAGGAATATTATCGACGTTGAAGTTGAGCAGGTTCTTGCGCAGCTCGTTGTAGATCTTGTTGCCAAACTTACCTGCCCAGAACATGTTGAAGTCGAAGTTCTTGTAGGCCAGGCTGACATTCAGACCCAGCTCGAACTTAGGCAGTGGGCTGCCGCTCCATGTGCGGTCGTTGGTATCGATGACACCATCGCCGTTGACATCCACGTAGCGCACGTCACCAGGCTTAGCATCGGGCTGAATCACCTTGATGGTTCCGTCGGCCAGTGTGGTGGTGTGGTCGTAAACCTCGTCCATTGACTGGAAGATGCCTGCGAAAGGAATCAGATAGAAGTCGCTGATAGAGCGGCCCACCTCTGTACGGGTGTAAGCATCCATCACGTAAGACTCACCCATGCGGAGCACCTCGTTGCGTACGGTCGATACGTTGGCGCTGACGCTATAGTCTAGCTCACCGGCCTTGTCGCGCCAACCTAAGGTCAGCTCGATACCAGAGTTACGCATCTCGCCGAAGTTGGTCCAGATAGAACCTACGCCAGTGGCCCACGACTGTGGCTTGTTCAGAAGCAGGTCGGTAGATTTAGCGGTGAACCACTCGAAGGTACCGAAGAGGCGGTTGTTGAACATATTGAAGTCAAGACCGATGTTGGTAGTGGTCTTCGTCTCCCAACCCAGGTTCACGTTGACCATGGCACTCTGGGTGGCACCGTTCAGCACGGTCTCGTTCTTTGAAGGACCGAAGATGGCGTAGAAGCCCTCGTAAGGACCGCTATGGTCGATGCTGGGAATATAGGCATAGTTGCCCAGCGACTGCATGTCGCCCACCTTACCCCAGCTGGCACGCACTTTCAGGTTGTTGATGGTCTGCTTCAGTGGTTCGAAGAATTTCTCTTCAGAAACACGCCATCCGAACGAGAATGAGGGGAAGTAACCACGACGGTTGTTAGGACCGAACTTAGAGCTACCGTCCGAACGGAAGTTGAACTGAGCCAGATATTTGCCATCGTAGTTATAGTCAATACGACCGAGGTAAGACAACTGACGGCGCTGCTGCTCAGAGCCCGACATGCTGTGCTGTTCGCCAGCCAGGTCGATCTCAACGAGTCCGGGCACCTTCTGGTCGTAGCCGACGGCCTCGAGCCAGTGCCAGTTCACATCCTCTGCGGTGTGACCTGCCAAGACGGTGAGGTTGTGCTTGCCAAAGGTGTTCTGGTAGGTCAGCGTGTTCTCCAGAATGGTAGTGATACGCTGGTCGCGGTTGTCGTAGAGGGCATTGGTGAAATGCGTTTCAACCGAGTTCAGGCGCAGCGTATAGCCGTAGTCGAAGTTCTTATGGCGACCGAACCATGCATCGATACCAAAGTTAATCTTATAGGTAAAGTGCTTGAAGAGGCTCAGCTCGGCATAGACGTTACCCAGCGCACGGTTGTTGATGCTCAGGTCCTGATAGCGTTCCTGCTCGCCCACGGGGTTCGAGGTGTAGGTCAGGAAGTTGGTGCCACCATAACCGTAGCCGCCACGACCAGAACCCTCGTTCGGGTCGCGAACGGGAATCACTGAAGGCATCGACAGGGCATTCCAGAAGCCGCCGCCGGTGGTCTCGTGGTGAATGGTGTGCTGGAAGGTCAGGTTCTCGCCAATCTTCAGGATGCCATAGGTGGCATCGCTGTTGATACGAGCGGTGAAACGACGATAGTCAGGTCCGTCAATCACACCTGTCTGATCCATATAACCACCACCGATGGCCATGTTGACATTGTCAGAACCCTGACGGTACATCACGTTATAGTCCTGTGTGAAACCTGTCTGGAACTTAGCCTTCTGCCAGTCGGTAGAGGGGATATACTTTCCAACCATGTCCTCGGCATAGTAATGGGCGGGCCACTGCTCACCGGCGTTGATATACGCCTGTTCATTATATTTCATGAAGTCGGTGGCCGACATCATGTCTATCTTCTTCGGCATGTCTGAAACACTCCAGGTAGCGGTCACATCGAGTGAGGGCTCGCCCTTCTTACCGCGCTTGGTGGTGATTAAAATCACACCATTGGCACCGCGAGCACCATAAATGGCAGCCGCCGAAGCATCCTTCAGCACCTGCATGGTTTCAATTTCGTTGGGGTTGAGGTGGTTGGCATCGTTGGCAATCATACCGTCGATGACGTAAAGAGGACCAACGGTGTTGAACGAGCCGACGCCACGAATCTGCACCTTACTCATCACACCAGGCTGACTGGTGGTAGAGACAGAGATACCTGGCACCTGGCCTTGCAGCATCTCGTAGATATTGGTGGCAGCAGTCTTGGCGGCCTCTTTCATATCGACCACGCCTACGGCACCGGTCAAATCGGCCTTTTTCTGCGTTCCGTAACCAATCACCACGACATCGTTCAGGGTTTGAACATCGGGCGACAAGGCCACATCGATGGTTGATTTATTGCCCACGGGCACCGTCTTCAACAGATAGCCAATGTAGCTAAACTGCAGACGTTCGTTCTTGCCGGCCTGGATAGAGTAGTTACCATCGAAATCGGTCACTGCCATTCCCTTGCCGTCAATCGACTTGACGCTGACACCAATCAGTGGTTCGTTGGTCTCAGCATCGGTTACCGTGCCTTTCACGCTCTGAGCCTGCAACCCGAGAGGGATGAAGAAGAGCATCATCAGCACAGTTTTCCATGAAAATGTTCTTTGTTCCATATAATTATTGTTAGGTAGTAATATACTCCCATTAATTAGGTTTAACGCTGCAAATGTACAGCTAAAGGGTGAATTTGATATGTAATATTGTTTAGATTTCAGGTAAAAATGAATTTCACTCTAACTTTTCTTGCTACAGTAGTCTGTAGGACTCATGCCCACATGTTTCTTGAACGTCTTCGAGAAGTAGCTGGGATCTGAGAAGCCGGTGCTGTAGGCTGTCTCGGAGACGTTATAGCCATTCTGCAACATCTGACAGGCTTTGTCGAGTCGCTTCTTGCGGATGTAGTCGCCCATGGACATGTTGAGGATGTTCTTCATCTTGATGTGCAGCAGACTACGACTGACGCCCAGCGCCTCGGTGATGTCGGTAATCGAGAAGTCGCTGTTGGCCAGGTTGGCCTCAACAATCTCGGCCATTTTCTGCACAAAGGCTTTGTCGAGCTCGCCCAGCGTGTCGGTGGCATCGATGTCGGCACTGTCGGCATCTACAATCTCCTTCTGGCGCTTCTCCACCAGCTGCATGATATTGCTGACCTGCAACTGCAGGATGTCGGGGTCGAAGGGTTTCGAGACGTAGGCCTCGGCACCGCTCTGATAGCCCTCGAGCACATCGTTGCTCTCGCTCTTGGCTGTGAGCAGGATGACGGGGATATGGGAGGTTTGCATGTCGGCCTTCAGCGTGCGACACAGCTCGATGCCGTCCATCTCGGGCATCATCACGTCTGAGATGACCAGCTGCACCTGCTGCTCGTGTGCCAGCTGGAGCGCCTCCTTACCATTGGTGGCGGTGATCACATGATAATCCTTTGAGAAATAGTCGCGCAGGAACTGCAGCAGGTCGGCATTGTCATCGACAATCATGATCGACATGCGGTCGTTGTCTTCATGCTGTTCCAGCGGCACGCTATCTGTGGGGGCGACGATGGCCGGCTGGGCAAACTTATACTGGTCGATGGGCTTGATCACCTTATCGTCGGTAATCAGGCTCTTTTCGGGGAAGGCATTGGCCGACACGTTCATCCAGACGGTAAAGGTGCTGCCCTGCCCTACGGTGCTGTCCACTTGTATCTCGCCTTTATGCAGATCAACCAGTCGTTTCACCAGCGACAGGCCAATGCCCCAACCGCTGTTGTTGGTATTGAAACCGCGCTTGGTCTGATAGAAACGGGTGAAGATGTTCTCCAGTTCTTCCTTGACAATGCCAATGCCGGTGTCTTTCACTTGGAAACAGAGGTAAGTGTATGGACTGTCTTTCTTGACGGTGATGCAGGCGTTGACCGTGATGTTACCGCCCTGTGGGGTGAACTTGATGGCGTTAGAGACCAGGTTGTTCAGGATGCGCTCTACATAAGAGGGCGAGAACCACACCTCCTCACCATTGTTCTCTGTGCTGACGCTCAGGTTGATGCCTTTCTCATTACAAGCCACGTAGAAGTTGGCCATGCCCAGCTCGATAAATTCCAGCGGGTTGCCTTTCTGCAGATAGAACGAGAAATGGTCTGTCTCTATCTTATTGAAGGTCACCAGCTCGCCAATGAGCTCTTCCATCTTGTTGGCATTCTTGATAATCATGTTCACATGGTTGCGCGACTCCTCGCTCATGGTCTCTTTGGCCATGCTCTTCAGCGGAGCAATGATGAGCGACAACGGGGTCTTCAGCTCGTGCGAGACGGTGGTGAAGAAGTCAAACTTAGCCTTGTCAAGTTCTTCAAGCTTCTCTTTTTCCATGTTGGCAATGCGCACGGCGTTGCGCTCCTGCATGCGCACCTTGAACAGGCGCTGAGTCAGTGCTACAAGCACGAAAAACACAAGCAGATAGAACAGATAGGCCCAGGTGGAGCGGTAGAACGGTGGGGCCACCACGATGGTGATCACCTTCTCCGGACAGTTCTCCCAACCGCGGTTGCTATTGTTGGCTCGGACGTGCAGGGTGTAGGTGCCCGGCGGCAGGTTGTAGCCCGAGAAGCGACGCTCGGTGCCCACGTTGCGCCACGTGCGGTCTATGCCCTCGAGCCACACCTGATAGTTGATGGTCGAGGTGTTGCCTGGCATGATGACGCTATAATCGATGCTAAACGAGTGTGCCTGCGAGTAAGAAAGTTCAATTTTGGCGGTTTCATCGAGTTCTTGCGTCAATGGAGAGTCCTCGCTAAGGCTATTGATTTCCTCATCGTTGATGGTGAGTCGCTTCAGGTGAACATAGAAAGGACCGGTCTTTTCCTTGATATCTTTCGGATAGAAAGCAATGAGACCATTGATGGTGCCGAAGAACATACGGCCGTCGGCGGCCTTCAACGAGGAGGCGAAGTTAAACTGGTTAGACGGCAGACCGTTCGACTCGGCCGAGAAGCGTACAATGGCTTCGGTCTTAGGACTATAGCTGAACAGGCCCCTACTGGTACTGATCCAGAGGTGTCCGCTCTTATCTTCCTCGATGCTGCAGATGGTGCACTGCGACAGGATATCGCTCTCGATGGAGTGTATCTTGCCGTCAGGGGTCATAAACTGCAGGCCGTTGTTGTTGTTGCCAATCCACAGCGTGCCATTCGTGTCTTGATACAGACAGATGATATAGTTGTCTTTCAGTCCTTTGCCGTCAGAGGTCTTGATGCTGCTCACCGTGCCACGCTGACCATCCACGCGGAAGATGCCATGGTTGATGACGCTGACCCACAGGTTGTCGTGACGGTCTATGTGAAGCGAATAGATGAAGGTCTCGTCCAGATCCTTGGTACCGGTGACGAGGAATTCGTCTTTCTGGGCATCATAGTAGCGGAGTCCTTCCATCGTAGCCACCCAGATGCGACCGTTTTTCTGCTTGGCAATGCTGAAACAGGCCTCAGAGGGCAGACCATTAGAACGGAAATAGTGCTTGATGGCTTTGGTTCTGAGGTTATAGCGGTAGAGGCCGTCAAAGCGGGTACCTATCCAGATGTCGGCAGTCTCGGCATCATAATAGAGGCCGTGCACGTTGTTGGCCTTGGCGGGCAGACCGGCAAAGACTGAGAACTGGTTGGCGGCTTGGTCGTAGATGTTGATGCCGCCATCCTCGGTGGCAATCCAAAAGATGCCTGGTGTGGTCTCGATGATGGTGCGGGGCACACGTGCTTTCAACTGATTGGGCTGCAGGCCGGGCTTGAACAGCAGTATCTGGTCGTTGTCGTTCTGCAGATAGTCCACACCTCCGAAGTAGGAGCCCAGCCAGATGTTCGACTCCTTATCACAGAAAATGGTATAGATTGCATTATCGCTCAGCGAGTTGGCATCAGACAACTGGTGGCTGAGTGTCTCTATCTCGCCATTGGGATGGATAATGCTAACACCCTTCTCCGTGCCCAACCAGATGCGATGACGGTTGTCCTCGGTGATGCAACGCACGATGCCGCTGGACAGTACCTCGGCTGGATAGACCTTGGTGGCGCCACTCTTCAGGTCGATACGCATAGCGCCCTGACCATTGCGACCAATCCACAGCCGTCCCTGCGAGTCGAACTGCAGGGGTACGATGACGTGGGCGCCCTTCATGAAGTCCTGATAGTAGGTTTGCGGCAACAACGAGAAGTTAGTCAACGAGCGGTCGTAGCTAAAGATGGAGCTATTGGTTGCCACATAGAGATTGTCGTTGTGGTCCACGGCCAGCGAGTTGACGAAGTCGGCAATCATCGTAGGGATGGTGATCATGGAGTCTTGCTGCTCGTCGTAGCGGCACAGCGTGTTACCACCAAAGAAGATGTCGCCCTGCTTGGTCTCTGTGATAGACCAGAAAAGGCCCTTGCCAACGGCATAGTTGTAGAAGTCATCGGAATCGGGACGATAGCGGCTGATGCCGTTCTCGGTGGTAATCCACAGGCGATTCTTTCGGTCCACGTGCAAGCCATGCACAAAGTTATGACTCAGCGTATGGGGCTGAGAGGTGTGATAATAGGTGCGAATGTCATAACCATCATAGCGTGCCAGGCCGTTGCGGGTGCCTATCCACATGTAGCCCTTGGCATCCTGCGCCAGGGCCTCCACCTGCTGATGGGGCAGTCCGCTCTTGCTGTCAACATGCTGAAAACGGTAGTTGCCCGCCCAGCCCATCGACGCTAGTAGCACGGAGATGATGGTGATGATGTATCGCATAGGTATTTCTTAGAATTGAGGTGCCTCGTGTTCGGTGGATGGCACACTGTTCTCGATGTATGGCCAACCGTCTTTCCACTTCACTTCGTCGAGCAGCAACACTCTGCCTGCATCGGGGTCATCACGATGGAAGGCATGATAGAGCATCCAGTCGCGTCCGTTCTTGTCGGTGACGAACTCGGCATTATGTCCGGTGCCCACAAACTGATCATTCTTGTGCAGGATAATCTCGTGGTGGTTCTTCAGAAGGGGCTGTCCCTGCTTATCGACATAGGGGCCCAGCAGTTTCTTCGAACGGCCCACAGTGACCTGATAGGTGCTCTTGGCGCCCTCGCAGCAGGTACCACTCGAACCGAAGAGGTAGTAGTAGCCGTCGCGCTTCAGGATATAGGTGGCCTCCATGAAGGTGTCGGCCACCTTAAATAGCTTCTTGGGGTTCTTCAGTGCCAGTCCGTCGGCTGTCAGCTCGGCACCATAGATGCCTCGGAAACTACCCCAGAACAGGTATTTCTTGCCTTTTTCCTCGATATAGAAGGGGTCGATGCAGTTCTGCACGCCAATCTCTTTGCTGATAAACATCTTACCATGATCGGTGAAGGGACCCTCGGGCTTGTCGGCAGTGGCCACGCCAATGCCGCATTCCCACTCGCCTCCCCATGTTGACATGGCATAATAGAGCACGTAACGACCGCCGAAGTAATTGATGTCGGGGGCCCAGATGCCGCCACGCTTCACAAAGCGAGGACGTGTCTCGTCGGTGAATGCAGTGCCCAGGAAGGTCCAGTTGACCAAATCGTCGGAGCGATAGATGGGCAGGTTACGAACATTCTCGGTGGCATAGAGATAGAAATGACCGTCATCGGCCTTGATGACTGTGGGATCGGGCAGACTATTATCTACAACAGGATTCTTGTAGGTGGTCTGTCCAACAGCTGTTGTCGCCATGCCAAATACGGAAGCGGCAAAGGCACCAACCAGGATCAAAAGTCTAGAGTTCATGTTTTACAATTTGTTTGTTTGATTAATACCGTGCAAAAGTACGTATTATATACAAATCACTACGGCACTATCGTCCAACTCTTAGGTATTTTTGTCCATTCATTAAGCTAGAGAGGTATTCTTCGTAGCATTCTATCGCAAAGATACAACTTATTCCGAAATGAACAAAAGAAATTGACTAAAAAAAACGACCTACCATTTGAAAAAGGCGCAAACACAGGCATTCCAGCACCCATTCGGCCAGACCTCATCAATCATTTGCCTTGTTTCAGCAACTCATCGCGCCACTATCAAAAGCTGATACTAGCTCTTTTCACAGGTAAGACTAAAGTCTTTAAACTGATTCTAAAGTCTGAAAAGACAAAATCTAAAGTCTAGAAAGACAGAATCTAAAGTCTAGAATCATCATTTCTAGAGTCTAGAATCACCACTTCTAGAGTCTAGAATGGAATCAATAGTGGCACTTTAGCAAGACAAAAGCGGTACTATAGCAAGACGATAGCGGTACTATAACAAGACGATAACGGTACTATAGTAAGTAGATAGCAGCCCTTTCCCTTTTTCAGAGCTGGGAACTGGCGAGGTAGCGAGAAGATACCACATAAAAGAAATTTAGCCCCCCTTCACAGGGAGGCTAAGCTCATGAAAAAACAAATAATTCCTAAAAATAAAACTACTAACTATTTACTAACAATGTATGATCAAGAATCTGTATCTTGTGTTATATGTCTATAGTCTTGTGTTGACGATGCAAAAGTACTACTATTTATTTAATTACAATTGTATTTTTGTTTATTTCTTCAGTCATTTTGTGCATTTTGGTTCGGATACAACAATTTCTGACCTAATATTTTCATTTTACCGCGCGAAAATTTCATTGTTCCGATATACATACCGCGCGGATAAACCTCTGATACTGAATAGTGTGCATGAAACACTATTCGCATTTTTCCGTCCTTATCCGTGAAGAAAGAATGGTGTCCAGTGCCATAAAGTCCGTCCACGCGCTGCACAATCGGGTTGTACTTGAACTTGGTCCACGGACCCATGGGCGACTGACTAGTGGCGTAGCCCACTCCATAGTCGTGACTGCGGAAATCGTTTCCGGAATAAGTAAGATAGTACGTACCCTTATGTTTTACCATGAAAGGTCCCTCGTTGACACGGCCCAACTTCTCTTCCCAGGGTGCCGACACACTGAAACAGTGCTTCAACGTGCCCTGTTTGGGGGTGATGCCGTCGGCCTCGAGCTCGCACACCCAGATGCAGTTGCCATCGGTGAAACGGACAAAAAAGCAATATAAACGACCATCTTCGTCCTGGAAAACACTAGAGTCGATACATTTCTCATCGCCTATCAGGGGCTTCATCATGCGCCCACCCACCTGTTTGAAGGGACCACGGGGCGAATCGGCCACCGCTACATAGAGGTGCTCGTTGGCAGAATAGTACATATAGTAGCGCCCGTTGCGCAGATAGACCTCGGGAGCCCAGAACCACTGTTCCTCGCTGGTGTTGTCCTTATGCAGCGCCAGTCCGCCGCGCTGCCACGTCTGCAGGTCTTTCGAGGTGTAGTACTCGATGCCTTCCTTGGCACCTGTGCCATAGGCATAGTAGGTATCGCCATCTAAAAGTATATAGGGGTCGGCCAGGGGCACCTCGCTGACGCGTTGGGCGCGACATACCGTTGCGCTGACCACAAACAACGTCAGCGTCGTCAAGATTATCCAAAATTGTTTCATTGTTGGGAGACTATTTAATGAAAAATGCTTTGTATCTTAGCCTCATCGACCAACAGCTTCACTTTGCCAAAGAAGCCAATCGTGATGGGCACGTTCATACCGTGATACTTCACCATGCCTACGTTCACCACCTTGTAGTCATGAACCTCAAAGTTCTGACGCATGAAGTTGTCAAACGTACTCACAGCCGCGTTTGTGCCCATATCGACCGCCATGTCAGAAAGGGAATCAAGCATGTCGTCCGACAAGTTCTCTCTCAGTTCCTCGGGCAACTGGTCTGCCACAGCATCAGCCACAGGCACGGCAGCCAGTTTCTGACTTGCCACCTTCATGGCGACAACGCGTACAGTGACATAGTGATCCGATTCATTGGGTTTTGTGAAAGTCATAATGACAAGTAAGGCAATCACAAACATCAAAAACAAAACTACTACTCTTTTCATTGAATTTGGTTCTTAGTTTAGTTAATATCGGGTGCAAAGGTAAGAACAATTATTGAGAAAAACAAACTTTTGTGTCTTTAAAACGGCATCGCCGTATAACAAGAGCGGCACCATTCGCTGAGAATGATGCCGCTCTAATGCGTTAATATCGTCGGTTTTATCGCTTATTTAACAATCTTCTTGCCGTCAACAATATACAAGCCGCGTCCCAATGACTTGACATCACGACCTACATAACGGCCATCAAGAGTATAGACGGCGCCCGACTGACGGGCAACAGTCTGCTCGCTGATGCCTGTGGCATTCGGATTCTCCACCAGCACGTCGTCCAGGAAGAAACGGCTCCTGATGTCTGCACCTTTGAACGACAAGGTTACCGCGCCATTAGCAGTAATCACGGCCTCGTATTCATCGAAAGAGCCCTTGTTCAATTGGATTTTATCCGGCTCTATCGTGCCACCAGTCACTGAGAGATGCAACGTGGTTTGTTCGTTGTTAGAATTCCATGCACCTGCAGAGAAAGTGAGTTTGGCACTGCCATTAACAACAAACGAGGGGGTGGTGGCTAAACCTGCCTTATCTCTGGTGCCAAACTTTGCACAGCCTAATGCACCGTAAGCATTCTCGAACACCCAGCCTTCATTGTCACACTTAATATCAGATGAAGCTACCGAACCAGACCACGCACCGTCATTACCGCCAGTGCCTTCACATTCATCGAAAGACTCATAGAAGAGGGTCGCGTCAGAGAGTGAACCAGATGCAAGCTGAGCCATGAAGTCAAAAGACACGGTTTCATCGTCATTTTGCTTAATATTCTCTACTGAAGAGTTCATATAGTAGCTCATGTCGCTGTTCTTGTTGTAGAACATAGCAGCAGGCCTTGTCCTCTTGTTAAAAGCATTACGATTGCCATAAGGGAAGGGGTCGGTGTTCATACCTTCAAAAGAGTAGTATTTATTCCCTTCCTCCATAACGTACTGATACTTATTGTCAGCAGGCATCCAGGTGAAACGCTGACGTGCGGGATCATCATTAGGTTCATTATTAAACCACACTTCTTCATCGTAGTCACAATGCAGAATCAGCAGACCAGCACCGGGCAGCGAGGCATCCCAGCCATCCAGTTGGCGGTTCTCCAGCAAGAAATACTCGTCGCGGTGACCTTGGTTATAGATGATGTAGCTCTCACCGCCATTCTGCAGCGACTTCATGTTCTTCACGCTGACATCCTGGTCTTCCAGCACAATGGGTTCCATCCAACCTGCCACCCAACGCTCGTAGCTGGTATAACCAGCAGGCTGATAGCCGTCATCATTATAAGAACCAGCATCCATCAAGTCCCAATAGCCCATGCCCTGACCTCCAGTATAGTCAATGTCGTAGAAGTCAGGATAGCCCAGACAGTGGGAAAACTCGTGGCACATGGTACCAATACCAGAGATTTTACCATAAGAATTAAGCTCAGCACCGCAGGCATAGGTGTTTACCTTCTTGCCACCATTCACGCTGACAGGGCCAGGACCATCACCGTCATATTGAGCGGCTGCAGCTAATGAATAGGCATGAGGCCAGACAGTGTCATCATCGGGGTAATCAGCCTCACCGTGACCGGCATAGACCACATAGACCTGATCCACCTCGCCATCGTTGTCCCAGTCGTAGGCAGACCAGTCGGTCACATCATTATTGGCCTTTTTAACGGCCTCAGCAACCATGGTCGCAGGGTGCTTATCATTATCATTATGCTCCGAATCGTTTTCACCATAATAAGCATAATCCTGGTTCAACGTATAAGGACCCACCACATCGAAGTCCAGTTCGAACTGTCCACGACTTTGATCTTTGAAATAGTCGCACATAGAACCTTTGAAATTGCCCTCGCTAAAGCCAGACTCGTTGGCAATACGCTTGAAGAGTGCCTGGTCGTGCTCTGCAACAAAGGTAGAATTCTGGAAGTTTACCAAGATGATGATACCTTTCTTTTTGCCAAAATAGCCAGTCTTCTCTGCCCTACGCGGCAGTCGCTGAGCGCGCTTTGCGTTCATCTTCTGACGGTTTGCCTTGGCTCTATGGATGGTGGCCTGAAGATCTATCGCCTGATAGGTCCCATCGGATGTCTTGCGGTAGGCTTTTCCTTCGGCACCTCTCCAAAAATGGCCGAATTCATCGCCTTCAAGACATGCTTTCACTTCTGTACCATCGGCCAGTTTCAACGTCTGCACGACGCCGCGCTTGGCTGGTACGGCTGCCACTGTCAGGGTCATCACCAACAGTGACAGAATCAAAAACATTCTTTTCATTTTTAAATTGTTAGCTTAAACTTTTTTATTTATTAGGTCAATCAAAGGAAATGCAAAGATAAATAATAAAATTCATTTTCCAAAACATTTTCAACAAAAAAGCCGTTCGCCCATCGCGAACGGCTTTTTTTTCATTTCATATTGAGTTTCTTATTTGAAGCCCAACTTGCCTTTCCATGTCATATACCAGTTCTTTGGATCGCTCAGATCGCGAGAAACGGGTGCAGAGTTTTTCTTGCCCTTGCGTGCCTCGATGTGCTTCTTCATGAAAGCGCCGGGGTTAGCCTGACGCTTGGCAAAGCGCATCAAGTCATAGTAGCGGGTACCCTCGAAGGCAAACTCCAGTGCCATCTCGTCCAGCAACAGACTATCTACATAGGCTTGCTGTTCGGCAGTCAGCTTGCGATACTTAGCCTCGTCGGTCTCAACGGTGTCGTTGATCAGCTTGTAGAACTCGTTCATGGGCGTATAACCTGAGCCACGGGTGTGAACACCGATGGTGTTAGGTGTCTGCTCAGCATTGTGCGTTACGAAGAAGTTGGCCGAAGCACGACGATAGTTGTTTGAGGGGAAGTCGAACGCAGCCAGCTTGATAGAGTCGGCCTCAGGAATCGTGCGACCGATAGAGTCGCGCAGGATAGCGTTGTCCAGTCCCTCGCTCAGCGTAGCAAAGGCTGCACGTGGGAAACCAGCTTGGTTCAGAGCCTCTGCCATACGCAGGTAAACCATGTGCTTGCGGTAGATGTGTACATTACGTGTGTTGTACTTTCTGATCAACTGAGTGCTTACGGGATCGCCAGTCACAGGATCGCGATAGCCATTGGGATCAGTAACGCAAGAATAAGCCAAACGAAGGTCACCTGAACGTCTTTCTGAAAGACCGCTAGGCGAGTAGCTGACCGTAGTACCGTTGTTACCCAGCACACAGTTAACCATAGACTCAGAGAGCTCCGTCAAACGGTTAGAAGGTGTGATGCTGTACTTATAGAGATTCTCAGTAGTAGAGTTGAACAGGTTACGCAACTCACTATAGTAACCCTCGGCACGAATAGAGTCGCCGGGAATCATAGTGATCAGCTCGCCATTGTTAGAATAGCGCTCATCGCCCCAGAAATCTTCCACCAAAAGGTTGATAGACACCCATGAGGTAGTACCCTTAGGCCACTGAACGACATTGATACCCACAGGGTAAAAGCTGCTGGCAGCCAGTCCATTGCGGTTGTTGATGAAGTTATAGTAGCAAGTGGCAGCCTTGTAGTATTCTGCAGGTGTCTTAGCACTCCACAGATAGAGATCGCCCAGCACCACGTCGATGGGGAAATAGAAGAAGCGTGAGTCCGTATTACGGATGTTACCGATACCGGGATACTCCGTGCGATACTGCACGGGGATGCTCTCCAGGTCAGCAATCAGAGCCTGGCAGATGTAGTCCAGGTCGCGCTTAGGTGCTCTCTCGGCAGCCTCAGCAGCCTCCTTGGTGAGCAGAGGCTCCTCGTAGTAAGCCACCTCGCCATAGTTCAGCACCAGCTGCAGGTAGGTCCATGCACGGATCGCCTTGATGGCTGCATACTCGGTCATGAACACATACTTGTCCTGACTGTTGCGCATGTCGGTCTTGGCATTGGCAATGTAGTAGTTGCAGTTGTTGATGATGGCATAGTAGTCGCGAGGCGAGTTATAGACATTATCATCTTTCTCCTGGAACAAGGCCAGATCGCGCAGGTCAGAGCCGGCAGCATCGGTCAGGTCCACCAAGTCGCCACGCACCTCGCCCAACAGCACGGTACGGTCGGCAATGACCTGCAGTTTGTTCAGAATGCCAGTCAGCGAATACACGGTATCCGTCCAGTTGGTCAGGTGGTCCTTGTCTGTGAAGATTACATCTTCTGCCTCGGGCTCGAAGAAGTCCGCGCAGGAAGTCATCATGGGCAGCGCCATGAAGGCAGCTGCAAAGCCGCAGCACACTGAACCAGCCCCTTTACGAAATATATTCTTGATTTTCATAATCTTATTTATTTCTTGATTCTTCATTCATTATGAGCATTACAGATTAATCTTCACACCAGCCACGATAGAACGGCTCTGTGCCAGACGACCCAGGTCGATGCCCTGACCAATCACCTTTGAAGAGGTAGAGAACTCAGGATCGGTGCCCAGATACTTTGAGAACGTGAGCAGGTTGTTGCCCTGGATCCAGAACTGAACGCCCTGGATGAACTCAGAGTTGACAGGCAGGTCGTAACTCAGTGTAGCCGTCTTCAGACGCAGGTAAGAGCCATCTTCGATCCAGCGGTCGCTGAAGCGGCTGTTGCCCAGAGGATCCTGGAAGGTGATGCGAGGCATATCGGTCTGCTGACCTTCTGCCTGCCAGCGGTGGTTCATGGCCTTGCTCTGGTTCATGAAGCGGCTGCCGCCCTCCAGCTGTGAACGCATGTAGTTATATACATCGTTGCCCACGCAGTAGTTGAAGTTCACGTCCAGTTTGAAGCGCTTCCAACTCAGCGAAGTAAAGATATTACCATAGATATCGGGATTAGGATCGCCAATGACCACCATATCCTTCTCGTCGATGACGCCATCACCGCTCACGTCGCTGAAGTGCACGTCACCAGCCTCGAAGTAGTTGTGGTCCTTACCGTTGGCACCCAGCACGTACAAACCGTTAGGATCGCTGGTACCTGCGGCCTTAGCCTCGGCTGTGGTAGCGAAGACACCCTCGGTGCGATAGCCGTAGAACACGTTGGCAGGACGACCTACCTCGGTCAGGATGGTAGCGCCATAGAGCTCTGTCTTCACCGTCTTATTGTTGTCGGGCAGCTCGGTAATCTCGTTCTTGTAGTGACCCAGGCTAGCGCCTACCTGCCACTGCCAGTCTTTCTGTGCCAGCACCTTGACGGTAGCGGTCACGTCGAAACCGTTGTTCTTCAGCTTACCAGAGTTAGACCAGTTGTCGTCCAGACCGCTCAGGAAGCCCAGCGACTGGGTGGTGAGCAGGTTATCGGTGGTAGAGCGGAAGTAGTTCAGGCTCAGAGCTAGGCGGTTGTCAAACAGACTTGACTCAACGCCGAAGTTCATACGGCGTGTGGTCTCCCACTGAATCTTGGTATTACCAATACCGGCGAAGGTCAGTCCAGACACATCGTGCAAGAACTGATTAGCACGGAAGTAACTACGGGCAGCGTAGTAATCAATATTATCGTTACCGCTCACATCGAAACCAGCCGACAGACGCAGGTAGTCCACATTCTTAACGCCAGCCATCCAGGGCTCGTTAGAGAGCACCCATGATGCCTGCACGCCGGGGAACACGCCCCAAGCGGCATCGAAGAGGCGGAAGTCGCCGCCGTCCTGTCCGAAGAGTGTAGAACCGTCAACGGTCAGGTTGGCCTGCACGTAGTAGCGGCTCATGTAGTTATATTCAGCCTGTGCATACCATGAGATAGCGTTCCAGCTCTCTTCCACACCTGTTACATCCACGTTCTTCAAGCCACCACTCATGAATGGAGTCTTGTCACTACCCGTGTTGTAGCCCAGCTGTGTGTTGCTGGTGAAGTTCTCCCAGTTCACACGCACGCCACCAAAGGCATGGATGAAGTGAGCACCATAGCGGTTGTTCCAGTCCAGACGGGTGTCGCTCATCACCGAGTTCTGCTTAGAAGCCAGCGAGCGCACCTCATTGGTACGATTACCACCGATACTCTTCACGTAGTATTCGGGAATACCATTGATAGGAATATAATACTGGTTGTGGGTGTTCACCAGGTTATAGCTGAAGTGCTCGCTCAGTGAGAGGTTTGCATTGAACATATACTTCGGTGTCACGCTGAGGTTCAGCAGTGAGTTCTCGAAGCGGTTCTTGTTCTCAGCATCCGAGTATTCCAGGATAGCGGCGGGGTTACCCAGCTGCCAGTTGTAGCCACTGTAGCCCGACAAAGCCTCACGCAGGTAAGTCTCGGGGGTGATGTCCCAGTGATTGTTTGACAGCAGACCACGGCCGTAGCTGTAAGGGCTCATGAAGGGGCTCTTTACATAGGCCAGGAATGAAGGTGCAGAAGGCGTACCTTCGTCGTAGGTTGTGGGAGCACCGTCGTTACGCAGGTTGCGTGTCTGGTTAGAGAACGAAGCATCGAAGCGCACGCTCAGCTCTTTCAGCAGCGAGATATCGGTATTGAAACGCACGTTCAGGCGGTTCATCTCGTTGTTCTTCAAGGTGCTGTTAGCGCCGGTATAGCCTACCGAGAGGTTATAGTTGGCCACATCATCACCACCCTCTACGTTGATGCCATAGTTCTGTGTGAAGGCAGTTCTATAGACATAGTCCTTCCAGTCGGTATTCTGGTGGTAAGGGGTGTAATAGTAGTAGTCGGGATCCTCGTTGAGGAAGCTGAACGTACGTATGTTCGTGTTCGTGGTGCGCAGCATTTCAGAAGCATAACCACGATACTGCGAAGCATTCATCATATCATAGTACTTAGGCTCCATCACCACACCCATCGAGGCTGTGGCAGTGATGCGCGTAGCCATCGACTTGTTGCGGCGGGTCTGGATCAGGATGACACCGTTGGCACCCTTCGAACCATAGAGGGCTGTACCGTTGCGCATCACCGTTACCTTCTCGATGTCGGCAGGGTTGATGCTGGTCAGCAGGTCGTTATAATAGCCCTGGTGCAGCATGTTGCGACCATACTGCTGGTCCACGATCACATCGTCGATGACAACCAGTGGCTGTGCATTCACATTGAGTGAGTTCAAGCCCTGCACAAACATCACGCTACCAATACCAGGTGTGCCGCTCAGTGTCTTGGTGTAGGCCTGTGCGCCTAGCTGCTTCTGAATCTCGTCCTTGATATTAATGGCGCTGGTGTATTTGAAGTCGGTGGCTGAATAGTCACCACGCACATTGGTCATCGCAGCATATTCGGCTGCAAAGGTGCTGGGATAGAGGGTCACCGTCTTCTGCTGCTCCACACGCTGCAAACCAATCTTCACGGGGTTGTAGTCGGGTGTGGACACATACAGAGCCGAAGTGAACACAGGTACCTTCAGTTCGTAAGCACCATTGTCCTCGGTGAGCACACTGTAGCCGTCGATCTCGGCTGCACGCACAATAGCACCGCTGATGGGCTTACGTGTGGTAGCATCGAGCACAATACCCTTGACCACACGTGTCTCATACTGCTTCTGTTTCTGAGTGAACGTGCGAGCCTTGACCTCGACTTCCTCTTCTTCGTCGTCGAACTCGTCTTGCGCCCATACATTCATTGGAAGTGCCATCAGTAGCGTGATTCCAAACAATATATATTTCTTCATAGTCTTCATAATTCGTTGTTTAAAAATCATACATTATTCCACATGTGGTTTCAAGATGACACAGTCAATACGCATCACAGCAGAGTGAGTACCTGTATCCAGACGAGTCTCCCTACTCTTCACGTCTGTACTTACTTCCAGCGTGATGCGTGGGTTGTCCTCGGTCAAGCCATAGTTAGACGTGGGGAATACATATTTCTCTGCCAGCTTCAGGTAGCCAACCGACTCCGTTGGGGTCTCCAGCTTAGAAACCAAGCTCTTACCGTTACCACGGCCTATGACGTCACCATTCTCATCCTTATACTTGATATAGGCAGCCACCTTGGTGGGACGACGCTGATAGGGAGACACGTTCTTGGTCTCGGCCTGTGCAGGTACGGTCACCAGATAGATGTCATAAGGCACGTTCGAGAGCACACCGGTGATATTGAATACCACCGTGTGGTTGATACCCTCCTGAGGTGCAAACTCAATATACTTATTGTTTGATACCTTATTATAGTATGGATTAGGTGTGTTGTCTGCGTAAGCACTCGGTACGGTCTTAGGAATAGGACTGATGGTAGGCATTGAGTCCTTCGTTTCCTCGTTCACCTGGTACTTGCTGACCTCCTTAATGGCATTCTGACCTTCAGCCTCAACGATGATGGTCTGGATGAAGGTCTCCTGAGGATCGAAGTTCCACTGCGAAGCCTTCAGCAGCTTACCGTTACTACAAGCCACCTCGGTAGTGCCACTCAGCACACCCTTGGCACCACGAGGATCGAAGTACTGATAATAGTGCAGGCTATCGTTGCCCCAATAGTAGCGGCGCAGCTCATACATAGGCACCGCATTGGTTGACATCAGCGAGTCGGTGGCTGCCGACGCGCCGTCGAACACGGCCTTGTTGATGGTACGGCTGAACACCGTTCCCTCTACAATCGCCTTACGTGTGTTGACATAGTTCAGCGAGTCGATGTTACCTACGCTCAGGATGCGGTCCACGGTCTTGTCGTAAACAAAGTGCTTGCTGTATTTCTCTACCAGATCCTTCCAGACGGTATTTGTAGGAGCCACCATCCAGTAGGTACTGTCTTCCTTGTTCAGCAGACCGATAGAAGAGAACAATTTGCTGGTCTGTTCTGAGATAGAGTCCAGATAAACGGTGCGACCCAGCGAGTCGATGCCACCCTCTACGCTCTTCGAAGCAATGAAGTTCTTGTAGTAGAGCTTCCACTTAGAGTCGCTGTAAAGGGGATCACCGCTATAGAGGAAGTTACGGATGCTGTCCAGTCCCTCACCCTCGTTGCGCAGATACTCAAACACATTGGGCACGAACTTCACGCTCTGGTCCACCGTGAACAGCAGACCGTTGCTATAGAGCTTGTTGAGCTGGTCGCCATCCTGCAGGAAATTGGCATTGGCAATGCCATTGCCCGTCAGCACGTTGTACTTACCGTTCATCATCGTGATGGTATCCTTGCTGGTGCTCGACACCGAGTGGTTGTACAGCGCAATGTGGTTTTGCAGGAACTCCACCACTACCGAGTTGTCCTTATCCTCGATGCCCTGCAGCTTCTCGGTCTGATAGCGGGCTATCAGCGACTCGGTCTGCGCATCGGTGAGCGAAGCGTTGGTGGGAGCAAACACGGTGAACACCTGACTGCTCTTCAGTGCACGGTCGTAGCCACAGGCCACAGCCACACGCTTAAAGTTAGACAGGTCGTTATTGTTTTCGATGGCCTGCCAGATGGTGCCACTACTAACGCCCGTTGCCGTACCATCATAGTGGTCGTCCCATGCATCGGTACAAGAGACCCCCACCCAGCCTCCCCCTAAAATGGGGAGAAGCATATAGACACTGAAACGAAGTAGTTTCTTGGTCTTTTCTATTATCATTTGTTTCATAATTAGTTGGTATTTCTTATTTGAACAAACTACCCTTTTCCCCTCCCACCAGGGGGAGGGGTTGAGGTGGGTCTTTTTTTACAGGTCGTCCTCCATATCGCCATCGCCATCTACGCTGTAAACGCTACGTGGCACCATCTCGAAGTAGTCGAGCATGAACTCGTTGTTATTACCCTGCTTACCATCGCTGGCCACACGGAAGCGGATGTAGTAGTCCTTCGTGCAGTCCACCTGGGCCGTACAGAGCACACGACGATAGGTACGTTCGTTACCTGCGAAGTAGAACTTCTCACCCGTGTTAGGATTGAAGTGGTAGGTAGAGGTACCGGCGCGATAGGCTTTCAGGTTCTTCAGGATCTTCTGTTCCGAAGCCTTGTCAATATCAGTCTTGCTGTTATAGTCGTTCAGCTTCTCATCGCTCTTGAAGCGGCTACCCAGATACATCTCTGAGTTCAGGTACTTCGTCATGTCCAAGGGGATGCCCTGAGGTGTCAGGTTCTTTGGATCGGAGCCGAAGTACACCTGCATCACACCACGGGTATTCAGAGCACAGAAGCCCAGACGGAACTGCCACTCGCCAGAGAATGGCACTGGTGGGATGCGGAAAGTCAGGTCGTAGTCACCAAAGAGGTTCCACTCGTCGCCCTGCCATGACCAGAAGTTGGTGTGTGGGCGGCGTAACACAAACAGACAGTTCTTGTTGAAGTCCACACCTTCCAGATAGCCCAAGGGGAAGTAGAAGTTACGTCCGTTCTTAGGTGTAGAAGAGTCATCTGGTGTGTCTTTACTGTCATCTGTATAGGGATTACCCTCCTGGCGCATACCGTTGGTCATCACCTCAGGGAATATACTTGAGAAGTCCATGCGGATACGCATGTTCTGCACTTTCTCCAGTACGTCCTGACTAAAGGCAATCACGTCGTCGATGTAGAAATAGTGTCCGTTCAGACCATCGTGCACGGGCTTCTTCTCGACCGTTGCATCGATATGCGAACCCTCGAAGGTGAAGTCGGGAGCTGCATAGCGGCGGTTGATGTAGCGCTCGCCAATAGAGCCCTGTCCCTTATTGTCACGACCAGCCTTGTCGGTGCGCACCGTCAGCTGCTCAATCTTCACCATGGTGTGAGGCAGCAGCGTGGGATACCAGTCCACGGGGTTGATGATCGTGGTGCTGATACCGAAGGCCTCGGCCGTCTTTGTCATCACGATAGGTGTCAAGTCGGCCGTACCAGCCACCTGACGGTTCAGGATGTGATACTGGATGAAGCGCTTCAAGGCGTTGTTGTCGGCCTTCAGGTCGCTATAGCTGTGCTTTCCTTTGTCGTCGGCATAGTTCTCGTTGTTGTCGTAGTACAGACAAGCCAGGTCGTAGAGTGCCTTCAGCGTGTCCTTGTTCACGATCTCAATGCCCTCTTCCTCAAACTTCTTCAGGTAAACCTCGTTAGGCTCCACAAACACCGTATAACCGATATTTTTCTTATCAGGAACACTGGCCACCTCGTTCCACTCATGTGATTTGTAGTACTCACGGATATACTTACTGGGATCGTAATTCTCATCAGCAACGCCTTGGATCTCGTTGATAACACCAGTAGCCACCAAAGCCTTGTAGAACACAGACACCTTGGGGTTAACACGCAGCAGGTCACTGATCAGGCTATTCGATTTCTCAATAACCATATCAACGGGATGTACAATACCATTCTCCACCGAGTCGTTCTGGTGAATATAGTCGCCATTCTCGGTCTTGCCAAAGATGGTCTTGGTCACACCTTCCAGCAGCACGATGGCATTATCCTCCTCGTCGGTCATCTGCTCAGTAGCGATGTAACGACCCAGGAAGTTGGCTGTCTGCAAGCGGTCCTGCGACATCTCGAAAGTAGAATAGAGGTTATTGATCAGGTGCGTACGTGCAATCGTATCGCAGTCCTCATCGCTCAGGTCAGCCACGCTTGTCAGTCCGCGCTCAGCCAAGAAGGCATCCACAGCCTCGTTGGTAGGTGCGAAACACGTATAGTGGCCATAGCCTGCCAGCAGGTCCATCAGTCCGGCACGCTCTACGATGGTCTTGAATTCGCTGAACGACTCGCGATTGTTCAGATAGTCGCTCATCATCTCACCCGTGAAGGTGTAGAAATTCTCCTTGTCTGGTTCGTCAGAACAACTGTTCATAGTGCCCAGCGTCACAACGGCGGCCAGAGCCATCAGTATGGTTTTGATATTATTCTTGATTTTCATATCTTTCAGTTTTCAGGTGTTCAACATCATTACTCATAGCTCTGATTCTCTCCAGAACCGAACGATGGATTCTGTCTCAGGTTCTTGTTCACCTTCAGCTCATCGTTGTTGATGGGCCAGAAGATAGCATCAACCTTCTTGAAGAAGTTCTGCACAAACTCACCATTCGTGATATCGCGGCGAGCCATGGCCTGCGACAGGCGCTGGGTGTTGCCGTCGCGCATCGAGCAGCGCACCAGGTCGTAGTAGCGCTTGCCCTCGAACATCAGTTCGCGCTGGCGCTCACGATAGATCAGGTCTTCCATCTGGGCCTTGGTCTTATAGTCCTCGCGTGCCAACTGCACGGTGGCGATGTTGTTCTGTGCAATCGAGCGGTTGTTCACAGCCTGCACCAGCTTGAAGGCAGCGTCCAGCAATGGCTTGTTGCTGGCTTCGGTTTCCAAGTCGCTACCTTCCTTCGCTTTCATACAATAGGCCTCAGCTTCCAGCAGCATGATGTCAGACAAGCGGTAGATAATCCAGTTGCTGCTGTTGTAGTGGTGGTCCACATTGCTGATCTTGGCAAACTCGTACTTATTGATCCATGAACCAGGCGTAGAAGAACCGGCAGTCACCATGATGTTCTTATAGGTGTACTTTGCGATGACTTCTGCCGATGTGTTGCAGTTCACGAAGAAACGAGAGTCGGACTTCATGTTCTTATCCTCATAGATCACGCGGCCGCTGGTCAGCGCATAGTCGCCGATCACAACCGTAGAGGGCTGCAGTTCTCCGGCGTTGGTATTGTTGCCATAGAACACGCTGACAGCCGAGTTACCCAGCATCGTCTTTCCAGCTTCGTCATTGTCATAGACCAGCTCGAAGATGGTCTCCGTGCTGTTGCCATTCACGAAGATGCTACTATAAGCATTACCATAGGTGGTGCTGCCGAGGGCGTTGTTCACCAGGGGATAGCCGTTGGTGCGATCGAAGTTGCCGCTGTTCAGCGAGCTCATCGATGTGGTGTTAGCCTGCTGCTCCTTGGCCAGGCTCAACTTGTCGTTGATCACCCATTCAGCGCAGCGGATACAGTTGTCGTAGTCCTGTTTCCACAGATACATCTCGCACAGCATGGCATAGATGGCACACTTGGTGATGCGTCCGGTCTGATACTGAGGCTTGGTGGTGGGATAACGCGTAATGGCATTCTCCTTCACACCCTCCAGGTCGGCAATCAGGTTGTCGAGAATGGTGTAGAAAGGCGTTGCAGGCAGATCCATCTTCTGGTCGTCGTCCAGGTACACCTCTTCCGTATAAGGCACGTCGCGGAATGTGCGGATCAGATAGAAGTAGCACAGCGAGCGCAGCGCCTTCATCTCGGCGATGGTGGCATTCATTTCACTCTCGGTGTAACCGGGGTCGCGCTCAGCCACTGTGGGCGCATAGTGAATCACCGTGTTGCAACGGTTGATGATGTTATAGAACCCATCCCATGTGGTATAGGGGTTCATGGCGGTGATGTTCTCGTTGAGCACATAGGCCAGGTTCACGTCCTTGTCGATGCTACCACCGGCCATCACGTTCTCGCTGCGGCCCTCGCCCCACACAATCATGCGGCGGATGATGGGATCGGCCTCCAGTCCAGAGTAGCAGCCAGCCACGATAGCATCGATATCGGCTTTCTCGTTCCAGAAGTCTTCCAGCACAATCTCGTTCTGCGGCTTGATTTCCAGGAAATCGCTGCACGAAGAGAAGAGGAGCCCCGAGAATGGAACCAGCAGTGCCAGTCCCTTCACCTTTTTATATATATTATAGCTTCTCATAATAGTCATGTTTTGTTTCGATTATCAATTCCTTTAGAAGTCAACAGTTAAACCCAGTGTGTATGAACGTGAACGTGGGGTCTGCGCATTGTCGATAGCGGGATCGTAGCCAGCGTTCGAGATATCAGGGTCAACACCCGAGTACTTCGTGATGACGAAGGGGTTGTTGATACTTGCATAGATAGAAATACGGTTCAGACCAATCCAGGTGAGGTACTTCTTCTTGATGGCATACGACAGCTGAGCATAGCTCATACGCAGGTAAGAACCATCTTCCACGAAGCGGTCGCTGACCAGCGAGTTGTATGAATAAGGACCATCTTTGAAGTAGTGCATAGCGCGAGGAATAGAGGTGACGTCGCCCTCCTTACGCCAGCGGTAGTTCACAGCCTGGCTCTGGTTGTCGTTGCCAGTCATGGCCTCGGCACGCAGACGTGCCATATTGATAATCTTGTTGCCCACACGATAGTTGAACTGGGTAGTGAGTCGCCAGTCGCCATAGTTGAAGCTGAAGCCGAAACCACCAGTCAGCTTAGGCAGCGACGAACCCAGATAGGTAATATCGAGTGCGTTGATTTGTCCGTCGTGGTTGATATCCTCGTACATGGCATCACCACCGTTGAAGCGCACGTTCTTACCGGTGTTGTCGTTGGTATAGTTATAGACCATACGCACGGGTGTGCCTGTAGCATCGAGAATCAGCTTACCATCGGCATTCATAGCCACAGGTGCGGTGTAGGGACGCTTCTCCCAACCACGCTCAGCATACCACTCGTCGGGCAGTGTGCCACTGAGGAAGCCCTGCTGCTCGGCAGGTGTCAACTTGATGAACGTGTTGTAGTTGTGCGTATAAACGCCCTTATACTTGAAGCCGTAAATAGCACCGAATGGGTTGTGCAGCTGCACGTAGCGCAGGAACTCGCCGTTCTCGTACGAGAAGGTAGAGTTCAGGTTCTTCAGCAGGTACTCATCCATCTCCAGAATCTCGTTGCGGTTGTTACCGAAGTTGGCATTCAGGTCCATGATGAACTTACCGGCCTTGATCAGACGGTTGGTGTTGATGTGGAACTCCCAACCCGTGTTGCGCATCTTACCACTGTTGCGATAGGGAACGTGGGCGAAACCAGCGTTCGAAGGAATGCGGTAGTTCTGCAGCAGCATGTCGGTGGTGGTAGAGCTATAGGCCTCGATGGTCATGTTCAGACGATCGTCGAGGAAGCCCAGGTCCATACCTAAGTTATAGCTTGATACGATCTGCCACTTCAGATCGGTCAGACGCAGGTTCAGGGGCACCATACCAGCCATGTCGATATAGCGGTCGGTGGTACCATATTTAGAGGTGAACAGATAGTTCTGGTTGGGCTGGTTACCCACACGACCCCAGCTGGGACGGATGGCCAGCATCGAGAGTGTTGGCTTCAGCTTCTGCATCCAGGGCTCGTCGCTGACGATCCACTTCAGAGATACAGAGGGGAAGAAGCCCCAGCGGTTGTTAGGACCAAACTTCGTAGTACCGTCGGCACGCAGTGTGAAGTCGGCCACGTAGCGACCCTTGTAGGCATAGTGCGTAGAGAAGGTGTAGTACATGGAGCGCCACTGGTTGTACCATGAGCTGGGCGAGAAGTTCAGACCGCCGGCAGTAGGTGTCGATACGCCTGAAGCCAGACCGTTGGCACCCGTAGCCTGTCCGTTAGACGAACCTGATGTCAGCTCAAAGCGTCCCATCATCATCATCGAGTGGTCCTTGTTGGTGAACGCAGGTGTCAGCGTCAGGGTCTGCTTGGTGTTGAACGATACGCTCTTCGAAGAACCCTTCGAGGCACTGTTCACACCACCCTTCACGCCTACGGGGTTCAGCTCCCAAGGATAGTACTTGTCGTCATACTGGTTGAAGATGTTCATATACACACTACCACGCCAGTTCAACTGCCAGTGGTCCTCGTCGGTGCCCAGCAGCTGGTAGTTGATCACCAACTCAGGCGACATGTCGTAGGTGCGGCGCTGGTTCTTAGCCAGGTTAGCACTGGCCACAGGGTTGACATAGGTGCGCTGGTCTTTCTCGAATACGTCCGAGCCGCGCATGGGGTCACCATCGTAGCGGGGACGGCGCATGGTGAAGTAGTCTGAGGTGTCGAGACCCGTCACGGGGTCTTTCACATAGATGCTCATGTTAGGCATGATTCTCTGTGCGATAGACAGCAGGTTGTCAGAGTTCATGTCGTTCTTCGTATAGGTCAGCGCGAAGTTGGTGCTGATGCGAATACGGCTGCTGACGTTGTAGTCCAGAGCCACACGAGTTGAGAAACGGTTCAGCTTCTGCTTGATCATGGTACCGGTCTCGTGGTCGAAACCACCACCGATACGGAATGAGGCCTTCTCACCACCACCCGAGATGGTGACGTAGTGGTTCTGACGCAGACCCCACTGAGTCACAGCATCGCGCCAGTCGGTGTTGGCACGATATTCGCGCCAGTCGGTGAAGCCTTCGTTGTCGCCCAGATAGTTGATCTCAGGGATAGCATCCTTGTCGGCAATCGTACCGTCCTGCATGGGGTTGAAGTAAGCCTCCTTCAACATCATGGTGTAGTCGTCACCACTCAGCAGGTCGTAGCCCTTTGGCTGATAGGTGCCGGTGAGCTTCAGTGTGTAGGTGAGTTTTGGTTTACCGCGCACACCACGCTTGGTGGTCAGCTCGATCACACCATTACCACCCTGCGAACCATAGACGGCCGTAGCGGCAGCATCCTTCAGCACGGTGATAGAGGCGATATCCTCAGGGTTGATGTTCAGCAGCTCGGCAAACTTCTCGTTGTTGGCACCAGCCATATCGAAGTTGTCGAGGCTCACCTCGCGGATGTTGCCATCCACCACGATCAGCGGGTTGGCATCGGTCAGCGACGAGAGTGAAGAGGCACCACGCAGACGCATGGTAGAGCCCGAACCCAGGTCACCCGAGTTACCGATGATATCCAGACCGGCGATACGACCCTGCAGGGCCTCATCGACCGAGGTGATGCCCAGACCCTCGAACTCCTTCATGGAGATGGTCTGTGTGGCATACGAGATCTCTCGCTGTGGGATAGGCAGCGAGTTACCGGTGGCACGCTTTTTTGATTTGATGGTCACTTCCTTCAAGACGGTCTTAGACGTCATCTTGATGTTGTAAGTGGTCTTATTGATAGGCTGCGTGATCGTGTTCAAGCCCACATAGCTGAAGCGGATGTGGTCTTTCGGGTTACGGATCTTCATGGTGAAGTTACCATTCAGGTCGGTAACGGCCGACTCGATGATACGTCCCGTAGCATCGATCTCGCAGACGGTAGCACCCATCAGCGGACCCAGCTCGTCGCTCAGCGTTCCGTGAACCGACGTAATGTTCTGTGCGCCTACTGCTGTGGACAACAACAGTGCCAGAACGAATATCATGGATTTAAGTATCTTCATAGTGTTCGTTCCTCCTTGATTATTTAATTACTTTAGCAGCAATGAGGGCCTCTTTGACAGCCACAGTCCATTTCTTCATGTCGGCATACATCAGTGCGCCCGAGTCATCGAGCAGATGTACCATGGCATTGCTACCCATGAAGAGGCGAGCCGTCTGCTCTTTCTCTGTATAGTTGCCCTGGAACCAATATTCACGCACAATATTATTATAGAGTCCGGGAGTGGTTACCACGTGGTGGGTCTTACCCTTGGCGTCTTTCACAGAGAGAGACGACTTGGTGTAGGTGGCATTGATGGGATAGAAACGTCCGTTGGCAGGGTTGCGCTTCATACTCTCGTAGTTAGGACCTACGCCATCCTCGGGTGCCATGTCAATACCAATGGCATGGTCGTGCACATGATAGCGGACGAAGTCGTCGACGATGGTGGTCAGTGCGTTCTTCACAGCGGTACGCACCTTGGTAGAGTCGGCATCGCTTTGGGCATGGGCATCAGCAAACCAGTTGTTGGCCGTGCAGATACTGTCAATCACGCTGATCTCGATCTTCTCGCCAGGTGAAGAGACAGAGTCGATGCGGGTCTCGTCGAGCTCCTGCCACTTAGGCAGCTTGCCAGCAGCCTGCAGGTCCTCGATGGCCTTGCGACCGGGCACATATACTGTGTAGTTATAGTTATCAAAGAGCTTGAAGTTCTGGTTACCACGATCCTTACCACCACAGTTATAGGTGTTAGACAGGGTCTGTGTCAGGAAGTCGCAGTAGCTGCTGTTCAGCAGGTTCAGGAAGGGCTTGTACTCGCTGTGCTCGTTCAGCACCGTAACCAGCGACTTCTCGGCACCCAGAGGTACCTGAGCCTCCAGTTCGTAGGCCTTACCGTTCTGCTTCAGATATTTGTTCACCACGGGGATGCTGGTGTTGTGCTCCACCTGCCAACCGCCGGCCACCTTCAGGTTGCTGCCGCTGCCGTTGACCTTGATGATAGAGCCGCTCTTGGTCTTGTAGTAGCTGTAGCCACTCTCGATGTCGCCAACCACGATGAGCTGATCGACCAGGTCTTCCATCATCTTCTTGATGACGTCGCGCTCTACCTCGATAGAGTCGGTGCTGCTGTTCTTGACGATGCGACCATCGGCATCGATGGTTGACTTCCATCGCCAAGCCTTCAGCTGTGTGCTGCGCGCAGCCACCCTGGGGTCGATGTAGAACTCGATGATGTCGGGAGTCTCAGTGCCCGTTGCCTCTTCCTTCAGTCCGTAGGTGTAGGGATCTACATAGAACTTCATGGCATCGTTGGTGGGCAACAGCAGGCTATAGTGCTGGTCCATGGCCAGGAGGTAAGGCAGGAAGTTCAGCTCCTCAATACCCCAGTAGATGGCGTTCATGGTCTTGCTGTGTGCCAGTGCTGGATAAACGACCGAAGCATACTCAGCAGGTGTGAAGATGGGTTTGGCGGCATCTTTGGGTTCAACCAGGTAAACCACGCCGTTGCAACCCATGTAGCACTTCACGATGTCTTCCTTCTTAATGCCGAGGCTCTCCTTGGCATCGTTGAGCACGTTCTGGAAGTTAGAAGGCACCGACTCGTAGAACGAGGTCAGCATGTTCACGTTGATCAGCTTGGCCAGCGTCTTCAGGGGCACGCGATCCAGGTCGCCACCATATTCATTATAGAGGTCGGAACCAGGACCAGTGGGGCTCCACCAGTTCTGCATGGCTGCATTGGTAGGCACGATCATGGCGCCGGCATCGAAGTGCATATCGAAGTCCTTATCGTCGCGATAGATATACTGGTTCCATCCTGGATCAAACTTCAGCAGACCGATCTCGTCAGAAGGGATCAGCTTATCCTCGTCGGTATTCACTGGCTTCAGACCTACAGACAGGTTGCTAAGGTAGCGGAAGTTATAAACCGTATCCTTATCGGCACCAGCTGCTTTTCCCTTGTTGGCCTGATAGTCGTTGGTGGCTGTCACATTGCGATAGGGCACCGAGAAGCGGTCCAGAATCTTTGACCAGATAGAGGCTTCGGGCAGGTTGCGGATGATCTCGGCCATGTTGGGCGAAGACTCAATCACGCCGTCCACCTTGTGAATGTAACCGTTCTTACAGGTGATGTCGTGACCCTCCACGCGGTTGCCATTCTCATCATAGTTTGGCAGCACGCGCTTGCCGTTGACCCACGACTCCTGTATAGAGGTGGCGTGACCATTGGTCAGCAACGAGAGATCCTCGGCTGTGATGTTGTGGTAGCTCATGAACGAAGGCAAGAAGTGGATCATGGGTGCTGCGGTCTCATCCTTCAGCACGGGCACGGCCTTGCCGCGTGCACGCAGTGCATTCCATGCGGGATTGTTAGGCATGTCGGCTGGCTGCAGCACCTGGATAGAGTCATAGATGTGGGTTGACGTCTTGCGACGCATGGCCTTACCCTCGCTGGGAGGCGTACCCTTGGTGTTGCCCAGCAACTCGAGCAGATAGGCATTGTCTATCATCGAGTTTTTCAGCAGCAACTTCTTCTGCGAAAGATTCAAGTCTTCATAGCGTGACACGTTCCAGTCGTTGTTCTGGAACCAGGCGTCGTAGGCCTTGTCGTCTGCTACGAAAAGTGTTTTTGAACCTGTCTGATTGAGGACTTCTGCCAAATCCAAGTCCTCAATGAGGCGCACCGTGTAGTTGTAGTTGCCGTCTTCTTGCAGGCGCTGGTAGATGGAGTTGCCCAAATAGGAGGGCTGTCCGGTCAGCACGTCGTCCTTACACGACTGCAGTGCTGAGGCTCCTATCAACGCGCAGCAGGCAGCCATCACCACCCGTCGTCCTTGCGATACGATAGTTGTACGATTCATAGTGTGTTAGTTGTTTATATTAGTTGTTTTTTGTTTCTTCTTTGGGGTTCAGCACGCAGAGGCGCCGAACAGGGTTTGTCTCTCCCCTATCGGGAGACTGTGTAGTCCGTGTTGTCATGGTCAGATAATTTAGGTTTTCAAAGGCTTGTATGACATAAAACAAGGGGTCGGAGACAGCATTTTCAGCTGTCCCCGATCCCTTTTATAGGAATATCAGTTGATGATAATTCATTATCAGTCCACTAATTACTTTTGTACTTTGCGTACTACCACCTTGCCATTGTCAAGAACAATCTTCTGGATGAAGATGCCCTTCTGAGCGGCATTGGTCTTGCGACCGTCCAGAGTGAAGAACTCAGACTTAGCACCGCGCACGTTGATGGTGTTGATACCAGCAACATCGTCGCTAGCTTCCTTCTGGCTGTTCTCGCCGAAGTAAGTCAGTGTGAAGTTATCCAACAGAACCCAGTCATTGCTAATCTGCTCGGGCTTCTTCACGCCAATGCGCAGCTTGTTCTCAGTTACCTTCACGATGAGGCTGGTCTTGTACAGATTCATATCGAAGAATTGGCCGCAAGATACCATGTCGTTAGGCATGTAGTAGGTAGTACCTTCAGCGGTGTATGAGCTCTCATTTGCGATTGCAGGATCATTTGTCAGAGCACCTGCTGTAGCGCAGACTGCAGGAGCAGAGCTGGTCTTGCCGCCGCTTACAGCATAGAGGTAAGCCTGAGCAGCCTTAGGATTCTTGACAAACTCCTCATAGTCGTTATCAAAACCACCGATACGGTTGAACAGCTGTACGCCTACTTCATAAGTACCGTTGGGCAGACCAATGATGTCCTGATACATATCAAATGTCTTCTGATAGAACTCCAGAGCGTAAGCACCCTTCTGCTTATCGTCGTTACCGAAGTTGTAGCCAGTAGCGTTCTCCCAGCCCTCGATAGAGTTGCTCTTCACTTCGTTCTCGATCTTCTCGAAGCCAGGAGTCTGGATCAGTGAAGTCATGGGAACAGGGTTTTCATCGCTAGCTTCCTCATAAGGAGGAGTGTTGACCTTTGTCATCATTTCAGAAATCTTCAGCAGATAAGCCTCTGCACCAGCATCGGTCAAATTGCTCTGATTAATCTTACCCTGAATCTCATCGCAGAGTAGAGCTGCGTCGTTAGCTGCAGCCTCATTGATGGGATTCTCGAGCAAACTAGCCAAAGAAGTTTTTGCAGTTGTCAGCTTCTCGAACAGAGCAACAGAAGTCTTTGCTCTCTCATTCAAATCATAAACCTCAGTCAAGATTGCGAACAAAGCCTTACCATCTTGCGGATCAGCCTCTACAGCAGCCTTAGCAATCAGAGTCACGCTATCCTTAACGTTCTTACCATAAGCCTTACCTTCGATAGCAGTGTTCAAGTCGTTCAGCGCGCTCTGCATTGCAGACTGTACGACATCTGCTTTGTACTCATGATAGGTCAGTTTGAAGTTATCGAAGATAGCCCAGTTAGGACCAGTGCAGTCACCCTTCACACCAATACGCATAGGATCACCATCCTTAGCTACGAGACCGAATGCTGAAGTCTTATACATACCTGCCGCAAAGGCCTCTGCTCCAGTGGTCATATCGTTGGGGTACCAATTGTTATTAAACTGATCGGTACTACCGGTATACTTGATGGGTTCCTGAGTCACAGGATCAGTCCCCAGAATACCATCCAAAACAGGTTCATCGAAGACACACTTCAGAGGAGTCTCGGCCTGGTTCATGTAAACTACACCAGGAGCAATCTGGTTGCCAGCGAGATACAAGTCGTAAGCCTCTTGTGCACGCTTCAAACGGAAGAAGCTCTGTACTTCGATCTCATAAACACCTACAGGGGCATTCTTCAGTTCCTGATAGATATCGAACTTCGTGTCGTAAGCCTCAGCACATATATTGGGGCTACCACCAGTTGTTGGCTGCTTAGTACCGAAGCCATTCCAATCCTGGGTACCCTTCTGGAAATCTGCATTCTTCAGGTAGTAGGTGCAGTCTGTTCCAGGAGCCAGATGCTTCTTGGTCTCAGAGATAATGTCAGCAAACTCAGCAATGAGGTCACGGATTTCGGCGTTGTTCAATTCATGACGCCTCTGGGCATCATACACATCCGCCATTTCATCCTGCAAGTCTTCCTTCCAGTCGGCAGAGATATTCTTGTCAGTCTGAACGGCTTCTGCTTCAGTGTAGAGAGCAGCCAGATCTTTCCACAAATTGATGTTGGCAATCAGAGAGTCCTCAATACTCTTAATAGCAGCTAACTTGGCGAGCACCTCGTCACGAGTGCTAGCGGTAGCACCAACAGCAGCATTCTCATAAGCCTCCAGATATGATTCAGTGCACTGTGTATTCTTGTCGTACTGATTGCCATTCTTGATAGCTTCAGTCAACCAGTACTGATAAGCCTCAGCCTTGTTACCGAAATAGGTCAGCTTGAAGTTGTCGAATACGGTCCAGTCGTTACCACTGTTGTCTTCGGTCTTCTTGACGCCCAACTTCACGCTACCACCATCAACACTGAAGAACAAATTGTTCTGGTAGAAGCCCTTTTCGAAGTACAAACGAGCTGCTGCAGGGTCGTTAGGAGCATAGTAGGTGACATCACCCTCGAGCACATTAACCTCAGAAGCAGTATTTCCGAAATCTGTAGCACCGGCCATTGGCTGTGTGTTCAGGCAAGACCAGCGAGAAGTAAGGGGCTGAGAAACCTCCTTTTCGTCGGCCACTGCATAGAGTTTGGCAAACTTATTGGTGCCATTCTTATACTCATCCCAGCCATCGGCAGCGTTACGGTAGAAGCCGTTGGCACTGAGCATATATACACCCTTAGGCATGTCGGCCAGCTCCTGATAGGTATCGAAATCCTTATTGTAGTGCTCGGCAACCTCTGATAAATTCTGATCACCATTACCCCAGTTAGGAGCAGTGCCCTTCCAACCTGTGGACACATGACCATCAAAGTTGGGGTTAACGATGCTTGATGTCAAATCAACGGGTTTCGCTACAGAAGCAGCATCCTCGGCAGCCTTAGCAATGATTGCCTTCACCTGGTTAATAGCTTCTTCCAGCTGTTCCATAGTAGCACTCTCATTCAGATAGACAGCTTCCTGATCAGCCACATTCAGATTCTTCTCTTTGGCTGCATCCAACTGTGTCTTCAGGTCCTGAGCTTTCAGGAATACAGCAATAGAATTTTCATAAGCCTGATAAACTTCGCGGGTCATGAATTTCCAGTCGATGCTGGCAGTATCGCCAAGTTCTTCGGGATCAAAGAAATAAAGGCGTGTATCGTCTGCATGACCATTCCAACCAAGGTACATACCAGCGATTTCCGTCTTGGTGTCATTCGAAATGCGATAAGCGCCTTTCACCTCTGTAACAGTCCAATAGCGGTTAGCCTCACCATCATTGTCCACAAAGATGTTATTGTTTCCCGCATCTTTAATAACAAAAGTGGCCATCCACTTCTTGTGCTTCTCGACAGAGTCGCGAAGTTCAACACCTTCATCCGTTCTGGTGAAAGTGACTTTGAATCCCTTCTCGCCTACACTGGCACGGGTGTCATAGTCGTTACCTCCACGGAAAAACATTTTAGAGCCCACGTTGTACATATACAGCGTGTCTCCTTCAGCAAACTCTGTAAACTCCTGTGGCACCTCAGGTTTCTGGCGCTCACCGTTCACAATAGCTGCTGTCGCGCCTGTGGCCGAGAGGCTAAGCGCGGTCAAAACAAAGAGTTTTGAGATTTTCATAAGCTAAAATTTGTGAAGTTAGTAAATATTATATATATAGTAGTAACTGTTTGTTTTTGAAAACACACTCTTTCGAATGATTTCGGATGCAAATATAAGCAAAATTTTAATATTGCATATCAATTTTCAAAGTTTTTTTTGCATCAGAACACAAAAAAGTGTAATTTTAACACAAATCAGCAAAAAAAAAGATGTATTTGATACACCCTAATTGTCAAAACAGCGATTCATCAAAATCAGGGATTGTATTCACATATTATACAAAAACAATAACAGCACCAGTATCTAAGTGCCACTATTAGAACAGAAAAGCAATGCTTTCGGCATCTAAGAGCACAACTATAAGCACGCAATAGTGCCACTATAACCAATCAAAAGTGCCAGTTTTACCGACCAAAAGTGCCACTTTTGCACCCGATCTAGAGTCTAGAATGATCCAATCTAGAGTCTAGAATGACCTCATCTAGACTCTAGAATGACCTCATCTAGACTCTAGAACGCACTCATCTAGCCCCTAGACGAAAAACAAAAGCTCCGCTTTCGCATTGGAAAACGGAGCCTATTGCTACACCTTATTATATATATAAGGCGACGAAACGACTAGTATTGCGTTTTAGAAGTCCATGTGATCGAGGGCATCGCTGAAGTCCTTGGGCTCATGGTTCTGAGCTGGATCGCGATAAACCTCGCCCTGGGGCTGCTCAGCACGGGGCTGACGGTCCTGACGGGGCTGACGACGATCGCCACGATCGCCACGGTCCTGACGGGGCTGACGGCGGTCGCCACGCTCGGGACGCTCGCCACGCTCACGACGAGCAGGACGCTCGCGCTCTACGTAACCCTCGGGCTTCTCTACCAGCACGCGGTGTGAGAGCTTGTACTTGCCAGTCTTGGGATCGATCTCGAGCAACTTCACCTGGATGTGGTCGCCCTCCTTGATACCTGCTTCCTCAACAGTCTCAAGGCGCTTCCAGTCAATCTCTGAGATGTGGAGCAGACCATCCTTACCAGGCATAATCTCTACGAAGCAGCCATAAGGCATGATGCTGCGAACAACACCATCGTAAACCTCGCCTACCTCGGGGATTGCAACGATAGCCTTGATCTTAGCAAGGGCTGCGTCGATGCTCTCCTTATCGGGACCTGATACCTGTACCTTACCAACACCGTCGGCCTCATCGATAGTGATAGTGGTCTTGGTGTCTTCCTGCATCTGCTGGATGATCTTACCACCAGGGCCAATAACTGCACCGATGAACTCCTTAGGAATCTCGATCTGTACGATGCGGGGAACCTGGGGCTTGAACTCAGCACGTGGCTCTGCGATGGTGTCGGTCAGACATTTGAGGATATGCTCACGACCAGCCTTAGCCTGCATGAGGGCCTTCTCGAGGATGTCGAAGCTCAGACCGTCGCACTTAATATCCATCTGGGTAGCGGTCAGACCGTCCTTGGTACCGGTGGTCTTGAAGTCCATATCACCCAGGTGGTCCTCGTCGCCGAGGATATCGCTCAATACGGCATACTTATCTTCGCCGGGGTTCTTGATCAGACCCATGGCAATACCGCTGACGGGCTTCTTCATGGGAACACCTGCGTCCATCAGGGCGAGGGTACCGGCACAAACGGTGGCCATTGATGAAGAACCGTTAGACTCGAGAATCTGTGAAACCAGACGTACGGTGTAAGGGAAGTCCTCGGGGATCTGACCCTTCAGACCGCGCCATGCCAGGTGACCGTGACCAATCTCACGACGACCTACGCCACGCTGGGCCTTAGCCTCACCAGTACAGAATGGGGGGAAGTTGTAGTGCAGGAGGAAACGCATGTAGCTCTTGTCGAGCACATCGTCCACCATCTTCTCGTCGAGCTTGGTGCCCAGCGTACAGGTAGAGAGAGACTGTGTCTCACCACGGGTGAAGATGGCTGATCCGTGAGGCATGGGCAGGGGTGAAACCTCGCACCAGATGGGACGGATCTCGTCGGTCTTACGACCATCCAGACGGATACCTTCGTCGAGGATGCAACGACGCATGGCGTCGCGCTCTACGTCGTGGTAGTAGCGATCCATCATTGCCTCGTAGTCTTCCTTCGAGATCTCTGAATCCTCGGGCAGCTCCTCCAGGAACTTCTCCTTGAAGTCGGCCAGGATCTTCTCGAAAGCCTCAGCACGTGCGTGCTTCTCGAGGGCCTGCTTAGTAACGTCGTAGGCGGGCTGATAGAGCTCCTTATTCATGCGCTCGCGCAGAGCCTCGTCGTTGATTTCGTGGTTGTACTCGCGCTTCACGTCCTTGCCAAGTTCCTTGCTCAGCTCTTTCTGCAGCTCGCACATGGGCTTGATAGCCTCCATAGCGGCCTTCAGAGCGCCCAGCAGATCCTGCTCAGATACTTCGTTCATCTCACCTTCCACCATCATGATGTTCTCGGCAGAGGCACCTACCATGATATCCATGTCGGCCTGCTTCATCTGCTCGAAGGTAGGATCAATCACATACTCGCCGTTGATACGAGCCACGCGCACCTCAGAGATGGGGCACTCGAAGGGAATATCCGAGCATGCCAGCGCTGCTGAAGCAGCAAAACCGGCCAAAGCATCGGGCTGGTCAACGCCATCAGCTGAAAGCAGCATCACGTTGACGAATACTTCTGCGTGATAGTTGCTGGGGAACAACGGACGGAGCACGCGGTCCACCAGTCGGCTGGTAAGGATTTCGTTATCAGAGGCTTTACCTTCGCGCTTGGTGAATCCACCAGGGAAACGGCCGGCAGCACTATACTGCTCACGATAGTCAACCTGCAAAGGCATGAAATCGGTTCCGGGAACTGCATCTTTTGCGGCACAAACAGTGGCCAGGAGTACGGTGTTGTTCATCTTCAACATGACAGCACCATCGGTCTGTTTTGCCACTTTCCCGGTTTCAATGGTGATGGTACGTCCATCAGCCAATTGAAGGGTTTTTGTAATTACGTTCATCTTTTAATACATCTTTAATAAAAAAATACGTGCAAATTTACACTTTTTCAGTTGAATAAAAGAATAATTATCAAAGTTTTACTATTTTTTAATGATTAAAGAGGCAGAAAAATAGTAACTTTGCACGCAAATCATAAAATGACAACAATGAAAAAGATAGCGTATCTTCTACTGGCCGCAGCCACAATGGCTGCCTGTAACAACAAGAACACATTCACCATCGAGGGACATATTGACGGCGCACAGGACTCTGTGCTCTACCTGCACCACATGGGCGTGACAAAAGCCGAGGTGGTGGACTCGGTGAAACTGGACGAGAGCGGCGACTTCTGCTTCGAACAGGCTGCACCACAGGCTCCCGACTTCTACGTGCTGCGCATCAGCAACCAGATCGTGAACCTGAGCATAGACTCTACAGAGACGGTCAGCGTGAAGGCGTCGTACCCGGGCATGGCTGCCAACTACGAGGTGGAGGGCTCGATGAACTGTCAGAAGATCAAGGAGCTGGCACTGAAGCAGCAGGCTCTGCAGGAGCGCGTGGCTGCACTGGACCGCAACACATCATTGGGACGTGAGCGCGCCCTGGACTCGCTGGAGCACATGATCAATGCCTATAAGGAGGACGTGAAACTGAACTATATCTATCAGGCTCCCAACGAGGCATTTGCCTACTTTGCCCTGTTCCAGACAGTAGGTCCTTGGAATATCTTTGACAAGAACAATCCTCAAGACCTGAAGGTGTTTGGCGCCGTGGCCACCAGCTGGGAGACTTTCTATCCTGAGAGCGACCGCGCGAAGAACCTGCGCAGCATGACGCTGAAGGGCATGAACGACAACCGCCAGGCTGCTGCCCGCCAGCAGCGCGCGCTGAACAGCGACATGGTGGTGGAATCGGGCGTCATCGATTTGAGATTACCCGACAAAAACGGCAACCTCCGCACACTGACTGAGCTGAAGGGCAAGGTGGTGCTGCTGGACTTCCACTCGTTTGGTGCCAAGGACTCTGCGCCCCGCATCCTGGCTTTGCGCGACCTCTATAACAAGTATCACGCGCAAGGCCTGGAGATCTATCAGGTTTCTTTCGATGGCGACAAGCACTTCTGGCGTCAGGCCGTAGAGGCCCTGCCCTGGGTCTGCGTCTATGACGGCGAAGGCACCTCCATCGTTCGCTACAACGTGCAGCAACTCCCCGAGTACTTCCTCATCGATCGCCAGAACCAGCTGCAGAAACGCTCGGTTCAGATAAAGGACATTGATGCAGAGGTTAAAAACTTGCTGTAAGCCAGTTTTTTTAAGATGAGAGATGAAAAATGAAAGATATGATTAGATTCATCCGCTTGACTCAGTGCAGAAAGTAATCATATCTTTCATCTCTCATCTCTCATCTAAATATTTTATCATTTCTCTCATCTAAAAAAGTCTAATCATATCTTTCATTTTTCATCTCTCATCTACCCAAAACATGCATCCCCTCGACAAATTCACGCATTGCCCCGTGTGCGGCAGCAGTCATTTCGAAAAGAATAACTTCAAGAGTAAGAAATGCCTGAGCTGCGGATTCGTGTACTACGCGAACCCGTCGGCAGCGACGGCGGCCTTTATCCTGAACAGCAGAGGTGAACTGCTGGTGGTGAGACGAGGCAAGGAGCCAGCCAAAGGGACGCTGGACCTGCCCGGGGGCTTCGTGGATATGGACGAGGACGCGGAGGAGGGCATGCTACGCGAGATTGAAGAGGAGACCGGACTGAAGCTGAACAGCCCCAAGTACCTGTTTAGCATTCCTAACCTCTACGAGTATTCGGGCATGACCATCCATACGCTGGACCTGTTCTTCCGACTGGACGTGGATGACAATTGCATCGCAACGGCAGCCGACGACGCCGCAGAGGCTATGTGGATGCCCCTCAGCGAGGTCGATGAGACGCAGTTTGGCCTGCATAGTATCCGCCAAGCCGTGAAACGTTTTCTGAACGCCAATCGTTAAGAAAACAAAAAAACTCCTATATATATAAGGTGGTAGAAACTTTTTTGCTTACTTTTGCACCCCAAAAGTAAACAAAATTGGATTTATGCAAAAGAACTTAGTGATAGTAGAGTCACCCGCCAAGGCCAAAACCATTGAGAAATTCCTGGGCGATGACTACAAGGTCATGTCGAGCTATGGACATATCCGCGACCTGAAAAAGCGCGAGCTGAGCATCAACGACAAGACCATGGAACCCGAATACGAGATTCCCGAAGAGAAACAGAAGCTGGTGAACGAGCTGCGTTCGCAGGCGAAGAAAGCAAGTCAGGTGTGGCTGGCATCCGATGAGGACCGCGAGGGAGAAGCCATCTCATGGCACCTGTGTGAGGTGCTGGGACTGGACGAAGAGAAAACCAAGCGTATCGTGTTCCACGAGATTACCAAGCCAGCCATCGTGGAGGCCATCGAGAACCCACGCACACTGGATATGAACCTGGTGAACGCTCAGCAGGCACGCCGTGTGCTGGACCGTCTGGTGGGCTTCAAGCTGTCGCCCGTGCTGTGGCGCAAGGTGAAGCCAGCACTGTCGGCCGGTCGCGTGCAGAGCGTGGCCGTGCGTCTGATTGTGGAGCGCGAGCGCGAGATTCAGGCTTTCAAGACGGAGACATACTACAGCGTGAACGCCACCTTTGGCATCACCAACAAAGACGGCTCACAATCGGAAGTGAGAGCCACACTGGGACAGCGCTTCAAAACCGAACAGGAGGTGGAGCAATTTATGGAGATGTGTAAGAACGCCACCTTCACCGTGACCTCGGTGCAGAAGAAGCCCATGAAGCGCACACCGGCACCCCCATTCACCACCTCTACACTGCAACAGGAGGCTGCCCGCAAGCTGGGCTTCACCGTGAGCCAGACCATGATGGTGGCACAGCACCTATATGAAAGCGGACGCATCACATACATGCGTACGGACTCGGTGAACCTGTCGGCACTCTGTATCAACGCCTCGAAAGAGGAGATCATCCGCCTGTATGGCGAGGACTACAGCAAGGTGCGCCAGTATCACACCAGCTCGAAGGGTGCACAGGAGGCGCACGAGGCTATCCGTCCTACCTATATGGAGAACACCACCATCGAGGGTACGTCGCAGGAGAAGCGTCTGTATGACCTGATATGGAAGCGCACTGCTGCCTGTCAGATGGCCGACGCACAGATAGAGAAAACCACCGTAGAGATTGCCATCAACAATGGTGAAACGGTCAACGAGACGCTGACCTTCATCGCACAGGGCGAGGTGGTGAAGTTCGACGGTTTCCTGAAGGTGTATCGCGAGTCAATAGACGACGAGGACGAGAACAAGGATGAGTTTGCACATGTGCTGCCCCCACTGAAGAAAGGCGACGAGCTGGCTCGACGCGAGGTGCAGGCCGTGGAGCGCAACACGCTGGGACCACAGCGCTATACGGAAGCATCACTGGTACACAAACTGGAGGAACTGGGCATCGGACGTCCTTCTACCTACGCACCAACCATCTCGACCATCCAGCAGCGTGAATACGTGACGAAGGGTGACAAGAAGGGCGAGGAGCACCAGTTTGCCGTCATCACCCTGAAGGGTAAAGTGATGAGCCAGAAGAACCGCACGGAGACCATCGGTTCGGACAAAGGAAAGCTGCTGCCTACCGACATCGGTATTGTGGTCAACGACTTCCTGATGGAGCACTTCCCCGCTATCATGGACTATAACTTCACCGCTAAGGTGGAACAGGACTTCGATAAGATCGCCGAAGGCCGACAGGAGTGGAACAAGATGATCAAGACGTTCTACAAGAGTTTTGAGCCTACAGTAGAGGAAACCCTGAACGCACGCTCTGAGCATAAGGCCGGCGAACGCGAGCTGGGCAAGGACCCCAAGTCGGGCAAGCCTGTGTTTGTGAAGATCGGTCGCTTCGGACCGGTGATCCAGATCGGTAGCGCCGACGACAAGGAAAAGCCTCAGTTTGCACACCTGCCCAAGGAGTTCAGCATGGAGTCGGTGACGCTGAAGGACGCCCTGGAGCTGTTCCGCCTGCCCCGCATGCTGGGCACCTACGAGGACGAGCCCGTGACCATCGGCACCGGACGCTATGGCAACTACATCCTGCACAAGAAGATGTACACCACACTGCCAAAGACCATGGACCCGCTGACCATCGGCATCGGCGACGCCGTGAAGCTGATTGAGGAGAAGCGCAAGCAGGAGACACAGAAGCACCTGAAGACCTTCAGCGAGGATCCTAAACTGGAGGTACTGAACGGACGCTATGGTCCTTACCTGGCCTACGACGGAAAGAACTACCGTCTGCCAAAGAACATGCACGAGCGTGCCAAGGAGCTGAACTACGACGAATGTATGGCCATCATCAATAAGGCATGAGACGTATCATCCTGATAGGCTACATGGGAGCCGGTAAGACCACCATTGGCAAGGCGCTCTCGAAGGAACTGGACATGCCCTTCTATGACCTGGACTGGTACATAGAGAGCCGCCACAGAAAAACGGTGTCACAACTGTTTCAGGAGGTGGGCGAAGAGGGCTTCCGCAAGATTGAGCACTGCCTGCTGCACGAGGTGGCTGAGTTTGAAAACGTGATCATCAGTTGCGGTGGCGGAACGCCCTGCTTCTATGATAACATAGACTATATGAACCAACAGGGTGAGGTAATCTATCTGAAAACATCGCCCGAGGTGCTGTACAAGCACCTGCTGATGGCTAAGGTGGAACGCCCTCTGCTGAAGGACAAGACGCCCGAGGAACTGATCACCTTCATCCGCGAACAGCTGGAGAAGCGTGAGCCATTCTACACCAAGGCGAAGCACACGCTCGACGTGAGCCTGATGGACAATTACGAAAAGATAAAAATCACCATAGATAAACTGAAAGACTTGCTTGAACAATGAAGAAATGGACCTTGGACGACGCCCGCGAGCTGTATAACATCAATGGCTGGGGCACAAGTTATTTTGGTATCAACGACAAGGGTAATGTCTTTGTGACACCCTGTAAGGATGATGTGAAGATTGATATCCGCGAGGTGATGGACGAACTGTCGCTGCGCGATGTCACACCACCTGTACTGCTGCGCTTTCCAGACATCCTGGACAACCGCATCGAGAAGACATGGAGTTGTTTCAAGAAGGCTGCGAAAGAGTATGACTACAAGGCCGAGAACTACGTGGTTTACCCCATCAAGGTGAACCAGATGCAGCCTGTGGTAGAGGAAATCATCTCGCACGGCCGCAAGTTCAACCTGGGACTGGAGGCTGGCTCGAAGCCCGAGCTGCACGCCGTGATCGCCATGCAGTGCCAGAGCGACTCTATCATCGTGTGCAACGGCTATAAGGACCAGAGCTATATCGAACTGGCGCTGCTGGCACAGAAGATGGGTAAGCGCATCTTTATCGTGGTGGAGAAACTGAACGAGCTGGACATCATTGCGCGCATCGCCAAGAAACTGGATGTGAGACCAAACATCGGTATTCGCATCAAACTGGCTTCGAGCGGCAGCGGCAAATGGGAAGAGAGCGGTGGCGATGCCTCGAAGTTCGGACTGACCAGCGCAGAACTACTGGAGGCACTCGACATGCTCGACAAGAAAGGCATGCGCGACTGCTTGAGACTGATACACTTCCACATTGGCTCGCAGATCACTAAGATACGACGCATACAGACGGCTCTGCGCGAGGCTTCACAATTCTACATCCAACTGCACAAGATGGGCTACAACGTGGACTTCGTGGACTGTGGTGGCGGACTGGGCGTGGACTACGACGGCACGCGCTCGCCATCGAGCGAGAGCTCGGTGAACTACTCTATCCAGGAGTATGTGAACGACTGTATCTACACCTTCGTAGAGGCTGCCAACAAGAACGAGCTGCCCCACCCCAACATCATCACGGAGAGCGGACGCTCGCTGGCTGCGCATCACTCGGTATTGGTGATCGATGTGCTGGAGACGGCCTCGCTGCCCGAGATGGACGAGGAGTTTGAACCCGACGAGAACTCTCACCAGCTGGTGAAGGACTTGTATGAGATATGGGACAACCTGTCGCCACGCAACGTGCTGGAGGACTGGCACGACGCTGAGCAGATTCGCGAGGAGGTGCTGAACCTGTTCTCGCACGGTATCGTGGATCTGAAGACGCGTGCCGAGATTGAGGCTATGTACTGGAGCGTCTGCCATGAGATCAACGCCCTGGCCAAGAACATGAAGCACGTGCCAGAAGAGCTGATGAACATCGACAAGCTGTTGGCCGACAAGTATTTCTGCAACTTCTCGCTGTTCCAGAGCCTCAGCGACTCATGGGCCATCGACCAGTTGTTCCCCATCATGCCTATTCAGCGACTGGACGAGCGTCCTACACGCAACGCAACGATTCAGGACATCACCTGCGACAGCGACGGTAAGGTGGCTAACTTCGTGACCAACCGCCATAACTCGCACTCGCTGCCTGTACACGCCCTGAAGAAGAACGAGACCTACTACCTGGGTGTGTTCCTGGTAGGCGCCTATCAGGAGATTCTGGGCGACATGCACAACCTGTTCGGCGACACGAATGCCGTGCACGTATCAGTGAAGGACGGTCGCTATCACATCGACCAGATCATCGACGGTGAGACGGTAGAGGAGGTGCTGGAATACGTGCAGTACAACCCGAAGAAGCTGGTGCGCCAACTGGAAATCTGGGTAACAAAGAGTGTGAAGGAAGGCAAGATCTCGCTGGAAGAAGGCAAGGAATTCCTCAGCACCTATCGCTCAGGACTCTACGGATATACTTATCTGGAGTAATCGGAAGATATATTCAAGGAAATAAAAAATGGAAGTTAAATAGGGTCATGAAGCCCATTTAACTTCCATTTTTCGTTGTTATTCTACCTTGACCCTGAAATGGATCGTGGCTGTATAGGCCTTGCCATCGGTATTGATGAAGATGAACTCAAGGGCTGCCTGATAGGTGGTGCCCACGCTGATACGGGAGCGATAGCCATTGACGGTGACTTTTCCCTTGGCATAGTTGAGCGTCAACAGGTAGTTGGTGCTGGCAACGGTGCCTTCCACCACATCGCCACTGGCATTGAAGCCCCAGTAATACTGCGAAGACAACAAGCGGCTGTCGCTCTCATTACCATCGGCATTCAAGGCACGAAGACGCAGGTTGGCAGGTTCGTTGGCGCCAGGCGTAAGCTGGCCTACGAGCTCTGTAGAGAGGCCTAAGGCGTCGTAGATCTGCTCCATGGGCAGATTGACCACCGAAGACACGTTCGTGCCCGTAGCACCGGTCTTTTTCAGCGTCACAGCCTCATCAATGATGATATCGGTGCGGGGATAGTCTGCGGGATAGTAATACTGTCCAGGCAGGTTGGTGCCGGTGAAGCGCACCTGATAGGGCCACTGCTCGTCGTTGGAGAGCGTGGCAGGGGTATGCACATCATTACCGAATTCGTCGGTACCCATCTCCCAGGCATGGCGGAAATGCTCGGTTGGAGCGCCACTGACCACAAACCACAGATTGGTGGTCTCGGCAGGAATGGTCATCTCGGCCGTTCCCTCTGCGTCGGCATACATATCACCATAGACGCGGGTTCCATCGCTCTGCAGCGCCACAAAGCCATAGCGCCAGCCGGCTTTATCGACCTGATAGGCACGATAGCCCTTGGCACCGGCAATGCCTTTGAACGAAGCCTTGACCACAGTACCGGCCGCGGGGACACGCAAACGGATGACGTTGAAGCCATAGTTCTGCGGACACTGGGCTGAATCGACCTGCCACCAACCGTCGCCTGCGTTGTGAAGCGAGGTCTCGAAGCGGTCGGTATAGCGGCGACCAGCGGTGCGGAGGGCCTCTATATCCCACGTAATGGCGCGGGTGGCATAGTTATACATATCGCGACAGAAGTCGGCCTGTGAGGCGTTGTTCATGCGCTGATAGGTTTCGACAGGGTCTTCAGGATAGGTAGATTCCTTCCACAAACGACCAATGAAGTCGACACCATGCAGTTCGCACCAATAATCCTGTACGAAGAAGTTAAAATAGCGCCACTCCTCGTGCAGAAGGTTGAGGTGAGCATACTTCCAGGGATTGGCCCAGGTAGAGGTGAACTGCTGCTCGGGATAGACCTTGAAGGCCTGCCACTGGGCACAACTCTCCCACCAGCCACAACCGCCAGAGGCATTGGGACCGAAACCATAGCGCCAGCCGTGCTGTGTGCCTTCGTCGCAACCCACGATATACTGGAAGGTGTGTCCAATCTCATGGGCCGTGGTGATAGCTGTGTTGGCGGCTGCGGGGTTGACATCGAGTGTACCTACGCGGTTGTCAACGCCCGATCCGGTGGCACGCCACACGTCGGTATAGTGCACCAGCATGATGATCTTATTACTGTCTAAGGTCTTTGAGTTGCCAAGCTTTGAGAAACCGAGCTGCGTGGTATATACCGCAAAGGCCTTTTCGGCACGCTCCAACAAGTCGTCTGGACTGAAGGTATAGGGTTCGGGCGCCTGGGTAGGATCACTACCGAACTCGGGTTCCCAGAATACTACAAAGTGATCTGACTGCTTAGAGCGGCTCCAGCAGTACTGACTCTTCTCATCATCGAAATTGTTGTTGCGGAGGTAGTTGGGACGATAGACGCCAATGCCGGGGTCTTCCACGTAGAAGGTGTCGGCTGTGGTATAGAGATAACCTTGGCGAGCGCCTTCCTTGTCCACCGTATAATAGCGCATGTTCTGGAACTCCAGGGCATCGCCCTCGTTCAAAACAAACTTCTGCTTGTTCTGTACGAAAGCGCCACTTCGCTTAACGCCATAGATGGTGTGCTGAGCCTGGATGGTCAGCGTGGAAAGAAGGCAGAGGAAAGCCAAGCATCGTAATTCTATATTTTTCATGAGCAGTGGATTCATTATCGTTTCGTAAACTTGACTTTCTGTTGTCCTGCCTGAAGAATATAGGTGCCTGCAGGCAACCACTGGATGTTAACAGCGGTGCTGCCGCCCAGGGTCTGAACAAGATGGCGACCACGGTGGGTCATTTCCTTGCCGTCGAGAGCGAAGACACGCAGAGGACCTGTATTGCCTATCACATAAAGCACCCCACCCTGCTGAACGATATCAGCCTGCTGGGCAGAAAAAGATTTAATCTCAGAGACCTCTTCATCGGTCTCTGAGATATAAAACTTTTCAATCTGAGTGAAAGCATATTGCGCGGCTTCCACCTGAAAGCCTTCATTCGTCATCTTCAGGGTGACAGCGGCATCACTGGTTGCCAAGGGATAGAAAGCCTTGACACCGCCCGTCAGTTGCAAGACGAGGCCACGCCCCTGAGCCACCGTGAAGAGACATGAAGCTAAAAGTGCTATAAGAGCAATTCTCTTCATTGCGTTAGCGCACAATCACCTTGGTTGACTTGTTGCCCTGACGTACGATGTAGAGGCCATTGCGCAAGCCCTTAACGCTGCTGGCTACGCGTACACCATTCAGGTTGTAAACGCCAGAAGCCTTGAACTGAGAAGCATTTACAGAGCTGATACCGTTAACCACCTCTGGTTCGATAGCGAGGATGGCATCGGTATCCAACTCAAGAACATTGTCGGGCTCAGCCACACCAGTAGCGTAAACAGCCTGTACAGTTACCTTGAAGGGCAGTGTTACCACTCCACCATTCCAGATGGTCACGTTGGTAGCAGGAATTATATATTCAGTGATGGTGCCATCTTCTACGTCAACATAATAGTTGTCGTTGTAGTAGATACGATAACCAATGGGCCTAGCATCCTCATCTATAGACCACTTAACGGGGATATAATAGGTGGTGGTACGCTTCTCCTGTTCCTGGTCATCTACGCTAACCACGGTCTGTACCTTCACATCGCCATTCTGTGCTACGTCGAAAACACCAACCTTTGAGTTGTCGAAGACAGTCACCTCGGGAACTACAACGGCATTACCCTGGTTAGAAACATAGAAGGTATAGGTGCCATCCTGCAGCACGTCGGTGGTGTAAGATGTGCCCTCTACCTCAATGTACTGGCCATTGAACACCACTGCATCAGCACTACCGCTCCATGAAAGCGTCACGGTGTTGCCCTGGTTGGCAAAAGCCTGTACGTTCTGAGGTGCGTAGTAGGCATCAATATCACCATAATTGAAGACAGTCTCTACGGTGCCATCGTCACCAGCACTTGCTGTCGTCTTTGCCAGTTGGCCGTTCTCGTAGGTGTAGGTGACTGTTTCTGTGACGACACCTGCTGAATTTGAGGTCTCTTTCTTCACCAGCACACCGTCACTATATGTATAGGCTGTGGTGCTCATAACGATACCTGCAATGGGATGTTTAATCTCACTCTTCAACAGGTTGTGGTCATCATCATAGGTATTCTGCTGAGGAATTTCCAGGCCATTGGCAGAAAGAGTACCACTGGGATTTCCGTATTCATCATATTTAACAGTGCTCAGCACACGCTCGCCAGCCTTCTCCTCACGTGACACAAGCTGTCCTTCCGTATAGTTATACACGTAGGTGCGACCAGCGTTGTAGTTATTAAACACGTTGTACTCCTCCGTAGTCAACTGATTCAGATCGTTGTAAGAATAGGTTGACTCAGAAACGCCTTCAATCAGTTTGTAAATCACGTTACCCTGCTCATTGTAGAAACGATGAGTAATCACTACTGAAGCATCAGCTGATGACACTGCTGTCTCAGTGATAACTTTCTTCTGTGCATTCAATGATGCTGTGGTGGCTACAAGTGCCACAAGTGCTAGTAAAATCTTCTTCATACACTTTCTCTTTTTAAAAATAATACAATCTATTTAGTTTTCACGCGTGATTCGTTATTGAGCTTATTTCTGCTGGTTGGGCATCTTGCCATCGAAGGCATTGACGATCATCTGCAGCAGTTCGTCGGTGGGACGAGACAGACGCATGTTGCCCACCTGGCGCGAAGCCTGACGCTTACCGGCCTTGATGTCTTCGATGCGCTGCACGAGGATAGATCTGAAGGTGGCCTTCAACTCAGCATCGGCTGCGGGAGAAGAGAACGGACGAGCCCAGCGTGCCAACTGCATATCGCCGGCATCCAGTGTGGGATCGGCCAGGTATGCCTGGATATACTTCAGGTATGCCTGCCAGTTCTTCTGCTTTTCAGCTGCCTGGATCTGTGCACCATAAAGATACTGGTTGCCACCCTTCACATTCAGTTCTTTCAGGAGAGCAGCAAAACGGTCGTACACCTCCTGGTTCAGATAGACAGAATCAGCTGTCTCTACCAGCAGGTCACGCTGGTAGTTGGTAAACACCGAAGCGATCTTGGCATCCACATTGCCACGTCCGATGTATGCTGCCAGCACCTCGGGGTTCTTGGCTGTATAAACGAAAGATTTAGCGAAGGGATTCTGGATATTACGGATAAAGATAGAACGCAGTGTGCTATCAGCAGCAAAAGTCTCCTCCTTACCGTCCAGGATAGCCTCAGCCACCTCGCCAGCCTCCTGCATCTTGTAGGTAGCCGACAGCGACTTCAGGTACTGGAACAAGAACTGAGGATCGCGATCGCCAGCCTTCCAGCGAGCCTGCAGGTCGGCAGAAGCATTGTCCTTGCTCTTTTCCTCTACGCGCTTCAGAAACTCCTCGGCAGAGCTGCCGCCCATAAAGCGACCTATTTCCTGCGCGTCAGCATTGAAGATTACAAACGTTGGGAAGGCCGTAATCTGCAGTTTCTTAGCCAGAGGTGCACCATAGGGGCTCTCCATATCTATCTTGACGCTCACGAATTTGGGGTTCATGGCAGCGCCCACCTGTTCCTGTGGGAACACCGTGCGAGCCATCATCTTACAAGGACCGCACCAGGTTGTAAACGCATCCAGGAAGATCAGTTTGTTCTCGGCCTTAGCCTTAGCAGAGGCCTGTTCCAGTGTTGTTCCATCAGGCTCGAAAGCAATACCCTGAGCCATGACAGCACCAGCTGTCAGGAACATCATCATCAGCAGTGTCAGTTTTTTCATCATTTTATTCCTTTTATTAGTTTTTGATATTATTGCAATGTGAATTTCCATGCCATATCCTTCACACGTCCAGGCACCACATACTCATAGTGACTGTCGGTCTCCAAGATACCACTGGCAGGATTAATCAGGTACTGATACACATGGCCCTCCTTGGTCTTGTCGTTCCAGGTGGCGATATGCACCAGATTGTCTGACTGGGGCACACGACCCAGTCCGTAGATGGTGCCATGATAGTACTTCATGATGCGCACACAAGTCACCTCCTCGTCGGCAGAGGGCGCCGTCCATGCCTCGGTAGCAGGCAGACCGCTGTCGTAGGCCAGCGTATAGACCGACTGACCGGCACCGTAGTACACGAAGCTACCCACATGACTGGCAGCAAACGTGGTGGCTGCAGTGATGTTGGGGCAAAGACTATTGAGCGGATAGAGGCCTACGCCTATCTCTGTATCTTCGGGTGACGAAGTTGAGAAGTTGGCCACGGCTAGGTAGCGTTGATCACCTTTACCCATCAGCAGGTAGTCGTAGGGCAGCAATCCGTTACCCTGACTGGAACCGCGTCCCCAGTCTGCCAACAGCAGTTCCATGCCGGTGTTGTTCACATCGAAAGCAGCCTGCTCCATATCCTGCTCGCCAAACTTCTCCAGACGTGCACCGTTAAAGGGGGCATAGCGGAAGCGGTGATAGGTCTGGTCGTAAACGATGACGCCATAGTTCAGCGTGCTGGGAATCTCTGCGTTCCATGCGGCCAACTGACCTACCTCTTCGCCAAACTTAGCCACGCCGAAACGGGTGGTACGACCCTCGGCAGCGCTAAACACGTAGGTATTCGTATAGACCTGATTATTATTGATCAGCACCTCAGAACTCTGACCAGACATCACGCCAGAGCCATGTTCGCCATACCAAATGGGCGCCTCGGTGGCTGGTGCCTCGTGGAAAAAGTCCTTGAACTGCAGTGCTTTCTCTATGGCATTCTCGCTGACGCCCACCAACGTACGGTCGGTACAGAGGCCAACGTAGTTATTGCCGGCAGCCATTGACACGGCGATGTCAAGACAGCGCACGGGTTTACCCTCCAACAGTTCACCGTTGGTTGTCTCGTAGAGGTTCGTATAGATTCTGTCATAGGTCACATTATTCTTCGTCCAGGGGTTATGTATCAGCGCAAGGTCTGATGTGCCCGGCTGATCGGCACGCTCGTAGAACACCATCCATCCGCCATCCAGCACCTCGCTCACCGACACAGGGACGCGGAAGAACTGGCATACACCCGTATGACGGTTCTTAGCCACGAGCTGCACCAGATAGCTGCCAGCCGTACGACTGATCACTGTATCCAGCACGCGCTGATTACCAATGGTGTCAATCACGCTGTTAGCGCCAGAGCCACTCACGCTGCTGAAGATGGTCCACTGGTAGTCCAAGGGCACCTCCTGGTTATCGTCCACTAGTTCACCATTGAAATAGACCTTCGGTGCCAGGCGCAGATGGTCGAAGCGCATCAGCGAGTAGGCCGACTGGATGCCCGTTTCCACGGTATCGATGCTCACCACGTCCAGTTCACGATAATCATAGTTACCTTTATCCTCATAACAACCTACGAGCGACAGCATGGCTGTCAGCCCGCCGAGAACTATAGAAAAATATCTCTTCATCATTCAAAGTCAATTAAAAGGTTATTGGAAGTCCAAACTCATCAACCAGGGGCTCACTATGCTCAGCATTATAGTCGGCCAGCGCACGCTGCATCACCTGTACCAGATAGATTGCATACGAGTTAGAAACCACGTTGGTCTCCTCGTCGTACGACGTCTGTGCATTGTAGTTCACCTGGAAGTCCTTCATGCCCAAGTGTTCAATCATGAACTGATACTTCACGCGGCTATAAGCGCCGAAGTAATAATCCAGGGGCATCTGTGGGTAGTTGGCCACCTCCCAGTTGGATGGCTTAGCCAGGTAGTTCTTCAGTACCACCGCAAACTGCTGATGGCCCTCGGTACCCAAGGCAAACTCATCATTAGGCACCACACGGAAGTAGATGATACCATCCTCCGTGGTGAAGAGATTGGGATCCGACAGCTTCTGCGTGTTGAAGTGTACCTGATAAACACCGCTTACTGCACCAGCAGGAATCACATAGTCCTCCAGTCGTATAGCGTTGATAACCTGCGCCGAGTCACCACCGAAAGCCTCCAGATGGAATGTGCGGTCGTGGTCGGCAGGCATGCCGCTCAACTGTGCATAAAAGGTCACGTCGCCCTCTTCGTAAACATACGAGAAGTTGTGGTCCACCGACTCATACACGGCGCCAGCCTGAGAACCCACCCAGATGTTCAGTGCCGTATAATGGGTATTGAAAGTAGAAACCTCCTCTTTTTCACACGCCACCAGTGCCAAGCACCAGCATGCCAACAATATGATCTTTTTCATTTTCCTTCTCATCTTTACATCCATCATTATCGGTTAGGTTCACGTTCTGCCACCTCTGTCTCGGTCAGCGGCAATGGGAAGGTATAGACCTTCTCGGCAATCGCATCCACTGGTGAGTAGAGAATGGTGGGACGGTTCAGTCGCTTGTAGAGGAAGAACAGCTGTCCCTCGCCCAGCAGTTCGCGACGATAGGCATACACCAGCTCTTGGTAGTAGTCGGCAGGCAACTTGTTCAGTGACGTCAGGTTGCGCGCCTTGCGCAGAGTGTTCAGCACCTTGCGGGCCTGATCCGTGTCGCCCTGGCGATAGGCCACCTCACTCTTGATGAGGTACATCTCGCCCACACGCATCAGTGGCATCTTAAAACGATAGTAGTTGCTGTTGTTGCTGGGCTCATCATACTTTCTCAGATAGCGATTGGCCGCATGCGTAGCAGTACCATTTTTAAACAGGAATGTATATCGGTAGTCTTGTGTTGCGTTGTTAAAGTAGTCCAGCAGTCGCTCGCGTGTCACGGCAAAGCTATAGGGCGAATCGTCCGAGAAGTAGTTGTCGGCCACATCGGCAGTCATCGTCAGGTTGTTGAGTGCAAACAGCAGCTCGTCGGCCAGACAACGGTCGGTACCCGTCTGCATGCTGCCCACCTTAGCCCATGGGAACTTCTCCGACTCGATCACCACATCGGCAGCCTTTCCAGCCTCCTCATAGTCACCGCGCCACATATAGACACGTGCCTGCAGGGCTTTCACGGCATAATAGTTGAGGTGCAACTGGCGGTTTTGCAGATAGCCATTGTCCGTCACCTCGCTGATCTCACGTCCAGTCACGATGGGGTCGCTGGTCTCCAACAGCTGTTCGGCTGCAGCCAGGTCGCTGAGGATCGAGTCGGTCACCTCGCGTACAGACAACTGTGGGAACACGCGGTAGCTCAAGGACTTGCAGTAAGGGATAGACAACTGCTCGGGGTTCACCTCGAAGCTCACGCCGAAACAGCGCAGCAGGTCGAAGTGCAGGAAGGCACGCAGTGCCAGCGCCTCACCCTTGATCACGCCATAGTTATCTTGCGAGAACAGGCGACGGTCGCCATCGATGTGCGCCAACAGGTTGTTGGCATTGGCAATACCGCTATAGTTTGTGCCCCAGATACCACGCAGATAGCCCGTAGGCACCGAGGCATCATAGTTGTAGGCAGCTGCATCGTCATACTGCGAAGCATAATAGAAGTCCCACTCCTGTCCCAGCACACCGATAAAGCCATAGGTCAGTTCCTTGCTATAGGTACTTGCCGACACCATCGACGAGTACACACCTGCCAGGGCTTCCTTATAGCCACTCTCGGTCTCAAACAGCTCGGTATCCTCCACCTGCGAACGAGGCTGTACGTCGAGCCAGTCGTTACAGGCACTGACAACGGGCATCAGCACGGCGCCCATCACAATCTTCAGCAAATCTTTCTGTATCTTTTTCATCTTCTTTTCCTGTTATTTTTTAAAATGTTGCTGTCAGTGAGAACGAGAATGTGCGGGCATAGGGGTAAGCCAGACCACGCTCAGCCTTCACCGAAGACAGGTGGAACACATCGTTCACATAGCATGTCAGACGCAGGCGCTCCAGTTTGGCGCGATGCAACCACGACCAGTACTTAAAGTCATAGTAGAGTGATACGGTCGTCAGGTCGAGCATATTGTTGCGCTGCACAAAACGAGTAGAAGCATAGGTGGTGGTGGGTGTGCTCGAGATGCGCTTATAGAGTGCCACATCGCCAGGTGCAGTCCATGTGTCGCTGAACACACGCTTGTCCACGTTGTTGGCCACGTTCACGTTCTCCACGCGGTCCACCAGTGTCTGGTTGTAGTAGTCGCCACCCAACTGATAGGTGAACAGCAGGCTGCCACCGATGCCACGATACTCACCATTCACACCGAATGTGCCGTGCACCTTGGGGTTGCTGTCGCCAGCCACGATATAGTCGTCGGTAGTGTAGTCGTAGGTCGAGGTGCCATCCTTCTTCTGGAACAACTCACGACCTGTTGCGGGGTCGATGCCCAGCGAGCGCACGGCCCAGATAGCCGTCATAGACTGTCCCTCCTCATAGCGAATGATGGGCGAACTGGTCTTCTCGGCATCCTGTTCACGATTGAACGAGCGCAGCGCATCACTGATCTTCGTCACCTTATTAATATTATGGGCCACACTTCCCGTCACGCTCAGGAACGACTGTTCCTTCTGGTACAGGCGCCAGTTGGCTGTAGCCTCCACACCGCGGTTCACCACGTTACCCAGGTTCTCCATGTAAGAGCTGAAACCTGTAGAGGTAGGTATAGACATGGCGATGAGTGCATCGCGCGTCTTACTGTCGTAGTAGTCGAAGCGCAGGTTCAGTTTGCTGGCAATGCCCAGGTCTAGACCCACGGTGAAGTCACCCGTCTGCTGCCATTTCAGATTCTCGTTGGGCATCGCCATCAGGTAGGCACCCGAGATGTTGTCATAGACGATGGCATCATAGAACTTATACGTAGCTTTCGACTGATAGGGCGAGAAGTTCTGGTTACCGGTCAAGCCGTAGGTGACGCGCAGTTTGCACAGGGTCAACCACTTCACATCTTCCATGAATTTCTCCTTGTGCAGGTTCCATCCCGCACCCAGGCTCCAGAACGTACCCCAACGGTTGTTGCGGCCAAATACCGAAGAACCGTTCAGACGCAGACTGGCATCCAGCAGGTAGCGCTCGTCATACGAGTAGTTGGCGGCACCCGTCAGTCCCAGCGAGCGTGTGGTGGTCTCCGCACCCGAAGGTACGCCACCCTCGGCATATTGCTTGGCAAAGGTGATGTGGTCCACATGGTTGTTCAGGAAGCCCCATGCCGTCATACCTTCCGAAGACGACTGTGACGACTGCAGCGAGTAGGCCGCGTTGCTCAGCAGCATGTGCTTGCCCCAGCGGTGGGTGTAGTGTCCTGTCACATCGACAGAGATACTGTTGCTCTCGCCGTTGGTGATGGCATAGCTACCGCGCTGGAAGTAGCGGTCGCCCGTCCATGTGGTGAAGCGGGTGTGATCGCCGGGATAGAAGTCCTCACGCTTGTTGTTCTGGTGCGTATAGCCCAGACGAGCGGTGAAGCGCAGGTCGTCGGTAGGGCGATATTCCAAGTAGAAGTTCTCCGATACCTCAGTATAGTTAGAGAAGTTCTTAGTACCTATCGAAGCATTATACAGCGGGTTGTAGTATGTCTGCGTACTACCGTTGCTACCGGGCGAGGTATAGCTGCCCAGCACCTTCAGCAAGTTGCCGTTGTCATCGTAGGGACGGAAGTAAGGGTTCAGACCTACATAGTCAGAGAAACTGCCGTAAGGACTATCGTCGGCACGGTTGCCCGTCACCGTCAGCGAGTTGCGGAACATCCACTCCTTGTGGCGGTACGACAGGTTGATATTGCCCGACACGGTGCTTCTGCCCGATTTCTTCATCACACCGGCGATGTTGTTATACATCACACTGGCCGAGTAGCGCATCTCCTGTGTGCCACCCTCCAGATAGGCTGTATGCTTCTGGCCTACACCGGTGCGCAGCGGCTGCGACAGCCAGTAGGTGTCAATGCCTTTGGCTACGCTGGCCACCAGTTCGTTGTACTGTTCGTCCAGTTGCGACTGGAAGTAGGGCGAAGAGGCCGTATAGCGACCCGCTTTCTTCTCCACCGCCAGCTTCTCGACCGAGTTACAAAGGTTATAGGATGTGAGGTCGGGCGCCTCAATGCTCAGGTCGCCCGTATAGGTGATACGCAGCTTGCCGGCCTCTGGCTGTACGGTCTCCACAACCACCACGCCATTGCTGGCCTTCGAACCATAGATAGCCTTGGCGGCACCGTCCTTCAGGATGGTCACCGACTTGATGCGGTTGATGTCGAGGTCGAAGATCTGCTGCTGCGAAGCTTCAAAACCATCGAGGATAAACAGCGGTGCGTTGGGGTTACCACTATAGTCGCCCTGCAGGCCGCCAAACGAAGCATTACCACGCAGCGTGATGTCGCTCATGAAGTTAGGGTTCGAACCGTTGATGCTGTTCATATCCACCACAAAGGCTGGATCGAGCGCCTGGACGGCCTTCAGCACGTTGGCACTGGTTACCTGCTTCAGTTCATCGCGGGTGAAAGACGAGGCCGAACCCGTAAACGTAGATGACTTATGGTCGAACAGACCCGTCACCACAACCTCGTTAAGGCGGTTGTCCTCGTGCAGCACAATCTGCAGGTTGCTGTAGGGGCGCTTACCGTCATACTTCTTCGTCTGCGTCACCATGCCCACGTATGAGTAGTCCACCGTGATGGCAGTACCCTTGGGCACGGTCAGCGTGAAACGACCTTTCTCGTCGGCCACCGCACCACCTTTTATTTCACGCACGTACACGTTGGCGCCTTGCAGTGGTTCACCCTGATCGTCGATAATAACACCTTTCAGCACGATATTACCTTTAGCGTCCATCGCCTGCACTGATGGTTGCACAGACTGCATAGGAATAGAAGCTGGTTTATCATCCTGGGCATACAATGACCCGCAGAGGGCCTCTAAAAACACTAGTAATAAAAGAGATTTGCTACGTAGACCTTTATTCATATACCTATCTTGCGTTTATGTCGGATGCAAAGATACAAATTATTTTGGTGTATAAATTACAATTTGAAAGTTTTTTTTTAGAAATACCAAACTTTTGGTACGAAAATTAAATTTGGAGTATCGAATTATTTTTTGTACTTTTGCACGAAATTACGACAAAATGTAGTTATTTTTAGTTATGAAACAACAGATTACTATCGTGAAAGTGGGCGGTGCCGTGGTTGAAGACGAGGCACAACTGTCGCAGCTTTTACATGATTTCACGGCCATCCAGGGTCCCAAGATCCTGGTGCATGGTGGTGGTCGCAAGGCCACAAAGATAGCCGAACGATTGGGCATCGAGACCAAGATGGTGGACGGACGCCGCATCACCGATGCCGACATGCTGGAGGTGGTGACCATGGTCTATGGCGGACTGGTCAACAAGAACATCGTGGCACGCCTGCAGACACTAGGTGCCGACGCCTTAGGTCTGACCGGTGCCGACGGCAATATCCTCCTGTCGGCCAAGCGCCCCTTGAAAAACGGCATTGACTATGGTTTTGTGGGCGATGTCAAAGCGGCCAACGGCCAGAAGATAGCCCATTTCATCGAGGCAGGCATCATCCCTGTCATTGCCCCACTGACCCACGACGGCCAGGGCCACATGCTCAACACCAATGCCGACACGATGGCTTCCGAGACCGCCAAGGCCATGGCTACCGCCGGTTTCGACGTGACCCTAATCTTTGCTTTCGAGAAACCCGGCGTGCTCCGCAATCCCGACGACGACCAGTCGGTCATCAGCAACATCACCCATGCCGACTTCGAGACTTATAAGGCCGACGGCACCATCAGCGGTGGCATGCTGCCCAAGATAGAAAATGCGCTCTCGGCCATCGATGCTGGCGTAGAGCGCGTTATCATTACCAAGGCCACAGCCATCGATGGACAGCACGGCACGGTCATCACGCAGTGAGCACCAGTCAGCAGGTCTGCACTCTGCTGAAGGCGAAAAGGCATAAAGTAGGAACGGGTTTTTAATTCATCGGATGAATTAAAAACCCGTTCTTTCCTTTTATTTCTATCGTCACAGGTGCTTTTTCGACCTATTTCTTTCTAGGTTTGCGGCGAGCCCAGCCCTCTTCGCTGAAGTCGGGCTCCTCGCCCTTGAAATCCACACGAGGGGTGTTCTGCATCAGCGAGCGCCAATCTTCCTTTTTATACTGGCGCTGGGGGCGCTGACTACCCTGCCCTTCCTCTCTGCCTCGCTGAGTGCGACGGCCGTGCTCGGCCTGGTGGCTCTGTGCGCCGGCCTTGTCGTCCTCGGCATTGCAGCGCACGGTGCGCCCTTTATAGCGAATGCCCGTGAGCTGGGTCATCACCTTGCGGGCGTCCTTCTCGGGCACCTCAAAGTAAGAGATGGTGTCCAGCAGGTCGATATGTCCCACGGCCTGACGGCCGCCCACATAGCGGTTCAACGTCTGCATCAGCACGCCGGGGAAGAAACCGTCCTTCTTGCCCAGGTTGATAAACAGTCGCTTGAAGCCCTTCTCAGGCTTATTGTTGCGCTTCTCGCGGTCGCTCTGCGGGCGACGTTCCTTCTCCTTCGTGGGCGCCTCAATCTCGGGGGCGTCGGCATAGTAAGCCAGGAACTTGCCAAACTCCAGCGACACGATCTTCTTGATAATCTCTTCCTTGTCGATGAACTCGAAGTAGCGACTGATGTCCTGCATGAAAGGCGCGATTTCATCGTCATTCACGTCTGTCTTCACGATCTGGTCCATCACCTTATAGAGTTGCTTCTTGCAGATCTCCTCGGCCGAAGGAATCGGTGTCTCCACGAAGCTCTTGCCTATCACCTTCTCGATGTTACGGATCTTGAACTTCTCTTTCGAGTGAACGATAGAGATGCTGGTGCCCTTCTTACCGGCACGACCCGTACGACCCGAGCGGTGTGTGTAGTTTTCAATATCGTCAGGCAGTCCGAAGTTGATGACGTGCGTCAGGTCATCGACGTCCAGTCCGCGGGCAGCCACATCGGTGGCCACGAGCAACTGCGTGAGGTGCTGACGGAACTTCTGCATCGTCAGGTCGCGCTGCTGCTGAGACAGGTCGCCATGCAGCGACTCGGCATTATAGCCGTCGCGTATCAGTTTGTCGGCCACCTCCTGCGTCTCCAGTTTCGTTCTGCAGAAGATGATGGCAAAAATCTTCGGATAGTAGTCCACAATACGTTTCAGTGCCAGATACTTATCCTTGGCCTGCACCATATAGTAGATGTGGTTCACGCTCTCGGCACCCTCATTGCGCGAGCCCACCACAATCTCCTGGTGGTCCTTCAGGTAGCGCTTGGCCACGCGCTCCACATCGCGACTCATCGTGGCCGAGAACATCAGCGTGTTATGATCCTCGGGCAGCGCCTCGAAGATCTCCTCAATACTGTCGGTGAATCCCATGTTCAACATCTCGTCGGCCTCGTCGAGCACGATGTTGCGCACGTTCTCCAGATGTACATATCCACGGTTTTTCAGGTCTATCAGTCGGCCCGGCGTAGCTACAATGATCTGTGCACCCTTCTTCAGCGCACGAATCTGCTGTTCGATGGCAGCGCCGCCATAGACGGCCTCCACGTGTACGCCGTCCATATATTTAGAAAAGTCGCGCAGGTCGTCGGCAATCTGCAGACAGAGCTCACGCGTAGGACTCAACACGAGTGCTTGCGTGTCGCGACTGCTTAAATCTATTCTCATCAACAATGGAATACCAAACGATGCTGTTTTTCCTGTACCAGTTTGTGCCAATGCAATGGTGTCTTGCCTACTCTCCAACAGTGTAGGAATGACTGCCTCCTGTACAGGCATGGGCTGTACAAATCCCATTTCTTCGATGGCTCGGCGTATCTCTACGCTCACACCTAATTCTTCAAATGTCTTCATATAATAATATTTGTCTGCGCAAAGTTACGCATTAATTTTCAATAATCTGTGTTTAATTCTTATTTTTCAATTCTCATTATTCATTTTATTTACTATCTTTGCAGTCATGAAACTATGCATTTATTGTTCTGCTAATCAGCAGATAGACCCCGACTTCTTCGCCATGAGCGAGGAACTGGGCCGTTGGGCCGCAGAAAACGGCCATTCCATCGTGTTCGGCGGCCACGATGCCGGACTCATGCACAGCGTGAGCAAGGCGGCGAAAGAGGCCGGTGCACAGGTCATTGGTGTGGTGCCGCGTCGCATTGAGGAGATGGGACGCCTCAGCCCCTACCTCGATGTGCACATTCCCACCGAGAACCTGACCGACCGCAAGGACCTGATGATGCTGCAGAGTGATGCGTTTATCGTGCTGCCTGGCGGCATTGGCACCCTCGACGAGCTGTTCACCACGGCAGCAGCAGCCACACTGCAATACCACCAGAAGCCACTGATCCTGTGGAACATGAAAGGTTTTTGGGATTCGCTCATAGCCTGTCTCGACGACCTGAGCGAGAAAGGTGTGATTCGCGGCGACTGGCACCAGCTCATCCGCGTGGCGTCAACGCTCGACGACGTCCAGCGCCTACTCGGCTAACTGGGCAGCCATGGCGCTGCCGAAGCCCTCATCCACCGAGTTATCTACACTCTGACAGACGTTGGCCGAGAACTGCATGGCATAGCTGATGACGTTGTCCCACTGCTGTTCGGTGAGTCCGCGCTCGATGTTTTCGCGTGTGATGTGGTTTTTGATCATGCCAAACACGAAGCCTGCATTGAAGTTATCACCCGCACCGATGGTGCTCACCACCTTGTTGTTGTGATCCACGGCATACTGCTTGGCGAAGTTATCGTCGGCACGCAGTTCCACGGGTCCGGCACCACTGGTATAGATGAACTTCTTCGTGTAGAAGGCTATCTGCGAACGATAGATGGCATCGGGATCGGTCTTGTGGAACATCACCTCGAAGTCTTCGCTAGAGCCACGCACAATGTCGGCCATCTCCAGGTTCTCCAGGATGTTGGGCGTCAGCTTCATCACCTCGTTTTTGTGCGACGAACGGAAGTTCACATCATAATAGAGGATGGCACCACGGTTGCGCGCATACTCCAAAAAGGCCTGCACCTGCGGACGTATCACGGGGTTCACGGCGAAGTAAGAGCCAAACACCACGATGTCGTCTTTCTGAATGTCGGGATAGGAGAACTCCAATCGGTCGTTGACATGATCTTTGTAGAAGATATAGTCTGCATCGTTCTTCTCGTTGAGGAAGGCCAGCGATACAGGCGACTTGGAATCGGGATAGACATAGACACACGAGGCATCAACACCATTTTTCTCGATGAAATCGATAATTCTGCGCCCTACGTGGTCGTTGCCGGTCTCACTGACCAGCGAGGCTTTCACGCCCGAACGCCCTAGCGATATCAGACAGTTGAACGTGGAACCACCCGGCACAGCACCTATCGGCTGTTCGTTTTTAAAGATGATGTCGAGAACCGTCTCGCCTATACCAATAACCTTTTGCATTTATCATATCATTTAAAGTCCGTTGCAAAGATAAGCAATAATTATCATCTCAAAGAATTAATTGCGAAAAAAAACAAAAATCATTCGTTTCTTTGAAAAACAAACCTCGAGCATATCTTTTGCGGTATGCGCTTTTTTTCATACCTTTGCACTTCAAATGACGAAATACAACACTTTTACACTCGACAACGGCCTTCGCGTCATCCACCTGCCATCCGACTCGCAGGTGGTGTATTGCGGCATCGCCGTCAAGGCGGGCACACGCCACGAACTGCCTGGCGAGGAGGGACTGGCCCACTTCTGCGAGCACCTCTCGTTCAAGGGCACACAGAAGATGTCGGCCGTACAGATCATCAACGCCATCGAAGGACTGGGAGGCGAACTGAATGCCTTCACCAACAAGGAGGACACGGTGTTCTACTGTGCCATTCAGGCTAAGCATGCCAAGAAAGCCATCGGCGTGCTCTGCGACATCGTGTTCGACAGCACCTACCCTCAGGCTGAGGTGGAGAAGGAACGCGAGGTGGTGTGCGACGAGATCGACAGCTATGAGGATACGCCTGCCGAACTGATCTACGACGAGTTCGAGAACATACTGTTCGAGGGGCACCCCTTGGGCCACAACATCCTGGGCACCAGCGAACAGGTGCGCAGCTACACCAGCGACGATGCCCACCGCTTCACCAGTCGCTACTATCGCCCTGAGAACTGCGTGTTCTTCCTCAGTGGCGACATCGACAAGAAGACCATCGCCACCACGCTCAACAAGTCGATCAAGGGAAAGGGCGAGCAGGCGGTTCAGCCCGCTGGGCACACAGCCACGCCCCTGAAGGAAAAGACGGACGAGAGGTTACTCGTTCGCCATCGCGGCACCCATCAGGCCCACGTGATGCTGGGCACACGCGCCTTTGCCGGCAGCGACCCTCGGCGCTGGGCGCTCTACCTGCTGAACAACATACTGGGCGGACCGGGCCTCAACTCGCGACTGAACATCGCGCTGCGCGAGCGCAACGGACTGGTGTATAGCGTGGATAGCTCGATGGTGAGCTATAGCGACACGGGCATGTGGTCGGTGTATTTCGGGTGCGATCCAGCCGACGTAAAGCGCTGCTTGCGACTGGTGCGCCGCGAACTAGACAAGCTGATGCAGAAACCGCTCTCGACCACGCAACTGACCGCCGCCAAACGACAGCTGCAGGGCCAGCTGGCCATTGCCAGCGACAGCCGCGAACAGTTTGCGCTCGACTTTGCCAAGAACTTCCTGCACACGGGTAAGGAGCGCGACCTCACCGACATCATGCGTCACATCGACGCGCTCACCAGCGATGATCTTCAAAAAGTCGCAAAGCAACTTTTTGAAGAAGACAGAATCACCACTTTGATATATAAATAAACGAAAGAAGGCTAACCGGAGTGGTTAGCCTTCTTTCGTGTTATCTCACTACTGCTTGCACATAGCTTGAACCCGCCGCCATCTTCTGGTCTTTATCATAGTTCAAGCCATATTTACCTTCCGGCATATCGCTCAGCACAAAGCGCGTGCATCGCCGTCCGGCTTCCACCTTGTCGGTGGCCGATGTCGTAATAGCAGTTGCAGCTAGATCAACCAAGGCACCCAGCAGACCACCATTATTGCTGTTCACGCTGGTATCCAGACTTATCAGGCCCTCACGATGATACAGCGTCTCGCCGGTCTTCGTAGAGCGCAGGATATACTCCACACCGGCTGTCAGACTGCCAGCCACCTTGTTTCTGTTCCACGACTTGATAATCGTGAACATGGCTGCATCGGCACCCAGCACATTACGGAACTGCGAGAGGTCACCCTCCAGGAACATCTCTGCATCATAGGCACTCTCTGCCTGAAACATCTCCATCGTCATCATGGGTGAATAGACATAGTAGCCTTTCTCGCATAGAGGCGTATAGAGCGTGGTGTAGAAATAATCCTTAGCCTCTACGTGGTTGGTCTGATTGATGGGAGGCATCACGGCAATGGTCAGAGGCCGTTCCTCATACATCTTAGGATACTGCGCATCACGTGTGATGAGTTCCTTCTGAGCGCATGACGATATCAATAGCATCATCAAGCCAAAAAACATATACTTCTTCATTTCTCCAACTGCTTAATGATTCTTGAAATAAACGCTTCCGACTCTGGATAGGCCTTCATCTCTGCACGCAGCAGCGTCAGTCCCTCCTCCTTTTTACCTGCCTTGCATAGCAAATAGCCATATTCTGCATTGACGCCTGGCGGAACCGCTTTGCGCAGCCCCTTCTGACTCTTCAGCACTTTCTCATACTGCACCATGGCCTTGGCCAGCGTCTCCTCTGTGCCACGCTTGGTATAGGTATAGGTTGCATCCTCGGAGTCATACCAGGAATACAACGTTTGTTGGGTCTGACACGAGGCCAGTGCCATCATGCAGACACCTAGGAACAGCAACTTCTTCATGGCAGCGTGATGATTTTAGTTTGTTGGGCTGAAAGGAACAGCTGTTTCTGATAAACTACCTGTCCGTTGAACGTCACCGACACATTCCTGCGACCAGGAGCCACACCATATTGTGTGCCTTTTCTATTGGCCACCTTCGGCTTCACCACCTTGGCGTCGAACTTCGTACCGTCCACATCCACCTGCACGGGCTTTGAACCGTTACCATAAGTATCGTTAGGTCCTACAAACACCAGGTAGGCCATGTCTTCCTTACCACTCTGCTGGGCCACGGGATAGTTTGTCTTGCAACCAAACAGGAAGGCGCAAAACGCGATTATTGCGAATAAAATCCTTGTCTTCATAGCATTCTACTTTATTTCCTCGATATAATAATCCGTCAGCTTGCTGACATCAATAGCTGCGTCATCACCTGAGAAAGAGATGAACGAATATTCCGTCTCTGGGGTGTCACCGCCCGTGGCAGTCACAGTCACCGTGCCCACCTGTTTGCCAGGCAATTCTATCATCACGCCCGTTTGCGGGTTCTTCACCGACCTTCCCTTGGTCTTCACGCCAAAGGTATCACCCACCTTGATGCCCTGACTGGTGCCACCGGCAATGAGTTGTGCGTCCTTGTCGAAGGACAGGAAGTAAGTGCGCCAAGGCTTGTCCGTACACTTGTTGATAATATTCTCCACCAACTGACCGATGGCTTCCGAGATGGCTTTGTCGCTCAGCGTAGCATCGTAGCTAGCCTTGCCACCCACACCCATCGTTGTCTTGGTGGTCAGCTCGGCAGAACCCTTCGCTTCATCTGAGTAAATTATCAAGCCTGTTGACACATCTACCAAGCGGATGGCCACAGCAGCTTCCACCACCTGCGTCTTCGTGCTGGTGAAGGTGCCCGACTTACCGATGTTCTTTCTACCAAACTCCGTTACCGAACCAATAATCATATAGTCGGCACCGATAGCAGAAAGTCCGTTTTCACTCTTCTTAGCCTCCTCCAGCAGAGCAGCCAGGTCGCTGCGTTCCAGCAGCAGGAACTTACCAGAGGCAGCCAACTTTGCCGACAGAATGTCGAGAGCCTGCTTACCCATGGGGTCGTTTTCCTTATCATAGAAGATGCCCTTCGCATATTGCGTCTCGTTACTGAAGCGGCCAATGGCCACTTTTCTTTTCAGCACCCTACTGCCCGTGTCAGCCAAGTCTTGCTTCACAGGCTCCACTATCTCCACCTTGCGCTGAGCCTGAGCCAAGGCGCAAACCAGAAATAGTGCCGTCAACATTACAATTTTCTTCATCGTGTTATTCATTTAAAGATAGTATACTGTGGGCAAAGATAGGCAATTCCGCGGTAAGTTCCAAATTTTCCATTAGAAAAGTATCGCTTTGCTAAAACGAAGCAATCATTCTCAAAATAAATTCTGGCCAGAATCAATTGAATTTTGGCCAAAATTTAAAAAATAATGGCCAAAATTTAACATCATCCTTTTCTCTATATCCGGCGAAAAGGAGCGCACTTCGTGCGGAAATTCCACAGAATTGGAAACAAAATTATTCAGAGATGATTTTATTTTTTTGCTTAATTTTGAACCAAATTTTGGATAATTTCCCTGCGAAGCAGGCTCAAATTAGCGAAATAGACTTATACCCTTAAATCAAATTATAGCTATAATTCAATTAAAAATAGCTATAATTGCACGAATTATAGCTATAATTTGTTTGAATAGTTAAACTTACACATTATTATATCAATAGCCTTGGTTATTTTAAAAAAACATCTTACTTTTGCATGGCGTTTCGCACTGAATAGTAAAAGACCAATAGTAAGTAATTGTTTATCAACCTAAAATAATAATGAGTAAAGACAAGAAAACCGTACTGACGCTCGACGCCGGAGGTACTAACTTTGTATTCTCGGCCATTTGCGACAATGAAGAGATTGTAGAACCCGTACGTCTGAAGGCTGTGACCACCGACACCGAAGGCTGTCTGGCCACACTGGTGCAGGGATTCACCACCGTCAAAGAACAACTCAAGGAGGAACCCGTGGCCATCAGCTTCGCCTTTCCTGGCCCTGCCGACTATGAGCATGGCGTGATTGGCGACCTGCCCAACTTCCCTTCGTTCCGTGGCGGCGTGCCCCTGGGTCCGTATCTGGAGAATGTGTTCGGCATTCCCGTGTTTATCAACAACGACGGCAACCTGTTTGCCTATGGCGAGGCGCTGGCCGGTGCACTGCCCCGTGTCAACAAGGCCCTGGAGGAGGCTGGCGGCAAGCGCCGCTATAAGAATATGGTGGGTGTGACGCTGGGCACGGGCTTCGGCTGTGGCGTGGTCATCGACCAGGTGCTGCTGACGGGCGACAACGGCTGTGGCGGCGACACATGGTGCACGCGCAACGGCATGTATCCCTTCGTCATTGCCGAAGAGAGCGTGAGCATTCGCGCCGTGCGCCGCGTCTATGCGGAGATGTCGCACGAGGATGCCTCGCAACTGACGCCTAAGGACATCTGCGACATTGCCGACGGCAAGCGCCCAGGCAATGTGAAGGCGGCCAAGGAGAGCTTCCGCCAACTGGGACAGGTGACGGCGGCTGCGCTGGTCAACGTGCTGAACATCGTGGATGGCATCGTGGTGATCGGTGGCGGTGTGGCTGGTGCTGCGCATCACATCCTGCCGGGCATGATGGAGGAGTTTGCGCGTCCTGTGGGCACGTTCTCCGGTCGACTGATGCCCACGCTGCAGTCTGAGGTCTATAACTTCGAAGACCCCGAGCAGCGCGCTGCCTTCCTCGAAGACAAGGACACGTATGTCAAGGTGCCCCACACCGACAAAGAGGTGCTCTACTGCAGTCAGCGCAAGGTGGCCATCATGGTGTCTGAGCTGGGTGCCAGCAAGGCCATCAATCTGGGTGCCTACAACTTTGCCCTGAAGAAGATCGAGGGGTGAACTGCCCGCTGACCGTCAGGCACATATATCTAACTACTTACAAGGAGGTTAGACGGGACTTTCCACCCGTCTGACTTCCTTTTTTGATACCCGCAAGGGTCGTCTGCACAGAAAAAATTGATGAAAAAAGTAGCACGTTATCATTTTTTTTATACCTTTGCAAAACATAACATAACAATCCGTTAACTATGACTACACTACTCATTCTACTTCAGCTACTCATCGTCCTGTGCATGATCTTCATTGGCGCCAAGGTGGGCGGCATCGGTTTGGGAATCTACGGCATGGTGGGCGTGTTCGTCCTGGTATTCGTCTTCGGCATGGAGCCGGGAGCCATCCCCATCGACGTGATGCTCATCATCGTGAGTGTCATCACGGCATCGGCCTCACTGCAGGCAGCTGGCGGTCTGGACTACATGGTGAACCAGGCCGCGCGGTTCTTAAAGAAGCACCCCAGCCGCATCACGTTCTATGCGCCACTCACCACATGGCTCTTCAGTCTGCTGGCAGGCACCGCCCACACTTGCTATGCGCTGCTGCCCATTATCTCGGAGATTGCACGGAAAGAGAAGGTGCGCCCCGAGCGCCCGCTGACTGTGGCCACGATAGCAGCATCGCTGGGCATCACGGGTTCGCCGGTGTCGGCAGCCACGGCTGCCATCCTCTCGCAGTCGCTGCTGGGTAGTCATGGCATCGGTATCAAAGACATCATGCTGGTCACCATCCCGGCATCGCTCATCGCCATCCTGGTGGCTTCGCTGGTACAGAACTACATAGGCAAACCGCTGGAGGACGACCCCGAGTACCAGCGACGACTGCGCGAAGGACTGATCCAGAGCGAGGAGCCCACCACCGAGAGCACTGCGGCCATCAATCCGCGTGCCAAATGGGCCGTGGCCGCTTTTATGTTGGGTGTTGTTCTTGTGGTACTGTTTGGCAGTTTCCCCACCCTGCGCCCGTCGTTCCACGGTGAGACGCTGAGCATGAATGCCACCATCGAGATGGTGATGATGAGCATCGCGGCCCTGATACTGCTGGTGGGCAAAGCCGACGTGCGCAAGGCGGCCAGCGGCAACGTGTTCAGTTCGGGCATGAACGCCATGGTGTCTATCTTCGGCGTGGCCTGGATGGGCAGCACATTCTTCGAGGGTCACCACGAAGTCATCCTTGGCAGCATCCAGGGCGTGTTCGCCACCTATCCCCTCCTCTTCGCCATCCCGCTGTTCGTGTTCAGCATCATGCTGTTCTCGCAGGCAGCCACCGCCAAGACGCTCTATCCCGTAGGTCTGGCCATGGGCATACCGCCACTGGCGCTGCTGGTGCTTTTCCCTGCCGTCAACGGCTATTTCTTCCTGCCCAACTACCCCACCGAGGTGGCTGCCATCGGCTTCGACCGCACTGGCACTACGCGCATCGGCCGCTACGTGGTGAACCACTCCTTCCAGCTCTCGGGCTTCATCACCACCTTCGTCTCCATCGCCGTCGGCTATCTGATCGTCACGCTCTTATACTAACTCCGCAGGTCACTATGGAATGGACCCAAATAAGCATGAATAAATACCTAGAGGAGAAATACAAATAACACGTCTGTTTCTGATAAGCATGCTAAAAGCGGCACTATACGCGGGTAATAGTGCCGCTTTTAGCATGCAATAGTATAGCTTTTGTCACGCAATAGTGGCACTTTTGGTGCGCATCTAGAGTCTAGAATCACTCATTCTAGAGTCTAGATCTGATAATTCTAGAGTTTAGATTCATTCATTCTAGAGTCTAGATTCGCTGATTCTAGAGTCTAGAATGATTTTAAAACCTTTAGTGTTGCAGAGCCATTCTGCCACAAAAGCTATTAAAAACGGGCGGTTTCATCGGTCAATACGAGGCATATTATGAGGCGACTGTCGTACTACCAGATTAATATCACGATTTTTAGGTATTGCGCAGCTGGAGAAATCGCAGTAATTTTGCACCGTCAATTGGGGACAATGGTGAAAAGATTGTAAAATTAATGATTATAAATAAGAAATGTGTTTAGGTAAACAAACAATGCTGGGCATCCTTGTCGGCATGGCTTGTTGCACTCAGGCAGAGGCACAGGTGGGCAAGGATACCGTGAAACTGAAAGAAGTACAGATTGTGGGAAAGTCGCAGGCTCGTCGTCTGCACGAACAGGCGTATGCCGTGTCGGTATTGGACCTGAGAAAGCAGTACCTCACAGCTGCGCCACTGAACAAGTTGCTGAACACGGTGTCGTCGGTCAGAATACGTGAGGACGGCGGACTGGGTTCTGATTATAGCTTCACGATGAACGGCTTCTCGGGCAATCAGGTGAAGTTCTTCATGGACGGCATTCCGATGGACAACTTCGGTTCGTCGTTCAATCTGGCCAGCATCTCGGCCAACATGGCAGATCGCATCGAGGTGTATAAGGGCGTGCTGCCCGTGGCACTGGGCAGCGATGCACTGGGTGGCGCGGTGAACATCGTGACACGTGCCAACGCCAACTACCTGGATGCGACCTACAGCGTGGGTTCGTTTGGCACTCACCGCGTGGCCGTGAACGGTGCCTATACAGAAAAAAGCGGTTTCACCGTGCGTGCCAACGCTTTCTACAACTATTCTGAAAACGACTATGAGGTGGATGCACCCATCGTGAACCTCAACACGGGACTCACCGTGGGTGAGCGCCGCGTGAAGCGTTTCAACGACCGCTATCACTCCATGGGTCTGCGCTTGGAGACAGGACTGGTGCGCCAATCGTGGGCCGACTATCTGCTCGTGGGCGTGATTGCCTCTGAGAACGAGAAGCAGATTCAGACCGGTGCCACGATGGATGCCGTATATGGCGATGTGAAGCAGCGCAGCCATTCGCTGATTCCTAGTCTGCGCTATAAGAAGACTGACCTCTTTATGCCTGGGCTGGACTTCACCTTCCACACCACTTACAACATGGTGAAAGACCACACCATCGATACGGCTGCCGTGCGCTATAACTGGTTGGGCGAGCACGTGGCATCGAACAGCAGGGGCGAGGGCTACCTCACCGACGCCACCATCCGCAACCGCGAGTGGCAGGCCACGGGCAACCTGAACTACGTGATTGACGACCACCAGACGCTGACACTGAACCACGTGCTGACAAGCCTGCGTCGTAAGCAGAACGATCCGGAGTATCCTGACTATCCCATGAACAATGTGGCACAGAGACTGACAAAAAACATCACCGGTCTGGGCTACCAGATGCGACTGGGCGGTTGGACAGCCAACGTGTTTGGAAAATACTACCAGATGCACTCGTCAACACATAAGTTGCTGGATCAGTTCCTGGCCACCGAGCGCTACGAACAGGTGAGCGCCAACAAGCAGCAGTGGGGCTATGGTGCTGCTGCCACCTACTTCTTCCTGCCAGGGCTGCAGGCTAAGGTCAGCTTTGAACAGGCCTACCGCATGCCAGAGGCTGTGGAGCTGTTTGGCGACGGTTTTCTGCAGAAGAGCAATACCGACCTGCGCCCCGAGAGTTCACGAAATCTGAACGCTGGTCTACTGTTCGACCGCACACTGGGCGCACACCACGTGGCTGTTGAGGCCAACTATATTTACCGACACACAAAAGACTTTATATATAAAGGAGTGAGCCTGACCAACAACCCCACCACTTCGTTCGAAAACGTGGGCAAGGCCATCACACATGGCATCGAGACCAGCGTGCAGTACGACTTCAAGCGCCTGGCACATGCTGGCTTCAACCTGACCTATCAGGACATCAAAGACCGTCAGGAAACGGAGGGAGCCAACAACTCGTATGTGAACAACGGCATCGCTGAGAACCTTACCTACGGTCAGCGTATCCCCAACATCCCCTATTTCTTCCTGAATGGAGACCTGAGCTGGAACTTCCACAACCTGCTGGCCGAGGGCAACACGCTCACCGTGGCCTACGGCTGTAACTATGTATATAAGTACTACCTCAGCTTCCCGGGCCTGGGACGCCCCGACAGCAAGAAGTACATCCCCACACAGTGGTCGCATGATGCCTCGCTGACCTACCTGATGGGCGGCGGCAAATACAGCGTGGCCCTGGAGTGCACCAACCTGACCAACGAGCAGCTCTATGACAACTACAGACTGCAGAAGCCAGGACGTGCCGTCAACCTGAAATTCCGTGTTTATCTTACTAAAATGTAATGTTGCAGACAATGAAAAAGTATTTCTCAATCATACTCGCAGCCCTTTCTGTTGTGCTCACCTCGTGCGACGAGGACATGGGCAGCACCGAGGTTCCCAACCAGCCTTATGTGCTGGCACTCGGCATCACAGCCAACAACACCACCACTTATTATGTAGTGACCACCGACGATCTGATGCGCACCGACCGCACCATCAACGCCCTGGCCAACGGTATCGAACAGACTGGCTACCGCGACTATCAGCAGGCCGAGCAGACCATTTTTTCTATCGGCGGCATGGGTGTGACCAGCGCCACCGGCATCCAGCGCGACGACAACGGCTATATTCAGGAGCGCGGCAACTTCGTGTTCAACGAGACGCCTATCGGCTTCTGTCAGGTGGACGACCGCCACATGGCTGCTCTTGAGTTGCCAACATCGACCAACAAGGGCGGACAACTCACTTTCTACACCGTGGATATCAACACGCTGGCACTAGACCACAAGGTGAGCACCACCCCTGTGGCTCCTATGGACAATCACGACTGGCCCTACGTCACTGGCATGCAGTACGCCGGTGGCAACCTCTACGTGAGCTACGAGCCCATGAACCCCAACACGTTCAGCTCTGACTATGCCGATACGGCCTTTGTTGCGGTCTATTCCTACCCCGACTGCCAGTTCAAGACGCTGATCAAAGACGTGCGCTTTGGCAATATCGGTTCGTGGAATGCCTTCAACGGATTGCAGAAAGACGAGAACGGCGACCTCTACGCTATGTCGAACACCTCAATGGCTAACGGTTTCTCGCAGTCGCCCAAGAACTCTGGTTTCTTGAAAATCAAGGCCGGCGAAACTCAGTTCGACCCCGACTACACGTTCGACTATCAGGCACTGACCGGTCAGAAGGTGGCCCACTGGCTCTACCTGGGCAACGGCAAAGTGTTTGCCGAGGTGACCACCCGTCTGGATGCGGCCCCCTGGAGCGATGCAGACCTGAAGTGCTGCGTGATAGACTTGGTGAAGAAGACATCGACAGACGTGACGGATATCCCCGTGCACAACGGCAATGGTGGCCGACGCTTTGCCTGCTTTGCAGAAAACGGATACGTATATACGCCTATCGCAACCGATGGTGGCGTCTATATCTATCGCACGGAGATAGCTACTGGCAAGGCTGTACGTGGCGCACGCATAGAAGCTAGTTTCGTGGGTGGGGTGTTTAAAGTTAAATAAGGAGAGAAGACCCAACAGGCCCACCCCCACTAGCCTCACCCCCAACCCCTCTCCGAAGGCGAGGGGAGAAAAGACCCACCCCCTACCCCTCCCTGTGGAGGGAGGGGAGTAAATAGAAAGAAGTGCATAGCGGTAAGATTGATATGAACCCCGAAAGTTAGACAAAAAACTTTTGGGGTTTTATTATGTCTGGAAGGAAACAAAAGAAACATGATTATGCAGACCGTTTGAAATATATGCGTCTGTTGGAGTCTGGCAGATCTATCCATTCTATCTGCACTGAGTATGGTATTAATAACAATCAGCTTCGTGTTCTATGGGCAAAGTATCAGCGTTATGGTGTGTCAGGCTTGCGAAAAAGCGAGATTATCAAGGCCGATTTTGCATTAAAGAGCCAAATTGTCCTTGATATTGAGGAAAATCACTTACCTTTGCATGTAGCTTCATTAAAGTATGGTGC
>NZ_JHXM01000004.1 GCF_000621725.1 Xylanibacter brevis ATCC 19188
AAAATCCTGTTTAATTTTGAATCAAATTTTATATAATTTCCCTGCGAAAGCAGGTTAACCTTCCGCACTTTCGAAGCAGGCTAACCTTCCGCACTATCGAAGCAGACTAACCTTCCGCACTATCGAAGCAGGTTAAGCTCATAAGACGAAAAAAGCCCCCAAATGCAACATTTGGAGGCTAAAAGCAATTATAAAAGAAAAAATCACGCTAATTTATCATTTTTTGGAGGGAACAAAGCTCTCCCAGGTCTGATCATCGTAGTAAACACGTATTTCGGTGACCTTACGTGGCTGTTTGTCAACTATTCTTACCTCTTCACGCACATTTTCCAAGTGTGTATTTCTTACACCATTATAAAAATGGGGTGCCTGAACCGCATTTTGAGGCATAGGAGCAGGATTTCCAGAGAAATCCAACATCTGTTCGGATGTAAAAAGCCCCCCTTGAGCACCATTTTCAGGCGATAGCTGTGCCTCCTCATCCGGGGTAGAGGAGTGCTGATACATGTCGCCAGCACCAAAAAGTAGCCAATCGGTATTGATGTTAGGAATTTTCTTTTTGATGGCTTCTACGATGTTAATGGTGGGGCGGGTGCGATCATTGAAGATACCACTCAGGGTTGCTGGGGTGGTTCCTATGAAGTCGGCGAACACCTGTTGAGTCATGTGTTGAGACTCCATAATCTGTCTAATTCTGTCCTTCATATCAGTAATGAGTATGGTTTAGGCCTAAAAAGGCATGTTTTCTTTCGGTTTACAAAGGTAAAACAAAAATTTGATACGCGCAACAAATTTAAAGAGAAATTTAAAATATAAAACTTTGAATTTATTGTTTTACATTTGCAAAATAAAAGAGCATAGATGTGAATATGCTCGTTTAAATTCATAAATTCGAATTTTAATGATTAAAGCGTTACAAAGCTATATTAGAATGATTTTTAGCTAACTAACTGGCTTTTAATAGGGTATTTACATACTAAAAGGTGGAATATACGGGATATACGGCGAATAAGGGGTGTATAAGGGTGTAAAGGATATAATTTTTAGAGCAAATTATACTTAACTGATTGTTTTTCAGTCTTTTATAGTTATATATATGTAGTTGTATATTTATGAATATATAAGTTTAAATACGGATATTTGTATTTTCATATTTAAATTTATTGTATTTGATTTAGTGTTTTAAATCTTAAATTTTAGCTATTTGAACGCTAAATTAGCATGAAAGTTTTAAATTTTAAACTCTCAAAGTTCAGAAAATAAAATCTTAATAAATGCTAATACTAAATTTAGACGTGCCCAAAACACGCAAAAATGGCATAGCTTAAAAATTCTGGGCGAGCATTCGAACGATTAAAAATACGCGATTTTTGAAGGGGGTAAAATGAATCTAAATGCCTGAATACAAAGACAGTTAGCACTAAAAAAAGCACCCCTCAGGAGTGCTCATTCTAGATAAAAATAGAGTGGAAAATGTGTTTTTTAGTGCAAAATGTAGAAAATTAATTCCTTCATCAGCTCCTCTGGAGGGGTATTTGGGTTGTCCAAACCCTTACTTTTGGCATCAATTTCACGTAGTTTAGAAATGATCTGCATCACCTTCATCGCAGAGTAATTTCTCATGCCAGTCATGTAGTCTTTGGCAGCCCATGGAGATTTCAATTCTAGCCACTCTGCCACGCCCTCCTGGCTACCTTTTTTGGGACTATAATAGGCCAGCATCAGATTTTGGAAATAATTAAAGAGCATTGGGAGAAATGAGTAGATGCTTCCAGCCTTTGGATTCTTGTAAAAATAGTTGATTATCTGATTAGCCTTGAAAATATTCCTGTTGACAATAGCATCTCTCAGTTCGAAACCATTGAAGTCTTTGCTCACCCCTATTTGATCTTCCACAACCTGTGGTGTGATACGACGATCATTTTCCGGCAGACTCAGCATCACCTTATCCAGTTCACTGGTAAGACGACTCAAATCTGCACCAATAGCATCGGCGATAAGCTGAACAGACTTAGGATCAATGCCCACCCCACGACGCTTGAGATAGCTCTCGATGAAGTGTGGCAATTCGCGCTCGCGCACCTTACTGCTTTCAAAGAGCACGCCATTCTCCTGTATGGCTTTCACCAATTCACGCTTGCGACCATCTATCTTGCCGTTTTTATGGCAAACAACGAGCACCGTACTGGCCAGTGGCTGCTTGATATACTTCTCAAGTGCATCTGTGCTTTTGAGGTTCTGAGCCTCTTTTACAATCACCACCTGGCGCTCGGCCATCATAGGATAGCGACGAGCTGCATCTGCGATCTGCGATGCGTTGGTATCACTGCCAAAAAGAATCGTCTGGTTGAAGTCACGTTCTTCTGGCTGCAAGGCGTTCTCAGCTATATAGTCGCTTATTTTGTCTATATAGTAAGACTCATCGCCATGCAAGTAATAGATAGGACGATATTTGCCGTCCATCAACTCACGCATGATGCTTTCGAAGGTCACATTTTTGGTCTCGGCCATAGTGGTTTCACAATTATTTTTTGTACTTTTGCTGCAAAATTACAAAAATGAATCGAATAAACCTACCTGCGTACGACATAAAATTGCGCAAAACAGGCCAGCGCTATGAGATTTTCGACTTTTTACGCCGAAAATACGTGGCACTGACGCCCGAGGAATGGGTGCGCCAGCACTTTACGCATTTCCTGGTTGAGCAGAAGGACTATCCGCGCGGGCTGCTGGCCAACGAGGTAGAACTGCGTGTAGGTGAGAAAAAACTGCGTTGTGACTCCATATTATATAATAAGGAGATGCAACCCGTTATGATTATAGAATACAAAGCCCCCGAGATAGAGATCACGCAGCACGTGTTCGACCAGATAACCGTCTATAACCGCCTGTTGCACGTTGACTATCTCGTGGTCTCCAACGGCCTACAGCACTTCTGTTGCCGCATGGACTACGAAAAAGGGGAATATTCCTTTTTACAGAATATTCCCCATTATACCGAACTAGTCAAAAAGACTAGTGATGATTAATCCATATCGTTGGCGTCAGAGCTCTTCTTTGAATTAGAAGTCTTACGTACGGTTGACGTACGACGACGAGTCTTCTTCTCCTCAGCAACAGGCTTCTCGGTCTTTACACCAGCCAGCTCTGGGTCGATCAGGATACGTCCGCAGTACTCACATACGATCACCTTCTTGTGCATCTTGATATCCAACTGACGCTGAGGTGGAATCTTATTGAAGCAACCGCCACAAGCATCACGCTGTACGTACACGATACCCAGACCATTGCGAGCGTTCTTACGGATGCGCTTGAAAGAAGTCAGCAGACGTGGCTCAATCTTAGCCTCCAGCTCATGAGCCTTCTCCTTCAGTTTCTCTTCCTCTGCACGTGTCTCGTCCATGATCTCGTCCAGCTCGTTCTTCTTCAGATCCAGGTCGCCCTGCTTCTCGCCAAGCACCTGCTCGCTGGCCTCCAGCTCGTGGTTCTTCTCAGCAATCATCTTCTGAGCATCGTTGATCTTCTTGTTGCAAAGCTCAATCTCGAGTGACTGGAACTCGATCTCCTTTGAGAGTGTGTCGTACTCACGGTTGTTGCGCACCTCATTCAGCTGCTGCTTGTAGCGCTCCACGCTGTTCTGAGCCTCAACAATTTCGCCTTTCTTCTGTGAGATGGCGCGCTCGAAATCGTTCACATCGCTCTTGATACGATCAATACGAGTGGTCAAACCCTCGATTTCGGCCTCCAGGTCTTCTACCTCAAGAGGCAGCTCACCACGCAGCGCCTTCTTCTCGTCGATAGACGACAGGGCTGTCTGCAACTGGAAGAGAGTCTTCAACTTCTCTTCTACTGACAAGTCTGTAGGATCTTTCTTTGCCATAATTAAGCCCCCCTCTTATCCCCCTTAGCAGGAGGAGGCCACCATAGGGGCATGGGCCTTAAATGTATAATATTGGATTTGTATTTGTCTCTGCAACAAAGGTTTTCACCTCTGGACAGGCCTGAGCCAGAATCTCGCTGAAAAGCTGACAAGTGAAGTGCTCACTCTCGTAGTGACCCACCACACAAATCTGGATCTGCTGCTCATATCCAAAGTACTGATGATAGTGCATCTCGCCTGTGAGGAAGGCATCTGCACCCTGTTTTACGGCCTCATCAAGCAAGAAATCGCCTGCGCCTCCGCATATGGCAACTCGCTGTACCGGTCTGCGCAACAGCTCGTTGCACATAGCACTCTCGGCCTCCAACTGGCGTTTCACCATCAGCACGAAATCGTCGGCAGCCATCGCTTCAGGCAGTTGGCCTACAACACCGCTTCCGCAAGTAATGCCTTCGACCGTTTTTTCTGCGAAGAACTCCACATTTTCCAGTCCCAGTCGCTCGGCAATCTTGAAGTTCACGCCCCCCTGAGCATTGTCCAGGTTGGTGTGCATCGAAACGATGCAAATATCGTTCTTGATGGCCTTCATGACAGCGCGCTGCACATCTGTGGCGCCAGTCACCTGCTTCAGTCCGCGAAACAACAACGGATGGTGACTAATCACCATATTGCATCCCTTGGCGATAGCCTCGTCAAGTATGCGTTCAGTCACGTCCAGACACAATAATGCCCCTGAAACCTCCGCCTCTGTTAATCCAATCTGCAAGCCAGCATTATCCCAGCTTTCCTGCAGCGGCAGGGGCGCGAACTGTTCAAGGGCGCTCAGCACTTGTTGTATTTTCACGCTTTTTACGTTGTTTTGAACTGCAAAGTTACTACTTTTTTCACCAAAAAGTACTTTTTTCGTGCTGCTTTAAACTAACTTTAACAATTCAACGCTCCTCATTTGCCTTGTTGCGATAGATAAAAAGACCTATCACAACGAGGAGAACAACAGCTGCTATTTCTAGATAATTCATCATGATTTCCTATGTTTTTTGAAGGGAATTACGATCATCGAAACGCTCCGACGAACTCACAAACTCCCCTATTTATTAAACAATCCTTTAAAGAACCCGCCTACGGCGCTCCCTACTCTGCCGGTTGTTTTCGCAATGCTATCGCCCGTGGCGCTTAGACCGTCGCCCACGCGATTGCCACGATATTCCAGCATCTTCTTCGTATAGCGACCCTTCAGGCGGTTGTACTCTTCTACTTGTGCGTTGGTGAGCATGGGCTTCACCTTGCGATACTGGCGTCGCAATGCGTCTTGACGTGCTATCAGCGAGTCGGCCACAGGTTTGGTGAGTGCGGGCTTTGTTGTAACAAAACCCACAAACTGGCGATAGTCATTCATAAAGCGCAATGTATCTGGTTGTTGAGCGCTGACTGTCATAACAGCGAATAGCGCTACAAGGGTTGCAATTGACTTCTTCATCATCATCATCTTTAAAACGAAATATAATTTCGGCTGCAAATATAAGGCTTTCTGCCGAAAGGTGTCATAAAAAGGTGGATAAAAAACGGCAAAAAATGTCAGCGACCGTTAAATAGAGGGCTATCTAACAGAAAAAGCGGGAAACATGACGGGCTTTCATTTCTTTTTTATAACTTTGCACCATAATAATATATAGAACATGAGAACATTCTTATTACTACTATCTTTCCTTAGCAGCGGCATTGCGCTTCAAGCCCAGACGGCTCGCGATGACATTAGAAAAAACATCTATCTGGCAGGTTCAAACTATATTGACTACAACCGTCAACTGCCCGATTTCAAATACACGAAGGCCCCGCGAGGCTATGTTCCTTTCTACATGTCGCACTATGGCCGTCACGGTTCGCGCTGGCTCATAGACCCCAATAGCTATACTAACGTCATCAATCCTCTGCTGAAGGCGCACGAGGAAGACAAGTTGACCAGTCTGGGAGAAAGAACACTGAATCAGTTGAAATGCTTTGAGAAGACCACCCACAAGCGCTTTGGCGACCTTACTACCGTAGGTGAGCGCCAGCATCACGACATCGGGCGCCGTATGACAGAGCATTTCCCCGAGATATTCGTCAAGACGAAGGGGGTGCAGATTGATGCTCGTTCTACCACCGTGAACCGTTGTATACTATCGATGGTGGCTGAATGTGAAGAACTGATGGCAGCCAATCCTACAGCCCGCATTCACAACGACGTGAGCGAGTCACTTCAATACTACCTGAATCAGCCTAGAGAAGGTCGCGTGAAGGAAAACCGACATAAGGGCGACAGCGTGCTACTCGCTTTCAGAGATCAGCACACGCACCCCGAACGATTGATGCAGGCGCTATTTAACGATGCAGAATGGGCGAGCAAGAACATTGACGCACCGACGCTGATGCGCCAACTCTTCGAAGTGGTCATCAACATGCAGAGCCATGACAACAGGGAAAATATGACAGACCTCTTCACCTTCGACGAGCTATACGACATGTGGCGCATCCAGAATGCCGGATGGTACAAGAACTATGGGCCATCGCCACTGTCAGAGGGTGTGATGCCATTCTCGCAGTATAATCTGCTGACCAACATCATTCAGACTGCCGACACCTGTGTAGCGCTGAGAAAACCACAAGCCACCCTGCGCTTTGGTCATGAGGTTTGTGTGCTACCACTGGCTTGTCTGATGGAGCTTGACTCCTGCGGTGTTGTCGTAGAACGCCTCGAAGACGTGGAATATCACTGGCAGAACTACAAGATATTCCCTATGGCTTGCAACATCCAGCTGATTTTCTATAAACCCAAGAGGGGCCAAGGCGACGTGTTGGTTAAGGCGCTGCTCAACGAGCGTGAGGCCACCCTACCCGTTAAAACGAATCACTTCCCCTACTATCGCTGGGAAGACGTCAGAAAATACTGGCTCAAGAAACTAGATAGTTTTAAGTAAAATGATTATTTAACAGACCTATAACTATGATAAAGAAAAGACTCTTTTTTGCAGCATGCCTGCAACTATGCCTTGCTGCCACATGCTGGGCAGACAAACCCAAACTCGTAGTGGGTATCGTGGTGGACCAGATGCGATGGGACTACCTGTACAGATACTACGACCAATTCCAGGACAACGGCATCAAACGCCTGTTGGACGATGGCTATTCGTGCAACAACTGCCTGATAAACTACGTGCCTACCATCACAGCAATAGGACACACATCGGTCTATACTGGCACTACGCCAGCTTTTCATGGTATCTGCGGCAACAACTTCTATATTGACGGAAAGTCTGTCTATTGCACAAAAGACGAAAAAGAGCAGACCGTGGGCTCGGATACCGACAAGGGAAAGATGTCGCCTCGCAATTTGCTATCAACCACCATTGGCGACCAATTACGCCTGCACACCGACTTCCGTTCGAAGGTGGTTGGCGTCAGCTACAAAGATCGTGCGGCCATCTTGCCTGCAGGCCATGCTGCTAATGCAGCCTATTGGCTAGACACGAAGGCACTCTGCTTCGTCAGCAGCACTTATTACATGAATGAACTGCCAGATTATGTCAAGCAGTTGAACAAGCAACTGAGCAAGAACAACGAATTAAAAAAGATTGGCTCACAGATTGGCGAGTATCCACTTTGCGGTCACCTTACTGCAGACATGGCCATTGCCGCTCTGAAAGGAGAGCAGCTGGGCAAAGGCGAAAGCACCGACATGCTCTGCATCAGTTTCTCGCAGACAGACCTTATCGGACACAAATGGGGCACTCGTGGTAGTCACACCGACGAGGCATACATCGAGTTAGATAAAGACATCGCACGTCTGTTGCAGGCTTTCGATCAACAGGTTGGTAAAGGCAACTACCTCGTTTTTTTGACGGCAGACCACGGTGCCGTACACAACTGGCAGTTCATGCAGGAACACAAGCTGGCTGCCGGCGGTTGGGACAGCGACACGCTGCTTGTTAACGCAGAGAAAGAAGTGGCCAGCCAGTTGGGAGCCACCAAGAAGGTGATAGCCGATATCCTGGACTATCGCGTATTCTTGAATCACCAGTCTATCAAGCAACAAGGACTCGACGAGAAGCGCGTAAAAGAGGTACTGATCAACTACCTTCGCACTTCGCCCAATGTGGTGACTGCTGTTGACTACGAGCAACTGCGCATCAGCAGTCTGCCCGAACGACTGATGAACATGGCTTTGATGGGCTATCACCCTCGTCGATCGGGCGATATCCTTATCATCCTGGAGCCCAACTACTACCAGTATGGTAAATGGTCTTCGCCCACTGGCACCACTCATGGCACTTGGACACCCGACGACGCCCACATTCCCCTACTCTTCTACGGTTGGCATGTTAACAAGGGCTACACCTCACGCGAGGTACACATCAACGATATCGCCCCCACCGTCTGCCACATGCTGCGCATTCAGCAACCTAATGCTTGCTCGGGCGAAGCTATCCAAGGGGTAGAAACTGCAGAAACAGACGATTAATAAAAGACATGAAAACAATTAGATTACTGCTGATTGGAGCTATGATGCTCCTGGGCAACATGGGACTTTGCGCCCAAAATGCCGACAAACTTTACGAGGAAGGCAAGGCCCTCTACGATGCCAAGAAATACGAACAGGCATTCCAGAAATTGATGCCTGCTGCCGAGAAAGGCCACAAGAAGGCTCAGTATCGCATAGCTCGCTGCTTTGACAAAGGCAACGGCGTAGAAGAAAGCAACAAGAAAGCCTTTGTATGGTATCAGAAATCTGCCGAACAGGGCTATGCCAAGGCACAGCTGCAGCTGGGTCGCTGCTATATGAAAGGCAAAGGAACGACTGCCGATCAGAACAAAGCTAAGACGTGGCTGAGGCGCGCCATCAAGAATCCGAAGGGTGGCGACAAGGTGCTGGCCAATCTGAAAGAAGACATTGCCAAAGGCGACGAAGAAGCTAAACAGCTGCTGAAGATGGCTCAGGAGAAGTGACGAGCAGAAGAAGAGAAAACACACCTACAAGGGATAATTTATAAAAAGGTATTTAAGACAAAAATGGATTACAAGGACTTGACTCGTGGCACCCTCTGCGTTCAGGCAGGATGGGAACCACAGAATGGCGAGGCACGTGTGCTGCCTATCTATCAAAGCACCACTTTCAAGTATGACAACACAGAAGAAATGGCCGACCTCTTCGACCTAAAGAAGGAGGGCTATTTCTACACCCGTCTGCAGAACCCCACCAACGATGCCGTAGCTAAGAAGATTGCTGCGCTGGAGGGTGGTGTGGCTGCTATGCTGACATCTAGTGGTCAGGCAGCCAACTTCTACGCCGTATTCAATATCTGTGAGGCTGGCGACCATATCGTTACCTCAAACGAGATTTATGGTGGTACCTACAACCTCTTTGGCGTTACGCTGAAGAAATTGGGTATCGAATGCACCTTCGTATCGCCTGAAGCCAGCGAGGAGGAGATTGAAAAGGCTTTCCGTCCTAACACCAAGGCTCTGTTTGGCGAGACCATCTCTAACCCTGGCTGTAAGGTGCTCGACATCGAGAAGTTTGCACGCATTGCCCATAAGCATGGTGTACCCCTTATCGTGGACAACACCTTCCCCACCCCCATCAACTGTCGTCCTTTCGAATGGGGTGCCGATATCGTAACCCACTCTACCACAAAGTATATGGATGGACATGCCACTCAGGTAGGTGGTTGCGTGGTAGATAGTGGCAACTTCGACTGGGATGCTCATGCTGATAAGTTCCCCGGACTTTGCCAGCCAGACGAGTCATACCACGGACTGACCTACACCAAGGCATTTGGTAAGATGGCCTACATGACTAAGCTCACCGCCCAGCTCATGCGCGACTTAGGTTCTATCCCCTCACCCCACAACGCATTCCTCCTGAACTTAGGTCTGGAGACACTCCATCTGCGCATGCAGCGTCACTGCGAGAACGCACAGAAGATAGCTGAGTTCCTGAAAAACGACGAGCGCGTGGCTTGGGTTCACTATAGCGGACTGGAGGGCGACGAGTGTCACGAACTGGCAAAGAAATACCTGCCTAATGGTTCTTGTGGTGTTATCGCCTTCGGACTGAAGGGAGACCGCGAGACTGCCATCCGCTTCATGGACTCGCTGAAGCTCATCTGCATTGTGACCCACGTGGCCGATGCACGCACCTGTGTGCTTCACCCAGCCAGTCACACCCACCGTCAGCTGTCCGATGAGCAGTTGCGCGAAGCTGGTGTAGCCCCCGACCTGATTCGTCTCTCCGTTGGTATTGAGGATGTCAACGACCTGTTGGCTGACATCAAGCAGGCTATGGAAAAGATCTAAAAACAGTAAAGTAGTACTTTACACCTAGCATAGTGGCACTTTACACCCAGTAAAGTGCCACTTTTCTATTAGAATAGTGCCACTATTCCACAACTAAAGTGCCACTATACAATAAAAGAAGTGCCACCTTCCCATGAGGAAAGTGGCACTTTACTTTATATGAAGCCAAATTATTTAACCTCTGTAATAATCTTGGCGCCCTCTTTCAGAGCCTCCATATTCAGAGGAATCAATCCGTGGTGACGCTCAGGAAGCGTCTTGTAGAGAGCCTTCTCCACACCCTTGTCGCTAACAACAGGAGCCACCTTCAAGAGTCCGCCCAGTACAATCATGTTGAACACCTTACCGTTCTTCATCTCGGCAGCCTTATCCATGGCGTTAATCTCATAGATAGTAATATCCTTACGTGTAGGCTTGTTGATGATACCAAAACCATCGTAGATGAGGATACCACCAGGCTTTATCTTCGGTTCGAACTTTTCAAGCGAAGGTTGGTTGAGCACCACTGCGATATCATACTTACTGAGGATGGGTGAAGAGATGCGCTCATCGCTCACAATCACAGTCACGTTGGCAGTACCACCACGCTGCTCAGGACCGTAAGCAGGCATCCATGTTACCTCCTTATCCTCCATCAGTCCACTATAGGCCAAGATCTTACCCATTGAGAGCACGCCCTGACCTCCGAAACCAGATATGATAATTTCCTTTTTCATAATTTTCGAGCCCCCTAAGTTAGGGGGTTGGGGGTCTGAACAAGCGTACATCAGACCCTTTTAATTTTACTTCCGAGGAGCCTGCGCCTGTTCAGACCCCTGTTGCCCCCTAACTTAGGGGGCTCAGTCAGATTGTGTCTTTGAGGTCTCCCTTTGGATAGAAGGGGAACATATTCTCCTTCATCCATTCGTTAGCCTTAGCTGGAGAAAGTTTCCAACCACTATTACATGTAGAAACAAACTCTACCAGCGATGAACCCTTACCAGCCATAGAAGCCTCGAATGCCTTACGCAGAGCCTTCTTAGCCTTGTTGATAGAAGCCACGCTTTCTACACTCTGACGAGTAACGTAGCAGGTACCCTCGAGCTGAGCTGCAATATCAGCCATTTTCAGGGGATAGCCATGAATCTCAGGATCACGTCCGTAAGGACAAGTTGAAGTCTTCTGACCAATCAGCGTGGTAGGAGCCATCTGACCACCCGTCATACCATAAATGGCATTGTTAACGAAGATAATCACGATGTTCTCGCCACGATTCAAGGCATGAATGGTCTCACAAGTACCAATACAAGCCAAGTCACCATCACCCTGATAAGTAAATACCAGGCGATCAGGCCAGCAGCGCTTGATACCAGTAGCCAATGCGGGTGCACGACCGTGGGCAGCCTCCTGCCAGTCTATATCAATATAATTGTATGCGAAGACAGCACAACCTACAGGCGATACACCTACAGCCTTGTCTTCCATGCCCATTTCCTCGATGACTTCGGCAATGAGCTTATGTACCACGCCGTGGCTACAGCCTGGGCAGTAGTGCATATTGTTGTCGTTCATCAGCGTCGGCTTCTTGCAGACGATATTCTCTGGTTGAACTATTTGATTTCTATCCATTGTTCTTTTCTTTTTCTAGGCTATCCTAGGAAGTCCTAGGAAATCCCAGGTAATCCTAGATTAATTTCTTTAAAGCCTCTACAATTTCCTCAGGATCAGGAACGATACCTCCCAGACGACCAAACTGATCTACAGGCACAGCACCATTCACAGCCAGGCGAACATCCTGCACCATCTGACCAGCATTAATCTCAGCTACGAGGATACCCTTCACCTTCTTCGACAGTTCTGCAATCTGCTTCTCAGGGAAGGGGAACAGTGTGATGGGACGGAACAAACCGACCTTGATACCCTGTTCACGTGCAATCTCTACAGATTTCTCTGCAATACGAGCTGCACTACCAAAGGCAACGATTGCATACTCGGCATCGTCCATCTGCTGCTGTTCGAAGCGAACCTCGTTCTCCTGAATCTTGCGATACTTCTCTTGAAGAGCCAGGTTACGTTTCTCCATAGCCTCAGGCTTCAGTTCCAAAGAGGTAATCACTACACGCTCACGATTCTTGGGCTTACCAGTAGAAGCCCAGGGGCACTCCTTAATCACCTCCTCATCAGTACGACGGGGCTTGAAAGGAGGCAGCACCACCTTCTCCATCATCTGTCCGATGACACCATCAGAGAGAATCATGGCAGGGTTGCGATACTTAAATGCCAACTCGAAAGCAAGGTCAACGAAATCGGCCATCTCCTGAACAGAAGAAGGAGCCAATACAATCACCTTGTAGTCACCATTACCACCACCACGCGTAGCCTGATTGTAGTCACCCTGTGAAGGCTGAATAGTACCCAAACCAGGGCCACCACGCTGTACGTTGATAAATACGCCAGGCACCTCGGCACCTGCCATATAGGTGATACCCTCCTGCATCAGGGCAATACCAGGAGATGATGACGAAGTCATGGCACGCTTACCAGCTCCGGCAGCGCCATAGACCATATAAATAGAAGCCAGCTCGCTCTCGGCCTGAACCACCTGCATACCAGTGGTTTCCCAAGGCTTCAGTTCTGCCAGCGTTTCAATCACTTCACTCTGCGGAGTAATAGGATAGCCGAAATAGCCGTCGCATCCGCAACGAATAGCAGCGTGGGCAATAGCCTCGTTGCCTTTCATCAATACAACTTCTTTTTCCTGTGCCATACTTATTCCTCCACTTTTTTACGATACACGGTAATACATCCATCTGGGCAGACAATGCCACACGATGCGCAGCCCACACAGGCTTCCTCGTTGACTGCCTCCACATAGGGATAACCGCGAAGATTAACTTTGTTTGCTAGGGCAATTACCTGGTGAGGGCAAGCGATGATACAAAGTGAGCATCCCTTACACCTTTCAGTATTTACCTCAATAGCACCTTTTAATTTTGCCATAATAAATAGTTTTGTGCATTAAAACCCTGAATTTGGTCTGCAAAGATATGCAAAAAAGCCGAAAGCACCAAACTTTCGGCTAATTTTCTTAGAGCTACTTTACTTCAGTCTATTTCAAACGTTCTGCAGCAATCAGCGGTTGCGAATAATTATGCATTTATTATCATTTCTCACTATGTATATACCATTTGGCATCTGTTGCAAAGCAGCATTCAATTCAGAAGCTTTCACCTCCTTTATTTTGTGTCCGCTGAGAGCATATATTGTCGCAACAGAACCATGATACATATCCATCGACTGGATACCCGTTGGGTCAACTTCTTCCATTTCGTAGGTCATCTGGCTAGGCACTATGCGCATCACATATTGTCTATCTTCGTTAGATCCTGTAATTTTTATAGCGCCTTTATCGCCTACAACAAGTTTTCCTTTTGACTCCGTAGATCCATCGTTCTCTACACACCACAAGCGACTCCAAAACGATTCCTGATTATCATAAGCGGAAGCTGGAGCCACCTTCAGGAACATATCGCGCTGCTTAGGTACAGAGAACATGATGCGCCACGTCACACTATCTTCCGTCAACACGAAAGGATAGCTTTTATCGGTAGTACTCCAGTTATTAATATCACCTATCAGATAGTAGTTATTTTCCTGAGTACCCTCAGCAATGGTAACGTTATAAGTAGCTACTGTATTTTCACCCTGACTATCGGTCGTTAATTTCAGCTGAGTATCACCTACCAGTGTGGGTACAAAATCAATTGACAGCTGTTGCTCGTCGCCAGCCATCAAAGCCACATAGACTTGATTCATGCACGTATAACCACTAGTCTCATTGCCTGCAAAGAGATAAAGATACCCTCTAAAGTCGTGGGGGCACTGTCCTACAGTGAACGTCAACAACTGTTGATCAAACTGTTTTTTGCTGCCAACATAAGCAAGATCGCTCACCACAATATCTACAGGAGCCTCTTTTGATTTATTCACGCGATATTCCACCACACCATCGACGCTCACCGAAGCCTCTATATAAGTATCGGCATCTGCGAAAAGCGACCACTCTTTACCATCAGGCAATTTACTTGCAAAGGAAAACTTCAACGTATTTCCTTGAAAGCTATCACGCAGCCAATCATCCAAGGTCCAATAATACCAATAAAAGCCGCCCGATACAAATTCTCCGTTGCCCTGACTAAGTATGGTCAGAGTTTGGTCTTTGTTTATTTCTACAAGTGCAATATCATAGTTCTTCGTCATCTCTGACTTATTCGTCATATAGAAAGTTACTGCACGTTTTCCATCCTGTTGCGTGACTGCAATTTTCTCATTAGAGGCATAAAGACAAGGCTTCACCTGCAACAATGCAGATTCGTCCACCCCATTCTCTGGCTTAAAGCCACATATCATTTCCTGGTACAAGCGATAGCCCGCTGTGCTGTTTCCACCACCGATACCAGTGTTAGAAGGATTCATCACAAACAGTTTATAGAAGCCATCGCAATAGCCACCCCATCCCCAGTTCACATGATACATTCTGTCGCTGCCACGATAACCATCAACTACAAAGGCATGTCCGCTTACCCCAGAATTACCAGCATAGGCAACTGGTCCATTTGTTGTCAACTCTTGATAAACCTTTCTCTCCCACTCTTCCATCTCATAACTATCAGCAAAGATATGGCGCATATCCTTGTCGTAGCCCATTGCATTTATCAAGACAGGAACAGCATTAGAATAGCTTGCAGACGACTCATTGTTTGTATAGTCCATCAACGAAGCCTGGCCACAATAACGCATCAGTTTTGCCACCGCACTAGCCTGATCTGCCGTATATCCTTTAGAGTAGTCATCAATCATCTTATCCCAGTCGAAAGTAGTAGAAGGTAATGCAGGTACATAGATACTTTTTTTAGACGTGGTATATTCAGACAGAGTTCCTGTAGCATTCTTAGGCCACTGGTGATAGTTCATCACCTGAGCAATAGCAGTTGCCACACAACCAGTCACACTTCGCTGCCCTTCATCCAACGGACACTCATTATTATAAGGAGCCCCTTGGTTCCACTTCGTTGTCAGCAACTGTGCCACATCTGCATGCGCCTCAATGTTTTTCCACGGAGCAGCTTTTACCTTGCCCAAACGAATCATTGTCATCTGAGCATCCAACTGTTTCAACCAGTCAACGAAATTTACGGGCAATGCTTCCTCTTGGAAAGTGCCCTGATCGGCAAAGCCCAGCACCTCGTCTGTCGCATCATCGCCAGAGATAATCACAAAGCCATCATCGTTCTGAGCATTAAATACGTAGAACGAAGAGGCGTCTGCCTGGTTGGCTATCATTTTTGACACACGTGCAGGTGTCCGACGAATCGTCTTCCCCTTTGCACTCAGAAACTTTGCCGCTTTTTGTCTCGCTTGCTCAGGTGTTATTGGTGCGCCCATAACTGTAAGAAGAGCAAACATCATCCAAGTCAGTACTAGTAATTTTTTCATAGGCTAATTAGGTAAGTTTAAGTTATTATTAGGTGAAGATTAAAAAAACTATCTACGGATTATACATATCCTTGCAATAATAGGCCAAGATATCATCAAGCATACGCTTGGCCTCGACAGCAGGGCTGTCGGGGTCAAGCTCTATAGCTCGAATATAACAATTGATGGCATCGTGCCATTTTGATTCCTTGCGGAAGGCGTTACCTTGTTCGTACCACTCCTGGGCAGTACCTAAACACATATTCTTATCTTTCAAAATTCAAACTTTCTGCGTTCAATTAGCGATAATACTCTTTCTTTCCAGCAGCCAAAGTATTCTTCATTAGCGAGCAAATCGTCATAGGACCTACGCCGCCAGGAACTGGTGTGATGAAAGAACACTTAGGAGCTACCTCGTCGAACTTCACATCGCCAGTCAGTCGGAAACCGCTCTTACGGGTTGCATCAGGCACGCGGGTTGTACCCACATCGACGATGACTGCACCCTCTTTCACCATGTCGGCTGTCACAAATTCAGGACTACCGATGGCTGCAATGATGATATCGGCTGCACGACATTCCTCCTTCAACGTTTTAGAGCGTGAGTGGCATACGGTCACCGTAGAGTCGCCGTATTGTTTCTGCATCATAAGCTGAGCCATGGGCTTGCCTACGATATTGCTTCTACCTAGGATGACACACTTCTTACCAGAGGTCTCAATGCCGTAGCGTTTCAACAGCGTGATAATGCCCAGAGGGGTGGCTGAGATGAAACAAGGAAGACCGATGGCCATACGTCCTACGTTGATGGGATGGAAGCCATCTACGTCCTTGCGGTAATCGATAGCCTCAATGATCTTCTGTTCATCGATATGCTTTGGCAAGGGCAACTGAACGATAAATCCATCTACATCATCGTCCTTGTTCAGCTTATCAACACAAGCCAGAAGCTCTTCCTCCGTAATATTGTCTTCATATCGAATAAGGGTCGATTTGAAACCACAGGCCTCACACGCGAGTACCTTATTCTTTACATAGGTCTCTGAACCACCGTCGTGACCCACCAGCACAGCTGCCAGATGGGGCTGTTTGCCACCATTGGCCACTATGTTCTTCACCTCTTCTGCGATTTCTGCCTTGATGGCAGCCGCTGTTGCTTTTCCGTCTATTAGTTGCATATTATATTGGTCTATAAACTCTTATAGGCCCACGATGGGGCCTATAAGACAATTGGTTTATCAAAACTTAGGCATACCGCCTTTCATATTCTTCATTGCCGCAGCCATCTGCGCCATTCTTGAGCGGTCCATACCCGTCACCATCTTCATCATCTTGCGAGTTTGGTCGAATTGTTTCATCAGTCGGTTCACATCCTCTATCTTCGTGCCCGAGCCCTTGGCAATACGCAACTTGCGGCTCTGGTTGATGATATCAGGGTTCTGACGCTCTTTCGGCGTCATCGACTGAATGATGGCTTCTATGCTCTTGAAAGCGTTATCGTCGATATCAACATCCTTAATTGCCTTGCCGATGCCCGGAATCATTCCAGCCAACTCCTTGATGTTACCCATCTTCTTGATCTGCTGAATCTGTCCCATGAAGTCGTCGAAGTCGAACTTATTCTTTCTGATCTTCTTCTCCAGACGCTTAGCTTCCTCCTCGTTGAACTGCTGTTGTGCGCGCTCAACCAGCGACACGACGTCACCCATACCCAGGATTCGGTCGGCCATACGAGCAGGATGGAACACGTCGATAGCTTCCATCTTCTCGCCCGTACCCACAAACTTGATAGGCTTGTTCACCACGGTGCGGATACTCAATGCAGCACCACCACGGGTATCACCATCCAGCTTTGTCAGCACGACACCATCAAAGTCAAGACGATCGTTGAACTCCTTAGCGGTGTTAACAGCATCCTGACCAGTCATCGAGTCAACCACAAAGAGGGTCTCATCGGGATTGACAGCTTGCTTCAGGTTCGATATCTCAGTCATCATCTCCTCGTCCACAGCCAGACGACCGGCGGTATCGACGATGACTACATTATAACTTTCTTGCTTTGCTTTGCGAATAGCATTCTGAGCTATTTCTACAACATTCTTATTGCCTTCCTCGGTATAGACATCCACGCCAACGGTTTCAGCCACCACCTTCAACTGGTCGATAGCAGCAGGACGATACACGTCGCAAGCCACCAACAAGGGCTTCTTGTGCTGACGCTCCTTCAGCATCTTAGCCAGTTTACCTGTGAAGGTGGTCTTACCAGAACCCTGAAGACCAGACATCAGGATGATGGCAGGACGACCTTCTAGGTTCAGCTCTGCAGCTTTGCCACCCATGAGTTCTGTCAACTCATCGTGAACGATTTTCACCATCAGCTGACTAGGTTTGATGGCTGTAAGCACATTCATACCCATTGCTTTCTGCTTCACCGTGTCGGTGAACTGCTTGGCTACCTTATAGTTTACGTCGGCATCCAACAGCGCACGACGTACATCCTTCAAAGTCTCGGCAACATTAATCTCGGTGATTTTCCCTTCACCTTTCAGTATTTTGAACGACCGTTCCAGTCGCTCGCTTAAATTTTCGAACATATGTTATAATTGCAATTATTGTGGTGCAAAGGTACAACAAAAAAACGAGACTCACAAATTCAGAGTCTCGTTTTTTATCACACAACCTCATCCACCATCACGTCGTGTTCGTCTGTTGGCACCTCAGCTACGCGCTGAAAGGGAAAACAGACGCCAATCTTTCTGGCATGAGACAATTGTGGCAAGAACCGATCATAATAACCTTTGCCGCGTCCAAGACGGTGACCTGCGGCATCGAAAGCCATACCAGGAACGAGAACGGTATCAATCTTGTCATAGCCGGTAAACAATTCGCCCACTGGTTCCATGATATGATAGGCCCCTTCCTTCAAATCATCGGGAGACTGATAGCGGCGCAATTCCATTGTGATATCGCCTGTTACCCTAGGCAAAACAACCACTTTTCCATCGGAAAACAATAGGTTTACCAATGGCCGGATATCCACTTCGTCTGGTAAAGGCCAATAGGCCAGAATATGAGAGCTGTTGGCTACCAGTGGCATCAAACGTTCTACAACCTCGCCAGACATCTTGTCCAGTTGTGACTGGTGCTGGCGTTTGGCTTCACGCATCTGTGCACGCAGGAGTGGTTTCGTGTTGGCTCCGTTTCGAGCTGAGAACTCGCATCCACAGTATTGCTGGTTGTAGAATTGATTCTCTCTGAGCAGTTGGTTGCGACGTTCCTGCAAACCACCCTTGCGCCAGTTCTGTGCCCAAAACTCTGTGCCAGGCACTAGCGCCATAGCTTTTTGTCCGGCGTGTTCTATCTGTTCCAGACTCTTCCACCTACTAGAAGCCAATGTCGTGGCGAAAAAACGAAATCCCAATTCGCGTGCCTTTTCAGCCGTTCTGGTCAATCGCAACGTGAAACATTGTTCGCAGCGCCCACCGCGTTCCGGCTCATTCTCCAAGCCCTGCACGCCACAACGCCACGCCGCATGATCATAGTCGCCATCAATCCACTTCAATCCCAAGCCCTCTGCATGTCGCTTACTCTCCTGTTTTCGGATCTCGTACTCCTCGCGCGGCCAAATGTTTGGGTTAAAATAAAAGATGGTGGGGCGTACACCATTACTCATCAGCCACTCAACAATGGCCGACGAACAAGGTGCACAACAAGCATGCAGCAGCACTTCCGTACACCCTTCAGGAACAATAATAGCAGGCTGTTTCACCTCTCAGTTCTCAATTCTCAGTTCTCAATTCTCAGTTCTCAAAGTCCTCTCGCCTTCCAGATACGATCCTTTGCAGCATTTATCTCCTGGAACTTTTTCTCTGCTGCACGACGCACATCATCGCCCAGTGCCGCCACTCGGTCAGGGTGATGTTCCAAGGCCAACTTACGATAAGCCTTTTTCAGCTCAGCATCGCTGACGTTCGGACTGACGCCCAACACCTTGTAGGCATCCTCCAGCGAGTCGCCTTCAAGATGCAACATCGAGTCAACCACTTGTGGCGACATCTGCAACCATTGGGCTACCTCTTTCAAGGCTACAATCTCCGAACCATCCACGCGCCCATCGGCCTGTGCTATCATCACCAGGAAGTTGAGCAATTGCAAACGTCCTGAGTAATCCACATGAGTAGCTACCTGCATACAAGCCTGTCGGATGTTCTGCTTATAGGCTTGGTCACCTATGCGCTTTTGTTCTTCAAAGAGCTGACGCATCAGGTTGTCACCTTCCCGAGCTGCTTCTTCACCAAAGTTCTGGCGAAGCATGCCTCTCACCAGCTCCATCTCTGAATGCATAATCTTACCATCGGCCCTGACGATATAAGCAGCCAGAACCAACATCGATATGAAGAAGCTGTTACGATCACCTTCACGCGTTTGCTCATCAGTGAGGCGGAAGGACGATGTTCCTTGTCCTTCCGCACCACTGGTCACTGCATCGAAAACAGCACCTATTGCAAATCCTATCAAGGCCCCCATGGGACCAAAGGCGCTCCATCCCAGATAGCCGCCTATCCACTTACCAAATGCCATATACCCCCTAAGTTAGGGGGTTGGGGGTCTGAACGACCACCCAACCCAAGTCATTACTTTTATTCATTATTACTTCCGTTCAGACCCCCATCCCCCTAACTTAGGGGACTGAGGCATGTCATCAGGAAGTCCACGGCGCCATTCACGCCAAAGTTACGCACATTGAGCGCTATGTCATAGTTGCGTGCATCCTGCCAGTCGCTGCCCGTATAGGTCTTCGTGTAAAGCTCACGACTATAGTCATTGTCCACTATCATGGCAGCAGCATCGCTCTCAGAGATATCATACTTCCTGCCTATGCGCTGCTTCCTGCAATCATCATCGGCATGAATGAATATCTTCAGGGCATTCGGGTGATTGCGGAAGATGTGGAAGCCACATCGTCCTACGATGACGCACGACTCCTGTGCTGCAATCTTCCTTATCACTTCTGCCTGCGCTTCAAACAGCTGCCGCGAGGTTTGATCGTGCTCTTGTCCGCTATACTCAGCCCCCGCCATATACGAACGATAGAACTGCGTAAAGTCATCACGCCACAATGGGTTTCGAGCCTCGATATTCTCAACGGCATTTTCTACTGCGCAAAATCTGCGAGCCACCTCGTTCAATATCTGTTTATCCAGTAACTTCACGTCAAGACGGCGTGCCAACTCTGCTCCAATCTCGTGTCCACCGGTACCAAACTGGCGACTGATGGTGATAACAAATTTTTCCTCCTTGTTCATAAACGTATAGATTTACAGGGTTAATTACTATCTGTGAGCAAAGATACGGAATAAAAATGAAATCACCAAGCTTCTTTACACAATTTTTTCCATATAGAGGGCACACATCTCTGCGCATCGTTCGCCATCCACACCTGCCGACACGATGCCCCCAGCATAGCCGGCTCCTTCGCCACAAGGGAAAAGACCCTCTACCTGAACATGTTGCAATGTCTCGGCATCGCGAACAATACGTACAGGCGACGATGTTCGTGTCTCCACGGCAATCATCACCGCCTCGTTGGTCAAGAAGCCATGCGCCTGACGTCCGAATGTCTTGAAGCCCTGCTGCAGACGCGAAGATATAGACTTCGGCAACCAGAAATGCAGCGGCGAAGCTATCAGTCCTGGTGCATACGAGCTTTTAGGCAGATCGCTGCTCAGTCGGCCATTGACGAAGTCTGCCATACGTTGTGCAGGTGCCGTCTGTCTCATATTTCCCTGTTGCCAGCACATCCTCTCCAATTGTTCTTGGAAATGCATCATGGCAAGCGGAGACGCCTTCTCACTAGTTATGTCTTCAGGGCGAACCTCCACTACCATACCTGAATTGCTCCATTGGGTACCTCGACTCGCTGGACTCATACCATTGACCACAATCTGCTCTGGGCCGGTGGCAGCAGGAATCACAAAACCACCTGGGCACATACAGAACGAATAGACGCCACGTCCCTCCACCTGTGTCACAAACGAGTATTCTGCAGCAGGTAACCATTGTCCCCTGCCCTCTTTGCGGTGATACTGAATCTGGTCTATCAACTGTGACGGATGTTCCAATCGCACACCCACGGCAATACCTTTGGCCTCAATCTGGATATTGGCTTCTGCCAAATAGCGATACACATCACGTGCCGAGTGGCCTGTAGCCAGAATGACAGGACCGGTGAAGGTCGTCATGAGTGGAGAAACGTGAGAAGCATCCGTAGAGACTGCTTCGCACCCTATGACCTTACCATTCTCGGTGATCAGGCGCGTCATCTTTGTCTGAAAGTGCACCTCACCACCACAACGGATGATTGTGTTGCGCATCGCCTCGATGACCTGAGGCAGTCGGTCCGTACCAATGTGCGGATGAGCATCGGCCAGGATATTGGTCGAAGCACCATGCTGACAGAACACGCGCAGAATCTTCTCTGTATTGCCACGCTTTTTCGAACGTGTATAGAGCTTACCATCTGAATAAGCGCCTGCGCCACCTTCGCCAAAACAATAGTTACTCTCCCCGTCCACCTGTTGGGTGCGTGAGATGTTGGCAAGATCCTTCTTGCGCTCATGCACATCCTTGCCTCGCTCCAGCACCACAGGGCGATAGCCCAGTTCAACGAGTCGGAGGGCAGCAAAAAGTCCGCCAGGACCAGCGCCCACCACAATCACCTGCGGACGTCCACTCACATCATGGTAGTCCACATGCTCGTATTCATCGTCAGTAGGCAGCTCGTTCACGTACACACGCACCTTCAAGTTCACGAAAATGGTACGTTGACGAGCGTCTATCGAACGTTTCAACACACGCACAGCCTTCACAGTGCTGATGGCCAGTCCCTGTTCTTCAGCAATATATTTACGGAGCACCGCCCCGTCGGCTGCCACTTGCGGCAACACGCGTAATTGGTATTCGTTTATCATTTCAAGTGCAAAGGTACAAAAAAAATATTCTATCATCGTCGGTATTTCACATTTTTTACTTACCTTTGCACCTTGTAATATAAAAACTAAATCAATGAAAGTACTGAAGTTTGGCGGCACCAGCGTAGGTTCCGTAGATAGCATCCTCAGTTTAAAACGTATCGTCGAGGCCGAGAAGACACCCGTTATTGTAGTAGTCAGCGCCCTCGGCGGCATCACAGACCGTCTTATTGCTACCTCCAAAATAGCTTTGGCAGGCGACGAGTCATGGAAGACCGAGTTCAACAGCATGCGCATGCGCCACCTGGACATGATTGACACGCTTTTCAAAGAACAGGAAAAGCATCAGCAACTGACAGACATCATCAACTCGCTTTTCGAAGAACTGAAATCCATATATTATGGTGTTTACCTGATTCATGACCTCAGTCCAAAGACCGAAGCCACCATCGTGAGCTATGGCGAACGCCTAAGCAGTCATATCGTGGCTAGCCTGATTCGCGGTGGTCGCCGCATGAACAGCCGCGACTTTATTCGCACGGTGAAGAAACAGGGCAAGCATGTTCTTGATGCCGAGTTGACCAATCTCCTGGTGAAAGATGCCTTCGCACCGATTTGCAATGTTGCCGACAGCAGCACCGTGGCCGTAGTGCCAGGCTTTATTGCCCGCGACCGCGACACCAACGAGACAACCAACCTCGGACGTGGTGGTTCTGACTATACGGCAGCCATCATTGCTGCAGCGCTCGATGCCGAAGTGCTCGAGATCTGGACCGACGTAGATGGCTTCATGACTGCCGACCCGCGTGTCATCAAGACAGCCTACACCATCAACGAGCTGTCGTATGTCGAGGCTATGGAGCTGTGTAACTTTGGCGCTAAGGTGGTTTATCCTCCCACCATCTATCCTGTGTGTGTCAAGAACATACCAATTAAGGTCAAGAATACCTTCAATCCCAGTCATCCTGGCACCCTTATCAAGCAGAAGATTGAGAACGACTCGAAGCCCATTAAGGGTATCTCGTCAATCAGTGGTACCACGCTAATCACGGTGACGGGTCTTTCGATGGTGGGCGTTATTGGTGTCAACCGTCGCATTTTCTCCACATTGGCAGAGAATGGTATATCCGTCTTCATGGTATCGCAGGCCTCGTCAGAGAACTCTACCTCTATTGGTGTTCGCGACGAGGATGCCGCACAAGCCGTAGAAGTGCTGAACCAGGAGTTCGCTAAAGAAATTGAGACAGGTGCCATGTTCCCCATGCATGCAGAGAGTGGCCTAGCCACCATCGCTATCGTGGGCGAGAATATGAAGCATACACCAGGCATCGCCGGTAAGTTGTTTGGCACGTTGGGGCGTTCTGGTATCAGCGTGATTGCCTGTGCCCAGGGAGCTTCCGAGACCAACATCTCGTTTGTAGTCGACGGACAGTATCTGCGCAAGTCACTCAACGTATTGCACGACTCGTTCTTCCTGTCGGAATACAAGGTGCTCAACCTCTTCATCTGTGGCATCGGTACCGTGGGAGGCAACCTCATCGAGCAGATTCGTTCGCAATACGACACTTTGAAGGAGACGCGCCAACTGAAACTCAACGTGGTGGGCATCGCATCGTCTAAGAAAGCAGTATTCAATCGCGACGGTATTGACCTGAGCAACTACCGCGAACAGCTGCAGGATAGCGACATCAGCAAACTAAAGCAGGAGGTTATTGGTATGAACATCTTTAATTCGGTGTTCGTAGATTGTACGGCCTCTGAACAAGTGGCAAGCCTCTATCAGGATTTTCTTGACCACAACATATCGGTGGTTACAGCCAACAAGATTGCGGCTTCGTCAGCCTACGACAATTATGCCAAGCTGAAGCAGACAGCCTTGAAACGAGGCGTGAAGTTCCTCTTTGAGACCAACGTAGGCGCTGGATTGCCTATCATTGGTACCATCAACGACCTGCTTAACTCTGGCGACAAGATACTGCGTATCGAGGCAGTACTCAGTGGCACACTAAACTTTATCTTCAACACCATATCTAAAGACACCCCCTTCTCCGAGACTGTACGACAGGCCAAAGAGAAAGGCTATTCAGAACCCGACCCACGTATCGACCTTTGCGGCAAAGACGTGATCCGCAAGCTTGTCATTCTGACGCGCGAAGCTGGTTATAAGGTAGAGCAAGAGGATGTTGAAAAGCACCTATTCATGCCCGACAGCTTCTTCGAGGGCACACTCGACGAGTTCTGGAAGAACCTGCCTACGCTCGATGCCGACTTCGAAGCGCGCCGTCAAGAACTGGACAAGGAGCAGAAGCGCTGGCGATTTGTGGCCAAAATGGAAACCAATCCTACAACCACCAACGGCAAGCAGCCCGTGTTCAAGACGTCTGTATCGTTGGAGGCAGTAGGTCCGCGCCATCCGTTCTACGGACTTGAGGGGTCGAACAACATCGTGCTGCTCACCACCGAGCGCTATAAAGAGTATCCCATGCTTATCCAGGGCTATGGTGCTGGCGCCGGCGTTACGGCAGCAGGCGTTTTCGCAAATGTTATGTCAATAGCAAACATCTGATTATGAAACATCTCATCATTTTGGGCGATGGAATGGCCGACCACAAGGTGGAACGACTTGGCAACAAGACGTTGCTGCAGTATGCCAGACCTGAATATATGAACCGTCTGGCTAAGGCTGGACGCACGGGCCGTCTGATCACGATACCTGAGGGTTTCCAACCTGGTTCTGAGGTGGCCAACACGGCCATCCTAGGCTACGACCTGAACCAGGTGTACGAGGGCCGCGGCCCCCTGGAGGCGGCATCTATTGGTTACGAGATGCAGCCCGATGACCTGGCCCTGCGTTGCAACATCATCACCGTGGAGGAAGGTAAGATTATCACTCACAACGGTGGCAACCTGCAGACAGAGGATGCCCGTGTGCTGATTGACTATCTGAACGAGCACTTGGCAAAGCCTATCAACGACAAGGCGGGTTACGAGCTTGTGAAGTTCATTTGTGGCATCCAGTATCGCCACCTGCTCGTCATCAAGGGTGGTAGCAAATACATCACTTGTGCACCGCCACACGATCATCCGAATGAGGAGTGGCGCAGACTCACCCCCCAGCCCCTCCCTGAGAGGGAGGGGAGTAATTACTCTCAAGACAATGAAGAAACGAAAAAGGTAACCACTCCCCGCCCTCACAGGGAGGGGCTGGGGGCGGGTCTCACGGCTTCCCTTCTCCGCGACCTCATCCTGCGCTCTCAAGAACTACTCTCCCAGCACCCATACAACCTCGACAAGGCTGCACGTGGAGAACGTCAGGCCAACAGTATCTGGCCTTGGAGTGGAGGCTATCGTCCCTCTATGCAGACGCTGATGCAACTGTACCCACAGATTAAGTCGGGCTCCGTTATCTCGGCTGTCGATTTGATTCAGGGCATTGGCAAATATGCTGGTCTTCGCATCATCAAGGTGCCTGGAGCCACAGGACTTGCCGACACTAACTACGAGGGTAAGGCGCAGGCAGCCATCGATGCCCTACAAACCGACGACTTCGTGTTCGTACATGTAGAGGCCACCGACGAGGCAGGACATGATGGCGACCTCGAGCTGAAGCTCAAAGCCATCGACTATCTCGACCAACGACTCATAAAGCCCATCATCGAGGCCACAGAACTGATGGACGAGCCCGTGTGCATCGCCGTGTTACCAGATCACCCCACCCCTGTAGAACAACGCATCCACGTCAACGAGCCAGTGCCTTTCCTCATATATTATAAAGGTATAGAGCCCGACGACGTCGAGTACTACGACGAGGAATCGTGCGTCGCAGGCAGTTATGGTCTGCTGCGCCTCAATGAGTTTATGCAGACCTTCATGAGCATTTAGTATCACTCAAAAACAACCAGAGGTATGGAACACAAGACCATCACATTCGACGCTTTTGTCAGGGGCATCATGGGGGCCATCATCTGCGTGGCCATCTACCTGTTGCTCAACCGTCTGAGCAGCGTGCTCACCCCGTTTTTCATTGCGTGGTTCATAGCCTACATGCTGCTGCCTCTGGTCAAGTTCTTCCAGTTCAAGTTGCGCTTGAAATATCGCATCGCAGGCATCATCTGCGCTTTCATCACAGTGGGACTGGTGGCGTGGGGTGGCTTCATCCTGATTGTACCGCCTTTCATCGACGAAGCAGCCAAGATCAAGGACCTCGTTATCAGCTATGCAGAAAACAATGCCACGCTGAGCAACATCCCCGATGCACTACAGACGTTCATCCACGAGCACCTCAGCGCAGAGAATATCAAGGCCATCGTGTCGCAAGAGGGATTCATCACAGAGATGAAGGCTGCCGTACCGCGTCTGTGGGACTTTGCCAGCCAGTCTGTCAATATGGTGATGGGACTTTTCTCGCTCACCATGATAGGCCTCTACACGCTGTTCATCCTTCTCGACTACGAACGCATGTCCACAGGATGGGTCAAGATGCTGCCCCTGAAATATCGTAAGATAGCCCGTCAGGTGGTCACCGACCTTGAGACCGGCATGAACCGTTATTTCCGCGGACAAGCCATGGTGGCCTTCTGTGTGGGAGTGCTCTTCAGCATCGGCTTCCTCATCATCGACTTCCCCCTAGCTATCGCCTTGGGCATGTTCATTGGCCTGCTCAACATGGTGCCCTACCTCCAACTGGTAGGCTTCGTCCCCACCATCATGCTAGCCATCGTTAAGTCGGCCGAGACAGGCCAAAATTTCTGGGTGGTGCTGGGCATGGCCCTGCTGGTCTTTGCCATCGTGCAGGCCATCCAAGACACTATTCTCACGCCTCGTATCATGGGGCGCGTCACAGGGCTCAACCCTGCCCTCATCCTACTCTCGCTGTCTGTATGGGGCGCCTTGCTGGGCTTGCTGGGCATGGTCATCGCCCTGCCCATGACCTCACTCTTGCAGACCTACTACCAGCGATACATCATCAGGGAGAAATAAGGAGGAAAACAGAAAAGAAAATACAGAAACTGAATATTATAGATATATATGAAATACTATAGCACGAACGGAAAAGCTCCCATGGCCGACCTTCACAAGGCCGTGGTAAAGGGATTGGCAGAAGATCGCGGACTGTATATGCCCGAACGTATCGATAAGCTGCCAGCCGAATTCTTCAGCAACATGCCGAAGATGAAGTTTCAGGATATCGCCTACAACGTGGCCAGTGCCTTCTTTGGCGACGATGTGGATCTAGACAGTCTGCAAGACTTGGTTTACGACACCTTGCAGTTCCCCTGCCCCATCGTCAAGGTGAAAGAGAACATCTACTCGCTGGAACTCTTTCATGGCCCTACGCTGGCATTCAAAGATGTGGGTGCACGCTTCATGGCACGCCTGCTGCAATACTTCATCAAGCAGGAAGGACGCCACGAGACGGTCAACGTGCTCGTAGCCACTAGTGGCGACACCGGCTCTGCCGTGGCCAATGGTTTCTTGGGCGTAGAAGGCATCCACGTGTATGTGCTCTATCCCAAGGGAAAGGTAAGCCCCATCCAGGAATGCCAGTTCACCACCTTGGGACAAAACATCACCGCCATCGAGGTGGATGGCGTCTTCGACGACTGTCAGCGTTTGGTCAAGAGTGCCTTCATGGATGCCGAGCTCAACAACCACATGAAACTTACCTCGGCCAACTCTATCAACGTGGCACGTTTCCTGCCTCAGGCGTTCTACTATTTCAATGCAGTAGCTCAACTCTCAGCCCTCGGCCATCAGACATCAGACATCACCATCTGCGTGCCCTCTGGCAACTTTGGCAACATCTGCGCCGCATTGTTTGGTCATCAGATGGGTATGCCCGTGAAGCGCTTCATCGCTGCCAACAATGCCAACGATATCTTCTTCAACTACCTGCAGACGGGTCAGTATAACCCCAAGCCCTCTAAGCAGACACTGGCTAACGCTATGGACGTAGGCGACCCCTCAAACTTCGCCCGCATCATCAACCTCTACAGCGAGAATGGCAAACTCTCGCCCGAGGAGACCCACCAGCGCATCACCTCGCTCATCAGCGGTGCCACCTATAGCGACGAACAGATACGCGAGACCATGCGCCAGTGCTACAGCGAGACGGGCTATATCCTCGACCCCCACGGAGCCTGCGGCTATCGCGCCCTCGAAGAGCAACTGAAGCCTGGCGAGATAGGCATCTTCTGCGAGACAGCCCATCCAGCTAAGTTTAAAGAGAAAGTCGATGAGATACTGGGCATCGACGTCGAGATACCCGCACGTCTAGCAGCCTTCATGAAGGGACAAAAGCAAAGTGTGCCCATGACGAAGGACTTTGCCGACTTCAAGGCGTTCTTACTTGCCCAGTGACGAGAAGCGCTCAGCCAGTGTCAAGAACAGCAATGTAGCCACCACCGAGGCCACAAAGGCCGCTGCCATCAGTAGCAGCGTGACAGCTACCGCGCCCAATGGCTGGGCACCACCCAGCAACATACCGCAAAACAATGTTGGCATAGCCACCACCAGTGGCTGTGCCATTTGTTTTATCTGTGCCATCACCGAGGCCCTCAAAGCCCGCTTTACGCTAGGCATCAGCGTTTCCAGTCTAGTAGCACCGTTGGCCGTCAGGTAGGCCCTGTGTGCCGTGGTATGTCTCAGGCTACTGGCATAGGTCTGCATCATCTGCACCACAGCCGTTGTCAGATAGTACAACAGCACGCCCACCACGGGGACCATGGCCCTGCTACTCAGGCACCACATCAGCAAGCCGCCTGTCAGCATGGTGCTGCCTACCACGGCGCCTGCCACGGGCAACATCATGTTGCGCTGTTTCAGTCGGCCTTCCATCATACACCATCCCGCAGCCAACGCCATCATGCCGACCAGCCACAGCACGCTGATCCATATCGAGTTGTAGTGATACACCACCCAGGCGCCACCGCCCACCACAATCATCTGCAGCGTCAACGAAGCAAAAGCCTTCAGCACGCGCCACAGCGACTTATGGTCCGTCCATGCCAACACGGCTACGGCCCCTGCCAGTAGCACGAGCAACATCACCACGCCTATATTCGATTGTATTTCCATTGTTCTCTATTTTTAGCTTATTAAAGTTTTGAAAATGTTCAGGACGTTCCTGTGAGAAACGTTATAACTCCACGACGATATGGGCAGCTTCCACGATGGCCTGTTCTGCACTTGTAGCCACCACCAGCTTTCCCTCTTCCTGCGCCAGTTGCCGCAAATAGCCGGCACACTCTGGTGCAGGGTTGTCCACCAGCAGAATGGGCTTGTGTCTCAGCACCGCCACAGCCAGCAGGCGTGCCTTCTCGCCATCCGCCCCCGTGCGTTTCATCTCTTCGGCCAATATACCATTAGAGATAGGCAACTCACGGTTAGCCTTTAGCGCAAACACCTCTTGTACCGTGGGCGGTTCATAGCGCTTCACCTCACCCTCGGCCGTCAACCGATCGGGAGCATATGCCATCAGCGCCCTAAACTCGTCGGCCATCTCTGCCGACAATGGTTCGCCATCTATACACACGTAGCCACTCTTCACCGCCCTCAAGCCCATCATAGCCAGCAACAGTCCCGTACGGCATGCTGCCGTGCCACCGGTCAGGCATACCATCTGCCCCTCCTCAGCCAGCATCGACACCGTCCTTTCGGCACCTTCTATCAGTGTTTCGTTCAGTTCCAGCACCATTTTTCGTTCACTTTCTATTGTTTAGTGCAAAGGTACGATTAAGCGAGTAAAGAACAAAAGAAAAAACCGTTTTTTTCTTTTTTCTTTCGAGCGATAGTACCTTAGACGCAGTCAAAGGTACGATTAAGTGAGTGAAATGCAAAAACACTGACCCCACCCCCAACCCCTCCCCTACATGGGAGGGGATTTGCTTACGGAGTCCTTGGATTTTCAACCGCATAGTACGTTTTGGGTATGTTCTATAAATTGCATATATCATCTGCTGAACTCCCCTCCCTTCCGCTGAACTCCCCTCCCTTCAAGGGGAGGGGTTGGGGGTGGGGTCTGTAACTAAACAATATTCCGCAGATTTCTACGTAGGCACTCCCCTCCCTTCCGCTGAACTCCCCTCCCTTCCAAGGGGAGGGGCAGGGGTGGGGTCTGTATCTCCATTGGCAGTTAGAACAACACTGACCCCACCCACGACCCCTCCCCTACATGGGAGGGGATTTGCTGCGGAGTCCTTGGATTTTCAACCGCATAGTACGAAAGAATCCTTTTTGGGGTATGTTCTATAAATTGCATATATCATCTGCTGAACTCCCCTCCCCTACATGGGAGGGGATTTGCCGCGCTCGGCGCTATGCGACGCTTATTCGAGTGGAACGAGTCTTAAGAAGGTACTATCGTTCGGAAATACAAATAAAAAGCGAGCTTTTCTTTTCCATTTCGCTCGTTTTTTGTACCTTTGCACCATGAAAACTAACAAGAGACGGATGCTGGCCGAATGGGAGGCACAAAGCATGGTGCAACTAACATGGCCTCACAGGGATACGGACTGGGCGCCTATCCTACAAGATATCACGGCTGTCTACAGAAATATGGCTCGCGAAATTGCTAAACGCGAGGCATTGCTCATCGTCGCTCCGGCATCGCTAAGCGCCGAGCTTGGCAAGATGGAAAATGCGAGCATCACATCTTTCACTTCTAACGATACGTGGGCACGTGACCACGGCTTCATCACCGTCGAGGAGGACCAGCAACTGGTGCTGCTCGATTTTCAGTTTAATGGCTGGGGAGAGAAGTTTGAGGCCGAGCGAGACAATGCCATCAACCGCCACCTGTATGATCAGGGACTGGTGAAAGGTGCCTACGAGCAGCATCTGGACTTTGTGCTGGAGGGTGGCTCGATAGAGAGCGACGGACAGGGCACGGTGTTTACGACCAGCTGCTGTCTGATGGCGCCACACCGCAATCAGCCTCTGACGCAACAGGAGATAGAGGAGCGACTGAAAGCATGGTTGGGGGCGGAACGCGTGGTGTGGCTGAACCACGGCAGTCTGATTGGCGACGACACCGACGGACACATCGACACGCTGGTACGCATCTGCCCTAACGACACCATAGTATATACTGGCGGCGACGATGCTCACCCTGACCTCAGACTAATGGAAGAGGAACTAAGAGGGCTGCGTACCATGGGGGGCAAGCCCTACCGACTGCTGAGGTTGCCTCTGCCCCGCCCTGTATTCGATGAGGAGCACAACCGCTTGCCTGCGACCTATGCCAACTACTTGGTGATTAACGGGGCGGTACTGGTGCCTACCTACAACCAGCCGGATTTGGATGCCGAGGCAATGAGCATCATCAGCCAGGCGTACCCCGACCGCGAGGTGGTGGGCATAGACTGTATGGCGGTGGTGTGGCAGCACGGTTCGCTGCATTGCTGCACAATGCAATATTATTAAACCCATAGTACACTTGAAGGAGCTGACCCAACGAGCATATGAAAATAGGAATCATACAACAACACAACACGGCCAACGTGGAAGGCAACAAGCTGCGACTGGCCGAGAAAATCAGAAAGGTGGCACGCGAGGGTGCCGAGCTGGTGGTGCTGCAGGAACTGCACAACGGGCTGTACTTCTGTCAGGAGGAGGACGTAAACACGTTTGACCTGGCAGAACCGATACCTGGACCCTCTACCGAGTTCTATGGTGCACTGGCCAAGGAGCTACAGGTGGTCATCGTGACCTCGTTGTTTGAACGCCGCGCACCAGGCTTGTATCACAACACAGCCGTGGTCTTGGAGAAAGACGGTTCTGTGGCGGGCAAATACCGCAAGATGCACATACCCGACGACCCTGGCTACTACGAGAAGTTCTACTTCACACCTGGCGACATGGGATTCAAGCCTATCGACACCTCTCTGGGCCGATTGGGCGTGCTGGTGTGCTGGGATCAGTGGTACCCCGAGGCTGCACGACTGATGGCGCTGGCGGGGGCTGAGATGCTGATATACCCCACTGCCATCGGCTGGGATCCGAACGACACTCCCGAGGAGCAGGAACGCCAACGCATGGCGTGGCAGACGGTGCAGCGCGGACATGCCGTGGCCAACGGGTTGCCCGTCATCACGGTGAATCGTGTAGGAGAAGAGAGGGGCCAAGACCAGAGCAAACAAACCTTCTGGGGCACGAGCTTCGTGGCTGGGCCACAGGGCGAGCTGCTCTACGAGGCGCCCACCAACGAAGAGGTAGAGACGGTAGTCGAGGTGGACCTGAAGCGCTCTGAACAGGTGCGCCGCTGGTGGCCTTTCCTGCGCGACCGCAGAATCGAGGCTTATGGCGACATCGTGAAGCGTTTCAGAGATTAGGAGCCTCCCCCAGCCCCTCCTGCAGAGAGTTTTAGCCTGCTTCGCAGGGAAATTTTTCAAAATTGAAAACAAAGTTTTTCATTTATTTTTTGTCCTCACGAGCCGAATGGATATATAATACTGTTTAATTTTGAATCAAATTTTGAAGAATTTCCCGCCGACAGGCGGCTCCAAAGAATTAACCAAATTAACCGAATAATACTATGAAGAAACTAGAAACTTGGAAGTTTGTGTTACAAACTGTTATCGCCATCCTTACGGCGATCGCCACTAGCCTCGGCGTGGCAAGTTGTATGAATTAGGAACCCCTCCCTTCCGCTGAACTCCCCTCCCATCAAGGGGAGGGGCAGGGGTGGGGTCTGTATCTCCATTAGCAGTTAGAACAATACTGACCCCACCCCCAACCCCTCCCCTACATGGGAGGGGATTTGCCTACGGAATCCTTTGGATATTCAACCGTATAGTACGTTTGGGGTATGTTCTATAAATTGCATATAGCATCCGCTGAACTCCCCTCCCCTACATGGGAGGGGATTTGCCACGCTCGGCGCTATGCGACGCTTATTCGAGTGGAACGAGTCTTAAGAAGGTACTATCGTTCGGAAATACAAATAAAAAGCGAGCTTTTCTTGCATTTCGCTCGTTTATTCGTACCTCTGACTGCGTCCAAGGTACTTGCATTCGAAAGAAAAAATAAAAAGCGAGTCTTTTTATTTTGTTCTTTGCTCACTTATTCGTACCTTTGCAGGCAAAATTAGACAAGACAATGACAAATAATTTAAGATTTCAGGTAGTAGAAGAGGCGTTCAAGAAGAGCGCCGTCAACGTGGAAGTACCCAGCGAACGTCCGTCAGAGTATTTCGGCAAGTATGTGTTCAATCGCGAGAAGATGTACAAATACCTGCCAAAAGATATCTACGACAAGCTGGTGGATGTGATTGACAACGGGGCCCGTCTGGACCGCTCAATAGCCGATGCTGTGGCTGCCGGCATGAAGCAGTGGGCCATTGAGATGGGATGCACTCACTACACCCACTGGTTTCAGCCTCTGACCGAGGGCACCGCCGAGAAGCACGATGCCTTTGTGGAGCACGACGGCAAGGGTGGCATGATGGAGAAATTCTCTGGTAAGCTGCTGGTACAGCAGGAGCCCGACGCCTCTTCGTTCCCCAATGGTGGTATCCGCAACACTTTCGAGGCGCGCGGCTACTCTGCATGGGACCCAACAAGCCCTGTGTTCATCATCGACGACACGCTGTGTATCCCCACCATCTTCATCGCCTATACTGGCGAGGCACTAGACTACAAGGCTCCGCTACTGCGCGCATTGCATGCCGTGGGCAAGGCTGCCAAGGATGTGTGTCAGTATTTCTATGACGACGTGCAGAAGGTGCAGGTGAATCTGGGATGGGAACAGGAGTACTTCTTGGTGGACGAGGGTCTATACTCGGCCCGCCCTGACTTGCTGATGACAGGGCGCACGCTGATGGGTCATGAGAGTGCGAAGAACCAGCAGATGGACGACCACTACTTTGGAACGATACCCGACCGCGTGCAGGCGTTTATGAAGGACCTGGAGATTCAGTCGCTGGAACTGGCTATCCCTGTAAAGACACGCCACAACGAGGTGGCACCCAACCAGTTTGAGCTGGCTCCTATCTTTGAGGAGTGCAACCTGGCCGTGGACCACAACATGCTGCTGATGTCGCTGATGAAGAAGGTGGCACGCAAGCATGGCTTCCGCGTGCTGCTGCACGAAAAGCCGTTCGATGGCATCAATGGCAGTGGTAAGCACAACAACTGGAGCCTCAGCGCCGACAATGGGGTGCTGCTGCATGCTCCTGGCAAGACACCAGAAGAGAACCTGCGTTTCGTGACCTTCATCGTAGAGACACTGATGGCGGTATATAAGCACAATGGCCTGCTGAAGGCTTCGATCATGAGTGCTACCAATGCTCACCGTCTGGGTGGCAACGAGGCACCTCCTGCCATCATTTCGAGCTTCCTGGGCACGCAGCTCACGGAACTGCTGAACCACATTGAGACATCAGAGACCAACGAACTTTTCAACCTGAAGGGAAAGCAGGGCATGGTCATCGACATTCCTCAGATTCCCGACCTCATCGTGGATAATACCGACCGTAACCGCACATCGCCATTTGCCTTCACAGGCAATCGCTTTGAGTTCCGTGCTCCTGGTTCTAGTGTGAACTGTGCCAGCGCTATGATTGCGCTCAACGCTGCCATGGCCGAGGCCCTGATTTCGTTCAAGGAGCGCGTGGATGCCAAGATTGCCAAGGGCGAAGACAAGATTCAGGCGCTGCTAGAGGTGCTGAAAGACGATGTGAAGACGTGTAAGCCCGTGCGCTTCGATGGCAACGGATACAGCGAGGAATGGGTGAAAGAGGCTGCCAAACGCGGACTCGACGTAGAGAAGTCATGCCCCGTGATTTTCGAGCACTACCTGGACGAGGCAAGCATCAAGATGTTTGAGAGCACCAAGGTGATGAACAAGAAGGAGCTGGAGGCCCGCAACGAGGTAAAATGGGAGATGTACGTGAAGACCGTACAGATAGAGGCGCGCGTGCTGGGCGACCTGGCCATGAACCACATCATACCTGTAGCCACGCACTACCAGTCGAAGCTGATTAAGAACGTGCAGGGCATGAAGGAGGTGTTCGACGCCGAGCGCGCACAACGCCTGTCAACGCGCAACATGAAACTCATTGAGGAGATTGCCGAGCGCACGGAGAAGATAGAACAGCTCGTTGACGACCTGACCGAGGCGCGCCGTGTGGCCAACCGCATCGACGATATCCACCAGCGTGCCATTGCCTACCACGACACGGTATGCCCCAAGATGGAGGCTATACGCTACGAGGTGGACAAGCTGGAGCTCATCGTAGAAGACGGACTCTGGACGCTGCCTAAGTACCGCGAGTTGCTGTTCATCAGGTAATATCGAGGGGACGAGGATAGATTCGAGGTACGAGGTACGAGGTGCGAGGTACGAGAATAGAAAATTCCGCCAGCAAATCTGACCTCGCACCTCGCACCTCGCACCTCGCACCTCCGATAAAAAAAACAATAAATAACAAAAAAAGACATAGATGGAACAGGACGGACTGAACGAAGTGCTACAGAGAAACGTAGCCAAACTGTCGAAGTTGTCGGACCGCGAGCGCGACATGATGCCCGCGGGCTCGGCACCGATGCCAAGCGTAGAGGAGGTAAGGCGCATTGTGAGCCTGTGTAAGGATATCATCTTCACCGACTACTTCCACAAACGCCAGAGCGACGAGAAGATGCGCTCTTACCACATAGGCGTGAGCATGGACGAACTGTACGCCCTGCTGAAAAGACAGATAGCCCGCGGCATGCAGTTCTGCGAGGATTGCGACTGCACGGAAGATGCCGTGCTACGGGCTGCCGAAGATCTGGCACTGAAGTTCATCGACGAGTTGCCCGAGGTGAAGCGACTTCTCTACACCGATGTCGAGGCGATGTTCCAAAGCGATCCCGCTGCCACCAACTATGGCGAGGTGATCTATTGCTATCCGGTGATGAACACCATGACGCACTATCGCATTGCTCACGTGCTGCACAAGATGCAAGTGCCCGTGATACCACGCATCATCACCGAACAGGCTCACTCGAAGACGGGTATCGACATTCATCCAGGTGCCGAGATTGGCGAGTACTTCGCCATTGACCACGGCACTGGTGTGGTGATTGGCGAGACGGCCATCATCGGCAACCACGTCACGCTGTATCAGGGTGTGACACTGGGTGCAAAGAGCTTCCGCTATGATGAGAATGGCAACATGCTGAACATCCCGCGCCACCCTATCATCGAAGATCATGTCACGGTCTATTCAAACGCCTCAATCCTGGGGCGCATCACCATAGGCCACGATTCGGTGATTGGTGGTAACATCTGGGTGACGAACAATGTGCCGCCCTATTCGCGCATACAACAAAGCCGAGCCATCGATGCCTCGTTTCAAGGCGGACTTGGCATCTAGCCGGCAAGGAAATATGGAAATGATGATATAGAAAAGCAAGAAGAGTAGGCTCTCTAGAGGGCCTACTCTTCTTCGTTAAAGTCTTTTGCCTGACGGCTGTAGTATGTTTCGTAGTAATCGTCGGGCGACACCACTTTTATCAAATTGAAGGATGCCAGCGGTCTGCCCGTGGCGGCATCGTCGAAATAACCACGGAAGCGCATGCGGTTATGCAACCAGTAGGTTTCGAAGTCGCGTATCACCACGTGCGTGCCATCGTCGTAGTGCATGTGGATGCGTCCGCGCTTCACGCTCCAGGTGAAGTAGGCCTTGGTATAGCGACGCGTGTGGTGGTTATAGTCTATTTCATAGCCTGAGCCACCATTCATCCACGAGCCATTCTGTTCGAACATAATCTCTGTGTCGTATTCATCGTCTGTGGCATAACCACGATATGAATAATACTCACCAACGATAGAGCCCTGCCATACGCCCTCCAGGTCGTAAGCTAAAGCAGCGTCTTCGTCGCAACTGGTGAAAGCCAGCATCACAGCCATCATCGCCATGATCATCTTGGTATATGCGTATATCTTCTTCATAACACTTATGTTTTGTTTGGTTTATCTATGGCAAAAGTACATCTTTATTTTCAATTGGCAATAGAGAAATGCCTATTTCAACGTAGGGATTTTCCTAATTGCCCAGGTGGACACGAGCGGTACTGCACTCACCACGAGGGCTACAAGGAAGGTGTAGTAATAGCCCACGGCCGACTGGAGCACACCTGAGAGCAGACATGAAAGCATGAGTGAAAGGGCCATCAGCGACTTGCCCACCTCGCGATTGGACACGTGGCGAAGCACCCAGAGATAGGCGGCAAAGCCAAAGCCATAGGTGGTTTGTTCGAGAAACACGCCGAGGCTGATGATGAGCAGAGAGGAGGGTTCCCAATAGCCCATCAGCGCATAGACGGCACAGGGCACCACCATCAGCAGGGCCATGGGCCACAGCCAACGTGTGAGGCCATCGCGGCGCAACACTCTGAAGCCCATCATACCACCAATGGTCAAGCCTGTGATGCCTACGGTGCCCATGACCAAGCCGAACTCCTGGGGCGACAGACCCAGTCCGCCACTGCTGGGGGCATCGAGCAGGAAAAGGATGCCTACCTTAGCCTGAAGTCCCACGGCAAAGGGATAGAGAAACAGGAACGGGGCTCCTATGTCATGTAGCGAAGGCAGCGAACGGTGTACGTTGGTTTCAGCATGATGCGAGTGGCGTGGGAGCATGGCGTGGTGCAACATACAAAACAGCAGGAACAGGCCTGCCAGAATATAGAATGTAGCCTGCCACGAGTAGAAGCGGTCGTAACGATAGAACACCTGCATATTGCCCACCATCATCACCAGCACGCCCTGGCCCACAATCACAGCCAGCTTGCGTGCCAGTTCTTTCACGCGCACAAAGGTGGGCAAATGATTGTTGCGTGTCACCTGACGATAGAGGCCGTCAACGGCCACGTTATGAATGGCAGTCAGCCAGGCTATCAACAGCAGCATGGCAACGGTGTGACAGGTAGAGGTCATCAAGAACGACAGCGCAGCGAACGACAGGGCCAGAAAAATTTCGGAGATGTCTATCCACGTCGTGAAGTGCTGGGGACGTACCACGTAGGGCTTCCACCAGAACTTGCTGACCCAGGGAATGTGAAACAAGGCCACACAGCTGAGTGCGGCACTACTCGACAGTCCCATCTGCCTCAGCATAATGAGCGACAGAAACATCACCATGACATAGGCTATCCCCTTTGCAAAATACAAAGTGGATAGCCATACCAGTGGTGTGTTCTGTGTGTGCATCATTATTTATTTCTTCTTGCCAAACTCTGGGTCAATCTTCAGGAATGCACAGATGATAAAGGTGGCAGCACAGCAAATCATGGTCCACACGAAGAAGTGTTGATAACCGATGGTCTCTTGCAGCCAACCAGCCATCATGCCTGGCAGCATCATACCCAGTGCCATAAAGCCTGTGCTCATGGCATAGTGGGCTGTTTTGTGCTCGCCCTCAGCAAAATAAATCAAGTAGAGCATATAGGCGGTGAAACCAAAGCCGTAGCCAAACTGCTCAATAAAGACGCAGCCATTAATCAGCATCAGGTCTTGGGGCTGGGCATAGCTCAGATAGACGTAAACCAGGTCTGGCAGCGTGATGGCACAGACCATAGGCCACAGCCAGCGTTTCAATCCGCCATGGGCTGCAGCAATACCTCCCAGGATACCACCGATGGTCAGGCCGATGATACCTATAGTGCCATAGACGATACCCACCTGACTGGTGGTCAGGCCGAGTCCGCCATCCTTGACGGGGTCGAGCATAAAGGGGTTGATAATCTTCACCAACTGTGCCTCGGGCAGGCGGTAAAGCAGCATAAAGAGGATGGCCACCAGCGCGTTCTTCTTGGTAAAGAAGGTGCGGAAGGTCTCTACAAACTCCTTCAACACGGTGGAAGGGGTGACGTCTTTAGAGGGCCTGTCGCTGGCGGGTTTGGGGAGTATGAACTGGTGATAGGCTGCTGCCACCAGGAACAGGGCAGACATCACGCCAAAGGTCACCATCCAAGCATAAGAGATATTGTCTGTCTTCTCTTCTAGCCATCCTGCCAGTATCACCAGCAGACCTTGTCCTGCCACTGTGGCAATGCGGTAGAAGGTGCTGCGGATGCCTACATAGAACGACTGCTCGTGGTCGTCGAGGGCATGCATATAGTAGCCATCGGCAGCAATATCATGGGTTGCCGATGTGAACGCTACAAGCCAGAAGGCTGCCAGCGTCAGGCGGAAAAACATCGAGGTGGGCAACGAGAATGCGATGCATGCAAAGCCAATGGCAATGATAAACTGCATGGCTACGGTCCACCAGCGCTTGGTTTTCATCAGGTCAACAAAGGGGCTCCAGAAGGGTTTGATGACCCAAGGCAGATAGAGCCAGCCAGTATAGAGGGCGATGTCGGTATTGGATATGCCTAGTCGCTTGTACATGATGGTTGAGATGGTCATCACTGCCACGTATGGCAGCGCCTCAGCCATGTAGAGCGTTGGTATCCACGCCCAGGGAGTTGTGCGTTTGTTATTCATAGATTATTTATTATTTAGATAAATTACTTCCACGACAGGTTGTATTTTCAGCCTCGGCAACGTTGGTAGGGTTAATATACCTGTTTAATTTCTGCACCTCTATAATAATATAGGAGTATTTCGTCGTATCCATAACCTTTCTCACCCATCACGGCAGCGCCTATCTGACAGAGGCCTACGCCGTGGCCCCAGCCGCGTCCGCTCAGAATGATGCGGTCGTCGTGCTGCTCTACATCGAAGTCAGAGCTATACAGATGGCTCTCGCTGAGTGTACGACGAATCTCGAGTTCCTTGCCGATGATAAACGTGCGCTTAGAGCCTACAATCTTCAGTCGCCAGATACGACCACTCTTGCCTCTGTCCAGGGGTACCAGGTCGAGGATATCACCCAGGTCCATCTTCAGTTTGCGGTTTACCAACTCGCTGAGTTGCTCGCGCGTGTACTCCACACGCCAGCGATAGAAGTCGGGGGTCTCTTGGTCGTAGTCGTTCAGCACCTGCTGCAGCACGCGCTTGTCTTTGGTATTGCAGAAGGGGTCAACGACAGAGACAAGATAGGGTTTGGGAGTATCTTCCCAACAATACTGGAACTCCTCGGTGCGTCCACCGCAACACTTCGAGAAGCGTGCGTCACACAGTTCGCCGGCATAGACCAGCACCTGTCCGCGCGTCTGGCGGATAGCTTCTGCTACAGCAGGAGAAGAGGCACGCGTGATGCCCTGATAGCGCTGACAGTGGTCGTCGGCACAGACATCAAACAGGGTGTGCTCTTCGCGATCGTGCCAACGCAAGAGCTCGTCGTCTTTCTTGATAAACGAGAAGAAACCTGTGGCATGCTGAGCGTCCTGGCGACGCTGTTTCTGCGACAACAGCCAAGAACGCGAGATGACGGCATGGGCCTTCAGCAACTCGGGCGACGAGGTGGCACTCATCTCGCTCGAGATGACGCTTTCGAGATACTGTTCTACAGGCAGTTCGTTGATAGCCAGCACTTTGTCGCTCTCTACCACCAGTCGCAACGTGCCACGGAAGGTCTGCTGTTCCTGGCGCTCCCAATGGAAGCCAACGCCGATGGTGACATCGTTGAGCGAGAACGAGGCGGCATCGTCTTGAGGCAGGAAGCGCAACTCACGATACTGCTGACCACGCCACAACAGGCCGCCCTCAGAGATGCTCACCTCCTGAGGACCTGTCAGCGTCTCGCCCTTGGCCGTATACGAGCCATTGAGCTGGAATTCGAGCTTCTCACCACTAACAATACCCACGGTGACAGAGGGTTCGCCATCAGCAGCAATAGACTTGATCCACTGTGCAGCAGCAGAATCGGACTTAGGGGTCAAGAAACGCTGCTTCAGTCGTTCAACCAACGTCTGCAGAGCTTCGTCAGAGATGGCACACTCGCGTAAGATGGCAAAGGCGCTATCGGCATCAATGCGCTCGAAGTCCTCGCGGCGTGGGGTGATAATCAGGCCTGCCATATCCAGGGCACCAGGACTAATCATCATCTGCTCGTCATCGGCTTTGAAGTAGCAGTCGGGGCGATGCTTCTGGCGTGGGAATACCACTACGATATAGTTCTCGTCTTGCTTCCACGACACGATGTTCATCATGGGCTCTGTCTCGCCATCGACCAGGGGCATCACGTCGTGAAGTCTCATAAAGAGGCGCTCTGCGCTGCGGCGCTTAGGCGAACGGATGGCCAGTGCCGGACAGGGATAATCTTCTACCACATAGATACCTGTGTCTTCGTCTTTCTGTACCACGGTGACCAGGTTGCGCGACAATCGCTGCCACTCTTTCTGCAAGGGCAATACGCCTGTGCTGCCAGCCTGCAGATGGGCATGATCGGGTGCCGATGCGCCACAACGCGGACCATTATAGAAGACTGTCAGCTCTGGGTATTTGTCCAACAGCTGCATCATCTCGCCAAACATAGGGCGGATTTGCTGCGGACGATGACGGCGAACGGGTATCGTGAAGTGCATGGGGAGTATGGGGAATGGGTTGACCAGCAACTCGTAGTTGCCGTCCAGCGTCTTCATCATCTGTTCCTGCGGACGATTCTTGGCACAAAGGAAACAGGGGCGCTCGGCCAATGCCTTCTTTGAGATATTAGCGCCTGTGGAGCCGATGCGGGCAGGATTATATTGCACTTTCAGGTCAAAGGTGGCCTGGTCGGCATTCTGTGGTGCCAGCTCGCGAACCTCCACATGTTCAAGTTCGCGATAGCGACGGCGGGTGTCGGGCCACACCTTCATCTGGCGGAAGAAGAATCGGTCTATAGCGCTGTCGCACAGATCATGGTTTCCTGCATTCATGCGCTGACGTGCCTGTATCTCCAGGGTGCGAAGACGGTCCTTGTACAGGTTGTTGGCATTGATGCGGTCTATGCTGAGAGCGGCATCGCTATTGCCACCCCATCGGCGACACAGATAGAGCTCGTCGTAGATGCGGCCAATGCGATAGCAGCGCGAGAACATCAGACCCATGGCGTAGTCTTCGCCATAGCTGGTGTTGGGCAACTGGAACTGGCGCAGCAGGGGTGTGAAGAAGGCACGCGGAGCACCAAGTCCGTTGATACGCAAGGCGTTGTTGGGACCATTCTCCTCGGTCCACTCCTTGTGGGCGATGAGTCCTGGGGGCAGGGTATTCAGGTCGAAATCGCACATGCGATAGGAGCCTACCACCATGGCAGCCTTCTGTTCGCGGAAGGCATTGACAATGGTCTGCAGAGTCTTTGGCGAGCTATAGAGGTCGTCCGAGTCCAGCTGTACGGCAAAGCGTCCGCAATGGGTATCGTTCACGGCCAAGTTCCAGCAGCCTCCGATACCGAGATCGGTTCTTTCGGGTGTTAAAACGATAAGTTTTCCGGCAGCAAACGATTGGTTTACTTCCTTTAAAAGGGCACTTGTGTTATCGGTAGAATGATTATCCACCACGATGACATTATACTTAAAGGAAGTCTCCTGGCTCATGGCGCTCTTCACCGCATCCACAATGGTCTTCTCGCGGTTAAACACAGGGATAATCACAGAGGCCTCCACGGCAAAGTTCTGCTCGTCGTAATCCACGTCGATTACCTCGGAAGGGTCAACCAGGGCATTGATGGCTTTCAGATGCTCGGTGGCCACCTGCTCCATCTCTATCTGCACATCGCGGTTAGCGGGGTTCACATAGTCAAACTGTTTCACCCCTGAGGCACGGTTATCGTACTCTACCTCGGTATAGAGCAACTCGTTCAGGTGCAAAAGGGCACCCTGTCGGCTCAGGTAGAGGCGCAACTGATAGAGTCCGCCATATATATACAAGGTATCGGCCTCTTCCTGTGCCCAGCGGCGCATCAAAGAACCACGCAACAACCAGAGTGATCCGAAGTCGAAGTCATCACGGATGGAGCCCAACTGATAGTCGATGGCTGGATGCTTCTCGACAGACTGCTCCCCACCCTCGCCTATCTTTCGCTCCCAGTGGTCGGCATAGACCATCGAAGCCTGACTGTCGTTGGCTGCCTGAGCCATGCGTTCCAAGGCGCCTTCGCCCAAGGACAGAGGTACAGGTTTGGTCAACAAGACGACATAGTCGGATAAAGACAGCTGTGCCACCTGCTTTAGGGTCTCCGTAGAGGTCACGTCCTTGACCACCAGCGTGGTACATTCCTCGGGAATGACATCAAGAGGTTTGTTGACAAGCAGGCAAATATTGCGCACCAACACGCTGGCACGCAGTTGCTCCAGCACGGGAGCCACGTCTTGTATATCATTACAAGGCATGAAAAAATCAATCGTCCCTTTCATCGTTTTAGAATTTTATGTGCAAAAGTAATCATTTTCAACGAAATTGACGAAACATATCGAAAAAATTACGTACCTTTGCAGCATGAACAATAGAAAAAAAGTGCTCATGGGCCTTTCTGTTTCACAACTGAAAGAGTTGGTGAAGCAACTTGGCATGCCAGCCTTCACAGGCGGACAGATTGCTAAGTGGCTATATGATAAGCACGTGAAGAGCATCGACGAGATGACAAACCTCTCGAAAGCCAACCGCGAACGACTGGCCGAGGATTTCTGCGTTGGAGCCATGGAGCCCCTGCACTGCCAGCGCTCGGTGGATGGCACCGTGAAATACTTGTTTCCTGTGAGGTGTTCGGAATTTGCTGACAGCGCTGAGAATGGCGACAACAAGGCGCAGAAATTCGTTGAAACGGTATTCATACCCGATGGCGACAGAGGTACGCTGTGCGTGTCTAGTCAGGTGGGATGCAAGATGAACTGCTTGTTCTGTCAGACAGGCAAGCAGGGTTTCGAGGGCAGCCTGACTGCTGCCGACATTCTGAACCAGATCTATTCGCTGCCGGAACGAGAACTGCTCACCAATATCGTATTTATGGGACAGGGAGAACCGATGGACAATCTGGACAGTGTGCTTCAGGTCACCAACCTGCTGACCTCGCCAGATGGATATGCCTGGAGCCCGAAACGCATCACGGTGAGCTCCGTAGGCGTGAAGAGCAAGCTGAAGCGCTTCCTCGACGAGAGCGAATGCCACGTGGCTATCTCTATGCACTCACCACTGCACGAACAGCGTCTCAGTCTGATGCCGGCAGAAAAGGCAATGCCTATCGCCGAGACGGTGGAGCTACTGAAGCAGTATGACTTCACCCACCAACGCCGTTGTTCGTTTGAATACATCTGTTTTGGCGGACTCAACGATTCGCTGACGCATGCCAAGGAGATTATCAAGCTGGTCGAGGGGCTGGAGTGTCGCGTCAACCTGATTCGTTTTCACGAGATTCCAGATGTGGACCTGCCCAGTGCCAACGAGGCTCGCATGGAACAACTGCGCGACTACCTCACCCAGCACGGTGTATTTACCACCATCCGAGCCAGTCGTGGACAAGACATCTTTGCAGCATGCGGCCTGCTGAGCACGGCACAGAAGTCACAACAATCCTGATAATACTATCAATAACTAAATATGGAAGAAAAGAAAATCAGGGTAGCTATTACCCACGGAGATACCAACGGCGTAGGTTACGAAGTCATTCTCAAAGCCTTCGAAGACCCCGCAATGTTGGAACTATGCACACCCATCATCTATGGCTCGCCCAAACTGGCTGAATACTATGGTAAGATGTTAGAGGCAATGCCACGCTTCAACGTCATCAAAAATGCCAGCGAGGCACGTGACGGACAGCTGAACTTGCTGGATGTTATCAAAGGTGAAGTAAAAGTGGACCTGGGCACACCAACCCCAGAAGCCGGCGAGGCTGCCAAGGTGGCCATCGACTGCGCCATCGAGGACTACAAGAACGGGGCGTTCGACGTACTGGTCACAGCTCCTGTATTCAAAAACAGCATTGGCGGATTCAATGGGCACACCAGCTATATTGAGCGCCAGATGAACGATGGCAAGAAGGGACTGACCATCCTAATGAACGACGGACTTCGCGTTGCATTGGTCACCAACCATGTGGCAATCAAAGACGTGGCTGAGTCTATCACCAAACAAAAGATTGTGGAGAAGACAATCCTCTTCCACGAGTCGCTGCGCCGCGACCTGCGCATTGCAAATCCACGTATTGCCATCCTGGCTCTGAACCCTCGCTGTGGCGAGGATGGTGCGCTGGGCGACGAGGAGCAGGAGATTATCGTACCCGCTGTAGAGGAACTGGCCGAGAAGAGCATCCAGGCCTTTGGTCCCTACGCTGCCGACGACTTCTTCGGACACGGCAGCTACAGTTACTTCGATGGTGTGCTGGCCATGTATCACGATCAGGGACAGACTCCTTTCAAGACCCTAACCCCAGAGAACGGCGTGCGCTTCACCACCGGACTCGACATGGTTCGCACGGCACCTGCACATGGTGCCTACTTCAATCTGGCCGGACGAAACGAGATGGACGCACAGTCTATGCGCAACGCCATCTATGCGGCACTCGACATCTATCGCAATCGCCACAACTACGACGAGCCTCTGGCCAACCCGCTGCCAAAGCTCTACCACGAGAAGCGAGACGAGAGCGAGAAAGTGCGTTTCCGCTCACAGCCTAAGAAAGAGCAAAATCAGTAATTTTTCTGCCAGAATTGCAGTATTCTCAGAAAAAATATGTAATTTTGTCAGCCAATTATGAAGAGTACAGAACTACAAAGCATCAAACAGAGGTACAACATCGTGGGCAACTGCGAGGCGTTGAACCATGTACTTGACGTCGCCCTACAGGTGGCGCCAACTGATTTGAGCGTACTCATCGTAGGCGAGAGCGGTGTGGGTAAAGAGATTATCCCACGCGTTATTCACGACAATTCTCCTCGCAAACGCGAGAAATACTTCGCCATCAACTGTGGTTCTATTCCCGAGGGCACCATCGACTCTGAGCTTTTCGGCCACATCAAGGGTTCGTTCACGGGTGCTATCAACGACTCACCTGGCTACTTTGGCGTGGCCAACAAGGGCACATTGTTCCTTGACGAGGTGGGCGAACTGCCCTTGGCCACCCAGGCCCGCTTGCTGCGTGTGCTGGAGACTGGCGAATACATTCCCGTTGGTGCTACCGAGGTGCGCAAGACTGATGTACGCATCGTAGCTGCCACCAACGTGAACATCCGTCAGGCCATCAGCGAAGGTCGCTTCCGCGAAGACCTCTATTATCGTCTTAACTCCATCCCCATACAGATGCCTCCTCTGCGCGAACGCGGAGAAGACATCGTGCTGCTGTTCCGTCTCTTTGCCATGCAGATGGCAGACAAATACAAGATGGAACGTATTCAGTTGACCGACGAGGCCAAACAGATGCTGACACGCTACAAATGGCCGGGAAACGTGCGCCAACTGAAGAACATCACAGAGCAGATTTCCATTCTCAGCCCCAACCGACTGATCACACCCGAGATTCTGTCGCAGTTCATACCGCAGGATCGCGAGAGCACGCAATTGGCGGTGGTCAACAAAGGTAGCGACCACTCGTTCGAGAACGAGCGCGAGATTCTTTATAAGATCCTCTTCGAGTTGCGTGGCAACGTCAACGACATGCGCCGCGAGATGAGCCAGCTGAAGAAGCAGATGGAAGACGTGAAGACGGCCCCCACTCAGGCCATCAACCCCATTCAGACCATCAATCCCATCACTCCTATTCTTGAAGAGGCCGAGGCCGAGGAATACATTGACCCACAGCCTGAACAAGAGAACCTGAACCTCAGCGAGATGGGACGTCAGATGCTGGAGAAGGCACTGGAACGCAACGGAGGCAATCGCAAGAAAGCTGCACAGGAACTGGGCATCAGCGACCGCACGCTTTATCGTCGTCTGAAGCAGTTCGGCATGGCTGTTCTCACTTGTCTCATCCTGATGTCATGCTCGGTGAGCTATAAGTTCAACGGCGCCAGCATCGACTACAACAAGACAAAGACCATCACACTGGCCGATTTCCCCATTCGTTCTAACTATGTGTGGGGACCTATGGCCAACATTTTCAATAATCAACTGAAAGACCAGTTCGCCAATCACACCAAGCTGATGCAGGTGAAACGCAATGGCGACCTAAAGATTGATGGTGAGATCACACGCTATGAACAGCGCAACAAGTCTGTAAGCAGCGAGGGCTACTCGGCACAGACGGAGCTGTCGATGACTGTCAACGTACGTTTCACCAACAACAAGAATCATGCTGAAGACTTCGAACGCCAGTTCACCTCTACAGCAACCTACGAAACGACCCAGTCACTCAACGCCGTGCAAGAAGAGTTGGTCACCCAGATGGTGAAAGATATCTGCGACCAGATCTTCAATGCCACAGTAGCCAACTGGTAAGCCATTAATCAACATCGAAATCATGGAAATAGCAGAGCTCATCAAACACCCTGAACGCCTGGATCGCGACACTCTCTACGAGTTGCGCTCCATGCTCGCGCTCTATCCCTATTTCCAGACCGCACGACTGCTCATGCTGCAGAATCTCTATCTGCTGCATGATCCCTCGTTCGATACAGAACTGCGTCGGGCAGCCATCTATATCACCGACCGACGCGTGCTTTTCCAGATGATAGAGGCAGCCCACTACCAGCTGCGTAAAAACAGCGAGACAGCTACCACGTCGAAAGCTACCATGGACGAGGCGTCTGCCGACACCTCTACCCGCACACTGTCGCTCATTGACAACTTCCTGGATTCTATCCCCAAGGAGAACGAACCCGAAACTGACAAAAAGAAGGCAAAACGCAAGCCTACGCCCGCTGATGCCGCTGTCGATTACGTGGCTTATCTCCTTGAATGCGAGGACTATCAGGAAGAAGACTCTGTGCCAAGACTCAAAGGACAGAGCCTCATCGACTCATTCATAAATAATGACACGGGCAAAATTGTTCTCCCAGAGACCCCTACCCTAAGACCGGAACTCGAAGAAGACAGCACCGAAGAAGGAAAAGCTGCAGGTGAAGACTATTTCACAGAAACTTTAGCTCGAATTTATATCAAACAAGGAAATTATTCCAAAGCTTTAGAAATAATTCAGCGATTAAGTTTGGATTATCCGAAAAAAAATGCTTACTTTGCAGACCAAATTCGTTTCTTAGAGAAATTGATTATAAATAATAATAAAAATAAAAAGTAAAAAAGATGTACACATTATTCATTATCCTCATCGTAATCGCAGCTTTGCTCATGGTTGGCATTGTGCTGATTCAAGAGTCAAAAGGTGGTGGTTTGGCATCAAACTTCGCATCTTACAACCAGATTGGTGGTGTTCGTAAGACCACTGATTTCATTGAGAAAGCCACATGGGGCCTTGCAGCCTTCATGGTTGTTGTAAGCATTGCTTGCGCGTATGTTCTCCCCACAGCTCAAAACGAAGCTCCTGCCGTGCTCAATGGCATTGAGTCTCCTGAGGCTAATCCCAACAATGTTCCCGCTTTCGGAGCTAGTCCTGCACAGCAGGAAGAGGCAGCCGCACCTGCAGAAGAGGCCGCTCCTGCACAGGCTGATGAGCAGAAAGCAGAGTAATCTTCATTTATTTGAAGTTTTTTCGAAAAAAGTCGCCATTTTATTTGGCAATATCAAATAAAAGACGTACCTTTGCACCCGCAAAACCAACAGCAGAGCAGCTGAGACAATAAGTTCGCTTATACAGTTGAAAGCAAGCTCTCAAACAAAAGACAACATGGTGCCCGTAGTTCAGTTGGTTAGAGCGTCAGATTGTGGTTCTGAATGTCGTGGGTTCGAGTCCCACCGGGCACCCTCCAAGAAAGCTCCTGTAAGTCCATCTTACAGGAGTTTTTTTATTGCTACTCCCAATATTGATTTCACCTTCTCAAATGAAAGGAGCATAGGAATATTTTATTTGATTATTTTTCTACTTTTGCATCAGATTTGAAACAACATACCAGAACTTCATTAGGTATTCCAGCAAAGAGTCCTATTTGGATCTTTCAGACACATTCCTTTAAAATGGAGGGAATAGGCATTCTCAAGCGAAGAGGATGTTTCTAAATTTGAAATTATGTAAAGAGGTTCTTCGGGCACTAGCATAAAGCTGTGTAGCGCGATTTTGATAATCCCATTGTCATTAATATCTTAGGTTTTTAGTTATATCATTTTTACATATCCTCCTTAGTGAGTAAGCCGATGTGAATGGTCATCTTGCGTAGTTCCGGGGTCTGGGCTACCATCGTGTCAACTTTCTCCTTGAAGGAGGCCTCGTCGTAACGGCTCACGTCTTTCTTCAATTCATATACCCATGCTTCTTTCCCTATGGGGTCAACCACCACAAGGTCTACCTCGTTGAAGCCTTTTCTGTCCCACCATTTGCCGACGATGTACCGTCCTTCCTCCTGGAACTTACGGACAAAGTAACGCTCCATCATCAGCCCTGACAGACCATCATAGTCGCGCTTGATGATGTCACCAAGAGCTTTCAGTGCCTTATTTTCCACCAAAGCCTGATACTTGAAAAAGAAGCGGAACCAAAATATCAGGAAGCAGTCATCCAACTGATAGCGCAACTTCTTGCTGCTCTCTTTGGCAAAGATGGGCTGGTACTTGCTAATCAGTCCATAATAATCCTCCAGGCGTGACAGATAGCTGCTGATATTTTCGATACCCAGTTCGTTCTTGATTTCCGCACTAGTCTTCATACCACTGGCAATGCAAGTCAGGATAGAGAAATAGATAACATAGTCGGTTCCAAACTCCTCTATCAGAATGTTTTTACCTTCATTGATAAAGGGAGAATTTTCTTCTGTCAATGCAGCCAGCATCTTGTTCTTACGGGTCTTTCCACGGTCAAGCAGCAGCGTGACATACCAAGCAACGCCACCCGTAATGCTGAACAATGCCAGCAAGTCCTCTGGCGTATATTCGGGGTTAAAGTCGTGTAGGATGTCTTTCAATACATCTGTTTTGAATGGCTGAAGCGTCAGTTTCTCATCGGCACGTCCGAAAAGCGGTTCCTCATAGTCCTCGAAGATTTTCTTCATCAGTGTAAAGACAGATCCGCTGATAATCAGGTTCAAGTGACTCTTCCGTTTCCACAAGTCCCAGTCACGCTGCATATCGCTGAACACCGTCGGGTTTACCTTCTGGAAATTCTGGAACTCATCAATAACCAATGTGAACGCTCTGCTCTCTGAAAGCTTGAGCACGAACTTAAAGATCTCGGCGAAGGAGTTTGCCTGTCCCAAAACCGGCACTCCAAGTTTATTGGTAATCTCGGCAACAAAATCCTGACATAGCAGCGACTCTGCTTTCTTACCAACGAAGAAATAAAGGATGCTTTCATCCCCACATCTTTGCGATAGTTCCGTCTTACCGATACGTCTGCGCCCCATGAGGACAGTCATTCGCGCCTCACGTTTACTTTGATCCAAAACCTCTTTGAGCAGTTGCTGCTCTGACTCTCTATCATAGAACTTCATAACCCGAAATGATAATGGTCATTATAATAATGACGGTTATTATTTTGCAAAGATACAAATTATCCCTGAATATACAAGTAAAATGAAGAAGAAATAAAAAAATATTTTTCTTATTTGATTACTTTATCTACTTTTGCATCAGATTTGAAAAAGGTCTGTCATTTGATGATGATCCGCTTGTGGTTCTTGCCTTGCAAGCGTCCTGCGGCCGAGCGCTGAATGTCGTGGGTTCGATCGAGTCCCACCGGACACCCTCCAAGAGACATCGCTTAAACGATGTCTCTTTTTTTGTGTTTATCATACATACCTCCATTTTAAGTGGGGTACGTACCACCTTTTATGACGTTTTTTACACTTTTCAATAGGTTTTGGAGGCCAAAAACTACACTTTTCAATAAGATTTCAGGCTAAAAAAATACACTTTTCAATCAAAACACCCATAAAAATCACAAACAACCGAACGAACTCGCTACAAACGACCGAACAAAATCACCACAAACAACCGAAAAGTTACCTAAAAATTTGGATAATTCATTATAAATCAGTGACCTATGTGTTTTTATCGAAGCACTCGACGGGAAGCAGTTCGACAGCAGTCGCGACAGTGTGCCGTTGGCCTGCAGGCTCTGTGACCTGATAGAGGGATGGATCATCGCCATGCAACAGATGCACATCGGCGACAAGTGGGAGCTCTACATCCCTGCCGAAATGGGCTATGGCAAATTCTCGCAACCAGGCATCCCCGGCGGCTCTACGCTCATCTTCGAAATCGAGCTGTTAGGCGTAGCTTGACACCCAGGGCATCACTGGCCCTGTACAATCGCCGCCTATGCAGTCTGCTCTTGCAAGGGCGGCGAGTGTTTTTATCCAAACAGCGTCTTTACATACTCCTCGTCACGATCGAAGAGTACGTGATTCTCCAAGAACTTAGGACGTTCGCCCCATAAATGTATTTCTCTATATGGAGTATTAGAGATGATATAGCTATCGAGTGAGATGTCTGGATCATTTAAGGTTGGCTCAACCTCTTCTTTCAAAGTCTTGAAGAGCTGAATCTTGGGATGCTCCAATCCTTGCAGGTTTCGAATACCCTTGGGGTCGATGAATATGACTCGTTGCTTCTGTCCCTCGTTTACCCAAAGGATAAAATCTGGATAGAAGCCGCTGGCCTCAAAGAAGCCAATGCCTTTGCGGCTCTCGTTGCGCAGCAGATAGATCTCCTTGCCTTTCAGCAAATCATCCTTATGCATATCGTAATAGTCACGGATATAATTTACAAACCCTCTCTCACCAGAATTAAGCGCTACAGGTGATATCTTCACCAATGGCTCGTTAGTATCTTGGTCAACCATTACCTTTCTACCACTTGCATCTTTTTCGTTTAAACACAAGATGGGATAAAACAGATGCTGGTCAAAACGCATTGCCAGCCAATGTCCATTGATCTGATAGTCTCGTTCCAGATTGCCCGAGATAATCTGCTCGCGCAGTTCCATCAGCTTGTCAATCCATTCCTGTTGGTCGTTACGAACCTCCACAGTATATTCATCAAAGAAGTTGGGGTCGTTTTGGTCGATATAGACCGTTTCCATGTATTTCGACTCCCACTTGCCTTTACTCCGCTTATAGGCTCTTTCGATATAGCCACGCAGTAGCGCAATAGTGATTTCCTCCCAACGTGCCACGTCGCGGCCAAAGTCATGAAACTCCAAGTCAGCATCCTGTATGGTCAGTTCATACCAATCTGGTATGAGCATTAAGTTGTGCAACACCTCTACGCTAATCTCCATATTGTACCAGCTGCGCTCGTTCTTCATCTGCTCGATGGCAAAGAAGATACGGTTCCAATTCAGCAAATTCAGATGCTTTGGATACAACTTTCTCTCAGTCATTTCTGCTGCTGTATCCACACCTGCCCGTTGACTCCAAATGGCATCAACCTTAGGCGTCCAGTCCACTTTTACCTTCATACCTTTCATCATGTCTTCAGGCTTCACTGTCACCATCTTCTTGAAGTCGTAGCCTTTCTTTAGGCGAACAATCTTCAGGCGCTTTTCACCCAATAGGTTAACTGTTGGAATCTGTATAGGCGTATAGGTCTCTTCATTGTGTGGCAATCCTTCATCCTCCAGATATTTGCGGAAGGTATCCATATAGTCGGCTCTCACACCAAAGATATTCAGCGTTTCAATTTCACGCAAACCTTTCGGAATTGGCCCTGGATTATAGCTTGTATCAAGCGCGCTACTGCGCTTCAGCGAATATTTAAATCCCTTCAGACGTACACCACGGCCAAACAATTGGATAATCTCTGAACCTTCACTGCGACCTACGTTCATCAGTCCCATAGCAGATACACGCCAGCTACTCCAACCTTCGCTGAATTTCTTCGAACCTATCAGGATATTGATGGTTGAATCATCGTTATTTATCTGCGTAAACAGCGATGATGTACCAAACTCCTTAGTCTCACAGTCCAAGCCGTTAGCCTCGCAAAGCTTCACCAATGAGTCACTATCGCCAATATTAATAACGCCAAAATAATCAGCGTTGCCAATACGCAGACCTATCTCCTTGTCGCCACCCTTTTGTTTATCGATATGCAGATGCGCTCCAGCTACCGTACTATGGAATAGTTTTTCTATCAGCTGCTCGTAGGTCTTACGTGCGAAAGCATCTTCCTCGCCCAATTTTAGCCCATCTTTTATCTTCATAAAACTATTGGCAAAGAGAGAATAGCCACGAGGATTCTTGATGCCATCTTCAGGATTCAGCAGACGTTTGATATAGCCGATAAACTCTTGTGGATTATCGATAAAGGCTTGAAGAAAATGAAGAATCCAGATAACATCTGATACTGTTTTCTTGTCATCTTCAGATAAGCTTGTTTTCTTTTTACCATTTGATGCTATTACACTGTGTCCAACAAAAACACCAAGTGGACGTGCGATCAAGAAGTGATTCTTTACCAATGATGTTGACTCATACACCAGCGTCTGCTCGTATAGACACAACAGATAAGCCGTCAGATACATATTCAACAATTCCTCATTGTCCCACGAAGGCATATTCATGATGCGATAGTCCTTGCCGTAGCCATCATTATAGAAATAGCGGTAGCTGTAATCAAACAGTGTGGCCTTGCCATATTCCTTCAGCAGCGCATCCCTGCTGGCTCCTGACTGAGCAGCAATGGCTTGTCCAAATGTGGCAGAATACTCAAAAGAAAAGCCTTCTTCAGTCAATGTGCTGCGATAATTCATCCATTTATCTCCACTAGCACCTCGATGTCCTTCATCTACCAACACGAGATTATTGCCCTCGAAACTCTCTACAGCAACAGTCTTATCTCCATCTGTATCGGCCAGTTTGTTGATGTCGATCACTTCTATAGTTTTACCAGCGAAAGCACCTCCTCGTCCTTGTTTAGAGAAAAGTTCTGCGCTGAAATTTGACAAGTACAGCTCCTGTAAGTGCTGACTCGACAGACCTTCATTAGGCGTTAGTATCAGGATGCGATTAAGTGGCTTAGCATGATATTTCTCTGCATAATGCAGATACTGCTTGATATTGACGTGCATCATCAGCGTCTTTCCAGAGCCTGTGGCACACCAATAGGCCAATTTATTCATATCATCCTCCTTGAAGTCATCCATTCCGTGCCAGGTCTCTGCACGGAAATTGAAATCATCATTCAGGAAGGTGTTGATGTCCTGTCGCAATTGCTCTCGGTTCGCAAAGTATCGATCCAAATAAACCTCCGTAAACAGCAGTGCCAGATACTGATAATACTTCCACTGTATCTTCTCTGGTCGCTTTTCGTTTATTTCGCTGGTATGGCGCACAATATTTTGGTCGTACTCAAACAATTTCTCCTGTGGTATGTGCAGGTCGTACTGATGCTGCTTCAACATATAATACAATCGTGAAACGCCCTCATCGTCCACACCCTCAAGTGCAGGGTCTTTCAGGTCTCGGCTCAGCGCCTCCAGGTCTTTGCATCCCAAGAGACTCAGAATATATTTGTGCAGCACCAGTGCCTCTTGCAATCGTGCTGGCTGAGTATTTTGTCTTCTTCCTCTTGGCATAGCTTAATTCTCTTCAAACATACGTTTTGCGAATTCCTCTTCTGTCAGCACCACTTTCCAGTGCTCTTCGTCTCTGCGCAGGTTTGGCAGGGTATTGTCACCATTCACATAAATCACATCAAAATCGCTGGTCAATGTTCTGAAATCCATCTTGTCAAAGAACATACAGAGCTGGTCGTTGCTTACTTCCTTACAGTTACGCCAAATGACCAGTGTCTTCAATCCGTCGCGATGAGTCTTGCCTTGTACCACGCAGATGTTATCATCCTGATACCAGTCCTCTGTTTCCACGTTCAGGCCAATCAGGTAGTTAAAGGTCTCCACCAAATCTACCTTCGTTTCTACTAGTTCATTGTCCTTAGTGGTTTTCAGCATCATCTTAAATGGATTCTCAAACCATTTCAGATTCAGCAACGAGTCACGAGTTTCTGTATCAAGTAGATAACTGAGCATATAGCTTTCTTGAAAATCTTTTGCCTGTAATTCTAACTGTTGCTTCTTGATTTCAAGATTGTTCAGCGTATCTTCATATTGCTCCAAGCGGATATATTTGAAGCATTGAGAGATGCCATTGCGCGATATGGGTTTGCCATCACGCCAGTCTTGTGAATAAATAGCTCTTTCTGTCCTTGTTCGAATAACAGGATGAAAATAGTTCGCAACATCACATATAATATAACGTCTTATATCATCTTCATTCCTACTCATATCTATAACAGCATGAGCTGTTGTTCCTGACCCTGCAAAGAAATCAAGGATTAAATCAGATGGTTTAGAAGTTATGTAAAGGCTATCTTCTACCGTATATAAACTTTTTGGATAGTCAAAGCCGCTATTGGGAACAATGTCATTTAAAATGTTAGTTCCTTTACTGGAAGCATCATATCTTTCACTTATCCACATTGATTTGGGAGCAGCATATTCATCACCGATATCGTATTGATAAACAGTATATCCAGAACGTGTTTTCTTGACAAAAAGAGTTCCGTCTTCTAATCCTTTTAAACAACTATCATATCCCCATCTCCATCTAAGATATTCTCCATTCTCAGATTTAGGCCATATTACAACAAGGCTATTATTTTTATATTTAGATTCCAGTATCTTTAAATATTCATCATCGAAGTTTTTTGTTTCTTCATCATACAATGGTTTAACATCATCTTTGGAAGGCAAAAATGTTGTATTATCTCCGACATTATAAACAAACGGAAAGAACATATAGGGGCGATCTTCTCTTCTCTTTTCACTACCTGTTCGTTTAAGAGGTAATTCACGAACAGCCTCTCCATCCTTCACCTTTGAGAATTTCTTTTGCATTTCTGTCTCAGAAAGGACGAAATCATAGGTCTCTGCTGTCTCTTTATTTTTTGCATATATGACTGAATAATCATGTGCTTGGGCGATAAAGCCCTGGTCTCTGCCTTTAGGATTTGTAAACAAGGCAATATTAGAAATAGAGTTATCTATTCCAAATACATTGTCCATAAGACAATTTAGATATCTCATTTCGTAATCATCTATGGCAACGGTTATAGTCGTTTTACTGCCCATCAAATTCTTTGCCAATTCTAATCGGCCTTCCATTAATGAAATCCAACTCGAATGTTCGTATCCGTTTTTATATGCAATCTTGCTTGCGTCAGTATTATATGGTGGATCTATATAAATGCTTCTTATGGCTTTTTGATATTTGTTTCTCAATAAATTTAGAGCTTGGAAATTGTCGCTATGTATCAGCAAACCATTCGTCTGCTCATCGATATTCTCCATGCTCTTTACCAACTGGTGCTTGAACTTGGCATCAAAGAAAGCTGTGTCAAGAACAAGGAATTGGTTCTGCTTTAGGAACTCAATGGTAAGAGGTTCACTATATGCCTCTGTCATCATGTCACCCTTAATCTCATCAATCGCAAACAGACGCACCCATTCCTTACGTTGTTCATCGTTGGCAATAATCTCAGGATAAAGCTTCTCAGGCACACGGTCAAGGGTAATACAGTAATCGCTCTGCACTACAAACTTCTTCTTCAGCCACAGTTTCTTCTGGAAGTTCTCCAACTGCGCTAACATCTGAATAATCTTCTGACCTACCTGCTTGATGGCCTTTACAATAGACAACTGATTATTGATGTGCTGAGGATCAAGGTCATCAATATGCAGCACCTCGTTCTTGATATAGAAGTCCAGCTCACGACTGAGGAAACCGCCCAAGTCTTTATGAATGAAGTAGTCAAAAGAATTCTTGGCCGTATAATCCGTCAGGTGCTTCTCCAACAAAGTACGGTTGGGCTCTTTCTGCGTTGGAGCTTTTGTAGTCAGCATTTCCTCATACTCCGCTGGTATCAAGGGCTTAACAGTTTCAAAAGCCTCTGCTCTCAAAGCATCTTGTTTTGTAGCCTTAGGCATCAACTCATAAGTGAAGTAGATGTTCAGTTCCCCATCAGCAGTTACTCCTATCACTTGTTCGCCTTCGTCTTCTGGCTCCCATAATGCAAAGCGACGCTCCATGTTGTTGGCAGCACGATTGTTGTTCTGCTCTGTGCTGGCATCCTTTAGCACAAAGTGTATTTTCTTGCGTGAAGTGGGCAGCACAAAGGTATAGTCGCGAAAATACTCTGAGGTCTTGATATAATATTGGTCGCTATTGGTCCAATGCAGCTTCACCTCCTCACCGTTATAAGGAATAGCGTAGGTATTATCCTTATAGCGACGCTTCGACAAGAAGTCTCCACCATCGTAATAACGAGAGAAGAACGTCACCAAGTGAGAAAACACTTCACCCTCCATATCCTCTGCACTACCACCTTGTGCTAGTTGGGCTTTCAGTTTCTTATACTCTGCAACCATAGGAATGCTTTGTGGAAGAGAGTCGATATCAGTTCCTAACTGCTGCTCAATCTCAGCCATGCGTTGCTTTGTCTGCAGTGCATTGCCACCATCACCTTGCAAAGCCTGCTTCACTTGTGGGAGCAAATCGACCTGTAGGAAGTGGTTAATCTCATCACGTTTCTGATTCATGATACGATAGATGCCAAAATCCAACTCAGCATGATCCATCATGAATATCTCTTGTAGTTTAGCGACAAACTTGTCGTAGTAATTCATTGCCATATCTTGTTTCCTTTATTATTTCACTTTGAATTTAATGACAAACATGTTTTGTGTCTCTGTGGCCTTCACCATTCGCTGCTCCAGTTCTGTTATCATCTTTTTACGCTGTTGACTCACTTCATCCTCTCTATCCTCGAGCTCATTGCGCAGGCGACGACGTTTACGCGTCATCTCATCCACTTTCTTTTGAAGCGATATTTTTTCTGAAACAGATTGAGCTTCTCGTGCTTCTTTTTCTGCAGCAAGAATATTCTTACGAAGGGCTTTGATTTCATCCTCAATACCATCAATCACATCGTGTTCCCAGGCATATATCCGAGTCTCTTCTTGTTGGAAGAATTTGAGGTTTCGTGCATCTATCTCTTTCAGTTTGGCTGTGGAGTGCTGAGCCACATCACCTTGCAGACGTTGCCGTATATCATCAGCGATATTGTCTGATTGCGTTTCTGATCCACCATTCAAGAATAGTTTTTCGCAGTCTTCCTGTGACAGTTGTGTACCATCATTTTGAAAAGCATTGAACAGCAGATATTGCTCGTCAGAAAGAGCTGACACACCCAAGGAAACTAACACCAAATAGCCTTCGCTGCCATTCAAATAGTCAGGCAGGTTGGCATTCATGGGCAAAGCCTGCTGGTCGAAGATGATTTCTGCATTTTCGCTAAGAGATAGTGACAAAGCAGAATTGATGACATGCTGCGCTAAAGGACTACTTAAACGATAAGGAATAGCATCGTCTGTATTCTTCAACATAGCATACTTTCCTGTGCGCTGACCAGCAACGGGAGTACGAAGAACAAAAGTATGTTGCTCGTCATTGAAGACAGCCTCCTTGCTCAACATATATTTGGTGAGTTCCCAGAAGATGTGTTCATAACGATTAAGGAATGTACCTGTGTTGTCTTTCGTCATGCGAAGATGCTCCTGCACATTGATATCAAAGTTCTCAAGCACCTGAGAACGCACTTCCGTCATGCGTTCGTCTATCTGTTGCTGCATTTCACTTTGCAGCTGTTCAAAAGCCTGATTGATTTCCTCTTCGCTACGACATTGTTGGTATATCTCCCAGATACGCGATTCTATATCAAGCGTATCTGCCTGGCCCAGCACTTCGTCGCTGGCACCAAACACATCGTCGAAAAGTTTAAACTTTGAGGAAAGCAGATTGAATACACGCACATCTGCATAGTTACGCATATTCAGGAAATTAACAACAACCACATCATACTTTTGCCCATATCTATGACAACGCCCTATGCGCTGCTCAATGCGCTGCGGGTTCCATGGGAGGTCATAATTAATAACTAAGGAACAGAATTGAAGGTTCAATCCTTCTGCTGCAGCCTCTGTAGCTATCATAATATCTGCCTCATGCTGGAAGTAATCGACAGCTGCGGCTCTGCGGTCGGCAGTCTTGATGCCACTTACTTTGTCAGGATGCTCTAAGCACCACTTCTTGTATATCTCGTTGGTCTGTGGTTCGCTGGCCTTACCATTAAACAGCACAATGCGACCTGCATAACCATGCGACTCTAAATAGTCTTTCAAGAAAGCTTGCGTCTTGGTGGATTCTGTGAAAATGAGTGCTTTGCGTTCAGCACCTTGCTCAGCCAGTTTCTTGAAAGCTTCTTCCAAAGCCTTAGTAAGTGCTTTAGCTTTCGATTCTGTCTTGATGTTCTTGGCTTTTTCGATAAAGTCCGCTACTGTTGCTATCTCAGCTTTCAGCCTCGGGATGTCAATCTCTTCTGCATCAAAGAGATCCTCATCATCCTCTGAAGACAGTTCTTCGTATTCATCTAAGCTCCAATCGCCATCATCTACAAGGTCGTCCACATCAAAGCGTTCCTGCTTTTCGTTCTTCAGGATTCGCTCCAAACGTTCTTTAATATGCTCCAGTGTAAACACCAAAGCATAGGTTGAAGATGCCAGAATTTTGCGAACAATCATTGTGGTAAGCTTACGCTGGGCAGCAGGCACACTATAGATATCCTTACGACGTAGGAAATCGCTAATCTCCTGATAAAGAACCTGTTCCTCGTCCGTTGCCTTGAACTTCTGGGTCAATGGCAGACGATGAGTATAATTGATGTATTCGCGAACATCCTTACGAAGGGTGCGCGTATAGAGTTTTTGTATTCGCTGGCGCAGTTCCTGTAAGTTCTCACCCTTACCATACTGTTTACGGAAAGACTTCTCGCTACCAAACAAACGGTCATCGATAATACTGGTCAGACCATACAATTCCATCAGAGAGTTTTGGAATGGTGTAGCAGTCAGCAAGAGTTTACGAACGCCTGTTAAAGCATCACGTACCTCAGCAGACGTCTTTGCCGAAGAACGATAGACGTTACGCATCTTGTGTGCTTCATCGATGACAGCCAAATCAAAGGCATGAAGCAGAATGTGCTCCTTATGCCTGGCTGCAAAGTTATAGCTACAGATGATGGCTCGCTTGGGACTCAGCGGATTCTTGCCCTCACGCTGATAGGCATTGTAGTTTTTAGTATCGAGTATCTCGCTAGGTATGCCAAACTTATCAAGCAATTCTGCTTCCCATTGCTTTCGCAGGGATGCAGGACAAACAATAACAATCTTACGCTTACCTGTAGCCCAGTACTGACATATCACCAAACCTGCCTCAATAGTCTTTCCAAGTCCCACCTCGTCAGCAAGAACAACACCCTTAGACAACGGACTACTAAACGCAAACAAAGCTGCATCAATTTGGTGAGGATTGATATCAACTGTAGAACTCAACAATGATTGAGACAAAGAGCTCAAATCACCATTAGCTTGTTGTTGCGTGAGAAGCGCCGCATAATAGCGTGCATGATATCGTGTAATGCCTGATGCCACTGTCTGCCATATTGTGCTGCCGGGCTCCTAATGGGCTGCGAAGTAACTATAGTTTTCAGGTCATTACACCATGGAGCATAAAAAACGTGGAGCCAGTCCTGTTGCCCGTTCCACTGAGTAAAGGCCTTCGCATTGCCCTGATTGTCGAAACGAGCAACGCAGAAAGCCCCACGTAGAATGAATATAGTAGTAGCTTACAGATATCGTATGGCAACGTGTTGCCATACGAATACACTGAGGGCTGTCTATAAACATCCCAAGGGGCGTCCTCGTTGCCTTGTTTTTGACAATCAGTTCGAGTTTGCGAAGTTCTTACTCAGTCAAAACCAAGGCGTCAGAAAACGCCTATGTCCATGATGTCTGCAAAGTAGCTATTACGCCTCCATCCGTTTTCAAAACATAGGTGGCAGCCACAATGCATCTGCAAAGATACAATTTATTTCTGATATAAGCATCAAAGTGATTCGAATTTACACTTTATTTAATGGAAAAGGGATTTTCATCAAACTTATACCCCAAAAGGTGAACCAAATCACCTATCGGTCCTCATGTATTCATTTTTTAATGGCATCAAGGTGTAACTTTTTGCTTATTTCATACTAAATCAGAAATGAAATGGTGCATAGTAATGCCACTATTTGCTTGCTTTTACGATGCAATAGTGACACTCTTAAGATGCAATAGTGGCGCTTTTAAGACGCAATAGTTTAGGTTTTGATCTGATTCTAGGGGCTAGATTGGGCGAATCTAGCCCCTGGATGTGGTGGTTCTAGCCCCTAGAAGTGGCATTCCTAGGGGCTAGAAGTGGATGTCCTAGGGGCTAGAACCAAAACAATGGGGCGCAGTTTAGACTTTAGAATGGGCACTTCTAGACTTTAGAATGGGCACTTCTAGACTTTAGAATGAGCTGTTCTAGACTCTAGAATTACTCTGTCTAGACTTTAGAATGACTCTAAGAGTGGCACTTTTAGCCGGAGAAAGTGTAGCTTTTGGTAAGTAAGAGCTATGGGATTGGCTTGCGATAGTAGTGCAATAGCGATGCACAAGCGGCGATATTGTGGGCTACGAAGGGTAAAAAAAAGAAGTAACCGACTATTCGATTACTTCTATTAGAAAACTGAATGGACGGAAACCGTCGTTACAGCTTATCATGGCGCTATGGGGGTTCTGCATCCAACCGTCGTAGAAGTTGCCTCCGCCATTGGCCAGGGCCACGACAAACTCTTGCATGGAAGACCAGGCGGAAGGACAGAGACCTTCTGGACGCTGGCCATCGACTGAGATCCACTGCTGCCCCACCCTGACCTCGCAGGCATGCTCTATGGGGTTTTCGTACTGAGCAATGAGGTCGGGATAGACGGTCTGTCGGATGGCTGTGATGCGTACTTTATTCATAGCTGACTACTTTTGTGGGACATGCCAAGGTGCACTTGCGGCACTTGATGCAGTCGGGGTGGAGATAGCCACTGGCCTCGCCACTGGCTTCATAGGGCGACAACTGCATGGGACACACACGGGCGCACAACTTACAGGTGGTCTTGCAGGCACTGCTGACATGGACTGCCTTGAAGCCGGCTGGCAGTGGCTGCTGCTTGGGGGCCACCCAACGCGAGATGGTGCCCATGGGACAGAAGCTGCACCATGTGCGGGGTGCATAGATAAACGAGAGGACGACACCGACGATGGTGGTCATGAGGATGATGGTCCAGAACACGCGACCGATATCGTTCCACATATCGAGTCCGCCAGCGCTCCAACGCACCTGACTGAGCTGGATGCCAAACATGGTGAAGATGAAGAACACCATGAAGAGGCGGAAGCCCGACGTACGTACAAAGCTGGGGATGGGTTTGTGGGGTAAATATTTGGAGAGAAGACGGTCGTAGAGGTTGCCACGCGGACAGATGTTGCCGCACCAGAAGCGACCACGCCAGATGGAGGTGACCACCGGACCAATCATGCAGATGAGTGCAACGAGGCCGACGGCAGGGAAGAACCACGCCACAATGAGATATGTGATGATGATCCAATAGAGCGACAGACCGGGTGCAGCAAAGTGCCTATGAAAGTTTTTCTTCTTTTGTTCCATAATGTTTCTTTAATGTTATTCTGAATATCAATCCTTTAACCTTATGACAAAAACCATACCAAAGGATGTGTGGGGGGGATTATGCATCCAACTGCTGTTCGAGGAACTCGGCGGCATCGGCCACACAGTCGTGACACTCACGAAGCACCACCTTGGTACCTACCCCCTTCAACAGCTTGCACTGGGTAGCACCATTGCGCTGCTGGAACTTGGTCATCATGTCGCGCATCTGCTTCATAGACTTCACCTTGTCTTTGTTGACCATGCCCAGCACCATGCCTGCGCCTACCAGCGCACCGCACGTGCCCTCCATGCAGCCCATGCCCGTGCCAAAGGCACCGGCCATGTTCATGGCTGTGGCCTCGTCGATACCTGCCAGGTCGGCATAGGTGTGGAGTAAGGCCTGTGCACAGTTGTGACTACCACAACGTTTCTTTTCGCTTGCAATATGTTTTCTTGTTTCCATTATATCTATTCCTATCGTCTTCGTTGTAAGACAGCGCAAAGGTACAAACAAGTTGATAGAAAAACGAATTGTTTTTTCTATCATTACATCGAAAAAATCTATAGCAAACAGAATAACATGTCGCTAAATCACCACATTTACGACGCCATTCCTACATCTTTGTCATGTGATAGCCTAGGCGTTTCAACTGAACAGCTGCTCCCATGAGATAGAGTTGATGCAGACTGGACACATAGGCATTGAACGCCTCTTTGGTGCCTGGTTCGATGTTCTGTCGCAACAGTGCATTGTAGATACGTGAGGCGCACTCGCCCACCAACTTCTCGAGCAGGGCATAGGGTGTGTCTTTCAGTAGCAGCACATCCTCGCGCACGTATTCATCGAGGGCGTCGTAGCCACGCTTGTCGCGCATATAGGCGTAGAGGTCGTCCACCTTGGAATAGATGTCCCACTCTTTGTCCCACATCTGAGCCACGGCCATGCCGATGTACATCATCCAGCCCAGGCTAGCCGATGGGAAGTCTTGAAACTCGCGGATGCCATCGGGGATATAGGCCTTGGCGATGTCTTCCCACTTATCCTCTACGTCGGGACACTCGGGCAGTCGCTCATCGACCTCCTGCATGCTGAGCAGGAACTGGTGGAGGTCCTGATGCAGGGTTTCTTCAAATTGTTGCATATACCTTATTTATATTATATATAGTGTTTACATATCAAACTGAAGGGTGCCACCCTCTGCGATTTGCTGATGGGTGAGCATCAGTTGTTTGAGGGGCTTGCCGTTCAGCAGAACGCGCTTCACATGAACGCGAGAGGCGGTCTTGCGTGGTGCAGTGATGACGAAATCGCGTCCGCCAACCAGGTGCAGCGTGGCGCGCTTGAAGAGCGGTGTGCCCAGCACATACTCGGCAGCGCCCGCATTGAAGGGATAGAAGCCTAGCGACGAGAAGATGTACCAGGCTGACATCTGACCACAGTCGTCATTGCCGGCATAGCCACAGGGGGTGGCATTGTAGAACTGGCTACGCACTTGCTCTACGAGCTCCTGGGTGCGATGGGGCCGACCGGCAAAGTTGTAGAGATAGACGGTGTGATGACTGGGCTCGTTGCCATGGGCATACTGGCCAATGAAGCCACTGGCATTGCCATTCACCTCGCCACTGGTGGCCGTGAGCGAGAAGTTCTCGTCGAGTTTCTTCAGGAAGTTGCGCTCGCCACCCAACAGCTCGATGAGTCCCTTGGGATTCTGTGGCACAAACCACATATATTGCCAGGCATTGCCCTCGATGAACGAGGGATTCTCATAACTCAGCGGATCGAAAGGCTCTATCCACTGTCCTTTCTCATCCTTTGGACGGAAGAAGCCTGTCTTCTCATCAAAGAGATTACGATAGAACTCACTGCGACGCAAGAAGCGCTGGTAGTCGGCAGTGCGTCCCAACTTCTTGGCAACAGCAGCCACGCACCAGTCGTCGAAAGCCTGTTCAAGGGTGATGCTGACACTGGTGTTCTGCAGCGTCTGGGGCATGTAGCCATACTTCTCCCACACCTCGAAAGGCGAGTTGAGGTGACTACGCGTGCTGCTCTCGAGCATGGCTTGATAGGCCTCGTCGGCATTGACACCGGGCAGTCCGGCCAAGATGGCATCGGAAAGCACGGGGATGGCATGGTTGCCAATCATGCAGTAGTTCTCTTGTCCCCACAGGTCCCAGATGGGCAGATAGCCATAGGTTTGATGGTGGCGAATCATATCGCGCACGAACTGAGCTGCCACCTCGGGGGCAACGAGCGTATAGAGCGGATGGGCAGCGCGGAAGGTGTCCCACAGGCTGAAGGTGCTGTGGTAGGTCTCGCCACGGGGCATCTGTTTGATTTCGAAGTTGGTGTCCATATAGCGTCCGTCCACGTCGCTCATGGTGTTGGGCTGCATCAGCACGTGATAGAGACCGGTGTAGAAGATGGTCTTTTGCTCGCTGGTGCCATCGATGTCGATACATGATAGTGCCTTCTGCCATGCATCGTGGGCAGCCTTGGCGTAGTGGTCGAAGTCCCAGCTCTGGGCCTCGGCCTTCATATTCTGGCGTGCACCCAGGTTATCGACAGGCGAGATGGCCACCTTGACAGTGAGCTGGCGCCCGTCGGCAGGATCGAAACTGAGTGCGCCACGCAGCGCACGGCCATTGACCACGGGACTCTCGCCAACGCTGCGTGCGCCATCCATCAAGAGACGGCGACTGAAAGGGCGCGAGAACTCGGCACGGAAATAGACCTTGCGCAGTTTGGCCCAACCCGTGATCACGCGAAAACCCTCGATGGTGTGATCATCGACCACGCGCAACTGGCTCTGAATGATCTGGTAGGCTCTGCGCCCAGTGTAGTAGGCCTCGCCACGATAGGTACCCCTGTCCAGGTCGAGGACCACGGTCTGCGGAGCGCCCTGCGGGAAGGTATAGCGATGGATGCCTGTGCGCACGGTGGCCGACAGCTCCACGCGGACACCACTCTCCTGCAGGTCCACCATATAGTAGCCAGGACGAGCAGCCTCGGCCTGATGACTGTAGCGCTGGCCAAAGACGCCTTTTCTCAACTCGGCACTGCGCACCTCATGCGACAAGGGCATCAGGCTGACGTCTATCAGGTCGGTGCATCCCGTACCACTAAGGTGGGTATGGGTGAAACCATAGATAGAATCCCTGTTATAGTCATAGCCGGAGCAGGGGTCCCAGGTCACCATGTGCTCGGTCTCAGGACTCAACTGCACCATGCCTTGTGGCATCGTGGCGCCGGGGAAGGTGGAACCGCTGAGGGCGCCGGTGGCGTCGGTCTGGGTTCCGATAAAGGGGTTCACATACGAGGTGTGATCTGTTGCCAGCAGGCTCGCTGTTATACTGCTAAGCCATAGAATAAAGAAGAATCTAGTTTTCATTTTGGTTCACAAATTTTGTGCAAAGGTACAAATATAATACGCATATCGCCTCATTATTATATATTTTTATCAGGTTTATGGTATTATTCACAGAAATATTAGCTAAATTTGCATGCTGTAATCAAGATAAAAAAATAACCCAAACATGAAGGTACTATTGATAAACGGAAGCCCAAGGGAAAACGGAAACACCTTTACGGCACTGAGCGAGGTGGCCAAGACGCTGAACGAAGAAGGCGTCGAGACGAAGATCATCTCTATCGGCAAGAAGGCCGTTCAAGGATGTATTGCCTGTGGCATGTGTGGCAGAAACAACAATCGCTGCACCTTCCACGACGACCTTTACTACGAAGTGATGCGCGCCATCAAGGACGGCATCGACGGATTGGTGGTGGGCTCGCCAGTGTACTACGGAGGGCCTAACGGTTCACTCTGCGCCCTACTCGACCGCGTGTTCTACTCTCTGGGCAAAGACCTGCAGTTTAAGCCGGCAGCCAGCGTGGTGGTGTGTCGCAGAGGTGGTGCCTCGGCTGCTTTCGACCGGCTGAACAAGTACTTCAGCATACTGAACATGCCTATCGTGAGCTCGCAATACTGGAACATGGTTTACGGACAGACACCAGGACAGGCAGCACAAGACGAGGAGGGCATGCAGACCATGCGCACACTGGGACGGAACATGGCCTGGATGATCAAGAAGCTGAACACCAGCGAGGACGGACATCCGGAACTGGAACCACAGATGAGAACAAACTTCATTAGATAATCATCAATTATTCAACTAATTAACTAAAACATGGAAATTATTATCGGACTATTAATCATTGCGATTGGCGCCTTCTGCCAGTCAAGTTGCTACGTTCCCATCAATAAGATTAAAGACTGGTCGTGGGAGTCGTACTGGATCATACAGGGCGTCTTTGCATGGCTGGTGTTGCCATTCCTGGGTGCCCTGCTGGCCGTGCCCACCGGAGAGTCGCTCTTCGGACTGTTTGCATCGGCACCGAGCTCGAGCTTCTGGATGACCATTCTCTTCGGTGTGCTGTGGGGCGTGGGCGGACTGACCTTCGGCCTGTCTATGCGTTACCTGGGCGTGGCACTGGGACAGAGCATCGCGCTGGGAACATGTGCTGGTCTGGGCACCATCATGGGCCCCGTGCTGCTGAACATATTCTTCCCCGAACTGGATGCGCTGAAGTCGCTCACCTTTACGGTGCTCCTGGGAGTCATCGTCACGCTGACTGGCATCGCTATCATCGGTGTAGCAGGCTCTATGAAGTCGGCCTCGCTCTCGGAGGAGGAGAAGAAGACAGCCGTCAAGGACTTCAACTTCCCCAAGGGACTGGCCATCGCGCTGCTGGCTGGCTTTATGAGCGGCTGTTTCAACGTGGGTCTGGAGTTTGGTAAGGACATCAACTTTGGCGAACTGACCAACCCTATGTTCCGCACACTGCCTGCCACCTTCCTGGTGACGCTGGGCGGATTCGTCACAAACGCTATCTACTGCTTCTACCAGAACCAGAAGAACAAGACATGGGGCGACTACAAGAAAGGCAACGTGTGGGGCAACAACCTGCTGTTCTGTCTGCTGGCCGGCGCGCTGTGGTACTCGCAGTTCTTCGGACTGTCGCTGGGACGCTCTTTCTTCGAGGCTGGCGGCACCATGGACGTGCTCTCTTTCTGCATCCTGATGGCACTCAACGTGGTGTTCTCTAACGTATGGGGCATCATTCTGAAAGAGTGGAAGGGCTGCTCTAAGAAAACCATCGCCGTGCTGCTTTGCGGCATCGTGGTGCTGGTATTCTCATGCTTCCTACCCCAGCTGATAGGCTAGTATAAACTGGAATAAAAAACGAAAGTGCCACTTTCGCTGTGCAATACTGCCACTTTTGCATCCGATCTAGAGTCTAGAAGCGTCAATTCCAGACTCTAGACGCCACCCATCTAGACTTTAGAAACGCTTCGTCTAGACTCTAGCGCCATCCATTCTAGAGTCTAGACGAAACCGTATATCGCAACTATGAGGATGCGAAAGGCTGGCGATTAGGGCGAAAAAGAGGAAATATAAGGCTCGAAAAGGGGGCATACTAATTCCAGAGCATTCCCTTCTTGATATAACAAAAACCATAGAAAACCCCTTTCTGAGACAGAAGCCTCTTTCGAGTCTTTAACGTTGTTGGTGAAAGACTTGCTCGTGAACAAGTTCACGGCCCGTCTTCCACCAACAGCGTTACCCCATTCTGGGGCTGACTGTCTCAAAAAGGAAAAACCGAAAAAAAAGGCCCTCAGGACCCCCTCCTGGCCTCCCCAAGGGGAGGAATGAATAATAAACAGGGGGAGAGGGGATGGATGATGTTGTTCCTCCCCCTTGGGGAGGTTAGGAGGGGGTCCTGAGGTTAGGAGGGGGTCCCATTCAACAAAAAAATAAGCCCCAGCGCTTCACAGCGACGGGGCCTTCTTAGTTTCACTAAATAGTAAGTAATAATGATTATATATATGCTGTCAGTAGTTTTGTTTTTTCTTATTTGCTTTTCGTATATCTCTTAACGCGGCAAATTAAATGCCCGTGTCATCTCTCCCATCTGTTCATCACTCATGCCTTCTGGAGTGAAGCCCATGGCCTTGGCATCGATATAGATCTTGGCACTCTTAGAGAGCACGTCAATCTGATCGAAGGCGTCCATGACGTCTGTTCCCTTGGCAAACACACCATGCTTCTCCCACATCACTACATCATAGTCTTCCAACTCCTTCAGTGTGGCCTCGGCCAACTCGTTAGAACCGGGCAGAGTGTAAGGAACGATGCCTAATCCCAGTGGGCAGAACGCCTTTGTCTCGGGGATCATAGACCAAAGAATCTTGGTCAGCACATCTTTTCCCAGGAACTCTGGATTGTGGCTCATGGCCACCAGTTCGATAGGATGTGTATGCACAGTGGCTTTATAGCCAGAGTTTGTCTCAATCTGTCGAGCATGTACAATCAGATGACTGGGCAGCTCGCTGGTAGGCATCACTGGATTGTCGGCGATAATCACGTATGAAGCGCAATCGTCCAAGATGCGGATCACGGAACCATTGTCCATAGGCCAACGGGCCAAATCACGCATGCGCTTGCCAGTGCCTTTGCAGTAGAAGTAGCATCCTTTCAAAGCCGGAAGTGTGATACCGATCTGCTTTACCTCGCTAATGGCTGGCATCTGACGAATCTCGTCGTCGACATATTCTGTGACGTTAACAGTGATGTTACCACCATTACGTTCTGCCCATCCATTTTGCCACAGGTAGCCTGCGACTTCGGCAATCTTTTCTATCTCTGCACTCAGAACTTTTCTCCCGTCTAAGATACTCTTCATTTGTTTTGTGATTTATTTTTGGTGCAAATTTACACTTATTTTTTGAAATACCAACAATATTATTTGATTTTTTAACCTAAATATTTGATTTTTCCCTTGATTTATGTCAATTCCTTAAAAAAAAGACATTTGTTTTGCTCTACTCTTAAAAAATTTGTAACTTTGCACCTATGAACGAAAAGAACTTTTCTGAGAACATTATTATCGTAGATGCCGACTTCGTGGACAAAGTAGCTTTCGACCTGATAGTCAATTTTGAGCGCATGATTGGACGACGTATTCCACAGGCCGACATGCCACGCTGGACGGAATGTATAGCCCTGGACGGCGGGCTGCGCGAAGGCGAGAACGAGGTGCAGGTGGTGCTGATTCACGAGCCCGAGGCGAAAGGTATGAGCAACTTTGTGCCGGGCGACTTCGAGCAGCTGAACGGTCAGGCCTTCAAAAGCCACCTGGGAGAGTTTGTCTTTTCGGCTATCACCATAGAAGAGCTCACCAACAAAGAGCAACTCTTTGCTGACACGATCCAGCTGTTTGCCAACCAGAAGGAGGTGAAGCGACTGATGATCATTCCGGGTGATAATATATATAATAAGGTGCGCGAAACGGCCAAGAAAATTGACGACGACAAGCGCACCACAGTGTTCTCGATGCAGCCGATGGCTGGTGGCAACTTCCGACAGGAGATACTGGGCTATTCGCTGATGGCCGCCATGGGAATAAGGGGCGACGAGATTAAGCCCGACAATCAATAACAACAGAAGAAAACAAAAAAAACATATCAAGATGAGTAGAGTTTTAATGATTGGCGCCGGTGGCGTCGCAACAGTGGCAGCATTCAAGATTGCACAGAATGCTGACGTATTCACAGAGTTCATGATTGCCAGCCGCCGCAAGGCTAAGTGCGACAAGATCGTTGAAGACATCCACAAGGCTGGCTACAAGTTGGACATCAAGACCGCTCAGGTGGATGCTGACGACGTAGAGCAGTTGAAGGCGCTTTTCAACGACTTCAAGCCCGAGCTCGTGATCAACCTGGCCCTACCCTATCAGGACCTGACAATCATGGATGCCTGTCTGGCATGTGGTTGCAACTATCTGGACACGGCCAACTATGAGCCTAAGGACGAGGCACACTTCGAGTACTCTTGGCAGTGGGCCTATCGCGACCGCTTCGAGAAGGCTGGACTGACAGCCATCCTCGGTTGTGGTTTCGACCCAGGTGTCACCTCTATCTATACGGCCTACGCTGCCAAGCATCACTTCAAGGAGATTCAGTATCTGGACATCGTTGACTGTAACGCTGGCGACCACCATAAGGCTTTCGCCACCAACTTCAACCCTGAGATCAACATCCGCGAGATCACTCAGAAGGGTCTTTACTGGGAGAATGGTCAGTGGGTAGAGACGGAGCCTCTGGAGATTCACAAAGACCTGACCTACCCCGAGATTGGTCCACGCGACAGCTACCTGCTGCACCACGAGGAGATTGAGTCGCTGGTGATCAACTACCCCACCATCAAGCGTGCTCGCTTCTGGATGACCTTTGGCCAGCAGTATCTGAAGCACCTGGAGGTGATTCAGAATATTGGCATGAGCCGCATCGACGAAGTGGAATACGAAGCTCCTCTGGCCGACGGCACAGGCACGGCCAAGGTGAAGATTGTGCCTCTGCAGTTCTTGAAGGCTGTACTGCCCAACCCACAGGACCTGGGCGAGAACTACGAAGGTCAGACCTCAATCGGTTGCCGCATTCGCGGTATTGGCAACGACGGCAAGGAGCATACCTACTATGTATATAACAACTGCTCGCACCGCGCTGCCTACGAAGAGACGGGCATGCAGGGCGTCAGCTACACCACGGGTGTACCTGCCATGATCGGTGCCATGATGTTCTGCAAGGGGCTGTGGAACAAGCCCGGCGTTCACAACGTAGAGGAGTTTGACCCAGATTCATTCATGGAGCAGCTCAACAAGCAGGGTCTGCCTTGGCACGAGATCCACGACGGCGACCTGGAGCTGTAAACCTCTCCCAACCTCCCCCAAGGGGAGGAGGGCCTACGGATAGATCATAAAAATATAGTAATAACCAATAGAAAGCTTGGCAAATCCCCCTGAAACCGCCAGGCACTCCCCTCCTTGGGAGGGGTCGGGGGAGGTTCTAAATGGCTAAAAAAGAATTAGACGCAGAAACGCTGAGCACCCAGCAGGATAAGCTGAAGGCCCTGCAGGCCGCCATGTCGAAGATTGAAAAGGACTTTGGCAAAGGCTCTATCATGCGCATGGGTGAAGAAAAGATAGATAATGTAGAGGTGATTCCCACCGGTTCGATCGGACTGAACGCTGCACTGGGCGTAGGAGGATATCCTAAAGGACGTATCATTGAGATCTACGGTCCGGAATCTTCTGGTAAGACGACACTGGCCATCCATGCCATTGCCGAAGCTCAGAAAGCTGGTGGCATCGCTGCCTTTATCGATGCTGAGCATGCCTTCGATCGTTTCTACGCTCAGAAGCTGGGTGTGGACATTGACAACCTGTATATCTCGCAGCCCGACAATGGTGAGCAGGCACTTGAGATTGCCGATCAGCTGATTCGTTCGTCGGCTATCGACATCATCGTCATCGACTCTGTGGCTGCCTTGACACCTAAGAAGGAGATTGAGGGCGACATGGGCGACTCGGCCGTAGGTCTGCACGCTCGACTGATGAGCCAGGCGCTGCGCAAGGTGACCTCTACCATCGCTAAGACCAACACCACCTGTATCTTTATCAACCAGTTGCGCGAGAAGATTGGTGTGATGTTTGGCAACCCCGAGACCACGACTGGTGGTAACGCCCTGAAGTTCTACGCATCGGTACGTCTGGACATCCGCAAGGTGACAGGCATCAAGGATGGCGATCAGGTCATCGGTAATCAGGTGCGCGTGAAGGTGGTGAAGAACAAGGTGGCTCCCCCATTCCGCAAGGCTGAGTTCGAGATTACCTTCGGCGAGGGCATCTCTAAGATTGGCGAGATTGTGGACCTGGGCGTTGACTACGGAATCATCAAGAAGAGCGGTTCGTGGTTCAGCTATGAAGACTCTAAGTTGGCACAGGGTCGCGACGCTACCAAGCAGTTGCTGAAAGACAACCCTGAGTTGTGCGACGAGCTGGAGGCCAAGATCATGGAGGCTATCAAAGACCAGAACAACTAGTCGAGAGCATTCATCAATAGACAATAAAAAACAGATGGCAAAACGATTTGCCATCTGTTTTTTTATGCCGAATACGGAAATGATCACTTAACGACGCGAAGCACGGTCTTGGTGGCTGAATCGAAGAACACCTCGCTACGTGACTGACTTGCGGTAGAATTATACGTATAGGTGAAGACACCATTTTTATCAGTACCCTTCACATCGGGCTCGCCTAAAGCCAACTTAACTTCTTGCTCCGTGAAGCCCTTACGCACGATGCCCTTCTGGATGTCCATATAGTTCTTTTTGCGAATGCCAGGATACTTTGACGGATCACCTTCGGCAAAGAGATTCGAATAGACATCTTCGCGGGGAGCATCCATATCTTCATCCCATGTGACGTTGTTTTCACTATCCATAGTCACCAACTTATAGTATTTACTGCCAGAGCCGGTGCCAGTCAGTGTCAATCTGACATACTTTGAGTTTGGCATCTTCTGAACATCCGCAATGGTGAATACAGAAAGACGAGCCATCCTGACACGCAGTTTGTGGCTGTCTGTCATATCTGTACGCTGAAGCGTATAGACGACCTTACCACGATATTCGCCATACTCCTTGTCGTCTGTCATATTGTCGTTCACGAGTTCGAAACTGCCCTTGAACGTATGGGGAATCTCCTGAATAGCTGTGAACTCATCATCGCGCATACCGCTATTGATACGACTGATGGCTACGTTCTGGAAGAATTCTCTGCCACGTCTATCTGCCACAATAATCTTGACCGGATAGCTGCGACTTCCCACGCCAATAGCCTTTACCGTCACCTCAGTACCAACGGGCACGTCTGTAACTGCCTCTACGTCATTGCCTTCTAACTCTGAATCTACGTAATAGGTATTAGCCTTCGTGCGGAATTTCTTGTCCTTGAAGAGCTCAATGGCTTTATCTACATCGCCTAAATAGGCCAAGGTGGGCACACCCTGTCGGCTATAGCAGTAGTCGTCGAACGAATAGGAAGGTATCTCATAGTAATATACCTTCCCGTCATCTTCACACAAGAAATTGATATGCTCATGAAGACCGCTGAGCTTATCATGGCCTTTGTAAACCATGATTTTATGTTTCAGCAAGTTACTGCTCACCATATTACCTGTCAGCGAGTCGGTGAAGGTCTTGATAATTAGATCCTTCTTCTCAGGAACCACCATGAAGCGCATACCTTCCTGCCAACTGCACAGATCACTGAAGACGAAGTTACGACTAATGATATCTAGTTTCTCAGCCTCGTCCTCATCTTCACTAAGGGCTTCCATCTGTTGATTTGTCGTCTTATTGGTGCCCTTGGTCTTTACGATGTACTTATTTTGTGCTGCGACATTGAGCCCCAAAAAGGCTGTCATCAGCACTAGAAAGAATGATTTCTTCATTGTTTCTTACTTTATTGTTACGCATGCAAAATTAAACAAAACTTTTCATACTTATGCCAAAATGGCGCAATAATTATAGCTTTCTTGATAAAATTTATGTTTTTGGCATAACCTTTGCTAAATCCTTAGTGACATTTCATCGAATAATAATAAATAAAAAAGAATATATTATGGGAAAGATTATTGGAATTGACTTAGGTACAACAAACTCTTGTGTATCTGTATTCGAAGGCAACGAGCCCGTTGTTATCGCAAATAGCGAGGGCAAGCGCACAACGCCTTCTGTAGTAGGTTTCGTTGAGGGTGGCGAGCGTAAGATTGGCGACCCCGCCAAGCGTCAGGCTATCACCAACCCCAAGAACACCGTTTATTCTATCAAGCGCTTCATGGGTGAGACTTGGCAGCAGACCGAGAAGGAGATTTCTCGCGTACCATTTAACGTTGTTAACGAGGGTGGCTATCCTCGTGTTGACATCGACGGTCGCAAGTACACTCCTCAGGAAATCTCTGCTATGGTACTTCAGAAGATGAAGAAGACTGCAGAGGACTATCTGGGTCAGGAGGTAACAGAGGCTGTTATCACCGTGCCCGCTTATTTCTCTGACTCTCAGCGTCAGGCCACCAAGGAGGCTGGTCAGATTGCAGGTCTCAACGTACGTCGTATCGTGAACGAGCCTACAGCAGCTGCACTGGCTTATGGTATTGACAAGACCAACAAGGATATGAAGATTGCTGTATTCGACCTCGGTGGCGGTACATTCGATATCTCTATCCTCGACTTCGGTGGCGGTGTATTCGAAGTTCTTTCTACCAATGGTGACACACACCTGGGTGGTGACGACTTCGACCAGGTTATCATCGACTGGCTCGTTCAGGAGTTCAAGAACGATGAGGGTGCCGATCTGAAGAGCGATCCTATGGCTATGCAGCGCCTGAAGGAGGCTGCTGAGAAGGCAAAGATCGAGCTGTCAAGCACCACATCAACAGAGATTAACCTCCCCTATATCATGCCTGTTGGTGGTGTGCCCAAGCACTTGGTTAAGACCCTGACACGCGCTAAGTTCGAACAGCTGGCCCACAACCTGATTCAGGCTTGCTTGGTACCTTGCCAGAATGCCGTTCGCGACGCAGGCATCTCTACCTCAGATATCGACGAGGTAATCCTCGTAGGTGGTTCAAGCCGTATTCCTGCTGTGCAGACTCTCGTAAAGAACTACTTCGGCAAAGAGCCTTCAAAGGGTGTTAACCCCGATGAGGTTGTTGCCGTAGGTGCTGCTATCCAGGGTGCTATCCTCAACCAGGAGACTGGTCAGGACATCGTACTGCTCGACGTTACTCCTCTGACCCTCGGTATCGAGACTCTCGGTGGCGTAATGACAAAGCTGATCGAGGCCAACACCACTATTCCTTGCAAGCAGAGCCAGGTATTCTCTACCGCTGCCGACAACCAGACAGAGGTAACCATCCACGTACTGCAGGGTGAGCGTCCTATGGCTGCTCAGAACAAGAGCTTGGGTCAGTTCAACCTCACCGGTATCGCTCCCGCCCGTCGCGGTGTTCCTCAGATTGAGGTTACATTCGATATCGACGCCAACGGTATCGTGAAGGTTTCTGCCAAAGATAAGGCCACAGGCAAGGAGCAGGCCATCCGCATCGAGGCTTCATCTGGTCTGTCACAGGACGAGATCAATCGCATGAAGGCTGAGGCTGAGGCTAACGCAGAAAACGATAAGAAGGAGCGTGAGCGCATCGACAAGATGAACCAGGCTGACTCAATGATTTTCCAGACCGAAACCTTCCTCAACGAGAATGGCGACAAGCTGGGTGCCGACAAGGCCAACGTAGAAGCTGCCGTTAATCAGCTGAAGGATGCTCACAAGGCTGGCGACATCGCTGCTATCGACGCTGCCATGAACAACCTGAATCAGGTAATGAACGCCGCCTCACAGAAGATGTATCAGCAGGCAGGCGCAGGTCAGCCCGGTGCCGATGCTGGTCAGCAGCAACAGCAGCAGACCAACAACACTCAGGACGACATCCAGGATGCCGACTTTGAGGAGGTGAAGTAAGTTTGATAAGCAAATAACAAGCAATTATAGAAATCCCGTATAACTCAAGTAGTTATGCGGGATTTACTTTTAGTTAAACTTTGTAATTTTCTGCCACTTTTCGGATTTTTACCGTATATTTGCACCAAATCGTTAACGCGACACTTTGGTCGGTGATGTTCAACAAACAGTAGTAACACCTTATTATATATAACATTTATGGCTCAGGCAAAATACGAGATTCGAAGGAAATGTCCTATCTGTGGTGCAGTATTCCAGATACGCACCATCGATTCTGTGTATTGTTCCAAACACTGCTCAGATGTTGCCTACAAGAGGAAGAAGGACAGAGAGGCAAAAGAAGCAAAGTATGAACAGCTGGCTAAGGAGATTCCAGACATCAGAGAGTTCCTTTCTGTTCAGGAGGCCGTTGCCGTTTATTGCGTTGAACGAGACACCTTGTATCGCGAGATTCGTAAAGGCAAGATTCCAGCTGTCAATCTTGGCACAAAACAACTAAGATTGAACCGTGCCGACCTTGAACAGCGTTACCCAAGAAGAAAAAAGGTAAGGAAAGCAGCTCAGAAGCCCATTCCTAAGACCTATAATATGGAACCTGAGAACTGCTATACCATCGGAGAAATCTCGAAGAAGTTCAGAATTCATGATTCATCCGTATGGGCGCATATACGCAAGTTCTCCATCCCTACCCGACAGATAGGAAACTATGTTTACGCTCCAAAATCAGAAATCGACAAACTCTATAAATCTATCAAGTTATGAAGACTCCAATGAAGCGCACGGTATTCAAGGTAATACTCCGCAAATCCGAATACAAAGAGCAGTGGTCATTGCTCATTGAAAGTTTTCCTGTCTTTGAGCCTGGCAAGGATAAGCCTTTACGCAAACATGAACCACTTGGGCGGTTTATAACAACTCCTATCTTTGATAAGAATAGTTCTGGTAGGACATTGGCCGATGGCAAAGCCTACTATCGTCCCAAGCGTGATGCCAATGGAATCATCCTGTGCCGTTCACAAAAGGACCAGGAGGCTTGTATCTTTGCCGACAAAGTACGTGACCTCCGTCAGCACGAATATGACAATCAGTCTTTGTACACAGATAGTGAGGCTGAACAAGCAGCTCAAAACGAAAGAGCAAAATGTGACTTCATCAAGTACTTTGAAGAGCTAAAGGACAAACGTCACAGGAACAGTTCCAAGTCAATTCAAGTGAATTGGAAAAGAGAACTGGCATTGATGAAGCTATACACTGGAGGGAAACCTCTTCTTTTCGGTAGCATTGACGTGAACCTCATCGAGGACTACAAGGATTACCTTATCAACGCGCCCCAAGGTGGCAGTAAGACAGGAACCATATCAGCCAATACCGCCTCGACCTATTTCTCGATATTCAAGGCTGGTCTCCACCAAGCCTTCATTGATGGCTACTTGACCATCGACCTTGCAGCCAAAGTTAAGAACATATACTACGAGGAAAGCCAGCGCGAGTATCTGACACTGGAAGAACTCAACCAACTGGCAGCTACACCATGCGATAGTGAAATCCTCAAGAGAGCAGCCTTGTTTTCTGCCTTGACAGGATTACGCCATAGTGACATCAAGCAGCTGAAGTGGCGTGATGTGGTGAAAGATGAGGGGCACTATCGGCTTCTTTTCACCCAGCAAAAGACCAAAGGTGTAGAATACATGCCGATTTCTGACCAAGCCTATTTGCTATGTGGTGAACGAGGCGATGCTGACCGACTTGTATTTGAAGGTTTGCAGGATCCTTCATGGATTAACCGACCTGTCAAGAAATGGATTGAGGCATCTGGTATCACGAAACACATAACCTTCCACTGTTTCCGTCATACCTATGCCACATTGCAACTTACCAATGGCACAGACATCTATACCGTCAGCAAGATGCTTGGTCATAGAAAAGTGACCACAACACAGATATACGCTAAGATTGTCGATGAGAAGAAAGAGGCTGCTGCTGATGCAATTCGCATTTCCCTCTCAAACGACCAGATCAAGTCTCCTGACGGTTCCAATAATCAGTAAACTCATAACGCTACAGCAAGTCGATTTTCATAGCAACTTTCACGTCATTTTTCAAGAAGCCATTCACATTCACGTGTGAGTGGCTTCTTTCGTTTTTGCCCCTTTTTCTATCCAAAAAAATGATGATTTGATGGTGATTCAAATCACCACGAAATCACCATAAAAATATTTTTCATTTATTTGACTACTTATTACATCTGACTATCAGCGAGTTATACAGATTAGGCGGATATAAAAATGATGGACTGATGGTGGACAGAATCATGCCGAAATCACCATTGCATTTAACGATACTTTTGCAGTCGCTTTCTTACCAAAGAGAGTGACTGTAGCATATCGCTGCAGCCAACTTTAACACAATTCTATAATGAATAATGATGTTCTTTCATTCGATGCAATGCCACAAATGGTGGCTACCATCCTCAAGAAGTTGGAGACGCTTGAACATAAGTTCGACGCTCTGCAGTCAAACAACAATGTAGAGGCTGATGCCTGGTTCTCTCTGCAAGACCTATGCAATTACCTCCCTAACCATCCTGCCGAACAGACTGTTTACGGTTGGACAAGTAATCGCACCATTCCTTATCATAAGAATGGTAAGAGTATCATTTTCCGTAAATCGGAAATTGACAACTGGTTAATGCAGACCTCTCGTAAGTCTGTCAATGACATCTACGATGAAGCGCGTGCATACGTAGCAAACAGCTCTATGAGACGAGGAATGTAATATGACGTACATTGATTACATGAATCAGTTCTGGCGTGCTTCAGCTATGGAGTACATGTCCACCAGCGAGGTTGCACTCTACGCTTTCATAGTGAACGAGTGCAACCAACACCGCTGGAACATGCCAGTGCCATGCTCTACGGTACGGATCTGCGAGATGCTTCACATGTCCAAACAGACACTTTGCACCGCTCGTAAGAATCTTGCCAAGCGTGGACTTATCTCTTTTACTGAAGGCAAATCATGCCATGTACCGTCCAAATATTCACTACTAATTTGGACGGATAACTTGACGGTAGAGTTGACGGATGGATTGACGGCAGACTTTACCCCTTTAAAAGATAAAGAGAAAGATAATTTTAATAAAAAGGATTCTGTCACAATTTTAAGCAATGGAAAAGAAACTCACAATCGACGTAGAGGCATTAAAGAAATCTCTACTACAGCGTCGCCCTATGAAGGCTCGTTTTAAGTTGCCCATGTCTGAAGACGAGGCGTATGCCTATCTGTTAGCTGCAATGATGGCTGAGGTGGAATATCGCCACCGTAGCTTCTGTACTAGCGAGGATATGGAGAATCAACTTCATGAGATAGCTCATTGGCTTACCTCGTCATCACCCAAATTCGGTATGCTACTATGCGGTGGTTGCGGTAATGGCAAGAGCACTATGCTCAAAGCATTCCAACAGTTGCTTAACAATCTGCGTATTCCGAAATCATTCAACGATGGCACATACGGAATCCAGATAGTGGATGCCAAGTACATTGCATACCTGTGCAAGAACAACTATGAGGCATATCGCAAACTCATCAGCGTGGATATGCTTGGTATCGATGACCTTGGCACAGAGCCTTCAGAGGTGATGGATTATGGCAATGTCTATACTCCAGTCATTGACCTGCTGACAAAGCGCTACGAAGAGCAGCTTTTCACCATCATCACCACTAACCTCACTCCACAGCAAATCCGTGAGCACTACGATGACCGCATCGCAGACCGTCTCAACGAGATGGTGGAGAAAATTGTATTCAAAAACGGTACATACCGCAATAATTAACTAATTCACAAACTTTTTAAATCTTGTAAAATTATGATCTCAAACATCAAGACCGTGACACTCAAATTGTCACAGAAGGAATTCAGTTTCCTCATGAACGGCATTAACGCCAAGTTCTTCATGGACATCATGTCCCATCTCACAGCATCGTTTTCTATGGATGAAGACGATACAGATCCCCAACTCATGTATGGGCCTACAGCTTTCTTCCATCTTTACGAACTCGCAGAGCGTTGGGAGGTTGCTCCCAAGGATGTGCTCCACATCATGTACGACCTGGAGCAGAACGGATTGATAAAGTATTCACTCTCCGAGAATGAATTCGCTATCGAGCCATGCATCACAAGTTTCGTCTCTACTGATGACGTGGTGCATAAGGGGACTAATTGCAACACACCTCTTGATGAACTTTGCTTTGAGATGATGACTAAGAAGCAAATTTCTGAGGCTATCGCTCGTTACGACAGCTTGATTACTCTTCATTTCCCTATGGTTACACTCAAGGCATTCTCTCTCAAAAAAGACGAAAATGAGAATACTTACGAGAGCATCAAAGGAGTTGTCGTGAATCCCTAATTGCTAACGGAGAATGGCTGGCTGTCGAGACTCAGCATCAAAGCAACCAGCCATTCTAATTGAGATAACGATAGGGAAAGGAAATGCCACCTAAAGGAGTCTGAATTTTCGTACTCTCTAAACAAGAAGTGTCAATGTCCGACAATCCACTTCGCTACTTGCCAGACTGTTTGACCTCTTGCAATACTCGCAGGCTCGCATCGGGTTGACCAATCCCAATTATAACTTAACTATAAAACCCATCTACAAATGAAAAAGACAATAGAACCCAAAGGGCGTAATCCACGTATCACCGTGTGCTATATGCCCGACGAGAACCGGAAAATTATAGAGATGGCTTCGGCCTGTGGGCTGAAGAAAAGCCAGTATATCCACGACACCTCTTTGGGACAGGAGCCAAAGGTGATGATGAGCGACAAGGAGGCAGATGCTTTAATGTCGCTGAAAGCAGCTCGAGGCGAGCTGGTCCTAATTAAAAATGCCCTTCATGGCACTACCCAGGAGCAGCGTAAGAAATACTTCCGCAACGAGCAGTTCATGCGCCAATGGATTGAGGGTGTAAACAGCCTTATCCGCAGGTTAGTTGAAATAGAAGGAATGTTCAAAAGATAATGGTATGATAGCAAAAGCAAGGTCTATATCGCATGGTTCTGCCATGACGAACTATGCCACCAAACATAATCGTGCAGACATAGTGCTGACACGTAACCTTGGCGATGGGCTTACTCCTCTCGCCATGTGGGGAGCAATGGAAACTATCCACCAGAAGTATGAACCGAAATTCAGACGAAAGCCTGTCACCAAGCCGACCCTTCGGATGGAAGTTTCCCCATCCCTTGAAGAAACAAAGGGATGGACACTCAATGACTGGTATGACTATGCGATTCGGTTTCTTGAAGAGTTCAAGAAAGAAGTCCAAGCCAAGGAGGGAAAGAAACGAGGAAAAGGCAAGTTCAATCTGGACAGAGCACAGATTTTCGCATGTCTTCACTTTGATGCGAAGTCTGGTATCCCTCATCTTCATATCCTCATCAATCGCATTGACCTTGATGGGAACCTGATGAACGACTCCTTTATTGGCGATAGTGCAGTCAAGGCTGCCCATACCATCAACGTTGAACGTGGATGGGAGTTGCCCGAGGATATTCACAAGGCACACGAGAAGGAGATAACGGAAGTTTGTTACAACATACTCCGTGGAATGGCGAGTTATGACTGGGACACTTATAAGCACGGGCTTGAAAGTCGTGGTTACAAAGTCCATGAGCAACGTGACAAGCAAGGAGTATTACATGGATATACCATACTTCGTGGTAACTCCCGTTTCAAATCTTCCACGCTGGGCAAAGGTCGTAACTTGACCGTTCCTAAACTTGAAGCCACATGGAAGAAGCTTCATCCTGTAGCTCCAAGTGTTGACAAGCCGGGTTATACTATTGGCACCACTCAGACTACAGAACGAAAGTCGTTCACAGAACACAATTCTGCACGTCAGAGCGTCGCGCAATCCAAACCAGAAATGCCATCTGTATTCATGAAGATATTGTCTGTTGGTGATAAGAATTATTCCATCACAATGCCTATGGAAGCATACACGGCTATGAAGGAGGCCATTGAATCACCTGACGGATCTGTGCCATTTGAAAACGTCTTGAATGTGGCTATGCTGCTGTTCATGAACTACGTCGATGCTGCCGCAGCTATTTCTGAATCTTGTGGTGGCGGTGGCTCTACGTCATCAAACTGGGGAAAAGACGATGATGAAAATGAGCGTGAGAGGGCACGACGCTGCGCCCAACATGCCAACTGGCTATGCAAACCTATTAGAAAATATAAAGGTCCACACCGTTAAATACATTAGAGATATGTCCAAGTATAGTAATCTTGTCGAAGAAATCGACAAACAGGAAGAGGTCAAGGAACAAAAGGCTAACCTTGACAATGAACTTCAACTTCTTAAGCAAGCCATAAACGACTTGCACGATAGCATTCAAAAAGTTGAGAAGGCTTGCAAAGACGGAACAGATATGGTGATTGCGATGAAAGCTGCCACCGATAGCATGGATATGGCTGTTTTCGCATTCTGTCGTGCCGTTACCCGTGCCGAGGCGACAGTCTTAAAGGTTGAAATGACCGATGAATGCCAGAATGCCATCAAATCAGCAAGAGAGGAGTTGATCAAGGCAGAGACCACACTTCTTGCCAGCCATAGGAGACTGATGATACAAGAACTTCGTAATCAGAATGAAGAAATGCGATCATTCATAAAGTCAGGTAAAGGAGTGTACCTGTCATCAAAGGTGTTCTGGTGGTTGATCGGCATCTCGTATGTCACCTCTCTGTATTCATTCTGGTGTCTTTTGCAGTTACTCCGTCAGTGGTTGAAGTACTAAACGTATTTTGTATAGAACAGATAAAAAAATGTGAGACAACGTCCCACATTTTCACGAGTTGCATTTTATTGATTGTAGCAAATCGTTGGAACCACCGTCGCAAATCGCGACGGTGGTTTTATTCTTTGTCAAGTACTTCCCAGTGACCGCTATAGCCACTACCTACATAACGAATATGTGGCATTTTGGCAAGGTGGCGTTTGATAGTGGCGATTCCTTTATTACTCTTTCTAGCCAGTTCCTCCGTAGTGATTCGAGGATTCTGTCTGATTTGAGTTTCTATCCATTTATCAAGATTACCGCCTTGAGTATCATCTTGGGTATCAACTTGAGTATCATCTTGGGTATCAACTTGAGTGCCATCTTGGGTATCAACTTGAGTGCCATCTTGGGTAACACCCTTTGCAGGTCTCTTAAATGTCACCACAACAAAGCCGCCATTGACAGTCCATGTTGGTGCAGCAACCCCTCTCTTTTGGCAAGCCTCCATAATGCGTTTTACACCCGAGCCCCAGTTCTCAATATAAGTTGTACTATATAGCACATTAGCTATAAGAGGATTGTATGGATATGAAATATGTGGCAGAAGAATATTCTCTGGTGTAATCTGTGGTGGCAGAATGCCTGGATTCTCAATTTCGATACGATCATCATAGATGGCAATACCTATGGTCAGATTATATCGTTCGTATTGACGATGGCAAAGTGCATTCAATACCACTTCACGCAGAGCTTCAGCAGGGACCTCCAGATATTCATCACGAACGAGCCCGACTATTTTACCATGCATGTTCAGGTGCTTGCGGAAGAAGTTCATAGCCTCATTGAGCAGTACGAAAATATTTCCCTCCACTCGTTGGTTGTCGATAAACTCATTCTTATCAGTTCCTTGGAAACGAGCCAGGCGCATAGTGAACTGCGTGTACATACCTGTATCTTTTGTAAAGAGTGCGGTGGCAGCGTTTAGAGGTTTGTTACCTGTCGTCAACTTCCATTTTCCTAACACATCCTCAATGGGTTCTGTTAGAGCCAAATCTGACAACCGACCTCTTTCCACACCAAGGCGCACAACACCACGTATCAGTTTCTCGTCCAATGAACTGATATCCGTAAACTCCGATGGTTGTCTTTCCCATGCGAACATGTCTGGCTTACTTCTACGTAACCGCTCTTCATACATGTCGCGTGGCATCTCCTTCGTTGTACTCTCCACCTTGTAGTAAGGACAACCATGATAAGTATAAGGCGCCATGCCCCATGCCCAGCCATCAAAGTGCATGGCAATTACTTTGTTGTCTGGGCGATCAGGAACATCGATATACTCAACTCGGACATCAACCTGTGGCTCCATGTAACTCAGAGCCTGGGCAATCTCCCGTTGGGTATTGTCAGTAACCTGCTGGCCCTGAATCTTCAATGATTTGGGAGCGACACCGAAGATGAGCCACCCACCTTCTGTGTTCAAGAAGGCACAAGCAGAATGCATGCCATCCTTCAGTTCACCCGTGGTCTTTTTCAACTCCATCTGACGATGCTCGTCAGCTTGTATCAGTTCCTTCAGTTCTTCTATTGTAAGTGCCATATATTTATAACGTTTTATTCTTTTGTTTATTATTATGCAACGAGTGCGATGAATGGTAATGCCATTATCAACGAAGTGATATTTGGCATCGTTTTAGTCGGCTGATTTGTAAGATACTCATTAATCAAAACAACTCTTAGCATAGCCCTGGCATCTGCATTTTGAAGTATTTGGAAGAGTACACCATCAATCTCGGCAAACTCAAAAGCATTACGCATAGACTTGACTGAATAACTTCCTGATGGAAGATTTTTCTTTTCCAGTTTTCCCTTGCTCCAGGGTTCATCCTCAGCGACAAGCATTGCATCGATGTCATACTTCTCCACGAGTTTCCAAAATGGTTCATGCTGCATGTGGAAATATGGTTTCGTAATATCTGGCGTAAAAATGGAAGATTCACCCAAGTATCTTTTCCAGATACAATTGAATTTATCTATCAGCTCATCTGTTAATTCTATCTGTGGATAACGAATAACCTCACTCTCAATCAAATCGATGATTGAAAGCAACAGGATAGCTTTGTGTGGAGCTTTATGACCTTTCACTTTTGCAGTATGCAGATGTGTAAAAACTTCTATATAATCCTTAAGACTATTCATCTATTTCATCGTTGTTTTCGTAATGAGAAGTAGCAACCTTAAACTCCTCGATATGTTTAGCCATTTCGTTATAAAAGAAATCTCTATCCAGGAAGGTAAGTTGCTTTACTGCTCCCAGCTTATTGAAGTATGAGGTAAGACCGTTCGCTACATTTTCAAGACTAGGAATGCTTGCTTCGTTATCTTTGATGTATTGTAGAATGCCAATTGCAGCTTCCTTGTGTTGTATAACCTTACCAACACCAAAACGCACAATACGCAAAGTGTAATTCTTGAAAAGGAACTCGGTTAGTTCATATTTATTATCTCGCTGCTCATCTATAGAGAGGTGAACCAACCACCACAGACCTGCAAGTCCATGTCGCATCATACCATGAGCCTTGAAGGTAAAGTGATTGAGAATACTTTTCCTCAAATCTTTCGCTTCTGCAAGATTCCATCGCTTCTGCATATAAGGAAACAAATCCGTCAGAGCCAGTGACTCCCAAAACTGAGCGTTTATTGCTTGTAATGGCTTTAGCGATTTGTAAGCATCGTATAATGCAATAGCAGAGAGAAAATCTCCCTCAGTGGTCGGAACCATGCGTTCGAGTAATCCAACAGGTTCTTTGACCTGAGGTGTTACAAGTAGCTTGTCTTCCTCATAAGGGAACGACTCTTGAAGAAATCTGTCCAAGCCTTCGCCTCGGTCTACTTCTTCAAAAACACTTTCTATGTAACTTTGCGTCAATATCTTCTGTAGTGCCATATCATTCCTGGTTCTGTTCCTTGTTGGCAAGGTAGTTAAACAATCGTTCATATGGTTTGCCCAAAAGCAATTGTGCCAATTTATCTACGCGCCAATCCTCTGGCTCTTGATCCATAAACTCTGCAAGTTCTGGTTCTGTATCAATCCGATAGAAAATTGTTTCTGCCCATTTCCTATTATAATGCCTTTCAATTCTACATAGTGCATACATCAACGAATTGAGAACAATAGAGGCATGTAGTATGTCTGCTTTACTATTTACGGCAGGATTGTCCTTGTATTGTCGATACAATGCAGTAGGCAAACGAAGCTCAATTTTATCTTTGTCGAGTATGGTTGACGGCAGTGGGTCTTCTGTTTCATTTATTTCCATAAAAGTCCCGACAGCCTTCAACTTATCATACTTGATGTCCGCATAGTAATAGAATTGTCCCAAAATACCCAACAAATCACCAGCATCCATATCAAAGGAATGACCGCTATAATCAGGATGGAAACCTTCATTGGTGTAATTTGCCAATCCTTTCTTGAGAGTTATTGTGCATGAGAAATTGATTCTTCCTGCCACACTCTTACGAGGTATGTCTATTTGAAAATGGAGCAACTTGCCCTTAAAACACCTCCTGTATCTTGTCATGTCACAACTCACCTCACAGACATAGTCGGCATAATCCTGTTCAACAAGTTTCTCTATTTCCTTGTTCTCATATCCTAATTTGACAACAAAGTGATAGTCCTTTTTGTCTTGGTGTATCTCAACCTCTGGTTCTGAAGGAGCTGGTAAGATATCATCAAAGCTACCCAATACTGGATAGGGGAATGTGATATTATTTAAATTCATAAGCGGTCAATTTTATAGCGTGCTTCATGTTGTCAGCAAATTCCAGCTCGACGACATTCTTGCTTTGTGCTTTTAGATGTAGATTTGTTACTGTGTTACCAGCGATTTCACCCATTGATGATTTTACGATGTCGATGGACTCATCATATTCTTCGCCACCCACAATGATTTCTATCTCGCCACGGTCAACATCAAAGTCTGTATGGATAACTATGGAATGTATCATTCGACCATTTCTGCTCTCAGCCATTACTCGATAGCGGACAGGAAGGTTGCGTTTGAACTCGCCGACATTGTCATCCTCTGTTGGTGTAAACCCTGTTATGTCTGGACTTCCGCCAGAGCCTTTCTTTTTCTTTTTTCCTTCTCTTCGTTTATGCCCACCGAGCTCACCTCCCGACATCCTTTCTCCACCTTGATTGCCAGTAATGGTGACAACCTTACCGACAGATTCCTTATTCGGGGTGTTAAATGTTGGTTCTGGTGGAGCAATGATGGAGATGGGCGAAGTGCCTTCTTCCTGCTCTTCTTCACTTGGTTCGCCAAAGAAGGGATTATCTTCGACATCGTCTCGATTAGAGCCAACCAACTCTTCGGGTACGAATAGATAATCTTCAAGACCTGTAACGCCCAAAGGTCCAGATTCCGACGATACAAAAATTTCACGCAAGCTTTCATCTATAAATGCTTGCAATTCATCGGCAATCTGTTTTCCCTGCTGCCTATTTCTTCGAGGTTCCCATTTCCTATGTGAAGGGTCTTCAATACTCTTCAGCAATTTGTTTCCGTAACTATCTGTACAAAGGAACACACCGAAATAGCCATAGCTGCTTGAATAGAAACGAGATCTATAGATGAACATTCTCTGTTTTCGCATGTGAATGATACCATCACGCGCATCCTTATTCTTCCAAACAAACAGACTTACTTGACCGAGCAAAGGCAAAACTCTGTCTATTTGGATAAACTCCTTGCTACTATTGGCATTCTTGACAGTCTCATAGTAAGGCCTTGGATTATAGTTTTCTCCCGATTTGTATCTGTCAATCATTTCTGGGAAGTGTGCTCTCATCAATTCATCCAGTGTGTCAGCATTGATAAGTGTGTCACCAATTTCAACTTCAAGTTTGTTGTGCATGAAAGCCAACCAGAAATGGCGCAAAGCCGCCTTGATCATTTCATCGTATGCCTCATATTGCTTTTCAGTTGAGCCATCAACACCCATAATATAAATATCAGTTCCAACCTCCTCACGTCTGAACTTGGTGGGTATGTCAGTTGGAAGACTTGCTGGTTGCTTACCATCCTGGTTGTCGTAATAGCCATAATGTTGGTATTTTACCATCTGTCCGCTTTCGTCTTTGAACAGGTGAGTACATAGACTTGCTGCACCTTCAAAGTAAGTTTTGCCTTCTTCCGTCATGGTTGATACCAATACGGTATGGATTGGCGACATGAGGAAATAGGCAGCTTTACCGAAACCAAAAGAACCGCCAGAACTCTCCTCCTCCTTGACAGTTAAACCTACGGCACGAACAAAGGCATGGAATGGAGAGTCGTTTGGCTTATAATCCATTCCTTTGGTGTTGTAATCAGATACTTTGATATATTCTACCACACGCTGACCATTATACAACAGGTCAAAGCAATTCAGCATATCCTCATACTGAGGTTTCGCTTTATCCTTGTATAGAGATATAACACCTGCAATATGTGAACGTAATTCATAGAATGATTCGAATGTCTTAGTACGCAACTTGCCAAACTCAAACTTCATTCTCAATGGTTGAGACTTGTCTAGCACAACATCAAGTGAATTCTGTATGGATTCACGTATCAATGACGGATAAGGTGTTGCCGTGAAGTGTTCTGCGGCAGCATTATTCGGCCCCACATCTTGACTGGCTTCCTGTTGTTTGGCAAAGTGCCACGAACAGTTACATTCTAATACGTTCATAATCTATCTCGTTATTTTCTATATTGTTTAAGGTCTCGCCCAAGCATGTAGATTGGTTCACCTTTCTTATAATCTTGATGCGATGTTTTGTAATCATTGAGTAACTGGACAATATCAATGTCGCCAAAGGTGATAGGATCCTGCTCAAGTATGTAGCTCACATAGTTTCTGCCTTCCACTAGCCCTGGATAATTGGTCTTCTTCATGAACTCGTAGGGTGTATCAGCGGCATTATGTATCTTGAACATCATCAAGCCTTCCGTTGTTGGTTCATCCACATTGTATAGGAAAAGAAAGTCTGGTGCTTTCTTTGCTTTATACTTCGAGATACTACCATCACGCTCCTTGCCGATACGGATATTATACATATTATCTCGTTTCCCAGTCCTACCAAAAATCCAGTTCAAGTGATCAGTACTCTTGTAGCAACCCACAAGGAAATTACTATTCATGTATGCTTCGAAGAAGTACTTCGTTCTAAACTCATTGGGTATGTACTCAACTGGAGATGGGACCACCCTTGGCAATGATGACAAAGTCGAAGGATTTGTTCCAAGTTCACATTCTGCACGATAGAAATACTGGTCAATAATCTGGCGTATTCCTTCATTCTCAGTTTCTATCTGCTTCTTCAGTTCCTGTTCCTCTGGCTTGTCGAGTACATCAGGATTACGAAGTGCAAGAGAGAAATACTGTTGGGTATCTACATCCTCAAATGGTTTAAACACCTTACCTAGCAGCAACTGGAAGTTCTCACGGATGTATTCGTCAGCATTCACGTTCTCATGTGGTGTAAGGGCATAGAAGAGGAACTTTTTCTTCAACATTTCTTGAATCTCGTTCCTGAACATACCTCTTACCCTCTTCTTCCAACTTTCCTTTTCGCTGGTGTTGTTTCTGCCATAGAGCGCAACAATAAAGAGGAAGTTCACATCGTAATGAGCAATAAGGAACGTATCACGGTCGAAAAGGCGATTTTCGAACTGACGGGAGAAGAAGTATTTCTCCTTCTTGTCGGTTAGGTGGATGTCGTCTTCTTTCTTTAGCGTGTTCTGTTGAGCACTAATAAAGAAGTTCGGAATCACATTGTAGCCCTCCGTCACATCATCGCGAAGCATCACATGTCCCTGTTTCTCTTCATCTGTGCCATCATTGAAGAGGTCTAGATTCCATTGTATGACATTTCTGGCATAAGTAAATTGCTTATACACACTTTCCTTGCCGATGGCATTTCCACGCTTGTAGTATTTTGAATCACCAATATAATAAATGGTCTTGTCCTCATCCTCATTATTCGTTAGGTTCTGCCATTGATAGATGTGATCCACCATTTTACCATCAGGTTGTTCCTTCAGCTCACGCAAACGTCTGTCTTTCTGAGGAATCTTGTCACCCACCAGTTCATCAATCATTGCTTCGAAGACAATATTGAAGTCCTTGGCAAGCAGATAGTCCTGCAATTCGCTTGAAATATTAATCTGGTGCGAACGGTCGAAGAAGGCGTAGCATAGATCCCAGAGTTGGATGGCTTTGTCTGAGAAGTACTTGTATTTGATTTGATGTAGGCGTACCTTGCCCATACCTCTTATGTAGTTCTCAAATTGTGCCTTGGGTATCAGGGGAAAGTTGATGTTTATCTCTGCTGAAAAACCATACTTGTCATTTATGTAGTTCAGAATACTGAAAAATATCACCAGCAGCTCCTCGTCAAAGTTTATCTGCCGTCTTTTGTTCACAGGATTCAAATATACAGGAGCTTCATCCTGCACAAAGGCTTGGCTCTTCGAAATGGTCTTTGTCCAGTTAATCTTATTCAATCCTGAGTGCTGGTTCTTCAGAGTGAAAAAGAAGAAATTCTGATTATCCTTGTTGAACTGGAGGAGCGAAAGAAGTACATCCAGGAAAGTGTTGCTCACCCTCCGTCTGCCTTTGCTCATCTCGGCAATATGCTTGTAATAGATGATGCCAGACTTCTTGTTCTTTGCCCTATAAACATCTATAGCACGATAAATCCATACAGCAAACTCGTAAATGAAGCGCCTTTGTTCTTCGCTCAAAGGGGAATCCTTATCGATATTGATAATGTCCTCTGGTCGATGTTCACCGAATGCCAGTTCCTTCTTGTTCTCACCAATCGTTATGAGCACCTTTGGCAGAATAAATACACAATCCTTTAGTTCGGCACTATAGTAGTACCCAACATAGTTGACACTGATCTTTCCCTCAACATTCTCAAAGCCACCTAATTCCTTTAGGATGCACTTTAAGTCATGCTGACGGAGTTCGTCAGTTAATGTGTACTGATATTCTTCGATAAGTATTCTCATGCTTCTGTTTTCTCGTCGTCTTTGTCCTTTTTATTCCTCAACCGCTTCACGGCCTTATCGAAGTCGCTCTCTAACTGCCGCATTTCTCGTTCACGGTAGATTTCGAACTCTCGCTCAGCCTTCTCAATGGCTTCTTGGTGAGAAACCGTCCCGTTGCCTTCCAGAATGTTCTTCCGCAGTCGGAGTATCTGGTCATCAAGAGCAGCTATCCAGTCGGCCATGGTCATTGGATTCTGCTCCAATGCCTGGAATTCAGCATAGTCAAGGAATTGGGATGTAAGTAGGTTCAGCCTCTGCAATTCTAACTCCGATAGGTAGTTTTTTGCGATTTTTACATCGTCGCGAGTCACATAGTTACCCTTGAAGTTAGTCATACCAACGAAAGGCTTCTCATTATCTACACGTTCATAGATAAGCTCCGCTGCCGTATGCTCATGCACTGCATAGTGCATCTTGTTCTGCACCGTAGCGAAGAACAACTTTGTCATCTTAGCCCGTGGATCATAATCGGTTGATGTGGCGTAAATGTCAGTTACCTGCTGATAGAAATTTCGTTCGCTGCTGCGGATGTCGCGAATGCGTTGTAGCAATTCCTTAAAGTAGCGGTTTCCACCTTGCTTTAACCGCTCATCATCCAACGTGAAGCCCTTTTGGATATACTCATGCAATCGCTGAGTAGCCCAGCGACGGAAGCGCACAGCAATAGGCGACTGAACACGGTAACCAAGGGCGATAATCATGTCAAGATTGTAGTGGTCAATCTCCCTATTCACCTGTCGTTTGCCCTCTTGACGAACTAGAAAGAATTTCTTTCGAGTTCCCTCTTCACTCAATTCTTTGTCTTGGTATATGTTGCCGACATGAAGGCTAATGTTCTGAGGGGTGGTCGCATAAATCTCAGCAAGATTCTCTCTTGTCAGCCACACATCCTCGTCAGCAAAGCGCACATTCACGTTCACTTTGCCCTCTTCATCCTTATAGAGTATCAGCTTGTTTTCCTTGTCCATCTGCTATGCTAAATTGATATTCTACAATCAAAATGCGTATAGTAACTTGTTACTTAGACTCAATTATCCAACCTTGTTGTTTAGCAAAGTCAATAATATTTTGTATGTTTGTAATGTTCCAATAATTGCTGACAAAGAAATCCACACCATTTACGTCTTTGTACCTTCGTTCTGGTTTGAAGTAACCATATGCTTTCTTTTGGTAACTATATGGAGCGTTCTTTACATCATCTTCTTTGACGATCAGACCTATCAGTCTCAAAGAATTGCCCATCATTGAATCTGGGAAAATATCTTTCAACTCCTCATATGAAAGGTTGGGATGTTCTTGCATGTATTTCTCTATTATAGAGATAGCCAACTGTCCCTTCCCAAGGTTTTCCTTACCATCAAAGGAGTACTTTGTCGTGTCGTTTCCTTCAGTTTCGATGTCACTACTCAGTGTATTAATATCACTTGACTCTTCTTGTGAACCTTCTGGAACCACTTCTTCGTTTATTGAAGCATCTTCAACTTCCGAAGCCAACTTAACTTCAAGATTCTTCAAGAACACCTCAATCTTCTCCTCGTTAGGTTTGCCATTTGCTTTGAAGAAGCATTGGAACGACAAATCGCTATTGCCATCTTCCTTATCCTTGAAGATGGCATCGTCAAAGCCGTAATCTTTGAACACATCATTATATACATAGAAGAGCACCTTGCCGACGAATCGGTCAGCAGAGATAACGTTGTTCTCTACATCATCCTCATTCACCTTGCGGTCAGCCTTACAGAAGAAGTATCCCAATTTCTTATCTTCCGAGTGTGTTGCGTCCCATATTTTATTATTGATATTCTCTACAAACGACCACCAGTCGTATTCTGTACCGTTCACACATATCTTCCACTCCTTGCCAGCATCGCTGATAGGAACATATTTCCATTCCCATCTACGTTTGAATGCAGAATCAATCGGGAAAAGGCTTTGGTCGCTTGTGTTCATGGTTGCCCAGATGTAGAGATTGTTAGGGAGCAACAGGCGAGACCCGTTCAGCACGTCAGTCACCACATCGTCCTTATAATGGGCGTTGATTGCTTCAACGTTGGCGACTTGCAATCCATCGAACTCCTCATTCAACACCCGCATAATGTCAGTATCTGCTGTAATAGGATATTTAGAGAAACCTATGTCATTGCGGTCAAGCAACTGGAACAAATCACCGAATATCTGAGCACAGTTACCACGGTTTATCTCCTCGATGATCAGCACATGAGGATTCTCCAAGTCTTTCCATGCAGCAATGTACGCCTTCAGAAAAGCCTGTTGGGTGTACTTATATACAATTTTCTTTTCATAAACAATCTGGCCATTCTCTTTTACAGGGAAACCACGGTCATCACGTACCGTCACTTTCTCCATCTGTGGTTTGTATGCTCCCACAAAAGTGGAGTAGTCACTATCAGGATGGAAAGTTGTACGTATGTCGTGCATCGCATACTTTATCACATCCTCGTCAACTCCGAAGGACTTTCCTGTTCCTGGCGCACCATAAACGATTTGCTGTAATGGAAGTTTAGGAAGCTTTCCATTCTCTGGTAAATCTTCTTTGGTTAAAATCTTACCTAACTGTTCTATGTCGCTTAATATGCTTTTATCGTAATAGCCCATGATTATTATAGTTTTATTGCGTGAAAAAATTCATCAGCCTCTTCGGTTACAGTGGAAATAGAAGAATTCAAACTTTCAATGAGACCTGCTTCTATAAGAAAACTTCTTATATATGAATAGCAAGTGTTTGGAAGTGGTTCTTCTTTCTCATTAATAAATTCATATTCTTCAATTTGATCCTTAAGCCTTGATATTTCGTCTAGGGCTTCCTCTGTCGACTTTCCTACCTCTTTACAATGTAAAAGAAAGAGGAATTCATTCCAATGTATAACTCTAAACCTTTGAAGTAGTTTGAGAGCTAACCACATATTATGAGATTTATAAGCTGGATTGTTATACATATTTATCAATCCCTGCTTTTGAATACTATGCTTTATATGAGTGAGCTTAGCGACAACCTCATTCTTTTTCTTCATATCATCAGATACGTTTTCCAACGCTCTACAAACAAGGACGAACTGTGTTCCCAATTCAGTGAAGCATTTATTGGCAGGGAATTCACCATCGTAATTGACGAAGTCAAGTTTCTTTAAAAGAGGAAAGAATGTACGAATAGCACTCTTCGCAGCAGTTGAGCCGAATATTTTTTGACTTTCAGCTAACTCTTGAATACCGACGTATGTTATAAGTCCATCTCCAAAATCATCGAGCATTTCATATACTCGAACAATTTGAGAACAACGAGTAGAAGAAAGACTACTTCCATCTACACCTTTATAGGTTTCTACTGTCAAAGGTATTTTCATGACAACATTGATTTAATTTGTTCTGCAATTACATTTGAAAGCATTGGAGGAACAGCATTTCCTACCTGCTTATACTGACTACCTCTTGTTCCTAAAACTTCGAATGAATCCGGAAAACTTTGAATTCTTGCAGATTCTCTAAGTGTTGGAATACGTGGCTCTTCATAATGAAAATAGTTACGGTGTCCTGTATCAATTGTATTGGATGGACGAGTACTACTCATACGTTCAAAAGCCTTATTATATTTCCTAACCTCCCAATATTCACGAGGAAGGCTTTTAATATTACCTCCATCAGGTATCATGCTTATAATATTGATGGTTTGCTTTGTATGTGACGTATAATCCTGATTCATCGGATGTGTCTGGTCACCTCTCATTTTTTTCTGATAATCATTTTGTGGTTCACTTCCATAATGATTGTTATCAGAATGCAGCAAATCACTAATTCCATCTTTGGCACTTAATTGATAATCAAAGGGTGCAGGAAATTCAAACTTTTTGTTTTTGATTCCTACATAGAAAACCCTATAACGATTTTGTGGTACACCATAATCTGCTGCATTTAGTAATTTATATGATATGGTATACCCTAATCCGTTTTCACCAAATCGTTCAAGAAGATCCTTTACAAAAGCACCCTTGTTTAAAGTCAGCATTCCCTTAACATTCTCTATAACAAAGAAATCTGGCGATGCCATTTGGACGGCTTTATAAAACTCTAAATACATTCTATTTCGAGGATCATCAATTTCTCTCTTACCAACAGTACTAAAGCCTTGACAAGGAGGACCTCCTATTATGCCTGTGATCTTATGTTCTTTTATCAAAGAAGGAAGTACCTCGTTATTAAAATCCTCAACCGATATTACTTGAGCAACCTTATCCTTTCTATTATGATTATAGGTCTTGACTGCATCTGCCCACATATCAACAGCAGACACCACTTCAAAACCTGCCTGCTCAAAACCAAGGCTCAATCCGCCAATTCCGCAAAATAAATCAATTATCTTCATTGTCTAAAATTCTTTTAATTTCTTCGGCTATTGCCTTTGCCAACAAAGGTGGTACTGCATTTCCGACCTGCCTATACTTGCTGCCTCTTGGACCTTGAAATACGAAACTATCTGGAAATGATTGTAAACGTGCAGATTCCCTGATTGTGGGTATTCTATTATATATAGGATGGAAATAATTACTATGAGCGTTACCAGTATCTATCGTACAAGATTGACTACTGGAATCAAGTCTTTTGTATGCCGAAGAATGTCGATTTTTTCTATTATTTGGCCACAAGTCTTCTGGCACATCCTGCCAGTTTCCCCCCTGTGGTACATGCTTGATTCTATCTTGAACTTTTTGAGCTGGATAAACAATGTCTTGGTCTGTTATAGTATTATCCTTCGTTCTAAAATACTTTCTCAATGGAGTTTCTGCAGGAGTTGTAATTGTTTTTGTTCCATCTGGACTTTGCTCGAATGCATATAACTCACCTATAGCATCTTCAACTGTTGTTTTGGGATGCTTAACCAATTTATCAAAGTCGAAAGAAACGTCTTTGAAGTCTTTTCTGACTCCAACAATAATAGCTCTCTTACGAATTTGTGGCACACCATAATCAGAAGCATCTAAAACTCGGTATGTTATATTATACTCCTCCGCCCCAAGAATATCCTTGATTCTATCAATGGCATAACCACCATCTCTTGTCAACAGACCTCTGACATTTTCAATCATAATGAGTTTGGGATGTATTTGCTGAACGAAACGGATGTACTCAAAAAACAATTTGTTTCTTGGGTCATCTGTTTCTTTCTGATGTCTGTTTGCAGTACTAAAGCCCTGACATGGAGGCCCGCCAACTACAACATCAACATCACCATACTCTTCCAAAATCTGTTCATTTGGAAAAGTGGTTATGTCAATATTATGCACCTTAGCATTTTTGAAATTATGTTTAAATGTTATGGTAGCGTGTTCATTAAAATCTATACCTCCAACAATATTAAAGCCTGCGAGATAATATCCTTCGCTGATACCACCACAACCACAGAACAAATCCAATACTTTATATTTCTTTTTTGCCATTATATCCTTTCTAGTTTATCGTTTATGTAATAGCTTTCGCTATCAATAGTATTCTTAACCTCTGCTTTGCCATCCTCAAAAGCACCTATCAAATAGTACTTCGGCTTGACTTTGATAACTCCATTGCTCAGCATAACACCCCATTTCCCATTGAGTTTGAAGGGTATATACCCCTTGTGATAGGGGTGCATGTCTTCGTAAACAGGAGGTATGATGGTTCTGTTGTTTCTACTACAGATGCCATATTTACCTTGCTTCTTAAATACATTGAAGTCACCTATGCCGTGACCAGCATCTTCTGATTCAGCCTTTCGTATCTGGCGACCTCCTTCGGCATGTTCCACCAAGGTCATCTGCTCGTCACCTTCGCTATAGTCTGATTCTCGTTCTTCGAAGATGATGTCCCTGGTCAACCCTGTACCGTCGTTATAGGCAAGAGGGTCTGTCTCATGGCCGAGGAAGTGATAGTGCCACCTGCGATTTGCCATCGGTGTGCCAAAGCGGTTGTAGAGACCAACATTATCAAGTATCAACCCTTTGTCCTTGTCCTTTGACGTGCGGAGTCCTCTGCCTATCTGTTGCAAGAACATGGCGAGAGACTTGGTAGGACGAGCCAACTGGATAAACTCTATATCAGGGCAATCAAAACCTTCAGAGAAGATATTGACGTTGACTATCACCTCTAATAACCCTGCACGGAAATCATCCAATAGTTCTTCTCTCTGAGACTTTGGTGTAGTGCCGTCTATCATAGCGATGTTCACGCCGTGGCTCTGATATGTGTTGAGTATGTTAGCTGCATGTTGTCGGTTGATGGCATAGATGATGCCCTTCTTACCCTTGCAGAATTGGTTGTAGGCATCGTACAACTTGGCTCTAATGCTATCCTTGTCAAATCGGTTGATGAGTTCCTCTTCAAGGTAGTCTCCATCCACGCCAAATCGGTCAATGGAGTTTATCTCGTGCTGAATTTCAGAATTGGGAGCAATCGAAATATAGTCGTAATTGCTCAAATATCCTTCTTTGACAAACCACTCGATAGGATGTGAAATGATGATGTCGTCAAATATTGAGGTAAATCCCGAGTGATCCATTCTCCAGGGTGTTGCTGTCACTCCAAGCTTCTTACTCTCGGGAAACATTTCCCAAAGATCTTGGTAGCGAGGAGCCATAGCATGATGAGCTTCATCGATGATGATGAAATCAAACTGTTCCATCGCCATCCTGTCCTTGTTTCGGGCAGACATAAAGGTTTGAACAGATGCCACTTGAACAATCTTCTCTAGTTGCTGAGGATGACCGCTCATAATGATTCCGCTATCTATGCCACGTTTTGCAAGTTTATCTGCCGCCTGTTGTATCAATTCCCTTACATGAGCAAGAATAAGGATGTGCGAATGCTTACGGTTCTTGATAATCCAACTGCGAATGTCACGAACGATAGAAGCAAACAGAATCGTCTTGCCTGTTCCTGTAGGCATTTGTACCATGACGTTATTCATGGTGTCCCACTTGGAAAAGACAAGATGTTTCATCTCTTTCTGATAGGGAAAGAGGATGGTGTCTGTTGTTTCTATGTCCGAATATCGTATCATTCTTCCCAACCTTTTGAACGTGCCATTTCGAGCACTCTCATTGCATATCGAGCCTGTTTGTAAGTCAACTCTTTTCCTCGTTTACACCAGTAATAGATACTACCCATGAAAGCGGTATCACGAGGAGAAATTAATCCAGTTTCTTTACCCCAGATATTGATGTCATGCCATGTTTCGTAGTCGTAACTATTTGCGGTTTCTGCCGTACGTAACATGGCAGGAGTCATTTCATAGTCCTCATCAGACGTTAGAATGTTTGAAGGGATCTGTATATCGCTTCCTACATTTTTCGCACAAAGATTTGACCAGCATGAAGCACGTTTGGTGTTAACGCTAATATTTGTGCCTTCATCAACATCCATAAGATGATTCCAAATAGAAGGTTGAATTTCTACGACCAATTTCATTACTCGGTAAAGAACTGTGTCTTTCAGTTTTTCGAGTTCAGAATCAGCTATGCTTTTAACTTCCCACTTATTCATCTTCCTGCCACTTGCTGCAGTATATGTAGACTTGACTTTATATGTAATACTCTTATTTCCCGATAATAGTTTTGCATAAATAGTTGTGACATCACCACCCAATTCATTGTACAAAGAGGGTGTTATGACACTTTGTTCTCTCCAAATAGATTCGAAGTCAATTGCTTTGTTCGTTATTTTTGCCAATACTGACATTGTAAATGCAACCATATTCGCTTTATAACCTGCAAGATTGATTCCGTCTTTACCATAATAAGCATCAATGGTCTTGAACAGAATCAATTTACCAATGGTTTGCATAAACATTTTTTCGTCAAAACGAGCCTTTGACTGAGTCATCTTCTTAAAGAATGCGGTATAACAAGCTTCACCTCCTTTACAAACAGTATGTGGCTCTTGTTCCCAAGACATTATACACTTTGCTAAGGTCGTTTTGTCGAACATCTGATTTTTTGGATATTCTGCATAATACTCACGTTCTTCCTTTGCGTTCGCAGTATGCTTTGCCTTATCCATATATTGTCCACGAGTACGTTCGAAGAACCACTTTGAGATTTCTTTGTTCATGGAGTTCTTCACCCATACAAGACGTGACTGTTGTTCTAGCTCCTGAAGGAATGGCTCGTTAATGCCGAAATCAGATTTCTTGACGGCTGACTGGGTATTGGCAAACTGAGAAATACGAGGAACAAGATCTTCCTTGGTTTCTTTGTCCTTGATGACAGACACCTTCATGGCAACAAACACCTGCTTAATCATTTCAGGGTCGGTGTTCTTCATCTTCATTACGGCACTAATGCTTGCCGTTGTCTGACCACCGTTCACAATCTGCCAATCCGTAATCTTGGTGATTACAGAACCCTGTTCAGTATCTACGACATTAATATCTGTGGCTGTCGTTGAGATTCCGTTATTGTATGAGAAAAACATGTCTGGTTCTGGGTCTCGCTTTTTGTCACCCTTGGCACGTTGAGCTGCAGTTGGTGTGTGACCAATCAAAGTATCACGAATGCCTTTGTTGCTTGCTCCCTTGAACTGAAGGAAGGTGCGGACGTTCTGCTCCAGAATGTGCTGATGGTATTGGTTGTAAATCTTCGAGAGTGTTTCACCAGGAATGATAGTCAAATAACACTCTACGCGATCTGAAACGTCAGGCATCTTGATACATGGAAGCGGATTAAATCCTTTATCCTCGAAATCCACAACAACGGCTTCTTTGCCTCTCAGGATGTCATCGTGCTTCTTGATGCGCTTAACATCCCAAAGGTGATACTCCATGATGGTACCTTCCTCTGTCTCTTTCTCATCGATTTCAAGGTTGGCAGGAACGATGGCGTTGGTCATCAAGAACATCCTGACTCTATCAACCTTCTCAGCATCATTTATCAGCTGAGCAATCTGATAGAGGTCGCTACGTTTGTCTGTGATTCGCGAGAACATAGTGCCTGACTGAGAACGCTCGAAGAACTTCTCCATCCACTTGAAGTGTCGTTCAATCTCCGACTTAGGTAAAGAATTACTCTTTTCTGGGTCAACGAGTACGGTAAGGAAGAGGTCAACAGACATCATATCCTCATCGCCACTATAGCCCCAAGCATCTATGGCTTCACCGTTTCCTGTATTGAAGCTGCAATAGTTTACCTCGTTGACATCGCCAACGTTTTGGATATACTCGACCATCATTTCAGTAAGAGCCTGCTTAGGTTCTTCGTAACTGAAAATCATGTCATCATTATCAGCCTTGAAAGCCTCAAGATCTGACATCTCTTTTTCGATAACCTTTTTTACAGTATCGTTAACGCCGTCATCCTCCTTTGCCGGCTTGAAGTCATCGAACTCCTCAAATTGTTCAGCCATATCGGTATTTTTATAAAAATGGTACCTGTTTTGTATTTCTCTACTTTGATTCTTGCGAAAGCAAATAAGATTTGTACTCGCGAACTATCAATTCTCTAATATCAACTTCAAGCAAGTCTGCAATTTTCAACAGACTTGGAAGATCTGGCTGAGAAGAATTGGTACACCATTTTGAGACAGTGGAAGGTGTTACTCCCATCTGCTCAGATAACCATTTGTTGGTTCGCTTCTTCTCAACCAACACCAACTTGATACGATTTACGTCTTCCATATGTCTCAGTTTAATGCTACAAAGGTAGTGAATTTATTTCACTTTCTCACAATTTAAAACAAAACTTTTTCTTAAATCAACTGGATTTATGCTTTTTTATGGATTTTGGCAACTATAATTCGATTTTTTGAGGACTTATTGCTCACTTTTCAAGTAAAATTATGCGTATCCAACCACAAATATGACTAAAAAATGCCACTATTGACGCATTTTAGCTGCAAATATTTGGTTGATTAAACAAATCTTATTATCTTTGCATTACCAAAAAGTGCCAACAGAGGCAGGATTTAGGAATAATATGAAGGAAATCAAAAGAGATAGGTATCTCAAACAACTGATAGATAGCCGACAGAACGGCTTTATCAAAGTCGTTACAGGAATCCGTAGATGTGGTAAGTCATATCTACTGAATGTTTTGTTTTATCACTATCTATTGGATAATGGAGTAGCAGAAGACCACATTATTCGCATCGATCTTGAAGACCGTTTGAATAAGGAACTGAGAAATCCAGATGCAATGCTCCACTATGTTCATGACAGAATCAAGGACAATGACCTTTATTATATCATCATTGACGAGGTGCAATTGATGGATGAGTTTGTGGATGTTTTGAACAGCTTCCGTCATATTGATAATGCCGACACATACGTGACAGGCAGCAACTCTCACTTCCTGTCGTCAGATATTCCTACAGAGTTCCGTGGCCGAGGTGAGACCATACATGTGAACCCTTTATCTTTTTCTGAGTTCTATTCTGCTGTAGGTGGCGACAAGCAAGACGCATGGCGCGAATACTACACCTATGGAGGCTTGCCTCTTGTTCAGTCATTTGAAACGGAACAGAAGAAGATTGGTTATCTGAAGAACTTGTTTGAAACTGTTTATCTAGCGGACATCATTGAGAGGCACAGAGTACAAAACGAAAATGAAATGCGTGAACTGGTGCTTATCATGGCTTCATCCATTGGCTCTCCATGCAATCCGACAAAACTTTCAAACACTTTCAAAAGTGTAAAGAACGTAAATATCACGAACAAGACTATTGGTAATTACCTTACCTATCTGACGGAATCATTTCTGCTGAACAAAGCCATACGCTACGATATAAAAGGTAAGAAATACATCAATACGCTCACCAAATACTATTTCTCTGATATAGGTTTGAGAAATGCCATCCTAGATATGCGCCAACAGGAAGAGACGCATATTATGGAAAACATCATCTACAACGAACTTATCACACGTGGTTATAGTGTGGACGTTGGAATGGTGGAAATTAAGAAGCAAGACAAGGATGGCAAGTGGGTGCGCATCCAACTTGAAGTGGACTTCATCGCCAGTCTTGGAAGCAAGAAATATTACGTGCAGTCGGCATTGTCTATACCTGACAGAGAAAAGGAGATACAGGAGTCTCGTTCACTGACGAACATCAATGATTCTTTCAAGAAGGTTATCATTGTGAAAGACCACATCATGCCACGTCGAAATGAAGACGGCATACTAACAATAGGTCTTTTTGATTTCTTGCTAAAAGAAGACAGTTTAGACATCTAATAATCTGTATATATAAGACTTGGTAATTATGGAGATAGACATCTTTCCCGTTCCATCTGCAAAAGGAGTGCATCGCTATATTGGCACGTCATTCTTAGGGCTGATTATCATTACCTACATAGTTGGCGCTTACAAGATAGCTCAACGACTGATAGGCGAGGACAAGGAACTACTTTGTTTTCTTGTCACTATACCGATATTTATAGGTGGATATGCAGTATTCGTGTTGTTGCTTCATGGCATCAAACAATGTCTCTATGCTTACTTCAAGAGCAACAGAAAGGAGTTGAACAATCGAGCAGACCAGGAGAACATGGATGCTTGTATCATAAAGCATCTGGAGGACATTCAAAAGAAACTGGAAACAAAGCCTGCGGTAGAAACACCACAATGTGATGTGGTTCCTCAGCCTGTACAACAAGAGCCAAAGGTTTCTGAAGCCTCAAAAGATTTGAAGCCACAGATTATATCAGAACTGGAGGAGACTCTTAAAAACGCACAGCGAGATTTAGCTCCGTTCATTCAACAACTGCACATCGACCGCACCCAAATGGCAGAAGCGAAAGAAAAGCAAGAGAAGGACAAACTTGATAAAATCCTTAGATACACACGTCTCGTTTTTCTTCCACACGGATTCAGCGATGAAGAGCTTTTCCAGATTGAGGAGGCTGTTAAACTGCTTGTTCAATACAATGGCATTGTGAATTGTGTATCGGTGAAGATTGAAAAGAAGAAACTGAAGCAGACCGACCTAAAGAACTTTGCTTGGAACATCGGCCATCAATATAACATAGACTCCGAGGTGCTCGCTATGTTTGTAGTCAATCTGTTCCATTCTTGGTTCAAGAATACCGAGAAGGGCACGATACAAAAGACGCTCCATAACACAACAGGTACATACTCAATTAAGATTGACGAGAATATCTTAGAGCATCTGCCGGAGTTGGAAGAAAAGGTGCTTGGCAAGAAACGTAAATAAGAAAGAAAAATGGAAAGATTTGACATAATCAAGTAGGTGGTCAGAAAAGTGGTCAGAAAAGTGGTCAGAAAGATACTGGTAAAACGATTGACACTATTCTTCAACTTATAAAAGACAACCCAAGTATAACGAGAAAAGTTCTCTCAGAAACTCTTGGCATATCTCCAAGTGCCATTCAAAAACACATTGACCGTCTAAAAGCTGAAGGTATAATTGTTCGTAATGGTGGAGATAGAGGTGGTTCTTGGGAGATAAGAACTATAGTTAGTGATAAAAACGTAAAATAGTCCTTACTTGGGATTTCTATATTTGTTTGGCTTAACAGCCACTTTTACATTCTCTTATCGTTCACGTGTGTTTGTAACTATCTGATACGCAATAGCGTTTAGATTTGAGGAGGTGAAGTAAAGTGCAAGCCGAGAGCAATGCCATGCTTGCATGAGCATAGCCGAGGCGCAGCCTTTATTCGACGAAGTCAAGTAAGTTTGATAAGCAAACAACAAACAATTAAAGAAATCCCGTATAACTCAAGTAGTTATGCGGGATTTTACTTTATATATTCCTTTAACGTTTTAACCCATTTTTATATTTCGTGAGTCCGTAAAACCGTAATACTTTCAGCCTTCAGACCTTAGCCATCAGCCTTCTATATATCAACTGTCCCCATGGCATATGCTATTGTAAAGAGCCAGTCCTTTTACCGTCAGCAGGTATTTCTGGCGAGGGTGACGGGGCGAATCAGGAAATAGCATACGGATATAGCCCTCGTTCATAGAAGGATTAAGAGAGTAGTCAAGGAAGTTTTCTCTATCTTTCAAGCCAATCCTTTCCATCATCACTTTGACGGAGAGTTGCTCTTCCCCCAAAGCCTTCACTAATCTAATAATACTTTTATTATTGGTGTGAATAAAACTTGTCGGGGTACTTGTCGGGGTACTTGTCGGGGTACTTGTCGGGGTACTTGTCGGTTGTTTTGAAGGAACAGCAAGGTTTGGCTGTTCTTTCCATTCTGCAGGCGGGTTAATATGCAGATAACGATTGCGCAGATCCCACTGCTCTCCAAGCAGTAGATTACGAAAAAAACGTTCTAGAAAAACAGGACTATAGTCGATACCCTTTATGGCATTTTTGTAGTTTGCCCTCACAAGTGCATTACGGAAGTACCAAGAATGTTTAGCGAACAAGTCGTTCTCCACATTAAAGCCTAGTGAACGAAGATACTGAATAGTAAATACGGCCGTAGTGCGTGTGTTTCCTTCACCGAAGGCATGAATCTGCCAAAGTCCAGATACGAAATTGGCAATATGAGCCACTAACTCATCATTACTGATGTCCTTATAACTGAAATCACGTTCCTGCTGGATATCATAATCAACAGCCCTGCGTAGATCTTCCCAATTCAGGTAGCTCACGGTGTCACCCTCCAATACCCACTCACGCTTGGTAATGTCGTACTTTCGCATTTCACCAACGTGCTTCATTACGCCTTCGAAGATTCTGCGATGCAAGGATATGTAGCCATTTGTTGAGAAGTCGCATGTCTTTACCGAGAGTATGCGCTTGATGTTCTTCGAGGCTTTGTCAGCCTCCTGTTTGTCATCATCGTCAGCTTCACGAGTCGTTTTATTCTCGTAATAACTATTGAGCAACTGTTCCACCTCATCGATGGTGATTTCACCCTCGATGTTTCTGCGAGCCAAGCCGTTCAGATACTCTGACGTTTTCAGCCCATCCACCGCCTGAAGTCCAATAGCCGTACTCCAGGCGTATGCAGCTTCACGCTGTGACGGCTCTCCCTGACGAATATACTCGTCAAAGTTTAAGTATAGCTCCTTATCGTTCTTTTCGCTCATATGTCGTCTTACTTTATTTCAATATTGTTTTCGATTTCTGTTCTATTATTCAATTCCGCATATTTTATCTTCCTTCAGACATCTTATTTCTTCTATCACCTCCAAGTCTGCAGGCAGCCACTTCACACTATTCAACTCATCCTTCGACAACCACTTTGCTGCCTCATGCTCATTCAGGTGCAGCGCCTCTGTCACTAGCGAACAAAGATAACAATGCATGGTGAGATGAAACTGCGGATAGTCATACTCTACAGTACAAAGGAACACATCCACGCTAATCTCCGCAGATAGTTCCTCGCGTATCTCCCTCACGAGCGCTTCTTCTGGTGTCTCTCCTAGTTCAATCTTCCCGCCAGGGAACTCCCACCAGTCCTTCCATTCGCCATATCCACGCTGAGTGGCAAATATCTTATCTCCTTTGCGAATAATCGCTGCTACGACTTCTATATGTTTCATAGCTCCTTAATCCCTATTGACTTCAGATAATCATATATCCCATCATACCACTCAGGTTTGCGTGTCTCATCTGGCGGTACACTATCGTCCCCATTAGGAACAACTATCACCATACCTTGACGAGCCCTGGTCAGCAGTACGCGGTAGGCATTTATCTGATATTCCTTGTTGATTTCCTTATTGATCCTCTGCCACTTGGTACCACTCCGCAGTTGGAAATGCTGCCATGCCGACCAGTCTTCCTTCAGTCGCAGGTCAGCATCCCACGTCACACAAGCCCAGTCAATCTCAAGCCCCTGCACCTTGAATTCCGTCAATGTATCTTCCAAACAGTTACTGCTTCTGATGTCCGTATCATCTTCCAAGAACCAATGAACAAAGTTGGGCTGATAACGCACATTGATGCCAATGGCCTTTAGTCGCTCTGCCTTACTACTGGCCAGCAGGCCCATCCTTTCACTACCTCTTGCATGGTCGCGAAGCCATTGCTTTGCGGCATCAAGATTGCGAGTCAGGTAGATAGGATATTTCTCCAGTTCTTTCAATGTGGCCGCAGCCTCATCTTTCTGAAGTGCTAGCAACTGATTGACAAAGATGCTCACTTTCTCAGACCGGAACGACCGCATAGACATTTTCAGATGCAGGTCCTCCTTCGGAATAAGTTGTTTGCTAATCAACGACAACTCTTCCGCAGATATATCCTTCGACTCAATCAGATAGTCCGACATATAGACATCCCATCCGGGATAATTCCTATGAACGGACTCTATCCATTCCGTCAATCCTGCTTCACCCTTGTTGATGGCCTGCCCATTACCTACCAGACACACCACAAGTCCCCAGTCCGTCTGTCTGTCCATACACGAAATCAGGTATTCCGGCTCCGAATACGGGAAATTGCGAATGCCCTTCTTCTCGCGCATAAACCGTTGCAGTTCCTCCTTCGTCCAGGCCCGTTGTGCCTCGTCAAAGATGGCCACATGCTCTACAGGAATATAAGCCTTGTCCGTATGACTTTGGAAATATCCATCTATAGGCACGATCTTCTTTCCTTTCACCTCAGTCCCTTCCAGATACAAATCACGGTAATGGTGAATCATCTGGATGAACGCCTTCACCTTACTCTTGGCCTCAGCCTTGGTGCATGCCTTGCGTCCCTCATCCTTAGCACGTTTCTTGTCCCTACGTACATAGTCGCGAGTCAACGCCTCCTGCAACACCTCCACCAGCGGGAAGTTGCCCGATAGATACACAGCCTTCTCACCACGATTAAACTGGTCTATAGCCGTATTGAGCCCAATGAGTGTTTTGCCTGCTCCAGGGACGCCAGTAATAAAACAGATAGCTTTCCTATTATTTGTCCTACAATGGTCTATAATCTTGCAAAGTTCAACAGATGCCTTGTCGATATCTCCGCCATGCTTCGTGATATCTTCAACCGTATTCTCTTCATAGAGCGCAATGGCCGCCTCAATAATAGTAGGCGTGGGCGAATAGCCGCTCTTGGCCCATTGGTCATCGGTTTTCGTTGGCGCCATATCATAGTGAACAGTGCTAAGAGCCATTTCGATAGCCTCTGCCAGCCGCTTTGAATTCACCTGCAGCGGCTCATACACATAGTCCCCGAAATGCTTCAAATCTGTCTGACAACGAGAGCCTTTTTCCGAAGGGACCACCAGAATCGGAATCAATATCCTCTCTAAACTACCTTCTTGAAAATTCTTCAAGTCAATAGCGTAGTCCCACACTTGTACAAGTGCCTCTCGCGAGAACTTTCGTTCAGCAGTCTTATACTCCAATACAAAGACGATACCATCGATAACGGCAATCACATCTACGCGCCTACCCATTCGAGGAATATTGTATTCAAAGTACACACTTCCCCTTCCTTCATACGGTGCCAGTACTTCGCGCATCGTCTCAATCTCCTCCACCCACGACTTTGATGTCTCATCATTCACACCATGCTGTGAAGCCAGAGTCAACGTCCCCACTATCTCGTTATTGCTCCGAGATAGGAAGTCCGTGATGGAATCCGAGTAGTAATATCTTCGTGCTGCCATATTTTTCGTTTTTATAACTTTAGCATGGGTAAAATATCTGCAATTGGAATATCTTTGAATGGAAGCAGGTCTATTTTATACGACATGTCTTCCACACAGTCTGGAATATCTCCGAAGGGGTTTATATTGCTTGCAGGATATGCATATACTTTTCTCAAAACAAAGCGTTTGTGTTTAGCTTCAATCGGAGACACGCGTCTTTTCTCTTTTTCCAAATTGATTGAGAATAGCAGACCATTACAATAATCAGGAGAATCTAATAAACCGGTAATAATCTCTTCAAGTGTACGGCCTGCATTACTTTCTTCTAATACAATTGCTATCAAGTAATTCTTTTCTGCGACTGAAAATAACTGGTCATGCTTAATTGTAAAACGCAACGAATTGCTTGCCGTAGTTTTTACCTCAAGATTAGCAAAGGGACATACAAAATCTAAACGAGACGTTGAACCATCAGTATGCCAATATGATGATAAATCCATACTATTATTGATAAATATATATTCTATCAGCATCAACTCACCCACTAATCCAATGAGATTTTTATAATGTTGTTCTTTGGGTAGTTGAAAGAGAGCAACCAATGAGTCAAAAAACTGCATAAACTCTTGCCCCTGCATATAAGAGGCATGCGAGAAACACAGATTGACAAAAGCGCTTAGATTTCCTTCCGTTTCATTTGAATCAGACATCTGTAATTCCACGGTATTATAATAACCGTTCTCAAAAGATGAAACAGAAGCATTAAAGGCCGATACAAAAACATTTGTTTCGAGATGCAAGAACTCTGTCTTTATACTCAACGAAGCACAACCCTCCTGATTAGGTACCAAATAAAGAACATTCCCATTTGATACAAAAAGGCCTGTTCCACTGGGGAGTCTCTCTATTAAATAGAGTGTACTATCTTGCGGAATAGCATGAATCTGACTTAATATGTTGCTAATATCTATCATCATCTTTTACGAAATATATTTTATTCTTGGGTATGTATATTGCAAACATATATTGATCTTTACCCAAACGCATAGTTTTAGATAATCCGGGGGATACGTAATGAATCTGAATATTGACTTTTTCAGGATCAACTATTACTTTTTGGTCACCCAGATAGGTTCGTCGCTCAATATCTGTTGTATTAGCACCTTGATGAAGGGCTTTAATTCTATCATGCGCATCATCATTATAAATAGAACGATAACGCATTTTATTATTATCATCAGACCACATTAGAATTACTGGAATATCTGATGACCCTACAAGTTCAACCAGAGGCCTCTTATAGAAGGGTTCTCTATCAAAAGCCGTATCAATTGACTGAATTAGGGCTATAAGTTGTTCTGCCGTGAATACAGCATATTTAGCGGTTTGTGTTTCATTTGTACTACCCGCTGTTGTTGGTGTCCATGAGGGAATAGAAGAAATCAACTCCTGTATTCGCGCATTGTTAGCCGAGATTTCATCATCATTAATTACAATAAACTTCTGTTTAATCCAACGATTTTTAAATGTGACTTTTTTAAACTTTGCCTTGTTTTTTGCTGTTGGCTTTTGTTTCGTATTTTCTGCTTGGATAATAATGTCTTTAATCTCCAAATTTCCGTTTTCCAAGTCATCAAATTGTTCCCACAAATCATCCTCCACTTCTGCCAATACAGTAAACTCTTTAGCAATATCATTAGTTGTGAAGATTTTGCACAAATCAAGATATTTACTGCGATAGCCAAACCAACGTGCTCGTTGGAGTGTTGTGTCCATATTGCCACCACTTTTTGCAAAACGTGTAAAATATGATACAACCAAATTAGAGAATGTCAGTCCACGTTGGAGAAGGTCTCCTCCAATATAAATCTTATGCAATTTCGTCAATTCCTTTTCTTTTGTATGCTTTCCTATTCCGTTTTGCAAAATTGCACCTGTTGACTGAATTGCTTTGGAAATTTCCTTTATAAGAACATTATTGAAAGGATACAGACATTTTACTTCTTCGACGATGAATTTGTCATAACTCTTCTTCAATTTGTTTACATAAAAGTCTATTGAGTCCTCATTGGCGAATGCCTGCTTTATCTCTTCCAACATATCATGTGTTGACGAATAGATACTATTATGTGCAACAACAGTTCTATCGACATGAATAATCATATCAGAACGCATTTCTTTCTTACTTGTTGCTCTCATACGTTTTATAGCGCTTGCTATAAAGAAGTAATAGATTGCCTCCTTTAGCGATTCCGAAACACACAAAGGGGATTCTTCCTCTTGTATCGTTTCGACGATCTGATTCTCCGATAAATGATAAATACTTGCACCATCGTATCCAAGTCCAGGCTGAACGGTATGAATAGACGCAGGATTTAATGCACTTATATCCTCTTGAAAAATATTTGCTTGAGGCGTAGCTGTAACTGAGAGATATAGCGGGTTCTGTAACTCCTGCTTAAGTTTTACAATATTTTTATAAGTAGGAGTTGAATTACGCGCTTTGTCTTTTGCAGTATTCAAGCTGGCTTGGTCTCCTTCATCGTCTATTATGAATGGGACAATACCGGATACAGATTCTTGCACCATAGAGATTGCTCTTAATGCAGCCTTCATTGCCGGTGGCCGTTTAAGACACGTTATAATTATGGGTCTTTCTTCTTCGAGAAGTTGCTTGGCGAATTCTGGGTCTAAACTGTTTATTGATAGAGATCCTTTAGTCAACTCATTGGTCGTAAATAATACCGGATTTTCTGAATCTAACACATCTTCACCTCCAGCGGTTTCAAATGTGCTACCAAAACGTTCTGTACTTTGACGAAGCAATTCTTTATCGTAGCCACCAAAAATGATTAGAAAATTGTAACCATTATCAAAAGCTAATGCTGTTAACAATTCCAAGTTGGAAGTTTTTCCTGACTGAACCTTGCCAACCAAAAGAGAATTATGATTCTCATCTTGATCGGTATACAGTTGCTGCATCAGTTTATAATATGTTGCACGAACATTTTGAACTATATTATTAGCCCCCTTTTCTCCATACGCTTCAACATGTTTCTGATGAATGCGATAGAAATATTTCCCTTCAACAATTGAAGAGGCCCATTTGTCTCTATTGATAATGTACTGTTCCATTAATCTTCGTCAGTTAATTCTCGTAAGAAATTATTAATATGAGTTCTAAACGCATTAGGACTTATCATACCATCAGGGTTCGCATTCTTTCTTGCGCGTATCTCTGCCAAAGCAAAAGCGATGGCAAATTTCTCCAATACCATTTTGAAATCCTCCTTTTCCGAAAAAGGTTTAAAAAAAGGATGGTTTATGTTCAACTGAATTGCAGCACTACTTCCATCTTCTGCAGGATCTACCTTTATCCACGTTGATGAATTACCAATAGTCCATTGAACCGAGATAGTACATTTACTAGCTCCATCCAAAGGAATTGTATATTTGCGGACTTTTATATCAACTTCTTCAGGAAGTTTTTCTTGTTCTGCTTGGTATTCTTTAAACAAATCAAGTTCAGGTTGTCCATCGGATTCAATAATTGGATGCAAAACAGGTTGCTCGGAATCAGAAGTTTGTTTCCATGCCGAATGGGTATCAATAGTATTTTGTACTTGGGTTTGAACATTATCTGATACACGTTGAGAAGTGGCTTCCTCGCTTTCTCTTTCCTTTTTCGTTAATTTCGCAATATTGATATATTCTTGGATTTGCGATTTCAATTCCTTCACGAAATTTTCTTCTAATCCATCATCCCATACAAAACCGTCCTTAGCTTGATTAATTGGGAAATCATCTAAATCCAGTTCTCCAAATAATTTATGGGCAATGGGACTTTGTGCTTGACCGAATATTTCATCTGGCTTAAAGTTGAATTCATCACCTCCTATCACAACACGGTTTCTACGGAAAAGTGCGAAACCTGCTCTTCCGAAACCACCATTTGCCAAAATACCTACATATCCTTTTACCTTATGAGTAACTCCATCGAAATCAAAAGTGAAATCCAGTTCTTTACGCCACACTTTATTCCTAAATGAAAGGCATTCATATTCGTCATAAAACAATGATTCTTCATCATAATCAATATGAACATAGCCACTGTTTAGGTCCCGACGATACATGCTCTTAAGTAATTCCACTATTTTACCTTTCGTACGAGATGAACCGATTTTCTTCGTTACCTCGCGAATAATAATCGTTGTTCCATGTGATGAAGTGTCTACTAAGGATTTCCTAATGGAAACAGTATTAATATTCTTCTCTCGCATTTCGGGGATATTAATCTCCGTATAATATTCAATATTAGATCCTAGCTGAGTTGACCTTACCGACCAGACATTGCCAAACCAAGAAGCCGCAGTTTTCAATCCCATACCAAACTCATTACGACCAGTTTTGTCTTCTGGAGGTGAATCAACCTTAACTGCTCTTGCAAAATCATCAATTTCCATTCCAAAAGCAGTGTCTGTAATTGTAAGAACATCGTTGTCTGAATCGTAATTAATAGATATATCCACATCATTTATCCCGTGAGCAGACAATTCTTGCTGATGGGAATAGAATGACTGGGTCGAGTTGTCAACGAACTCTGCTATTGCGTACCACGCTTTATAGTTCAAGCGAGAGAATACGCCAATTACACCAGCTTGTGGCTGAATGTTTAACTCTTGTATTTCAACTTCGTTATTCATAATTCTACAACTGACTATCTTATTAATTCTTCTGCAATTTTCCTCACAACTTCCACATTAACTGCATTGCCAAGGGCTTCAAAACATCTGGTTGGAGTCATCTGGAAATGTTCATCTTCGAAACGCAAGTCTTCCATCCCCTGAATCCTTGCAGCTTCTTTTATTGTCATATATCTCCCTAACAATTCAGAATCCGGCACATGAACCCATGGAAATATAGGAATTTGAGTACCGACCAGATTCAGTGCAGGTGAAAAAGTAGGCAACTTCACTCTTACTCCTGATGCACGAAACTGAATTATTTTGTCATCAAGTGTCATTGAAGAATTGCTGCCACAATTCCACTCAAATTTCATGTGACTGTTTTGTAAATCTTGAATGTTATGGATCCATGTATCTATCCAACTTTTATTCGCTGCATAGAATTCTCTATTTTGTCTTATATATCGTATCTTCCAATCTTGGAATTTCTCTCCTTCTTTTCTAATATCTTGTGCATATACAGGAAGTTGAGCCATCATTTGTTTATGACTCTTGCCCACTATCAAACGTCCTAGTTTTCCCCGTTTGCCTTTTAATTGCTTTGGTCTCTGATGGCATGGTGGTACATCCTCATAATCATACGTTGCTCCAAATTCCATTGCCCAAATGGGAAAACTAGGTAGTTTGCAATGATTCTCTGCAGCAAGCCGTACAAATTCGCTCCATATTTCCATGTAATGACGTGTATCTTCTTTCAATGGGATATACTCGTTATCATTCTCATCAATTATATCATGTATATCACAAGAAGAATTTGTTGGTTCCGGGAAATGGAAGTTGATCAGCCCACCCATGTCTTGACGAATACCAACTATATAAATGCGCTTACGATGCTGGGGAATACCGAATTGATGTGGTGAGAGTATTATTTCATCAATATCATAACCTACATCGTGTAGTTCTTGTTCTATGATTTCCCATGTACGTCCATTATCATGCCCTTTTAGATTCGCAACGTTTTCCAAGAACAAATACTGTGGAGATTTCTCACGAAGAATATCCCGTATCACATAAAACATATTTCCCCTACCTTCATCTTCAAACCCCATCTGATTTCCGGCCTGACTAAAAGGCTGGCAAGGAAAGCCTGCACAAAGAATATCATGATCGGGTATATCTTCAGGCTTGATTTTTGTTATATCTCCTTCTATTCTGGTGCCAGGATAGTTTATTGCGTAGAGTTTCCTCAAATCATTACGCAATTCGGAGGCAAAAACACATTCATGGCCTATTTTTCTAAGAGCAGAATGAAATCCTCCTAAACCGGCAAACAGATCTATAAATTTTAGTGGCATATTATTTCGTACTTATCAATTCTTTATATGTAGTTATGTAAGGCGCAAAACGCTCTTTATAATTTATCTTGTCTTTATCGATGTGTACATCTTTCAACTTGTACTTAGATGAAGCATCGAAACCAACTCCAATGTAAGTTTCTCCAGATGGCTCAAAGCCAAGACGCTGGATGTAGTCTTTGCCATAATAACGTGGCTCGACGTCTGTCATCTCATATAATTGCATCCTGTCGTTAGAATGAAGCAGCAGTAATCTGGGCAGGGGCATCAAATCTTCGATGCTCATGGCTCCTTTGCGGCCATCAGCTCTGACGTAATAGAAGCCTTGGTGAGTGATGATTTTCCAATGGGGATAGCCCTTGTAGAAGCCGACCAGTACACGGTCTTCTAGCTTGATGTCACCACGCTGCTGTTTGCGTTCAGAGGTAACTTTCTCGATAGCCTCTTTGATAGAAGTTGCCAAAATCTCTGCCATCCTTACAGGCACAGCATTGCCTATCATCTTATAGGCATCAATGATGTTGGGACAATCTATCTCAAAACTATCAGGGAAGGTTTGTATTCTGGCACATTCGCGCACTGTCAAACGCCTGTATTCACGATACCGTCCCTTGATAAACGACCAATCCTCATGAGCATTATAAATCATGCTTGGCGAGGATGGATGCAGGGGTATGTTGTAACCTGTAGCATGGATAGTGAATGATGGCTTATCCCAACTGCGGCGGCGATTTCCGCGATAATAATGTGGCCCAAACTTGCCGTTGTAATAGATGTTGCAATCAGTCATCACCTCGTCCTCTTTACATGGAATGGGTGTTGCCGTAATGTCGCCTATGGCATCCTTTAGCGTCAATGGCTTATTAGTTGAAGGCAAAGGGAAATGGTAGTCAATTCCCAAGTCGTGACGGAAACCAATTAGGAACACACGTTCACGATTCTGGGGAACCTCATAGTCAACGGCATCGAGCAAACGATATTTCACATCATAACCAATCTCGTCCAGTTGAGCAAGGAAGGTTTCAAAGACATCCTTGAACTTTTCATCGAGCAATCCCTTGACATTCTCAATTACAAAGAACTTGGGCATCTTTGCCCTAATCATGCCGATGTAGGTGAGAAACAACAGGCCTCGCTTATCATCAAGTCCCTGTTGCTTACCTGCTACGCTCCAAGACTGACAAGGAGGACCACCAATGAAACCGTCACAATCTGGCACATCTTTGGGAGCAACACTAATTATATCTTCTTTGCAGAGAATCGTATTAGGATGATTCTTTTCATAGGTCGCATGAACGCTTGGTTCAAACTCATTAGCCCAAACCACCCGGAATCCAGCCTTTTCAAAACCAAGGTCAAGACCTCCGCAACCTGCAAAGAATGATATCACGTTCATTACAATTATTCTTTCTTCTTTTTATTTTTTTATTCTTTTGTTTACTTCTTACTGTCTTCTTACCCTATCGAGAGACTATCGAACGCATATTCTACATTTATCTACGTCCTTGTTTCGACCTTCGAACGACAACGGGACGACCTCGCTAAGATACGCCTTGGACACGCCTCCAACGCGCCAATCTGTCTGACCTGTATATGTTCCGTTCGTCATCTTGTATCTTTATGTTTCCTTTTCTGTTAAAACTTAACTCGTCACTATTCTCATATTAAAGAATCTGTGTTTTTTTTAACTCGTACTTCTTTACGTGTTATCATTTCACAATTTCATTAACATGAACAGATTCTATCATCTCTGCTGGTTCAGTTGCTTTATACTGGCCAAACTCAATGAATAGATTCATCTGCCGGATTTGTTATGTCTTGATTGCACATATTATGTATCTATTTTACTTCCATTCGTCTTCTTACAATCTATTTATCAACTGGGGACAAACTGGGGGCAAGACTTGCAACATATCTTGTCGCAATTCGTTTGTGATGATATTTTCGTATGAACCTTCTTGTAGTTTCATTGTACACTATTATAATAATACGTGCACAAAACTAACTATTTTTCCACGAAATAAAGAATAGAAATCCAATTTTCTAAAAAAAACTACCCACTTTATTCCTTTTCATTCTCTGCAACGTGCATAATGCCATCTCTCTTCGTTACAAGATGTTCAGGAAGAGGGTGATTATACCGGTGTTGATTAAGTCGGCGAACATAGCACCAATGATTGGTACAATGAGGAAGGGTTTGACTGTGTAACGGTATTTATAACATACCGCGCTCATGTTTGCCATAGCATTGGGAGTAGCACCAAGACCAAAACCACACATGCCGGCACAAAGTACGGCAGCATCATAGTCGTGACCTAATATGGGGAATGCCACAAAGTATGCAAATAGTATCATCAACAGTACTTGACATACCAAGATAATGATTAAAGGAAGGGCTAAGCTTTGAAGTTCCCACAACTTGAGGGATATCATAGCCATACCTAAGAACAAAGACAGACAGATGTTGCCTACACTGATGATTCGCTCCATATCCAGTAGCTTTTCAGCCTTTTCCCATTTACCATCTTCCTTATAACTAATAAGCCCTATGGTGTTGCGGACGATGGCTGCTAATATCAAAGCGCCAAAATAAGTTGGGAACGTAATGCCCGTCTTGGCAAGCAACCAACTCAACAAGGTTCCCCCACCCATAACCAGTATTATAAAGTACGAGGCCTTGGCATACTGTTGAAACTCCAGCTCATTCGTGCTGACACGCTTTGTACGTCCTGTTGGCGAAGCCTCATCGCTCTCAATACCAGCCATAGCAGGGTCAATCTCTTCATTTTGTTGCTGCATCTGTTCGTCAGTCAGTTTCTTACGGACAATCCGATTGGCCAAAGGGCCTCCAACCATAGAACCAGCAATCAGGCCAAAAGTGGCAGCAGCCATACCTATTGTGCCTGCACCGTGCAGTCCCATACATTCAAGAACATTTGCAAATCCACCAGCCGTACCATGTCCGCCAGTCATGGAAATGCTGCCAGAAGCCATGCCAATCAAAGGATCAACCCCCATAAGCCGGGCTATGCCCATAGGCACTAAGTTCTGCAAAACGATTATAGCAACCAATAGAGAGAGCATGATTACCAAAAGCCTACCACCCTGCTTTAATACTTTCAGATCACTTTGAAAGCCAACGCTGGTAAAGAATGCCAGCATAAAGACATTCTCCAGCGTCTCGTCGAACGTCACCTCTACATCGAAACAACAATATAGCAACAGGGTAATCAGAGAAAAGATGATACCACCACTTACAGGCGACGGCACACAGAACCTCTGCAGAAAGCCTACCCTACGTGTTAAGACCATACCGACAAGGAGAGCCAAAGCTCCAATGCCAGCAGTTTGTATCATATCCAGCTCAATATTTATCATACGCTCTTTCTTATTATCGTTAGAATCTATACTGCAATTTGATATTGGCGGCATGTCTGTTTACCTTCACATCACTACAAACGGCATCAAACATATCATGCCAATCTACGCCCAAGTTCCATTTGAAGCCAATTTGCTTGTTGACAGAGACACATCCATACACAGGTTCGCCAGTAACCCTGCGTATAGGCGATTGTTTGGTGTAGAACACCGCCTGCAGCCCTATCTGCCACATATGAGGAAGATAAGCCTTCGGTGAGAATCGAACAGAAGCATAGGATCCGCTCTTTGCCATATATAGATTTGAGCCTCCTGTCAGGGTCAACCAATTCAGTTTCCAGTAAGCCGATGCCCCAAGTTCCGTGAAATTCTCTCCGTCATCTACTGTGATATAACTTGCCTCGCCCTGCACCGTCAACTTCTGCCTGCTGTAGGCATAAGTCATTTTCATCTGATTAATGGTCCGCTCCGCCAGTTGCCCTTTTGTCACAGCCCACTCCTCGTCAAACAAAGTATTATCGCCCATAAAGAGCGCAGCAACAGAAGGATTTATATACTTGCGATAATAGCCACACAATATCTGATGCCGACTATTGGGCACATAAATGGCGCAAAGATAAGAATTATCGCGGGTATCTGTATTCTTCCGACTCTCATGTCCATCCTTTAACCTATAATCATAGACCGACACGCGACTTCCCATCGAGAGTTTCCACTTAGGCAACCTGTAGGTTAGCTGCAAATAGAAATCATGGTTAAAGACATCCCAGCTTCTGTTCGTCTGCTTCTGTTTCGTCATCAGGAAATCGCTTTCGACGCCCAACATCAGATGCAATTGTTCCGTCAGCAGAGGCGTGTTCAACTCGATGTTAACCAAAGGCAGTGTATTAGATGTCGTTGCATTGCTTGCATACTGACAGCCCCCTACCAACAACAGTTCCGTGCCCAGTTCATTGAATGTATGAAAGAATCTTGCCCTACCCATCACCTTACGCGATACGTCTGCAGGCAGTTCCATATATTGCTGTGTGAAGTAGGTCAGCAACCTGTTCCTTCTGTCAAAGCGGTTTGTCATATGCAGTGTCAGAAACTCTTTGTGTCTGTCCTGATAGCGATAGGAAGCATTGGCATAGATGTCCGTCTGCCCATTGCCATACAACACATTGGCATTGCCTATACCTTCTAGATTTCGTCCCATGTCAGCTTGTCCTTCCAAACTTCCTTTCATGGTATCTTTCACCGCCATGTTGATGTCTAGCACCCGTCCCATACCAGAGTTACCTTTAGCGACACCCGTGTTATCGCAAACCTGTATACAAGCAACATCCTTAGCCTTCATACTGCTCAATATCAATCTTGGGTCGCCATTCATCGCACCATTATCTATGCGCAGGTTATAATTAGACACGATATCCTCATATCCCTCAATCATCAGGTCAGGCACCATTTGCAGCACATCCAATAGAGTCTCCTCGCCCACCAGTTCCATTCGCTGGGGGTAGATTACCGTTCTGTCTGGTTTCCTCTCAACGACAGCCAAATTACCCTCAGCCCATGATGTACCACACACGAGCCAACAGAATATCAGTAACTGGCAAAGTCTATTCATATTTATTAGGTTAGTCAACAATACTTATTTTGCAAAGATATAAAATAATAAACTATTATTCCAAATCTTTAGTACGTTTTTTGTGCAAAACACCACTTTAACATGCCTAAAGTGCCATTCTACCGTAACTAAAGTGCCACTATTCCGTAACTAAAGTGCCACTATTCCGTAACCAAAGTGCCACTATTCCGTAAGAAGAAGAACCCCGAAAGCCTTTGTACGACCTTCGGGGTTCGAGTCAAAATATATACGTTGTCTTTGAACTTATTCTCTGCAGATTACAGGAATGCGTAACGACACACAAAGAGGATGGCCATCAGAATAGTGGCCCAGTTGATGTTGTTACGTTCATCCTTATCCTTGATAGTACCCGACAGCAGGTGGATGAGCACATAAGAGATAACACCCATCAAAATACCATCAGAGATACTGTATGTCAATGGCATCAGCACAATGCAGACGAAACAGGGAATGCCAGTTACATAGTCGGAGAAGTCAACCTTACGCACGTCGTGCATCATCATCACACCTACCAGCACCAAGGCTGCTGCCGTGGCCTGACCAGGAATAGCCAAGAAAAGTGGTGCAAAGAGCAGGGCGATAGCGAAACACAGAGCTGTAGTGAAACTTGTCAGACCACTACGACCACCGACATTGACGCCCGATGCACTTTCTACATAAGTAGTCACAGTAGAACTACCAAGCATAGCACCTACCGTAGTACCGATAGCATCGGCCATGAAAGCCTGATTCAGATTCTTCACATTGCCATCGTCGTCCACCATGCCGGCACGGTTAGATACACCAATCAGCGTACCAATGGTATCGAACATATCGATGAACAGGAATGTCAGCACCACAACAACCATATCAACCGAGAGGATGTTGTGCCACTCAAACTGCCAGAAGATGGGCTCGATAGAGGGAGGAGCAGAGAGGATACCACCATAATTGGTGATGCCCAAAGGAATGCCTACGGCAGTTGTAACGAGAATACCTATGAGCAGCGAGCCTGTGATGCCCTTGACAAGCAGAGAGGCTGTTAGCACAATGCCGAAGATACCCAGCAAGACTGCGGGATCGTGCAAATTTCCCAAGGTGATAAAAGTTGCTTCCGACGAGGTTACGATACCAGCACTTTTTAGACCCACAAAGGCAATAAACAATCCGATACCAGGACTAATAGCACGACGCAAAACCAACGGAATGGCATTGACAATGTACTGTCGCAAACCGGTAATGGTGAGTAGAATAAAGATAATACCCTCGATGAGTACTGCCGTAAGCGCAAACTGCCAACTATAACCCATAGTAAGCACTACGGTGTAGGCAAAAAAGGCATTAAGGCCCATGCCTGGTGCCAAGGCGAAAGGCAACTTAGCGTAGAGCGCCATGACCAGTGTGGCTACAACTGCCGAGATACAAGTGGTGGTAAACACAGCACCAGCATCCATGCCAGTGGCAGATAGAATACTAGGATTGACAGCCAGAATGTAGGCCATCGTGAGGAACGTGGTAATGCCACCAATTACCTCTTTGCGAAATGTCATTGTGGCGGGATTAAACCCAAAAAGTTTTTGTATCATAATATTTATTTAAATGGTTGCAAGGTTGAGCTTTTTTCTTACCATAGTGAAAGATTTTGCAAAATTAACACCTTTCGTTGACATTTCCAAATATTCAATATTTTTTTATATTTTATTATTTTACAGCACACCGTCAACAGAGACGAGCCATGACAAAGGAAGGGCCCAAGAAAAAAGAAAAGCAGCCGTAACCACACGGATTACAGCTGCTTATGATATGGAGCGACGACACTACTTAACAGCCGATGGTCCCATATAGGAACGCTTCAGGCCACCAAGGTCGATGACAATTTTCTGGAGCATGGTGCCAGGATCCTGACAGACGATGCGCAAGGTGTGACGTCCAGGGGTCTTGACATAGAGCGTACACTTGTTGATGCGGGCATTGCGCTGCACGCTCTCGTACCACTGCTGAGCGTACTCCCACGAGTTGGTGGCGGGATGCATCTGCACGCCATCATCGATGCGCACGCCATACTGTGTCTCGATGTTAGTGCGCTCATGTCCGGCAAAACCGCGGTCCACACTGGTGGTAAACGTCGGCATCACGTAGGTATAGACATCCACCATGCCCTGTTCCCAGGTGTAGAAATCGTACTCCAGGAAGGGTGCATTGGTAGAACGGCTGTTCTGACGTGGCTGTGTAGGATCGCCCATCATGATGATAGTGTCTTCACAACCCAGGTTAGGCACTTCAATCATCTTCACCTGCTGGTTCTCCTTCTTGCGTGCATAGCCCGCAGCAGGTATCACGATGACGCCATTATCCTCTACATAAAGACTCTTGAGATCATCGACAGAAGGCAAAGCTGGATTGAACGCACTCACGATGACGGTCTGCTCGCTACCTTCATCATCGCGGAACGTAACAAGGCCCGTTTCCTCTGCGCTCTGAGGCACCTTAGTCCAATCTACAAAAACCATGATGCGCTGCTGCAGGTCGGTAGTACCAGCAGTCATGCTGAGACAGATCCACTCCTTGCTGGCTGTGGCAGTCCAGTGCAACTGTCCCTTTCCCTGGTTATACACCTCAATATAATAAGAACGGTTGGGCTGATATTTTGAGAAGACAGGTAACGACTGCATGGTGCGTGGACCGCGAGTGCCATATTCGCCCTCTGCCAGAACGCCCAACGTGGGTCGGTCGGCCAGTTCGGCATCGCGCAGTTCGGGCATATTGTAGTAAGAAGCCGTGACACCCTGAACCATACTCATGATGTGATCCCACTTGCCTTTTTCCAATGAGTTGTAGTTCTGGGTGATGACCTGCAGAGAGTCGTAGCAGTTTTTCACCTCTGCCTTCACGCTGGCTGTAGCCGCACGATGCTGAAGGGCGTACCAACGGTTCTTCTGTGCGCCAATAGCCATGCGGTTCATCAGTTCACAACCTTTCACTGGGTAATAGACAGCCTCGTAGAAACAACTGCGCTTCTCGGCTGGCATCTTGACCAACAGCTCTTCGGCGATGTCTGCAATACGCATATAGTCAGCAAGGCGCTGCTCAGCCTCACGATAGTTGGTGAGCGAGAACTCGGTGTCGGTGGTCTGCTCTACGGCACGATCGTCGGTAGCCCACTCTTGTCCCCACCCCATGCCTTCTGGACGGCGCTGGAAGGCCAGTCGATAGAACGTGCGGAAGATGTCGTGATAGGCCTCCTTATAGTCATCGCCCAGCAGTTGGCAGGTCCACTCAGTGCGATAGTCGGCACAGCGCTGATAGTCGAAAGCATCGATGTCGTAGGCCATAGCCAGGAAGAGGTCGGTGGCAAACTCGCACGACTTGATATCGCCGGCATTCAACAGCCAGATGCGGTCGGCCGTGAGGTCGTAGGCCTTCTTCAGTTCCTCGTACATGTGGCAAGGCGACTGCGTGTTCATCCACAGATGGTCGTGGGGGCGCCCCAGATAAGACGCATGGTAGTACACACCACTGCGGCCCGAGCGTTTCTGTTCGTCGGGACTTGACAGGCGTTTCATATAACCATAGTTATCATCGGGCCAGATGATTGTCACATCATCGGGCAACTGCAGTCCTTTGTCGTAAACATCCAGCACCTCTTTATAGGGGGTAAAAGCCTGTGGGATAGTCTCTTCGGCCTGTCCTGTAGCCTCAGCCACCATACGGCGCTGGGCCGCCAAGGCTGCCTGCATGGTGTTCTTGCGCTCTATCATGTCATCGCCACCGCTCATGGCCACATCATGCAAGCCACGCAGCGCCAGTGTATAGACATTCTCGAATGGTGCCAGCACCTGTGCACGGGCATTCAGCACACTATCCACACCACGACGATTGTTGTTATAATCCCATGCACCATACTTGCCACGGTCCCACTCACTGGCCGTGTTGAGCAACAGCGGTTCGCAATGGCTGGAACCCATGACGATGGCAAACGTATCGGCCACCAGCCTGTTTTCTGGCAGGCGATGAAAAGCCAGAGAGGCCTCGTGCATGGCAGGACAAAGGTAGTTGGCATTCAGGCGCAGCAGCAGTTCGCAGACGGCCGCATAGGTACGGGGACCAATATTACCAAGTTCCTTCTCGTAATGATGGCGCGACCATCTGAGCAAGCCCCAGTCTTCATCATTGATAAACACGCCACGATAGCGCACACTAGGAGTACGCGAAGTGAAAGGTTTCACCTGAAGCATACATGAGCTACGCTTTGTTGTTGGCGCATCTAGCCACCAACGCCAAGGACTGACACCTATGGCCCTACTGATAGACAGCACGCCATAGGCCGTTCCGCGACGATCGCTGCCAACCACCACCACTGCTTTCTTCACGCCTTTTACCGGCGACTTGAGCATAGTCACATGATAGCGCTCCCAGGCGCCTGTGAGTCCTGTGGTGTCTATCCGTCCTGCCTTGACCAACTGATCAATGGTACGACTGTGCCCCAGAGTACCAGCTATGATGGCATAGTCGACACCTGCAGTCCCCTGTTGTACCTTCAGCGATGAGCCCGTCACACAAGCCACATCCTCTGCCAGCATCCTTGCACTGCGTTCTACCACCAAGGCATCATTGTTATCATAACAAATCACGGCCTTTTCTTTTCCTTTGACTAAGGGGAAATACTCTCCCTTCTTCCCAGCCAATCTCACTTGGGCTGGAGCTTGGAGAAGGAAACCTCCAAGCGCTACTACTAACAAGCTTTTCTTAATCACTAATACTTAAATACTTTTAGTTTGGTTTTCAGCCTGCAAAGGTAATATTAAGAAATCGAAAAAGCAAAAATAGTTAGTGATAATTTGAATATTATTCGTATCTTTGCACCAATAAAAAGGGATTAAGGTTATGGAAATTTACATAATGATAGCATTGGTGCTTGGTGGACTAATGGGCTTAGTGGGTTACCTCGTAGGCAGCCACGGTAAAAATGACATTCTGCACACCATCACCACTCTAACAGCTGAACGCGACGTACAGAAAGCCAATGCCGACAATGCTAACCGACAATGGGAAGCACAGAAGGCTGAACAAGAGAGAACCATAGGCACACTGAAGGCAGAACAGGAAAAAGCCATCAGCCAGCTGAAGATAGAGCATGAGAAAGCCATCGGGGCGCTGAAGGAGGAACATGAGAAGAACCTGAAAAGGCAACAGGAGTCTTTCGAACAACAGATAGCCACCTTGAAGCAGATGAACCAGGAACAGGTGAAATCGCAACTGGACCTGATCAAGGAACAGATGCAGACCACCTCGGAACGCGTATTGAAGTCGCGACAGGAGGAACTGGGAGCACAGAACCAGGAGCAGGTGTCAAAGATCATTGACCCTCTGCAGAAGAGTCTGAAGGACATGCAAGAGGCCCTGAGCCGCAGCAAGGAGCAGCAGGCCGAGGCGCTGACCCGACTGGACGAAAGCATCAAGCTGAACCTGCAGAAGAGCATGGCTATCGGTGAGACAGCCGACCGCCTGACACGTGCTTTAACCGGTGAGGTGAAGGTGCAAGGCAACTTTGGAGAGCTGAAACTGAAGCAACTGCTGGAAGACCTGGAACTGAAAGAGGGCGAACAGTTTGACACTCAAGAGACACTGAAAGACAAGGATGGACGCAGCGCCAAGGGTGACGATGGTCGCGGACTGATCCCCGACTTCATCCTGCACTTCCCCAACAACCGTCATGTGGTGGTTGACTCGAAGATGTCGCTCACCGACTACGAGCGCTATATGAATGCCGAGGATGGCTCGCCCGAAAAGAGTCAGTACCTGAAGGCACACATTGACAGCGTGAGGGCGCAGGTGAAACGACTGGCCAAGAAGGAATACACCAAATATCTGCCCAGCGGCTACAACCGCCTGAACTTCGCCATCATGTACGTGCCCATCGAGGGCGCTCTGAACCTGGCGCTGCTGAACGATGCCACCCTGTGGCGTGAGGCCTACGACCAAGGCGTCATGATACTGGGCCCGCAGACCATGTATATGAACCTTCGCGTGCTGGAGATGATGTGGACACAGGTGCGCCAACTGAAGAACCAGCAGACCATGATGGATGCCGCCAACACGGTGATAGACCGCGTTCAGGACTTTGGCATTCGCTTTATGGATGTGGAGTCGAGCATGAACGACACCATCAAGAAGATTAGCAAGCTGAAGATAACCACTGCCGAAAGTGGACCCAGCATCATCACAGCTGCCAGAAACCTGTTGAAGGCTGGAGCAATGGAAAACAAGAAGAAAAAGTCACTGACAGAAATGGACGACTCGCTGTTTATTGAAAACAACGAATAAACGAAAAAAATACGATTTTGAAAAGCAAGGACCTCTTAGCTTATATTCGCGAAGGCCGCACCATGACACAACAGGAGAAGTTGCGCCTCATTGTGCAGTTGTCTATCCCCTCTATCCTGGCGCAGATTTCCGCCACCGTCATGTTCATCATCGACGCTGCCATGGTGGGACATCTGGGTGCTCGTGCTACAGCAGCCATCGGTCTGGTAGAGACCACCACCTGGTTGCTAGGTGGTATCTCGTCGGCTGTGTCGATGGGCTTTTCCGTTCAGGTGGCCCACTTCATTGGTGCCAACGACTTTGAGAGTGCCCGTAGGGTGTTGCGCCAATCGTTGGTATGCGCTTTTTCCTGGAGCGTATGTCTCTCCCTGATATGCGTTGCCATCCACAGCTACCTGCCCTATTGGCTGGGCGGAAGCGAAGAGATAGCGCACGATGCCTCCATGTATTTCATGCTCATTGGCGTGTTTGGCATCTTCTTCCAGATGGAAGGCCTGGCTGGTTCGATGTTGAAATGTTCGGGCAACATGAAGATTCCTTCCATTCTAAACATCACCATGTGCGTGATGGACGTGGTCTTCAACTACCTATTTATATATATACTGCAATTGGGCGTCATGGGTGCAGCACTTGGCACCGGCATGGCCATGCTGATAACTGCCGTGCTGATGCTCTATTTCCTATTGGTGCGTAGCGACATGCTTCGGCTGAAAGGAAATCCCGGCACCTTCAAACCCAATGGCGACACCATTAGAACTGCTATTAAGATTGGTGCCCCCATGGGACTGCAACACCTGTTGATGGGTGGCGCACAGATTGTGAGCACCATTATCGTGGCACCTCTTGGCACCATCGCCATTGCAGCCAACTCACTGGCCATCACGGTGGAAAGTCTCTGTTATATGCCTGGCTATGGCATTGCTGAGGCCGCTACCACACTGGTAGGACAAGGCATTGGCGCCGGACAGCGCGTGCTGACGCGCTCGTTTGCCAATCTGTCTGTCATGCTGGGCATCGGTGTGATGACCGTCATGGGTGTTATGATGTGGATCTTCTCGCCCGAACTGATGGGCATCCTCTCACCTGTCGAGGAAATCATCAACGAAGGAACACGTGCCCTGCGCATCGAGGCGTGGGCAGAACCGATGTTTGCAGCAGCCATCGTGTGCAATGGTGTGTTTATAGGCGCTGGCGATACCTTAAAGCCTGCCATCATGAGTCTCTGCTCTATGTGGGGCGTCCGCCTGACACTGGCATGGTGGTTGGCACGCGACTATGGTTTGCGAGGCTTCTGGACAGCCATGGCCATCGAACTGACCTTCCGTGGCAGCATCTTCTTGGCACGCATGCGATATGGAAAGTGGAACACCAAGAAACTGACTCACTGAAAAATACACAAATAGCACAAATAGAGAAGTGCAGCCTTCGGGTCACTACCCTGAGGCTGCACTTCACAGATATTAATAACTAAAAACCTTTTCTAACTTGTTACCCTTTCTTACAATCTTTCTATTTACCTTTACTAATACCTTCTTGAAAACCTTACTAACAATCTATTTACTAACCTTAATCAAACTAAACTACTGAATTTCTTTTTTCTTTGCTTTCTCTACGCCTTTCACAAGGCCCCTGATTAATCTTTTTTACCTTAACTAATTACCTTATTGAAGATCTCTTTGTTTTCTTTTGACGATGCAAAGGTAGGCATTATTCCAATATGTTGTATCAAAAATAATGCGATAAAATGAAAAAAAGGGCTTCTTATTGACGCAAATCAAGCATTTGTGTTCGCACACAATACTTTTTCCACCAAATTAGTCAATTCCACAAACTGTGAAATGGTCAGCTGTTCGGGGCGCAAAGTTGCAAACTCAGATGCGTTAATGATAGACATATCTGGCAACATCTGCTTTAGCGAAACGCGCAGCATCTTACGACGCTGGTTGAACGATGTCTTCACCACACGCTTAAACAAGTTCTCGTCGCATCCCAATCGTTGCACCTTATTGCGTGTCATACGGATTACGGCACTTTGCACTTTGGGAGGCGGATTGAACACACCGGGTTCTACGGTGAAGAGGTATTCTACATCGTACCAAGCCTGAATCAGTACCGAAAGAATGCCATACTGCTTATTGCCAGGCTCTGAAGCAATGCGCAATGCCACCTCTCGCTGTATCATACCAGTACAACAGGGGATGAGATCGCGGTTGTCTATCATCTTAAAGAATATCTGCGATGAGATATCGTAGGGATAGTTGCCCGTCAGCACAAACTGGTTGCCGCCAAACACCTCTCGCAAGTCCATACGAAGGAAGTCCTCGCCAAGGATATTCTCGCGCAACTTGGGGAAATGCTCGTTCAAATATTCCACCGATTCGCGGTCTATCTCCACCACTTTAAAGGGACGTGGCTTCTCTACCAGGTACTGCGTCATGACGCCCATACCCGGGCCAACTTCCAAAACGGGAATATCAGGACAAGCATCTACCGTGTCGGCGATGCGCTTAGCTATCGAGAGGTCAGTCAGGAAATGCTGACCAAGATTCTTTTTGGGTCTAACTTGCTTCATTTGTATGCAAAGATAGTGCAAATTGAGCGAAAAACCAAATGTTTTTGAGTTTTTCCGAAATGCAGCCTATCTTCGAGCGCAGCTCAGAGATAGTGCAAATTGAGTGAAAATCCAAATGAAAACAAAAAAACTCTCATGCACCGTGTTGGTACATGAGAGTGTATTGTTACTCTTGATAAGAGACTATTTGCTAAATTTTTCTTCCAACAGCTGTACAAGAACTCTCCTAGCATCCTGAGGAGTATCACAACGTACCATCTCCATCACGTCGCTATTGCCCTCTTCCAGATAACGTCTGATTTTGAGCGAATTTCCATTGAGGCTCAGAATATCTGCCTTCATCTGTTGTTCCTCGCCCTCGTATCCATCAAGTGTCATAACTACAGTACCTTTAGACAATACCCAAGTCATATCATAGCCTTCTTCCTCTATTTGCCAGTTATTCTTCGACTTAGCCTTGTATTGATCAAACATACAATAGCCATTAGGCTCAAAGTTGATAGAGAATACGTTAATCTTCGTGTCGTTGTTCTCATCAATACCGTACCAACAGCCAATGATTTGATCGGCAGTGATAGATGCATTGCCGCCACCTTCTTCGTCATCATCGTCACAAGCAACGAAAGCCATTGAACCAAATACCATGCAGAGCATGAGACCCATTAAATAGAAATACTTCTTCATAATGATTAAATTGATTAAGTTAATAAAAATAAATTTAAGTTTTGTAGTGCAAATATAAGCAGAAGAAAGGAAATGGCAAAATAAAAAAGGAACTTTTTTCAACTTTTCCTCAAAAAAGCGGGTTTTCACGCTTTTTTGCATGAAAACCCACCCAAAACATTTAATCCATCTTATCATTTCACTATAACCTTTTCCATTCTACCGTCAGCACGACGAACAATGTTCAAGCCCTGTTGAACACCGCCGAGACGACGACCATCAGCAGAGAAGGCCTCCTGAACTGCGGCAGCTGACTGCTGCTGAACACTGATGCCATTCACCTGGATAGGTGCTACCTGCATACTATAGATGAATATGCTGTTCTCTGCTTTCTGTTCTGGAACCATGCGTTTCACATAGCGACGGGCATTGGGACCCTGTGAGAATTCCTCCTCGTCGTAGCCATTGATAGCCTCACCTACAGAGTAAATATATAAATAGGTGGAAGCATCGATGTCGTAATTGACAGTAATCTCACCCTTGTTGGCCTGTTTGAAGAGCTCTGCGGCATTAGCGCCAACCTTCACAGCCAACTGACGGTCACCTGTAGTCTTGGTGGTAACAGTTACCTTGCCATTACCAGCAGCCAACTCTACTACTAGACCATTGAAGTTATTGGCAAGAGCAGCAGACAGGTCGGATGCTTGAGCAATGTTCTCCATAGCCAAATCGGTGATGACAGACTGCAGCACGATGGCTTGTTCATCAGCATCGAAGTGGTCACCGCTCAAAGTATCGAGTGTCACATAGATGTTATCAATAACCGCATTAGTAAGGTCGGTCTCCTCTGTTACCTCAGCAAAGGTTGTCGTAGTAGCCTCAACCACGGGTTCTACCTTTTCTACAGTAATAGGCTCTTCCTCGATGATGTTCTTAAAGAGGCTCCAAACGGCATCTGCCTGATACTTAGCCTTTGTTCCTGCAGGCACATAAAGTTTGGTATTCTCGAACATATCCTCATTGAACGCATAGACATCATTCTCCTCATCTTTCCAATTCTTCACCTGCTCCTTCTTGGCAATGCCGGCAGGTTCCGTAATCTCAGAAATGATACTTCCCACCTGAACCGGCATTCTGGTGAACGGATTTTGGAAAGCGTCAACCTCAATAGATTTCAGATCCTTGGGCAAAGTGATACTCTTCAGCTGAACACCTTGGATGGCAGAGCTGGCAATCACTTTTGTTGAAGCAGGAATGGTAGAGATGTCACAACCGTAAACCAGAGTATCGCCTACTGTAGTCATAATGACATTACAATTGTCGCGAGAATCATAGCGCGGGTTATTCTTGGAAACAGCAATACGCTTCAGAGTGCTTGAAGAAGGATTACCCCACTCTAAGTCCATGCGACCTACGCCATTAAGACACTGAGAGTCAAACTCCTTGATACCTCCAGGCAGAGTGAAACTCTCCAATGGATTGAAAGCGAGAGCGTTAACACGCATTTCCTCCAAACCATCAGGCAGTTCAACGCGTGAGAGTTGCAGGTTGCGAGCAATAGCTGCCGCATCAAGCAGTTTCACGTTTGAAGGCAATATCAACTCCTTCACGTTAGGGCAACCAAACCAGCAGTAACCTCCGATAGAGTCGAGCTGGCATCCCTCGGCAAATTCGAACTCATCAATTTGAGAATAGCGGAAAGCCGTCCAGTCAATATAGCGTACAGTGCTTGGAATCACCATCTTACCCTTCAGCGAAGAATTATCGGCGAAACAGTTAGAACCGATATACTTCAATCCTTCCGGCAGATCGATATGCTCCAACGAGCCTGTCGACATGAAGGCCTGCTGCATAAGACTATCAATGGTATTGGGCAGGTAGATATTGGTGAGTTCCATATCGCTGTCAAAAGCCCATCCGTCAACACCTGTGACAGTATAGGTTCCCCAATCCTTATGCGTTACAGTCTGTGGCACGCGAATCGTCTCACGGTCGTAGTTGCCATGATAAATCCATCCACCATTCAGCACGGGTACGCCTGTGAGGAAGACACTTCCTGGACGATGAACCTTATAGTAGAGCCAGATACCATCATCGTTCTTCACACGGAAATCTACCCAATCCAAATAGTCAAGATTTTCATAGACCGTCTTACCAAACATATCATAATCGGAAACCTCCATCATCGTTGGGAAGTCTTTCCACACGTCGGCAGCCTGGAAGCGATTAGTAAAGGTCTCAGGAATCTCGAGAATCACATTGGTCTTGTCGAAGCCAAGTGACGAAGCATCCATACATACTGGCGGACGACGGCGAGCAACCTTTACATTCATCATAGCATCGCAACCATTGAACATATTAACTTCGAGTGTATCAACATTGCCCAGACGGATATGTTCCAGTTTCTTCATACCAGCAAAAGCGCCAGCCTTGTCCTGATAGATGCGGCCAGACAGTTCCATCGTGGTCAGATTCGTTGCGCCTGCGAAACTGCTAAGTCCCTGTGCGTTATCTGTAAGATGTACATAGCCACCAATAACTAGGCGGGTAAGGGCGGTACACCCCTCAAAGACATCCTTTCCAATGGTTGTGACACCACTTGGAATTGAGACCGACGTCAGATTTGTACAATTATAGAAAGCCTTATCGCCAATAGCGCTCAAGAAGAAATAGGTATCGTACTCATCTTCCTCGTTTACTTTGAAATAGAAGTAATCGGGCAAGGCTATACTTCCGGAATATTCTGGTGAAACCAAGTTTCCGGAACCGTCAGTTGGGCATATCAGCGTAGCTTGCTTTGTATCAGGATCAAGTTCGTAGTAGAATCCCTGATATTCTTTCTGAAAAGCCCAAGCTGTGCTACTGGCCATCAAGGCCAGTAGCGACAGAATGGATCTATTGAACGTTTTCATAGGTGTCAATAAATTAAGATTCGATATTATTATTTCTTATAGAAGGGACCTTCCTCATTCCAACCCTGTCGGCCGCCGCCTGCGTCATAATAACGTTTGATGAACATGCCAACATTACCCTCTTCAGGATACATAATCTCGCACTCATCAATCTCTGGATCTTCCATTGTATTTTCAAAAGTCTCACCATGTTCTTTCATGATGCGAGTAGTCCAGGTGATAGTCAACTTCAGACCATCCAGGACAAAAGTGCCCTTTTCTATGTCCTCGAATACCTGATCGTCCCAGCTATCGCGATTATAATGGGTGCAGGTTCCATTAGCATTGAAAATATATCCAGCTGCATGGTGTCCCTCTTCATGCTGGAGCATATCAGGCTCACCCCAAATCCACTCACCAATCAGACGGTTGCCGGCATACTTTCCTTCTGTAATCACACCTGTACCATTGTCATCATCATCATCGCCACAAGCCACAAAAGCCATCGATCCAATAATCATGCAAAACATGATACTCATTAGGTAGAAATACTTCTTCATAATCTTACTATTTTAGAATTAAACATAAATAAAGATTTTTCTACTGCAAAGTTAAAAACATTTAATCAATATCACTATAACGTATTCGCAGAACGTTTTCCCATATTCAAAGAGATACAATTCATAATCTCAAAAATACATTGCATTTTCACATTTTTCCCGATAAAGACATTGTTTCTTCATTCATTTTATCTAACTTTGCATGTATGAAAGCTATGATATTCACAATTATGCCAATGTTCGTTTGCCTCTTCTGGAGTTTTATGCTGGCATTCGAACTTCACCGTGACGGCAAGAACCGTACGCGTCTGCACTTGCTTGCCTTCATGCTGACAGCAACGGTGCTCTACATGGGTCATTGTGTATTCTTCAACCACAAAACGTCAATCATACCTCTGACAAACACATTGTATTGTGCCAGCAATCTGGCTGTTTACCCCTTGTACTATTTATATATCTGTTCGCTAACCACCAGAAGGAATCATCACAGATTTCGCTATATCATGATAATCCCGGCCATCTTGGCTTTCTTTGGCGTGGGATTACTATATATATTAATGTCGCCCGAGGAAACCGCACAGTTTATAGACATCTATCTATACCAGGGCAAGCACGAAGGACTCACAGGCTTAGCCATCCAACAAGGCGTCCTACACGACATTTGCAAAGGCATGTTCGGCTTATTACTCATCCCTGTTTTATTGTTGGGGCGCAACCACCTGAAGCAATACGAGAAACAAGTAGCGGAAGCCTATGCCGATGTGGAAGACAAATCGCTGGGCATCATTCATGCCATGCTGATAGCTTTCGTCGTGACATCTGTCTTCTCATTTGTGTTCAACATCATTGGCAGACACCACTTCAACGAGTCTATCTGGCTGCTTGCCATCCCTTCTACCCTTTTCTCCGTCCTGCTTTTTGTGATAGGCTACGTGGGGATACATCAGAATTTCAGTGTGGAGGATATTGAGAAAGACGAAGAGGAAGCCGACGAGACCGTATCGGAGCTACCTGCCATCAAAGAGTTACGCGGTCGTATTGAACAACTGATGGAGCAGGAGCTGCTGTATCGCCAGCCCAACCTGAAGATTACCGATGTCGTATCGCGTTTAGGCACCAACCGCAACTATATCTATATTGCCATCAATCGTGAGATGGGCATGTCATTCAATGAGTATATCAACCGCATGCGCATTGATTATGCAACGATGCTCATCAGTCAACATCCCACCAAGTTGCTGACCGAGATTTCAGAGGAATCTGGCTTCACCAGCACTACATCGTTCTACAGAAACTTCAAACTATACAAAGGCGTTGGTCCGCGCGAATATCAAAAAATGCAGAACCATCAATAGAAAATCATCGTTTTTCTTTTTGCATTTCGCTCATTTATTCGTAACTCTGACTACGTCTTAGTTACTGGCATTCGGAAATGAAAAAGAAAATGCGTTTTTCTTTTTGCATTTCGCTCATTTATTCGTAACTTTGCGAAATCTATGAAGTACGTTCAAGCCATCGCAAAAATCATACTACCACTCCTTCTGGGTGGCGCCATTCTTTATTGGATGTACCGCGGCTTTGATTTTCAAGGTATTAAGCAAGTGGTGCTCCACGAAATGAACTGGACCTGGATGCTGCTTTCCTTTCCTTTTGGCATACTGGCACAGGCCTTTCGTGGCTGGCGCTGGCGCCAGACGCTTGAGCCAATGGGCGAGAAAACAAGAAATTCGGTTGTTGTCAACACGATATTCACAAGCTACGCCGTCTCGCTGCTCATCCCGCGTGTGGGCGAGTTTACCCGCTGTGGACTGTTGAAGCGCTGGGAGGGAGTTTCGTTTGCGAAAGCACTAGGCACCGTGGTTACCGAGCGTGCCGTTGACACGCTGATGGTGCTGCTCTACTCCGGTCTCATTCTGCTTTTCGAGATGAGCGTCTTTGGCTCTTTCTTCAAAAAGACAGGCACGTCGCTCGACCATATACTGACCAGCTTCTCACTGACAGGATGGCTCGTGACGGGCATTTGTGGCGTGGCCGTATTGCTGTTGCTCCACTTGCTGCTGCGCCGCCTATCTATATATAATAAGGTAAAGATGACATTGCATGGTATATGGGAAGGCGTGCTGTCACTGAAAGACATTAAGAACCTTCCACTCTATTTGCTCTTCTCCGTTGGCATCTGGGTGATGTACTTCCTGCATTTCTACCTGACATTCTTCTGTTTCGACTTCACCAAGGCATTGGGCATTGGCTGCGCACTGGTATGTTTCGTGGTGGGCAACTTTGCCGTCATCGTACCTACGCCCAACGGAGCCGGTCCTTGGCATTTTGCCGTTAAGACCATGTTGATTCTCTATGGCGTGGCCGACGAGCGTGCCCTCTACTTTGTTCTGATTGTGCACACCGTGCAAACGCTGCTCGTTGTCCTTCTTGGCATATGGGCTTCAATTAGACTCTCGTTTGTATCGAGAAACGGGAATGGGTCTCTAGAAAGGGACGAGGTACGAGGTGCGAGGTACGAGGTACGAGAATAGTTTTACTTACAATGATTTAAGCGTAATATGAATGATTTTTATTATCGCAATGTCGATGCATACAAACTGGCCAAAGAACTAACCAAACTGACATATAGTTTATTATTTCAGTTTCCTGAATACGAAAGATATGCCCTTTGCGATCAAATAAGAAGAGCTGCCATTTCTATTCCTTCAAACATTGCAGAAGGACTTGGACGTTTTGCAATAAGAGAGAGAATACATTTCTTGGACATTGCCTACGGATCCCTCACTGAATTAGTCTGTCAAATGGAGATAGCACACGATAATAATTATATATCCGATTCAGATTTCAACAAGATTGACACACTTGCATCAAGAGCATCAATGACAATCTGGGGATTAAAGAAATCGCTAACAGAGAAATTAAAAGTACAAGACAACATTAACAACCAAGAGTAAGAGTTACAACGGGAAAAGGTATTCTCGTACCTCGCACCTCGTACCTCGCACCTCGAATAAAAAATCAAAACACTATGAATGAAATTCAGAACCTAAACCCCACGTGCATCTGGAAGAACTTCTATGCACTAACACAAGTACCACGTCCTAGCGGACATTTGGAAAAGATTCAGCAGTTCCTGCTTGACTTCGGCAAGCAAGCTGGCGTAGAAACGTTCAAGGATCCCGCCGGCAATATCGTATTCCGCAAACCAGCTACCGCTGGCTACGAGAATAAGAAGGGCATCATCCTGCAGGCACACATGGACATGGTGCCACAGAAGACTCCCGAATCTACACATAACTTCGAGACCGACCCCATCCAGCCATGGATTGACGGTGAATGGGTGAAAGCCAAGGGCACCACACTGGGTGCAGACAATGGTCTTGGCGTGGCTGCCATCATGGCCATCATGGAAGACAAGACCCTGAAGCATGGTCCTATCGATGCCTTGGTGACTGCCGATGAGGAAACAGGCATGTATGGTGCCAACGACCTGCCCGAGGGTGAGTTGCAGGGCGACATTCTGTTGAACCTCGACTCTGAGCACTGGGGCAAGTTCGTGATTGGTTCGGCTGGTGGTATCGACATCACAGCCACGCTCGACTATAAAGAGGTGGACACCGATGCCGAGGATGCAGCCGTACGTCTGACGGTGAAGAACCTGCGTGGCGGACACTCTGGTCTGGAGATCCATGAAGGCAGAGGCAACGCCAACAAGTTGATGGTGCAGATGGTTCGCGAGGCTATCGAAGAGCTGGACGCACGTCTGGCTTGCTGGCAGGGTGGCAACATGCGTAATGCTATCCCCTTCAAGGCAGAGACAATCCTCACCTTGCCAAAAGAGAATATCGAGGCCATCAAGGAACTGGCCAACGATTGGAAAGAGACCTTCAACGATGAGTACAAGCTCATTGAGCCACAAGGCATCGAGGTGCTGGTGGAAGAGGTTGAGACTCCAAAGACAGAGATTCCCGTTGAGATTCAAGACAACCTCATCGATGCCATCTATGCTTGTCATGATGGTGTGATTCGCTTCATCCCCGCCTACCCCAACGTGGTTGAGACATCGAGCAACCTGGCTATCATCAACATCGGTGGCGGCCATGCCGACATCAAGATCCTGGCACGCAGCAGTCGTGAGGATATGAAAGACTATGTGGTGAAGACACTGGAGAGCTGCTTCTCGATGGCAGGCATGAAGGTAGAGACAGCCGGTTCGTATGGCGGTTGGGATCCCAATCCTGACTCAGAGATTCTGCACCTGTTGCTGAAGGAGTACAAGGAACTGTTTGGCGCCGACGGCATCATTCAGGTGGACCACGCTGGTCTGGAGTGCTCTGTCATCCTGGGCAAATATCCCTGGCTGGATGTTGTCAGCCTCGGCCCCACAATGAAGTCGCCCCACACCACCACCGAGCGTGCGCTGATTGAGACCGTTGAACCATTCTGGAAACTCCTGAAGAAGACTCTTGAGGACGTACCCGAGAAATAAATAACGCCCCATGAAGAAGCTGTTATTTTCACTCCTACTGTCTGTGCCTGCACTCCTGTCGGCACAGACAGTTTCTTTATCCAAAGAGCGCATGGACACGCTCCTTATGGACAAGATGTTCAACACGTCGAGTGTTGGACTGATGGTTTGGGACCTAACGGCCGATACACTGGTATACCGCTTCAACGAGCGACAACTGATGCGCCCTGCCTCCACCATGAAACTACTCACGGCCATTGCGGCCTGCGATCAGCTGGGGCCTACGTATCAGTTCACCACGCGTTTTCTTTATACAGGAAAGATAGAGAACCGCCGACTAAAAGGCGACATCTACTGCGTGGGCGGCATGGACCCCATGTTTTCCGATACTGACATTGAGGCTGCCGTGAAAGCCTTAAAAGAGCTGGGTATAGATACCTTCGAAGGTAACATCTTTGCCGACCTCTCGGCCAAAGACGAGCTTAAATGGGGCGAAGGATGGTGCTGGGACGACGACAACCCATCGCTCTCGCCTCTGTTGGTGGAGCGCAACGAGGCTTTCACCGACCACCTTGTCGAGGCGCTGCTCGACGATAGTGTGGCGTTTGTCAACGTGGGTGTGGGCCACTGGTCGTGTCCCGAGGATGCGATCCCCTTCTGCACACGCACTCACAGCATCAATGCCGTGATGAAGAAAATGATGAAAGACAGCGACAACCTGTATGCCGAGTCCATGTTCTACCAGTTGGCAATGGCCGATGGCAATCGTCCTGCCAATGCCGATGAGGCCAAAGACTGTCAGCGCAGGGTGATGCGAAAAGCCGGTCTGAACCCCGACAACTATCGCCTGGCCGATGGCAGCGGCCTGTCGCTCTACAACTACCTTTCGGCCGAGGCGGAAGTGAAGTTGCTGCGCTATGTGTGGAACAACAAGCCGGTGTACAACCAACTACTGCCATCGCTGCCCATCGCTGGCGTGGACGGCACCTTGAAGAGCCGCATGAAGGAGACAACCGCCGAGGGTAATGTGATGGCAAAGACGGGTACCGTCACGGGCATCTCAGCATTGGCTGGCTACTGCACGGCACCCAATGGCAACCGTCTCTGTTTTGCCATCATCAACCAGGGCGTCATGCGTGCCACCACCGGTCGCGACTTCCAAGATCGTGTGTGCGAGCTGCTGACCAGCGGCGAACTGCCTAAGGCGAAGGTTCAGCCAAAGCCTGCAGCCAAGAAAAAGACCAAACGCAGAAGGTAGATGACTGCTTTCAAAATACGAAAGAGGGGCATTCGCTTTATGAAGTGAATGCCCCTCTTTTGAAATATCTAAAGTATCAACTTTCTTAGAAATTCACACCGATGTTGATAAAGAAGTTACCAGTGTGAGCACCGTCATCTGTAGGATTATCCTTGGCGATATCCATCACACCAAACTGATAACCAAGCTCGGCATAGAGCTTATTGTACTCAGCACCACAACCCAGCTTGAAACCCATATCAGAGTGCTTCACCCAGTTGTATGAACTACGCTTGCCCTCCAAGGTCTTATACTTACCACCAATACCATAAGAGAAGTAAGGACCGATATAAGGCAGGATAGCAATATCGTCGGTAGCCTGAATGCCATACTTAATCAGTACGGGAATCTCGAGGTAGTTCAAGTTGAAGTCCTTGGCACCACGTCCAGAATAGTACAGACCACTCTCAACGAAGATAGGTGTAGTATCGCTGACGCGCAGACCTATAACACCACCCAGGGTCATGCCTGCCTTTGAATCCAGATCCAGAAGATCACCAGTGATAGTTGACACATTCAGACCCATACGGAGACCGTAATATACTGTGCTCTCGTTCAAAGAGAAACCGCCACTACCCATCTGAGCAAACGAAGGTGCTGCGAAAAGCACTGCTACAATAGCTGCAAAAAACTTTTTCATAATACTTTTTATTAGTTAATGTTTAATGTTATTAACTGCAAAGTAACACATTTTTTTTAATATATGCAAGCGTTTTCCTTAAAAAGTGTTTTTATTTTAACAGCGTCAATGTGAAAAGATAGACTACAGCCGCAGGAATGGCAAGAAGTGAGGAGTCGAAACGATCCAACATTCCGCCATGTCCGGGCAGCACGTTGCCACTATCCTTGATGCCCAGCGTGCGCTTGAAAAGGCTCTCTACCAGGTCGCCCCATGTGCCAAAGACAGCCACCGTGACGCCCAGTCCGGCCCAATGCAGCGCATTCATCTTTGACTCGCCGGGGAAATATATCTCCAGCAGATACCATATCAGCACGGCTACGCCCACCACCAGGATGCCACCACCGATGCTTCCCTCCCAGCTCTTGCCGGGAGAAACGCGAGGGAACAACTTATGGCGCCCCAGCAGCGAACCGCAGAGGTAAGCGCCCGAGTCGTTCATCCACAGGAAAACGAACACGCTGAGTGGCAATACAAAAGAATAGGCACCGGCCTGTGGGAATGCCAACACGTTGAGCATTGAGAAAGGCAGAGCGATATACATCTGTGGCAACATGGTGTAAGCCCAGTTGTTGATAGGGTCTTTTGCTTTCAGATAGAGTTCGGCCACCATCAGGTAGATGATGGTGATGAGATAAGGTATGAAGACCGTATCGCTGTCCACCCTACCGCTGCAATGGCCTGCCATGGCCAGAAACAGATAGACACCGGCCACAGTAGAGATGAAACGGTTCACCTGAACGCCCTCGCGCTCGTTCACCAATCCACAGAACTCCCAGATGGTCATGCCTGTCACCAGTGCAAACAGGAACACCATGGCCAATGGGTTCAAAAAGCTAATCACAATGGCAGCAACAAAAATGACGCCAGTGATTGTTCTCACAATAAAGTTCTTCATAGTCTTTTATTTTTAAGAGTTCTCAGAATCATCCTCGTCTTCTGAGTCCTCTGCGTTCTGCTTTGCCTCGAGCTGCTTGGTGCGCTCGGCAGCCATCTTCTCGGCTTCCTCGCGCATCTGCGCCTCCAGAAGTTCATCGGCACGAGAGGTCCAAGGACGCTTACCAAAGATATTCTCCACATCCTCGGCAAAGATCACCTCACGCTCAACCAGCAGCTGCGCCAGACGTGCATGTCCATCGGCATGTTCGGTCAGTATCTTCTTGGCACGCTCATATTGCTCGTTGACCATCTTCAGAACCTCGTCGTCCATGATCTTGGCAGTGGTCTCGCTGTAAGGACGCTGGAACTGATATTCTGCATTGTTATAGTAGCAGAGGTTGGGCAACTTCTCACTCATACCGGCATAGGCCACCATGCCATAGGCCTGCTTGGTGGTGCGCTCCAGGTCGTTCATGGCGCCTGTAGAGATATGGCCCACGAAGAGTTCTTCGGCAGCACGTCCGCCCAGCAGCGAGCACATCTCGTCGAGCATGGCCTCCTTGGTCTGCAGCACGCGCTCCTCGGGCAGATACCAAGCAGCACCCAGCGCCTGTCCACGAGGCACGATGCTCACCTTCACCAAGGGGTTGGCAAATTCCGTGAACCAAGAGATCGTGGCATGACCAGCCTCATGAATGGCAATAGAGCGCTTCTCGGCTTGGGTCATCACCTTGGTCTTCTTCTCCAGTCCGCCGATGATGCGGTCCACGGCATCTAGGAAGTCCTGTTTGCCCACGTTCAAGCTGTTATGGCGAGCAGCGATCAGGGCTGCCTCATTACATACGTTGGCGATGTCGGCACCCGAGAAGCCGGGAGTCTGACGGGCCAGGAAGTCAACATCTACGGTGTTGTCGAGCTTCAGCGGTTTCAGGTGAACCATAAAGATCTCCTTACGCTCGCTGAGGTCTGGCAGATCCACATGTATCTGACGGTCAAAGCGTCCGGCACGCAACAAGGCCGAGTCGAGCATGTCCACACGGTTGGTAGCAGCCAGGATGATGACACCACTGTTGGTGCCAAAGCCGTCCATCTCGGTGAGCAGAGCATTCAGCGTGTTCTCACGTTCGTCATTGCCCCCCATGGCTGGGTTCTTACTGCGGGCACGTCCCACAGCATCGATCTCGTCGATGAAGATGATGCAAGGCGACTTAGCCTTAGCCTGCTGGAACAGGTCGCGCACACGACTGGCACCCACGCCCACAAACATCTCTACGAAGTCGCTACCCGACATCGAGAAGAAAGGCACACCAGCTTCGCCAGCCACAGCTTTGGCCAGCAAGGTCTTACCTGTTCCTGGAGGGCCTACGAGCAGTGCGCCCTTGGGAATCTTACCTCCCAGGTCGGTATATTTCTGTGGGTTCTTCAGAAACTCTACAATCTCCTGTATCTCCTGCTTGGCGCCGGCCTGACCAGCCACATCCTTGAACGTGATGCCCAGTTCGCCACCCTTCTCATACATCTTGGCCTTCGACTTGCCAACCGAGAAGATGCCGCCACCCATCGAACCGCCACCACCACGATTCATGAAGCGCAGGAAAATCAGCCATGCACCGATAAACAGGATGATGGGGAGCATCATGCTGATCAAGTTGCCCAGGAAACCGCCATCGCTATCACGCTCGTAGCTGAGACGACCGGTGAATGCGTGGTGAGCACGGGCACTGTCCACAAACTGCTCCAGGCGGTCGATGCTACCAAACTCAACATTCAGATAGGGGTCGGTGCCCACCTGGTCGGCCGTCTTGTTAAGAACCGAGCGGATGCTGTCGGGCTTCACATACATCTTCAGCGTGTTGTGGCTCTTGTTGACCACAATACGTGATGCATTGCCCTGGTTCACCAGTGTCTTGAACTCAGAATATGACACTTCGCTAATGGCGCTCTGTTGCTGAGCCAAGCCCTGTTCGCCAGTGAAATAAAAGAAAAACAATGCCGCAATAGCCACCAGATAAATCCAGTTCATATTGAACTTTGGCATTTTCGGCTGATTATTAGTATTCTGTTCCATATGATGTTTAGTCCAAATCAGGTATAGCTGTCAGAGGTGCGTCTGCCCAAAGGTGCTCCAAGTCATAATAAGCACGCACATCGGGCAAGAACACATGCACCAGCACGTCTGTATAGTCCATGGCCACCCACTGAGCATTCTCAAGACCCACCACGTGAGCAGGCTTTTCGCCCAGCTCCTTGCGAGCCATATCGCCTATTGACTCGGCAATCGCCTCTACCTGTGCAGGCGAGTTACCCTGACAAATAATAAAGTTCTTACATATCGTGCCATCAATGCCGCTCAAATCAGCAATCACGATACCACTTCCTTTTTTCTCTTGTATTCCTTCAACAATAGTCTGAACCAGTTTTGATGTTTGTTCCATTTATAATATTAATAATGTGAAATTACTATGCAAAGGTAGCGCTTTTATCCGTAAAACGCATATAAAAACATTTTTTTTGATGATTTTTATAAAAAAGTGCCCAAAAGTTTTGGTAGTTCATAAAAAAGTCGTACCTTTGCACCCGCAAAACAGAACAAGAGAGTTCTACAGCAAACAACATTTTGGGGTATGGTGTAATGGTAACACTGCAGATTCTGGTCCTGCCTTTCCTGGTTCGAGTCCGGGTACCCCAACTAAAAGAATCGCTAAGTCGCTGAAAACAAAGCACTTAGCGATTTTTAGTTTTCGAAATTCCCGTGATATTCCCGTGATAATTCCCGTATATTAAAAATCCGTCCCCTACCAAGGGGTTCCAAATGCCTTAAACAATGTGGTAAAACCGCTCAAAAATGCCCTTATATATATAATAATGTGTATTTTACACACACTATTCATTCTATAATTTGCTATATATAGTAATAGCTCCACCCAAGAATTTAGTCAATCTATCTTCTCTTATTACTTTTGGTGTAGCCTTACCCGCCAGCACCAAAATCTTCTTGCCATTGCGGTAAACATGTAGCTGGCGAGAACGCACTATTGCAGTAATCTCAGAATCATCCTGCATCGCCACCCATAGCAGATGATACACACCATCCCCTTCAAATAGCTTCTTTTTCAAGTGCGAACAAATGTTTGTAGTATCGATATTCATTGTATCTCTAATTTAGGCTTTACAGGATCAGTTAGTCGGATAATGTGGTCGTATTCTACAGTAACTACGCCCTTTACCGTCTTGAAGTACTGCATCGTTTCCTCAAGAGTTTTGTCGTCAGGTTTCATAAGAGCCATTCCGTTTATGGTGCCATAGTCATAGCGTATCTCTATTCCGTATTCTTTGATGGCTTCCAAAAGGGGCTTTTTTCCGATCTCTGGATCATACATCACAAGAAACACATTGGGAGAGTGTTCTTGAATCGGCTTATGCTTGATTGGCTCAGTCTTAATTGGCTCACTTATTGTAACTTCCTTTTTCGTACGACATGAAGTTAAAGATAATAATGCAATCTGAGCCATCAAAATCAGCGGCAAGCCATACTTAAACTTCTTGTGCATAGTCTTGTGATGCCATATTCGCATGCCTAATAACGCCCCGATGCTGCCTCCTATAATAGCCAACATCAGGAGCGTGGCTTCAGATATGCGCCATTTTCCCTGCTTGGCGTTCCATTTATCAACGCCGTAGGCAAAGAAGGTCAGGACATTAATGCCGGTAAGGATATATACAATCGTCTCAGTCATTCTCATCAGCGGCAAAGTTAGCAAAATTTGTTCAGAAGATAATCTGAGTACAAACCATTAAAAATACTCTCTTACTGCGAACTCAAACTGGTCGATAAAAATCTGTTTGAAAGCATAGAGATTATTTTGCTCGTAGAAAATGAGCATCGCCTTCTTGTAGTCTATAGAATCGACAGAGCGGAAACTCAGAGGGCAATAGCCGTTGGCAATCAAAATGGCATTGCTGGTGATGCGAGCCGTGCGTTTGTTGCCATCAGAGAATGCCTGGATATACGACAGGAGCACCAGCGTCAGAAGCGCTTTCTCAAATATACTTTCCTTGCTGTTTATCAAGTCGCATGTATCGCGCATGGCCTCACGAATCTGAAATTCATTATCCAACGGGTGGTAATTGGTACCAGTAATACCCACACGACGATGACGGATACCTCTGTCAACGGATAGTTCCTTGGTCAGCAATTGATGGATATCCTCAATATGGCTGACCGTTAAGGTTTGCAGATAGTCTGGGTTGTCAAGAATGAAGCGCAAGGCATCCTTGTGGTTAAGTAGCATAACAGCTTCTTCCTTAGTCTTGCCGTCTGCTGTCTTACTCTCGCGAAGCAGACGTTCGGTTTCCAGCAAAGAATAAGTGTTGCCTTCTATCTGCGACGACTTCCAGCTGAGGTCGATACCCAGTCGTTCCATCTCCTTGCGGTATTCGTTGTCAGTCATCTCTTTAACATGCTGACGGAACTCTGCCTGTAACTCCTGCAGACGTACTTTCTCCTCGTCTGTGAATAGACTGACGGCTGGGAGTTGCTCACGAATCAGCTCAAAGTTGAAAGAAGTCTGTACTTGTCGCTGGTCAACATCAAGTGAGAAATAGGTATCCAGATTAAGCGGCATCAACAGATGTGCCTGGTCAGAAAGGCGATATCGAGTGGCACGAGCCTTACCTTCTACTACGATATCCCCATCCTGGACACCGGCCGCAATGAGACGCTTCAAGGTGGCATCGCTACTCTCGAAGGCTGTACCCTTTGCTATTTCATCACGCGAAGACAGCGGATGATAGTGCAGAAACTGTAGAATCTCTCTTGATATATCCATCACCTTAAGTATTTAATCGGTGCAAATATAGCGCTTATTTTTCAATTATCGGCTCACGATGAGCTAAAAAATGCATAAATTTTATGATTTTTGAGCCGATTCTGCTTAAAAATAGCCATTTTTAATGGATTTTTTTTACCTTTGCATCCCCTAAAGTTTATTTCATAATGATACGAGATCTGTTATTAGTAGCACTTGGAGGAGCAGTAGGCTCCGTATTGCGCTATCTGCTTTCCGGCATAAACACCACATTCCCTTGGGGTACTTTTGCCGTTAATATTCTTGGTTCTCTGCTCATCGGGCTTTTGGTTGGGTTGGTTAGCAAGGGTATATTATCACCAGAAATGAAACTATTGATGGTAACAGGCTTCTGCGGCGGTTTTACCACATTCAGCACGTTTGCCAACGAATCTTTCGGCATGATGAAAGCTGGCGATGTTCTGCAGATGGCACTTTACGTTGGCGCAAGTGTTATAATTGGTATATTAGCCGCATGGTGCGGGATGGCACTATCTGAAAAATAATATAAAGCCATGTTGCATCAAGAGCCTCGAAGAGATCATCGAAATAATTCAAGCGCTTGCGCGTGCAGAATGTCAAAATGCCGCATTAGGGGTAGCCTATTACCCCCCTCGCGACATAAATGCCGCCACGGAGGTAGCATACTACCAAGGTCGGGGCATAATGCCGCCAACACTTGGAACCATGCCTAAAGCAAGCAAGCTTGTGGTTGTATGCTTAGGACTAACAATATTAGTCCCAAAATATAAAGTGCTTTATATTCTATTGTTTTAATACCCAAGTTGTGCAGTTAAGCAAACCACCCTCTAATGCTACATCATTATAGTTTATTGTCTCGATAATCCTATCAGGGAAGGTTGCTTTCATAACGTTAATGGCTTTCTCGTCTTCTTCCTTTCTACCAAAGACTGGCATAACAATTAAATTGTTTACCTCTAAATAGTTAACATATACGCCAATTGCACTATATGGATGTTTGGGGTCTTTCTTGTCAATAAAGAAAGGCATCTCGATATATTGCAAGTTAAAATCATTAATGGCTTTTTGCACTCCTTCCTTTATGTATTGGTATTCATTTGCCAAACAATTACCGATAATAGTATTGCGGTCAACAAATCTAACCATACCGTCTGCGTGACCTGTTAAATCGTCTTCTTTAGATCTATATGCAGGAATGATTATTATTTCACATTCCAACAAATCTGCCAATTTAGATTTAAGCGTTTCTTTATCGATACCTGGATTCTCAGAATAGATTCTATCTGTTAGTATGGCTCTATCTTCACAGATTAAGACATTTCCTCCATCTATATTAATGTTAGAGAATTCAGGAGTAAAGCCGTTTTCCTTGCATACCTTTCTAACATCGGAACGAGAATCTTCCCATTCTTTATTTCCTCTTAAATAACTTGGGTCGTATGTAAATTGTATAAGCCTTCCTGAAGGAGTTTGAACAGGCATATAATCGCGACACCAGATATCCTTTGTTGCTTTCAGAAAAGAGTATTTCACATGATGTTTATCTAATATACCAATAAGTTTGTCGCAAGTATTTGGATACTTCTTCTTTAACTCTTCCGACAAATACACAATTTGCTCTCCAAAAGGATTAATAACTTTTACTTCAGGCTTCTTATTCATCATTTGCTCTTGAGAATCTATCGTTGGTTCATTTTTGACTGCCTGTCTTTTCTCGAGATATTTCGTCTTCAAAGGCTCCCTCACATACCCTAATACACTTTTACACATATCGTCTGTAGGCACAATATTATTTTTGTCGCAGATATCAAATAGCAATTCTTCAGGACCACGTTTCTTCAGTTCAAACGAATTAATGTATTCCTTTTTTATTTGTTTATTGAAGAATTCATATTTGTTCAGCTTCTTTAGAAGTTTCTTTCTCTTTGCATCTGTCGTTTTCTTACTCAACAAGTTATCAAAAACCTCTTTAGCTGGACGTTTGTTGAAAACATCAACATCAATCACCTCAAATTTAATTCCAAGTGCCATAGCAATAGTAAGCAAACTTGCTATGATTCCGATAACAGATTCTATACTCATAGATTTATAACTTTGTAATTCTTATTTTTTTATTACAGGATTCTTCCAATCATACGTAAAAGGCACCATATATGAAGCAGACTTACCTTCAAATGTATATGTTACTTTGCGTTTGAAAACATGAACACTTATCATATATGTATTACCACTTTTTGTGAGATTAAACATACTCTCTTGTGGAAAAGACTTCCAAATAGATGCTATCATGTTTGAGTTTCCATAAACAGATGATAGTTTTGATTCCACCTCTTTTTTATTTTTTACTGTAAACAGATAATTAGACAATGTAAAACCAGAGCATTTTACTTTAAATGTAACCGTACAACTGTCATACTCTTCTATAGATTCATTTATTTGCAAATTATAAGAATCACCAATAGCAAAACCTTTTCCGTACCTAAGAAAGTTCACCTTAGCTACGTTATGTACTTTTATATATGGGCTTATCCAATTGAAATAAGAGGTTATTTTATTTTTATATTCATCAATACTCTTTACTCCCTGACTTGAAATCTTCAATTCTACTTTTTTGTTAAGAGGTGTAGGATCTTCACATAATACATAATTTGGAATATCTACAATTATGTTTTCTGGTGGAAATTGTACTTCAATATCTGCAGGTGTTTCATAAGGGACATTCAAGTCCTTTAACACATAAGGTCTTGCACCGTCAACAGCATGTAACCTAACAAAACGAAGACATTGCTCAGAAATCATTTTATCTTCTTCACTAATACATCTTTCCTTTCGCTTAAAACTAACTTGAAGAGTAGATTTTAAGGCTTTTATTATACAGATATGATTCTCTTTCTGATAGGTCGTTTCTTGATAAGAAACATTAAAATCCTTATCTTTTTTCATTTCAGCCTTTACTTTCTTGTATCCAAAATCTATCAAGCTGTTTGTAAAGGATGCGTTATAGGATTCTCCTAACGTAAAAAACAACTCCTTAATATCTTTTTCACTTGGGCCATATGTACTTATACGCCCAAGCATCAAATCCTTGGGACTTCTCTGATATTGTGGCCAATATATATATAAATTTGTAGCCATGGATTTTCTATATTCATCATAGTTTTTACTAAATCGCTTTGCGAATTCTTCAGATGCATCATAATTGATTGGTACTCCGCAAACTGTAAGCACCATGTGAGCCTTACTAAAAGAGTTTGCATCTAAAACCATGTCGGCAGCTTTAATAATATCACTACTTGTATACTGAGCAGATGTAGCGGTACATGACGTAAATATTGCAATCAAAAGGACTAATAACTTATTCATAAGCTTCACATTTTTAGTTATTATGGGGGCAAATATAAGAATAATAATCGATTATACCAAACAAACAACAAAAAAAGCACTTATTTGGGGGGTAGTAGGCACTTTAGTTGGCGAAACCAACTATGAGCAAGCTCTTCGCTGCAAAAGTAAACAAAATTTCCAAGTCAAAAAAAACAAACAAAGAAATAAAGTCTCGTTTTAACTATAACAAGACTTTTGGGGAGAAACTTATGACTGACACACCACCGTAGAAGAATCTACAGATGCGCTTGTGCACTACTTGATTTTTTCAAGTACGAAGCCTAATTCGTAGTTTTGTTCCAAAACATACCCTAAGCCACTCTCCCCCAGGGAGTAAACTCGTACTTTTATTAGGTACCATTATCAGAATTAACGAAACACCTCAGCAGTAGATGTTACGTGCCGAAAAACCAAAAAAAATGTAATATCTTTGTCTGTATTATTTTCTATTTTTCAATTCCTCATAAAACCTTTGTCGATCTTCAACAGAAGCCGAACCTCCTAAACTTCTAAGATATTGTTTAAGTTCTGGATTCTTAGATAAATAGATTGCATGTTCCCTAAGCAAATCTTCTTGATAACAAGAGTTTAAGTTAAGAGATTTGGCTTTGTCAAGAATATGAAAAAAAGGAATTTTGCATTGCCCTTTCATAAATAATTTGAATGGCTGAGCATTTAGTCTCATCTTTTGAGCATATTCTCTTAAAGGGATGCTGATTTCATGCAAAGGATTATATGCCAATATTTCATTTGCCTCGTTTGCGATAAGCATATTCATTGTTTCAATATCTTTTGCTTCTCTTATTATGACTTTCCCTTTTTTATTTCCAACTTTATATATATTAGAATCATAAAACAATATCATCAACTTGGGGGTAAGAGGCATCATTAGACAAGCACCTTTATAACCAAGTGTCTTTACTCCTGCATATCCCAAATAATCAAAATATGGATTAATCGTAAAAGCCGGACAATCTGACGTTATAAAAAACGAATCGCATTTTGAATCTATGCAAACTAATTTGAAAGACAAGTCTGCCATATCTATTATCATGCCTGCATAAACACTTAGCGAAAACAATGGAGGCTCTTCAAAACGAAATTCCAAATGAGGATCGAGTTGTTTTGTACCAGTACATCTCTTGAAAATTTCTAATGACATTTCGTTAACATCATCGCTTAACTTTTTAGACATATAAGTTGTCCGACCAAGTTGTATCATTACATAGGTCAAAATATTTAATCGTTCAACTTCATGTAGGCTATAATCATTATTGTTTTCTAACTTATGGAATGCTAACATACATAATCGTTCTATATCAGAAAGAGCTTCTTCTATTGTATGGTCTTTTGAATAAAAGTAGTCTTTACTCATCGTACTTTTTATGGGAGATTGATTGATTACGAGATTTTTATTAATGACATATATGCCTATGTTCTTACCATCGTTCGAAAACAAACGTTGATAAGACTGAGGGATAATGTGATGGTTCTTCTTTTCTGCCATTTTTATTAGGTACTTTCAATACGCAAAAATACAAAAAACAATGGAAAAACGTGCGATTATTAACGAAAATCAGCAGAAAAACATCATTTTTATTGCGCAATTTGCATTTTTCTCAATTAAAAATTTTATTTTTGCACCACTTAGTAACAAATAGTATGTCACAATGGACAGAAAAATAAATCGTATTAAGACCGCGTTAGTCGACAAGGGGAAAACCAACAAGTGGTTAGCTGAGCAGTTGGGCAAAGATCCTGCAACCGTAAGCAAGTGGTGTACCAATGTGTGTCAACCATCCCTCGAGACCCTTATGCAAATTGCAAAGCTTCTTGGAGTACAAGTAGATGACCTGCTGAGGTTTGAAGAGTTGCCTGACATAGCAGAGCATTAGTCTCAATTACAGTGAAGGATCTACTTTCAGAAACTGCACCAGCTTGATATGGAATTGCAAGGAACTTAGAAACCAAGAAAAGAATACAATGTTTTATAAACTCATAGAAAAGAAACGTAACGAATGGCTGGCATCTGAGGAATGCACCATCAAAGAACTGCTGCTGTATATCATTCAGCGGGGCGTGATGCGCGATGCCCAGTTGGAGGCCATCAAGACATACTTGTTTCTGAAAATTGCCTGCAAAAACCAGCCTCTATGGCAGCTTTTTGTTGATGGTGTTTTCAACGACACCAACATTGGGCAGATGGAACTGACTGAGACTGCCCGGCAAATATTTAGCACTAACAAAGCAGCTGTAGCTTTGTTCCAATATTCGCGCCTACACGATAAGAAGGGGAAGCAGCTGGCTCCCGAATTGGAGCGCTATATAAAGGAGCATGCCGACGAGATAGACTACGAGGCTACGTTTCAGAAGATATTCTACGGCGTCACCTACACCGACTATCTCTTTAGTCTGCCTATGGGAGCCGGCAAAACCTATCTAATGGCGGCATTTATCTATCTCGATCTTTACTATGCCCAGAATGAGCCAGACAATCCCGCTTTTGCCCATAACTTTATGGTGATGGCACCATCGGGCTTGAAATCATCGATTGTGCCCAGCCTAAAGCATATCAAGGAGTTTGACCCGTCGTGGATTATCCCTGAGCCATCGGCAACAGAATTGCGTCGACTGATTAAGTTTGAGATTCTGGATGAGCAGAAGGCTGCCAAAAAGAGTAATCGCATCAAGAATCCCAATGCTCAGAAGATAAACAACCACCAACCATTTGAAGATTTGAAGGGATTGGTGGCTATAACGAATGCCGAAAAAGTAATTCTTGATCGTTTCGATACCGATCAAGACCCATCGCTTTTCTCAGAAGAAGAATTGAAGCGTATGGCATCAGCCAACGAACTACGAGAACTTATAGGTTCAATACCTAACTTGGCTGTATATATTGACGAGGTGCATCATGCTGCCGATGGAGAAATTAAGCTTCGACAGGTCGTAAACCAATGGACAGAGAAACATACATTTAATTCTGTCCTTGGCTTCTCAGGTACACCTTATCTGGATAGTGCTGAGCCGTTGAAAATATCTGAAACACTGACCATCAAGAATACAGACCTTGCCAACGTTGTGTATTACTATCCATTGGTTGATGGTATTGGCAACTTCCTGAAGAATCCTGTAGTAAAGTTTGAGGATAACGACACCCTGACGATTGTCGCCAATGGTGTACGTGAGTTTCTTGATAACTACCGCGACACTATGTATGCAAACGGAACATGCGCCAAACTGGCCATCTATTGCGGTCAGATTGAAACACTTGAAGAAAGCATCTATCCATTAGTGGCAGAGATAGTGGCGTCCTACGGACTGTCACCCACAGATATTATTCTGCCTTATCATGGTGGCAATAAGCAGTACCCACAACACGAAGGTTCTGAAACGGATTTCGCATCTCTCGACACTTCTATCTCAAAATACAAGATTGTACTCCTTGTACAAATTGGTAAAGAGGGATGGGACTGCAAAAGCTTGACGGGTGTTATCCTGCCACAGAAGGGTGTCTGCCCCACGAATATGGTGCTCCAAACCTCTTGTCGCTGCTTGCGTCAGGTAACGAAGAATAGTCAGGAAACTGCTCTTATCTGGCTCAACAAGTTCAACGCAGAAAAGCTGAATCGACAGTTGCAACAACAACAGAATATTACGCTTAAAGAGTTTGGTGGCAAGCCGAATGTGGAGCCAAAACTGATAGACCGCTTCTCACGAATGGAGCGTATGCAGGTGCCTAAGATAGACTACTATCAACTGAAGGTCAGCTATGAGACTCTTATAATAGATGATACAAACAATACTTCACAACGCTTGCAAAGTGAGAGCACTCTGGCTTTGGCAGATATTTCCCTAATTCATCAGCAGGATATGGAAGGTAATCTAATTGCTTCCGTTGAGCAGGAAAACAAAGAGAAAATGCACACTTCTTTCCGCTGGTGGCTCCACCAGATAGCCAAGGAGAGTTTCGGTATGGTAACGATGGCCGATTTGAAAAAGTGCGAGGTAGAACTGCGATCTATCTTCTCTAAGATTACTACAGAGAAGGATGGTGTGTTGATAGAAAACACGAAGTACAACCATCAGCGTGTCCGTTCGCTTATTCGTCAGGCGTTTGCTCCTCAACGAGACTTTACTACTAAGGAAGAAATCTTACCATGGCAAGCCTGTCTGTTGCAGATTGAACGAATGACATCACCCATAGAGGATTCCGAGAAGTTCTTCCCTGACCAGCAGGTTGTTCACGAGATTATGGAGTGGGACAAAAGACCTCCTCAGCAAGAGTTGACGGCTGACCAGAAGGCTAAGATAGCCGAACTGGAGGCTTTGGGCATAGATGTTTCAGCACTGCGCACTCCCCAACTCGACCCACATCCAGAGCGTGACCAGACGTACCACTATCTGCCTTACCGCTTCGACAGCGGTCTGGAGAGGCATTTCCTATCGCAGGAGATTCTTCCGCTGATTAAGGAAAAGGCATTGGAGGTCTATTTCAACGGCGATGACACGCTGACAGATTTCAAAATTGATTGCTACAAACATGTTGGTAATAATTGGCTATACATAGGTAGGTACGTGCCCGATTTTATCTTGCTTAGTCGCAATGAGCAGAGGCAGATAGACAAGGTTGTTATCATAGAAACCAAGGGTGAGGGCTTTGCCGCCAAATTCAAGGATAGACTCGACTTTATGTCAGAATTTGTTAAAAAGAACAACGACAAGTTTGGTTACCAGCGTTTCGACTTCCTCTATTTGGAAGATACACTTAATGCAGAGCAGCGTCGTCATAAGACCCTTGCCACCATCAAGAATTTCTTTAACGTGTAAAAATACAGAGCTATGGCTATTAAATATGTTCCCTATTTCCCAAATACGCTTGAAGGACAAGCTGTATTAGACAATTTTGTACGCACCAAACGCGTGTTACGCTATCGTGACAACGACCAAGTTATAGAGCGAGTGCAGAGAGGTATGCCACTCTATGAGATGGAATTGAAAGAGCAGATTGGTCAGAACCCTAATAATCTGGTGATCCGTGGCGAGTGTCTGTCCGCTTGTGCATATCTCAGAGACAACGGTATCTTTGTTGATCTCATCTATGTTGACCCGCCTTTTGCCAGCGGTGCCGACTATGCAAAGAAAGTGTATATCCGACGCAATCCAAAGGTGGCAGCTGTTATTTCCCAAGCAGAAAGCGAGCTTGACATCGAAGAACTGAAAGCCTTCGAGGAAAAAATGTATGGTGACGTATGGGACAAAGAGCGTTACCTCAATTGGATGTACGAAAACCTCATGGCGATGAAGAGTATCATGAGCGACGAAGCAAGTATCTATGTACACTTGGATTATCACATTGGACACTATGTAAAGATTTTAATGGATGAGATCTTTGGGGAAGACAATTTTAGAAATGAAATAACGTGGAATAGTACAGCCTCCCATAATGATGCCACAACTTCATATAGTGAAATAACTCAATGCATATTCTTCTATTCGAAAAATGAAAAGAATACATTCAATATACAATATGTACCTTATTCAGATGAGTATATTGATAGCGAATGGACTAAAGCTCCTTCTGGACGCTACTATAAATTTGAGAATATGCTTGATCCACAGGGAAAAATGGACGCCTACGATTTTCATGGAACAATTGCAAGATGGCGAACAACTCCTGATAAATTTGAAGAATTATGGAATGCTCCACAGACAGAGGTTCCCAATAGCCATGGGCGGATTCGTTTAGGTAAGAATGGGAAACCAATAAAACGTTGTCGAATAGTTTTTATGGACGAACTTCCTGGCGTTCCAGTTAGTGACAATTGGACTGACATTGCATACGTTGCAGGTAGAGCAAGAGAAAATGTAGGATATTCCACACAAAAACCAGAAGCTCTATTGGAACGTATCATCAAAACCAGCTCAAATGCAGGAATGCTTGTTGCAGACTTCTTTGGAGGTAGTGGCGTTACGGCAGCTGTAGCTAATAAGTTGGAGCGAAATTTCATCCATTGCGATATCGGTATCAATAGCATTCAGACAGCAAGAGACCGCTTATTAGCAGATAAAGCTGAGTTCAAAGTTCTGGAGATAAAAGACGGTGTATCTCTTTATCGCAATCCCGTTCAAACGATGGATAAGCTTAAGAGTTTGATAAAAGGATTACGCAATGAAGATGCATTGGACAAGTTTTGGGAAGGCAGCATCGTAGATACCCAACACGGCATGATGCCCGTCTATCTGCCCAACCTGATGGACAGCTCAACGCGTCTACTTGACAAGCCACTGATGAACCGCATCATCCGCGAGGCACTGCCTGACCTACCAGACGACACCAAACGGGTAATCGTCTATTATATCGACATTACAGACCGTGAGGATATTGAGTTGTTTATCAAAGAACAAAACACCCAAACCACCATCGAGATTGAACTGCGCGACCTGAAGCAGGTGCTGGACGAAGTTGTGGTGGAAGACGAGGCCGAATGGGAGTTAACAGAAACGCAAGAAAGCCTGTTCAAAGGCTGGAAGGTGGAACTGAAGAGTTTCCACAGCGACCGTGTGTTGCGTAAAATTGAGGAAGTGAACATGAAGGGTCAGCAGCAATCCTTAGCCAAAGGCAAGGCTTTTAAGCCTATTGAGATTAGCGATGAGGGACTGGAAACTATTGAGTGGCTCAGTCTGGACTGCACAACCGCTGACAAGCAAGCACCCTGGCATAGTGATGCGGAAATTAAGATCGATCGCTTGGGTTACGTTATCCTCAACGGAAAGAAGACCAAAGACTTCTGGGATTCCACCATAACGTGTGACCAGAAGCCACTCCGCATGAAAATCCGAAATATCTGCGGCGACGAAACTATATACGTTATATAATAAAATGACAATTACTATGGCAGTAGAATCACATGATAAGAAACTAAGTGAACTCCTGACTTGGGTAGGTCAGGGTAAGGCGCAGCTTCCCGAATTCCAACGTAGCTGGGTTTGGGACGATACTAAAATATGCAAGCTCATCGAAAGTATCACTTCAGGCTTCCCAATGGGAGCAGCCATGTTCTTAGAAGGGCACGGCGATTCCGTACGTTTCAAGTGCCGCAATTTTACAGGAGTTAATTGTCCTGATGACATTTCTCCAGACTGGCTGGTACTGGATGGTCAACAACGCCTTACAACACTCTATCAAGTGTTCATGTGCAAGAAGGCTGTGGAAACACGTTTGGATACGAGCCGTGATAAAACTATATACCGTTATTATTATCTCAATATAAAAGAATGCTTGAATCCAAACGCAGATAGGCTTGATGCAATTGTATCCATTTCAGACAAGAAACAACGTTTTTCGGACATGGGTCGAAAAATTGATTTGGACTTGTCTACTCCAGAACTGGAGTATAAAGAATTAATGTTCCCGCTCAACTTGGTCTTCTCACCTAATGAGATAGATGACTGGCGTTATGGAATGGAGGAATATTATCAAAATGATTCAGAGCACCGCCTTTTGTTCAGGGATTTCTCTCAGAAGATATTACGTCCTGTACAAGACTATCAGATGCCCGTTATCCAACTGACAAAGGACACACCGAAAGAAGCTGTTTGTCAGATATTTGAGAATGTCAATACTGGTGGCGTACCTCTGACTGTATTCGAACTCGTTACAGCCACTTTTGCTGCTGATGAATATGACCTTAGAGCGGATTGGAACGCAATCCAAAAACAGTTTGCGGATAAGAAACTGACCGTACTCAAAGATATTACTGGTGCCAATTTCCTGGCAGCAATGACACTGCTCGTGACATACAAAAAGAGCCTTGTAAATGAGAGTGCTGTTACTTGTAAGAAACGTGATATTCTACGTTTGGAGCTTTCTGACTATAAAGCCAATCACGATGCTCTTGTTGCTGGTTTTGAGTCAGCAGCCGCTTTCCTTTCTCATCAGGGAATTTACAGTGAGCGTGATCTTCCTTACTCGTCACAATTGATTCCACTTGCCGCAATCTATGCTTATGATAGTGAGTTGAAAGAAAAGCGTCCTCTTATGCTCAATCAGAATCTTGATCTTCTGGCTAAGTGGTATTGGTGCGGTGTATTTGGAGAGCTATATGGTGGTGCTAATGAAGCCCGATTCGCTCTGGATATAGCCAATATATTTGAATGGATAAAAAGTGGAACACAGCCAGACACTGTTACACGCTCCAATTTCCAACCCACACGTCTTCTATCTATGCAGACACGTAACAGTGCTGCATATAAGGGCGTAATGGCAATGATTATGCAGGATTCGCCACTTGATTTTATGAGTGGGAACAAGATGGACATAGCATCTTATCTTGACGAAGATACAGATATTCATCACATCTTCCCTCAGGCCTATTGCGAGGGGGCAAAGTTACCGATTCGGAAATGGAATTCGGTAGTCAATAAGACGCCTATCTATGCTTCCACAAACCGTTCTATCGGTGGTCGTGCTCCCAGTGAGTATATTAAGACCATGAAGAACAAAGGTTTGTCAGATGATCAAGTCGTTAACGCTATCTCGTCTCACAAGATTAATTACGACTATCTTGTTACAGATGACTTCGATGCGTATTTCGTTGACCGCGCCATTAAGTTGCTCAATCGCATAGAAAAGGCAACGGGTAAGTCTATAGCGGGACGTGATAGTGAAGAGACTGTTCGTGAATTTGGTGTTGCTCTGACTAAAGCTTGAAAAATCACTATCAGAAAAACATCTATCTCTATTGTGTTGAGAATGACTTGTAAAACAAGCATTCTAAAAAGTTGAATACAAGAGCACTGCCTTTCAAATGGCAGTACATCCCATTGGTTTTTCCACAGTAGGAAGATTTTTGGCAAGAGAAGTTTGGAACTGATGACAATATAGGATTGAATTAAAATGGCTTTGACATATAAAGAACAACTGAGCAAACATGTAGAAGGCATCTTCAAGGGTTATACCGAGCCAGGACTTCACATCTGTGATATCGCTACAGGTGGTGGAAAGTCATACACAATCGGCAAACTTACATGTGAATACTATCCTAACGAGTTTGATCGTATTATCATCTTATGCGTACAAAATAAGTTGGTAGATGGCATGAATAGAGAGATAGACCGTTTTATCAACGGGAGAAATAGCCTAATTTCTCCTCATGATAAGATGGTTATAGAAAATAACCCAGAAGTCATTATCAAGGCTGTTAACAATGGCTCTTTTCAACGCTTGCTTGATAAAATATGTTATCATATAGGAGAACAAAAACAGAATGGATATAAAGCAAAGGATTTACAATACGCATTTAACGCTGTAAGGAAGACATTTGAGGGGCTTTCAAGTCTGGTAAAAACGCTTGATGACAATGGTAAAAACGAATTCTTGGAGGGAAAAATAGAAGAAGGAGAAGGTGCACTAAGAAAAACGGTTCGTAGATTTTTCGATCTTTATAGAAAACATCTTGAAAACACCAAACAACTGAAACAAGCCACACTTGATACTATGCTCTCACGCTTTCCGGAATTGGCAGAAGCATATCCTCAGGTGAATTTTAGGCGTAAGAAAGTCCTTTTAATGACCGTACACAAAGCTGTTTATGGGATTGATCCAATACTCTATGAAAAGATTCGTCTGCAGGATATGGCAGATCGAAACAAGCGGACACTTGTCTTGTTTGACGAATCTGATCAAGCTGCAACGGCCATTCGTTCCGCTATTATTGATCAATCCATAAAAGGATCGAAGTCTTTGAAAGGTTATAATGGCTATCTTCACTACAAGTCATTAATAGAGAATCCCGAATCTATATCTGATAGATATTATGGAAGTACATTAGAAAATGGCATTAAAAAAGCTCAAACTATAACAAATACCAACTGGAAACGGTCATTTGGTGATGTCATTCCCTATAAAAACATCTTCCTTGATGATACGGAAGACCTGGAGTCATATAGGCGTGGCGTGTTTTTCTCTGGTCCAGCATTGCGATTGAATATTGCTCCAAAAGGTGACGTTACCAACTCGTATATTTGCTATCGTAAAAACGATAAACACTTGAGTTTAATCCATGCTAAAGAGAATGATATATTACTGTCAGAGTATTCTATAGTTGTTCCTCTTGAGAAATTTCTTTCTCTAATAATCAGTAACACTACTGCTATCAGATCGCAGCTGCGTAAGGTTATTGCAGAATCATTAGAAAAAAGTCGTGAGAAATTCAAACAAGAAAGCAAAAATGTTGGTAATAACACTTCTGAGACGCAGCAGTATCTTGGTTATCCTACTCTCGAACGCGAGATTCATACTTTGTTCTCTCGATTTGAAATAAACTCAGAATATCAGTTTGAGCAACAAATGCTTGACTTTATGACAAACAGAAAAAATCTGTTTGTTGGTGATGACAACAAGAAGAAACTTCCAGATTTCTCTGTGTATTCGCAAGGTGTTCAGCTTTATCAAGAGGAGATTGATGAACTTGATAACCAACATAGGGTAAGACTTACTTGTAGAGAAATAGCTACTACTCCGGAGAAAATATTGATAGATCTTGTAAACTCTAAAAATACATCTGTAGTACTTTGTTCAGCAACGGCATCTTCATGGTCTGTGGTCAGCAATTGCGACATCAATTACCTTAAGCATACACTTGGCAATAAGGTACATATGCTTTCCTTAGAAGATCGAGAGACATTTGATGATCTCGTTGACAAAACATATCCTGTCGGACACAACATTGAAATTGTTCCAATTGAGAAACATGAGTATCAAGATAAAAGAGAAAACGGCATAATACTTCCCGACAAATACAGACAGATGTTCTCAACAGATGCCATAGAAGAAGGTTTAGTTGACAAATGGTTTAAGATTAAAAACAGAGAACTTAAAAAGACATCAAAAGATATTGAAGACCATGTATTTCAACTCTATCGACTGTTTCAGTTTATTGAAGCTTACCATTGGTTCATCAGCCATCAAGATATCCATAGCATGATATTTTTTCAAAACAGAACCGGTGACAAGGATAGAGAACAGATTCAACTCTTAAGTTGCTTGATTGATGGTTCTTATAAAGAACAAGAAAACGAGTTTGATGATGAGATTCCAACTAATTGGGAAAACAAGCATATACGCATATCTAAGGACTTAGAGGATGTAGAAACAAGAATCTTACCCGAACTTAGTAAGGACAAAGACGCGAAATTGATGCTTATCAGTGCATATGGCAGTTTTAAAGCCGGAACAAACCTGCAATATGATATTCCCGATGGACTTGATTATATTGCTGGTGATAACTGGATCACTGAAAGTGACAAGCTAAAGAAAGACTGGGATGCTATCTATATTCAGGCTCCCACGGCTTATTTGATGATGGGTGAAGACGGTAGCGAATCAACATACGAGAAAAGTTTATATAATGCTATGCTCGTTTTAATGATGCTCTATCAACGTGGAAGTCTTTCTATGAATGATGTTTCTCAATGGCTTTATAACGCTCTATCTAATAATTTTATGTTCGGAGAAAAACGCAATAATGGAATTATTAAGGACAAATCTGCATGGGCGCAGACAACTATAGAGCAGGCTGTCGGCCGTTTGTGTAGAACAAGGAATAAGCCTCGTACGACTTATATTCTATATGACAAATCGATGGAGTCTTTCTTTGACGCAGCCAATATGGAAAAATCTCTCACGAAAGAATTCCGAATTCTGGCTAAATATGTCATTGAGCATCGGTCTCCAACAATTATTGAATATAGTCCTGATGAGATTATTCGAAGTAACAAAGCTAACCAAGTACAATCTCTTCTTAACCGTATGAGGCAGATTGCACTAAGATATACTCCACATAATAGTGACGAGGAGGAATATGATGATGACATAGATGAAAAAGATGATGTTCCATATAATGTGGTAATCCATCAACAGATGAACCAGAGTTATAAGCAGACTATTATAAAAAAGCCTGTAATCGATAGTATTGATGAACTTGATGATAATGACAAACAACTGACGTGCATCGCTGATTGTTATGGACGGTGGAATCAAGACGAAAAAGGATGCTATTCTTTCTCATGCGAAATAGGACGGAATAATAGAATCTGTGTAAAAGGTAACGGCAAATCATTTACTATATCGCCTTCAACGGTAAGGTTAGATGTTCTAATGAAAAACCCCGTTATTAAGAGTCATTTTGAAAATAATGGTTTTGCTACAACTTGGAGAGCAGGTGGTTTGATACTACATCCTCAGATTTTGGCTACAGATTATGCCGGTGAGATTGGAGAAGAAGCATTTAAGGCAATTCTTCTTCATTATACGGATTGTTCAGAAGAGAATCTCAAACACCTTGAAGGCAAGGATTACGAACTGGCAGATTATGTTGTTACCAATCCAGATGGCAGCTACAAGGTTGCCTTCGACGTGAAGAACATGCGTCCAGATGCTGATCATAATGACAGATATGGTGACATGCCAACTACCTTAAAACGCGAAATAAAGTGTAAACGTCTTGGATGTGAGATTGTAACAGTCAACATGCTGAAACTACCAGCCTCCAGCATGGATGAAACTCGTGAAATTGGCGGTATTATAGATGAAAACGGCAACATCATCTATAGTGCTATTGAACAATTAAAAAATCTTGTAAATAATTGAAAAATATGATAGACGAGCAGTACATTAAGAGTCTGCCTCTTACCACTAATAAGATAGAGGTCGTTTTCAATCAGACTGCTTTTTTTGCGAAGTATGCTATAGTATCTTACTATGGTAGTAACAAAGAGTCAAGGAATCTTGCCTATGAGCAGTTTGCCGACAAACCGTGCCTATCTGTCACTGGAATAAGATCAAGATGGGGTGTATTAAGATTCCCCGAAACTCGTTTCTTTATTCTTACGAAGAAGGGGGATGAAGCAGATGTTCTAAACAGTCTTAGAGGCTATGAGTTTATCCGCTCTAAATACGACAGTTTAGAAGAGTACGATGATAAACTTAAATTGAGAATCGTTGCTTCGCTTGCAATAAACTCTTTGGGAAAAAAGAAATCCAACACAATGATGTATAATGATGGCTCATTGTTAGTTTGTGATGACAAGAACTTTAATGTACCAAAATCAAGGAAAGAACTCGTTTGCTTGAAAATTGAGGTGAATGAGTATATGAATCTGACAGCCAAAACCACATCATTCTCTAATCCGTCATCTTACAAGGAGCTTAACAAATACAAGAACTGTGTGTTCCATGTTGGTAAAGATGTGGGTGGCTGTTTATGGGAAGGCCAGTCAGTAAAGCCAATTGTCATCAGGGAAGTTAAGAAAGATGGTTATAACCTTCAAGAACTATATGTTCAAAAGAAGAAATACAGTGACAATAAAAACAATGTCCCATATTGGCCATATAATCAGGAAAACTATACCCATGGAAAACTCTTTGTAATATGGCAGATATTGCAGTTAGTAAATGAAAGTTTTAAAGAAGTAGTTAGACTCAAATTCTGTGATTTCAACGTTTTACACTACGATGAATGCAGGTCTAAAAAGGAAATGATGCTTTTTATGCAGAATTATCTGAACGGCAGATCTATCTTTATAGAAGACCCTTTCAAAACTGTTTTTTCTAAATCTATAGCTAAACAGTTTAAGAATGAGGCAAAAAATATTATCGGAGATTATTTGTTGTTCCCGACAAAACCTTCTGGTAATGATATGATTATTAAATTTTGCGAGCCGCGTGAAAAAGAACAGACTCAAACATATTATACCAAATTATTAGAAAGATTGCCGCATAGCGGAAATGCTCTTCAACATATCATTATTAGTGGCAATGAAAAAGACGATGTTATTGACAAAGCAAGTGCAAGACGCATTTTGATAGAACTCGTTGTGAAAGATTCGCTTGTCAAGGGAAAACTGCCTTTACAATTGACGGAACTCATTCATAACTGGGTATTCTATCGCTATAAGATAAACAATGGTACAATTCATGGAGCATCTTTTACAGCGAATTCAAATGGAGATATAGCCATCCAAGAGTATGGCTTGGGGAAAAACAGACTTGGCGATGATTTCGATTTGTTTGTACAAAGCAATCTGAATTATTATGAATGTGACAGAATTCGAGGAGCCAGAGATTATATGGCTATGAAGAAAAATGGCAATGTATACCTAATTATTGATACTGACGAGATTCCTATTCTTGATGTCTCTCAAATTAATGATGCGTATGATGATGTCGTTAATAGAGGCGAAACTGTAGCTTTGTTCAAAAGAAAGACGAATTATGAGGCTCATAAATATCTTAGAGGGTATATTGGTTTCCATCTTTGGAAGTCTGATGGCATAGATGGGGAAAACGAGGGTTCATATTCCTACATATCTGGTATTAATAGCGAAAATATGCAAATAACTCAAAGTACCAAAATGGATAAGATGCCGAGAGCAAGACGAATATTTGTATTGCACAAAGAGAATCCAGCTGCAGTAGAAGCAGAAATCATGGAAATAGTCGAGATGCTTAAGTTCGGATTCGGAAGATGGAATGAGTTGATGACATACCCATTCCCTTTCAAGTTCCTTCAAGAGTACTTAGACAATGTTTGCGAGACGGTATTCTCCAAGCATTGGAAGGAAATAACATATAGCGGCGATTTGTAGAATATCGTCAGATAATGAATCCGCTCCAGTCATTGCAGAAGCGGATTCATTGCAATAATCAGGACTCTTCTTCACTGAAGAACGAACCTGTAGGAATAGCGGCATCCTCGGCTATGCAGCAGTTGTAGCGTTCGCGGCTTCGACGTTCGCGGGCAAACATGGCCTTGGTACCTTCCTCGTCCTGCTGGAACTCCATGTGTTCCTCGATAGCGAAAGACTGAGCCATCGTCTCGACATCGAGGTTGTCCGTGCCGATGAGCGTAAAGGTCCAGTTCTGCTTCTTCAGCTTCTCAATCATCGTGCGAACCATCTTCAGCGTCCACTCCTCAGAGCTATTCTCCTCACCGTCGGTGATGATGGTGACGAGTACGTGATCACCATCTTCCACCTGTGCATTTACCTTAGCAATTCCCATGCCGATGGCATCGTAGAGGGGTGTGCCACCACCGGGGGTGTAGGCTTTCCAGTCGAGGTTCTTGGTGCGCGAGGCAGGGGCATTGTCGTAGTGCCAGGTAGTGTGGCCACTGTCGAAGGTAAGGAGGGTGACGCGTTGCTCCTGGTCAGGGTACTTCTTCTGCATCTGGCGAACGGTCTGGAGAGTCTCGTTCATACCGACGAAGGCCTGCTTGCGGATGACATACATTGAACCGCTCTCATCGACGATAATCAGATTGTGGACACGCTTTGTTTCTTTCTTGTTCTGCTGCTTGGGCATGGGATCATTTCTTTTCATAATCGTAACAATTTTAAATGGTGAAACTTCATTTTAAGACGTCTTTCATCTATTTAAAGATGGTTTTCGGAAAAAATTAAGCTATTACGACAAAAATTTTGTATATTTGCGAAAAAATTGCCCATGTATTATCAAAGACTGTCAGACGACGAGATTATAGAGGGCTTCCGTGAGGGGGACGGCGACATTATCCGTGAGTATTTCTACGGGTATTGTGAGGCAGGATATCGGCTTTTCGACCAGCGGTATCAACTGAGCGGGAAGCAGAATCTCGATTTTATGTCGCTGGCTCACCAGTATGCCATATACCTAATGGAGCACGACTGGAAGCCTTTGGAGGATCACTCGCCGGAGGTCAGTCTGAAGACGTGGCTGATTGGTGGGTTCCGCTATGTGGTGCTCGATGCGCTGAAATGGTATCACAGGGAGTACGGCAGCATCACCTTCGAGGATTATCTGCAGTCGTTCGACATGAAGGGCGACAACCTGCGCTTGCAGTTCAATCGCATCGTGGAAGATATATGCGACCATGCTCCTCTCGACAGATGGGACAGACTGATTATCACAATGATATTGATTCGCGGCTTCAAGGGGAAAGAGGTGGCTGCGGAATGTGGTATCACTCCTTCGGCTGTGTCGCAACGCTACAACAAGCTGAAAGATGAAATCATCGTGCCATACTTCAAAAAGAACTTCGACATGGATCTGGATATGCCAGAGGTAATGGACGAACGAACTGTTGTGTTTGCAGAAGCAGGAGCTATGTATACCACAGAAGCACCTATGCCTTACGAAGATATGGTTTTGGGAAAAGAAGAAATTATGGAACAGAGACGTACAACACCAGATTTTATTACAGAGCTGCAGACAAACGAGATATTTGTGTTTGGCAGCAATCTGAAAGGTATGCACGGCGGTGGAGCGGCCTACATCGCCTACCGCAAGTTTGGCGCCATCATGGGGCAGGGAGTTGGTCTGCAAGGTCAGAGCTATGCCATCCCTACGATGCAGGGCGGCGTAGAAACCATCAAACCCTACGTGGATGAATTTATCGAGTTTGCTAAAGAAAATAGGAATCTCACCTTCCTCGTTACCCGTATCGGCTGCGGTATTGCTGGATTCACAGATGATGAGATTTCGCCACTTTTCGAGAAAGCACATAACTTAGAGAATATCGTATTACCACAAAATTGGTAAGATTAAAGGTATAGGCATCTTAACAATCATTACATACAAATCTATGACTTTGTTCGAATATTATTAATAGTATCTATCATGGCGAAACTATATCCTCCCATAGAAGTAATCAAAAAGAGAAAGCCTGCTGCTACCCCCGGGGAAAGGGCATTACTTAGTTTCTTGCTACACAACTATGATGATGAATATGAGATATTCTTCCAGCCTTTCCTAAATGGTGATTTGCCTGATGTTATCGTAATGCATAAAGGGTGTGGAGTGATGGTTTTCGAAGTCAAGGATTGGGATTTGTCAAATTACAACGTCAGTTCAAGCGGTAAGTGGATTGTAAAAGCGAATGGCGCTGTCAACAAAAACACACCTCTCAGACAGGTGTTGAGGTATAAGGAAAAGCTATACGATCTTCATATAGATTCTCTGCTAAATCTACGCTTGAAAGATTTTAAGTATTGGTATGTAGTAAACTGTGCCGTCTATTTTCATTGTAGTACGACAAAGGAGGCTAATGATAAATGTAATGGAGAATTATTATGTGATTCCTGCCATGTTGGTATCTGTAAACAATGTTCTGTCTGTCAGAGAAAGATGCGAAATTGCGAAATTTCTGCAAACCGTAGTATAGAACAGGAAAAATGCAGAAAATACAAGACCTGGGTGGACAAGAACTTTACCATTCTTGGAAATGATGCGCTGAACAAGGCTACGATGGACAGAGTTTTCGATGAGCGATGGATTAGTCGTCGCAGCCGGTATTTCTCAGAAGATTTATACAATAGTTTCGTACGGATTCTTCGCCCATCTTTCCATACGATGGAGGATGGAATGGACATAAAGCTTTCCAAAGAGCAAGAGTTACTTGCTAAAAGTACAGAGGGTGAAAGAAAAAGAATAAAGGGTGTTGCTGGTTCAGGGAAGACACTTGTGTTGGCGCAAAGAGCGGTGAATGCTCATAAGAGAACGCAAGGACAAGTTCTTATTCTTACTTTCAATATCACTTTGCGTAATTATATTCACGACAAAATTAGCCAAGTCCGAGAAGAATTTGCATGGGAATTCTTCAACATAAGTAACTATCATGACTTTATCACATCGAACATGAACAATGTAGGAATCGATTTCGATTTCCTTGAAACAGACGAAGAAGGGAATAGGGTTTTTATGAACGACAGAGTTGCCTTTGAACGTCTGGCAGACGAAAAGATATATTCAAATCTACATCTGTTCGATGGGCATATAAAAGAACTCCCTAAATACGATGTGATTCTTATTGACGAGACGCAGGACTACAAAGAAAATTGGATAAGAATCATAAAAGACAACTTCGCAACTGATAATGCAGAAATTGTAGCCTTTGCCGACGAAAAGCAAAATATCTACTCACGCACACTTGATGTAGATAAAATGCCTGTGATACCTATACAAAGTGGACCTTGGGATAAAAAGTTGAATAAAAGCTATCGTCTATCAAAGAAAATTGCTTTGCTTGTTTCTGACTTTCAGAAAAAGTATTTTGCCCAGAAATATATTGTTGAAAATCAAATTGAAACAGATACAATGCTGTCATTGTTCGATGAGCCTTACATTGAATACCATTATTATGAACCTACAGCCGACGAGATGGAGGACAAAAACCTTGCTAAATATATATATTCTCAAATCCTAAAACATAGTCTTAATTCCAATGACGTAACCATTCTATCATCACGAATCAGGATGCTCCGTAGCCTCGATTATATGCTACGAAAAGAAAGCAAAGAGAATACGAATATAATGTTTGAGACAAGAGAAGAATTCATAAAGGTGTTTCCTAATTCAACAACAGGATTGGAGAAGAATAGTGAAATAGAAAAGATACGAAAGAATAGAAAGGCTAATTTTTGGATGAATCGCGGAACAATAAAACTCAGTACGATTCACTCTTTCAAAGGATGGGAAAGTCCAGCTCTATTCCTTGTCATTGAAGATAGTATAGGAAGCAATGCTGTCCTCAATAACCAACTTCAACCTGTCGAATTTTCAGATGAGTTAGTCTATACAGGACTAACACGCTGTCAGAACTATCTTTTCATAATCAATCTTGGTAATCAGGTATATCATGATTATTTCTCAAATAGCATTCTGATTGACAAAAAGGTTGATGCGTCCAAATAAAACTCTTCGAATATGACATACACCTATAAATATCCAAGACCGGCCGTTACGGCTGACTGTATCGTAATAACGAGAGAGGCAGAGCCAATGGTGCTGCTGATCCAGCGAGGGAATCCACCTTTCAAGGGAGCATGGGCTTTTCCTGGCGGATTCATGAATATGGATGAAACTACGGAGCAGTGCGCTATACGTGAGCTGGAGGAAGAAACTGGGCTTAGAGTGACAGAGGTTCGCCAAATTGGAGCATACTCAAAGGTTGATCGCGATCCAAGAGGTCGTACAATAACGGTAGCTTATCTGGCTATCATTGATGAACCGACAGCTGTAACTGGTCAAGATGATGCTGCCAAGGCAGAATGGTTCTTACTGTCTGACTTGCCACATCTGGCATTTGACCATTATGATATCATGCAGGATGCCATCCGAAAATATAAAGAGGGTAGGAAGTAAATGCTGGGATTAATCAATTATTAAGGATGAAATGCTTAAGTAAGACTCTATGACAATTAAAGAATTCACTCAGAAGTGCAGAGAACTGCAGGGCAAGTATCGCGAACGTATGGGCGAGCCAATGGGAGTTGGGCCACACCTTAAGAAAGGTACGCCACAAATAAACATGTTGGTTGATGGCGACAAGACTGGTAAGAACTTTGTGAACGAGTTTACTTTTAATTATGCCAAACATAGAGTAGAAAACAAACAACCTCATGAGACGATTGACGAATATCGACTCTTCAATAATATGCTATCCAGTCAACCAATGGCATTTAACCTCTTTTGTCCCTTTATAGAAATGCGAGAGCAAGGTAAGGGCGACATTGTCAGCAGAATCTTTCAGAATATATTTCCCGATAAATATATAAGTGAGGTTACAGAAGTAGAATTAGAGTATCTGGATACAGACATTAAAAAATATCTGAACGATAATACCGCAATGGATGCTATCGTACGTTATAAAGATACGGATGGCAAACCTGCCTTTGTCGCGATAGAAACAAAGTATACAGATGTGTTAGGCGAAAACACCAGTAGAAAGAGCGATGTACTATATGATGTATGGATTAAGAGAATTGGTATGTTCAAACCTGAAACTGAAGCAGAATTACTTAAGAGTGCAGAGGCAGCCAAGGATAAGAATAAAAAATTAGATGGAATGAAAGTTGTGACGCAAATTTACCGCAACTTCCTTCTCACTGAGTGCTATGGTATTATTAAGGGGGCAAACAGATGCTATTCTGTTGTGCTCGCCCCTGCACAGCATCCAACTACAGAAAAAGAGGTTGCATCATTACGGAATGAACTTAAACCTGAATTCCAGAATAAGATTTCGGCTATTTCTCTCGAATATTTTATAACCCAAACATTAGAGATATGTCCCGATGAAGATAAGGCCCCATTCGAGTATTTTAAAAATAGGTACATGATCAAATGAAAAGCGGCTCCTATTAAGGAGCCGTTTTTTGTGTTAGTCTTTCAAACAACCAATGGGAACCACAAATATGCCATCTGGCCGTTGGTATGCATAGGGGCCAACAGCAGTTAGTACCATCTTGAATGAAGGCTTCTTCATTTTCGTGGTATCTATGGTATCGGCAAGCGTATTCAAAGCATCTGCACCATCGTTTATCAGTTTCTCGCCGCCAAGCTTTACCTCTATCAGTCCATAGGTGCCATTGCGACGATGCAACACGGTGTCACACTCCAGACCTGAACTGTCGCGATAATGATATAGTTTCCCGTCGAGTGCCTCGGCAAAAACACGCAGGTCTCGCACGGCCATATCTTCGAAGATAAGTCCGAACGAGTCCAGATCATTTATTAGGTCTTTGGGACCTAAGCCTAACGATGCCGTACCTATGCTTGGATCAACGAAATGGCGTGTGTCGCTTGTACGAATAGCTGCCTTACTGCGGATATTTGGATTCCATGCATCAAGGTCTTCAATTACAAAAAGCTTTCTCAGTGCTTTGATGTAGTCGGCAACGGTATCCTCGTCAAGTGTTTGTGAGTCGTTTGACAGCATATCGGCCTTGATGGTGCTATAGGGTACTTGCTGAGAAATGTTGCGGGCATACGAACGGAGTAGTAGACGTGTACGCTCTGGGCTGCGTTTTACTCCGTCAACACGTTGTATATCTCTTTCAGAAATGTCATCAACATAGCCAAAGGCCTGATCCAGTGCAATATCACCTTCCAGCAGCGTTGCTTGTGGCCAGCCACCACGGCATGTCAGAAAGGCTATACGCTCCAAATCAATGCTATTTGGTTGCGGTTCGAACGTCTCGCCATCAAAGAGCTTAGCCAGGCTGACACTGCCGGTAGACTCGCCAGACTCATATAGACTCATCGGTCGCATTTTGACTCTGCCAATACGCCCCGTTCCGCTGTGAACAGTGTCTTCAGCCTGTGGAGCAACAGTAGAACCCGTCAGGATGAATTGAGAAAAAGCACTTCGCTTATCAACCTCATTTCTGATAGTGTCCCATAATTCTGTTATTGTCTGCCATTCGTCAATCAGTCTGGGTGTTTCGCCTTGGAGGAGTGTCTTCGAACTGATTTCCATCATCTGTTTGCTCTGTTTCAAAACTTCAGTGTCACCTAAGTCAAGTAAACTCTTGGCTTGCTGGCGAGCGGTAGTTGTCTTGCCACACCATTTAGGGCCTTCAATCAACACAGCCCCCTTGCCTGCAAGCTTGCGAGCTAATAGTCTGTCGGCAATTCTTGGTTTATACATACTGTCCATCATTTTATTTGTTTTTGATTTTGTGTGCAAAGTTACAGATTTATAATGAATTATCCAAATTTTCATGTAACTTTTCGGTTGTTTGCGGTGATTTTGTTCGGTTGTTTGTGGCGAATTTGTTCGGTTGTTTGTGACGAATTCGTTCGGTTGTTTGTAATGATTTTGTTCGGTTGTTTGTGATTTTTCGTAGAAATCCCTATGTGTTTTTCAGGCACCACCTACAAGAACCAACTAAAGCGCAGTCATGGCAACATGTATACATTTATACCTGTGTACTTGTATTCATTAACACCAATATACATGTAATCATTAATACTTGTATACACTATCCATACCCATTATTACCCGAGTTCGTGTGTCTAATTACCCGAGTTCGTGTGTAAAAATATCCCAATTACCCGAATTCGTAGGCTATAAGCATCATAAATAGCCCTAAAACATGGTAGATTTCCCCCGAAAAACTCCTAATTCGGGTAATTAACAGGCTAAAAACTCCTAATTCGGGTAATAAGACAGAATTGGCTCCTAATTCGGGTAATTAATAGGCAAAACTACTAATTCGGGAAGATAACCCAGATACAGCTACCAATTCGGGAAGATAAAACGATGTTTAGCTGCACAAAAACGGCCAAATGAAGACTATCTGGTAGGTATAAGCATGATAAAAAAGTCATTATCGGCTACCAATTCGGGAAGATAACTCAGATTCGGCTACCAATTCGGGAAGATAGCCCGAAAAACCTCTGTTTAAAGGGGATTTGATGTATTTTGCTATAACGAATTATATTAAATCATAAATAAAGCTTTAATAAGTAAAACAAATAAAAGTATATGTTATATGATCGTTTGTTAACAACAAGGATGAACAGAAACTAACTGATTAACAGAATGTTACATAAATTTATCACAAAAAAAAGCAACTTATCTTCCCGAATTCGTTACTTTTACTTCCCGAAATTGTTGCCCATCTTCCCGAAATTGTTGCTTTGTTCCCGAATTCGTTAGTCTACACTTTAAAATAAGTAGGCGAGAGCTTTCATCTTCTCCCGCCTACATTAAACAATCCAAGGCACAATCATGGCAACATGTATACATTAATACCAGTATACTCGTATTCATTTATACATAGCCACATATAGACATGTATACCTCTACATAACATCATCAATGGCTCGCCCCTTTTTAAGCTTTATCTTTCCGTTTTTACCTTCATAAGACGCAATTCCTGCTTGCATCCAATGCTCCATGACGTTACGCACAGAAAAGCGTTCTTTATGGGCTATAGCCTGTGCTTTTTCCCACAGTTCAGGACTACAAATGAAGGAACAACGTCGATATTCATTGTTATCTTGCAACTTTTTCACTGAGCGAACATATGTTTTGTCCTTTTGAGGAGTTTGCCCCGTTTGTTCCCTCATGATGTCATCAAGATTCACATTGACTGGTTTTATCTTTATCTTTTTCATGTTTTCATTTATTAATGTGTACTTGTATACATTCATACTTAACTACAATTCTACAATTTCTTAATCTTCTCTATAAGTGGCTTAAAGGCATTCTCTACAGCCTTCTCTTGCCAATAATCAAGAGTATTAAGCGTATTGTAGCTCTTTACGGCCACACCATGCTTAATTCGTGGTGTTACATAGCCGATATTACCAAGAAGCTTAACGGCTTCATCACGGTCTTTCTTTACTTGTTCCCTTCTCTCATCACTAACAACGATATTATTGGGGACAAAAACCATTTTAGCAGGACATACACGCTTAAAAAGGTCACAGAAGAGCATCGTAGCATCGACAGTGTCAGTATCGTAGCCAAATGGCACTATGGCCACATCAGCAGCCTGATAGATGTACTTTAATGCGTGGTCGCTGACATTGCCAGGACAGTCAATCAGGATCCAGCCAGGAATACTCTTAAGCTTCTCCATTAACGATTCTACCATCTCATCATCAGATGTATTGATGGATTGGATTTGCCACGGCAGTTTCTCTGTAGGATTATCCGACAAATCACGCTGACGGTGACGATACAAAGACTGCTGGATATCAGCGTCCATAACGGCAACAGGAATGCCCTGTTGAGCCAGATAAGTGGCAAATAGCCCGCAAAGCGTGGTCTTGCCTACTCCACCCTTAATGTTGGTGAATAAAATAATACGTTTTTTCATTTTTAATTCTTTTTTTTCGTTTATAAATAAGTTATCATAATACATAAGAATACTGTCATTAACAATCTATCCTATTATACATATTGAAAATACATTAGCAATATCCTTGGTTGCGACCAACTCCTTACTATCGTATGACAAGAGAAATGAACTCAAAAATCCCCATATTTTTGAGGGCAATTTCTCTATTTCTAAAATTACTAAGTTATTTCTTAGTAATTTATAAATAATTTCCCAACTTTTTAACTCCTTGTAACTTCTTGTCTTACAGATATTTACAAATATGCCTTGCGCATTTTTTTGGGGTATTTGCGCATTTTTTTGGGGTAGTATGACCATTTTTGCGCATTTTTTTGGGGTATTTGCGCATTTTTTTGGGGTAATATGGCCATTTTTGCGCATTTTTTTGGGGTATTTGCGCATTTTTTTGGGGTATATTTTGTATACACCTACTATTATGAATAAAGGCTTCATTTCAACTTCCATTTGTGATATAATATTCAATACTATCATTCCTTCTCTTCTTCACTATTCTTATCCTTCCGAGGAAAAAAATCTCGATTGATTTCTATATCATATACTAATTCTCCAGAGGCTCCAGAATACTCTTTGTAGCCTTTTAAAATACCAGTATATTTACTGGCAGCTATCGCATCCAATGTTATATCCTTGCAGGCTTTGAAATTTCTGCAACTAAAACGTTCATGAGCAAGTGTATCATAAATCAATGAAGCCCTCATCTTAATCGACCTATTTCCCATACTTCCAGCTTGTTTTAGTATGCTATCAAGTGTTATGGCATACTGGGGAGGAACCTTATTTTTATAATATTCAGATAATTTTGACGATGTCGGAAAGCAATGAATATAAGCCTTCGAAAGATTTGCAAAAAACGCCTCATGAAGTTTAACAAATGATGTGGTGGAATTCTTTCCCAACCTTATACCAAGGGATATGAGATTGTCATACATCATAACAGTTTCCAACTTACCCGTTTTATGGTTGAGAGCCTTATAAACAAGCATCCCCCTCCATTTGTCGTTTTCAGTTTCGCCTACTGTTGGATAACCACCTAACTCGCGAAGATGTCTGAATATAAAATCAGCTTTGCTACCCGGCTTGTTTGTGTTGTATATCCTACATGCAAGAGCATAAGCAGATGTATAAACTTTACCGAACTCGTTATCTTTTGGCATCATAAAATTGGGAGCTTTGAAATTATAGTTATTAACTACCTGTTCATTATACATTTCCAATAGTACCATAATTATAAATCTCTTTGTTTTATCAAGGACTATTTGCTCACCGCGTTGATTATACATCTCTACGGGTTTACATATTTTCTCTTCTCGAGCTAAATCAAAATATTTTTTCTGTATTTCCGGGTCAAGTTCAGAAAAAAGACACTTAGGTTGCCTTCTGGCTCCATTAATCAAAGCATTATTGGTATATATCCCATAATAATGCGCACGGGGAGTTTCTTCTCCCATAAGAGTCTTGGAAATAGTATTCGCAGACACTCTTCTGGGGGTAGCCGTATTATTCTTTTTTAAAGGAGTAACCATATTTGTTTCTTTTTTGCTTGACATCTTATTATCTAAAATGGTCTATAACTTTTATTCTCTTGTGTGGCAGAAAGCTCTGTCTCAAATTCAAATTCCTGCTGGGCATCCGAGACGACATGATTACCTTCAATATGACCTGTGTTGCCGTTGATCTCAAGAATTGTTGTAATCCCAGTCATGACGGTTCTTGATTTAGTATAAACCATATAAAGTTGTCCAGGTTCTCCAAGATTGAGTCCAGGAATACGCTCCTTTATCTTTTCTGTCATCTTTCCTTCTTGGTCGTTCTTACATCCTTCTTTACTGCTCCAAACGATTATAATCTCTCCAGACTTTCTGGCTATCCAATATGAATCTGCAATACACTGGTTGGTCAGTGCCAAAGGTGTTTGAGCCGACTGGGCATTGAGCTGTGCAGCCAACACAATAGGAATATTGTAACGCTGTGTCATAAGGTCAAGTTCAACCATAACTTCTTTCAATTCGTCAGGACGCTGATACCTGGTATTCTCTATATAAATCTCTTGAACATAATCAATAAAAATGGCTTTGATTTTAAACTGTCGCTGAGTCAAAACTGAGTTTAATATGGTCTTCAACTCACTTAGATAAGGAGTTTCAGGTTTAACAACCTTCAGCAGACGACGATGAAGAATCTCCTTAAACATAGCAACCTTCCTCTTGAAAGGAACAATTTTATCTTTTTTCATGTATTTCGTACTACCATCGTGGAGATATTCTGCAATTGTTTGAGCATTGTTATGTCCTGAGGCCTCTCTTGTTAACTCGATGTTCGCATAAGCATTCAGAAGGGTCGCTATCGTCTGTTTTTTACTTTCCTCGTAAGGAATATAGACTACACAACCTTCCTCGCCGTTTAAGGCTTCACTAAGGGCTATATGTTGCAACACTTTACTCTTTCCATGGCCAGTGTGCGCAGCAATGGTTGTAATGCCTGGTGGTATCATTAAACGATAATTGCTTCCATACTTCTCCCCGAACACTATATCAGTCTTAAGAAGCTTATAATCATCCTTGAAACTTTCAAAGACTTCGTCGGTATCGTCGGCAAGATAATCAATACAATTACTCTTACTTAATTCCTTACGGATATCTCCACCAAGGGAATCAATAGCCTTGAAATATTCCGGATAACCTTCTTTCTTAATGTTGTCCAGCAAACTTTGAAGTTTGCTCTCTATAAGCTCCTGCGTTTTTCTGCTTATGTTTTCAGCATCGGCGATATTTGCTTCTTCCTCTATCGCTGCTTTATTAACCTGACTACCTGTTGCTTCTTCAAATTTACGGAAGATCATATCACGTTCCAAGGGCGTGGTATAAGGAGAGTTAGCAATATCAATAGCTTGACGCATGAACTCGTCGATATTCTTCGACGTAAGCCCACCTTCTTCAGTCTGACGTTGGATAGCCCTAATCAAAGTTTGTTCAAACAGGAAAAAAGATGCTGGTTCTGCAAACTTTATGATCTTTTGAAGTTCATCGATACTATGATACCTTAAGAACTCGTCTACATCAAGCTTTTTCCCTGACTCAGAGGGCAGAAAAGCATAGAACGCCGTTAGCCCACCATTCCGAATCTTTTTTATTGCTTTTTCTATCTTCTCATATGTTTTTTTCTGTTTTTCATCATTTTCCTCCGTGTCAAAAAGGAGCGTAATCCTTCTCACACCCTTGGCCTTTAGTTCTTCGATGACTTTCTCGCTAAAGTCAGCACCAGCAGCCGCTACAACATTTTGCAACCCAAGTACCTGAGCATGAAGAGCATCAAGTTCGCCCTCAACTAAAGTAACATCACGATCCCACTCTTTATTCCTTGTTAAATAAAGACCTCTGAAACCAAAAAGATACTGGCCTTTGGGTAGTCCATAGTTGTTATAGTATTTAGGAAGCGGTTTGCCTTCCTTGTTTAAATTTCCATTTATCTCACGGAATTTGAACCCCCGAATATTGTTACCACACATATATGGAATTGCAAGCTGGTGGGTACGTCCTACACCATAAGGAAGTGACGTTCTTTCGCCACTCTCTATAGCTTTAGCGGCAGCAGGATTGAATGACAGAAGTAACTTCTCACTATTAATTCTGTCAGCCATTTCTGCAGATATGAAGCCGAGGCCCATATTCTTGATAAGATTAACGTCATAGCCTCTAATGTCAGTTAAATAATTGAGGACTTCTTTGCCCTCCTTTGCGAATAAAGCTTTCTGCATGTCGCTACACAGCATCTGAATTGTATCAACACGCTTCTTATACTGCTCGTATTCCTCATTGTTAAACTGAGGCATTTCTATATCTACCTCATCACACAGCCATTTGATAGTTTCTACGAAATCCTTTCCTTTCGCATCTCGTGCATACCCCTTATATAAAAGGGCATAACCGATGAGCGAAACACCATTTCCACCGTCTGTTTCACCTACGCTATAACGATAACTGGAGTCTGTCTTGATGTAAGAGCGTTCACTTGCTCCAGACTGAGACTCTGAGCCATCAACGTGAAATGGACTGCTCCAGCGGTAACCCTTCTTTGTCCAATTCCTCTCAGGGAAGATGGTATCCATGTTTTCGAGAACACGAGGAAGCAGTTCGTCGTTAATAAAATCGTATAACTCTATCATAGCTATATTGTGACTCATTTAGTAAGTTTTTCAATGTCAGAACGGCGATAATAAACACGCCTTCCTACTCTCACAGGAACCAAATAACCATTCCTCTCCCACTTCCATAGCGTAGTATGGCTTACATTGAACCCAGTCAACACATCCTTTTTCGTCAGTAAAGCCCCATCAGACTCCGGGAATAGACATGAAGAGTCCTTTTCTTTAGTCAAGGAATCTTCCATTTCTGACAATTTCAGAGCCCTTGCGAACTCCATTATTCCGGTATCGGTCATAGTGAACGAATAATGACCAGGACTCTTTCTTATTTCAGAGACCAAGCCGCTTGCCAACAGTCTCTCTTCCATTCTTGTTTCCAACAATGGAGCACTGGTAGACTCTACGTGATTGAAATTACTTTCTTTCATATTTTTCTTAATTTAAGTTTATATTTTACTTGTTATTATCTTTTTTTTGTACCTTTGCACCAATAAAGGCTTGATGAATTTTGCCTCAAAATCGGAACGAAGTAACATTTTCGATGCAAAGGTAATTATTTTAGGGCATTTGTAATAATATTAGGGCATTTTATGTTCTATTTTTAACGTTATTTAATGATTGAAGGTGATATTGTGAAAGAAGTTCATGTAGGAGAAGCCCTGCGTTTATGGTGTAAGAAGAATAATCTTACACGGCAAAAGCTTGCTGATTTGATGAACCTTCCAAAATCAAATATTGATAGAGTTTTATCTAAGCCCTCAATTGAGACAAGTAAACTAATAGAATTATCAAGGAAGTTAAACCATAATTTTTTTGCAGAATTCTGGTCGGAAACAAGCTACGATGATCTCGAAAAGGAGGGTGTTTTTTTAGCAACTCCTCCACAAACAATAAACATTGGGACGATTATAAGTCTTCATCTGGCAGGAAATCACATTACGCAGAATCAATTAGCATCGTCACTTGGTGTGACACATCCTGTTGTTAGCAAGTTACTAAAAAAGGAGTCTATCGATACAGATAAACTTGTTACGATATCAAATATTCTTAATCGTAATTTCTTTAAAGAGTTTTATATGCTTCATCTACCAAAAGGAACAGATTTTACTGGTTCACCAATCGTTCCTGTAGATGAAAATGAAGCATTTAATAACATATTGAAACCTATTCTCAAAAGAAATGAAGATCTTGCTGCAGAGAATGCTCGATTAAAAGACTACCTGAGAGAAGTTTATTCCAAGATGCAGAAATTCAAGGAGGACAATGGCGTTTCTATTGAAAACTGGGACAGCCTGGTTAAGACGGAAGGTGTAGACGTCATGAAAATGGCAACCTTCTTCTTTGTGGAAGAAAATATCAAGAAAATGTTAGATGAATCAGACCAAGCAGACTCATCCAACAAAAAAGAGAAGGACGAATAGCCTTTTACCCAATAAGATCTATTACATCCTTAAGAGTTTCATCTTCGATATTGCGATAACGCTTAAAGGCCTTGGATCCTTCAACATGACCGCTCATCTTACCTATCAAGTTGGGATCAGCAACCTTGAAGTAAGCATTGCCAATGAAAGTACGGCGAGCAAGATGACTTGAAGCGATCTCATTGATTGGTCGCAGCTCATACTCACCTGTCAGCGAATTACGCACCTCGACATTTCTGGTAATCCCAGCCATTGTGAATATCGCTTTAATGGCATCATTATATTTTTGAGCAGAAACAAAGGGGAAGAGTCTTCCTTTCTTGTCTTGACCTTTATATTTCTTTATCAGTTCAATAGCTTTAGGATGCAGTGGAACTCTGGCCTGAATTGCCTCCTCTTGATCATCCGTTTTTTTTGGCGTGTATGCAAGTATTTTATTTTCAATGTACTGGGGAGTAAACTTCACAAGGTCACTTACTCGACATCCTATAAAACATTGAAAAACAAAAATATCTCTGCATGCTATAATGGTTTCGATTTTCACGTTTATGCTCTTACGAAAGCCATCATCCATCTCCAACCATTTCTGTTCAAGATCACAGTCTGCAATTTTATTTCTCTCCTCAATACTTATGTAATAAGGTGTACCGACCTTGGCAGTGCCAATCTTGACACCATCAAAAGGGCGATTTGAAGTCATGCCCTCTTCAACAAAGAACAGGAAGAGCGACTTCAGGCGCGTACGCATTTTGATAATAGTATTCTCACCTCGCGCCTCTATAACATTGCGTCCTTTCTTTACTGAAGCAGGATAATCCTCAATCAATTTTGCAAATAGATTTGGATACATCTCTGACAACTCTTTCTCATGGCGCATATATTCACTTAACTCCTCTATGTCGTCACGAGTAACGGCATCTATGGAGAAAGCATAATCCTTCCTCGCTTTATCAGTAGCTCTGACATATCCTTGATATCTGGCTATAACGCGAGATAGAACGCGAAAAGTTCTTGCATGAGACTCTGCAAGCTGATGACGACTGATATACAATTCAACAAGATCGAAAAATGACTTATCTGTCGTCTTTATGTTATACTTTTCCGGATGATGAAACATGTCAACCACCTCTTTAAGCCATTCACTTGAAAGACCACTCTTATCGACACTTTCAAAACGATCAAGAATGAATTTCTTCAATTTTTCAATGCGTTCAACCTGTTCACGATGGTATTTTACCTCAGGCGTTTCTAAACGCTGCTTGAAAACAATAGTACCACTCTTACGAAGCGCATAGCCATTTTTCTCAGCTTTCTCAACAGACGACGTAATAGCGTTACCAGGAACCTTTACACCTGCTTTCTCCGTTTTCTCACGATTAATATAATACTCGAAGTACTCAGGATTTACAAATATCCCACTTTTGGAATAAAGATCAAACGATGTTCCTTGAAAGAAACGCACCATGATTTCACTCCTTCCAGTTTCTTTCTGTACCTTACTCGATATTCTAAGTTCTATCTGTGCCATATCAAAAAATTACTCTTCACTGTCAATAGTGTTTTCAATTCTGGCCTTTGCGACCTCCAATGATTCTTGAATCTGCTGCATCAAAACATGACGAGGCGGCAACTCTGTTAGGTAAAAAGAGAAGCAAACTGCATCATCCTTCTGATATTTCTTGTCTCAAATCCTCTCTTTCCATACTCCTCTTGTAATTGTGTCGCAACCTGCGTCACAATTTGTTTTCCATACTCTGCACGTTGGTTACCAAGCAAATCGCGATTAATTCGTTCGCCAATATGCCAATACATCATTGTCAGTTCATAATTTGCTGTAGCAGCCACATGACTACGTGCCTGCTTGACAATCTGGCGCAAATCTTCTATCAGCATCTGTGCTTCTGGCTGCGCATACTTCCCGACCTCTTCCATCAGATATATCCTAATAAATTTGTTATTCTCAACTAAATATCGTACCTTTGCCACGAATATATAAAGCGAACTTTAAAATATTGAGCATTAAAATACGGCTGCAAAGATACACAAAAAAAGCCACGGGAATGCATAATTTTTCCCGTGTTTTTCCCGTGATAACACAAATTTAACATTACTTAAGATAATACAAGCTGCTTGTAAAATCCCGGAAACCCCTATAAAATCAGGCTTTTTAAAAAACTTCGATTTTTACTGATTTCTTTCAATCACCATATATTGAGTCCGGGTACCCCAACAAAATCCGCTAGGTCACTGAAAAGTGCTTAGCGGATTTTCTTTTATTCAATTACGCCCTCGTCGTCCTTTTCATAAATCCTGAATACGAGAAAGCCCACATAAAACAAGTCTTTTTCCCACGCTATAGTGGCGCATTACCAACAGAAAAGCGTTACTTTGGTAATTCACGACTTAAGTCGAAAGATCTCACGACTTAAGTCAACAGATCTCACGACTGGAGTCAACAGTTCTCACGACTGGAGTCAAAAGATCTCACGACTTAAGTCGTAAGACACCAAAGTGCCACTATTAGCATATAACAGCAGCACTATTAGCATATAACAGCAGCACTATTAGCATATAACAGCAGCACTATTAGCATATAATAGCGGCACTATTGACTTATAAAAAGAACTGAAACAACAAACAAAAAGGGCCCTCTGACTGCCAAGTTGTTTGCTTGACAAGCCAAAAGGCCCTGTCTGTCAGTCGGGAAAAGCTACCCGATATTATTCTTTGTTTTCGGCATCGATAGCCTTGATCTTATCTTTTACCAGCTGCATATCGTCCTTGAGCTTCTGCACCTTGCGGTTCATCTCGTCGATGAGCGAGTTGCCCTTCTTTGAGCTGACGCTGAGGAAGCCCAGGTTGTTCTCGTAGGTAGCGATGTCCTGCTTCAGGTTTTCGTACTGACGCATCAGACGGGCACGCTCGCTGTCGAGTGCAGCCTCGCCACGCTCGGCCACCTGCTTGAGGTTGTCCTTGAACTTATTGAGGCGCTTCTTGGCCACAGACACGTTGAGCTCCTTATACAGCTTGTCGAGTACAGCGTGGTATTCCTCGTAGAGCTTGTCCTTCTCTTTATAGGGAACATGACCGATGGCATTGTATTCTTCAACAAGCTTCTGAACCTTTGACTGCAGGTCTTCGCCAGCCTCTTCGGCAGCAGCCTTCAGGCGTGCAATGACATCCTGCTTCTTCTCCAGGTTCTGATGCTCCTCGCTGCGCTGACCAGCGCCAGCAGCATTGCGAGCCTCGAAGAACTTGTTGCAGGCTGCCAGGAACTCTTCCCACAGCTGGTCGCCCAACTTCTTAGGCACCATACCGATGGTCTTCCACTCCTTCTGCAGGGCAATCAGCTTATCGCTGGTAGAGCGCCACTCGGTGCTATCCTGCAGAGCCTTAGCCTTCTCGATGAGTGCACGCTTCTTGTCGGCATTTTCCTTGAAAGCATCCTTGAGGGCTTTGAAGTGCTCGGCCTTAGCTGCGAAGAACGCATCGCAGGCGGCACGGAAGCGCTCGAAGATCTTCACGTTCATCTTCTGAGGAGCAAAACCGATGCTCTTCCATTCCTGCTGGATGGCAATAATCTCCTGAGTAAGACGTTCCCAATCTGCACTACCCTTCTTTTCTTCGGCAACGATGGCCTCCACCTTCTCGCAAAGCACGGTCTTCTTCTGCAGGTTCTCCTCCTCGCGGGCACGGATATCCTCGAAATGCTGCTGATGGCGCTTGTTGATAACAGTAGAAGCAGCCTTGAAGCGCTGCCAGATTTCCTCACGCAACTCCTTGGCCACGGGACCAGTCTCACGGAACTCCTGATGGAGCTTCTGCAACTGATGGAAAGCGCTGATCACGTCTTCCTCGTCGGCCAACTTCTCGGCAGCCTCGCAGAGGTGCGTCTTCAGCTCCAGGTTTTTCTTGAAATCGTACTCGCGGGCTTCGCTGTTCAGCTTCAGCAGGTCGTAGAACTGCTCTACGTAGAGCTGATAGCTGCGCCACAACTCGTTGGCCTTATCGGCAGGCACACTCTTGATTTCCTTCCACTCTGCCTGCAGAGCTTTGAAGTCCTGGTATGATTTATTGGCTTCCTCGGGCGAGGTCACCATATTTTTGATCTTTTCAATAATCTCGAGTTTCTTCTTCAGATTCTCTTCCTTCTCAGCTTCCTGCTGACGGAACTGTTCGGCACGACGCTCTTTGATGACGCCCATCTCGGCCTTGAACACCTCCTCGAGTTCGTCGGGGGTCACTTGATAGGTGGCAGGATCGCCTCCAGCATCAACATATGCTTTCTGCTGGGCATCACGCTCGGCAATGTGAAGTTTGTAGAACACGGTCTTCAGATATTCCACCTCATCCTTCTGAGGAATTTCCTCACCATGGGCAATTTCCTTTACCCTGTCGAGCACTTCCTTCTTAGAGGTATATACCTTACGCTCTTCGACTGCGGCTTCTTGAGCCATTACTTCTTCCTGTGTCCCCTGTTCGAGGATGTTTTCTTGAGAGTCCATCATTTAACTTTTTAGTTACTGATTCGATTAGTACACACAAAATTAGGCCTCAAAATTACGGAAAATAATTTTAACAGCCTAATTTTCTGTGATTTTTTTTCATTTTTGGGGTTTAAATAAGCCTTTTATACCTAAAAAACCACCAAGCAAGGGCCGAAACGCCCACTGAAATAGCCATAGCAAAGAGGAAACCAAAGTGGCTAGACTCCATGCCATTGATGAGGTTCATACCGAAAAGAGAGGCTATCAGCGTGGGGAACATCATGATAATGGTCACTGAAGTCAGCGTACGCATCACGGTGTTCATATTGTTATTAATAATCGACTGATAGGTATCCATCGTCGATTCGAGGATGTTCGAATAGATATTGGTGGTTTCGCGGGCCTGCGTCATCTCGATGTTGACATCTTCAATCAGGTCGGCATCGAGTTCGTCGATCTGCAGTTTGAACTTCAGTTTAGACAGCAGGGTCTCGTTGCCACGAATAGATGTCTGGAAATAAGTGAGCGAATCCTGCAGACGGCTCAGGCCGATCAGGCTTTCATTGTTCACCTCCTTGTCAAGATTGCGCTTGGCTTTATCTATCAGCAGATTGATTTGCTTCAGGCGCTTCAGATACCACACGGCGCTGGAAAGGAACAAACGGAAAATCATGTCCACATGATCGGTGAATCCATCATTGCGCTTCTGCTGATACGAGACGAAGTCAATCATCATGTTGGTCTCGTAGTAGCACACGGTAATCGTGACGTCGCGCTTGTGGATGATACCCAGAGGCACGGTGGTATAGGGTGTGCGCGAACGCACCTCTTTGACATAGGGAATACGCAAGATGATGAGCATCCATCCGTCATCGTATTCATAACGGGCACGCTCGTCGGTATCGCTGATGTCTGAAATAAAATAATCGGGAATACCAAAGCGCTCTTCGAGTTCGCGCTGGTCTTCGTCTGTTGGACACGTCACCTGTATCCAGCAATTAGGCTGCCACTCCTGCAGTTGGCTTAGCCCCTCTGTTGTGTTCCAATAGGTCTTCATGATGCTAATCCGTTTGATAATACCACAAGTACGAAAGCGCGAAAGCACTCGTGTACATGGATAGTTTTACGAAAATAATTTAGCGGCAAAGGGATTAGCAGCCTTGTCGCTATCCCCCGCCATTACGAATTGTAATTGTCCGCCGGGTAATCGTCCATAATTTTGTTGATAATTGGTTTAACGGCTGCAAAGGTACGAGAAAAAAAGTAAAAAACATAGAAATTGAGGAAATTATTTACCTTTTTTTTTATTAAACAATTGTTTCTCAATTATTATGCGTACCTTTGCAGTGTTTTAAAACAAAGAAGAGCATGGTCTATAAATACGACTTTCTTATTATTGGTTCAGGAGTAGCGGGCATGAGTTATGCCCTGAAGGTAGCACGCGCCAACAAAGGTAAAGTGTGCATGATTTGCAAAACGACACTTGATGAAGCCAACACCTCGTTTGCACAGGGCGGCGTGGCATCGGTTACCAACCTGCTGGTCGACAACTTTGACAAGCACATTGAAGACACCATGATAGCAGGCGACTATATTTCTGATCGCGCTGCCGTGGAACAAGTAGTTAGAAACGCACCCGAACAGATTAAAGAGCTGGTAAAATGGGGCGTAAACTTCGATAAGAAGGAAGATGGAAACTTCGATCTGCACCGCGAAGGCGGACACTCGGAATTCCGCATTCTGCACCATGCCGACGATACCGGAGCAGAGATTCAGCGCGGACTGATGGAGGCCGTGCGCAGCAATCCTAACATTGACATCAAGGAGAATCACTTTGCCGTTGAGATTATCACACAGCACCATCTGGGTGCCAAGGTGACACGACGCACACCATATATTAACTGTTATGGTGCATACGTGCTGAACCCCGAGACCGAGAAGGTGGACACCTATCTGGCAAAGGTCACCGTGATGTGTACTGGCGGATGCGGTGCTGTTTATCAGACGACCACCAACCCCGTGATTGCCACTGGCGATGGCGAGGCCATGGTCTATCGTGCCAAAGGTACGGTGGCCGACATGGAGTTTGTGCAGTTTCACCCCACCGCCCTCTACTCACCTGGAGAAACCCACCCTGCCTTCCTCATCACCGAGGCTATGCGCGGCTATGGCGGCATACTGCGTCTGCCTAATGGCGAGAGCTTCATGGAGAAATACGACGAACGCCTGTCGTTGGCACCACGCGACATCGTGGCTCGCGCCATCGATAAAGAGATGAAGATTCACGGACTGGACCACGTCTGTCTGGACGTGACACATAAGGATCCTGCCGAGACGCGCCGTCACTTCCCCAATATCTATCAAAAGTGTCTGTCGATGGGCATCGACATCACGACCGACTACATCCCCGTGCGCCCCGCTGCCCACTACATGTGCGGTGGTATCAAGGTGGATTTGAACGGTTGCTCAAGCATTGAGCGCCTCTATGCCATCGGCGAGTGTTCTTGCACTGGTCTGCACGGTGGCAACCGTCTGGCATCCAACTCACTCATCGAGGCTGTGGTCTATGCCGATGCTGCAGCCAAGCACTCATTGGAGCATGTGGACCTCTACGACTTCAACGAGAAGGTGCCTGAATGGAACGACGAGGGCACGCTGACCAACGAGGAGAAGGTGCTCATCACACAATCTGTAAAGGAGGTTGGAGAAATCATGTCTAACTACGTAGGCATCGTGCGTTCAGACCTTCGTCTGCATCGTGCCTGGGTGCGCCTTGACACGCTTTATGAAGAGACCGAGAACCTGTTCAAGCGCGTGAAAGCCACAAAGGACATCTGCGAGTTGCGCAACATGATCAACGTGGGCTACCTGATTACTCGTTTTGCCCTTGAGCGCAAAGAAAGCCGAGGTCTGCACTACACCATCGACTATCCGGCTCATGCCTACGACAAGGAATAAGAAAAGTTTCGAGCAGAATCAGAAATGGTTCTAAAGAAAAGGAAAACAAGTCTGAGAAATCAGAAATAGAACATAAAAGAAAGAGCGACAACCATCATGGTGTGTCGCTCTTTCACGTTATTTATTCAATCTTTTTACCCTTGTAAAATACATCATAGGAGTCTTCACCATAGCCATCACCCGTATATTTAAAGGTTAACGCCATGGCTCCATCGACCTTCTGGCCATAGTAGAACACTGTAAAGGAGTCCTTTGCATAGCCTCCACCCAACTCTTCAAATGATTGTGCATGCGCATCCAACTTCTTGTTGCCATAATAGACGTTGAACTTTGTCTTATAGTAACCGCGATGCGATGGCGGAAGTTCTTCGTTACGCCCTTGATTACGCCAGCTGCTGGGCTCTTTCAATCGGAACGAAGAAGGGTCTACATTCTCCAACACACGGCCATCCATATAGACATTGTACTTATCCTTGGCATAGCCACAGCCCAAATCACGGAAGGTACGAGCATCGGCATACTTCAACAACGCATGACCAAAATAGACGTGTCCGCGGTCTATCTCATAGCGCTGAGCACTGGCAAATAGGCAAAAGCCTGTCATTACTAACAGCAAAAGCGATTTGCGAAAAACAGATGTTTGAGTCATAATCTTATAGTTTTAAATGGTTGATGGTGCAAAGATAAGGAATATCAACAAAAAAAGAATAGGAATTTCCGCATAACTTTGGAGGAAATCCCTATTCTTTAGAATATTTAACCAGGCTGTTTTAGAGGTTTGCCAGTTCAACAACCTTATCAACAGCAGCACTGAGTCCGTCAACGCTCTTACCGCCAGCCTGTGCGAAGTGAGGCTGACCGCCACCACCACCCTGGATGAGCTTAGCGGCTTCACGAACCATCTGACCTGCATTCAACTTGCGGTCTGCTACCATGTCGTCGCTCATCATGATAGAAAGCTGTGGCTTATTGTCAGCATGCGTTCCAAGTACACAAAGCAGAGAGCCATCGACTGCGGCACGAATTTTGAAGGCCAAGTCCTTGGCAGCAGCAGGAGCCATGGGCAGTACGGCAGAAACAACCTTCACACCATTGATATCACGGGCCTTCTCAACCAACTGCTTGGCAGCGCGCTCTACAGCCTGAGCCTGGAAGCTCTCAATCTCTTTCTTCATAGAGTCGTGCTCCTCGATATACTTACGGATTACGCCCTGAAGGTCCTTGGCATTGTTGAAGAACGACTTCACAGCACGGAGCATATCCTCGGTCTGATACAGCAGTTCCTCGCACTCCTTACCAGTCTTGGCCTCAATACGACGGATACCGGCAGCAACGCTGCTCTCAGAAATAATCTTGAAGAAACCGATACGACCGGTGCTGCTGGCGTGAACACCACCACAGAACTCGCATGAAGGACCGAAGCGAACGACACGAACCTTGTCGCCATACTTCTCGCCAAAGAGGGCGATAGCACCAAGTTTCTTAGCCTCATCGAAAGGCATATCGCGATGCTCGTCGAGCTGTATGTCCTGACGAATCATATCGTTGACCATGCGCTCTACCTCACGAATCTGCTCATCGGTCACCTTCTCGAAGTGAGAGAAGTCGAAACGCAGCGTGTCGGGGCTTACATAAGAACCCTTCTGCTCTACATGGTCGCCCAGCACCTGCTTCAAAGCATAGTCAAGCAGGTGAGTGGCAGTGTGATTAGCGGCAGAGGCATCACGCTTGTCGGTATCGACACAAGCCATAAATTGTGCTGCAGTGTCCTTAGGCAACTGCTTCACGATATGTACGCTCTGACCATTCTCGCGCTTGGTATCGATGATCTCGATGGTCTCGTTCTCGGAAACCAGAACACCCTGGTCACCGACCTGTCCACCCATCTCACCATAGAAAGGTGTGTTGTCGAGAACCAGCTCATAGAACTCGTTCTTCTTCTGTGTCACCTTGCGATAGCGCAGGATGCGGCACTCATATTCGGTAAAGTCGTAACCTACGAACTGCTGTTCGCCTGCTGCCAGCTCAACCCAATCAGAGTTCTCGACAGCAGCGGCATTACGAGCGCGGTCTTTCTGCTTCTGCATCTCGGCATTGAACTGCTCTTCGTTGACGGTAAATCCGTTCTCGCGGCAAATCAGCTCTGTCAGGTCGAGAGGGAAGCCATAGGTATCGAACAGGCGGAAGGCCTGTACGCCATCCAGTTCTTTCTTGCCCTCAGCCTTCAACTGCTCCATAGCATCGTTGAGCATGCCAATACCCTTTTCGAGTGTACGGAGGAAAGAATCTTCTTCTTCCTTCATCACCTTGGCAATCAGTGTCTGCTGTGCCTTCAATTCGGGGAAGGCATCGCCCATCTCCTGAACGAGTGTAGGCAGGAGCTTATAGAGGAAGGCCTCTTTCTGTCCGAGGAAGGTGTAAGCATAGCGTACGGCACGACGCAAAATACGACGAATAACGTAGCCGGCCTTAGCGTTTGAAGGCAACTGGCCATCAGCAATAGAGAAAGCTACAGCGCGCAGATGGTCGGCGCAAACACGCATGGCCACGTTGATATTGTCCTGCTCCTTGCTGATAGGATTCTCTGTCTCTTCCTCGAAAGTGTAGTATTTCAGTCCAGTGATCTGCTGCTCGGCCTTGATGATGGGCTGGAACACGTCAGTATCATAGTTAGAATGCTTGCCCTGCATCATGCGAACCAGACGCTCGAAGCCCATACCGGTGTCAATCACATTCATTGACAGGGGCTCCAGAGAGCCATCGGCCTTGCGGTTGAACTGCATGAACACGATGTTCCAGATCTCGATAACCTGAGGATCGTCCTGGTTCACCAGCTCACGGCCACTCTTACCACTGGCTTTGCGCTGCTCGGGGGTGCGAGAGTCAACATGGATCTCAGAGCAGGGACCACAAGGACCCGTGTCACCCATTTCCCAGAAGTTGTCGTGCTTATTACCATTGATAATGTGGTCGGCAGGCACGTGCTTGGCCCAATACTTGGCAGCCTCATCATCACGAGGAATATTCTCCTCTGGAGAGCCTTCAAATACGGTGACATAAAGATCCTCTGGGTTCAACTTCAAGACATCTACAAGATATTCCCATGCCATGTCAATAGCACCCTCCTTGAAGTAGTCACCGAAGCTCCAGTTGCCCAGCATCTCGAACATGGTGTGGTGGTAGGTGTCATGACCTACTTCCTCCAGGTCATTGTGCTTACCAGAGACGCGCAAGCACTTCTGTGTATCCGCTCGACGGCGAGGTTCTGGGTCGCGAGTACCCAGGATAATATCTTTCCACTGGTTCATACCAGCGTTGGTAAACATCAACGTTGGGTCATCCTTAATCACCATTGGTGCAGAAGGCACAATGGCATGCTGTTTCGACTCAAAAAATTTCTTAAACGAGTCGCGAATCTCTTTAGCGGTCATCATTGTTTCTATACTTTATATACAATTTGGGTGCAAAATTACAAAAAAATGGCGAATAAACGATGACGAATTAAGAATTATTTCGTATCTTTGCAAACAAATGAATATGTATTATGGCACTGAATCTTAATAAAAACCTAAAGTTGTACTATTCCATTAAGGAAGTGGCAGAAATGTTCGACCTTAACGAGAGTACACTACGCTATTGGGAAACCGAGTTCCCCCATTTGAAACCAAAGACAATGGGGCCTAACAAAATTCGCCAATATTCAGAAAAAGACATCAAACAGGTCAAGTTGATTTACAACCTGGTTAAAGAGCGCGGATTCAAGATCTCTGCTGCCAAAAGCATCATCAACAACAACCGTGACGGTGCAGACAAAACGGCCGATGTCCTGGCACGTCTTGTCAATGTAAGAGACAATCTGCAAGCCCTGAAAAAACAATTGGACGGACTCCAATAGAGTTCGCCCAATTATTTATTTTGCCATTACATAATCTGTGAAATTTCTTTCAAGTCTTCTATTTCTTTCAGACTGACTATAATCGACTTCACATCATCTCGATCGTGAACCTTCAAGTCTATCCATCCTTCAAATATACCATCTTCTGTAGTGAAGGTCAGTTTGCGAATATCAACGTTTAACTGATTGGAAATGACCTGAGTAACTTCGTTTACCAATCCGCGACGATCAATACCGCCCAAGCGAATCGTTGCATCGAAGAACAGATTCTTGTGCATATCCCATTTAGCATCCAGGATGCGGTTGCCATAGCTGGCTTTCAGCTTGTTGGCCACAGGACAGGCACGCTTGTGAATCTCGATGCGATTCTGATTATCAATATATCCCAAAGCATCATCGCCCGGAATGGGATGACAACATGTGGGGAAGATATATTGTTTGATATTCTGAGCAGTGATATAAATAGGTTTCTTTCTATTGAACTTCTCGGGAACGATAAAGAGTTCCGGCTGGTCATTAACAGCCTTCTTGGCCTTAACGAAAGGCACATACTTACGCCATCCACCGTTACTTTCGCTCTTTGCCTTATGTTTACCATTGAGCTCGTCAACATCCTCGTCGCCAAGAATAATGCGTTTCTCGCCCATGGCCAGGAAGAACGGTTCACGACGGGTAAAGTCGTGCAAGTGCATCAACTGGTCGATATGACTCTGGTTAGACTCAAAGCCATTCTTCTGCAACCAGTCGTCCAGCAGTTCTTCACCTTTCTTCTGCACCTCGCGATTGTCTCTTCGCAGGATAGCCTGTATTTTGGCCTTTGCCTTAGCTGTGGATGCAAAGTTAATCCATGAAGGTTGCACACGTTGTGACTTAGAGGTCAAGATCTCCACCTGGTCGCCACTGTTCAATCGATGACTCAGAGGCACCAACTTATGGTTGACCTTTGCACCTATACAGTGCGAACCTAAGAACGTGTGGATAGAGAAAGCAAAGTCAAGCACCGTGCATTCGGCAGGCATTGTCTTGATTTCGCCCTTCGGAGTGAATACAAAAATCTCGCTTGCAAACAGATTCAGTTTGATAGAATCTATGAAGTCCATGGCGTCTGGCTGTGGGTCGTCGAGTATCTCCTTGATGGTTCGAAGCCACTGGTTCAACTCATTCTCGTCCTCACTATACTCACCATCCTCCTGTTCACCTTCTTTGTATTTCCAATGAGCCGCCAAACCCTGTTCTGCAATCTCGTCCATGCGCTCTGAACGAATCTGCACTTCAATCCAGTGGCCCTCCTTTGACATCAGTGTGACATGCAGCGCCTGATAGCCGTTTGCCTTAGGATGGCTCACCCAGTCGCGCAAACGATCGGGATGACTCTCGTAGATCTTGCCAAGTTCCACATAGATATTAAAGCACTCGCGAGCTTCAGCTTCTTTGCTTGTTGCTTTGAAGATGATGCGCACAGCCAGGATGTCATAGACCTCCTCGAACGTGACATGCTTCTTCTGCATCTTGTTCCAGATGGAATAAGGCGTCTTGATGCGCTCCTTAATCTGGTACTGCACGCCCATACGTTTGAGCATATCCTCAATGGGAGCCGTAAAGAGGTCGAACGACTGATGGCGCGTCTTATAAGTCTCGGCCAACTTATGCTCTATGGTAGCATATTCCTCTGGGTGTTCAAACTTAAAACTGAGATTCTCGAGTTCCGACTTTATCTTATAGAGTCCCAATCGATGGGCCAATGGTGCATAGAGATAGAGCGTCTCACCAGCAATCTTATACTGCTTGTTGGCTGGCTGAGAGTCCAACGTACGCATATTGTGAAGACGGTCGGCAATCTTAATGAGGATAACACGAATGTCCTCACTCATCGTGAGCAGCAGTTTCTTGAAGTTCTCTGCCTGTGCCGACGCTTTCTCACCAAAGATACCACCACTGATTTTGGTCAGTCCATCAACGATCTGGGCAATCTTTGGACCAAACATGTTGGAGATATCCTCCACAGTATAGTCGGTATCCTCTACCACGTCGTGCAGCAAAGCGGCACAGATACTGGTAGAACCCAATCCAATCTCCGAACACACAATCTGTGCAACGGCAATCGGATGCATAATATAAGGTTCGCCCGACAAACGACGTACGCCCTTATGAGCCTGACGTGCAAAGTTGAATGCTTTTGCAATCAGGTCAACCTTCTTGCGATGGCGTGAATTTAAATAATCATTTATCAGTCGGTCATAGGCCTCATTAATCATCTGATCATCGGCCTCTTCGCGTCGCATCATCTCTTCATCGTCCATAGTATTCCTCCTTAACCTTATACCTTAATATATTATATAGCAATATTATCTCACCTTCAGCTTCTGACCGGCACGGATGTTGTTACCGCGAATACCATTCAGTTTCTTCAGCTTAGATACCGTCGTACCATTTCTGCGTGCTATGGTAGAAAGAGACTCACCCTTTCTCACCGTCACTTGTCGTCCGCCACGTGAACTCTTACGTCCGCTGCGTTTGCTCGACACCGATTTAGAAGGTACGAATGTATTGTCTATCTCCACCTCAGCACGTTTCAGCGGGGTCGCAGAAGCATAGACCGAGTCCTGCATGGTGATAAACGTGTTCACATCGTTCAAGGGCAGGCGGATAGGCATAGGCTTTGAAACGCCAGGCACCACATCACGACGATAGACAGGGTTGAGAGCGCGTAGCATCTGGAGATCCAGATTGCACACCGAAGCAATCTGAGACAGAGTCAGATCACGGTTTACCATCACTGTATCTGTTTGTGAGGGCAACTGCGTTCTCATCGGACAGATGCCATGCTCACAATAATAAGTCATCACATAGTTGGCAGCAATAAAGGCAGGCACATAACCGCGTGTCTCCTTGGGAAGATAAGGATAAATCTTCCAATAATCGCGTTCGCCACCAGCGCGTGCTATAGCCTTATTGATATTACCTGGACCACAGTTATAGGCAGCAATCACCAGATTCCAGTCGCCATAAACCTTATATAAATCACTCAGCAGGTGAGCAGCAGCATAGCTAGCCTTCACCGGATCGCGACGTTCATCAATCAAACTATTGATTTCGAGGTTATACATCTTTCCCGTGGATACCATAAACTGCCAAAGACCTGTTGCTCCAACACGAGAGACAGCAGTGGGATTAAGGGCAGACTCAATGACGGGCAGATATTTCAATTCCAAGGGAACCTGATAAGCTTCAAGTGCTTCCTCAAAGATAGGCATATAGAAGTTAGAGGCGCCAAGCATAAAGCCCACTTGGCGGCGCAGACGTCCGGCATAACGATCGATACAAGAGCGCACCACCTCGTTATACGACATCTCCATCACGGTAGGCATGCGCATCAGGCGCTCAGTATATTCCTCTTTTGAGAATAGCGGGTTTTCGCCTGTTGTTCTGCAATCTTCATCTACAGTCAGATAACTCTTAGACTCATAGAGGTTCATCAAGCTATCCATCATATTGTCGGCCATGGCTTCGGGGAAGTCTATTTCTTCCACATCGCCATATTCATCAGATACAATGATTTCTTCGTCTTCTACCTCCACCTCTATCTGCGCCTGTGTGTTGACCACACAAGTCAGAAGCATTGCGGAAAGTATTATCAGTTTTCTCTTCATAAAATCTTCTTTAGAAATTAATGCTGCAGTTCACGCCAATCGACGTTGCTGACAGCGATCTGCTATTCAGGCCGTTGCCCATGACTGTTGGGCGCACCTTCATGCTCAGGTCTTTTGAGATATCAAACTCAGACAGCTCTGCATCTACATAGGCATCAATCACCGAAACGACATAGACGCCCACCATACAGAAGAAACTCAAGTCGCGCCAACGGCGATAGCGGTCCTTACGACTCTTAAACACCGACTTATAGCGCTCTTCATTCTCAGGCGTAATGGTACGTCCCAGATGCAGAAACTTATTATAGCTGGCTGTTGTAGGATCATCATCCATGATGTCCAGATAAGCCTGCTGATAGTCCTTGTACATCATGTTGTTCCACATCAGTGCATAGACACATCCCACAAAACCTCCATACACTATTGGCAACTTCCAGTACTTACGGTTGTAAATCTGTCCACCGCCAGGAATGACCATAGCCATCCAAAGGGCTCGTTGGGGGTCAGGACGCCACGTGCTCCAGTCCTTCTTGGGTTTTGAAGCCTTCAACGTCTGATGGACCACTGTCTGCACCGCGGTTGTATCAATGACAGCAGCTGTATCTATTGGCAGAGCAGCATACATAGAGTCGATGACCTGCATGATAGAGTCAGCCACCACGGTCTGGGCTTTTGTCTCGGTCAACGGCAGACACAGCGACAGTACCATAAGCACTATTGCCTTTCGCAATCCCCGTATCATGTCAAAGCCCCATTTCTTCATTTGCTCAATGTCCTGCATTCAGCACTTTTAATATACGTTCCAGATCGCCCTCGTTGTCGAAAGGAATGCTAATCTTTCCTTTACCACTAGGAGAGCAAGTCATTTGAATCTTTGTCTGGAAGAAGGTTGTCAGACGTTTTTTCACTGCGTCATACTCTGCAGGCAACTTAGCCTTTGCAGCAATCTTTCTATTGGCACCTTGTACGTCTTCACCATTCTTCAGCATCTGAACCATCTCCTCCACCTTTCTCACGGAGTACTGGTTCTTGAGCACCTCCTTGAACAACTTCAACTGCATGGAAGGAGAATCGAGCGACAGCAGGGCACGGGCATGTCCCATGTCTATTTCGCGATTCTTCAGTGCCATCTGAATCTGGGCAGGCAACTTCAGCAGACGCATATAGTTGGTCACAGCCGTACGGCTCTTGCCCACTCGTTCAGAAATTTTCTCCTGCGTCATGCCACTGGTTTCTGCCAGGTGTTCATAGGCCAACGCAATTTCAATGGCGTTCAGGTCCTCACGCTGAATATTCTCTACGAGGGCCAACTCCATCACGCTCTCATCATTAGCCGTGCGGATATAGGCAGGTATCGATGTGAGTCCTGCTTGTTGAGAAGCTCTCCATCGGCGCTCACCTGCAATGATCTGATAGCGATCGGGCGCTACCTGACGCAAAGTGATGGGTGCAATGATACCCATGGTTGCAATACTTGTAGCCAGCTCCTGCATAGCCGTCTCGTCAAACTCACGACGAGGCTGATCAGGATTTGGTTCAATCTGTTCGATAGGAATCTCATTCAAGTTTGACGAACCTTGAGTTTTCACCTCGCTTGTATCAATGAGTGCATCCAGTCCGCGGCCGTTTCCGATATCATCGAGTCCGCGTCCAAGCACATTCCGGTCAAATTTCTTTCTTACAGCCATTATTATTTATTCTTACTAATGATTTCTTTTGCCAATGCCAGATGGTTCTTACTACCTGTAGAGTCTGCGTCGTAAAGGATGACAGGCAGACCGTGAGAGGGACTCTCCGAGAGTTTCACATTACGCTGGATAACCGTCTTGAAGACCAGTTCCTGGAAGTGACGTTTCACCTCGTCATAAATCTGATTTGCCAGACGCAGACGTGAGTCGTACATCGTCAGCAAGAATCCTTCAATCTCCAGTTTCGGATTCAGCTTACTCTTAATAATCTTAATGGTGTTAAGCAGTTTGGAGATACCCTCCAACGCAAAGTATTCGCACTGCACGGGTATGATTACCGAGTCGGCCGCCGTCAATGAGTTAACGGTGATAAGACCCAATGAAGGTGAGCAGTCAATGAGTATATAGTCATATTCTGCACGAATTGGATCAAGCAGTTTCTTAATAACTTTCTCGCGATTGTCTAGGTTCAACATCTCGATCTCGGCACCAACCAGGTCGATATGACTAGGTATGATGTCAAGTCCTTCAATGTCGGTTGTGTAGATAGCCTCGCGTACATCGGCCTTATCAATGATACATTCGTAAATAGAACAGTCCACCTGCTTGATATCCACACCCAATCCACTTGAGGCATTGGCCTGTGGATCAGCATCGACGACGAGCACCGTCTTCTCAAGGGTAGCCAGCGAAGCTGCCAGATTGATTGTAGTGGTGGTCTTTCCTACGCCACCCTTTTGGTTAGCTAATGCAATAATCTTTCCCATTTCAATCTTTTCTCCTTTATAGTTTTGAACTGCAAAGATACAACTTTTCTGTGAAACAATGAATGTTTCACTGATATTATTTCAATAATTTTAGAATTATTCTCAGCCCGTCTTTACTTTTTCTCAAAAAGAATAGTTACCTTTGCAAGAAATTTTTTTAGGAGTAATGAACAGCAAAAAACCACTCATACTTATTTCCAATGACGATGGCTATCAGGCCAAAGGTATCAACTGTCTGGTGGATATGTTAAGACACCTGGGCGACATCATTGTTTGTGCCCCCGACTCGGCACGCTCTGGTTTCTCGTGTGCTTTTTCAGCCACCACGCCTCTGCGCCTCAACCTGCATCATGAAGAGGAGGGACTACAGATATGGTCGAGCAATGGCACACCCGTTGACTGTGTCAAACTGGCTCTATCGCAAATCGTTGACCGACGTCCAGACATTGTTATCGGCGGTATCAACCATGGTGACAATGCATCTGTCAACACACACTACAGCGGCACGATGGGTGTGACGCTCGAGGGATGCATGAAGTACATTCCGTCTATCGCCTTTTCTCTGTGCGACAATCGCGACGATGCAGATTTCGAGCCTTTACGCCCCTACGTCGTTTCGATGACAGAGAAAGTTCTGACCAAAGGACTTCCCAAGGGTATCTGCTTGAATGTCAACTTCCCTCGCACTGCGAAATACAACGGTGTAAAGGTGTGCCGCATGTCACAGGGCACCTGGGGCCAGGAGGTTACGCGCTGTCATCATCCTCGTGGCTACGACTATTTCTGGATGGTGGGACACTATCAGAACGACGAGCCTGATATGCAAGACACCGACCGCTGGGCTTTGGACAATGGCTATGTGGCCATCACCCCAACTCAGATTGACGTTACTGCCTATACATTTATGGATCAAAAAGACAACTGGGAGGAATAATTCTCATTATTTTCACTTAAAAAATGAAGTACTACCTGATAGCTGGAGAAGCCAGCGGCGACCTGCACGCTTCAAGACTGATGCAAGAACTGAAAAGAAACGATGACAACGCTTCTTTCCGCTTCATTGGAGGCGACCTGATGGCACAGGTCGGAGGAGAGATGGTGAAACACTATCGCGAACTGGCATACATGGGATTCATCCCCGTATTACTGCATCTGCCCACCATACTAAAGAACATGAAGCGCTGTAAGGAGGATATTCTGCAGTGGAACCCCGATGTTGTCATTCTCGTTGACTATCCCGGTTTCAACCTCGACATCGCTGCGTTTGCACACCTTCTTGGCTTTAGAGTGTTCTATTACATCTCACCCAAGATATGGGCATGGAAAGAATACCGTATCAAGAACATCAAACGCGATGTTGACGAGCTGTTCTCCATCCTGCCTTTCGAGGTTGACTTCTTTGAGAACAAGCACCACTACCCCATTCACTATGTGGGCAATCCCACTGCCGACGAGGTAAAAGAGTATCTGGAAAACAAGCAGAAGGGTGAGCACCACAACGAGATCAAAGGCGACAAACCCATCATCGCCCTGCTGGCTGGCTCCAGAAAACAGGAGATCAAGGACAACCTGCCCATGATGATCCGCACCACAAAGAAATTCGAAAACGACTATGACATCGTGCTGGCCGGTGCACCAAGCATTGACGAAGCTTACTACCAGCAATTCCTGGAGGGTAGCCAAGTCAGACTGATCAAGAACCAAACTTACGCTTTACTCTCGGAAGCACATGCCGCCTTGGTTACAAGTGGAACAGCAACCCTCGAGACGGCCCTTTTCAACGTGCCTCAGGTGGTTTGCTATGAGACGCCCCTCCCCCGACTTATCGGTTGGCTGAGAAAGAGAATCCTGAAGGTGAAGTATATCTCACTTGTCAACCTGGTGGCCAATCGCGAGGTCGTTCGCGAACTTGTGGCCGACTCATTCACGTTCGACAACATACAACACGAGCTGGAAATCATCCTTGATGGTCCAGCCCGTGAGAAAATGCTTGAAGGTTATCAGGAGGTTTGGAGCAAACTGGGCAAAGAGCATGCGCCCGCCAATGCTGCCAAGACTATGCTTCGACTGCTGAACGGCGACGCTCCTGCCATATCTCAATAGAATTGATGATGTTCTGCCACAGGATGTAACAGCCTGGTCCTACACTGGCCAAAGGCGTCAGATAAGTATAAGCCATCCAAATAGCAAAAGCGGTATTTTTCTGACCCAGGCCCTGTCCTGCCTCTTGTGCACGACAAAAAAAATGGCCGATAAAGCGTCCTACAGCAAACTGTATGACGCACAACAACAATCCCAACATTGCTATAGACCCCAGCAATAGTAGTGTTGCCTGAGCGTGAACGATATTCTTGACCGTCGTTCCCGTCACAATCATCAGCGAACAGCCCCAAAGATAGAAAGACAAGTCACGCACCGAGACCACCTTTCTGTGCAGGCTCTGCCAGTAGTGCTTCACCAGGTAGGCCAGCAACATCGGAACCACCAGCAGGGTCACCACCTGATAAAAGATTTTTGTGAAAGCCGACATAAATGAAATATCGGCCGACTTCTCTATCAAGGGGAAGCAAACAGGCACCAGCAGCACCGTCAGGAAGTTTGACAGAAACGTATAGGTAGTCATCTCTTCCAGCGAGCCGCCCAACTTTTGCGTCACCACGGCAGCAGCCGTAGCTGTGGGAGCAATGATACACATCAGCAGTGCTTCCATCAAAACCAGTTTGTCGCCTGTGAAATGAAAGAACAAGACAATAGCCATCACGATGCCAACAAACAGAAGGTTAAAGATGCTCACCCACAAATGCCAACCTACAGGAAGCATCTTATGGAAGTCAACCTTGCAAAAGGTCACAAAGAGTATCAAAAACATAAATAGCGGCAGAATGGTGTTAAACACAGGTTCCATCACCTCTGCAGCACTTTCCAGTGCAGGAACGAAGGCAAATATCAGATAGACAATCGTTCCCATTCCCATTGACACAGGAAGTGTCCAATCCTTTAAAAACTTTATCAATTTCATTCTTCTACTTGAGCTTTTGGCCAATTGACGAGGAACACCTTTTCCGTGGCACGTGTCAGGGCCGTATAGAGCCAGTGCATATAGTCTGGCGTCAACATGTCATCCGTCATATAACCTTGATCTATATATATGTGTGCCCACTGTCCGCCCTGCGCCTTATGGCAGGTGACAGCATAGCCATATTTCACCTGGAGAGCATTATAGTAAACATCCGTCTTTAGTTTCTTCAGTCTGTCAGACTTCAAAGGGATGTCTGCATAATCCTCCATCACCTTATTATACAGTTGTTCGTGTTGCTCACGTGTTAAGGCCGGAGCCTCGGATGTCAGCGTGTCGAGTACCACGGTCGATGTCAGTTCCAAGACAGGGTCAAAGTCGGGGAACTGCAGTGTCACGTCGGCAAACCGGAAGCCATATTCTTCGCGCGTATTTCTCACTCGCTGCACCACGCAGCGGTCACCATTGGCCAGAAACAAGCCGTTCTCACCATAGTGGTTCTTCACAATCATCAGTTGATCACCTCGACACAGTTCCTCTTCACGATCAAGAACAGTATTTCGGATGCCTTGATTATAGATGTTAGCCCGCTTGTTACTACGCGTCACCACCATGGTCTCATCGAGTCCCACCCGGCTATAGCTTGTTGCCAGCGACTCAATCAGTTCGTCGCCGGGCACAATCTGTATGTCGGGAAAACCAGCAATGCGCAACTTCGGCAGCGCCCACACATCCACACTGTGTCGAATCTCTGTGGCATTGTATAAGATGCCCGACTCCTGACTCTGTCGCAGCACCTCGTCCAGTTCCATCTCATACACCCTCATGCCATAGCCACGAAGCACGTCCGACATCAGTGCCGGACTATCCTCCTCGCCCACTGGTGGCAACTGTGCCTTGTCGCCAATCAGCATCAGCCTGCAGTTATGTCCATTATACACAAACTGCATCAAGTCATCAAGCAAGCATCCCGAACCAAAGGTATCGCCCATGCCAGCATTACTGATCATCGAAGCCTCATCAACGAGAAACAGCGTGTCGCTATTCAGATTCGCGTTCAGACTGAATGCCGACAAGTCGGCAGCCGTCTTCTGTCGATAGATACGTCGATGAATGGTAAAAGCAGGATGATGAGCATAACCCGAAAAGACCTTTGCCGCCCTACCCGTAGGAGCCATCAGCACCAGTTTCTGCTTCATGTCCAACAGGGCACGAACAATGGCTGCCGCCAGTGTTGTCTTACCCGTACCGGCAGCACCACGCAGAATCATCACGCACTCTGGGTTCCTATCAAAAAGAAAATCAGCAAAGACGTTCATTGCCTGTCGCTGCTGATTGGTAGGCGCCAGCCCCATGTGCTGTTCAATCTTTATCTTTAGCTCGTCGCTTAACATCCCTGCAAAGGTACGATTAAGTGAGCGAAAATGCAAATTTATTTGCAATTTTCCGAACGTGAGTACCTTCGACGAAGTCAAAGGTACGAATAAGCGAGAACAAAAAACAAATACAAAAAAAAGATGCGCCAAATTGGTACATCTTTTTTTGTGTTTCTTGTTAGCAATTAATTTAAGGATAAAGATTGGCCTTTGCTTTTTATGTCCTTTATCTTTTCGTTATATTGCAAAGATAGAACATTTTTCGATTCCCTCCAAAATATTTTGCAACTATTTTTAAGGAAACTTCGTAATTATTTTCTGTTTCCGAGCACAGCACGAACTTCCTCATACAACAGCTCCACCAAACGGGGCACGCCATACTTTTCAAGGTCTTGTTCTTGCACCCAAATATAGTCTTCGGCCAATTCGGGTCGCACCGCTGTCTCCAGTAAATAGAAATCAGCCAACAAGATACGATGTGTCAACACGTGGCGCACGTCCTTTTTCAGCAACAGGCACTGCTGCAGGTCAATCCCATTATTATCTTCTGCTACAAGATACGGCTCATAGAGTCCTTGCCATATATCTCCGGCTCCACGTCGATGGATGGCAACATAGCCCTTACACCTTATATATACATAAGAGAGACGACGTTCTTTCACCTTCAGCGTTTTCAGTTTCACCGGCAGTGTCCCTACCCTGTCCTCACGAAACGCCACACACGACTCCTGCAGCGGACAACTGCCGCACTGTGGCGACTGTGGTGTGCACTGTATAGCACCGAAATCCATTATTGCCTGGTTGTAGGCAGAAGCCTCTTTGGGTGGAAGTAGCGACTGGGCCAAGGCCGTAAACGTCTTTTTCCCCTCAGTAGTATTGATAGGAGTCTCCACACCGAAATAGCGACTCAGCACCCTATACACATTGCCATCCACCACTGCAGCTGGCAGTCCGAAAGCGATGCTTCCGATGGCCGCAGCGGTATAATCGCCCACACCCTTCAGAGACTTAATCTCGTCGAGTGTATGAGGAAATCCCCCCATTGCCACAATTTGCTTGGCAGCAAAGTGAAGATTACGAGCCCTACTGTAATACCCCAGTCCTTGCCACTCGCGCAGCACCTCATCCTCGGAGGCAGCAGCCAGAGCATCTACCGTGGGCCAGCGCCGCATGAAGCGCTCCCAGTAGCTCCATCCCTGCTTCACTTGTGTCTGTTGGAGGATGATTTCCGAAAGCCAGATGGCATAAGGATCGTGTGTTTCGCGCCAAGGCAGTTCTCTGCCGTTTTCACGAAACCATGCAAGAAGAATATGTGTAAAAGAGGTCATCGGGTCAAAGAGAATTTAAGTGATACACCAAAATCGTGCGTCGTGGTGGGATAGCTGCTCGAAGACAACAGCGGTTTGTTGGTCTGACGATCGTAGTAAGCCGTGATGGTGAGCATCTTCGACAGCGTATAGTCTGCAGCAAATGAAATCTTCAGTGCTGAGTTGCCACTCGATGCCGAACTAACGCCGCTGGCAATATCACGTGTGATGGCAGCCTGATCGCGGAACGAGATATCGACACGAGTATTCAGGTCGTGGTTCACACCCTTGCTGTTCGACGATTGCTGTTTCTTGTTTTTGCTGTCATCCTCTTTCTGATTGCCCTTCGCGTTCTTCACCTTTCGGTGGTTGCCGTTGCCAAAGAGCTTGAAGTTCGAAATCTTATAACCCAAACCAATCACCCAGTCGTTTGAGCGCGACTCGTTGATCTGCACACTCGTCATCGACAGGTTCAGCACGCGCGAGGTCTTGTATTCCACCTTACAAGTCAGGTTGTTGGGGAACGTCACATCGACACCCAACAATGGTGAGAAGGCCTCGTTGATGCTCACCGAAGAGACGTTATAGCGAGACGATGGCGTGTAGGAACCATCGGCAGCCTGCACATAGCCGAGGTCGCCCATATACTCTAGCCAACTGCTATACGACGCATACGAGCCAACGCTGTAGATGCTCTTATACGAGTGGTTCAGGTTGACGCTCTTCAGGTGATCACGCAACCAAGGCAACTTCGACAGTCCGCCATACTTGATTGTCCAGTTGGGCAACAGTCGGGTCAGCGCGGGGAAGATGTCCAGCGAGTTGCCGGCACCCATCGTGTAGGTGGAGAGGAACGCCGGAATCATCACGTCAGCACTGTAGGGATCAACAGGGTTCACTGTGGCATTGCCTACGCCTGCAGAACCAGCAGGATACTGTGCCTGCACACGTTCACGGAAGGCATCCAGACGGTTGCAGAACCTGTCAAACGAAGCAGAATGATAACCATTATTTGCATTGCCCATTCCCTCCAGCGCACTGCGCAGCGAGATGGTAGTCATCGTAAACGAACCGCTGTAGGTGGTGGGGGTGCCTGCATACATAAACTGCACGCTCTTCGACTTGTTGACCGTACGCGTAGCGGTGAGGTCAATCTTCAAGTCGCGCACGGGTTCCAGCGTAGCACGCAGTTGCAGGTCCTCAGTGGCACTGCTTGTAGAAGGTGTAGCCACGCTGTCGGCGCACAACAGCCATCCACGCTCCAACGCCTTGTTCACATAGCCATCGCCTGTCAGACCGAATGCGAAATCCAGACCTGGTGCCAGCACGCTACCCGTGTTCTGACCGAAAGCGTCACCCACGTTAGGAATAAATCCGGGCAATGTCATCGCATACTGGTTGCGGTAGCTCAGGTTGATGGTGCGCACCATCATCAGCACGCGCGACACCTGCTGAGCGGGGTTGTACCACCACTGCTTGTCCAGAGGTTCCTTGGCCATCACGCTCAACTTCAGTGTGTCGGACGTGGCACCCTTTGGCAACCACACCTTGATCTTATTCTCATCCACCGTCTTCCACTTCACGGTGACAGCCTTGCCTTTCGCATTCTTTGCACTTACAATCAGTCGCTTAGACTTCTTACCGTGCTGCACCTCAATGGTCGTGTCGCTTTGCAGCGTCAGTTCCTTCTGGAACGTATTCTTATTTTTCGGCAGTGCTTTCTCCTCCTTGTCGTCTGCCTTATTATCCTTCTGGTTGTTGCGGTTCTGCGCAGCCTTGTTGGGCTTGGTAGTCGTCTTGCGAGCTGCCGAGCTCTGCTTCTTGAATCGCTCGTTGGTCTTCTTCAGGAAGGGGATGTGATTATAGAGCGTCTCCATGTTGAAGCTACCGTTGACGTTCAGGTTGCGATTGTTAGAGATGGTGTTACCCAGCGAGGTACCATCGTCCAACTCCGTACCGCGCAACCAAGAATACGTTGCCGAATAGCTGGCATCAGCCTTCAACCAGTCGAAGATTGGCAACTTATCCAGTGGCACCTGATAGCTGGCCGTGAAGTTCTGCTGATAGTCCAGCGGTGTACCCCAGTGCTTCAGGCTCTGCCATACCGAGTCTTTCCACGCCGTATAGCGATCGGCATAGAGGTCTTTGTTAAGCGGAGTATAGGGCTCTTCAATCTCAGCATGCGTCGCACTCTGGAAGTTCATGTGTAGATTCTTGGTCAGGTCCCATCGCAACTGGAAGTCACGGTTCCACAAGAACTGCTCGCTGAAGGTCAGAGGCAGGTTGGGATTGACGGTATTCTCCAAATCACGCTCCTGCAGTTCGTAGTAGCTTCGCGTCCAGTCTGAGTTGAACGAGATGGTCTGTGGCAGATAGTTCAGTCCCAGTGCTTTCGGGAACTGCATCCACTTCGACTTGCTCTTCGACGACTTGAACGGCTCCCAGGTCTTATAGACCGGTGAATAGCTGTAGTTCAGCGAGCCACGCCACTGGTCGTCGGTCTCCCAAACAGTTGTCTCGCCAGTCGTGCGACGATGCGAGTGACTGTAGGTAAACGAGAAGTTAGCGGGGTCGTAGGGCATCGGGTGACGTTTGTTCTTGATGCCGACGCGCGCATTCGACAGTGAGAAGTTGCGCATCACGTTCTTTGTCACAGCCAGCGACTCGATAGAGTCCTTTTCATGCTGGTTGGCAGCCGACTCCAGAGCGTCGTCGAGCTCCATGTCCGTGTCCAGCGGGTTGTACTTAGGACTAACAATCTCCTTTGTATATGAATAGTAGAGCGGAGCGGTGACCTTCGCCTTGTCGGGGAACAGCTTACCCAGTTCCAGGTTGGCCGTCACCGAGTATGACTTCTGAGTGTCTGTAGAACGCTGCATCACGTTCTCTTCCAGTCCGCCGAAACCATCGCTGACATAGCGGCCAGTGAGGTTCACCGTTCCGAAGTCAGACAGCTGCACATTCATGGCTCCCGATGCGGCCCAACCACCTTCGTTGTTGGTCTCGCGCAGACGAAGCTCGTTCACCCACACCTCGCCCGACTTCATCGTGCTGCTCAGGTTGCGCACACCGATAATCATGGTCTTCACCTCGCCCAGCGACGGGTTACCCACAATGCTGATTTTATTGTTAGGTTTCTCTGGGTCGTAGTCGGTGAACAGCTGTGTATAGGAAGCAAGTCCCTGTGCACGTGCCTTGTTGCGAGCCTTCTTCAACTGTGTGAATACAGACATATTGATGTCGAGCATGTTTTCCAGCGGCCATACCAGCGGACGATCACTGGGCACGTTCCAGCGATAGTTACCCTCGGGTGTGAGCTTCAACGGAATCAGATACTCGTAGTAGTTACTCTTATAGTCGGAACCCAAACGAATGAACACAGCCAACTGGTTGTCTTCCAGTTGCGTGTTGTTGGGTATCAAGGCATTGGCATGCACGAACATCTGCAAGCGCTTATACTGACGCAGGTCCAGGTTGGTGTTCTTATAAACAGCCTTCGACTCGTTCTGCGACAGGTTCTTCACCGTCAAGCAGAGCGACTGCTCGTTGTTCTCGGTGAGCTGTGGCTGAGCGGGGTCGGTGGCACGCGAGATGCCTGGAGGCAACACATAGGCCACGGGCTTACGGTCGGTGTTCTCTTCGATGTTCACCGCACTCATCTCCAGCACGCCCGTTTCAGCACCTGCCGACGTTTGCAGGTTCTGTTTGTACTGGCGCCATTCGCCGCGCACCAGGTCCAGCGAACCGAAGCGCAGCACTACCGGCTCTTCGAAACCGGTCAAGAACATACGCATGAAGCGGATGCTGGTGAAGTCGTTGATGGCACCCACCTTACTGTCGAACTCGGCCAGTGGGATGCGATACTGATACCAGCGCACGGTGAGCGAGTCGCCATTGCGCAACTTCGCGTTGTAGTCGCGGTGGTCCACGATATAGCTGTCTTCCGACTTCACGCCACGGTTGTAGGCCTGCAGCTCATCGTCGCTGATGGGGATGCGATACTGATAGTAACGCTCGTATTCGTTCAACGTGTAGTCCTGGTTGATATCCTCCACGTCAGGACCGGTCTTGTACGACGTGTCGTAGCCCTCGGTCTGGTTGTCGTTGGCGGGCGAGTTTCCCTGAGGGTTGTTGATACGCTTATAGCGATCCATGATGCTGGTGCGCGCTGCATCCAGATCTGTGCCACGATAGTAGTGATAGTCGTCGCCGGCGGGGTCTTTGCGCCAAGCCTGCAGCACGCTGTCGTTGGTCACCACACCGCCAATGGCATTCAGCCAATCCATATAGGCGCCATACTGCTGCTCCTCGTCATCGGTCAATCCGTTCAGACCCACGTCCTGCAACTGGCGCGAGCCCGAGGTGGTGGCAAAGGCATAGGTCTGAGTGGCCTGCACGGGAATCTTACCCCACTGCGTGGTTTCGTATGATGACGTGCCGTCAACGGCCATACCGCTCTCGTAGAATTTCTTACCATCGCGAAGCACATCCTCTGACACCTCTCCCAGGTTCAGGTACAGTTCACCTTTATGTCGGCCTGCCGTACCATCCTTACGGGTGTAGATGTAGGGGTCGAGCAGCCAGAACTCCACATATTCTATATTAGCCTGTTCGAAGTCGGTGGTCTCCAGTCGGCGCATCATGCCACCAAACATCTTGCCAGGATTCTTCAGTGTACCGTCGGCATTCAGCTGGGTGGTCAGGTTGTAAGGGCCACGCTCCTGAGGGTAATAGGCCAGGTTCAGCACCGGCAACGTAGAAACGGCGCCGTTGTACGAAGACTGGTCGCGGTTGGGATAGAGCTCCTTCACATAGACCTCGCGCACATAGTGGTTGGACAACTGTTCCAGGTCGCTCTTGATGTGAGCAGGTGTCAGCGAAGAAGAACGGCGCGTGAAGATAGGATCCACGTTATACCATGCCAGCAAGGCACGGTTATAACCGCTTTTCACAGATGTCTTGTCGTTGGCATCGGGAAACATGCTTGGCACGCTCGACAGCACCCAAGCCTTTGGATCGCTCACGTCGAGCAGGTTTTTGGTGTTCTCGAAGTCATCCAAATACGATGCGTTATCCTGAGTGCCGGTAGGTGTGTGTGCTATGAGTTGTGCAAACTCACCCGTGAAGGTGATTTGCGAAGGTTGCGTACAGTGCAGCAAGGGCAGACGGTCAAGCACGTTGGTCAACCACTGCGACTCCTGTTTCCAGTTGACGTTCAGTCCCCACAGCGTGTTGTTCAGGGGCTCCTCGCCCATGGCCACCTTCGAGGTGAGTGCCTGTTCCTTCAGGTGCAACAGCGTACCGCCCAACGAGAAGTTCTTGCTGAAGTCATACTCCCAGTTCATGCCCAGCATGGTCTTGCGCTGCATGCCGTAGCTGGTGTTGTCTTCCAGCGATACGTTGACGTTTGTGCCAGCATCAATGATGCTCTGGTTCAGGATGGTCACCTCGCCAGCCGAGTAGTCCACCGAGTAGTCGCTACCCTCCTGAAGGGTCACACCACCCGCCGTCACCACCACCGACCCCTGCGGCACGTAGGCAGCACCCAGCGAGATGACATTGGCGCTGGTGCCCTTGTATTGTCCCGACAGCACGAACTTATCCTTCTCGGCATTCTGTTTGGCCACCGTCTTGGTCGAGTCGTAGAGCTGGTCAAAGCAGTATTTCTCAGCCACCTGGCCCATACCCTTCTGCTTCAGGTAGTTACGCAGATAATTGCCGAATGGCTCTGCAGCCGGCAAGAACACGCGTCCGTTGACCACAGTATAGCCTTGAACAAAGTCAAACTGGCCGTTGGAATGAGGCTTCATGTTGGCATCCAGTCGGTCCAATCCCATCACGCGCAACAGGGGCACTGACTTCAGGCTCTCCTCGGGCAGATAGGTCAGGTAAGTACCTGTAGTGTCGCTTTGGTACTTGATGTCCATACGGAATTTCTCTTTCTCTACCGAAGAGGCCAGGTAATAGACGTTCTTCATCATCAGTCGCCAGTTGGCCTGCGATGGGTTGTTGGAGGTGTTCTTCAGTGCCTTCACAAACAGACAGCGGTTGGTCTGTGTGATGTCGGTCGAGAACTCACCCACCTGATAGGTCTGTCCGCCATAGGTATATTCATAGGCCACAGCCAGCACCTGGTCGGTCTGCAACCCCGTCTTCAGCGAGATAAAGCCCAACGCCGTGTTGACCGTGTATTCACTGGAACTCAGCAGGCGGGCACTCGACAACTTTTCGTAGTCGGCACCACCCACCAACTGGCGGTTGGTCTCAAGGATGGCCGTCACGCGGTCCATATAGCGCGAAGCCGTGTCTATCTGGCTGACCAGCTGCGCATATTCTGTGTTGGCCAGGTTGCTGGGCACCTGATAGCCCGTGGCTTGCCACATCGAGTTCTTGATCACGTCATTCTCACCCAAATCACTGAATGCCACGATGTTGCGCGAGTTAGAAGTGGTACCACTCTTGTTGGTCACCCACACCTCGATGCGATTGATCTTCACGCCTGTTGTCATGTTGGGCAACGACTGCATCGAGCGGTCGTAGTTCTGGCGGAAATAATGTGAAAGGAAGAAGTGGCGATTTTCCTCATAGTCGGCCACATCAATTTCGTAGGGGGTGGTCTGCGTGCCGCCTTTCGAGCTGACGCTCTTGGAGGTAGATTTCTTCTGCGACACCACCGTCTGCAGTTTCAGTTTGCCAAACTGCATGTCTGTGCGAATACCAAACAGCGACGAGGCGCCATGCACCAGCGAGTTGTTGGAGGGGAACGACACGTTGCCGGCCTCCACCAGTTTGATGATCTCGTCCTCCTTGCCGTCGTACTTCAACTTCAGGTTCTTCGTGTCGAAGTCGAAGGTAGCGTCGGTGTTGTAGTTCAGGTTCATGTTCAACTTGTCGCCCACCTTACCGTTCACGTTCAGGTTGATTTTCTCGTCGAAGTCGAAAGCCGTGGTCTTACGGTTGCGTATAGGCAGCGACGGGTTCTCGATATTCTTGTGCGTAGCGCCAATCTTCAGCTCTGCCGTACCCTGTGTCTTCACGCGCACGCCGCCAGGACCGAAGATTTTCTCGGCTGGTCCCAGATCGAAGTGCATGTCAGAGAAATCGAACTTATCCTTTCCTGCAGCCTTGGCAGCCTCAGCATCCTTCTTCCTGAAATACTGCTCACGGGCCTTGCGCTCGCTCCAGCGCATATACTCAGCGGGCGTCATCACCACCGGAGCATTCAGGTAGCTGTCGCCTATCTTTGAGCCTATGCGATAAACATTCAAAGAGTCGTCGTATTCCACCTGCAGCTTAATATTGTCTGGCATTCTCAGATCCAATGCGCTGGAGTCCAGATCCTCTACCACCACAGGTGCCGTGTGCTGAATACGCCAGCGGGCATGCAACAAAGAGTCGGGAATGCTCTCATCCTCGACCCTTGCCTTGGGTTGTGCCTTGGGCGCTGTCTTATTGTCTTTCTTGTTGTCGTCCTGTTGCAGCACCTGAGCCGATGCCAGGCCCACCATCAGAACGAGCAACAACATATATATTACGCGTTTCAAAGTGTTCTATGTTGTCGTATTACAATAATGATAACGCAGAACACACCTATTTATTATAAATAGAACGCTTTTTTACATCAAAAAGCAATGGTTTTAACTCGTGAAATGCGTACTATTACAAGGCAATAGCATAAGTATTGCAATGCAATAGTTACGCTTTTAAGTCGAATCTAGCCCCTAGAAAGCTCAATTCTAGACCCTAGATTACTCCATTTTAGACCCTAGATTACCCAATTCTAGCCCCTAGATTACTCAATTCTAGACTCTAGAATGATGTGATCTAGACTTTAGAATCATGCATTCTAGACTCTAGAATCGTGCTTTCTAGACTCTAGAATGACACCAAAACCTATACTTTTGCAAGTCAAAACCTATACTTTTGCGCCTTCATACCTATCGTTTTGGCAGTCGAAAGTACTTGTTTTGCCACACTCCGCAACCAGTTTGGCAATGCCACATGCGCACACCAAGAATCTCACAGCCCGTGGCAAAAAATATTTTTCCAATGAATTGCTTTGAAAGTTCAGAAATACTATATGTCATGTACTAGATTCCTAACTTTTTCGTGTTTTTCTTCGTCTTGTGCAAAATAATTGCTATCTTTGTAGTCCATAAGCTAAGAACCGCTATTATGCCAGTAGACAAACAGGTATTATTGAGATACCAAGTTCTGAACAAATGTCTCAGAAACCGATACAGGGAATACACCATTGACGATTTAGTTGATGAGTGTAATGAGGCATTACGCAAAGCGGACAAACCTAATGTCTCCAAGCGTACCGTTCAGAACGACATCAATTTACTGGAAGCAGATTACGGAATAGTCCTCAACGAGAAGCTAAAGCGTGGACGCCAGCGTCTATACCGCTATGCCGATACAGACTATAACCTACCTCTTTTCCGCATGAACGATGAAGAACGCAATAAGATAGAAGATGCCATCTATGTTTTAAGGCAGTTCGAGGGGGAACCGTTATACGACTGGGTGCGTACCATATTGATGCAGGTAGAAGGAGGACTGTTCGAAGAAAATACTTCACCCGTAGTATCGTTCCAATCGAATATAGACCTAAAGGGTCTTGGGCATTTTAGCAAGCTATTACAGGCAATCCTTACCAAAAGGGTGTTGAAACTAAAATACACGCCTTATGGCAAAGATACACAGACGGTTAATGTTTATCCTTATCACCTGAAGCAGTACAACGACCGTTGGTACCTCATCGCCCAGGCTAAGGGCTATGACTCTTACGCTCACTATGCCCTTGACCGTATTGACAGTTTTGAAGAGATCGCCTTACCTTATAAGGAGTCAGAGATTGATTTCTCAGAATACTTCGACGATGTGATAGGAGTGACAGTCCCTGACGTTGACGCAGAAGATATCGTCATCAAGGTGACAAGCAAGCGTTTTAACTATATTCGCACCAAGCCTCTCCACCTCTCTCAGCGCATCGTCGAGGAGGCCGAGGACTATGTCATTATCTCCATTAATGTCAAGGTGAACAAAGAGCTGGAATCGCTCATACTCTCCTTTGGAGAAGACATAGAAGTCATGGCTCCAGCCAGTTTCAGAGATAGGATTGCGGAGAAAATACAAGCAACGAACAAGAAATACACAGACTAATAAATCAATCAACACACAATGGAACAAGACGTCAAAACATATAAAAATGCTGTTCTTACAAATCGCCAGCCAATGGCGGGCGATTTGTAAAGTGCTGCTGATGAGCCCGTTAAAAGACAAGTGAATCAGGAGACAGTCCCTCGATTCCAGCTGGCACAGTTGACTAGAAAAACAACATCAAAACAGCAAAAAGTCGCTGGAAAAATAACATCAAGTATTGCAAAAGGTGTTTATGGAAAGCAGTAAAAAGAAGGATGAAGACGACAACGAATCATAAATATTTGAACAATGCAGAAAACCTGCACAGTAAGTGAGTAATTTTGCATCAGATTTAAGAAAGTTTGATTTTTAATTTTTATTTGCTTATGTTGAAGTTTTCTGATTTGCGTGTTGACATGAAGAGTTTCGAGAATACATTGGATTCTTTCATGAAACTATTCCCAAACTCTTATATGCCCTTGTTGGTTATGTATCTTACGAGGGAAGGAAAACTCAAACTAGAGTGTGATGTTAAAGATAATAGTCATGGGATTATAGCATCTGTTACTAAAGAAAAATTGACGGAATTCTTTAGTGAAGGTGGACCAGTAATAGATGCCTCTAATATAGCTCTACCGCAAGGAGAAGGTAATGTTAAGAAATTCCTCTCTCAAATGCAAGAGGCAGGATTTGACCTATCTGTGTTTAATCCATATTTATATCTTTGCTCATGTAAATTCGATAACAACTTGGCTCTGGCTATTGATAAAGACAATAACAAAAGTCTATGTAAAGTTATTGAAATAATTCAGAAACACGAGCCTGATCATAAGGAAGAAGCCGCTTTCTGGTATATGCTCTATATGATAATGCAGGAAACAGAAACTTTATACGAGAAAGAGTATCCTGAAGATCCTGCATCGGAGTCTGAAAGTTCTTTGGCAGACTGGGCAAATGAATTTAATAGAATTCTTCAGAGAATTCTGGATTTCTCAGGCGACAAATTATGGATGCAGCCTATTGAACTAACCAAACTTATTCTTTCTCAGAGGTCTGGCGGCTCTATATATAATCCGTTTGCTGGTGTGGCATCATATGCTACGCAAATGCTTATGCCATGTGGTGATGATACGTACAGTTTCTTTTTAAATTGTAGCATAGGTAATCAATACTATGCTGAAGAAATAGACGAATTAACATGGGCAATAGGCAAACTCAGACTTATGGCTCTGTATTCTGATAGTGAGAACTATGATTTAAGTGATTCTGCCGATTGGAGAGGCGGAGTTGCTGGCAACGTGTTAAGTACTCCTCCATTTAGCTTGTCTATAACTAACGAATACGGCAAAAGAGAGCTTGCTGATCATTTCGTTATCCGCCGAGGTATGGACATGCTGGCCAAAGGTGGATTACTGGCTTGTGTAGTACCTTTCTCTTTTTTGACAAGAGGAGATACTGCGGATGTACGCCAAATGATGGTGAATACAGGTTGGCTTGAATCCGTAGTTTATTTACCTTCCGGTATATTTTCCAATACAAATATCAACACTGCAATCATTTTTATCAGGAAAAAAGTGCATGATGATGTTACATTTGTGGATGGTACTAATTGTGCAATCCGTCGTGGCAAGCTGAATATACTTGAAGACGAGAAATTGGCAAATCTATTACACTATAGAAACTATCCAGACTTCTTTCTTTATGATTCAAACTTTTCAATGGAAGATGAGTTGACGAAAAGTGATTTCAACAAATTGAAAACTCATCGCTCAATAGAATTCATCAAGGAAGCAGATTATAATCTAGCTCCATGCGAATACTTCTCTGATGTAATTGAACCATCCAAAGGGTTCAAATTAGTACGACTTGGTGATATTGTTTCTAGCTCTTCTTTGTCTGCAGGTATATCTGGAAAGGGTTTCGTTGTAAAACCGAGCCTATTGTCAGGAGACGGTTTTACGACATTGAATGAGTCTGACTTAAAACTGGAGGATTATGGTAAGGGATTTTACCAAATTACTTCTGATGTGGTTTTCGTTTCTGCAGGCAATAAGTTAAGACCAACTATATTTAAGTATTCAGGAGGTGACGTTGTATATCGTAGAGATATTCTTTATGCTCTTGTGGTTAATTCGGATACAGTATTACCCGAATATCTTGTCTTGGAATTGAAAAAAAGTTATGTTTTAGATCAACTCCGTCTAAAATATAGTGGTTCATCAATGAATCATCTGTCTCTTAACAATCTTCTTTCCATATATATACAAGTGCCTGAAAGAGATCGTCAGGCTCTAAAGGTAGAGAATGAAATTGTTGAGGAGCAGAAACTTCTCCATTTCGCCAGAGTGGAGAAGGAACTGTCTGAGCTTAAGGATAAGCATCATGACGAATATGTCAAAATGTTGCGTCAGCGTAAACATCGAATTCAGCAGGTAATGAATGAGTTTGCGCCAGCTTTTGCCCTCCTTGATAAATGTAGGGAGAAGAATGGCGGAATTCTTCGAGATGATGATATTGTAGCAGCCAGAACAGGTGAAACTGTTAGAAGTTATTTCCATAAGTTGCATACTATCATGCATAAGGTTGAAGATCTTGTTACCAATTTTGTGGATAAAGAAAACTGGGGTACACCATCTATTGTCAATATAGATAGTTATGTAGATGATATCCCTCAGCATCACCTTTCTGATAAATTCGATATACAAACACATCACGACCATGATGTATATATTGAGGAAGAGGGCGAGACTGCTGACTTGAATGATGACAGGTTCGTAAATATTAATCCGGATGACTTGGCTATCATCTTTGACAATATTATTGCAAATGCCTCTAAATGGGGCTTTACAGAGACTATCCGACGAGATTATCGTATTCGATTAGATGTTTCTGATGCTGCTATTGATGGGAAATCCGCCGTTAGAGTATGTGTTTCTAATAATGGCAACCCAATCCATCCAAGCGTAGACAGGAAACGCTTCTTTGACTGGGGCTATGGTTCTGGAACCGGTATTGGAACCTGGCAACTTAAGAATATTGTGGAGCATTATGGTGGTTCCATTAAACTGAATGAGAATCCTGAAGAGACATCAGGCTTCGTTACGGAATATGAGATTGTTTTACCATTAGCTTATGAGGATTGATATGGAAGGTCAGATGAAATTAAATGTTCTCTGGGTTGACGATATGCCCACTAATGAGTTTATGGACGAGGCTTATGAATATGGGCTCTCAATAACATCTGCAACTTCAGTAAATAAGGGCTTGTCGTTGTTAAAAGACAAATCTATTGCATGGGATGCTATCATTCTCGATGCAAATTGCAAATTAACCGACGACGAGCAGGAACAACCTTCGCTAAAGACTCTTAAAGAAGCTATTGGTCAGCTCATCCACATGCGTACAGAAATACCTTGGTTTGTATATACTGGCGGAGATTACGAGGGTGTAGAACATCTGGAATTCATGATAAAAGAACGCGCTTATGATGATAGATTATATTACGAGAAGCCCAAACAACGCTATGATCTTTATAATAATATCAAAAAAGCTGTCGAATCGAGCGAAGCGTATATAGTCCGTCAAAAGCATGCTTCAGTATGCAATTTCTATACTGATTATGATTTGGTTGAATTGCTCATCAATTCAAATAAAGACAGTTTTGTTACAGATACGACTGTCCCTGGTACAGTTCGCAAGATAATCGAAAGAATCTTTAAACATTTGGACACAATAGGATTGTTGCCAGTAGAATTCAAAAGGACAAATCTTGCAGAATGCAGTAAGTCATTAGAAGATATTCCTCAAATAGTTCCAATACATGTTATTCGCTCAATGCACTTCTGTGTGGACGTTTGCAATCCTGGAGCACATGCAACAACAGTACATCAGGACATTGTAAGTAATGTAGTACCGTATCTAAACAAAAGCATTCTACTGAATCTTCTAAATATACTCCATTGGTGTCCCACGATAAAGGAAAGAGATAAGGAAGAAATGAAGGCCATAGTTGCATATTGTCAAAATTGCACCATGAAGGAAAAAGAGAATCGCAGGAAAAAAAATAATCTCGCCTTTGCAGGAAACCTGCATAGAGAAGCGTAAAATAACGTTGAATGAGGATAATACTCGTGTGACATTTGCGTATTAAGAGAATTATTTATATTTTTGCAGAAAGAATGAATTACCGACTATAATAGGAAATATGATTACAGGCGAGATAAAGAATAAGATTGACCAGATATGGGATACCTTCTTTGTGGCAGGTATTACTAATCCCATAACAGTATTGGAGCAGATGACCTATATTTTCTTCATGAAGTTGCTCGATGACAAGCAGCTGCAAGAAGAGGAGAATGCTCGCGACTGGGGTGCAGAAGTCCAGAATCCCACATTCCTCGACGGACAGCTTTGGGTGAATCCTGAGGCTATTTCGGATGAAGAGAAGAAGGGTGTCCCATACGAGAATCTTCGTTGGCATGTGTTTAAGAACTTCGGGTCTGACAACATGTTTAAGATTGTTCGCCAAAGTGTGTTTGAGTTCATCAAGCATATCGGAACAGGTGAGGAAAGTGCCTACAGTCGCTATATGAAGTCTGCCATATTCCTTATCCCCAATGCTCGCACGCTGACAAAGGTTGTAGATGGTGTAGATGCCCTAGACATGAACAATCGTGATGCTATGGGCGATGTCTATGAATACATCCTTGGCAAGATGGCAGCATCAGGCACTAATGGTCAGTTCCGTACTCCTCGCCACATCATCCGCATGATTGTGGAGATGATGGAGCCAACGCCCAAAGACTATATCTGCGACCCCGCAATGGGTAGTGCAGGTTTCCTCGTTGAGGCTGTAAAGTATATCAAGGAGAACTATGGGACAGCCATGTATGCTGCAGAAGAAGTTCATCACATGAAGACATCGATGATTAATGGTTACGATACAGACCAGACGATGCTTCGTATAGGTGCCATGAACCTGCTGCTTCATGACATTACTGCTCCAGAACTGGCCTGGCGCGACTCGTTGTCAGAACAGAACGATGATCAGAGTTGCTATACGCTCATCATGGCAAATCCTCCTTTCGCTGGCAGTCTGGACAAGGGCAACGTCAACAAGAAGATTCTGGCCTATGCCAATACGAGCAAGACAGAACTCTTGTTCCTTGCTCAGTTTGTGCGCTCTTTGGAGGTTGGTGGCCGTTGTGCCAGCATTGTTCCTGATGGCGTATTGTTTGGCACCAGCAAAGCCCATATTGCCATTCGTAAGGAGATAGTAGACAACCAGCAGCTGAAGGCTGTTATCTCTATGCCCAGTGGCGTCTTCAAGCCTTACGCTGGAGTAAGTACTGCCGTTCTAGTCTTCTCAAAGACGAATAGTGGTGGCACTGACAAGGTGTGGTTCTACGACATGAAGGCTGATGGCTTCAGTCTTGACGATAAGCGAAGCCCTATCAGCGAGAATGACATTCCTGATGTGGTATCTCGCTACCATAACCTGAAGGCCGAAGAGTCTCGCAGTCGCAAGGAGCAGAGTTTCTTTGTTCCTGTGGAAGAGATTCGCCAGAACAACTATGACCTTTCTATCAACAAGTACAAGGAGATAGAGAGGGAGAAGGTAGAGTACGAACCCATTGCAGACATCCTTACTCGTCTTGAAAAGACAGAAGGAGAATACCTGAAGGGATATAGCGAACTGTATAAGATGTTGAAAGGGGAATGATGATGGCACAGAAGAACGAAATACAAGAAACAGCTCGTATAGATGCCCTCTTTGAGAAGGTATCTGCACTCATAAATCAGGCCCGCAGACATGTTGCTACGACAATCAATGTGGCAGAGGTTTATACCAAATATCACATTGGACTATATATTGTTGAAGACGAACAGAAGGGCAAGTCACGTGCCGAGTATGGAAAGCAGGTTCTGAAAGTTTTATCATCCCGTTTGACTGAACGCTTTGGTGATGGTTGGTCTGTAGAAACATTGGATAAATGCAGAAAGTTTTATCGGGTATATTCTTCAAGGCAGATTTCGTCCACAATGCAGACGAAATTGAATATCGTCAACAGTGTAGACGATATTGATTATGCCCCCCATACCTCTGTTTCTGGAAAGGAGCAACACTATTGCCCCAATTTCTCTCTTTCATGGAGCCACTATCTTATTCTTATGCGGATTGAGAATCCCGATGCTCGTAGTTTCTATGAAATAGAATGTGCGCAACAGCAATGGAGTGTGCGGCAACTCTCTCGTCAGGTAGGCAGTAGCCTCTATGAACGTTTGGCTCTGAGTCGCAACAAGGATGAGGTGATGAGATTGGCAAAAGAGGGACAAACCATAGAGAAGCCTTCGGACATCATAAAAGACCCGCTGACTTTAGAGTTCTTAGGATTAAAGCCCGACTCTGCATATTCTGAGAGTAAGTTAGAGAATGCTATTATCAGCAAGATGCAGCAGTTTCTCCTTGAATTGGGAAAGGGATTCCTTTTCGAGGCACGCCAGAAGAGATTCACATTTGAAGAAGAGAACTTCTACGTTGACTTGGTTTTCTATAATCGTCTGTTGCAATGCTATGTGCTGATAGATTTAAAGGCAGACAAGCTGACTCATCAAGACCTCGGTCAGATGCAGATGTATGTCAACTACTATGATCGATTTGTGAAGCAGGACTATGAGAAACCTACCATCGGCATACTGCTTTGTGAGAGCAAGAAAGAAGCATTGGTAGAACTGACCCTGCCCAAGGATGCTAATATCTATGCTACGCAATATCAGCTCTATTTGCCAGACAAAAATTTGTTGCAGGCAAAAGTGAGAGAGTGGATTGCTGAGTTTAAAGAAACCAACGGAGAGACAGAATGAGAGAAGGGAAATGAAGATGGAACAGAAGAACAATACAATTGTCGCGACAGTGTCGACACAATCTATGATACAAGATTTGCGTCAGATTATTGAGCAGGCACGTGGTCATGTAGCCGCTACTGCCAATTACGAATTGACCATGATGTATTGGCATATAGGTGAGCGTATCAATCGTGAAGTGCTTGATAATCAGCGTGCTGAATATGGAAAACAAATTGTTGCGACAGTGTCGCAACAATTGCAGGCGGAGTATGGGGAGAAGGGATTTGAAAAGAGTTCCCTCACGAGGATGATGAAATTTGCAAAATTGTTTCCTGATAAGCAAATTGTTGCGACAGCGTCGCAACAATTGTCATGGTCTCATTTCGTAGAGATTTTGCCTCTTAGGGACGATCTTCAACGTGAATTCTATCTTACGTTAGCATCTTCTGAAAGATGGAGTATACGTCACCTTCGCAAAGAGATTGATGGTATGCTCTTTGAGCGCACAGCCATCAGCGGCAAACCTGACGAGTTCATTAAGAAAGAGCTATCCACTCTGCGCGATGACAATGTAATGTCTCCCGACCTTGTTTTCAAGAGCCCGTATTTCTTGGAGTTTACAGGACTGAAAGGAATGTACAGCGAAAAGAACCTTGAAGACAGTTTGATTGCCCACCTTGAGCAGTTCATCATCGAGTTGGGTAATGGATTCAGTTTCGTGGCACGTCAAAAACGAATGATCATCGACGGGCAGGACTTTTATCTTGATTTGTTGTTCTACCACCGCCGTCTGCATCGATTAATTGCGATTGATCTCAAATTAGGCAGTTTCAAAGCGCAATACAAGGGCCAGATGGAACTCTATCTGCGCTGGCTGGAAGCACACGAGATGGAACCAGGCGAAGAAACACCGTTGGGCTTATTGCTGTGCACAGAGGGCAGCGATGAACAAATAGAACTGCTGCAACTCGACAAGGCTGGCATTAAGGTGGCGAAGTATCTTACAGAATTGCCTCCACGCCATGTGCTGATGCAGCAGATTCAGAAATCTCTTGAGGCTGCCAAAACTCGATTTGATAATATTATTGAGGAAGACGAGCTATGAGAGAAGGGTGGACATATAAGAAATTGGGAGATATAGCTACTTTTATCAATGGTGATAGAGGTAAGAATTATCCTTCACAGAAAGATTTTGTTGATAAAGGTATACCTTTTATCAATGCAGGCCATATTATGGATGGCGAGATAGATTTTGATTCCATGAATTATATTACAGAAAATAAATATAATAGTCTTAATTCTGGAAAAATAGTAGATGGAGATATTCTGTTTTGTTTAAGAGGTTCATTGGGCAAGAAAGCCATCGTAAAAGGTGTAGCACAAGGTGCTATTGCCTCTTCTTTGGTAATAATTAGATGCAACGATGTATATAATCAATATCTATTCCATTATCTCAATAGTTCCTTTATATCTTCTTGTATATACAAAAGTAATAACGGAAGCTCTCAACCTAATCTTTCTGCTACAAGTGTAAGTGGATATATTATCCCTATTCCTTCTCTTCCCGAGCAGCAATCTATAGTTGCAGAGCTTGACAAGATTAATGAGCTGATAAGCCTAAAGAAGGCTCAGTTGAGTGACCTCGACAGTCTTGCTCAAAGCATATTCTATGATATGTTTGGTGACCCCATCGAAAATGAAAAAGGATGGGAAGTGAAGAATCTAAGTGATAATGTACAAGAAATGTTCTTGGGACCTTTTGGTAGTGCTCTAAAAGTAGATTCTTATGTTGAGAAGATAGATGCATTTTGTATGGTTTATGAGCAAAAACACGCCATTCAAGGTAGACTTGATTTAGAGAATCATTTTATCAATGAAGAAAAGTATAACTCATTAAGAAGGTTTGAAGTTAAGGGTGGTGATTTCATTATGAGTTGTCGTGGTACGATAGGCAAATTATATCAGTTACCAATAGATGCACCTAGAGGAATCATTCATCCGTCATTGATGAAGATAAGAATAAAAGAGGATGCTTATAATTCAACCTATTTCAAGTATATGCTTGTGAAGATAGTCGCAAATGAAAACACAAATGGTAATTGTGTTCAAATGGCGATAACAGCTAAGGAACTTGGCAAGAAGTCCCTTCCTCTCCCTCCTCTTTCTCTCCAGCAAGAATTTGCAAAGAGGATAGAGTTGATTGAGCAGCAGAAGGCGCAAATCAGTTCTACGATAAAAGACCTTGAAACATTGCTTGCATCAAGAATGCAGTATTGGTTTGACTAAAAACGTTAAGTGTTGGTTTGACTAAAAATTAAGTGATATGAAGAATTTCGACTTTATCCAACTATTAGCTCAACATATTCCGAGCTTTAGCAAACTGCATGCATATTGCGATAAGGCAGAAATATTTCAGAACTCTTATCCTGAGGAGTCTGCTACTAATGCCCGCAAGGCATTGGAATGGCTGGTGAAGCACCATCTCGCGATGGCATCAGCCAAGGTGGAGCAGAAGGAATCACTTAACGATATGCTGAAGCATCCGGAGATGGATGCCTTCATCAACTATGACTGGGAATTTGAGAAGAACATCTATACCGTCAAAAAGTTTGGCAACTATGCTTCTCATACTGGAACACAGGAGATCAAGAAGAATGATGCCTTCATCTGCTTGAGAGCCCTGTTCTATGTGGTGGAGGGCTTCCTGTATCGTTGGAAAGCGATGAAGAACATAGCAGCCTTTGATGCTACCTTGGTGCCACAAGTGCTGCCAGGAATGCAGGTATTAACTTCTCCTGAGCCAGAAGTGTCGCAAGAGGTTGTTGACAGCGTGCCCAAGGAGGTGATAGAAAACCCTGTCAAGCCTGTAGAGACACCCAAGGAGTCGCTTGCCAGCGAGGCAGTGACAAGAAGATGTCTCATAGACTATATGCTGAATGAAGCAAAGTGGGACATCCTGACAGTAAAGGGCGATATACAGGGAGGAAAGGCTTGCATAGAGGTTGAGGTGGAAGGTATGCCAACACCAAGCGGAAAGGGCTATTGCGACTATGTACTGTTTAGCAGGGGTGGAAAGCCTTTGGCAGTCGTAGAGGCTAAGAGTACCATACAGAGTGCAGGAAAAGGCAGAGCACAGGCCATACTGTATGCCGACTGTCTGGAAAAGAAATATGGCATTCGGCCTGTCATATATTATACCAATGGTTATGTGACAAAGGTTATTGACGGCTTGGGATATCCTGACAGGGATGTCATATCATTCCATAGTCATGACGACCTGGAATATATCATGCAGAAACGTGGCAGGGCCGACATCAAGGACTTGACCATAGACGAGACGATTACTGACAGACCTTATCAGAAGACGGCCATCAAGAGCCTCGTGGAATGGCTCAACATGAAGCATCGTCGTGGGTTGCTGGTGCTGGCTACTGGTACAGGAAAGACACGCGTCAGCATTTCGCTCTGCAAGCTGCTGTCAAACAATGACTGGATCAAGAACGTGTTGTTCCTTGCCGACAGAACAGAATTGGTGGGTCAGGCAAGAGGTAACTTTGAAAAGCTGTTGCCTAGTGAGTCGATGGCTTCACTGTCAGACGATGATGAGCCTGACTTGGAGGCTCGATTCATATTCTCCACATACCAGACGATGATCAACTACATCAATGAGTATGATGTGAAGTTCAGCGTGGGGCATTTTGACCTGATTATCATAGACGAGGCCCACAGATCTGTATTCGGAAAGTATGGAGCCATCTTCCAATACTTCGACTCGTTATTGATAGGTCTGACAGCAACACCTCGTGACGAGATAGACAAGAACACCTTCCGATTGCTGGAACTGGAGAACGAGCCCAACTTTGAATATACCTTTGACGAGGCAGTAAATGACGGATACCTTGTGGCTTACAAGGCAAAGCGCCATCACTCGAAGATGATCAACAAAGGCATCAAGTATGACGAACTGACTCCAGAACAGCGAGAGGAACTGGAAAAGGTGTGGGATTACGAGAAGATGCTGAAGGGCATCGACCCCAATGCGGAATACCATCGAGACATAGAAGGAAACGAGATATTCCGTTACCTCATCAATGACGATACGATAGACAATGTATTGTCAGAACTGATGGAAAACGGCTTGAAGATTAAGAGTGGCGAGGATATAGGAAAGACGATCATTTTTGCCTATAATCATAAACATGCTGAGAGAATAGTGGAACGCTTCCACGCACTATTCCCCAATCGTGGAGCAGACTATTGCCAGTTGATAGACAATCAGGTGAAGTACCACGATAAGTTGATAGCAAAATTCAAGGTTGCGGAAAGCCTGCCTCAGATAGCTGTCAGCGTGGATATGCTCGACACAGGTATTGATGTACCGGAAGTATTGAACTTGGTCTTCTTTAAGATTGTGAAGTCGAAGATAAAGTTTGAGCAGATGATAGGTCGAGGTACTCGCCTTTGTCCTGACCTCTTCGGAGAGGGTAAGAACAAGGAATGCTTCTATATTTTTGACTGGTGTGGCAACTTCGATTATTTCTCTAAGAAACCTGATGGCATAGATGCTTCAAACAGCAAGTCGTTGACAGAACGACTCTTCTCGCTGCGACTGGATATAGCAAAGGAACTGCAAAGTGCTGAGCATCAGGAGAAGGCATTTGACAAGCAGATGCATGACGACCTGAAGGTGCTTCTGCATCAACAGGTAAACGGCATTGTGAAAGAGCGGAAGGATGCCCGTTCCTATTGGAACATCATAGAGCCATTCCGTGATAAGGAGAAATGGACTTATCTCTCAGAGGTAGATGTCTTGCGCCTGAAGGAAATAGGGAAGCTGATACCACAAGATGATGATGACGAATCGGCAAAGAAATTCGACGTCATCATGCTTCACCTGCAGTTGGCTCATATCGACTCTACAGTTCGTGTGGGACAGTTTAGGCAGGTGGTAGTCAATGTGGCAGCTCATCTGGAAAAGAAAGGCTCCATACCTGCTGTGATGAAGCATCTAGACACCATCCGACAGGTTCAGCAACCACCATTCTGGGCGAACGAGAGCCTTGACAGTCTTGAGGGAGTAAGAACAGAACTGAGAGACCTGATAAAGCTGCTGGAGGGTACCAGGAAGAAGGAGAAGTTTATTATTGACATTGAAGACCCCTACGTCACAGTAGAGGGAGGAGAAGATGCAGTGATCCGTACTTCTTACAAGCAGAGAGTGGTAGACTATCTGGCACAAAATACAGGTAATCCAACACTCCAGAAGATACAGCAGTTTGAGCAGTTGACAGCAGCGGACTTCAAAGAACTGGAGCGAGTATTCTTTGAAGAACTGGGCAGTCGTGAAGAGTTTGACGAACTGGCAGAGGGACATCCATATAAAACCAATGTGGCTGCATTCATTCGTGTTGTCAATGGCATAGACAGGAAGAAAGCCCTCCAGATATATCAGAAGTTTATCAACGACAACAACCTGACGTCAGAACAAGAAAGATACCTGAAGAATATTCTCGACTATGTTAGCGTAAATGGCGATATAGAGGTCAGGAACTTCATGGAGTATCCTTTAAAGGCATTCAACTGGCGAGTTACCTTCGGCGCTAATTTCGTCAGCCTAAAGGACTTTGTGAAAGAAATCCATCAGGTTATTTCAATAACGGCGTGAATGCCAAGGGAGGATTATTATGACACTTATTTTGGGGATTTTATTACTATTCTTCGGATGGCTATTTATGGGGTGGGATTTCTTCCTGTACATCATAGTAGGGGTTATCATCTGTATGATTATTCAGTCCTTCCACCCCAAATTCTTTGACAATTGGCCTAAATTCTGACAACGGAAGCAATAAACTTCGACGAGTTGAAAAAGGAGACGTTTCTCTTTGTGTAAAAAGATTCCTGATACAAATTCAATCCCCTCGCCCATTTCTTCAAAAAGCGGGGGAAGTTTCTACTAATGGATGTCGTTCATTGCTATGCAAAGCTCCTCGGCCATATTATTCAGGTTCACGCAGTCGGCGCGACTGATGTGACGTTTACTGGCGTCATAAGGCCAAGGACATAGAATCAGCACCCTACCAGCTGCACAAGCATCGAAGAGGGCATCGGATGGCTTGTAATAATCACGGAAGCCATTGTCGGCAAGCAAGATGAAAGGGTGCAGCTCGCTTATCAGCACTTGCATCACCTGCTTTTCCTGTGGCGAGATGAAGGGCGACACCATCAGCACTCCTTTGCGAGCCTTTAGCACGCGGCTATTCATATAGTCACGAAGGGTCTGAGTGTCGCCATGCTCCGCTGCCTTCACCCATGCGCTGCGCACATGTACCACATCATAAGACTCAACATGCAGCAAGGCTACGTTACCCACACAGTCAAAGCTGCGGTCACCAATCACGATGCCTTTTTGCACTCTGAAGAAGCCTGGCATCAGGCGCTTCGTGGCTAAGCGCTGAGGGTTCATCCGCACGTAGTGCATCATCGTATGCAGCTGACCGCAGCGTGATAAAGGACGAATAAATGGCCGCTCTGTGAAAATAGGAAAAGCCCAGCCGCTTTCTTCCGCTGTGGTTTTTCTTTGGGGGGTTGTACCCGAATTAAATTCGGGGGGAACTGCCGAAGTGCTTAACTCGCTGGGAAATGCCAAAGTGCTTGATTCGGGAGAAACTGCCGAAGTGCTTAACTCGCTGGGAAATGCCGAAGTGCTGGCTTCTGTGGAAACTGCCAAAGTGTATGCGCGGCCCAGTTTTTTCACCCCTTGCCAGTATCCGCGAATTACGCTGCGTATGCTTGTATCCATGACCTTTGTCACCCGAATGATGGCATGCAGGTGGTCTGGCATTAGGCAAAACTGGTAAATGCGGATGGCGGGATAGTGCTTGCACATCACATATAGCTCATCAATAACGGCATTGCCCAATGCTGTGCGCTCCACCCGTGCCTGCGAAGGGTCGTTCTGAGGTATCACCAATGTGCCCAACAACGGCTGGCGTGACGGAACCGTCAACGTTACATGATAAGTACAAACGCCTTTCCATGCCGTGCCTGGCTCCTGCCATTGCCACTGGTCTTCTTTCATATAGTAATCTTTTTACCTCCTTGATGTTTTGAAGCGCAAAGGTACAAAAAATCCCGCTCATTTCAGCAACGAGCGGGGAAAGTTTCTTTTAATAGTTCCTGCGTCAACGAATTTATTGCGAGTCAGGCTCCTTTTCTTTAAGCACATCCCATTGGCGCTGATAGGCTTCTTCTTTTTCACGGAGTTCCTTTTGTGCTTTAGCCATATCACCATGCCTGCAAAACGTCTGTTCATTTTATTTTCAGTTCTGCCGGCAAAGATAAAACATTAAAATTTTGTTTTCATCGTTCTTTCTTGTTCTTTTGTTAAACCGTTAGTTTTATATGTATTAAAGTTGTATGATATATCTTAGGACTACAAATTACAACTTGATGCCATATTTAACGATGTGTTCTTCCATCATTCCCTTGGGCATGAAGCGGAGAAGGGTGTTGGTGATGGTGTTGAGCATGGACTGACGGATATAGTCTTCGCGGATGTAGAGCGACACACGGCGCTGGGAGAGGTAGTCGCCCTCGATGCGACGGACATTCTCGCGCTGACGCTCGGAAAGGAAAGGCAGATGCATCTCGGGGATGATGGTGAAACCTCCATTCTCGTCGACAATACGGATGAGCGTCTCGATGCTGCCTGCCTCGTAGATGCGGTTGCCCTTGGTGCGCGCCTTGCAAAAGCTGAAAGCGCTATCGCGCAAGCACTGGGCTTCTTTCATAATCCACATCTTCTCGTGCTCAAGGTTCTCGGGTTTGAAGACGGGAAGCTTGCGCCAGCAGTTTTCTGAGAGATAGACCATGAAGCGCTCGGTGTAGAGGGGCACCTCGAGAATGCCTGCACGAGCATTGCCACAAATGGCGATGCCGGCATCGAGATGGCCCAACATCAGTTCGGCCATCATGGGCTCGGCTTTCATCTCCTTGATGCTGAGCTTCACCTGCGGATAGTCTTCCATGTAGTGGCGTATGAACTGGGGCAAGACATACGGTGCAATGGTGGGACCAACACTCAGGTTGAGACTGCCGGCAATGGCTCCCTTGTCCTCTTCTACCAGTTCGGCCACGCGCTCGGCTTCGGCAATGGCTCGCTCGGCCTGACGGATAATCTTCTCGCCTACAATGGTGGGAACGACACTCTTGTTGCTACGGTCGAAGATGCGCACATCCAGTTCTTCTTCGAGTTTCACAAGCATCGCACTCAGCGTAGGTTGGGAAATGGCACAGGCCTCGGCAGCTTTGGCAAAACTGCGATAGCGGTCGATTGCTACGACATAGCGGAGTTGTTGAAGCGTCATGATGATTGGTGCTTTAATAGATAATTTCGATGCAAAGATAGATAAAATAATTCATACGTCTATCAAATTCTATGTAATTTTGCACCTGAAACACAGAACAAAGATTATTAAAGAACCAAAAGATTGAGAATTATGGAGAATATTAAAGACTACAAGCAGTATCTGAGAGGATACGATTTTGAAGATAATACGCCGGTAGTGATTGACTTCTACGCCACATGGTGCGGACCCTGTCAGGCTATGGCACCACTGTTGCAGCGACTGGCCAAGGAGAACGAAGGACGACTCAAGGTACTGAAGATAGATGTGGACAAGAACCAAGGCATTGCCCTTGCTGCCAAAATCATGTCGATACCCACCCTGTTCTTCATTGACAAGGATGGCAACATCAATCGCCACGTAGGCGGCATGCCTTATCAGAACCTGACAAAGCTTGCCGAAGAGATAATGGGATAATGATTATATAGCTAGCATTACTTTATCTGTTTTAATGCTAATTTGACAACCTGCTCTACTGGTAGAGCGGGTTGTTCTTGTAATATCTGTACCACAACCTTCTGAGTGGGAGCAGGTGCGAAGCCAAGCATGGTGAGCGCAGAGACTGCCTCGTCGCGAACTTCATTATTGACGGGAGCGGCAATCTGTCCGCCAGCGGGAATCTCGCTGGTGATACCCAGAGCCACAATCTTATCGCGCAAATCAACGATAATGCGCTGGGCTGTCATCTTGCCAATGCCCTTGATGCTCTGAATGAGCTTAGCATTGCCCGTAGAGATGGCTGCACACAACTCGCTAACGCTCATGCCTGAGAGCATCATGCGTGCCGTGTTGGCACCAACGCCACTGACGGTGATGAGGAGCTGGAACATCTCGCGCTCTTTCTTGGTGGCAAAGCCGTAAAGCACATAGGCATCTTCGCGAATGGCTTCATAGACATAGAGCTTTACCTCTTTTTTTCCCTGGATGGCACTAAATGTATTGAGCGAAATATTCATGCCGTAGCCTACGCCTGCTGCCTCGACGGTGGCCAAGGCTGGCGTCAGGTCGGTCAACTCTCCCTTGATATATTCAATCATATACTGAAATACTAATTAATAATCTACAAAAAATAAACGGGCACCAAGGCCCGTTTATTGTGTTTCTGCACGCAAAAGTGCGTGAATTTATTCTTTAGAAGTCGGTGTAGAACCAATCTCTGGGCACGCTCTGCTTCTCGGGCATCCAATTCCAGGTGTCTGATGTGGCGATAATCATAGGAGCCTCACCAGCCTTGGGGAATGGAATGACAAAGACAGAGACGTTGTCTTGCTGTCTAACCTTGACAGAGATGTTGTTGGTATAGGGATCCCAGCCTTCAACCTCGTACTCTTCTTCTAAATCTACATCGAGAACGCCCTTACGCTCAGGCAGTTCGGTAGAACCGATGGTCAGCTGGAAAGGCAGCACGCCACCCAGGTGACGAAGAACGGCCTTTTGTTTTTTCTCGGTGCCAACCAGCTCGTTGGAAGTTACCACACCGTTGGTCAGTGTTCTCTTATAGGTTGACTTGACAGTCTCGGTCACATCGACAACGATATCGTTGAAGTCGAAGTCGCCAATGCTACCCAGGTCTTCAATCATATAACGCTTAGTGATGCTAGAAGTGACATCGTACTGATCGTCGGTCACCTTGATTTCCTCGGGAACTTCAGGATTGCCCACGATGGCCAGAACCACATCGTTGTAGTCGTGGTCCGAGCCATTGCCGTTGTTGTCCTCAATACCGATATACTTGACAATAGCATTGTCGTGCATCTCTACGCCTTCAGGCTTTGCAGTGGTTTCTACGTAGATGGCCTGACCGTTGAAGGTACCAACCGTTGGCTTAGAGTTTTTGCCATCTTTCACATTGGCCAGATAGATCTCGATGGGTGTACCAACGGGAGCCTCGATGCGCAAACCTGGCATGTCTGTATATTGGGTCAGATAGAAGCCAACGAGCGTATAGACGCCCTTCAAGCCTTCGCCATTGACAAAGCCATGTGAATAGTCGGTCCAGTTCTTAGAATAGACCTTAACAGGTGCGGCATCGCCAACCTTCACATAGAGGTCGTGAGTCCAAGCACCCTGAACGCTGACAGGATAGATAGTGAACGAGTTGCTGGGAGCTGTCAACACAACGGGAACACCGGTGTGCTGCTGACCGTCGGGAAGGAAGGTCTTGATAGCGTCATAGAGCGACTTGTTCTTAGAACGGGCATTCATGGTTGTTTGCAAGCGGTTGCTCACTACTCTGTAGTCCAGGTAAAAGCTCAGACCGTCAACCAGCGTGGCATGGGTGCCTGTAGAGGCAGCACGAGTCTGTGATGCAGAAAAATCGGTCAAATCCCATGTTTTGTCTTGGCTGATTTCTCCATACTTAGTTTCGAACTGGTCTGCATACGACATCTTTTGTTTTTGTTCGATGTTAGCCGGATCAAAAAGGTCCTTCTCATTTGAGCAAGCCGTAAATGAAAGGATTGCTGCACATGCTATAAAAAAATTTTTCATCTTAAAAAAAACTATATACAATCGAAGTAATTAATAATCACTAGGTTTGGTTTACGAAATTAACGGGTGCAAAGTTACTACTTTTACTTTGAATACGAAACTTTTTTCGACATTATTTTTTTATAAGTATACATTATTATTGTAATAAACAGCGACTGAGCGTGCTTTTCAAGACGTGCGTCCAAAAGAATTTTAATATTTTTTTTATCCACAAGTCGCGCTATTCAAGAAAAAAGTAGTACTTTTGCACCCAGTTTTATACTCACAACACAAAAGAACAATGAAAAAAATCAGAGCAGCCGTAGTTGGTTACGGCAACATTGGTCGCTACGCCTTGGAGGCACTCGAAGCAGCCCCCGATTTCGAAGTAGCAGGTATCGTGCGCAGAAATGGTGCACAAGATAAGCCAGCCGAACTGGCACAGTATGAAGTCGTTAAGGACATCAAAGAACTGAAGGACGTTGATGTAGCCATCCTGGCCACACCTACCCGTTCGTGCGAGGAATATGCCAAACAAATTCTGCCACTGGGCATCAACACAGTGGACTCATTTGACATACACACCATGATTCGCGACTATCGTCGCAACCTGATGGAACTGAACAAAAAGACGGGCACCGTGAGCGTCATCGCTGCCGGATGGGACCCAGGTTCAGACTCTATCGTTCGCACACTGATGCAGAGCTTGGCTCCTAAAGGTCTGAGCTACACTAACTTTGGTCCTGGTATGTCTATGGGACACAGCGTATGCGTGCGCTCAAAGGCTGGCGTTAAGAATGCCCTTTCAATGACCATCCCCTTGGGTGAGGGCATCCACCGCCGCATGGTATATGTTGAGCTGGAAGATGGTGCAAGCCTGGACGAGGTGACAGCTGCTATCAAGGCTGACCCCTACTTTGCCAGCGACGAGACTCACGTGTTCCAGGTTGAGAGCGTTGACGACGTTCGCGACATGGGTCACGGCGTGAACTTGGTGCGCAAGGGCGTGAGCGGCAAGACTCAGAACCAGCGCCTGGAGTTCAACATGAGCATCAACAACCCTGCCCTGACTGGTCAGGTGTTGGTCAACGTGGCTCGCGCTTCTATGAAACAGGAGCCAGGATGCTACACGATGATTGAAATTCCTGTCATCGACATGCTGCCAGGCGACCGCGAAGACCTGATTGCACATCTGGTATAAGGGAAAGCGTTTTTAATATTTATACAAGAGAGAGGTGTAGTAATACATCTCTCTTTTTTTTGCACAAAACCCCTAAAATGTGCACGATAAAGGAACGTTTGTGCAATTTTTATACTTTTTACTTTGTTAAATGATAGAAATAACGTATCTTTGCACCCGCAAAATTTTGAACAAATAGTTTTATATACATTAATATATTATGGCTTTAAAGATTGTTGTACTGGCCAAACAAGTGCCAGACACCCGAAACGTGGGTAAGGATGCAATGACCGCAGAAGGAACCGTAAACCGTGCCGCCTTGCCCGCCATCTTCAATCCAGAAGATTTAAATGCCTTGGAGCAGGCCCTTCGCCTGAAGGAGCAGAACCCAGGCTCAACAGTTGGAATCCTCACCATGGGTCCTCCACGTGCAGGCGAAATTATCCGTCAGGGTCTTTATCGTGGCGCTGACACGGGTTGGTTGCTGACCGACCGTCTGTTTGCCGGAGCCGACACCCTTGCTACATCATATGCACTGGCTACTGCCATCAAGAAGATAGGCGATGTAGATATCGTTATCGGTGGTCGTCAGGCTATCGATGGTGATACTGCTCAGGTAGGTCCTCAGGTGGCTCAGAAGCTGGGCCTCAACCAGGTGACTTATGCTGAGGAGGTGCTCTCAGTGAAAGATGGCAAAGCTACTATCAAGCGCGTGATCGACGGTGGTGTAGAGACTGTAGAGGCTCCGCTGCCAGTAGTGATCACCGTGAACGGAAGTGCAGCTCCCTGTCGTCCTCAGAACGCTAAGCTGGTGATGAAGTACAAGCGCGCTACCTGTCCTATGGAGCGTCCTGCCGAGGGTACTGCCTACGACAACCTTTACGAGGAGCGTCCCTACCTGACACTGAACCAGTGGAGCGTAGCCGATGTGGATGGCGATGTAGCCCAGTGCGGTCTGAGTGGTTCGCCCACCAAGGTGAAGGCCATCAAGAACATCGTGTTCCAGGCTAAGGAGTCGAAGACTTTGACGGCTTCTGATGCTGATATCGAGGGTATGATCAAAGAATTGTTGGACGAAAAGATTATTGGTTAATTGAGATATGAACAACGTATTTGTATATTGCGAAATTGAAGGTACTCAGGTACAGGAAGTATCTCAGGAGCTGCTGACCAAGGGTCGTAAGCTCGCCAATGAACTGAACGTAGAGCTCCACGCCATTGTTGCCGGTACCGACATAAAGGGTAAGGTGGAGGATCAGATTCTGCCTTACGGTGTTGACAAGCTGTTTGTTTTCGACGCCAAGGACCTGTTCCCCTACACCTCAGCTCCCCACACTGATATTTTGGTGAACCTCTTCAAGGAGGAGCAGCCACAGATCTGTCTGATGGGTGCTACCGTCATCGGTCGTGACCTCGGTCCACGTGTATCGTCATCACTGACCTCTGGTCTGACTGCCGACTGCACAGAGCTGGAGATTGGTCCTTTCGAGGATAAGAAGAATAACAAGGTATATGAGAATCTGCTCTATCAGATTCGTCCTGCCTTCGGTGGTAACATCGTGGCTACCATCGTGAACCCCGACCACCGTCCTCAGATGGCTACTGTACGCTCTGGCGTGATGCAGAAGGCTATCTATGATGGTAAGGCTAAGAACGAGGTTGTTTACCCTGAGGTAAGCAAGTACGTAAGCCCCGAGGCTTTCGTAGTGAAGGTGCTCGACCACCACGTAGAGGCTGCCAAGCACAACCTGAAGGGTGCTCCTATCGTAGTAGCTGGTGGTTACGGCGTAGGCTCTAAGGAGAACTTCGACATGCTGTTCGAGCTCGCTAAGGTGCTCCATGGTGAGGTAGGTGGTAGCCGTGCTGCTGTAGATGCTGGCTGGCTCGACCACGACCGTCAGATTGGTCAGACTGGTGTTACCGTTCACCCCAAGGTGTACATCGCCTGTGGTATCTCTGGACAGATTCAGCACATCGCTGGTATGCAGGACTCTGGTATCATCATCAGCGTTAACTCTGATCCCGATGCTCCTATCAACCGCATCGCCGACTATGTCATCAACGGCACTGTCGAGGAGGTAGTTCCCAAACTCATTAAGTATTACAAGCAAAATTCGAAATAAATCATGGCAAACTATTATAGTGATCACCCAGAGATTGGGTTCTATCTGAACCATCCTCTGATGAAGCGCATCGTTGAGCTCAAGGAACGCAACTTTGAAGATGCCAAGAAGTACGATTACGCTCCCGTTGACTTGGCTGATGCCATCGAGAACTACAAGCAGATTCTCGACATCACAGGCGACGTGGCTGCCAATATCATCGAACCAAACTCTGAGAGCGTTGACCTCGAAGGTCCACACCTCGAGAACGGCCGTATGATCTACGCCTCTAAGACTTACGAGAACATCGACGCCACCCGTAAGGCTGGTCTGTGGGGTGTTTCTATGCCTCGTCGTTACGGCGGTCTGAACCTGCCTAACACTGTGTTCTCTATGCTGTCTGAGATGATTTCCTCTGCCGATGCCGGTTTCCAGAACATCTGGAGCTTGCAGAGCTGTATCGATACCCTCTATGAGTTTGGTAGCGAGGAGCAGCGTCAGAAGTATATCCCCCGCGTTTGCGCTGGTGAGGGTATGTCTATGGACTTGACCGAACCTGATGCTGGTTCTGACCTGCAGCGCGTGATGCTGAAGGCCACCTTCGACGAGAAGGAGAACTGCTGGCGCCTGAATGGTGTGAAGCGCTTCATCACCAATGGTGATAGCGACATCCACCTCGTGCTGGCTCGTTCTGAGGAGGGCACCAAGGACGGACGTGGTCTGTCTATGTTCATCTACGACAAGCGCCAGGGCGGTGTTGACGTTCGTCACATCGAGCACAAGCTGGGTATCCATGGTTCACCCACCTGTGAGCTGACCTATAAGAACGCGAAGGCAGAGCTCTGCGGTAGCACTCGTCTGGGTCTGATCAAGTATGTGATGGCTCTGATGAACGGTGCCCGTCTGGGTATCGCTGCTCAGAGTGTAGGCGTTGAACAGGAGGCTTACAACGAGGGTCTGGCTTACGCTAAAGAGCGTCAGCAGTTTGGTGAGGCTATCATCAACTTCCCCGCTGTTTACGATATGCTCTCTCGCATGAAGGCTAAGCTCGATGCTGGTCGTTCACTGCTGTACGAGACAGCCGCATATGTAGATATCTACAAGTGCCTCGAGGATATCGAGCGCGACCGCAAGCTCACTCCCGAGGAGAAGCAGGAGTTGAAGAAGTACCAGCGCTTGGCTGATGCCTTCACACCTCTGGCTAAGGGTATGAACTCTGAATATGCCAACCAGAACGCTTACGATGCTATCAGCATCCACGGTGGTTCAGGTTTCATCATGGAGTACAAGAGCCAGCGTCTGTTCCGCGACGCACGTATCTTCTCTATCTACGAGGGTACCACTCAGTTGCAGGTTGTAGCTGCTATCCGTTACATCACCAACGGCACCATGCTCCAGAACATCAAGGAGATGGCTGCAAGCATCGAGTGCTGCGACTGCGTAGCTGGTCTGAAGGCTCGTGTTGAGAAGCTCATCCCCGTTTACGAGGAGGCTTTGGCCAACGTGAAGGCTCTCGACAATCAGGATGCACACGACTTCCTGGCTCGTCGTCTCTACGATATGACTGCTGAGTTGGTAATGAGTCTGCTCATTATCCGCGATGCCAGCAAGGCTCCCGAGCTCTTCAAGAAGAGTGCCAACGTCTATGTTCGCATGACCGAGGAGAACGTTTGCGGTAAGGCTGCCTACATCAAGAACTTCCGCGTAGAAGACCTTGAGAGCTTCCGCGCTGCAGAGAAAGAGGCTGAGTAAAAGCAATAACCTATCCGCATCCCGCGGATAAGCATTCCATATCAAAAAGGAGCATGTTCTATTTCGAGCATGCTCCTCTTTTTATAACAATAAAGGCGTCATCTTCCATTCGGATGATGACGCCTTTATTTTAGACTGATTGGTCTTATTCTCCGTAAACCTTGGTGGTATGATTGATAACAAGGCCTAAAAGGATGCTCTTGTCCACATATTCCACCTGATGGATCTTGGTAATGCCACCGTTCTGTGCGGCTTTTTTGATATCATTCTGCTCACCCTTAGACGACCAAAGACCAAGAATGATGCTCGACTTTGCTTCGCCTACTTTGGAACCGATGGTATCGTTAGAGATACTTGCGCCTGAATTAATAGTAACACAACTTGTAAGAGTAGTAGCAAACAGAGCAGCTACTGCCATTTTAAGTACATTTTTCTTCATTGTCTCAATTAGGTTTGATGTTAAAACTATGTTGATTGATATATCTACAAAAGTATCATGCTGTTTACAGCACCTTTGGCTCGGCTACCTCTTGACCACGACAGAAGCGGTGAATAATCTGGCGATCATCGCCTACGTAGATGAAACGCTCAAGACGATGTAGTAAAGAATACTCGGAAGGATAGAGCACGGCATCGTCGATGACTAGAGCATCGAATTCATAGCCGGGCTCGAAACTACCCACCTTACCGAAGAAGGAACCTGCCGACTTGGTGGCAATCCAGAACACTTCGGGCAATGTGAGGAATGCCTTGCTGTGGTCTTGCTGATAATGCATCTTGCTGACCTGGATGGCATAGACCAACATGCGGAACATGTTGAGGTCGTGACCACCGCTGATGTCACTGCCAAGGCCGATGCGCAGACCTTCGTCGAGCAACGAACGGATAGGCGCCAAACCCGACGACAAGTTGAAGTTGGACGTAGGACAATGAGCCACCATCACGCCATTACGCTTCATCAGTTCCAGTTCCTTTCCATGCGTCCACACGCAGTGGGCCATGATGGTGGGCGTCTGTCCGAAGAGTCCATAGCGGTTGTAGGCATCGCCATAGCTTTCGCTTTCAGGCTCCAGTTCCTGCACCCAGGCAATCTCGGAGGTATTCTCTGACAGGTGCGACTGCACCGGCAACTGGTACTGCTGCGCCAGTTGGCCACAGGCGCGAAGTAACTCGGGCGTGCACGAAGGCACAAATCGGGGCGTGATGATGGGACGGACAAGAGATGGCACCTCACCCCCGGCCTCTCTCCCAGAGGCGAGGGGAGAAAAGTCCTTAATCAGCTGTTCCATGCCCTCGATATAGGCATCGACATCCTCAGAGAGATTGTCGGGACAATTACGATTCATGGCTACCTTACCCACCATGGCGCCCATGCCTGCCTCCTGATAGAGCTGCATCAGACAGCGGGTGCTCTCGGTATGAATGGTGCCGAAGACCACGCTGCGCATGGTGCCAAAGAGCCATTGTGTGTGGAGGAAGCGGCGATACATACGCTCGGCATACTTCACATCGGCATACTTGGCTTCCTCGGGGAAGGTGTAATTCTGCAACCATGGCAGTAACTCCAAGTCCATGGCCACAGCCTGATTGTGCACCTGAGGTGCATGGACATGCATATCGTTCATGGCAGGGATGAGCAGCTTGTCGCCAAAATCGATGACCTCGGCATCGGGACAGTTCAGGTCCTTCAAGTGGCTTGCCACGCCCAGCACGTAACCATCTTCCACTGCTATATAACCATTTTCATAGACTTCGAAACGGTCTTTTTCCTTTGTAAAAAGGATGTGTGCCTTATATACTTTTTTCATTGTGAAAAGACATTATGTATTATTAGTTCTCGGTTGCAAAGATACGAAAAAAACTGATTAATGACATGGTTAGTCGAAAAAAATTAGTACCTTTGCAGCCTATACAATCATATTATTACAAGCTACAATGACAACGAAACTATTTTCTACGATGACAGCCCTGCTGCTGGGTCTTTCGGCCTCGGCGCAAGGCTTCGACAACCTACCCGACCCTATTGAAGATGTCAACAAGGTGGTGGACAACACCCCCGACTCTATCGCCAAGGCTCTGATGTCGCGCCCCGCGCCCGGCAGCAGTCGCAAAGGCAATAACCCCGTGCTGTATCTCATCGGTAATTCCACGATGCGCAATGGCACCAAGGGCGATGGCTCTAACGGTCAGTGGGGCTGGGGCTACTATGCCAACAAATATTTTGACGAGACCAAGATTACGGTAGAGAACCAGGCACTGGGCGGCATGTCCACACGTACGTTCTATACCGACCTGTGGCCCGCCGTTCGCGAGGCACTGAAACCAGGCGACTGGGTCATCGTGTCTATCGGCCACAACGACAATGGCGAGTTCTTCGACAAGAAGCGTGCACGCGCCGTGATTCCCGGCGTTGACCCCGACACACTGTACATCGGCTTCAACCAGCGCACGCAGAAAACAGATACCGTCTATTCGTACGGTGCTTACCTGCATCGCTACATCTCGGAAATCAGAGCCAAGGGTGCCAATCCCATTCTGATGTCGCTGACGCCTCGCGATGCCTACGATGATAAAGGCAAGATTGTACGCAAGCCCCACTCTATGTGGGCAGCCTACATGGCTGCCGTAGAAGGGGTACCATACGTCGATCTGAACGAGATCAGCGGACAGAAGCTAGACAGCTATAGTCACTGGAAAGAGCAGTACCACTTCCTGGGCGATAAGATACACACCTCGAAGTTTGGCGCAGAGATGAATGCCCGCTCAGCAGCAGAGGGCCTATGGCAGAGCCAGAACCCACAGTTGAAGCCCCTGCAGGCCATGATGAAAAACGTAGAGCCCGAGGTCTATCGCGTGGATCGCAGCAGCGGAAAGCCAGCTGTCTTCTTCACGGGCGACTCTACCGTGAAGAATGCCGACAAGGAGGAAGACGGCATGTGGGGATGGGCTACACAGGCCGCCACTGTTTTTGACGAATCTAAGATTACGCTGGTCAACGCGGCACGTGCCGGACGCTCTACACGTTCGTTCATTCGCGAGGGACTGTGGGATAAAGTTTACAACTCGCTGCAGCCTGGCGACTTCGTGACTATCCAGTTTGGCCACAACGACATCTGTCCCATCACCGACGCCAAAGCTCGTGGCGTGATTCCCGGCACCAAAGACACCCTGCACGTCTATCATCTGGACAACGACACCTACGAGGTGGTTTACTCGTTTGGCTGGTATCTGAAAAAGATGATTGACGACGTACGCGAGAAGGGTGCCACACCCATTCTGGTGTCGCTGACGCCACGCAACGAGTGGCCCGGTGGAAAGGTGGAGCGTCGCGACGACTCCTATGGTAAATGGTATCGCGAGGTGGTGGCTGAAACCGGCGTAGAGTTTGTGGATATGCACAATATCTCGGCCGACTTTCTCGACAAGAAGTTCAGTGTGAAGAAGTTGCCTGCCGACAAGGCAAAAGCGCAAGCTAAAATAGCACAGATCAAAGAGAAGGCCGGTGCCAAATACTTCAAGAAAGACCACACGCATGCCTCAAAACTGGGTGCACAGATGAACGCCCAGTCGATGGCCAAGGGACTTCGCGCCAATGGTTCGGAACTGGCAAAATACTTAAAGAAAAAGTAAGGTTACGGAAAACCCTTAGTTGGGTTACGGAAAACCTTAGGTTTGGTTACGGCAAAGTGGCACTTTAGTTACGGCAAACTATAGGTTTAGTTACGGGAAACTATAGGTTTGGCAGCACCAAACAAATCGCTTCATACCGAGTGGGGAAAAAACTAAAAATACTTTTGGTTTTTTTCCCACTTATTATTATCTTTGCAGCATGATAGACAGAGCGACCGTCGAGAAGATTGTTGACGCAGCAAAAATCGTTGATGTGGTTGGAGAGTTCGTAACGCTGAAGAAAAGCGGTGTGAACTATAAGGGACTTTGTCCTTTCCATGATGACCGTAACCCTTCGTTCATGGTGTCACCAACGAAGAACATCTGTCACTGTTTCGTGTGTGGCAAGGGCGGCACCCCTGCCAACTTCCTGATGGAGCACGAGCAGATCACCTACCCCGAAGCCCTGCGCTGGTTGGCCAAAAAGTACAACATTGAAATCGTTGAAAAAGAGCTCACCGACGAAGAACGCCAAGAGCAGAACGACCGCGAGTCAATGTTCATTGTCAACGAATGGGCCAAGGACTATTTCCACAATATTCTTCTGAACGATCCCGATGGACTGGCCATCGGCAAACAGTACTTCCGCAGCCGTGGCATCCGCGATGACATCATAGAGAAATTTCAGTTGGGCTACTCGCCCCAGAAGCGCGATGCCCTTTTGCTGGCATCCAAGGAGAAAGGCTACAAACAGGAGTTTCTCGTCAAAACCGGCTTGTGCATAGAGAACGAACGCGGCGCCTACGATCGCTATAGCGGACGCGCCATCTTCCCCTGGTTCAACATCAGCGGCAAGGTGGTGGCCTTCGGCGGACGTGTGCTGGACTCACGCACCAAGGGCGTGGCGCAGAAATATGTCAACTCGCCCGACTCCGACATCTACCACAAGGAGCGCGAGCTCTATGGTCTCTACCAAGCCAAGCGCGCCATCGTGAAGGAAGACATGGTATATATGGTGGAAGGTTATACCGACGTCATCGCCATGCATCAAGCTGGTATAGAGAACGTGGTGGCCAACAGTGGCACGGCGCTATCTACCCACCAGATACACATGCTGCACCGCTTCACCAACAACATCACGTTGCTCTACGATGGTGACGAGGCAGGTATCCATGCTGCCATGCGTGGTACCGACATGCTGTTGGCTCAAGGCATGAACATACGCGTGCTGCTACTGCCCGATGGCGACGACCCCGACTCGTTTGCCCGCAAGCACTCTACCGAAGAACTGAAGCGATACATCAACGAGAACCAGACCGACTTCATCACCTTCAAGAGCCGACTGACCGTCGAGAATGTGACGGATCCCATCAAGCGTTCGGAAGCCATCGTCGGCATACTTAAAAGCATCTCGGTGATTCCCGACAGCATTCTGCGCAATGAGTACACCAGCAACTTGTCTCACCGCCTCAACATCAAGGAAGAGACGCTCATTGCCGAGATGAACAAATGCATCAGCAAGAACGTCGAGGAGAAACAGAAAGAGCAAGAACGTGAGGAGCAGAAAGCCGCAAGCAATGCCGACGAAGACATACAGCCCCTCACCCTTCATACCGCTGCAGAACAATCCACACAGGTGGAACTGATGCTGGTAAGAGAGATTGTACGACACGGCAGCGACATCATATATAAGGATGTGGCAACAGAAGACGGACAGACCATATCGCTCACCGTAGCACAATATATCCACTACGACCTCAGTCAGGACGGCATCACCTTTGTGAGTCCGCTTCACAACCGTATCTTGGAGGAAGCAGTGACACAATGCGAGAATCCTGACTTCAAATCGCAGATCTACTTCTGCAGTCATCCCGACATAGAAATCAGTAAGTTGTCCACTCAACTGGCCATAGACCGCCATCAACTGGGCGGACGTTTCTCTAAAGAGGACGATGAGCAGAACTTGCGGCAGCGCGTGTTGCACCTCATCATGGACTACCGCATGAACATCATAGAGAACAAGTTGAAGGAGATCAATCAGCAACTGAAACAGGTGAACGGCAACATGGAGCGCACCATGGAACTGCTCAAGGAGCACATGAAAATAAAGGAGCTGCGCGACGCACTGGCCAAGAACCTAGGCAGCGACTTGATTTTGAAATAACCGACTGAAACACTAGCAGCCTATGTCAATCTCGAGTATTATCATCCTTTTATACCAAGCCATTATCATCATCACGATACTCCACGTGCTGATGGACAACCGTCAGCCATCTAAAACGATGGCTTGGGCACTGGTGATATATTTCATCCCACTGGTAGGACTGCTAGCCTACATCATCTTTGGCGTCAACACCCGCAAGGAACGGATGGCCAGCCGACACACCATGGACCAGCTCACCAAGCGCACCATGATAGAGTTTGTTGAGCAAGAGCGCCTGCAGTTGCCTGAATCTGAGACGCCACTCATCAATCTCTTCGTGAACCAAAGTTTTTCATTGCCCTTCAACCACAACAAGATAGACATCTTAACCGACGGTTATGCCTTCTTCCTGTCTTTACTGCGCGACATTGCCACAGCCAAAGACCATATCCACATCGACGTATATATCTTTGAAGACGACGCTTTAGGCCGTCTGCTCACCGATGCACTGATAGACAAGGCCCGACAGGGGGTGAAAGTAAGGATACTGTATGACGATGTGGGTTGCTGGAGCGTGAAGACTTGCTTCTACGAACGGCTCCGAATGGAAGGTATCGAGGTAGAACCATTCATGCCTGTGCGCATACCCTCGTTTGCCAACAAGGTGAACTACCGCAACCACCGCAAGATATTTGTCGTCGATGGCAAGGTGGGCTATATCGGTGGCATGAACATCGCCCTGCGCTACGTGAAAGGACGTAAACATCGGCCTTGGCGCGACACCATGTTGCGCATAGAAGGCAACGGTGTCTATTCTTTGCAGCGCACCTTCCTCATCGACTGGTATTTCGTGGACCGCACGGTGCTGACCGACCGCCGCTACTATCCTGAGGTCAACAAAGAACTGGCGGCAGACTGCATCGTACAAACGGTGACCAGCGAGCCACTGGCGGCCTATCCCGAAATCATGCAGGGCTATATGCACATCATCTCGTCTGCCCGAAAGTATCTGTATATCGAGACGCCTTATTTCCTGCCACCCGATGCCATCCTCTTTGCACTGAAGACGGCAGCAGCAGCTGGCGTGGACGTCAGGTTGATGACACCCAGACATAGCGACGGACGACTGGTGGAATGGGGAAGCCGTTCTTTCCTGAAAGACATGGTAGATGCCGGCGTCAAAGTATTACTCTATGAGAAGGGATTTCTGCACTCTAAGTTCATGGTTTGCGATGACCGCATCGCCACCTGCGGATCAACAAATGTTGACTTCCGCAGTCTGGAAAACAACTTCGAGGCAAACATGTTCGTCTATAACCAAGAGGTGGCTCACCGCATGAAACAAGTGTTTCTGGAAGACGAGAAACTCACCACCGAACTGCGTACACTTCCTAAACGTATGCGTCCCAATTTCCTGGCACGTTTAGGAGAGTCTATCGGCAGACTTATTTCTCCGGTGCTTTAAACAGCGAGAAGTTCACACTTCCATAGCTGCGATGCTCTACAAAATTAGGATGCGATGAGAAGTCGTTGTCTTTGCCGTGCTCTAAAACAAAGATACCATCGGGCTTCAAGATGTCTTTCTCGAAGACCAGGTCAGGTATGGAAGCCAGTTCCTTGAGGGCATAGGGAGGATCGGCAAAGATGAAATCGAACTGCTGATGACAGGACTTCAGGAAGCGGAACACATCGCCGCGCAAAGGAATACAAACATCTGTGTCCAACTTTTTCAGGCAATCCGTAATGAAACGATGATGGTCACGATCCATTTCGACGCTGACCACCTGACTGCAACCGCGTGAGATCAACTCCAAAGTGATGCTGCCCGTGCCAGAGAAAAGGTCTAAAGCCACGGCCTCATCGAAGTCAACATACTGGATCAGCACGTTGAAGATATTCTCCTTGGCAAAGTCTGTCGTAGGACGAGCCTTAAACGTGCGTGGAATCTCGAAATGACGTCCTTTATATTTACCTGTTATTATCCTCATCTAAATATACATTCTTTACGTACTTCTTCAGTTCGGCAACCATCTTGTCGGCCTCGGGCACATGGCCACAGAGATGAAGCTCGTCGGTCTCAGACGCCAACTGCAACTGTTTCCACACATACAACAGGAAATAGAGCGAGTCGTTCAGATGCGAAGCATCAAACACATTGCAGTATTTAAACCGGTTCTGCTGAAAACTGAACACATCCAACTTCTTCTCGTGGAAATAGCCATACAGCTTATGGCGCGGACCGGTATAGCTGCGCTGGTGCAACTGTCGCCATACGGGCATCATGGCAACCATCAGCGTCACATCACTGAAATGGTCGTCAATGACCAGACGCAGGTCGCGATTCATCGAGAACACCGCCACAGCATTCAGGTCGGGCAGCACATTGAAATAAACAAGTTCTTGATTTCTGGAAGGGAACGCCTGATAGAACATGGCCTCCTTGGTAGCCTCTTCAAACAGTTCGATGGGCACCATCAGCACATCAGTGTCTATCAGTACACGCACCTTGCCCTGGGCCTCAGCCAACAGTTCCGACGATTTGAAGGCTTCACGCAGATTGGCAGCCATAGATACACCGCTCTTCACGATGAAGGGTTCGTTGATAACAGTTTCATCTTCAAGATGTTTTGAAAACGAAAGGGTATCGCGCCCAATGCGCATGGTAATGACCTGCTTGTTGTTTCTATTCTCTGCCATGTTCCGTCAGATGTTGTCTTTTGTCCACAGACTGTTGTTCGTTTACGACGCTCATCACACACATGCCCAACAAGGCGATGACCATGAGTGCCAAAAGAAGGTTGATAAGCTTGTCTTGTTTAAACATTCTGCTTCCTATTTTCGTGCAAAGGTACAAAATAAAGCCCAATATTAAAAGAATTCTGGCCAAAATTAAATAAATAATGGCCAGAATCCAGTATTACAGAAAAGTCACTCTGCTGCAGAAAGAAGTATTTCGCTGAGCGAAGGATGCACATGAACCATGTCGCGCAACTGCTTGACGGTGGTGTCGCGGCACATCAGCACGCTCACCTCCTGGATGAGGTCGGAGCTATGGGCGCCAAAGGCATGACAACCCAGGATGCGACCGGCATTGGGCTCGCAGAATAGCTTTAGCATACCATCAGGCTCGTTCATGGTGAGCGCCTTGCCGTTGGCACGATGGAAAGCCTTGCGACATTCATAAGCCAAGCCCTGTTCTTTGAGCTGATCTTCTGTAGGTCCTACGCATGCAGCTTCGGGCGTGGTGAAGATAGCTGCCGGCATGATGTCGAAGCGGATGCCATCTGCACGACCTATGATTTGGTTCACCACATGCACAGCCTGCATCTCGGCTGCGTGGGCCAACATCTGGCGCCCGTTCACATCGCCGATGGCGAAGACATTGGACATTGAATGTTGTACTTTAAACGTTTGGGCATCTACGGGGATGGCGCCATTAGGGGCGAGGGTGATGCCTGCAGCTTCAAGATTGAGGCCAGACGTACGCGGTTTACGGCCAGTGGCCATCAGTACAACGTCAGCATCGATGTCGGAGATATGTTCTACGGCTGTCTTCATCTTGAACGTGACACCTTGTTTCTCTAAGGTCTTACGCAGGCGCTTGGCTATGTCGCTATCAAGTGCAGGCAGACATTCCTTTAGAAACTCTATCACCGTGACCTCGGTGCCAAAACGATTGAACACCGAAGCGAACTCCATGCCAATGACACCAGCACCGATAATAGCAAGACGTTTGGGACATTGATCAAGACAGAGAAGACCCGTAGAATCAACCACGCGCGGATCGTCAAGACCATTAAGAGGAAGCCACTTCGTTTCTGATCCGGTGGCGATAATGATATTCTTAGCCGTATAGTCGTTGACGGTATGATCATCTACGAAGGTACCTCTCTCACGTACCTGGGTGATATTGGGATGCGAGAGGATGGCTTCTACCCCACTCTGCAACTGCGACACCACCTGTGGCATGCGCTCGCGAGCCTCGTCAAAGGTTGTGCTATGCACGTAAACCTTCGTGGGGATACAGCCCACATTAAGACAGGTGCCTCCAACCTCTGCATCTTCAAAGATTACGACCTTCAGTCCTTGCTTGGCAGCATATTCTGCGGCACGGTAGCCACCCGGACCTGCACCGATGATGATAAGATCTGATTCGTTCATGGGAATTGCAAAATGAGATGGTTATGAAAGATCTGCCTTGAGTTGACGATAAGTTGTGATGGGATGCTTGGCTGCCAACACATCATCTACTCGTCCGATCGGTGTGTTATGAGGTGCCGACTTCACAAGTTCCGGATCGGTCTTGGCTTCCTCGGCGATTTGGCGCATCACACGGATAAAGCCATCAATCGTTTCCTTCGACTCGTTCTCTGTAGGTTCTATCATCAGACTCTCGTGGAAGAGCAACGGGAAATAGATGGTTGGCGCATGATAGCCATAATCCAACAGGCGTTTGGCCACATCCATGGTAGTGACACCTGTTGATTTATCCTTCAGGCCATCGAACACAAACTCGTGCTTGCACAGGCCTTCGATTGGCAGTTCATAGACATCCTTCAAGCATTCCTTGATATAGTTGGCATTGAGCGTCGCTAAAGGACCCACAAGTTTTACATTCTCGCGACCCAACGAAAGGATATAGGCATAGGCACGCATGGCCACAGCAAAGTTTCCGTGATAGGGCGACACGTTGGGGAAGAACGATTCCAGACCTTGGCGCACGCCTACAGGTCCTGCACCTGGTCCGCCACCGCCATGAGGTGTAGAGAACGTCTTGTGCAGATTGATGTGCATCACGTCGAAGCCCATATCACCCGGACGGGCTGCGCCCAACATAGGATTAAGGTTGGCCCCATCATAGTACATCAGTGCGCCCACATCATGAACCATCTTTTGGATGACAGGAATCTGACGTTCAAAAAGTCCCAACGTGTTGGGATTGGTCATCATCATAGCAGCCACCTCTGGTCCGTGTTCCGCCAATAATGCCTTCAAGGCTTCCACATCGACGGTTCCATCAGAAAGAGACTTCACCTCGATAATCTCCAAACCGCAAACAGCGGCACTGGCAGGATTGGTGCCATGAGCCGAGTCGGGCACGATGACCAATCGGCGACTCTCGTCTCCACGGCTCTCATGATATTTCTTAATCACCATCAGTCCCGTCAGTTCGCCATGGGCGCCTGCAAAGGGTTTCAACGTGAAGGCATGCAAACCAGTGAGCTCACAAAGCGACTTACATAGCAAGGTACAAATAGCCTCAGCGCCACGTGTGGTCTCTGCAGGCTGCAAGGGATGCAAGCCCGAGAACTGTGGCAGAGCAGCCATCTCCTCGTTGATCTTGGGATTGTACTTCATCGTACAAGAACCTAGCGGATAGAAGCCATTGTCCACGCCAAAGTTGTTGGCCGACAGATTGGTATAGTGACGCACCACCGTCATCTCGTCGCATTCTGGCAGTTGGGCATCCTCAGCACGGCGCATTGAGGCGGGCAACTCATAGCTGCCAAAACGATTCTTAGGAAGAGAATAGCCACGACGCCCCTCTTGTGAAAGTTCGAAAATCAAGTTTCCGTATAATCGATTATTCATAGCAGTTCTATCAGTTTATCAATCTCTTCCTTTGTTCTTTTCTCAGTAACGGCAAACATCAATTGATGGTCGTCCACCTTAACACCACCGAAGATGCCAAGTTCCAGCAGTCGATGTTGCAAGGCGTCCACATCACCATCGTAGCGCACTACAAACTCATTGAAGAATGGCTGTTGGTAGGCCAGCGAGAAGCGGCCCGTCTTCAACAATTCATCACACAGGTAGTGAGCACCGGCATAGCTCAGCTCTGCCGCCTCTTTCAATCCCTGTTTGCCCATCAGCGAACAATAGATGGTGACGAAAAGCGCCATCAACGACTGGTTAGAGCAGATATTCGACGTTGCTTTCTGACGACGGATGTGCTGTTCGCGAGCCTGCAGCGTCAATACAAAGGCACGTTGTCCACGGTTGTCGAGCGTCTTTCCGACGATACGTCCAGGCATCTTACGAATCAGTTTCTCGGTGCAACACATATAGCCTACATACGGCCCGCCCCACTGCATGGGAATGCCCAGCGACTGTCCGTCGCCTACAGCAATATCAGCACCCCACTCGCCCGGTGTTTTCAGCAGAGCCAGGTCGGCAATGACGCTATTCATGATAAAGAGAGCCTTCTGCTCGTGAACAGCATCGGCAACACCGGTATAGTCTTCGATGATACCATAATAGTTAGGTTGCTGAACCACCACGCCAGCCACATCACCTGCAGACAACTGAGAGCGCATGGCAGCAAGGTCAGTGACACCCTCCTTGGCAGCAATCATCTCAATGTCAATGCCATGAAAGTGAGCATACGTCTTTACGACGTCAACGGTCTTTGGATCAACGGTCTCGCTGACAAGCACCTTACGCTGCTTCTTGCCAGCAGCCACCGCCATCATCACCGCCTCTGCCGTAGCCGTGGTTCCGTCATACATCGAGGCATTCGAGATGTCCATGCCGGTCAGTTCGGCCATCATAGACTGATATTCAAAGATGTAGTGCAGCGTGCCTTGCGATATCTCCGCCTGATAAGGTGTGTAACTGGTCAGAAACTCAGAGCGCTGCAACAGGTTGGGGATCACCGACGGCATGTAGTGGTCATAGACTCCTGCACCCGCAAAACACACCAACTGCTTGTTTTGCGACCCCAGTCGTTCAAACAACTGTCTGACCTCCAGCTCACTCATCTCTGAAGGCAACTGGTAGTCGCCCTGAAAACGAATCTCTTGAGGCACCTCCGCATAGAGATCCTCAAGAGAAGACACGCCCACCTTGGCGAGCATGTCTTTCAGGTCGTTTTCCGTATGGGGAAAATACTTATGCATAGTCTCTTATGATATGTATTATTTCTCACAGAATGCAGCATAAGCCTTTGCATCCATCAGATTGTCGAGCTCGGTCTTATCCGACAGTTCCACCTTGATAATCCAGTTCTGATAAGGATCCTGGTTGAGCAGTTCTGGCTGATCATCGAGTGCCTCGTTCTTATCTACGACAACGCCAGTCACCGGAGCGATCAAATCGCTGGCAGCCTTAACACTTTCCACGGCGCCAAACTCAGAACCTGCTTCCACTTCATCATCAACATCGGGCATATCTACATACACCACGTTGCCAAGCGCATGCTGAGCATAGTCGCTGATACCAACATAGCCAAACTCGCCTTCAATCTTTACATACTCGTGAGACTCGCTATAGTAGAGTCCTTCAATCACTTTTGCCATAATCGTTTTTAGTTTTAAGGTTTTTTACTTTTTATAATGCTTCTCATAGAAACGTTTCTTCACGACTACACCGGGGAAGGTCTTTTTACGAATCTGAATCTCGACCTCTGTTCCCAGCGCTGCATATCGACTGTCGATAAGGGCCATACAGATGCTCTTATCAACAGAAATGCCATGATAGCCCGTCGTCACTTCGCCTATCGTCTCACCATCCTTCAGCACCAGATAGCCGTGACGAGGAATGGCTTTATCTTTCAGTTCGATGCCCACCAGTTTGCGTGCCACACCGTCCGTTTTCTGTTTCAGTAACGCACTACGTCCGATAAACTCAGGCTTATCAAACTTCACAAACATCGTTAGTCCTGCCATCACAGGCGAGATATCTTCCGACAGTTCATCGCCATAAAGAGGAAGGCCCACCTCGAAGCGCAACGTATCGCGGCAACCCAGTCCGCAAGCCTGAACGCCTGCAGATATCAACTTATCCCAGCATTCTTGAATATAAGCATGCGACGCATAGACCTCGAAGCCATCCTCGCCAGTATAACCGGTGCGCGAAACGATGACATCACCCATCGTCTTTGCCGTATAGAAACTCAGTTCGCGACAAGGAATGTTCAGCACCGTCTCCATCACGTGCTCAGACTCGGGGCCCTGCAGGGCAATTTGGCCGTAATAGTCAGACTTGTTGGCCAGTTCCACATCGAAGCTGTCTGCCTGTTGCTGAATCCACGCCCAGTCTTTATCAATATTAGCGGCGTTGATAACCAGGAAGAAATCGTTCTCGCCCATCTTATACACCAGCAGGTCATCCACCGTACCGCCATTCTCGTAGCACATCATGCCATAGAAGACCTTTCCTATGGGTGCTCCAGCAATATCATTCGTAAAAATATGCTGCACGAAAGCCTCTGCCTGGCGACCCTTCACCGTGACCTCGCCCATATGGCTGACGTCGAAGAGTCCGCACTGATTCCGCACGGCCTTGTGTTCCAGTTGTATATCTTTGTAGTGAATAGGCATGATAAAGCCTGCAAACGGAGTCATATAGGCGCCCTCTGCCACATGACGTTTGTAGAGGCACGTCTTTTTCTCCTGTTCTTCTGTTTCTTGTCTAATAGCCATTGTTTTAAGTTTTATAGTTAATTGTTATCATTAAAGTATTCGGTTGATAAACTCATCCCGCAGGTACCCCTCTTCTATTTGTTCTATTCTGCTGATATCTTCAAGCGAAAGGCAACTTTCCTCTGAGCAGAGCGTAGCTTTGATGAAGTCAAACAGCTCATTTGCCGTCAGCGACGTATAATCCTTCAGCAGCGTGATGCGTTGCCGCACGCTCGCGATGCCTTTCTTTTGCAACTTATCTGCACTGGGGGTAATGGCATTGAGCATATGGTCCATATTGGTGTCGTAGAGCAAGGTGGCATGAGCAACACAACGTCCGGGCAACTGATAGAAAGCGGTACCGCTCACCTTCCTGTCGCCAATCATCACGTCGTTGTGCTGCGTACTGGTGGCCTGGATGCCCAGTTTTCTGAGCACCAGCAAGATCATCTCCATAAAACGATGGTAGTTGAAGGGCACATTGTCGCCCGATGTGATGAACGACAGCATCAGATTATCACGGTCGGCATACACGCAGCCGCCCCCACTCTTCCGTCTGTATATATGAATATGGTGTGCTCTGCAGTAGTCCATATTCACCTCATTTTGCATCACCTGATTACGACCGAAAATCACACTTGGCGCCACACGCCACATGAAGAACATATCATCGTCCTGGAAGTGGCGAGCCACATACTCTTCCATGGCCAGGTAGAACGACAATCGTCTTTCTTCATTGGTTGACAGTGAAATGTACTTCATACTTCAGTTTCAGGTTAGCTTTAACTGCCTGCAAATATAGAAAAATTAAACGAACCCGCCAAGAATATCCCTTACTTTTATTGTCACAGAGAGAAAAAAAAGTACCTTTCGTTTTGATATATGCCTGAATGTTTGTAACTTTGCAGCATAAAAGGATTACACTTAAATCGTGGAACAAAATAAACTTGAAATACTTAGCACAATAGACAATCCAAGTCAACTGCGTTCGCTCGGCACTGACAAATTGCAACAACTCTGTTCGGAGCTAAGACAAGATATTGTCAACGAGCTATCGGTGAACCCAGGACATTTGGCTTCCAGTTTGGGTGTTGTTGAGTTGACAGTCGCACTCCATTATGTGTTCAACACGCCCGAGGATCGTATTGTCTGGGACGTGGGCCATCAGGCATACGGACACAAAATCCTGACAGGTCGTCGCGATCAGTTCTCTACCAACCGCAAACTGGGTGGTATCAAGCCATTCCCCTCGCCCGAGGAGAGTGAATACGACTCGTTTATCTGTGGTCACGCTTCAAATTCTATCTCTGCAGCCCTTGGCATGGCTGTGGCTTCGCAAAACAGTCGTCACGTTGTGGCGGTGATTGGCGATGGTGCCATGAGTGGCGGTCTGGCTTTCGAAGGACTGAACAATGTGTCTTCGATTCCCAACGACCTGCTGATTATTCTCAACGACAACGATATGTCTATCGACCGTTCGGTGGGTGGCATGAAGGAGTACCTGTTGAGCCTCAGCACCAACGAGACCTATAATGCACTACGTTTCAGGGCAGCCCGTTGGCTGGCCAGCAACGGACTGCTTAGCGAAGCCCGCAAGCAAGGCCTCATCCGCCTTTCGAATGCGCTGAAGAGCGTCATCTCTGAGCAGCAGAACATCTTCGAAGGCATGAACATCCGCTACTTTGGTCCTTTCGATGGTCATAATGTGAAAGAGTTGGTACGTATCTTGCGCCAGCTGAAAGACATGAAGGGTCCAAAGCTGCTCCATCTGCATACTAAGAAAGGTCACGGCTACGCACCTGCCGAGAACTATAAGCCCGTGTGGCACGCACCTGGCAAGTTCGACCCGGAGACAGGCGAACTGATTACAGGCGACACCAAGAACATGCCGCCAAAGTTCCAGGATGTCTTCGGACACACCCTGCTGGAGTTGGCAAAGCAGAACGATAAGATTATCGGTGTCACGCCAGCCATGCCCACAGGTTGCTCGATGAACATCGCCATGAAGGAACTGCCCGAACGCATGTTCGACGTAGGTATTGCCGAAGGTCATGCTGTCACGTTCTCTGCCGGTATGGCAAAAGAGGGCAAACTGCCTTTCTGCAACATCTATAGTGCTTTTGCACAGCGAGCCTACGACAACGTGATTCACGATGTAGCCATCTTGAAGTTACCCGTTGTTCTCTGCCTTGACCGTGCCGGATTGGTGGGAGAAGACGGTCCCACGCACCATGGTGCCTTCGATCTGGCCTTCCTTCGTCCCATCCCCAACCTCACCATCTGTTCGCCCATGAACGAGCACGAGTTGCGCAAGATGATGTACACGGCACAGTTGCCCGACAAAGGTCCCTTTATCATCCGCTATCCACGTGGTCGCGGTGTCATCGTCAACTGGCGCTGCCCGTTGGAGGAAATTCCCGTTGGCACAGGTCGCAAGTTGCGTGATGGCAGCGATGTGGCAGTGCTCACCATTGGTCCGATTGGTAATGATGTAGCACAGGTCATCGACACTATCAGCACTAAGTCTGTGGCCCACTACGACATGCGTTTCCTGAAGCCACTCGACGAGAACCTGCTTCACGAAGTGGGAAAGAAGTTCAATCGCATCATCACCATCGAAGACGGTGTGCGCAACGGTGGACTGGGCAGTGCCGTACTGGAATGGATGAGCGATCATGGTTATGCACCACAGATCACCCGCATGGGTCTTCCCGATGCTTTTGTAGAGCACGGCACCATCCAGCAGTTGCGAGAGATTGTGGGCATCGACAACGAAAGTATTAAGAACGAGATATTAAAATGAAAGTAGTCATTGCTGGAGCAGGTGCTGTAGGCAAGCACCTTTCAAGATTACTCTCTACGGAGAACCACGACTGCGTACTCATCGACGATGATGAGGAACGCCTGGGAGGTATTGATTCCACCTATGACATCATGGCTATTTGTGCCTCGCCAACCAGTATTCAGACGCTGAAAGATGCTGGCACAGGCAGTGCCGACCTCTTTGTGGGCGTCACCCGCTACGAGAGTCGCAACATCAATGCTTGCATGCTGGCTCACGCCCTGGGCGCCAAGAAGACGGTGGCACGTATCGACAACTATGAATACCTGCTTCCACAAAACCAACCATTCTTCCGCGACCACGGCATTGACTCGCTGGTTTATCCCGAGGTATTGGCAGCACGCGACATCATTACAGGTCTGAAGATGTCGTGGGTGCGTCAGCGATGGGATGTTCACGATGGTGCCTTGGTGATGCTTGGCATCAAGTTGCGCGAAGGTTGCGAGATCTTGAACCAGCCATTAAAGGACCTCTGCGGTCCTGACGACCCCTATCATATCGTTGCCATCAAGCGCGGCGACGAGACCATCATCCCTGGTGGTTTCGATGAGCTGCAGCTTTATGACCTGGCCTACTTCATGACCACACAGGATTATATCCCTTATATCCGAAAGATTGTAGGCAAAGAGCACTATGAAGATGTTCATAATGTCATCATCATGGGCGGCGGAAAGACTGCCGTCAGAGCCGCTTTGGCCATGCCCGACAATATGAACGTCAAGATTATCGAGAATTCTGTAGAACGCTGCGAACGACTGAACACGCTGCTGAGCGAGTCAGACGCGATGGTCATCCACGGTGATGGTCGCGACCTTGGCCTTCTCAACGAAGAAGGCATCAAGCACACGCAGGCTTTTGTAGCGCTGACGGGCAATGCCGAGACCAACATTCTGGCCTGTCTGGCAGCTAAGAAGTTAGGCGTTCGCAAGACCGTGGCGATGGTTGAGAACCTGGATTACGTCTCCATGGCCGAGAGCCTAGACATCGGTACCATCATCAACAAGAAGACCGTAGCAGCCAGCCATATCTTCCAGATGATGCTGAAAGCAGATGTCAGAAACATGCGTTCACTGATGATGGTCGAAGCCGATGTTGCCGAGTTCATTGCGTCTGAGGGTTCTAAGGTGACCCGCCACGTGGTGAAAGATCTCGGTCTGCCCTTCGGTGTCACCATTGGTGGTCTTGTGCGCGAAGGCAAAGGCATGTTGGTAAATGGTAACACACAGATCATGGCTGGCGACACCGTCATGGTGTTCTGCCACGAACAGAAACTGAACAAAATAGAAAAGTACTTCAAGAACAACTCGATATGGTAAACTTCCGTATCATCAGCAAGATTATAGGCTCACTGCTGTTCATAGAGTCGCTGTTCATGTCGCTCTGTGCACTCATCTCGTTCTATTATCACGAGGACGACCTGATGGCATTTCTGCTCTCAATGCTGCTCACCTTTGCCAGCGGATTCATCTTTCTTTATTTTGGCAGCAATGCCGACAACAGCTTGAGCCGACGAGATGCCTATCTCGTTGTCACCGCTGCATGGGTTGTGTTCTCTATCTTTGGCATTTTTCCTTTCCTCATACATGGGTGCATTCCCAGTGTGACCGATGCGTTTTTCGAGTCCACATCGGGTTTCACCACTACTGGCGCTTCCATCTTAGATGATGTAGAAGTGCTGCCACATGCCATCTTATTCTGGCGCTCTCTGACGCAATGGATTGGCGGATTGGGAATCGTCTTCTTCACCATAGCCATTCTGCCGTCGCTAGTTGGCGGTAGTGTCAAGGTGTTTGCCGCCGAGGCCACCGGCCCTATCAAGGCCAAGATGCACCCGCGACTCACCACCTCAGCCAAATGGATTTGGAGCATCTACCTCATCCTCACCTTCGGTTGCGGACTGTCTTACTGGGCAGCAGGCATGAACTGGTTTGAGGCGCTGAACTACTCCATGACGACAACCGCTACGGGTGGATTTGCCATCCACAACGATAGTACGGAGTATTTCCACTCACCCACCATCGACTATATCTCCATCGCGTTCCAATTCCTGTCGGGTATCAACTTCACCCTGCTGTACATCAGCCTTATCAAGATGAAAGTGAAGGCCCTATTTACGAATTCCGAGTTCAAGCTATATATCAGTGTCGTGGTTGGTGCCACGCTATGGATCATGTATCTGCTTCTGACACGCATGGGCTATGATTTGGAGCATGCCTTCCGCAGCGCACTGTTCCAGGTGGTATCGTTCATCACCACCACTGGTATGTTCAACGACGATGCAGGCGCATGGCCCCACATCACGTGGGTGATACTGGGCGTCGTCATGTATCTGGGCGCCTGTGCCGGCAGCACCAGCGGCGGCTTCAAGTGCATCCGAGGTGTGATGCTGCTGAAGGTGATACGCAACAACTTCCGTCAGAGTCTGCACCCCAACGCCGTTCTTCCCGTTAAGGTCAACGGCACCAGCATTCCCCCGTCTAAGCTGGTGGCACTGTTTGCGTTCTTCACGCTCACCATCCTTATGACACTCATCACTGCCACCATCATGATCGTTGCAGGCATCGACAACACCAATGCCATCACCATAGCGCTGAGTTGCGTCAGCAATGTCGGCCCTACGCTGGGCACGCAGATAGGTCCGGTAATGTCATGGTCTATCCTTCCCGACTACATCAAATGGATACTCTGTCCGCTGATGCTGATGGGCCGACTAGAGATTATGACCGTGCTGCTGCTCTTCACCAGAAGCTTTTGGAAAGAGAATTAATCATTAACAAAACTCAATAGTAAAGTAACAATGGATTTATTAAAATTTGAGCCCCTCTTGAAGCAAACACTTTGGGGAGGTGAAAAGATTACAGCTTTCAAGCATCTTGATTCCGACCTTGAGAACGTTGGTGAAAGCTGGGAGATTTCAGGAGTAAAAGACAACGAGACCATCGTAGCCAATGGCACCGAGAAAGGCAAGAGCCTGAACCAGCTGGTGCGCGAGCAGAAAGGTGCACTGGTGGGACAGGAGAACTACGAGCGCTTTGGCGACGAATTCCCATTGCTCATCAAGTTCATCGATGCCCGTCAGGACCTCTCTATCCAGGTGCATCCCACCGACGAGATTGCACATCGTCAGGGCAAGTCTCGTGGTAAAACAGAGATGTGGGTAGCCCTCGAGTCAGATAAGGGTGCACAGCTCTACAACGGACTGAAGCAGCAGATCACCCCCGAGCAGTATAAAGAGATGGTAGAGAACGACACCATCACCGACGCCTTGGCCCGTTACGAGGTGAACGAAGGCGATGTATTCTTCATCCCTGCAGGTCGCATCCATGCTATTGGTGCCGGCTGTTTTGTTGCCGAGATTCAGCAAACCAGCGATGTCACCTACCGCATCTACGACTTCAAGCGCAAGGACAAGAACGGCAACTACCGCGAGCTGCACACCAAAGAGGCTGCAGAGAGCATCGACTACACCGTGTTGCCCAACTACCGCACCGAGTATCAGCTGGAGAAGAACGTGCCCCAGCAGGTGGCACAGTGTCCCTACTTCACCACAGCTATCTACGACCTCACAGAACCCATGATGCTCGACTATAGCGAGCTCGACTCTTTTGTTATCCTCATCGGCCTGAAGGGCGAAGGCACACTGACCGCAGACGGCAAGTCTGTCAGTCTGAATGCCGGCGAGACCGTGCTGATTCCTGCCACTGCAAAAGAAATAAAGGTAGAGGGAACCGTCAAGTTCCTGGAGACCTACGTCTGATTGAGAAAGCGATCCACGTTTTCCTGCAATTGCAGAAAACGCTCGCACTGCTGATAAGCGGTATTTTTCTTGAGCATCACCTTAATGTCCTGCAACGAGTTTTCGTAGCAGGACATTTCGTTTCTCTTCTGTGTCCTGTGAGCCTGTGCATGGTATATCTCATTCTGGCGTTCCTGTCGGAGCAGGTTGCACACCTTACTGATGATGGGAGCCACCACATTGTCAAACAGATGATGCCCCTGCATATAGAGATAGGTGGTCTGCGGCGTCACGCCTAGTTGCAACAGATCGTTCTTCACCTTCAGATAGGCCTCCTTGTTGTTTGGGAACTGTCGCTGCAGTTCGCGCACTTTCTGGCGTACTTTACGCTGCACATTGCCGATAGACTTTTCAGGATAACTGACGGCAAAGCCACCGGGATCCACCACGCGGTTGAACTCCGTGAGCGAGAACCTGGGATAATGTCCAGACCTGTAGGCCCACACCGACCACACGAACAAGGGGAAACAAGCTTCGCTATACTGACGGAAATAGTCGTTGAAGTCAAAGATGCGATGATCGTTCAGCGTCACCGCCACACACACATCGTGCAGCGAGGGGGCATAGCACTGGAAGTTCTCGATGGCATAGACGTAGGTATGAAAGACGTAGGGACTGTTCAGCACCCTGCGCGACTGCTCCGTGATGCCTTGCAACAGATAGTCGTAGTCGGCATCCACACAGGCAATCATGTCGGGCCCCACATGTTCGCCCACGAAATTCATCAGCACCGACTTTTTGCCACGTGTCAGGTTGACCTTCGATGGCAGCATCACCTCGAAGTAGCGCTTCTCGTTTTCAAACTTCGACAGCACCGTTCGCCAGAAATAGATATCATCATAGCTCTCCACGTAGGCCACAATCCTACGTCGAGCGTGCTTCGACGTCAGCGCATTGGCCGCCTCGAAGTACTGACTGCTGAGATTATCTTTCAGACGATAAGCCATAGCTATCAACGTTCACTTCCAACCGTAATATCGCTCACCTCGGTCACCTTGTCCATCCAGCCGTTCATCACCACTGCCGGACTATGGGTCGTCAGCAGTATCTGCACGTTGGGATTCAGTTCCACGATCAGGTCTATCAGTCGTTTCTGCCATTCCATGTGCAGGCTCACCTCGGGCTCGTCCATAAACAGCACGTAGGGTTTCTGGTCTTCCACCAGCACTGTCAGCAGGATGGCCAGCATCTGTTTCTCGCCGCTACTCAACTGATAGGGCACCAGCGTCTCGCCGATCTGCGAGAACCTGATCTCGTTTTCCGTACGGATAATCTTCTTGCCCGTCTCGGCAAACAGGTCGTCAACGATATCCTGGAAGCGCTTCTTGGCTTCCGACAGTTGCTGGGCGGCATCAGCATTGCCCTGCTGCAGTTCGGCGATAATACGATTGCCGATGTTCACTTGGTAATCCAGGAACTTACGCTGCAGATGATACAGTTGGAAATCGAGTGCCGACGTGATACGTGCGTCCACCAGGTTCATAGTCTCCATGTCCAGCACCGGACTGTCCAGCGACTTGATGATATCGAACCGCACATGCGTGGCATCGCTGGGTTCCACGTCGATATGCACCCCCTTCAACAGGTTGTTCACCACGTCGCCATTCGTATTCACGCTGCGAAACACCTTGTTCAGGATGGTGCTCTTTCCCACACCATTAATACCACTCAGCACGTTGACGTGCGGATCCAGTTCCCACACGATGTGCTTCTTGCCGCTCCACAGAGCGTCAATCTCGATACGTCGGATATAATCTGCAAATTTAGGCATAAGTTTCAGATTTCTATTTATGACGCAAATATACAACTTTTTTCTATTGTGCAAAAGAAAACCATCAAAAAGATGCCGCACAGGCGCTAAAAAACAAGAAAAGGCACCACCTTGCGGCAATGCCTTTAGCTGATAGATGCACGATGTTTATTCGCTCTTGAACAGGTCTTTGATACCACCGATAGAGCCCATCAGATTGGTAGCCTCGTAAGGCAGATAAACCGTCTTGGTCTTGTCGCCAGTGGCCAGTTCCTGCAGCATCTGGATATACTTCTGAGCCAACAGGTAGTTGGCTGGATTGCTGCTCTTGCCCACGGCCTGCGTGATCAGTTCGATGGCTTGAGCCTCGGCCTCAGCCTTGCGGATACGAGCCTGTGCCTCACCCTCGGCAGTCAGGATGGCCTGCTGCTTGGCAGCCTCAGCGCGGTTGATCATAGCCGTCTTCTCACCCTCTGATGCCAGGATCTCGGCAGCCTTCTCACCTTCAGAAGTCAGAATCTGTGCACGCTTGTTACGCTCAGCCTGCATCTGCTTCTCCATGGCAGTCAGCACAGATGATGGAGGCGTGATGTCCTGCAGCTCTACGCGGTTCACCTTGACGCCCCACTTATCGGTGGCATCGTCCAGCACCAGACGTAACTTGGTGTTGATAGTGTCACGCGAAGTCAGTGTCTCGTCCAGTTCCATCTCACCGATGATGTTACGCAGTGTGGTCTGCGTCAGCTTCTCAATAGCGTTAGGCAGGTTGTTGATTTCGTAGGCAGCCTTATAGGGATCCATGATTTGGAAATACAGCAGCGCATTGATTTCCATCTGGATATTATCCTTCGTAATCACGTTCTGTGAGGGAAAGTCATACACCTGTTCACGCAGATCGATGGTCGAAGAGTATGAATAGCGTCCATGATTCAGCACCACGATGGTCTTAGCACTGTCAATGAAAGGGATGATGAAGTTTACACCAGCTCCCAGTGTGTCGTAGTAACGACCCAGTCGCTCAATGATTTTGGTTTCTGACTGTGGAATAATGATCAATGCTTTCTTCACAATCAGGATGGCAACAAGGGCCAACGCAAGGAAAAAATAAAGCGTAATGTCCATAATGATTTAAGTTTTAGATATTAATATAGTGTTTAGTTATAATCTCTCTACGGTGATAATCGTGCTCTCGCGGCCCACCACCTTCACGCGGGTGTCAACGGGAATCTCCTCGTCGTCCGCCGTCACGGCTTTCCACAGGTCGCCATCGATGGCCACATAGCCAAAGCCGTTGCCACGGATCGTCTCGGTGACGCGGCCCTGACGACCCATCAATGCATCAGCATTGCTCACGCGATGCTTGTCGTGTCTGTGCAGATAGCGCAGCACGAAGGGGCGCACCTGAAACAGGCTGAACAGCGTGACTAGGCCAAACACGGCCAACTGCACATAGATATTTGCAAACGGAGCCACGATGGCAGCGCCCGCCGCACCGATGGCGATACACATCAGGAAGAAGTCGCCCGATGTCAGTTCCAGTATCAGGCCTACAACTGTTAGTACAGCCCATAATTGCCACATATTGGCCAAGAGATAATCGATCATAGCTTTCAATTTTTAATGATGGTTATACCTTATTTATATATTATAGCGACAGCAGGAAGTCGTCCCAGTCTTTGGCCGACCCTTTCTTGCCGAACACTTTCTGATACATTCTGCTGCGACTGGTAGATACGCTCTCTTTCGAATGCGAGGTCAGCAGCGCGATGTCTTTGGGCAGGATGTGTACCTTCACCAGCAGACACACGTGATAGTCGTATGATGACATCTTGTAGAGGCTGTACAGCTTTTCCGAGAAGCCCGTATATACACCGTCTACCAGCATGGCCAACTGTCTCCAGTCCTGTTCGCCCATTGTTTTACCTTCGGCTACCAGGCGCTGTATCTTCAGATAGATGGCCGAACCGAAGATGTCGCCTTCTGCGTGCTCGCGCTTCTCGCTCTCGATGCGTGCCATCGTGTTCACGTAGTCGAGCTTGGCTTTCTTCTCTTCCAGTTCCAGGCGCAGCATGGTGTTCTCCGATCCCAACTTCGATATCAGCATTTCCAGCTCTTCAATCTTCTGTCGGTTGGCCTCCACGTCGGCCACCTCTTGCATGGCGCGCACCTTGTCAAGTCGCTCTTGCAGCATCAGCACCTTGCGGCGGCTGTTCTGCCACGTCACCACAAACAGGGCTACGTAGGTCACTGCACCTATTATTACTAGGAACAGTTCTCGCTGTGGAAGTATCGTCATCATCTGAATCATGTCGCAAAGGTACATGAAAAATGCGAACTATCCAAACATTTTAGTTTGCAATAGTTCGCATTTTTATTGGCTGTTTGCAAAAATTTGCAACTTATTTACTAAAGTCTTAATATCCAGGATTTTGCGTCATTTGAGGATTTCTTTGTAATTCACTGATAGGAATAGGGAAAAGCAATTGGTATTCCTCGATGTTCAGCATGGTTTGTGCCAATCCCGTGCGTTTCAAGAACGCGAAGTAGCCAGCAAAGTCTGTCTGGATTTTACTTCTTATCTCGGCAATAGCCGCGATAGTTTCCGTCGATGTGGATGCGATGTTCTTCGTTGTGGCAACCTGACTCACATACGTCTTAGCCTGCTGATCGTTGCCCAGTTTGATCTCACACTCTGCCAACGACAAGAGCACATCGCTATAGGATTGCAGAATATACAAATCATCATTATAGTATGAGACGCCTATCTCCTGAGAGGCCCTTGCTCTGGTTGACACGGGCGTAGGCAAACTCCATATTGCTTCCGAGCAGTCTGGTTCCAGATTGTTGACTCTATCCACTAGCGCATAGCGTCCACCATTCACGATGGCAGTCAGCAGTTCTTTTGCCTGCGCATAGCGTCCCTGATACATATAGATGTCGGCCAAGATGACACGGGCCACATCCTTCGACGGGAACGCCAGTTTGTCGGCACTGTCCACATAGCCCGTCACCCGTTCGTCCATATCGCTGACCACCTGAGTTAACTGCTCTTCAAGTTTACTAAAGATTTCTGATGGAGCCATTCTTGTCATGCGGCCATAGTTGTCTGCGTCAATCACGGTGTAGTAAGGCACAGCCCCAAACAGCGTCACTAAATTGTAATAGGTCTTAGCATTCAGCACCACACACATGGGAAACAACGGCACTACGTTATTCTGAATCAGCGGACTATTGCGAGCTATCACCTGCCATTGGGCGTTCCACAGTTCGTTGACCACATAGTTGTTTGAAGACAAGGGAGCCTCAACATTGGCAGCATGCCAAAGTCCCGTATAGCTCACGTCGGCTGCCCTATAGTAAGCATGACTTGACGCTACGCATGTACTAATAGCCGACAGGTTGTTCTTGCCAACATCACTGAGTAACGAAGCTGTAGGGTCACCATCCTGAGAAACGGGTATGGAGAAAGCTTCCGTACCTTCGTCGTCATATAGAAAAACCTTTCTGGTACCAACCGTCCTGCTTGTGGCAGGGTTTACCTTGATGGTCAGCAAGCCTTCTTCGTAGGTGCGCATCAGATTCACAGATGAATGATTGAAGAAGCGATTATAGATATTATCAATCTCTATATTGCTGGCTCCTCCACTCTCCGTTGACAGAGGAACACTACTTGTGATATGAACTTGATACGTACCACCCTCTTTCGGCGCATGAATGGAATCCACATCAGCCTTAACAGGATCTGACGGGTCATAAGGTTGCGAATCAGTAAATAGCACCTCTTTGACGTCTTTTGTTTTCACCGTATAAGTTGACCCGTCGTTCAACTTAATGTGCATCTTATACGTCTTGTTCTGGGCCATCATTGGCTGTCCTGCCAGCAGCAGTCCAGCGAACAAAGAAAAGAATCTTGTCTTCATATGCCTCATGAATTATTTTACTTGTTTTCTGTTACCGATAATAAAAGGAAGATAGCGGGATATCACATAGTTGATAGGTATGAATGCCAATAATGTGACGACGCTACACATCATCGTTGCCGCATCCTCGAGCAAGGGAGACCACTCTTGCTGACGAATCAGCTTCAGCAAGGGATGATTGATGTCCTGATGATAGGCCAGGATGACCACCGTGCCAATGGACAACAGCCCCAAGGCCGAGCCTCTGTAGCTGTTGAGCATATCGGAGATGACGCGAATAGCCAGGATGCCAATGGCACCACCCAACAGAAACAAGAAGATATTCTCGCCGTAGCCTGCCTCGTACATGCGTACCCTGCCATTGAGAAGGCTGACACCATAGAGCGATATCATCAATAAGAGGGTAAGCATACCTTTGAGCCAGACGGACTTTCCCTGAAGAGCGTCTGTCAGCTTCGTGTCCCACTGCAAACACTTGTATTCGTAGCCAAGCAAGAACCACGGCAACGACAGGAACGTATTTGCAACAGCCCACGACATACCATCAGGGTAATAGCTCTGGCACACCATACCCACCACCAAGGATACCACAAAAAGCACATACCGCGAATTGCGCGAATACCTCGTAAGTTGCGTTATCACCTTGATGATGATCAGCGTATAGACAAACCAAAGTTTTCCGCAACCCATCACGTCGTGAAGCGTATGGAATCCGGTCATGATGGCCAATAAAGACCAAGGGGCATCCTCGCTAAAAAGATGGGGAGCAGCCTTCAGTACACTCAAAATCAGATAGGGCACCAGCAGTCTTTGAACAATCTTTTTCCAAAAGACCCCTTTGTCTGGTTCATATCTTGACAAATAGCCCGAGATAAAGAAAAACAGCGGTACACTGAAAGCATATAGGAAATCAGAGAAAAGCACAGGAAAGCAGTGTCCCCAAATAATGGTGAACATCCCGATAACTTTCATCCAATCAATCCAGTTTTTTATCATATCGTTATTCTGTTAGATGACCATGAGTTCTTATTGTCCTTGCAAAGATAATCAATTTTATTGAAACCGACACATTATTTATATAGGAATGCCATCTATACAACAAGAAAAACGCTATAATTTGCCAATGAAACTTAATTTCAACTCTTAATGTATTGTCTTATGACAAGATATTTAATACCTTTGTAGTCGGAAATATTTATAATCATTCCGACCATAATTTATATAAATATTCGATGGAGAATGCAGTAGTACAGCAGATTAGAAAGAAGATTACTCGCAGTAAGTTCGGTGAGATATTCTTTGTTTCATCTTTTCCCCAATATGATGTCGAGTACGTCACCAAGCTACTCGCCATATTTGAGGCGCACCCCCAGCACTGATCAGGGACAGATACTATTTTAAATTATGTATTTTACATCTTTCTATCTACTCGTACAAGTTCTTCATTCCATGCAGATTCAAACTCTTCTTGGCTGATGAATTCAGCATGCATCTGCTCGATAAAGTCACCGATTCCCATATTCGTGTCATTCCAATAACCATAGTTTCTATCGTCAGGAGTTTTAATGATAATTCGTCCAAAGGCGTCTCGTCCGACTTCACGACAAACTCCATCGTTTTCACTAGTCTCGTCATACTCGATATACCACGTTTCAACAAAATCATACAAATGGTCAAAATCTGGGTTAGCCTCGGGAATGAAGAATACCAAGATTTTCCATAATAGATTTCTGAAAAAAGAATCTTTATGTTCTGCATTTATATTTGCTACACATATAAATTTGAGATACTTCATAATCAGTTTGTTATTTCTTTTTTATATGAAAATGTCCGGGATCATTTACTCTCCAGTTATTTCCAGGTAATTTTGTATTGTGAATTTGTTCATTCCATCTACGTAAAGTTGGACTTCCTATTTTTTTACGATAGTGACCATGATTATGGGGACAGTTTTTTGAATGAATTCGTGGAATTCACTTCAAGCAATCTGTCCCCAATGATCCTCAACTTTCCAAATACCCATCGAAGAAGGTCTTCAAGTCTGCTACAAAACGTTCCTTATCAAATGACTTTCTAATCTTAACAGGTAGATTTACTTCTGTGAAATACTTAACCATCGTATCGCCTATCATCTTAACGGCCTCCGAATCATTCGTATTGGCGAAATTATCTGGCAGTTTTACGTCTATCATTAACAAATGATACAATGTATAGGGCATCCCTTTATATAATCTTTGTACATTATCGTAATAAATTGGGCGTTTTTGTTTTTTACATTCGGGAAGAGTAATTAGATTTATATTAATTTCCTCTAAACAGGGAGAATAATTTCTGGAATTAAAGAATTCACTAAAAATGATGCGAAAACACGAAATCATTTCATATTTTTCTGTTTGTTCGGCATCAAAAAACATTTTCAAGTATACATTCATAACTATTTAAAAATTTTATTACCTGGAGGCAAATGTCCATTATCTATATAATAATCATACAACCTCTTTTTTTCTTCTATTAAAAGTTGTGTCTTTGTCCCAGAAAATACTCTAACCTTTCTAAATAATCCTTGGACCCAACCCAATCTCTCAAAATACCTTTATATAAGGGGAAAACGGAGGGGTTAGTGTTGTGCTAACAGTAGCCCTAACACTCCACCTTACACTAACTCCAACGCAACCCCAGCACTATACTCATCCCCAGCCCCTTCTGAGGGCATCTTAAGCTTCAGGTACTTCATAATCTCCCATCATACGTCGCATTATTTCGGCATATTCTGTCTGACTGTCGTCTTCCCATATCTCTTCCTCACGACGTTTAACCAGTTCAAACTCGCGGTCGTTGCATATCTTGCCTCGTTTGATAATCTTTTGGATGTTTTCTGTCTCCTTGTCCTTCTCTTCTGCTATGTTATGCCCAAACTTCTCTTTCAGTAATTGGTTTAGGTCATCCATTTGCTTCGGGGACAACATTTCTTCTCCGACCAAGATATTCATTTCCTTATATAAAGCCTTCATCTTTCTAAGGTTATGAGTCTTGTCGATATTGCCTATAACTTCCATTACGCCATATTTGCCATATACCAAATTTGAAAACTCGGAGTTTATGGATAATAAAAAATCGCAAATGGTTACACACCATTGTCTTAGAACTGAATAATCAGAATCCTTTTTTAAGTTGCTAATTTTCATATTATTATTTTTAATATCCTGTATAAGGAGCTATATTACCAAAAGAATAATCTGACTGATAATGAAAATATCTTCCCATAGGGTTTGCTTTGCTAACACCACGAATGCTATTAGCAACTTTAGGGTGTTTTATGCCGCCAAACGATACGAAATCAGGCTCCATGATGATTATGTATTCCATAAAGGCTCTAACTTATCGACCATGTCTAAGAAGGATTTGCATATTTTATTTAAAGGTACTCCTGGATTCCTGTAATCCCAATGTACTTCTTGGTCGTATATTGAAAATTGCATCTCATAGCTTCTCTGTTCCACAAACCAGAAAAAATCTTTCTTCTCTTCATAAAGAAGTAAAGCGATACAAGCATGCATGTCATCACTAATCCGGTAAAGGCGTCCCCTCTTCTTGATTTCGCCTACAATTGATGATACCGTGCAGAACTTATCTAACAAAGGTATTGCATATCTATCTATATGTTCTAATATGGAATCCACAACCCCATTATCATATGACTCACTTGAATCCTCAGTAACGAGCCATTCCAAATAAGAACTCGGATTCATCAATTCACCAATGTTACTACTAAAGAGTGCAACTCGGGATATAGGTATATCCAATTCTTTAGCAGTCTTTAATACTTTCGGAAGTTCAATGCATACTCTGACATCATAATATTTTGCGTGAGCACGTCCTTGGGGGCTATGACCAAATATGATGGACTGAGTGATGTCTTCATTGATCTTTCTAACGAAAAAATTCATGTTTTTTCGTTTAAATCCACGAGTTGCCAGATGGTCTATAATTCTCTGGTTATATGATATGTACTTTTTCTTCTCCTTTTTCTTTTCTTCTTTTGGTTTAAACAAGTTCAAAATATTCATTGTTTCTATTTTTTAAATAACGCTTTTCCTTTCATGGCTCATTTATTTACCCTGCTTGGCAGAATAACTATCGAAGAATGCCTTTAAGTCTGCCACAAAACGATCCTTGTCAAACGACTTCCTAATCTTAACAGGGAGATTTACTTCAGTGAAATACTTAACCATCGTATCTCCAATCATCGCGACAGCGTTATCCACAGAACAAGTAGCAAATTCGTCTGG
>NZ_KK211333.1:0-71265 GCF_000621725.1 Xylanibacter brevis ATCC 19188
CGGCCTGCTGGCTCTCCAAGGGAACCTGAGGCTGAGGAGTTTCTACCTTTGCCATCTCTACTGCATTAACATTAACCCGCGGCAAATTTACACATTTTGTTTCAATTTCGTGCGGAGTTAGGTATAAACTTACCCAATTACTGACAGTTTGGACGTTAGGAAGACCATATTTCATGGCTATCACCTTACGTTCCTCACCACTTTGCAGATATTCCACTGCTACGGCACGCTTGAAAGCGCGTGCAAAACGTTGACCTTTTCTCATAACTCTTTTTAACTTTAAAAGGTTTGGCAGGAGTCAACGTATTTCAGGCTAAGACAGTTTGTGGCATTGCGCTTAGAATGAAAAATAAACGAAGTAAGAAATTTGGTAGTGTAGGTTTTTATAGCTATCTTTGCACACATTAAAATAATAGAACGACCTATGGCAAAGATTACCGTCCAAAATACTGAAATAACGGTATTGTCTTACAACGACAAAGACTACATATCACTCACCGATATGGCAAACGGCAAGCAAAGTGAAAGCCGTGCAGCAGACATCATCAAGAACTGGTTACGGAACCGTTATACCATCGAGTTCCTTGGAACTTGGGAAATGATACATAACCCGAATTTTAAAGTGGTCGAATTTGACCACTTTAGGATGCAAGCAGGCTTGCCCACTTTTGTCATTAGTGCCAGTGAGTGGATTGAAAAGACGAATGCCATAGGTATCATTGTAAAGAAGGGACGATATGGCGGAACGTATGCTTTCAAGGATATTGCCTTTGAGTTTGGAACTGCAATTAGTGTGACTTTTAAACTCTATCTTATAGAGGAATTCCAACGGTTAAAGGAGGAGGAACAGAAACTATTAGGATGGACAGCTAAGAGAGAACTATCCAAAATCAACTATCGCATCCATACAGATGCCATCAAAAGCCATCTGGTACCTGATGAAGTCACACCAGCACAGGCAAGCATCATCTATGCTGAGGAAGCCGATGTCTTGAATGTTGCGATGTTTGGTATGACAGCCAAGCAATGGCGAGAAGCGAATCCCGACCTAAAAGGCAATATACGCGACTATGCCACCATAAACGAACTGATATGCCTGTCAAATATGGAGAATATCAACGCTGTGCTTATCAATGATGGGATGCCCCAAGGTGAAAGGCTCGTTAAACTCAATCAGATTGCCATCCAGCAAATGCAGGTGTTGGAGGGGAATAGCAATAGGAATCTGTTAAAGTGAAAGGCTTTTATGACAGACAGGCTCTATGCAAAATACATGTGGCTCATCTCCACAATCCACGATGCAGGCAAGATTTCGTTTGAGGATATTGCCTGCAAATGGGACGATGCGTATATCAATGATCTGCATCAGCCATTGAAACTGCGAACTTTCCATAACCATCGAAATGCGATACTGATGCAGTTTGGTATTGTGATAGAATGCCAGCGGGGCTCTAACCTATATTACATTGACAATCCTGATGCGCTGGAGAATGATTCTATCAACCAATGGTTGCTCGATTCTTTTGCTGTTAGCAATTTGTTGATAGACAACCGCTCTATCAGTGATAGAATCATGTTGGAGGATGTACCATCTGGAAGGTACTATCTCGAAATCATTACGTCTGCGATGCGTGAGAATCGCCAAATAGTGATTGATTATGAGGATTTCTTTGGCAATACCATACAAGGGCTAAAGGTTAATCCTTACTTTATCAGGTTGTTCAAACGTCGCTGGTATGTGATGGCGCTTGTAATGCCAGGAAAAGAGATTCACCGATTTGGTCTTGATCGCATCAAGCGCATAGAGGTTTTGGATTCCAAGTTCAGCTATCCAAAGGATTTCTCTCCCCAAGATTATTATACAGATTATTATGGTGTGTTCCATGATGCCAAGCCTATAACTATACGATTGAAGGCCTATCGCGAGAAACCGAATTATCTGCGTTCACTTCCTCTGCATCATAGCCAACGTGAAATAGAGTCAAATGCTGATTATACTATCTTTGAGTATAAGATAGCCCCAACCTACGATTTTATTCAGGAAATTCTGAGTCATGGTAACCAGTTGAAGGTGCTCTCGCCAGACATCTTCCGTCAGCAAATCAAGACCATTATTCAAGAAATGCACGATTTCTATAAATAATTTTTTCTGATATGCAATCATGTTGCATATTAGTGCCATAACTTTGCAAAAAAATGAAAGAGTTATGGCAAATATTGATGAACTTAAAAGATTGGGCGAAAGGTTCCCCAATAAGAATGTTGGTTGTGGCAATCCTGATGCGAAAATACTGGTTGTCACGCAAAAAGCAGGAAACGAAGATGTAGATTTTGAGTATCTGGAAGAACTATTCGGAAATTTTCCTGATGCCGAAGATGAGAATGTCGATGTACTCAAACATTGTTATTATTTGGTGTATGACGAAGATTTACTGAAGGATGCTTTCTTTGACAATTTCCAGATAATACTATATTCATTCATAGATGGCAGCCATCTGGATAATCATGATCCCACTAAGTTGTTTGGAATGAAATGGATGAGTGAGTGTACTGTTGAAGATGGAGCAGCACAACGTTTGTTTGTGGCACACTCTAAAGCAGATGGCAATAAACCCGAAAGGCTCATGTTCTGCACATATCCATTTGAAAAAGTTTCCTATATTATCCAGAAATGCACAAAACTATTGCTAAATTGGTTTCTGTTATACCCCAAAGAAGAAATATCCGAATGAAGTCAGCAATACTCAAAAAGAATTGCTATATTTGCAAGCAAATGTGCTAAAATTAATGTTTATGGATAGAACAAAATTATTTGAAGAGTTCTTGGCGGAATGTAAGAATCGTAAAGAATGGAGTGGACAAGGTAACCCCAATGCTGACATTCTGTTTATTGGTAAAGAACCACATAATGGTAAGTTAATTAAGGAGAAAGAAAAAATACAAGAGAAGTTGCAGAAACAAGAAGACCTTTGTAGAAGCGGAGTTTGGGGAACTGCCCCTCGTAAAGGAAATCCCACTTGGAGCAATTATCAAAACTTGATTGAAGAAGTCTATTCGGATAGAAAATTCGATCCAAGACTATTTGATTTTGAAAAGTACGCATTTACAACAGAACTTAATACAATTTTTCGACCAAAGGCTGTTCTTGATGAAGAAACAAAAAGTAACATAAACAAACGACTCCGTTTCTTCAAGGATTCGGAGTTTATAAATAGTTTCCCTGTTATAATATTAGCATGTAACAATTTTATTTCAAACGACAAAGAAAGAGGCTTCATATTAAATGACACCTTTGGTGTAAAATTTGATGATGAACTTGATTCAAATGGGAAACCAAAGGGAAAGCATGAAGAAAAAACACGCGGACATTGGTTTTATACACATCATGGCGATAATGGAAAAAAATTGGTGATACACACTCGGCAATTAAGTTTCCTTTTTGATTATTCTCTTATAGAGCATATGGCTAATGAAATTAGAGACCATCTAAAAAAACTTGGTAAAATATGATACAGCGTAAATTTAAAATCAAGGACGGAGTCCTTTATGAAACAACAGAGGTAAGAATAGTAGATCGTACTAAGCTTTTTAAGTACAATCCAAATCTAAGGATGCTGACAGAAGATATCAGGCGTTCGAGAAAGGACGAACACTTTGAAAACTATCTGCTGAAGGCCGAAGAACTATTTGCTGAAGATGTAGATAAGGCAAAAGTTGTAAAAGATCCTGTGTTAGGTAATCATTCTATATTCTATTATATGTATGGACATATGACTGACTGGGTCCGCTATGCGGAAAAGGAAGTCATTTGCGCAAAGGCGATGTTAGTTCAGGCAATTCATATTGAAGAAACAATACAAATTATTAGGCAAAGCCGCGATATAGAAGATGCTACAAATAAACTGATGGATGTATTAAACTTGGATGAGGTAGGAGCAAAGTATGTAGCCAATAAAAGAATAAGCATCTTAACAGGTATCAGACCTGAACAACATAAAGAGTCTATTTTATATTTTGAAAAGCGACTTTCCAATGTAAAGGAACTGGCAAAATATGACAAATAGGTCATGAGAAACTCTCAACATTGGAACTCTCCTCTGAAGTCTGTAATGAAAGACCTCCAGAGTGATAATAGACCAACACAGAATGCCGCCGTGAAAGAATTGAGGCGACGTTTTGCTGGACTTGATAAAGAGGAACAGATGCAAGTCCTTGTGCATCACCTTCGTCGTGAAAAGTCATTTCGTGAATGGGCATACTCACGATTACTTGATTTGTGGGATGAGTCTTTTGAACCTATCGTCAAAAGTTTATGGGAGCAGTACCATGAGGAAAAATGTGCTTGGGCTGTCATCAGGCATTTTCCCCTTGCGTATGTATTGGAACATAAAGAGGACTTAGCCATTGGAAAAAATCGCCCATTTGTGATCAGGCGTTTGTGTGAAGACAAATCTTACGCAGTTGATAGAGACAAACTTACCCCTTACGAATATATTTGGGTTCTCTCAACAACAGGAAGAGATATTACAACAGAAAGGGCATGGAGTATCCTCGTTGAAGCAACAAAAGATGTCTGTCAGGCAAAGGATGCTGACGATTACGGACAAGGAGATACCTTCTCCATAAAGATAAATAAAATTCTTTATCATCTGGACAAGATGGATAAATCAGTCATTACGACCTCTTATCGGAATTGGTATCAATCATCCATTGAAAACATCACGAATTCCCAGATATGGGATTGGTATAGGATCGCAAAACAGTTGAGACTTGATGGAATTAGGCACCCTTACGATATTCTCGTAGACAAATTATCTATGCATTTGCCAGAGTTAGAGAAGTTTACTATTAGAAAGAATTATTCTATTCAGTAAGCCTCGAAAGGAATAGGCTTAAAGCCTAATTCCCTTACTTCGTGTTTCACTTTGTCCTAATCCGAACTGCTCTTTGAACCATTTATTTATGGGCTTATCTGCGTTAATCTACGAAAAATACTTTTCTATTTCAACTTTATTTCATATCTTTGCACCATACAAAAAGACCCTCGTTTCTATGCTAAAGAAAACAAGAAAAATACTAGGAATCACCTGCCTCGCAGGACTCACACTGCTGTTTCTCGACTTCACCGGCACACTGCACCTCTATCTAGGATGGATGGCCAAAATGCAGGCACTGGAGGCCACACTGGCACTCAACGTCGTGGTGGTAGCGCTGCTGGCAGTAGCCACACTGATATTTGGTCGCATCTACTGCTCAGTGATCTGTCCGCTGGGCGTGATGCAAGACGTGTTCGGATGGTTGGGCAAGAAATCGAAGAAGAACCGCTATACCTACTCTAAAGCCATCAGTTGGTTGCGCTACACGATGCTAGTCATCTTTGCGGGCGCCCTATTTGCAGGCGCTGGCACGCTGGTGCAGCTATTGGCCCCCTACTCGGCCTTCGGTCGCATAGCCACCACGCTGTTGCAGCCCCTATGGATGATGGGCAACAACGCTCTGGCTGTCGTGGCCGAGCACTACGAGAGCTACACCTTCTACAGCGTGGACGTATGGATGCGATCGCTGCCTGTGTTCATCATCGCCCTGCTGACGCTGGCTGTATTGGCAGTGCTGGCATGGAGAAACGGCCGTACCTACTGTAACACCGTCTGCCCCGTGGGCACCGCGCTGTCGCTACTGTCGCGCTTCTCGCTGCTGAAAGTGCGCTTCGACAAGAGCAAATGCCGCAACTGCTCACTGTGCACCAAGAACTGCAAGGCTGCCTGCATCGACTTTAAAGCCCACGAGATAGACTACTCACGCTGCGTGGTATGTGGCGACTGCATAGATAGCTGCAAATTTGGCGCACTGAAATACACAACCGGTTTTAACAAGACGGAGAAAAAGAAGGAGGATAAAGAAGCTAATGGTCTCTCGCGTCGCTCGTTCCTGCTCACCTCTGCGCTGATGGCTACTGCCGCTATGGCTGAGGAGACAGAAGCGCTGGTAGATGGCGGACTAGCCGACATCGTAGAAAAGAAGGCTCCCACACGCACCACCCCACTGGTGCCCCCTGGCGCTCTGTCGTTGAAAAATATGGCGCAGCGCTGCACTGGCTGCCAGTTGTGTGTATCGGAATGTCCCAACGGCATACTGCGCCCCTCTACTGATATGATGCACCTCATGCAACCCGTGATGTCGTTCGAGCGCGGTTTCTGTCGCCCAGAGTGCACGCGCTGCTCGGACGTATGTCCCGCAGGCGCCATCAAGCCTCTGGACGCCATCGAGAAGTCGAGCATACAGATAGGCCACGCCGTGGTGGCTGCCGACTTCTGCATCTCGGCATTGGGCGAAGCTGAATGTGGCAACTGCGAGCGCCACTGTCCTGCCGGCGCTATTGAGATGGTGCCAGTGGACCCCAACAACGAGGAGTCGAACTATGTACCTGCCGTCAACGAGGAGATATGCATCGGCTGCGGAGCCTGCGAGCACCTGTGTCCCGTACGCCCACTATCGGCCATCCACGTGGAGGGACACGAAGTACACAAGATGATCTAACTAATCATAACAAGGAAAAGAGATGGACAGAAGAGATTTTCTAAAATATATGGGGATGGGGGCTGCTGCCACGCTGGCCGCCTGCACAGGAAAGAAAAGAATTGAGCAGACCGACAACGTCGGTGAACCACCAACGGGACAAATGACCTATCGCACCAACCCCACCACAGGCGACAAGGTGTCGATACTGGGCTATGGCATGATGCGACTACCCCAGAAGCCCGACTCGGAGGAATTTGACCAGGACATGATCAACCAGCAGGTGGACTATGCACTGGCACACGGTCTGAACTACTTCGACACATCACCCGTGTACTGTCAGGGACAGTCCGAACGCTGCACAGGCATCGCCCTGAAGCGCCATCCACGCAAGAGCTTCTTCGTGGCCACCAAATTGTCGAACTTCGACCCTAAGCTGTGGTCGCACAAGGCTTCTGTCGAGATGTACCACAACTCTATGAAAGAGTTGCAAGTGGACTACATCGACTACTACTTGCTGCACAGCGTGGGCGGTGGCGGCATGCAGAACTTCAGCCAGCGCTATCTGGACAACGGCATGCTGGACTTCCTGATGGAGGAACGACGCGCCGGACGCATACGCAACCTTGGTTTTTCGTACCACGGTGATGTCGAGGTGTTCGACTACCTGCTTGCCAACCACGACAAATACCACTGGGACTTCGTGCAGATACAGCTGAACTACCTGGATTGGACCTATGCCAACGAGATGAACGACCGCAACACCGATGCCTCGTATCTCTACGGCGAACTGCAGAAACGCGGCATCCCTGCCGTCATCATGGAACCACTGTTGGGTGGACGACTTGTGAAACTGCCCAGCTACGTGGTGAGCCAACTGAAAGAGCGCGAGCCACAGAAGTCGCTGGCATCATGGGCCTTCCGCTATGCAGGAACCCCCAAGGGTGTGTTGACGGTGTTGAGCGGTATGACCTATATGGAACACCTGAAGGACAACCTGCTGACCTACTGTCCGCTGCAGCCACTGAACGAGGAGGAGCAGCACTTCCTTGACACTGAGATTGCTCAACAGATGATGGAAATGGACACCATCCCCTGCAACGACTGCAAATACTGCATGCCCTGCCCTTACGGCATTGATATCCCTGCCAACTTCCTGCACTACAACAAGTGGATCATTGACAAGAAGATGCCCAACGACGCAGGCGACCCCGAATATCGCAAGAATCGTCGTAACTACTTAATCAGTCTTGACCGTGCCGTGCCACACGACCGACAGCCCGACCACTGTATCATGTGCAACCACTGCATAGACGTGAAGCACTGTCCGCAGAACATACGCATACCCGTGGAACTACACAAAATCAGTCAACGATTGGAAGAACTGCGACGCGACAATTCGTAAGCTCGTCGTTTATCAAGAAAATGGAAAAAATGAGGTTAGCCCCTCATTTTTTTCATTAAAAAGCATTTCCATTTCAGATATTATTTGTAACTTTGCAAACGAATCAAGTTGAACGTTTTGGGAAACTTTTCGAAAATGATAAATAAAAAAGTTGTCCAAAACGGAAAACTTCGAGACACAAGATAACATATCAAACAACCTATAATACGAACTTTAATAAAAAAGGAAAAGGAATGGAAATCAAGAACTTTACCATCACAAAGAGAGACGGTTCGAAAGACCAATTCTCACTAGACAAGATTATGAATGCCATCGTCAAAGCATTCGAAAGCGTAGATCAACCTGCTGACCTGAGCACCATCTCAAAGATCATCAGTCATCTGGATATGCACGATGACATCAAGGTAGAAGACATCCAGAACCAGGTTGAAGAAGCCCTGATGCGCGAAGGCTTCTACAAAGTGGCAAAATCGTTTATCCTCTATCGCCAAGAGCACACCGAGGACCGCGAGACACTGGAGAAGATGCTGTTCCTTTCCGAATACATGGAGTCTGTCAATGCCGCTACCGGTTCAAAATACGACGCCAACGCCAACGTGGAGCACAAAAACATTGCCACACTGATTGGCGAGCTGCCTAAATCAAACTTCATTCGTCTGAACCGCCGTCTGCTCACCGACCGCATCAAGAAGATGTATGGCAAGGAGCTGGCCGACGAATACATAGACAAGCTGACACACCACTTTATATATAAGAACGACGAGACATCGCTGGCCAACTACTGCGCCTCGATCACGATGTACCCCTGGCTCATCGGCGGCACGATGTCTATTGGCGGCAACTCCACTGCCCCCACCAACATGAAGTCGTTTGCTGGTGGTTTTGTAAACATGGTGTTCATGGTCAGCTCGATGCTGAGCGGCGCCTGCGCCACACCCGAGTTCCTGATGTACATGAACTACTTCCTGGGCAAGGAGTACGGACTGGACTACTATAAGCGCGCCGACGAACAGGGCGACCTGAGTCTGAAGAAGCGCACCATCGACAAGATCATCACCGACTACTTCGAGCAGATCGTATATACGCTCAACCAGCCCACTGGCGCACGTAACTATCAGGCCGTGTTCTGGAACATCGCCTACTACGACAAGTACTACTTCCAGAGCATCTTTGGCGAGTTCTACTTCCCCGATGGCTCAAAGCCAGATTGGGACGGATTGTCTTGGCTGCAGAAACGCTTCATGAAGTGGTTTAACAAGGAGCGCACCAAGACCCTGCTCACCTTCCCCGTAGAGACAATGGCACTGCTGGTGGACGAGAACGGCGAGTGCAAAGACAAGGAATGGGGCGAGTTTACAGCCGAGATGTACAGCGAGGGACACTCGTTCTTCACCTACATGAGCGACAATGCCGACTCGCTGAGTTCGTGCTGCCGTCTGCGCAACGAGATCACCGACAATGGCTTCTCCTACACACTGGGAGCTGGCGGCGTCAGCACTGGTTCGAAATCGGTGCTCACCATCAATCTGAACCGCTGCATCCAGTATGCCGTGAACCACAACATCGACTATCTGGAGTATCTGGGCGGCGTCATCGACCTGTGTCACAAGGTGCAGACGGCCTACAACGAGAATCTGAAAGAGCTGCAGGAGCACGGCATGCTGCCACTCTTCGATGCTGGATATATCAACATCGCGCGCCAGTATCTCACCATCGGTATCAACGGATTGGTAGAGGCTGCCGAGTTTATGGGTCTGAAGATCACCCCCAACGACGAGTATAAGAAGTTCGTGCAGGGCATTCTGGGCCTCATCGAGCAATACAACAAGAAGTATCGCACCAAGGACCTGATGTTCAACTGCGAGATGATTCCTGCAGAGAACGTAGGCGTGAAGCACGCCAAGTGGGATCGCGAGGATGGCTACTTCGTACCTCGCGACTGCTACAACAGCTACTTCTACGTGGTAGAAGACGACTCGCTCTCTATCATCGACAAGTTTAAACTGCACGGAGCTCCCTACATCGAGCACCTCACTGGCGGTTCGGCACTGCACATGAACCTCGACGAACACTTGTCTAAGGATCAGTATCTGCAACTGCTGAAAGTAGCCGCACAGGAAGGTTGCAACTACTTCACGTTCAACATTCCCAACACTGTGTGCAACGACTGTGGACACATCGACAAGCGCTATCTGCACGAATGTCCTAAGTGCCACTCGAAGAACGTTGACTACATGACTCGCATCATCGGATATCTGAAGCGCGTCAGCAACTTCTCGCAAGCCAGACAGGAGGAGGCCTCACGCCGCTTCTATGCACACGCAGAGAAATAACCCTAAACCCCAATATGCTGAAATATGTAAATACAGGCATCGTCTTTCAGGAAATACCCGACGAGGTGACACTGGCCATCAACATATCCAACTGCCCTTGTCACTGTCCTGGCTGCCACAGCCAGTATCTGTGGGAAGACATTGGCCTGCCTCTCAATACCGAAGCCATCGACGACTTCGTGTCGAAATACGGCAACGATATCACCTGCATCGCCTTCATGGGAGGCGATGCAGATCCTGTATCAGTGAATATGCTGGCACAGTATATCCATGAGACGCACCCCACCTATAAGGTGGCGTGGTATAGCGGACGCATACGCATACCGGCTGCCATCCATAAAGACGATTTCGACTTTATCAAGATAGGCCCCTTCATCCGTCATCTGGGCCCACTCAACAAACCTACCACCAACCAGCGCCTCTATCGCAAGGATGCCGACGGCAACTTTGAGGACATCACCGAACGATTCTGGAAGAAATGAAACAGTATAAAGACATCTTCATCGATTTCGACGACACGCTCTACGACACACACGGCAATGCCGTACTGGCACTGGCAGAGATCTTCTCACGCTTCCAGCTGGGGCGCTATTTCGACGATGCGCAAATCTTCTACGACGAATACTGGCGCACCAATATCGACCTGTGGAGCCGCTATGCCAAGGGCGAGATCATACGCGACTATCTCATCGTGGAGCGCTTCCGCCGTCCGCTCACCGTCAGCCCTGAGCTGAAGGCACAGTGCGAAGCAGATGGCGACGCCTTTCGCCAGTTCTGCCTGCAAGTCAGCGATGTATTTCTGGACTTCTGCGCCACCAAGCCTGGCGTGGTAGAGGGAGCTCATGAGCTGATGCGCTATCTCAAAGGAAAGGGCTACCGAATGCACATGTGCAGCAACGGCTTTCACGAGGTGCAGTACAAGAAGCTGAAGGCTTGCGGACTGCAAGACTACTTCAACACCATCGTGCTGAGCGAGGATGCCGGTGCCAACAAGCCCGCGCCACAGTTCTTCGACTATGCCATGAAGCAGACTGGCGCCTCGCCTCAAGACACCATCATGATAGGCGACAACTACAGCACGGACATACTGGGAGCAAAGCAGGCCGGACTGGACACCATCTTCCTGAACCGATGGCCCGACTATCCTGCCGAAGGGCCTGTGACACACGAGGTGAAAACGCTGGCCGAGATTATGAACATATTGTAACACGACATACATATATACTACAAAAAAACTTATCATTAATACCATCTATGAAAGAAGAACAAATATTGATACGCATCACCGGTCAGGACCGACCAGGACTGACAGCTGCGGTGATGGGCATTTTAGCAAAATACGACGCACAGATTCTGGACATCGGTCAAGCCGACATTCACGCCACGCTGTCACTGGGCATCCTGATACGACTGAACGAAGAGAGTTCGGGCCCCGTGATGAAAGAGCTGTTGTTCAAGGCCACCGAACTGGGAGTGAACATTGGCTTCTCGCCCGTCACTGACGAGGAATACGAAGACTGGGTGGGACATCAGGGCAAAAACCGCTACATCCTGATGGTGATGGGCCGACAACTAGAGGCCAAACAGATTGAAGCTGCCACACGCGTCATCACCGACCAAGGACTGAACATCGACTCTATCATCCGTCTGACAGGCCGCAAGAGCATCAAGAACCCTGGCAAACACGTGCGCGCCTGCATTGAGTTCTCGCTGCGTGGCGAACCTCGCAACCGTCAGGAGATGCAGTCGAAGTTCATGAAGCTATCAGCCGATATGGAAATAGACTTCTCGTTCCAGAAAGACGATATGTTCCGCCGCATGCGCCGTCTCATCTGCTTCGATATGGACTCTACGCTCATCCAGACTGAATGCATCGACGAACTGGCAGAGCGTGCTGGCGTCGGCGACCAAGTAAAGGCTATCACGGAGAGCGCTATGCGTGGCGAGATTGATTTCAAAGAGAGCTTCAAGCGCCGTGTGTCTCTACTGAAAGGACTGGACATCAGCGTGATGCAGGACATCGCTGAACACCTGCCCATCACTGAAGGTGCCGACCGACTGATGACCATCCTGAAGCGCTGTGGCTACAAGATTGCCATCCTGAGTGGTGGATTCACCTACTTTGGCGAATATCTGCAGCGCAAATATGGCATCGACTACGTCTATGCCAACGAACTGGAAGTGGACGACAACGGCAAACTGACTGGCAACTACGTGGGCGAAATCGTAGATGGACAGCGCAAAGCAGAACTGCTGAAACTCATCGCACAGGTGGAAAAGGTCAACCTGGCACAAACCATTGCCGTAGGCGACGGTGCCAACGACCTGCCTATGATATCGGAAGCAGGCCTAGGCATTGCCTTCCACGCTAAACCACGTGTAGTGGCCAATGCCAAACAGAGCATCAACACCATCGGACTTGATGGCGTGCTCTACTTCCTGGGTTTCAAAGACTCTTATCTGGGCGACCAAGGTAAAATGTAGAAAATAATTGTTATCTGCAAATAAAAAGAAAGAAAATCGGCAAAATATTTGGCAGTTTGAAAGAAAACTATTACTTTTGCCAACGAAATTAAAAACAAGACAATAAGAAAATGACAAGAATAGCAAACTATTGGTGGTGGCATAGCTCAAGATTCAACAGATCGTGAGAAGATAGCCGCGTACCTATTAGATTGCTAAAGGAAATATAGAGGGGCCTGTCGTTCTTACGACGGGCCCCTTAAAATTTACCACAGATTTCAACACAAAGCAATAATATATATGAGTAATTATCAAGTCAACGAAAAAGGATTTTACGGCGAATTTGGCGGTGCCTATGTGCCCGAGATTCTCTACAAGTGCGTGCACGATCTGCAGGAAGCCTATCTGCCCATCATCGAGAGCGAGGAGTTCAAAAAGGAATACCACGCCCTGCTGAAGGACTACGTGGGACGCCCTTCACCACTCTACTACGCTCAGCGCATGAGCGAGCGATATGGTTGTCAGTTGTATCTGAAGCGTGAAGACCTGAACCACACCGGCGCACACAAGATCAATAACACCATTGGTCAGATCCTGCTGGCAAAGAAGATGGGCAAGACGCGCATCATCGCTGAAACAGGTGCCGGACAGCATGGTGTGGCCACTGCTACGGTCTGCGCACTGATGAACATGAGGTGCGAGGTGTTTATGGGTGCCACCGATGTGGAACGCCAGCACACCAACGTAGAACGCATGAAGATGCTGGGAGCCGAGGTTCATCCTGTTCGCACAGGCAACATGACCCTCTCTGATGCATGCAGCGAGGCCATTCGCGACTGGTGCTGTCATCCGCAGGACACGTTCTACATCGTGGGTTCTACTATGGGTCCCCATCCTTATCCCGACTTGGTAGCGCGCATGCAGAGCGTTATCTCTGAAGAGATCAAATGGCAGTTGGAAGAGAAGATAGGCCGCAACTATCCCGACTACCTCATCGCCTGCATAGGCGGCGGCAGTAATGCTGCCGGCACCATCTACCACTACATGGACGATGAGCGCGTAAACATTGTGCTGGCAGAAGCTGGCGGACACGGATGGCAAACCAACCACACCGCTGCCACCATCCACAAAGGCACCACTGGCATTCTGCACGGCGCCAAGATGCTGGTGATGCAAGACGAGAACGGACAGATAGAGGAAGCCTTCACCATCTCGGCAGGACTCGACTACCCTGGCGTTGGTCCTATGCACTGCAATATGGCCAAACAGGGACGCACCAAAGTGCTCTCTATCAACGACGACGAAGCTATCTATGGCGGATACGAACTGACCCGCATGGAGGGTATCATCCCTGCCATTGAGAGTGCACACGCCATTGCGGCACTGTCGAAACTTTCGTTCAAGCCCACCGACGTGGTGGTACTCACCGTCAGCGGTCGTGGCGACAAAGACGTAGAGACTTATCTGAAGAACAAACAAATGGCAAAGGAATATGGCAACTTTTAACTATTCAACAACCACCAAGACCATTCTGGCCGACCTTTACACACCCGTTGGAGTTTACATGCGACTGCGCGACCTCTATCCCCAGAGTGCACTGATGGAGAGTTCCGACTATCACGATGCAGCCAACTCTCGTTCGTTTATCGGCATCAACCCAATTGCCAGCGTTGCCATTGGTCATGCCGTAGCCACTATCTCATTTCCTGACGGCAGCACCTTACAGCGCGATATAGACAAGAGCTATCAGTCGGCAGAAGCTATCCATGAACTGATAGACAATATCAAGGTGAATGGTGAAGATGCCAACCTCTGTGGGCTCTTTGGATATACCAGTTTCAATGCCGTGAGATACTTTGAGGATATTCAGGTGAAAGACGAGACACAGGCCAAGAACGATGCCCCCGACTTGCTATACATACTCTATAAGACGGTCATCGTGTTCGACCATCATAACAACACCCTGAAGGTGGTGACCCTGGGAGAGGAAGCCGACATAGACAACGTCTTGAAGGCTATGAACAAAGCCAATGTGAAGGCCTACGATTTCCACCCCGTGGGTGACGTATGCTCTACCCTTACTGACGAGGAGCACAAGGCAAACATCCGCCGCGGCATTCAGCACTGTTTGCGTGGCGACGTCTTCCAGATAGTACTCTCACGCCGTTTTATACAGAAATACGAGGGCGACGATTTCAAGCTTTATCGTGCCTTGCGTAGCATCAACCCCTCACCCTACTTGTTCTATTTTGACTTCGGCGGCTTCCGCATCTTTGGCTCAAGCCCAGAGACACACTGTCGTATAGAAGGTACGAAGGCTTATATCGACCCCATTGCCGGCACCACCAAGCGCACTGGCGATGCAGAGGCCGACCGCAAAGGAGCTGAGTATCTGCGCAACGACCCCAAGGAAAATGCCGAGCACGTGATGTTGGTAGATTTGGCTCGCAATGACTTATCCAGAAACTGCCACAATGTGAAGGTGGACTTCTATAAAGACCTGCAGTACTATTCGCACGTCATTCACCTGGTGTCACGCGTCAGCGGAGAGTTGGACAAGAATGCTGACCCCATTAAGGCCTTCATCGACACCTTCCCTGCCGGCACACTCTCTGGTGCTCCTAAGGTGCGCGCCATGCAACTCATCTCAGAATATGAGCCACACAATCGTGGAGCCTACGGTGGTTGCATCGGCATCATAGGCTTAGACGGTTCGCTGAACCAAGCCATCACCATTCGCACCTTCGTAAGCCGCAACGGCGAACTGTGGTTCCAGGCAGGTGGCGGCATCGTGGCCAAAAGCGATGAGGAATACGAACTACAAGAAGTGAACAACAAACTAGGTGCTTTACGAAGAGCCATTATTAAAGCTGCAGAATTATGAAAATCGTTATCATAGATAATTACGACTCGTTTACCTATAACCTGAGTCACCTGATTAAAGAACTGGGTGCAGAAGTTACTGTGCTGCGCAACGACCAGTTTGAACTCGCAGACCTGGAGCAATACAGCAAGATTGTGCTCTCGCCAGGACCTGGCATTCCTTCAGAGGCAGGCCTATTGCTCGACGTCATTCGCACCTATGCCGACAAGAAGCCCATACTGGGTGTTTGCTTGGGTCACCAAGCCATAGGCGAAGTCTTTGGCGCCAAGTTGGAGAATCTCTCGGATGTCTTTCATGGTGTGGCGACACCCTGCCATATCATAGCTGAAGACCCCATCTTCAGTGGCATCGAGCGCGACATCACCATCGGCCGCTACCATTCATGGGTAGTATCAAAGACCGACCTTCCCAGTTGTCTTGAAGTGACTGCCGTCAGCGATGAAGGACAGATCATGGCCCTGCGCCACAAGACACTCAACATCCGCGGCATTCAGTTTCACCCGGAGAGCGTGCTGACACCCGACGGAAAGAAAATGATACAGAACTTCTTATTCTTATAACATACAAACACAAAAAAGATGGAACAGACAATGAAAAGCTACCTCTTCAGGTTGCTGAACCACGAGGAACTGACTCGTGAGGAAATGAAATCGATTCTGATTGGTATCACACAGAGCGAATACCCCAACGAACAAATCACAGCGCTGCTGACCTGTCTGCAGATGCGTGGCGTCACCGTAGATGAACTGCTGGGATTTCGCGATGGCATTCTGGAGACAGGTGTTCCTGCCATTCTTGAAGCCGATCGCTATATCGACGTCGTAGGAACGGGTGGCGATCGCAAGAATACGTTCAATATCTCTACTACTGCTTGTTTCGTCATTGCAGGTGCTGGCTATAAGGTAGCTAAGCATGGCAACTATGCAGCTACTTCTGTATCGGGTGCCAGCAATGTGATTCAGCATCACGGCATAAAGTTCACGGATGATATCGACAAGCTGAACCGTTCGCTGAACGAGGCTGGCATTGTTTATCTTCATGCACAGCTCTTTGCCAAAGCCATGAAGTTTGTTGGTCCTATCCGCAAGGCCCTGCAGTTCCCCACCATCTTCAACTTGCTGGGCCCCATCGTCAACCCCTCACAACCCAAGTGCCAGCTGCTGGGTGTGGCCAATCTGGACCAGATGCGCCTCTACAACAGCGTTTACCAAAAGTTGGGCATAGACTATGGCATCGTCAACTCTATTGATGGCTACGATGAAATATCACTCACTGGCGACTTCAAGGTGACGACCAAAGAATACGAACGTATCTTTAAACCACAGGATTTGGGCTTCGACATTGCAAAACCCGAAGAATTAGTAGGTGGTGCCACCGAGGAAGAAGCTGCAGCTATCTTCGACTCTGTTCTTGAAAATCGTGCACTGCCAGCTCAGAAGAATATCGTACTGGCTAACGCTGCCTTTGGTATCCAGGTATTGGAACAAGGCAAGAAGAGCATTGAGGAGTGCATTGAGATAGCCCGCGAAAGTATCGATAGTGGCAACGCACTGAAGACCTTCAAGAAGTTTGTTGAGTTGAATAGCTAAACTATTCTCAAGACAACAGTTGATATCGCGACAACACAATAACGAAGAAATAACATGATGCAAGATATTCTAAAAGAAATCGTTGCCCATAAACATCTGGAGCTGGAACGCCTTTGCGCAAAGAAACCCTCTTTGCGCGAGGCGCTGCTGCAGAGCGAGACGGGCATCATTGCCGAGTTCAAACGCAAATCGCCTTCGAAAGGATGGATAAAGCAAGACGGACGGGCCGATATCATCCCCCTGAGCTATCAGCAGAATGGTGCTGCAGCCCTCTCTATCCTCACCGATGAGCACTACTTCGGTGGAGCAGACGAGTTTATTCGTCAGGCGCGGCAGAGTGGCGTCACCTTGCCTATCCTTTACAAGAACTTCGTCATCGACGAGGCTCAGCTCTATGCTGCAGCCCTCTGTGGCGCTTCGGCAGTACTCTTGATTGCTGCATGTCTTTCAAAACAGGAGTGCAAACGCCTGATGGACAAGGCCCATGCGCTGGGTTTGGAGGTATTGCTCGAGATGCATTCGGAAGCAGAACTGGAATATGCCGAGTTGGAACCAGACGTATGTGGCATCAACAATCGCAACCTCGGCTCGTTTGTTACAGACGTAGAGAACTCTTTCAGACTGGCAGAACTTCTGCCAAGAGAAGCGGTGAAAGTAAGCGAAAGCGGCATTTCAGACCCCAACACCGTGAAACTTCTTCGTTCTGCTGGTTTTCGTGGTTTCCTCATTGGCGAGAACTTCATGAAAACAGCCGATCCTGGCGTAGCACTCAACGCATTTATTTCTAAGTTATAATAAAAAGGTCTGTGATTTCTAAGTTATGATAAAAGTCTGTGGAATGCGAGAGGCGGACAATATCCGCGAGGCTGAAGCGCTGGACATCGACCTGATGGGTTTTATCTTTTGGCCCAAATCCAAGAGATATGTCAGCCGGATACCTGATTATCTGCCAACAAAGGTGAAGCGTGTAGGTGTATTTGTTGACGAAGACATTGAAGTAGTGAGAGAAAAGGCCCGCGAATACCAGCTCGACTACATCCAGCTTCATGGCTCCGAATCTGCAGAATATGCCAGCCAACTGGCAGAATGGCCACTCATCAAAGCCTTCAACATTGCCACTGCCGATGATTTTACCCAAACAGAAGCTTACGTGGGTGTGGTCAGCTATTTCCTTTTCGACACAAAGGGAAAGTCGGTAGGCGGAAATGGCGAGAAGTTCGACTGGGATGTGCTTGCAGCCTACAACGGCCAGACGCCTTTTCTGCTGAGTGGCGGAATAGGTCCTGACGACGCAGAGAAGCTAAGACACTTCTATCATCCTCAATGCATCGGCATAGACCTCAACTCCCGCTTTGAAATAACCCCTGGACTAAAAGATATCAAACAACTCAAACAATTCATTCAAGCTCTATGAACAAGATTAACTATCTCTTCGAAAATAGTAAGGACAAGAAACTTCTTTCGCTCTACTTCTGTGCAGGTTGTCCTACACTCGAAGGCACTGCCGATGTCATTCTGGCCATGCAGCAGCGCGGCATCTCGATGATTGAGGTAGGCATTCCCTTCAGCGATCCTCTGGCCGATGGCCCCGTTATTCAGAGTGCTGCCACCAAGGCGCTGAAAAACGGTATGAACCTGAAGTTGCTTTTTAGCCAACTGAAGAGCATCAAGGATCAAGTAGAGATACCATTGGTATTGATGGGCTACCTCAACCCCATTCTGCACTACGGCATCGAAGCGTTCTGCCAGTCGTGTGTGGACGCTGGTGTCAGCGGAGCTATCATACCCGATCTTCCCTTCGACGACTACATGAACACCGTGAAGCCAATAGCCGACAAATACGACCTGCGCATCATCATGCTGATCACACCAGAAACCAGCGAGGAGCGCATCCGCTTCATAGACGACCATACCGATGGTTTCATCTATATGGTTTCATCGGCAGCTATCACTGGCACACAGAAGAGTTTCGACGAACAGAAGCAGGCATACTTCCGTCGCATCAATGCTATGAACCTGCGCAATCCACGCATGATAGGTTTTGGCATCAGCAATAAACAGACGCTCGAAGCTGCCCAAGACAATGCTGCAGGTGCCATCATTGGTTCTAAGTTTGTCTCCCTGCTCAACGAAAGCGAGGGAGACGCCAATGCAGCCCTTGACCAGCTGTTCAGTGCCTTAGAGAAATAACTCTCCCCAAAACAACCATCACGCCATGAGTTCTGCTTAGCTCATGGCGTTTTTTTATCCGTAAAGCAGATAAATCTATAAAAAGAACGGGAGACTGATTGACTGTGTTGATTTTTTGTTTAACTTTGCACACATAGTAACATCATTCATACAATCCTGATAATGAAAAGACTACTGCTAATCGGCTTCCTACTTTTCTTTCTTTCCTTGTTGACAACCGACGCTCAGGAATGGTTCTCAATGGCACTTATCGAGGTGCTCGATGCGCTGCCAGAGGACTATTCACGCCGTCAGGAAGTCATCGAACTGCTGCAAAGCGACCTTGATGCCATCTTGAAATGGCAAGACAAAAGCAGCCATCTGTGGTATCAGGTGATGGATGCTCCTGGTCGCGAGGGTAACTACCTGGAAAGCACTTGCTCAGCCATGTTTGCCTACACCCTGCTAAAGGCCTATCGCAAGGGCTACGTGGGCACCAAGTATCGCGATGCTGGCATCCGTGCCTACCACGGCATTATCAACAACTTCATTCGCATCAATGCCGACAAGACCATCTCACTGACCCACTGCTGCAGCGTGGCTGGGCTCGGCCCGGCAGCAACTCCTGAGGTGGAAGCTGCCATCAGGAAGATCAACCCTAAGAGAAGTGTGAAAGAAAATCGCCGTCGCGATGGCAGCTACGACTAATATCTGTCGGAGCCCCAGCGCGACGACGATGCGAAGGGTATTGGCCCGTTTATATGGGCCTCACTGGAAATGGAGATGCTGGGTTACAACACCTCAGATTATTCATCCATCTGGAACAAGGGATCCTCTGGCATCACCATGACGGGTGCCGACTGATAGGCCTGCATCACCTTCTTGGGTACAAACTCATTGGGCACCACCAGACGGAACATATACTCGCGGAACCAGCGATCGGTCATAATCAGGCAGCCCTTTTGTCCCCAAGTAGCACCCCAGGAGTTTTCCACCTTCCACTTCTTGGCATTGCCTTTCTTGTCCAGATCTACGGCAGTCAGCGTCATAGCGTGGGTAGAACCGCTATCGAACGTAGAGATGCGCTCGGCCTTGTTCATAGCAAACGAAGTGCCAAAGAGTGATCCGTAGTCATAGTTCTCGGTATCAGCATAGCCACGTTTGCGATCCAGCATTTTGCCTACGTCATACGAACTATACAACTTACGTCCTGCCTTCAGGGCGCTGATAGCCATCTGCTCGATATCGTCCATGGGCAGATTCACATACTTCCAGTTATGTCCATCGTAGGTATGACGGTCGAAATCCACCTCATAGGTCTTGTAATACTCACGACGAGGGTCGTTCATCACCATGATAAAACTGCCATTCAGTGGCTGTCCTACCACCTCCTGATAGAATGACAATGGCGTATATTCCTTCTCATCTCCCACGGTCTCACCCTTTTCATTGCGGAAAGCATAGGTGAACACCTGTGGTGGCTCGCCTATGGTGTACTGCAACATGCGGTAGATCTGTGCCAGCATGCGTGTCTTGGCCTTATCCAGCGAAACGCCTTTCTTGCCTTTCTGAGCCATATCACGCAACTGCAATCCATACTCGCGCAGTTTTGAAGATACCAGCTGACGCGCCTTTGAGGTATTATCACTAGAGAACGACTCGGGCATGGCCTCCTTGGGCACCAAACCATATTTCTCTGCCAAATCGGCTACGCCACAGAATGTGCCGCCATCGCCTATTGGACTATGGAAGAAAAACTGAACTCGCTGATCATCAATGGGTTTCTCGGCTGTATCAATAATGCCTTGCAACATCAGGTTGGCTTTCTCCAACTGATCCCAGAAGAACAAGTAAGCCTGCGAAAACTCTACCGTCAGAGAGTCGGTACGCAGATTGAAATCATTGCGCAGCACGTTCATGCCGCTAAACATCCAGCAGCGGCCCGACTGCTGTTGATCAGTGATTGACTGCGATTTTGTCTCCACACTGAAATGCGTATCCAGCGCTTTCGCGTTCTGATGGTTCTGCGCCAGGTTGTCGATAGCATTGGCAGCTACCGCGTTCACCAGTGCTCGCTCCACGCCGCTCAGTTCGTTTTCTTTCTGTATTTCCTTCAGCATCTTGTCCGAGATGCCACCATCTTTTGTTTGTGCATAACCAGAAAGTGTCATACACAAAGTCATCATTAATAGTTCCTTTTTCATATCTTCTGCATGATTTTAGCTGCAAAATTAGCTAAAAACTTCCATATTCGTGACATAATGCATATTTTTGCAAGATTATTTAAGAAACTCGTCCACTGTAGATCTTTTCATAAAGCAGCCACCACAATCCCATTATGAATGACAAAAGCATTAGTCTTGCATAGCAAAAGTAGCCCTTTCAATGTGCAATAGTTATTGTTTAACGAGCTAAAAGTGGCACTTTTGCCCTCTAATTCGGTAAGTTTTGGTCTGCATCTAGACTCTAGATTAGTAATTTCTAGAGTCTGGACGCACCAATTCCAGAGTCTAGAATCACCTCATCTAGAGTCTGGAAACGATCAATCTAAAGTCTAGAAACAAATCAAAAGCGAAACTATTGGTAGATAGAAGCCTTTCTTTGAAGCTATAAAACGCCTTGAATAAGCCATCAATTCAGCCTAAATAAAAACAGAAAAGTGCCACTCTAAACTGGTTAAAGTGGCACTTTTCTATGCTTATTCAGTAACTATTTCTTAGCTGACTTCTTGCTGGTAATATGCAGCGTCTTGGTTGTCTTGGGTGCTGCTGAGCTCGATTGATAATACTTTTTGGCTTCAGGCAACCACTTCTGAATGTCTTTGATACGTTTCTCATCAGACGGATGATCGCTAAACAAGCCACCAGACCCCGATGACTGAGCTGCCATACGCTGCCAGAAAGAAACTGCCGTCTGTGGGTCGTAGCCTGCCATAGCAGCAAAGACCAGTCCCATGTGGTCGGCCTCGCTCTCCTGTTTGCGCGAGAAACCAGAGGTCCACAGAGAGGATCCCAGCGATGCACCTAATCCCAGCAACTGCGTCATACCATCGCTAGCACCTGCTGCCTGAGCTCCCACGCCCAACAAGGTGACACCATACTGCTTTTTATACTCATTGCTCAAGCGTTCGGCTGAGTGCTTAGCTACAGCATGTGCTATCTCGTGGCCTAAAACAACGGCGAGTGATGCTTCATCACGCGTCACAGGCAAAAGACCCTCATATACCACAATCTTTCCACCAGGCATACAGAAGGCATTCACCGAACGCTCTTGCACCAGGTTGAACTCCCACTTATATTGCGACACCTCATTGCCTAAACCATGCGTATTTAGATATTTCACCACGGCATTGGCCAAATTCTGCCCCACTCGCTTCACCATTGCCACATTGGCAGCATTGGTTGAAGTCTTGGCATTCTGCATATACTGCTGATACTGCTGGTAAGAAAGTGACAACACCTGCTGGTCGTCAACAAGCAGATTCTGCTTACGCCCCGTAATGGGCACCGTTGAAGTGGTACCACATCCCACTAAAATAGATGACACTAACGTCAAAAGAAGGATACGAATATTTTTCATGAGTTCAAGCATTATTTGGCAGCAAAGTTAAACATTTATGGTGAAGTTTCCAAACAAAACGTCAAAAAAAACTAGAGGTGCACTCCATCACGAGTACACCTCCAGTAACCTTCAGTTAATATTATTCACTTAAAACTATTATTTCAAACCGCGGTTCTGCAATGTTACGTTGAGCAGCATCAAATAAGTTCTGTACTGCTTGCGATCAAGAACGTAGTGCATGTAGCGGATGTCCTTACGTACGGCGTTGTCAACCAGAGCCTCACGCTCGTCGCTATTTGCAGCTGCAGCCAACTTCATCTCGTTGCAGAAGTTGTTGTGGATGTCCTCAACAGCCTCCATCTGATCGCCATTCAGACCCAGTGTAACGGCCAGCTTACGCATGTTGATATTCATATTGTAAGCATCAGCGTTCAGAGTTGCATTGTTGTTCTCGTTCTCAGCATAAGTCATAGTCATGCTCATCATTGCAACAATCATCAAAACAATCTTCTTCATAATCTCTTTCCTTTCTTTCTTTACTCAGAACCTTCAGGGTGTGTTGGTTATCCTTTTCTGTTTAATACTACTTTTTTGTTCCCTTTCAGGTCCCTACTTTCATTTAATGTTATCCTTTATTGTTATCCTTTGTCATCAGGATTTATTTCCTTTTGACGATGCAAAGGTACGACGTTTTTACGAACCTGCAATGGATTTTTTGTAATTGTGTGCGATAACAGCCCCTTTTGTTGACCCAAATCAACGACTTGACCTATTTCGGGTCTGTCAGCCATTTCCTACATAAACCGCTCCATTCTGCTGGCAGCCCACTCTCTGCACATCCTCTACTACACCGGCTTTTAACTTCCATTTTGACTTCATAAAATTATTTATTGCTCGCACATGCGGGTAATTATGAATAAATTCGTACCTTTGCAAAGCAAATATATAACAATCAACAAGAAATGGATAAGAAACAAAACAAGTACATCTCTGTGAGCTATCAGCTCTACTCTATCGACAAAGAGGGCGCAAAGAATCTGGAAGAAGAAACTCAGCAAGACCGTCCGTTCAACTTCATTAGCGGTTTCGGATTCTCGCTCGATGGCTTCGAGAATCGTCTGATCGACATGGAGGCAGGCACTACATTCGATTTTACGCTGGCCCCAGCCGATGCTTTCGGAGAGTATCAGCCCGAGGGTGTACATAAGGTAGGACGCGAAATCTTCGAGGTCAACGGCAAGTTTGACGAGGCAAACATCTTCCCTGGCGCCGTCATCACCATGATGGACAGCGAGGAGAAGCGCTTCATGGTGCGCGTTGACAAGATCGAAGACGATGGCGTCACACTCGACACGAACCATCCCTTGGCTGGCAAGACACTGCAGTTTACAGGTAAAGTGCTGGAAAACCGCGAAGCTACCAACGAAGAAATCCAAAAGTTGCTCAGCCATCTGAGTGGCGAATGCGGTGGCTGCGGCGGCAACTGCGGTGGCGGTTGTGGCGGTGACTGTGGCGGAAGCTGCGGTGGCGGCTGCGGCGACGACTGCAAATGTAATTAATAACTAAGCTAAATACCATAGACAAGTGAACACATTCGGACAACTATTCACATTGACCACCTTTGGCGAAAGCCACGGCGCAGCCATCGGAGGTGTTATCGACGGTATGCCGGCAGGCATCCAGATTGACATGGATTTCATTCAGCAAGAGCTGAACCGTCGTCGCCCTGGTCAAAGTGCTATCACCACTTCACGTCAGGAACCCGATCAGGTAGAACTGCTCAGTGGTGTTTTCGAGGGCGTATCAACAGGTACACCTATTGGTTTCATCGTGCGCAACAAGAATCAGCATTCTCAAGACTACGAGAATCTGCGCACCATCTTTCGCCCATCGCATGCCGATTTCACTTATTATAATAAATATGGTACGCGCGACCATCGTGGCGGTGGCCGCTCTTCTGCCCGCATTACCATCAGTCGTGTGGTAGGCGGAGCACTGGCTAAGTTGGCCTTACAACAGCTGGGCATCACCGTTCAGGCCTACACATCGCAGGTAGGCGACATTTCACTGGAGCGCGATTATCGTCTCTACGACCTCTCGCAGACTGAGAGCAACGCCGTGAGATGCCCCGATCAGCAGAAAGCCGCCCAAATGGAAGCACTGATACAGCAGGTGAAAGCCGATGGCGACACCATTGGCGGCGTAATCACCTGTGTGATTAAAGGATGCCCAGTTGGGCTCGGTGGGCCCGAGTTCGACAAGCTACATGCTCTACTAGGCAGCGCCATGCTAAGTATCAATGCTGTGAAAGGCTTTGAATACGGCGAAGGATTTGCCGGTGTCACACAGCGCGGATCTGAGCAAAACGACGTGTTTACCCAGGCAGACGGCAATATCCAAACGACCACCAATCACAGTGGTGGCATCCAAGGTGGTATCTCCAACGGGCAAGACATCTACTTCAGGATAGCCTTCAAGCCCGTGGCCACGCTTTTACGTGAACAGTCAACTGTTGACATAGAAGGAAATTCTACAACTTTTACGGCTCGAGGAAGGCACGATCCATGCGTTTTACCACGAGCAGTACCCGTTGTCGAGGCAATGGCCGCAATGACCATTTTAGACCAATATTTGGTCAATTTAACCACAAAATTATAGCGTTTTTGTATTTTTAGTGAAATTTATTCCAAAAACATTTTGATGTTTCGGAAATAAGTCGTAACTTTGCAGACGCTAATAAGGGTTTGTGAAAATCCTATATAAGCTTTAGTTAAGTCTAGTTTAGTTTTTGTGTTGGTTGAGGGTTGCTGATTGGCAGCCCTCAAATTTTTTATCTTTTTATTGCCGTCTTTCCTTCTATTTTTTGTATTTTTGCAGGCGAATATCGTTATACACCATTCGTTATGAAGAAGCTATTAATCATCGGTATGTCACTACTGTGTACTTCAAGCATCAAGGCCGAATCTGCAGAAAAGACCGTTCGTCTCAGGATTATCGAGACCAGCGACGTACATGGGCGTTTTTTCCCCTATGACTTTATTGAGCGCAAGCCATTAGAGGGCTCTTTGGCTAGGGTAAGTACCTATGTCAATCGTCTCAGGAAAGACTATGGAGACAACCTGCTGCTATTGGACAATGGCGACATTTTGCAAGGGCAACCTCTCAACTACTGGAGCAACTTTGTGAACGCTGGTGATGAGAATATAGCTGCATCGGTGGTGAACTACATGAGTTACGATGCCCAAACCATTGGCAACCACGACATTGAAACGGGTCATCAAGTGTACGACAAATGGATAAAGGAGGTGAAATGCCCCATGCTTGGTGCCAATATCATTAGCAAGAAGACAGGGAAAGCATATGTAGCGCCATACACCATGTTTGAACGCGAGGGTGTAAGAATTGCCGTGATCGGCATGCTGACACCCACCATTCCCTGCTGGTTGGACGAGACTATATGGAAAGGCCTATCGTTTCAGGAAATGGTAGCAGATGCCAGTCGGTGGGTAAAGCACGTGAAAGACAGCGAGCATGCCGACATCGTCATAGGACTCTTCCATAGCGGAAAGGATGGTGGCATCACGTTAGGCAATGGTATCGAGGAGAATGCTTCTGCTCGTGTGGCTCGAGAAGTGCCAGGATTTGATATCATTTTCTATGGTCACGACCACACCCGCAACAAAGAATGGATTACCAATGAGGCAGGAGAGCAGGTCTTGATTCTCGATCCAGCCAACAATGCCACACACGTATCGGATGCTACGATAGAGTTGACAGTCAAGGATGGGAAAATCACTAACAAGGCTATCAAAGGCGAATTAGTCAATATCAGCAAGGAAGCTATTGACGAGGCCATGATGGCTCACTTTCAGAAAGAGATAGACAGCGTCAAACAATATGCCAGCAGGCGTATCTGTCACCTCAACCATACGATCAGTACACGCGACGGCTATTTTGGCAACTCGGCATTCACCGACCTGATTCACAACATGATGCTGAAAATATCAAAAGCAGATATATCTTTCAACGCCCCTCTCTCGTTTGATAGTAGCATCAAGGCTGGTAACATAACGGTTGCAGATATGTTCAACCTATATAAATATGAGAACAAACTCTATGTGCTTAAAATGACCGGCAGGGAAATCAAGAATTATCTGGAAGAGAGCTACTCCCGCTGGATCAACACCATGCAAAGTGCCGATGACCATCTGTTACTTCTCAAAAAGGACAATACAGGCAGTCAACAGCGCCCAGCATTCCAGAACTTCACATTTAATTTCGATTCCGCCTCTGGCATAGACTACGAAGTAGATGTCACCAAACCAGCCGGACAGAAGGTGCGCATACTACGTCTTAGCAATGGTAAACCATTCAATGAGAACAAGACATATAAGGTGGCCATGAACAGTTATAGAGGCAGTGGCGGCGGCGAACTGCTAACCAAAGGAGCTGGCATCGCTAATGAGGAGATTGAGAAACGCATCATCTTCAAATCATCTTTAGACTTGCGCCACTACATGATGGAGGAGATGCAACGCATGGGACACATCAGTCCTTCGCCCAACAGCAATTGGAAATTTGTGCCAGAGACATGGACTAAACCCGCTGCACAACGAGACAGAAAACTAATATTTGGAGAATAAAACAATGAAACGCTACTATTTTGTATTCTGTAAGGATGACATCATGTTGGAGAAAAAAGCAGATGGCACCTACACCATTCCTTTCCTTGAAGAGCCTCCCATCGCTCTGAAGCCCTGGACAACAATGCTCAATGTCGGTACCATCAACGATGCCGAGGTTAAAGCATACACCATAGAGACACCTGTCACAGACAACGACAAATATGAGATGTGCCCTCTCCGCCAAAGCTATTATAAACTGACGGAAGAACTGTATCTCAGAGCTGGAAAATGTGCCGAACTGATCTACTGGGATCAAAACACAAAATTCTGTGGAGTTTGCGGAGGACATATGCACTTCCACACAGACATCTCAAAACGTTGTGAGATGTGCGGCAAAGAAATATGGCCTCAACTGGCCCCTGCCGTTATCGTACTGATCCATCGCGATGCCGACACCGTATTGTTAGCGCGAGGTAGAAGCTTTAAAAGAGATTTCTATGGCCTCGTAGCCGGTTTCGTGGAAACTGGAGAAACACTGGAAGAGGCTGTCAAAAGGGAAGTTATGGAAGAAACAGGCCTGTCTATTAAGAATCTGAGATACTTTGGTTCGCAACCCTGGCCTTATCCTTGCGGCATCATGGTGGGTTTCCAAGCCGACTATGCCGGAGGTGAGCTACATCTACAACGCGAAGAGTTAAGCAATGCAGCATGGTTCCATCGTGACAATCTGCCGAATCTGCCTGAAAAGCTATCGATTGCCCGTAGAATGATTGACAACTGGCTTAATACTCCAGCAGATTCATAGACAGCTGGCCATCGAAACCAACTAACGTCTCCACCATATAGCAACTGGCTTCTTCTGGGATACAAAGTGTGGCATTGAAATGAACGCCTTTAGCGTCTATGTAATCATATGTCATGCCGCCCAGAATAGCCTGGGACAGGAACTCCTTAGGAACCTTATCTTCATACATCTGCTTTTTCATGTCGCGTGAAAACAAACGTTTCGCACCATGATATAAACTGATGTGTATGATATTGTCATAATATACATTCTCAACACCAACGCCCTCGCTATTATATGAAGTCTTTGTCACTTGATACTTTGTGGGGTTAACAACGACGTACCAATGGTAACGTTCACCATTGTAAAGCACCACAGAATCACGTTTCACAATTGCCGAACTTGAAATCATCTCAGGCTGCAGCCCACAGAATGCCAACGAATCTGCCTGCGATGTGCTCTTTCGCAATCTCACATCATCCCCCGTTTGATTCTGAAAACAAAAGAAATGTTCCGACTGTTGCACTACCGCATAACGATATCCACCAAGTTCCAGCGAGTCGTTGATTATACGAAAATAGGACGGTTGACTTGAATTATCAGGATAATAAATAGTATCACCCTCTACCTTAAATACAATCTCATCAGTATTATCCTCCACCCAGATACCCTGCAACATAGCCTTCGCATTTAGATTCTCGGTATTCAACGTATCGGGTTTGGATTTGACACAACTAAGGCATGCGACAAGAATCACAGCACAAGAAATCATCGTTACGAATATTCCCTTCATCTCCAATCGCACCTTAATTAAATAATACTAATCAAAATAATAAGAATCCTTGAACAATGGAGCCTTCAGATCCTTCTCGCTAGTCAATACGTTCATTGATTCTGTAGGCCATTTGATATTCAAATCAGGATCATCCCAACGAATGCTTGCCTCCTCTTGAGGAGCATACACATTGTCCACCTTATAAGTAAAGATAGCCTTTTCACTCAAAACCAGAAAGCCATGGGCAAATCCACGAGGAATAAAGAATTGGCGCTTATTCTCATCACTCAGCTCTACAGCCACATACTGTCCGAATGTGGGAGAACTCTTTCGCAAATCTACGGCAACATCTAGCACACGTCCAAGAATAACTCTCACTAACTTCGCCTGAGAATAATCTCCTTTCTGAAAATGAAGACCTCTTAACACACCGCGAGAAGACATCGATTCGTTATCTTGAACAAAACTAACCTTTCCTACATGCTGCTCGAATTCCTCCTGTTTCCAAGCCTCAAAAAAATATCCACGTGCATCATTAAACACCCGTGGCTCAATAACATACACTCCTTCTATTGAAGTTTCTTTATAATTCATTAATGTATTATATAGTAATTTCCGAGTGCAAAATTAAAAAATTATTCCGAATTGTCGAATGATTTTTTGTTTTTTATTTGCTTATCTCAAAAAAAAGGAGTAATTTTGCACTCATGATTGAGTTGGAAAAACATATAGAAGTTTTACTATTAAACAATGATTGTGTCATTGTGCCTGGCCTTGGTGGATTCATGGGGCACTATATGGATGCACGTTTCGACGAGCAGGAATCCCTTTTTCTCCCCCCACTCCGCTCTTTGGGCTTCAATCCACAACTCACGATCAACGACTCATTACTTGTTCAATCATACGTTGAAGCATACGACATCAGCTATCCAGAAGCGCTCCGTCGCATTGAAGCTGAAGTCCAAGAACTACGTTTACACTTGGAAACTGAAGGCAAGTACGAACTAAACGATATCGGTATCCTTTCACTCAACGACGAGGGTCATCTTACATTCGCACCCTGCGAAGCTGGCATATTAACGCCAGCTCTTTATGGCCTAGGTTCTTTCGAGATGCCGCGTATAGATACTGTCGCTGGCCAGAATTCCGAGACAAACAGCATTGGTATCCACGAAAACGCCATTACCATCAAGATGTCATGGATTCGCAATATGGTTGCTGCCGTTGCTGCAATTATTGCATTCTTCATGATTGGCACCCCCGTATCAGACAGTGAGATACCAACCAACATCCAGCAAAGCGCATTTATATCTATCCCCAGCGCTCATCATGCGACACCTGCAGCAGAAGTAGCTGCTGAGTCAATTGCAAAAGCTATCGTAGAAACCAGTATGGCCAATAGCGCAGCAACCATCAGTAGCGAGGTTAATGCTGAGACAAGCCAATCAAAAGAAGCCGCTGCCCAATACTGTTTAGTATTAGCAAGCCAGGTTTCTAAGAAGAATGCTGAGGTCTTCATTAGTCAGCTTCAGGCTAAAGGCTTTGAAGATGTACGAATACTGACCACCACCATGACACGAGTGGTTTATGGCAACTTCGCCAGCGAATCTGAAGCATACAATCATTTACAGTCATTGCAGGGCCAAAGCAAGTATTTCCAGGATGCTTGGGTCATGAAAGTTCAGCCATAAATTATTCAAGATGAAGCGAGTGCGTTGCCCCAAATGTGATCAATACATCACATTCGATGAAACAAAATACACTGCTGGCCAGTCACTAGTATTTCAATGTCCTGAGTGCGGCAAGCAGTTTGGTATTCGTTTGGGCACTGCAAAATTGCGCGAAACTCTAAAAAAAGAAAACGAGCAGTTGAACAATGACAATGGTGAAAGAAACAAAGATGAAGCCCCATGTGGCAGCATCATTGTCATTGAGAACGTTTTTCACTATAAACAAATCCTGCCGCTCCAGATGGGCGATAACACCATTGGTCGTTATCAAAAGGGAAATCCCATCAACACGCCTATTGAGACTGTCGACCCCAGCGTTGACTTGACTCACTGCATTATAAATGTCAGTCTGGACAAACGTGGCCAATTAAAATACACGCTTCGAGACACAAATAGTAATACAGGTACTTTTGTGGACAATGTCGAACTACGACAAGGCGAGCGACGCACCATCGAAGATGGCACTCTGTTTACGATTGGTGCCACCAGTATTATACTTCGAACCCAAAACGAAGAATAATAATTACCTTTTGACCTCTTTTTACTACAGAAAAGTCTTTTTTTAGATAAAAAAAGCATTTTTTTCATACATTTTATGGTTGCTTAAAATATTTTTCCTACCTTTGCACGGAAAAGAAATTTTAGAGTCAACAACAAGTTTATTCATATATGAAAAAAAAGATTCTTATACTAGACGACAAAGAGACTATTGCCAAAGTTCTCTCAATCTACCTAATGAGCGACTATGACGTACAATGGCTACCCGATGGACTTCAAGGCGTAAAGTGGCTCCAGGCTGGCAATACTCCCGATTTGATTATTTCTGACATTCGTATGCCAGGAATGCGCGGCGACGACTTCTTGGAGTGGATTAAGCAGAATGAATTGTTCCGCCACATCCCTGTCATCATGCTATCCAGTGAAGACTCGACGAGTGAGCGTATCCGCCTATTGGAGATTGGTGCAGAAGATTACATCGTAAAGCCTTTCAACCCCATGGAGTTGAAAATCAGAGTCAAAAAGATATTGCCCAACTAATTGAATACTATGATAGGTGTTATTTACTTAGGCCAAGACCCTGAATCAGAAGAACGCCTGAAATATCTGCCTGGTAAGAAGGTCATATTTACAAGGAGTTATATCGAAACTGCTGATTTGTGCAACAAGCGTGCACACAATGAGCATTATATCCTCATCTACGAAAAGAATCTTCGTGCTGAGGATGTAACTGCTATTACATACCTACGCCAGACATGTCCAAGCTTATACATAATTCTTCTGACCCACACGCTATCACAAGAAGAAAGAATCATATATCAAAAATGCGGTATTAACGACACGTTGGCCCCCGATGCGCCCGTTACAGAACTGAGTAAGAAACTTCAGTTCATATACGATCGTGAAGACATGCTTTTTGACACGAATGTTTCCAAACAGAAAATTTTGCGCTTTCAAATTCCCCTTTGGAAACGCACCTTCGACGTTATTTTTTCTCTGTTAGGTATCATTATTCTTTCACCAATAATGATCATAACGACGATAGCCATCAAGCTTGAAAGTCCAGGTCCAGCATTGTTCAAGTCAAAACGAGTTGGCACCAACTATAAGGTCTTTGATTTCCTCAAGTTCCGCTCTATGTACTCTGATGCTGAAAAGCGTCTGAAAGAGCTCAGTAAGACAGCAAACCAATATTCAGAAAACGAGAAGTCTCAAAAACCCATAATAACATCTCCACTTGGAGAAGAGGCAGAACAGAACATGTTCGACATGGGTATTGAGTCTGAAATGATGATTAGTGACGAAGAGGTGATGCTTGTCGGTGATGACTTTGTGGTTTCTGAAAACGACTTCAGTAAGCAACGTCAAGAGGAAAACAGTAATGCATTCGTCAAGATTGAAAATGATCCACGCGTCACAAAGGTTGGCAAATTCATTCGCAAATATAGCATAGACGAATTACCACAGCTTTTCAACATCCTGAAAGGCGACATGTCTATAGTAGGTAATAGACCTTTGCCACTTTACGAAGCAGAGAAATTAACTATCGATAGCTCTATCGACCGCTTTGTTGCTCCTGCTGGTCTTACCGGTCTCTGGCAGGTTGAGGAACGTGGAAAAGGCGGCAACATGTCAGCAGAAGAACGTAAGCAGTTAGATATTCAATATGGCCAGACCTATAATTTTTGGCTAGACATGAAGATTATCTTTCGCACGATCTTTGCCTTTGTACAGAAAGAAAACGTATAATTGCAATCTGAAATAGCAAGTGACTATGACAAGAAATATATTGTTGACTGCCATTTTAGCTTTTGCTAGCAGTATTTCCTTTGGTCAAACATCTGAGGAAACGGGTGTTAATGCAGGTTTTTTCGATTCAAATTCGCAGACAGGTTTTAGCTTTTCAACGTTTAAGTTACCTCCACTTGCAGTTTTGTTTGAAAACGCCAAAATGAATCCATCCATTCTGCAATTGGCCAAAGAACAAGAAATTGCAGAAGCCGAAGTCACTAAGCAGCGTAAACATATATTCTCTTATGTACAGGGACACGCCAGCTATAGCTACGGTAAAGCCGACATGTGGGGTAATAACTCCTCAGAAGTTAGTCCAATGATCTATCAGTTTCAAGGTTCGGAACAATCTTATTGGAATGTAGGAGTCAATGTCAGTGTGCCCTTAGAGGACCTTCTTGACTTAGGTCACTCAGTCAAGAGAAAGAAATTATTAGTTGATAACGCTCAACTAAAAAAGGATGTTGCCTTTGATGAACTTAAGCTACAAATTGTCACACTATATATCCGCATCACCAACAATCTTGTAGCACTCAAGAATGCAGGTACGGCTGCTGCTATTGCCCAAGGTGCAGAAGCACTGAATGAGCTTGAGTTCCATCATGGAAATATGGATATTTCAGCATATACAAGTGCAGGAACTGAAAGTCAAGGTGCCGTAAATACTTATCAAACCCTCCTGACACAGATTACAACAGATATCGTCACGCTCGAAATTCTGACGCATACACCTATTATCACGAATACGACAACCGACATCACACTTGATGAAGCTGTCGAGAAGAGCGAAAAGCAGATTGAAAAAGAAAACAAGGTTGTGCAGAAACGTATAAAGGCTGAAGTGGAAGAAGAGATAAAAGCAGAAAAGCAAAGAGAGAAAGAAGCATCAAGAGCTGCGAAAGAGGCAGAAAAGACTGCTAAAGCCGCAAAGAACAACAAATAAAAGTTATTTATAATCTTTACTCTGCATATGGATATTTTTAGATATATTGTCAGATTTCTATATAAGATTCACCGGTTTCTCATCATATTGCCAATGATAGCATTGGTAATCGCATGGTTCTCTACCCGTAACATGGAGAGGATATACAATGCGAACACCACTATATATACAGGTATGATTACCGGTTATAACATCGAAGGTGGATCTGGAATTGCAGGTGGTAATCCTCAAACCAACATGACCAACCTCATGCTGATAATTCAAACTGATAACACCATCCATGAAGTGGCTTTACGCTTGTTTGCTCGCTGCATGATGTACGGAAACTCCAACAAAGACAATAACTATATCTCTGCAGAGCATTATCGTCAGTTGATGGCCACAGTCCCTGCAGATGTTAAAGCCTTGATTAACCATAACAGCGAGAACGACACATACAAGAATCTTAAGGCATACGAAAAGCCTGCACAAGACAACTACCTTTTTGGTCTTTTGAATTATCATCCTTACTTTAGTATCGGTAGCATTACTGGTAGACTAAAAGTTCTCCAACTTAATGGTAGTGATATTATTGACATTGCATATTCAGCCAATGACCCTGGCATCTGCTATAACACACTTGACATACTGAATGAAGTATTTGCCCGTCAATATCAGCAATTGCGCTATGGTGAGACTCTAAATGTGATAAAATTCTTCGAGCGAGAAGTAGCACGACTGTATCGTGTACTTACTGGAGCCGAGAACGATCTTATCAAATATAACGTCAAGCACCGTATCATCAACTATGGAGAGCAAACCAAGTCATTAACTCAGTTGGAAATGGAGCAGCAAAACAAGAAAAATGAGCTGCGCATGAATATGGCAACAACTGAGGCGCTTATAGCTTATTTCAAGAAGCAATTAGGAGACAGAGCGAAAATCATCGAGTCCAATCAGGAGTTTTCACAGCTAGTACACGACATTACACGCTTAGAATCACGTATTGCCAATCTGAAGCTAATGAGTAGTGAAAGTAGCAATAGCAACGAAGCTCAATTGGAATTAGCAAAGGCAGAACGTCAATTGGAAGAGACTACTAAAAAAGTAAAGGTACTATCACGAACCCTTGAAGCTTCTAATTACAATACAGAAACGGGCGTCAAAGCTACGGAGTTGATTGACCGTTGGCTGGAACAAGTAATCATATTAGAAAAGACCCGTGCAGAATTTGGCGCACAAGACATCATGCAGCAGAGCATTGATGAGCAGTTCATTTACTACTCACCTATTGGTGCCACCCTCGATCGTAAAGACCGTCACATCGGCTTTATCGAGAGCAACTACATGTCAATGCTAAATTCTTTGAATGCTGCTCGACTGCGTCAGCGCAACCTCCAGATGTCAACTGCGACCTTGCGTGTACTCAATCCACCAGTATTCCCTTTGAATGCACAGCCCACCAACCGCATGATGGTGCTTCTTGGAGCATTCATGCTGACCTTTGTATTGACAGCACTCTACTTCTTTATCATTGAGATGCTCGACCGCACTCTGCGTGATCGCATGCGTTCAGAGCGTATCACAGAGATTCCTGTCATGGGTTGTTTCCCCAAGGAGAGCACCCTACGCTATCGTCGATTCAACAAGACGATCAGCGATATGGCAGTACGTCAATTGAGCAAAGCCTTGCTTCCTTATTTCCGTGATGGTCAGCAAAACGTACTTAATCTTCTTTCAACCGATGCCTCAAATGGTAAGAGTTACATTGCTCAAGAGTTGGAGAACTATTGGCTAAGCATTGGCTTGCAAGTCCGTCGCTTAACCTACGATGAAGACTTCCTGGCTGACGATAGCCGCTACATCATGGCCAAGGATGTTAAGGATCTTTGTCCCGACATCATGCCTAACGAGATTGCAATCATTGAGTATCCTAATTTGAATGACAACATCATCTCTACATCGTTGCTCAACATGGGCACAATCAACCTAATGGTTACTCGTGCCAACCGTACTTGGAAAGATATCGACCAAAAAGCGCTAAATGAGTTAGAAGCACGTTTAGAGAACAAGAACTCGCTTTACATGTACCTCACCGAGGCTAACCGCTATTCGGTGGAGGAATTTGTAGGCCAGTTGCCGCCTTATACACGTTTCAACAACTTCGTATATCGCATGTCGCAGCTCGGTCTTACCGCAACAGAGAATAATCAGGCAAGATAATAGTCTTTTATGACGAATTCGTTTAGAACGATATCAAGTAACATGGGTGGAGGAAGAGTCGTTTTACTCTTTCTCCTCTTCTTACTGGCCATGTACGAACTCGTCACTGCGGGCTTCAATGCTTTTGCCATTATCTGTTTATTACCAATTGGTGTAATATTTGTTATTACATCGTTTAGACAACGCATGTTCACCTTTTGGCTTCTTTGCATTGTCAATTACTTTATCCAGCTCAAGAATCTAGCCCTACCAATACCTATGTCATTACCAAATGAGATGTTAGAAATTCTATTGCTTGGGCTAGCAATAATGGATGTAAAAGATTTGAAGATGGAACGCACACTGAATATCATGCTTGCAAGTTTACTTGTATGGTGTGCATACTGTACATTAGAAATACTAAACGACACATGTAATATCGGCATAGATATCGGAAGTTGGTACACTTCAGCCCGCATGATGGCATTCCAACTTCTGTATGCCTTTTTAGTTTTTTCAATCTATATTACATCCTCCAAACTTCTCATAAAATATTTATTTTTATGGGGAGGATTGGCTCTATTTGCTGTATTTTGGGTATGGAAACAACAGAATATTGGTTTTACCGATGCAGAAAACCAATGGATTCAAACTCGAGGTCGACTTACACACATTATACAAGGTGGTAGCCTCATACGCTATTTTTCAATCTATAGTGATGCTGCAAATTATGGTGTTGGCATTGCCTCTACCGGTGTTGCTTTTCTGATTTTTGGCATCACTAATAAAATAAAAAAATACAAATATTTCTTTCTTTTTACAGGTATTGCATGTATATGGGGAATGTTTCCTTCTGGAACACGAACAGCAACATTCTGTTTAGCTGCAGGGTTTTTAACATATATCTTTCTTTCAAAATCAGTTAAAATTGCGGTTCCTTTTTCCATTTTTTTCGGCATAGCTTTCTTTATATTAGCCTTCACAAACATAGGTTCAGGTAATCAGCAAATACGACGTATGCGTTCTGCATTTGACCCTAATGATGCATCTGCAAACGTAAGAACAATTAACCAAGCGGCAATGAAAAGATATATGCAAGAAGCTCCTTGGGGGATTGGCATGCATGCGGGAGGTGGTAACGTACCTGCCAATAATAAATATGCATTCATGTCAACAGTCCCACCTGATTCTGAATATGTCTTTATATGGATACACACAGGTAGAATTGGCATAACAGTATTTCTCATCACAACCGTGATCATGCTCTTTGGAGCCTGCTGGGTTGTACTTTTCCGCATCAATAGTCCATCTTTGCGAGGCATTGGAGCAGGTTTATGTTGCGCTTTTGTCTCTCAACAGTTAGGAGGCTATGGCAACCAAGTCTTAATGCAATTCCCGAACTGCCTGGTGTTTTACGGAGGATTAAGTATCGTCTATGTACTACCATTCCTAGAAAAAGAATGGGTGGAGCATGAGGAAGAACTCGTTGCAATACAAGAGGAGAAGAAGCGTCTCAAGTTGGAAGCTAAAAAGAATAAACGTGTAAAATCTAGTTTCTTTTGAAGAAGAGAATATCTATTATTACTGTCAATTACAACGGCCTAACGGATACTTGCGCCCTAATTGATTCAATCCCCTTCGACGAACAAATGGAGGTGATTGTAGTAGATAATGCTTCACAAAAAGACGAAGGTGCTATCATCAAGGAGCGCTATCCCCAAGTTAAAGTCATCAAAAGTGCAAAGAATCTAGGCTTTGCAGGTGGAAACAATTTAGGGATTAAAGCCTCAACGGGCGACTATCTATTCTTTATCAACAACGATACAGAACTTCATCGCGAAGATTGGAATCCAGAAGCCCTTATCAAGCGCATAGATTCATCCGAACGAATTGGAGTAGTATGCCCAAAGATTCGTTTTGCATGGGATAGCCATCCCATACAGTTTGCTGGCTACACGCCACTTTCGTCCATCACCCTTCGTAACCATTCCATTGGTTTTGGTGAGGAAGATCGTGGACAACACGACCTCGCCCACCCCACCCCATATGCTCATGGGGCAGCCATGATGGTGAAGCGCGACGTTATTGAAAAGGCAGGCATGATGCCTGAATGCTTCTTTCTATATTATGAAGAACTCGATTGGTCCTTAATGATTTCACGCGCTGGCTATGAGATATGGTATGAGCCTGCATGCACCATTTATCATAAAGAGAGTCAGGCCACTGGTCAAAACAGTCCTCTTAAGACCTTCTACTTAATGCGCAATCGCTTGCTTCTGGCAAAACGAAATATACCCATTATGACACGTCTTCTCACCTATTCCTATTTAATAGGCATAGTTGGAACAAAAGACATTATCACGAATATCATCAAAGGATGTCCTCAACAAGCAGAAGCTACATTGAGAGGCATTATTGACTTCTTAAAACTATAACGACTATGGATTTCTGGTGGATATTATATATTATTGATTGGGCACTCTTCATCCCTATGGCTATTACAGCAACATATCTATTGTTTTTTTCTGTAGCAGCCCTGTTTAAGCATAAGTCTCCGGCTCCCAAAGCCAAACAAGAGAGTCGCTTTATCGTCATTATTCCCTCATATAAGGACGATACATTAATCTTTGATACCGTCAACGCCATTTTAGGACAGACCTATCCTCAGCGTATGTTTGATGTTGTTGTTGTCTCAGACCATCAAAGCGAGATGACCAACATGCGTCTGGCTCAACTTCCTATCACACTCTTGACGCCCAACTTTGCAGAGAGTTCCAAAGCAAAATCCATTCAATATGCCATTATCAATTTGCCCCAGTTCAAAATCTATGACGCTGTGATAGTGCTCGATGCTGGCAATATTGTAATGCCCGAATTTCTTGAGATGATGAACAATGCCTACGAGTCGGCAGGAACAAAAGTCGTTCAAGCCCGTCGTGTGGCTCGTAATCTTAACACCCCGATTGCACGTCTGGATGCTATCTTCACAGAGATAAACAATTCCGTTTTCCGTCGTGGCCATATTTCCGTAGGCCTCTCGGCATCCTTAGACGGATCTGGCTACATGTTCAACTTCACCTGGTTCAAGCAACACATCATGAAGGTTCACTCCTGGATTGGCGAAAGCAAAGAACTGGAAGCCATGCTGATGCATGAAGGCATCTTTATTGACTATGCCGACGATATATTTGTATTCGATTATAAAGCAAGCGAACTGAAGGTCTTCAACAGAGAACGTGGTCAATGGATTTATCATCAGCTTCATTGCCAGATCTCCAACATCAAGTACCTTCCCTCTGCCATTATGAATCGCCGGTACGATTGGATTGATAAGCTTCTACAATGGACCATGATGCCACGCACCGTCATGATGGCCTTTATCACTATTATGAGTTGCACGCTGCCATTCATCTATTTCACTCTGTCAATCAAATGGTGGTTCTTTGCTGCATTGGCGCTTCTTGCTTGTTCCATTGCCACCCCCAACTATCTGGTTACCAAAGACTGGGATAAAGATTTTCTCAATGCCCCACTAGTTACGATTGGCTCATTATACCAATTTGTACGCGCTTTCCGCAAAGACATGAAGATTAGCGTCAATAACTTCAGCCACAAAATAAATAGTATGGCTTAAGCGATGAGTATTTATCCCATCATATACACATTCGATATGCTACTATGGCTCATCATAGCAGTCAATGTGGCATATATTCTCTGCTTTGCCGTAACAACTGCTTTACCGGCTAAAAATCATCACTTTACCACCAGCAAACAGCAACATTCCTTCCTGATTCTCATACCTGCTTATCATGAAGATGCAGTCATTGCTCATACTGTAGAAACGATTATTCATCAAGACTATCCCCAGGAGCTATTTCATGTGGCAGTTATCTCAGATCACATGTCAGCTGAAACCAACCAACTGCTGGCCAAACTTCCAATTACCCTTCTTCAACCTTCTTTTCAGAAAAGTAGCAAGGCTAAGGCGCTGCAATTTGCCATGAACAAGGTGGAAGGCCTCTTTGACTTCGTCGTTGTACTGGATGCAGATAATATCGTAGCCTCTGACTATATCTCACAACTAAATGCCATTGCTCAGCCATCAATGGTCATCCAGTGCCATCGCACAGCAAAGAATGCCGATAGCGATGTGGCTGTTCTTGATGGTATCAGTGAAGAAATCAACAATACCATTTTCCGCAAAAGCCACAACCGCATGGGCCTATCTTCAGCGCTCATCGGATCTGGTATGTGTTTTGATTATCAATGGTTTAAAGACAACGTCAACGAGCTGAAAAGTGCCGTAGAAGACCGCGAGCTAGAAGCTCTTTTAATGAAACAACACATCTATATCCATTATGCCGAAGACATCTATGTTCTAGATGAAAAGGTAAGCAATAGCGACAACTTCCAGCGTCAACGCCAGCGCTGGATGAGTGGTCAGGTGCAATCATTCTTCCAGATGGTTCCCTATCTTCCGAAGGCTATTATGGATGGAAATATCAACTACATTGACAAGACCTTCCAACAGGCACTTATTCCACGTTCTATTCTCCTTGTTATCATCCCTATTCTATGCATCATAACACCCCTTACATCATACATCTTACATCATACATCATACATCTACTCTCTCAAGTGGTGGATTCTTCTGTTCTGTCTCTGCATAGCGCTCTTCATGGCTATACCCAAACAAATGCGCAAACAATCATTGTTCCGTAAACTGCTATCTTTTCCTTCACTAGTATGGAAGATGGTATTAAACCTCCAGAAGATTGACCGCAAGAATACCGATTTCATCCATACAAAGCATGGAGAATAAGAGACCTGTATATTAGTCTTTATTATAATAATAATTATTATAGTAATGATAATTTATGTTGTTAAAATTATCTTCACTTTTATATAGCTATTATAAATCCATTACATATTTTACATATCCATTACATATTATTATCTGTATTGAAATAAAATAATTACAAATAATGGGAATATAATAGTTTTTTTTATGTAAAACTTGTAATTCAAGAAAATCTTTCGTATTTTTGCACATAAAAGATAATAAAACGTATGCTTGAAAGAAAATTTCCTATTGGCATTCAGACATTCTCGGAAATAATTCGTGGGATATATATACATAGACAAAACAGGACTTGTATGGAACTTAGCCAACTATTCAAAGTTCGATTTCTTGATAAAGATTATGAATCTGGAAAGGAACTCGTACCGTCAAGGAGTGGGCTGTAGCATAAGAGCCAACAAATCTATCTTACCTTCATAATATCATTAAATATGACTAAAGACTGGGATATTATAATAACGAACAAAAGTAACCTATTGAGTATTGACTTTGGTGAAATATGGCGTTATCGCGACCTCTTGACAATGTATGTCAAACGCGACATTGTGACATTCTACAAGCAAACCATCCTTGGACCACTGTGGTTTATCATCCAGCCCCTCTTCACCACCATCATGTTTATGTTTGTTTTTGGTGGCATTGCAGGCATTTCCACAGATGGCATTCCACAGGCTGTGTTCTATCTGGCCGGCCTCGTATGCTGGAACTATTTCCAAGACTGTCTCAGTAAATGCTCTGATACATTCAATGCCAACCAAGCCATATTTGGCAAAGTCTATTTCCCAAGACTGGTGGTACCCCTCTCCATTGTCATTTCCAATCTCATTAAAATGGGAATCCAGTTTGCACTATTCTTGGTTGTTTACATCTATTACTTTGCATCTGGTATCGACTTCCAAGTCAATGCTTCACTACTACTTGTCCCCGTTCTGATTATTATGTTAGGAGCTTTGGGGTTAGGTTTTGGTATGATTATATCATCCATGACGACCAAGTATCGTGACTTACGCTTTCTCATTACTTTTGGTGTCCAGTTATGGATGTACGCGACTCCTGTCATCTATCCGCTTTCAGTGATGAAAGAGACATATCCTAAATATGTATGGGTATTAGTAGCCAATCCATTAACAGCCATCCTTGAGACCTTCAAATATGCCTTTACAGGTGTTGGAGAGTTCAATTGGCTATATCTAAGCTATAGCTTTATATTTACTGCTGTCATTCTCCTGCTCGGTATTGTTATTTTCAACCGTGTACAGCGCAACTTTATGGATGTCATCTAATAAAATTAGCTTATGAGCAATACAGTCATCGAATTCAATCATGTAGGCAAACAATACATACTTGGCTCTATTGGTACAGGAACTTTGAGCCAGGACCTTAACAGATGGTGGGCCAACATCCGCGGAAAGGAAGATCCCTATCTGAAGATTGGAGAGACCAACGATCGTACCCAAAAGGGGGACAGTCGCTTCGTTTGGGCACTACGCGACATCAACTTCAAGGTTGAACAGGGCGATGTCGTCGGCATCGTTGGTAAAAATGGAGCTGGAAAATCAACTCTACTCAAGATTCTCTCTCGTGTCACCTCTCCCACCACAGGCAATATCAAGATAAAAGGGCGTATAGCCTCACTGCTTGAAGTTGGAACAGGCTTTCACCCAGAGATGACAGGTCGTGAGAACATCTTCATGAATGGTTCTATCATGGGCATGACCAAAGCTGAAATTAAAAGTAAATTTGACGAGATTGTTGATTTTGCAGGAGTAGCGAAATACGTAGATACCCCTGTCAAGCGCTATTCTTCCGGCATGATGGTTCGCCTCGGCTTTGCTATTGCAGCTCATTTGGAACCAGAGATATTGGTTGTAGATGAAGTCTTAGCTGTGGGCGATGCAGAGTTTCAAAAGAAAGCCATTGGCAAGATGCAGGATGTCAGCAAGGGCGAAGGGCGCACGGTTCTGTTTGTCAGTCATAACATGGCTGCCGTTCGCAGTCTCTGCACACGTGGTGTGATGCTTAAGAATGGCATGGTCGATTTTATTGGTAACATCCCAGACACCCTTGATCATTATCTAAAGATTGACAATAGTGCGCAGAAAGAAAAGATTATCGACAATGTGACGTTCACCAAGAGCACACTGAAAATCAACAACATCGAAATCAATGGCACTGACCTCTCGGAATCTACCATTCAGAGCCGTCAGCGCGAACTGACCATAAAGATTGAAGGACACTCTCAAGAGGATATGAACTACGACGTCATGCTCATTCTACGCAACAAGGATGGCATGCCCTATGCCACTTATGCTAAAGGCCATTACATTGGTGACATCCAGCACCAGTCTGCTGGCGACTTTACTATCGAGCGCACCATCCTATTGCCTGAGATTCTCACACGAGGTGCCATCTATGTTGACCTTTTCCTTCACCATCCCATGGTGGAGTATCAGCTAAAGGCGCCCAACTGTTGTGTTCTTGAGACCATGGGCTACCAACAAGGATTTGGTTCAGCTATGAACCAGATAGACAATGGATTTATGGGCCTCAACGACAAATAATGAAGACCATTATATTACTCACTGGATGCATCAACCCCAACGGGATGGCTTTCACCTCTCTTAATAATATTGAAGAGCGGCAAAAGCAGTATATCGATGCCATTCAATTCTACTTGAGTAATACGTCCTGCCCTATTGTCTTCTGCGAGAATTCCGACACCGATATTCAGCCCTACATTGAGCACACAAAAGACAGATTAGAGATACTCACGTTCTCTGGCAATCAGAACAAGCAACGAGGAAAGGGATATGGAGAAGCAGAAATCATTGAATATGCCCTTTTGCATTCTACTTTTATCCAGGCCGACTGTGTTATCATCAAAATTACAGGTCGTCTCATTGTCAACAACATAAACCAAATTATCAGGTCACTCTCGTGCAAACATGACTTTGTGACATGTCTGTTCCATTCTGACTTAACATTTGCCGATAGCCGCATCTTCTGCGCTACAGTTTCCTTCTTTCGTGAGTTTCTTAACAATAAAGAGCGTATCAATGATTTCGAGAACGTTTTCTTTGAGCACATTCTTGCCGCTACAGTCTTAGCATCAGTAATACATTTTGTGCCTTACAGCGAAGAGCCACTCATAACAGGGATTTCTGGTTCTACCGGCAAGCAGTATGGCCCAATGGCAACAGACAGTAGAAAGAAATATCTATTTAAACGTTATTCTTGGACCCAAGCTAAGAGAGTCTATGACATTTCTAGACATAAAAAACAAAGTATAATAGAAAAAACATTATTATCACTCAATGTTTTCAAATATACTTTATTATCGAAAATCATTTAGTAACAATTCGCCTTAAGATATTGTTTAGTAGCAAAGGAACGCAAATACCTATTGCACTATATAACAGCCACCAATAAGAGTTTCCCGACAATGATATACCGTGTATCACTGGATGCTGTGCAACGTAAGCTGAATCAATATTAGATATCATAACTATCATAAAACTAACCATCCTAAAACAAATAAAGTGAAGCGCCAGAATAGTTAATGTATGGTTTCCTACATAATATAGAGCACTCCTAACTGCATGTTTTTTATTATTTAGTACGCTTGAAACGTATAAGGTTAGCAGTGAACCAGAAATGGCAGCAATTGAATAAGGAATCACTTTATTAAAACCACATTCCATTTTAACTACTTCTTTGAAATAAATCATTGAAAACAATAGAACCAATCCAGATATGATTGCTACACACTTCGTCTTCAAAAAATGAACATAGGGGATTATACATCTTCCCATCATAAAGAAAGTGGCTCCCATAGTTCCCATTGATAATTCACGTCCAATCTCTATATCTGATGCAAATCTTCTCATTATAATTGTTATAAGAAGAAACAACAAACACATAGACTCGTTTTTATATCTTAATCGATTATCCAATAATAAAGATACGAATGTAATTAGCACTGTTGAAACAAAAAGTGAACGAATAAACCAAAAGCCACCCAATAACTCCTCGTAGCCACGCATTGATATCACTATTAGCACTAGTCGCTTCAGCATTTCGCTGATACTATAAAATGAAGAACCTCCTTCATAACCATAGACTGGGTTATAAATACCAATCATCAGAAAAATATTGTGAAGCACAAGAAATATTAAGGACCATTTAACGAAGGGAATATACAAGCCCACAATTTTCTTTTTCAAATACAAAAAAGCTTCTTTTTCATTTAATATATCCTTAAATAATAATCCTGAACATAAAAAGAATAATGGCATATGAAACAGATAGATAAACTTATATAGCAAAACTGGACAACCGGAATGTCCTATCACCATTAGAATGATTCCTATTGCTTTTGCAATTGTTATATAGTTTTCATGAACCTTCTTTCCCATGCTTTTTATGCAAAAGTACAAAAAAAACACAGAACACTCCTATTTTAACAAAAAAAATATCAATCTTTGAAGAAAATAACACTCTGTAAGATACTCAATTCTTACTATCAACTACACTAGGGGCCCGTTTAAACGAGATACTAGTGATTTTAATATCGAAAATCATTTAGTAAAAATCGCCTTAGGATCTTTTGGAATACTTAGCGTAAAGTGGAGGTTCTACTTTTGAAAAGCGTTGGTTCTACATAGTAAAAGTAGCTATATTACAGTATAAAAGTGGCACTATTGTGACGCAATTCAGTTAGTTTTGCACCTTATCTAGCCCCTAGAAACGCGCGTCCCAGGGGCTAGATGGCACTGGTCTAGGGGCTAGATAGCACCGTTCTAGGGGCTAGAAGTCAGCATTCTAGGGGCTGCCCCCAGAACAAAAGCTAAACTATTAGATTATAAGGGTTCTACTCTTGACTTATCAAACGGGAAGAATAGGCCAACAATTCTGTTCATATCAAAGGAAAAAACAAACAAAATCCCATGATGACTTACAAAAAAAACTTAGAACACTCCTATTTTCACAAAAAAATATCTATCTTTGCAGAAAACAACACCCTATGAGATACTCAATTATTACAATCAACTACAATAATGAAGGAGGACTAGAACGGACTATTAGAAGTGTGATAAGTCAAACCTTCAAAGACTTTGAGTATATCATCATTGATGGAGGATCTACAGATAGAAGCGTAGATATCATAAGAGAGCACGAGAAACACGTCACATATTGGGTTTCAGAGAAAGATAAAGGAGTTTATAACGCCATGAATAAAGGCATTGCTCAGGCTAAAGGTGATTATCTTGTGTTCATGAATTCTGGAGATTGCTTCCATACTACCGACGTTTTGAATGCTTTTAAAGGAAGCCAAGAGGACATTATCTGTGGCAAGGTGTTTAAAGGTGACTCGACTATTCCTAGCGGACATCATAAGCCAACTATTTCTTTGGTTGATTTAATGAGAGGCAGTCTCCCCCATCAAGCTATGTTCATCAAAAGGGAGATAATGGAGAAACATCCCTACGACGAACACTACAAGATTCTCTCCGACTGGAAGTTCTGTATCGAAACACTCGTCTTCGACAATTGCAGCTTTAGTAACAGCGAAGTCATTGTTGCCGATTACGACATTAGTGGCATTAGCACCAACTCCAACGGACTGCTTGCTATAGAGAGAGAGAAGATTCTGCAAGAGTTGTTTCCTCCACGTATACTTATAGACTATCAACGTCTGACACCAGTTGACGACGAACTGTTGGAACAATCCATATTACTGACTCAGACTGTTGGTGTCCGCAGACTTGTGAAATGGTTTTCAAATCTCTTGTTGCGACTCACTCAAAAAAAATAAAAAAACATGGATGTTAGCGTTATCATACCAGTTTATAATACAGAAAAGTATTTAGCTGCCTGCGTTGAAAGCGTTCTTCAGCAGACGGATGTCTCTATAGAGATTATCCTAGTTGACGATGGATCTACGGACGCATCACCCCGTATTTGTGATGACTACGCCCAAAGATATGAAAACATCCGTACTGTTCATATTAATAACTCGGGACCTGCTACAGCCAAGAACGAAGGCCTCTGTCTGGCGCAAGGTAACTATATTGCCTTGACAGACAGCGATGACAAGATGGAGCCACTGATGCTCTCGAAGATGGTGACAGCTGGCTATAAGCACAATGCCGACATTGTTTGTTGCAACTACAAGCAGATAGATGAACAGGGAGTAGTATCACATCTTAACTACACAAATCAGCTATATGTGCTAAACCACGAAGAAGGCCTCATCCACTTCTTCTCGAAAGACAAAATATATTCTCAGTGTTGGACGAAATTATATAAAAAACAGATGCTCAGAGATTACCATATTGAGAATGATCCAGGACTCCGCACAGACGAGGACTTTATTTTTAACATCAGATCTTTTACAAAAGCGGAAACCACTGTTATTGTTGACGAACCTCTTTATGAATACACTCACCGAAAAAATTCGCTTGCACACGCATTTTTCAGAGACAATATCAGCCAATACATTGACAATAGAAATAGTAGAGTACAAGTTACCTTAAAAGAAGTGCAAAATGAAACGAAAATTGTAAAAGAATGGAGCATTGTCCACATTATGATGTATTATAATGAACTCCTGGGAAAAGTAGCCTTATTCCCTGATTACTTTTTCGACAAGCGAATAACAAATATAATAAAATTCATCAGACGTAATAAGCAAATACTTAATAAGTATTATAGTTATTGCGGATTCAGTAAAATAGGTAAGTTCCTGATACTCTATCTACCCAATTATATATATATGAGATACAGGAAAACGAAAGCCTAACTAATTCCATTATAATGCAGCAACATTCATATAAGTAGTAAACAATTTATCAGCGATTACTGCTGTAGAATAAGCGTCCAATTGAAGAGGTCTATTTTGAGCACCAGCTCCATTTTTCCCCATTTGTAATGCACTTCTTACAATAGAGCCAACATTCTCTACATCATCGACAGAGAACACCGGATAGTTCCACTGGCGCAACAAAGGGCCTACATTCCCACAGTCTGGCCCAACAACCACTTTACCAAAAAGCATTGGCATTAAAGCATTTCCTGAATTTAGAATTTTAAGTCTCGGAATAAAAACGATATCAGCGGCGCCATAATAATATGGAAGGAACTCATCACTAACAGCACGCCAAGTACTACCAGTACAATAAATATGATAGCGGCATCGGTAGTACCACTTCACGAGACGCTTATGAAACAATCGGAAAGAATGCCACCAAACATTCATAAAACTTGGGGCGAGAATAACTATTTTCTTATCTGCTAGTTGTTTACTTAGAGAAAGAATTAAGTTTCTCTCTTGTTGCGCACGGAATGCACCAAAACACAGTATATACGTATGATTTTCTGCCAATCCTAATTTTTTAAGAGATTCTTCTCTCGACGGAAACTTAGTATAAACAGTATCATATAGGTGATGAGGCAATAGATAATGAACTGCATTAGGATACTTTATCTCAAATAGTTTTTTACTATAGTTGCCAAGATGAAAAATTGCATCACAGTGAGAATATACAATCCTCATCGACTCCACCTTGTCAGCAAACTGGTCATAGTGTGGTTCTAAATCATGACATGTGGCCACAATCCTAACACCAGAAGATTTCATTCTCTCTATATGTAAAAGAAGATCGTCTTCTGTATGAGAATCTCTACCCATAAATGTTTGAGGCCAATGGAAATGTACAATATCATACGAAAAAATCTCTTCACTCCAAAATCTTTCTCTTCCCCAGCCCATACTACAATCCGGATGAGATTTTTGAATCCCTTCTATCAGAGTGTATATATACGGATTCCCTGCATTCCAAGGATCCTCATGAACCATAAATACCTTCATCGCCACTATTTCATTTCCGAATAACTACAAACACATATACAATGTTACGTCATACCTTTTAGAAACATTTTTCTTCTGCAAATATACATCTTTTCATGTAATTAGTTACTATTTTTTTTATAAAAACGCTTTCTTTGCTTAAAAATGGTGCGACAACACCTTTAAGCGTTGGAATAACATACACATTTTTATTTTATCAATAATCTTATTCTAAAAAGTTTTGTAACTTTGCAAACTGAACAAGATGTCATCTTTATACATGAAACAACAGACTGCGTATATCCTGCTTTTTGCAAGTCTTCTTTTTACCGCCTGCCAAGAGAACTTCGAGCATAAGACGGTGGTTTGCATTCCCGTCTATGGACAGAGTCTGGCATTAGGCGAAGAGGCAGAACGTATGACGGATTTCGATTCTTTGGCTGCCTATGCCAATGGACACATTGTGACAGAGAACTTAGATCACAGTTTCGGTTATTTCGAAAATGACCTTAAGAAGCGGTGGTTCAAGAAAGTGGTTGGTTACCAAAAGCGCGCTTACGAGTTGTCTGTCTATAAAATGGCAGAAGTACTTGTCGACCACTTTGGCGAAGACACCCTGGTCTGTATTTTCCCTGGCGGACAGGGCGCTACAGCCATTGCCAATCTAAGCAAAGGCACTCTACCATATCAGCGATTCATCGAGAATGTCCAAACGGCATATGAGACGGCGCAAGATCGAGGCTGGAACTTCATGATTCCTGCCATCTGTTGGATGCAAGGCGAATCGGATATTGTTGACTATCCCAGCACCAACTATCACAACATGCTGACGCAGATATGGAAGGATATGAATGACGATATTCTCCCGATTACTCACCAGAAGGACAGCATCCCTTTCATCTGTTACCAAGCTAATTCACTTGGCAGAGCCGTTGACTTCAAGCCCGAAGCATACGAATGCAGGGAGACTGAGGTGCCACAAACCTTTGTCAACCTCTTGCAAAACAATCCTCGTTTCTGGGCAAGCGGACCAACCTATCCCTACAGTTGTGTCAACGAGAAAATACATATCGATGCCAAGGGTCAGCAAAGCATGGGCATGCTTGCTGCGCAAACGGCACTAGGCATCATGAAAGGTAGCGAGCGCTTCCGTGGCCTCATCCCAGTAAAGACCTCTTTTGAGGATAACAATGTCACGATAGAGCTCAACGTTCCCACGCCTCCCTTGACACTCGACACCACACAGGTTCGCAAGGTTAACCTTTATGGTTTCAGCGTTATCAATCAGAAGAATCAGGATATTGCCCAAAACATCATTCTTGAAGGTAACACCATCAAGATTCTTTGTTCGGAATCGCCCCTCAATTGTCGCGTCCGCTATGCCGTGAATGGCGACTATATGAAGAGTGGCAATCAGCATGGCCCTCGTGGAAACTTGCGCGATGCTAAGGGAAACTGGTGCTATCAGTTTGATACGCCATTGGAATAAGGATGCTTTTCTCATTGAAAAGCGTTACTATAACAAGTGAAAAGCTATACTTTTCTCTTCCAAAAGCGTTACTTTTTCATCTGCCGACCTAGGTCGGCAAAAAGAAAAGAGCAACTATAGTATCAGCAAACCATAGGTTTGGAGGCTTCAAACGGAAAGTTTGGAGGCTTCAAACACATCGTTTGGAGGCCCCAAACAGTTCGTTTGGCGTTACTTTACCAAATTATCTTCGGAATCTTCGTAGTGATCAGTCTTGTGTAAGATGCGGGTAATGCCCTTCAACTGATAGAGAGCATGCTCTACAAAGCTCTTAAAGACTGACTGTTTGCCAAGTGTACCGTATCCCGTCATGGGACGCACTTTGCGATTATAAAGGAAAGCAATCCTACCGAATGGCTTCAGTGACAAAGCCAACGAGCCATCCTCGCCACGACGAATGTCTGTGCGTATCTGCACTTGGCGCGCATAGTCGGCACGGAAAGCAAAGGTCATACCGCGGATACAGAGCTCTGGGCGCTTGAAATGCTGTATCCACAAGAAGGTATCGCGCATGAACTCAAACCAGAACAAGCTCCATGCAGAATGCTTCTCGTCAGGATAGAAGCTCCAGAAAGTGCCCACACAAGAGACATCGGGCTTGGTAAGCACTTCCATCATCTTGTCAACATAGCAAGAGGGATAGAGCGTGTCGGCATCAATAAAGAAATGGTACTTTCCTCGAGAATTGTCCAGTCCGCACTTACGCGCAAAGCCTGGGCTCTGCTTTTCCTCATTAAAATACGGGATACCCAATGTCTTATAGATTTCCTCCGTACCATCTTTAGAGTTATTATTCACACCAATAATCTCCAGAGGATACTTCGACTGAAGTTCGCTTAACGACCATAAACATGCAGGCATGCGTCGCTCCTCGTTATGAGCAATGACAACAACACTCACCAAAGGCTCTTCGCTCTGTAAAGAACGTATTCGCTGACGGATACCCTCAACAACATCCTGCGGAACCTCAGAGAACGGTTTACCATAAATGCTTAAATATTGTTTGTACCAAGCCATTATCTCATATTTTTTGCAAATGTAGCAAAATTATTTTGAAATATCATTCTAAATACTTAATTTTGCATAGTTTACACCTAAAAATTTCATCTGTGCCTATATGAAACAGAGAATTCTCAATTTCGACATACTCAACGTTGTGGCATGCTTCAGCGTGGTATGTTTACATTGTAATGGCTTTGTACATTCATTCATCAAAGACGACTGGTGGTGGCTGAGGGTACTCATAGAGGTAGCCTGTTTTTTTGCTGTCCCAGTATTCTTCATGCTCTCGGGAGCCACTCTTCTTGACTATAGAAAGAAATACAGTACAAAGACATTCTTCAAGAAGCGCTTTACGCGCACATTCATCCCATTCCTGGTATGGAGTGCCCTCTTCTATTCCCTTTCCTTTATAACAAAAGGCACAGAAGGAGAGACTTGGAGAGAAGTTGTCACAAACATCAGCATAGGTAAGATACCCTATACGAACTATTGGTTCTTCATTCCCCTATTCCTGATTTATCTGTTCATGCCTTTTCTTTCGCTCATGAGCGGATCTATGAAGGAAAAACAAATACTATACCTATGCTTACTGCTGGGATTCTTTCAAACACTACTGCCAACAGTCCTTTATCTCTCCAACATCCATCTTGACATGTCGCTGCCATTTGGAAGCTATGTGATATATGTCTTCCTCGGCTATTACCTTGCTCATTCAACCATTGAGACAGACAAGCGCTGGATGATGGCATTAGGACTCTTAGCCCTGCTATCGATGGTGGGACGCTATATCCTTGTCTATCAAGCGAGTGAGGAAACGCCAGAGGTTTTCTCATACCTGGGACCATACGCTGTCTTTCCCGCCATTTTTATATTTCTCCTATTCAAGAAGCTATTCAAAGGCGACAAGTGCGCCCACCCCTTTTGGGAGTCCCTGTCATCAAAGAGTCTGGGCGTGTATCTCATTCACACAGCCCTTATCTCCGTCATCGGGAAAGCTATCCATCGGGAGGAGGTACTGTTTATTCCCGTAGCTATTGCCTCTGTCTATCTGCTGTCTGTAGTGATAGTACATATCATGCAAAAGAACCGTTTACTTAGACATCTCGTTCCCTGACATCTATATGATTATGAACAAGCTTTGCATTACCTATAACGACATATCCACCTATCGTTCAGAGCTCATGGGATGGGCTATTGTGTGGATTATGATGCTTCACTTCACCTTCACCCAAATCACACCATTGGGATTTGTGGCTCAATATGGATTTGCAGGAGTTGACATCTTCATGCTGGTATCCGGCTTCGGACTGTTTTTCTCACTCGACAAGAATCCACGCCTCGGAGAATACTACAGAAGACGCTTACTGCGCATCTTCCCCACCTACTATATTATTGGTATATTCGCCAGCGTGATAGTTTTCCACGACAGCATCCTCGCCCTCCTGTTCCGTCATTCCACCATTGGCTTTTGGACAGGAGGTCCATACTGGGAATGGTACATCCCCTCTATCGTTGCGTTCTATCTGATTGCACCTCTGCTAAAAACATTGATTGACAAGGGAACAGCTATAGCTATAGCCCTGTTGGCGATTATTGTATTAGGACTGTCATATTGGATTGTTGCTAATGAAATGGTAGGAGCCAAAGATCCACATTTCTTCATGCTTTACCGTTTTCCTGCATTTCTCTTTGGTATGATATGTGCATACTGGATGAAGAACAAGGCATCCATGAAACCCTATTATATTCTGCTGCTTATTGGCATTCCGTGTTTCATACTTCTTTTTCCCCACCATCACGAAATCTACAACTACAAATACCTCTCATTATTATTTCTGCTGCCAGTATTTACATATAGTTTCATTCTCATATCGAAATACGTTCCGATGATGAATACCGTCATCTCACAAATAGGCAAAGCAAGTCTGGAGATATACCTATTCCAGAATATCTTCTTCAACCTGATTATTGATGGCAGATTAACAATCTCGCCACAATGGCATGATAGCCTCACACTTCTATTGATTATCCTTTCCTCGTTGCTTGGCATTCTAAGTCACGTGCTTATTGAAAAAGGCAGAAAAAGACTATTCGCCTAAATCGCGTAGAATAGCTGTAGCGATACCTGCATCAAGCATTTCATAGCCAGTACGATTCAAATGAATACCGTCTTGCATAAACAGGGCTCTATTCATTTCCGCACTATCACCATACCATTCTTTCAAGGGGATATACAACACCTTATCTCTCAGATTCATCTCGTCAAGCATAGAAGAAAGAGCTTTGCGATAGTTGCTGAAATCATATCTGTCACAATGGGTCATAACAGATTTAACATAGTCTGCCAATAGGTCTTTCTTGTTCTTCTGACTATAAAGCCCCTTGATATCCACATCTGGGATTTCAAAGACTACAGGTCGGATGCCATGCTCCAAGAGGAAATTCAGTATCTTAAGATAATGGGCGCAATACTGCTTGGTACCTAGATTGGCTGCAGCATCATTAATACCTGCCGAGAGGATACAATAATGAGCACCAGACTGAAGCAAAGGCTTTGTTCCATAGCCTTCCGACAGAAACATCAACTGATAGATACCCTTGCTCTTTTCTCCACCATGTCCTTGCGACCTTACGACAACGGGCTTTGAGAGATGCTCCTGCAATCTTTTTTGAAGAAAAGAATCCATTTGCATGTCAGAATGAAGTGCAGCCCAACTATCACCAATCATCACAACACGCAAAGTGTCTTTGCCTGCTTCACGGATGGGATAAGACGCATGAGTAGGTTCTACTTCCCATAAATGTTGCCATCTGTAGTAATAATAGACACAAACTGCGACAAATACAAAGAGGAAAATACCGATGACAACTACAACCTTCTTCATGAAAGTATATCTTTTAACTATTTTCTGCCACCACCTTGCTTATGAAGGAAGCGAAAACAGTTTGCTAATACCGACGTACCACGCTCTGCCTCATGGATGTGGTGTCTTACGAAAGAGCATTTCAGCAAGCTGTAGAATGGTTGAAACATCAACAAGAAGAACAGCGATAATACGAGTCGGCCATCTCGCATTGTCTTAAAGAACAAACGACGTTTTGTAGCTTTCAAATCCAGTCTAGCCTGTTCGTCCACATAGCCTTTACCCTGAATATCCATTGCATTCAGTATATAGTGAAAAATAAAAATCTTATGTTCCACATAAACGTCTGTTTCTGGTGTATCCTGCAAATCATTTAATACACGCACAAAACTGCTAACAGACTTAGTAGCATTGATATGCGTTGTGTTCATTGTTGATGACGGATTATACTCGTACATATAAGTAACGTCAGGCAGTACCAGCATCGAGGAAATCTGATGAAATAAACGATTTGACCATTGGATATCCTCAAACAAGATACCTTCAGCAAAAAACAGAGCATGATCAATCAAAAAGTCACGCCGCAACAGCTTATTCCAGGCGCAAAGACTCAAGCGACCCTTGTAGAAAGATTCAAGTATCTGTTTACTATCTGTCAGATAATGCACACCATCCACAGGCGGATAGGATTTTCCATCCTCACAATGATAGAAAGAGGCATCTACCACATCAACTTTTGGATACGAGGCCATAGCTTTCAACATCAACTCTAAACTATGGGGCACCAAATGATCGTCGGAATCTAGAAACAACAAATAATCACCTTTTGCTGACATCACACCAGTGTTTCTTGCAGCCGACAGCCCCTTGTTTACGTCATGACTCAAGAACCTAAAAACGACAGAGCCTGTATAGGCTTGCACAAAGTCTTTAGCACGCTGTAAACTATCATCTGGGGAACAATCATCAATTAAAAGGCATTCTATCTGTGCATCTTTTGTAGCTTGAGCCGTAACAGACTCAAGACAACGCACTATATAATCCGCAACATTATAGACTGGTATGATGATTGAAACACTATACATATATAGCTGATTAAAAGATATGCAAATATAACACATTCACATGGAAGGTACAAGCATTTTCCGTTTTTTTTCTCATTATGCCCATTTTTTTATAAGATTATTTGGTTATTGAATTGAAATTGCTTAATTTAGCAAACTAAAATCAAAACATACATCTGAAACGAATGACCTACCCCTATCTTGTCACCATCGGAATGCCTGTCTATGGCGTTGAGAAATACATCAGAAAGTGTTTGCTTTCCGTGCTTAACCAAACATTTGAGGGAGAAACTGAAATACTGGTTGTTGACGACCTGGGACCAGACAAGTCGATGGATATCGTTCGTGAAATTCAAGCTTCACATCCGAAAGGTGGCAGAATACGCATTATCACACAACCCCAGAACATGGGCTGTTGGGCTGCAAGAAACAGGATTCTGGATGAGGCTCAGGGTAAGTACCTCCTGCTGGTTGACTCCGATGACTATCTGGCAGAGGATGCTGTGGAGAAGATGTATGAAGCAGCCGAGAAATATGAAGCTGAGGCTGTTTATGGTTCTGTGGAGTCGGTAGATGAGGAAGGTCGTTCTTCGAACTTCAGTCAGGGTGACATGAAGTTGCCTTTTAAGACGTTGATGGGGAAAGACCAACTAGCCAGTTATGCGAATCAGAACCTGCATGCCACGCTCTACAACTTTATTTGGAACGTGATGCTGAGAATGGATTTTCTGAAGAAACATCAGCTCAGATTCCATGAGACACGTTTTGCCGACGACATCCTGTTCGAGACCGACATGCAGCCCCTGATAGAAAGAGCCGTACTATTGCCTGACGATACTTATTTCTATGTCCTCAGACCTGGCTCGCTGTCGAACTTCCAACTAAGAAAAGAAATCAAGTTGGCAGAGATAGAACAGTACATCAGGATTTATTCGTATATCAAGAATCAGGTGAAGGGTCTTAAAGAAAAACCCTATTACGAGACTCGCTGTGCTAAGGTGATGATCTATATGTTCTACATCATCTGTGGTGCACTCAAGAACAGAGACAAGATTACGCCTTATCTCACAAACGATACCATACGCAATGCCATGAGACATCCCATCGGTCTTTGCGAGATTCTAAGGTTCAAAAAACACCGCGTGGCAAATCTTGGATTTTGGTTGATGGGGGCATTACCACCAGCATGGTCTGTGGCCGCATTGAAAGTCGTTGCCAAAAAGAAAAAGCTGATATAGGATGAAGATACTCTTCCTCATATTCCACGGATTTGACCCCAACAACGGTATCAGCAAGAAGATTACCTATCAGTTGGATGCCTTCAGGGCCAATGGCCATGAGGCTCACCTGTGCTATATGGACGAGACGGACCATAAGTGCCGCATTGTGGATAGTCAGGTGATTGTGGACTATGGAAACGGTATCAAGGGAAAGATTCTGAAACGCATAGAGTTTGGCTCTATCGTGGACTATGCCGTCAACGAGGGTATTGAGTTCGTGTATATCCGCTCGAACCATAACGCCAACCCCTTTACCATCCACATGGTGAAGCGCATGAAGAAGGCTGGCATGAGGGTGGTCATGGAGATTCCTACCTACCCCTATGATCAGGAATACTTCAACAAGTCGATGCGCCGTCAACTGATTCAAGACAAGCTGTTCAGACACCGCTTTGCGAAAAAGTTGGATGCCATCGTAACCTTTGCGGAAGAGGACTTCATCTTCGGACAACAGACCATCAAGATATCAAATGGCATAGACTTCAACTCGGTGAGGCTGAAGAAGACTGCCTTGCATCCTGACAATGAACTGCACATGATTGGTGTGGCGGAGATACACCGTTGGCACGGGTTCGACAGAGTTATCAAGGGATTAGCAAACTATTACTCTGCCCCCAGTAAAGTAAAAGTTTACTTCCACTTAGTGGGCTATTTCTTCTCACCTATCGAGGAGGAAGAGATTACGCAGCTGATAAAGAGCCATCATCTGGAGCCTTACGTCATCCTGTATGGCAAGAAGCATGGAGCGGAGCTCGACGAGGTGTTCGACAAGTGTGACTTTGGTATTGGCAGTCTGGGGCGCCACCGTGTGGGCATTGATGATATCAAGACGCTGAAGAACCGTGAATATGCGGCACGCGGCATTCCGTTTGTCTATTCTGAGACAGATTCTGATTTCGACAAGCAGCCTTACGTACTGAAAATGCCTGCTGACGAAAGCGCTATAAATATTGAAACGCTGATTGAGTTCTACAACCACCTTTCTGTCTCTCCAAAAGAAATCAGAGCTTCCATAGAACATCTGTCGTGGAAGAATCAGATGAAACGAGTTATTGACGTGGTATATAGTCAAAAGAAGGAAACGGAAAACTTACGTCTAGCATACTGCATCCCATCACTTGACCACTCTGGTGGGATGGAACGGGTGTTGACAACCAAAGCAAACTACTTAGCCGACCAGCTGGGCTACGATGTGAGCATCATTATCACAGATGGCAAAGGCGCTAGACCATATTTCCCTTTATCGGATAAGGTTCATGTGGTTCAGCTAGACATCAACATCGATAGTTTGTGGCAGCACCCCATTTGGAAGCGCTTATACCTCTACCGCAAAAAGATGAAGGAATATAAGCGCCGACTAGCAATGGTACTCAACAGACTACAGCCAGACATCACCATCTCACTGCTGCGCAGAGAAATCAATTTCCTCTGCGACCTGAAGGATGGTAGTGCAAAGGTGGGCGAAATTCATTTTGGACGTTATAAGTACAGGGAGGCGAACTTCGGATTCCTGCCTGCCTTCGTTAACAAATGGATAACCAACAGATGGATGGCGCAACTGGACAAGAAAGTGAGGCAGTTGGACCGCTTTGTTGTCTTGACAAAAGAAGACGCATCCAACTGGAAAGGTCTCAATAACCTCGCGGTGATTCCAAATCCCATAACCATTCATTGTGCGGGTAAGCCCGACTATACGCAGAAAACGGCCATTGCCGTTGGTAGATATACTTACCAAAAAGGCTTCGACCTACTGATTGCTGCCTGGAAGATGGTGCACGAGAAACATCCAGACTGGAAACTCGAAATATATGGAGGCGGAGACAAAGAACAATATCAGCAACAGGCTGACTCACAAGGACTGCAAGGTGTCGTCAGATGCAATGGTCCCGTCAGTACAATACAGGAGAAATACTTGACCAGTTCTATTTTTGTTCTTAGCTCACGTTTTGAAGGTCTGCCCCTGGTACTGATGGAAGCAATGGCTACAGGTCTTCCTTCGGTAGCCTTCTCTTGTCCATGCGGACCAAAAGATCTTATTCACTCTGGGGTAGATGGCATCTTATGTGATAATGGAAACACCGAGGAATTGGCCAATGGCATTTGTCGTCTTATCGAAAATGAAGCGCTAAGAGCAGAGTTAGGACAAAAGGCTGCCTCAAGCAGTCAACGTTTCTCACTTGAGAATATCATAAAACAATGGGATTTACTATTTAAAGAGATTGGTAGAAGGCATCCCAAAGAGGCATGATGCGGTCAGAAATGTAGTGGGCAGCCTCATCTCGAGCATTGATAGACATCCGTTCTCGTTCCTTTGTCTCGTCTATCATTTTGCACATAGCCGCAGCTAAACTTTCGGTATCATCTTGAGGCACAAGAATTCCCGTTTTTCCATCCTTGATAATAGATTTAGGACCATACTTGCAATCGAAGGAAACAACAGGTAACCCACAGGACATCGCCTCTATCAAAACTAATCCGAAAGACTCGAAGCGCGACGACATCACATAAAAATCACTCTTCTTATAACAAGCATACACATCCGCAGTTGCATGATGAAGGAAGGCGTTCTTTAAACGCAACCTGTCTATCATAGACTGCAACTGCTCGAAATCACCTGCATCGCCATCATGGCTTCCATATATATGCAATGTCCATTCGGGATGTTGTTTTTCTACGATACGCCACGATTCGAGCAGCATGTCATACCCTTTCTGATAGGCATATCGACCCACACTAATCACACGATGATATGTTGCAAATACGTCTTTTGCATCTACTGGATATGATGGTAGCATATTAGGAATATATACCACCTTATCATTCATCTTCCATTCCGCTTTTTCAGCCTCTGACATGACTACAACTTTATCAAATTTTGTGACAAGATGCAGCATTTTTGTCTTTAATCTTAAACCGATATAATATTTATAAAACAGTTTTATCTTTTTCAAATCTTCAAAATAGGACGAGCGACCACTATGACATTCCACCACCTTAACGGCATTGGTGTTAATAGACAATACTGCTTTCAAATCTGCTACATGCATATCTACACATGTGATGACGTCTGGAGAAAGGTATTCCAAACACTGGCGAATAGCTTTTATATATCTCCTTTTACTGAAAAACCTGTCTATGTACTGATAAATACCGCGGTAAGAGCAACGAAGAAGAAATCTTGTTGCCAAATCTATATGATGCACTTTGGGGGAAATAGGAAAAGAAAAAGGAACACCATACTGATTGCATGTTATCAAGAAAACCTCATAATTAGCATCTTCTGCCAAGAGGCTTAGTCGCTGGGAGAGAACACGTTCCACTCCATTAAGTGACCTCATATTATTGCAAAGGAATGCTAACTTCTTTCTCTTATTCATCGAATGATTACCGAATATTTTGCAAATATACAGAATTTATTTGAAACCATCAATTTTTTTTTGTATTTTTGCGAACGAATATGAAACATATCTGCTTTTTAGTAGACTCGATATTCACTGTTGGCGGTGTGCAACGAGTGACGAGGGTAATTGCCGAGGTATTGGCGAAAGACTTTGACGTGACCATTGTGACACTCGACCAGCCTACGCTGATCAGGAAGGATGACGTTCTGACCATTCGTCATTTTGCTTATCCAGACACGCCACAATGGAAGCTACCGCTCTGCAAGGCATATAGCTATTTGTATCGTAAGTTCCTGCCACAAAACAAATTCACATCCGACCTCTATGCTCACAGTTCTTTTCCTGCGGAAAAGAGGAATGCACTGGCGAAGGAGCTGCAGCAGGGACATTACGATGCAATCATAGGGGTGCATGCACCATTGGCTGTACGTCTGGCCGCATGCAAGAATCATTTGCATGGTACGAAACTAATTGGATGGATACACAATTCGTATGAGGCACTATTTGGAGAGGCATCGCGCTATCTGGGCCCGGAACTAAGAAAGCATTATGAATGGCAACTGGACAAGCTTGATGAAACAATAGTACTCTGTCAACATGATGCAAAGGCATATCATATCCCCACGAAGGTTATCTACAACCCATTGACGCTCATTCCTGGAGAACCTTCAAAGGGGACATCCAAGAAGTTCCTAGCCGTGGGACGTTTCTCGCCACTGCACAAGGGATTCGACTTGTTAATTCAGGCTTTTGCCCTGTTTGCAAAGAAAAACAGCGAGTGGACGCTCGACATTGTGGGCGAAGGTGACGAGGAGCAATCATACAGAAGTCTGATTGCTCAAAACCATTTAGAAGACAGAATCGCCATCCATCCTTTTACCAACGACATTCAGAACTATTATTCTGAAGCACAGATCTATGTGCTGAGTTCACGCTGGGAGGGCTTTGGACTTGTACTGATAGAAGCAATGGCACATGGACTGCCCATTGTTTCATCAGATTTACCCACGAGCAAAGAAATTATGGGTGGCTTTGGAATATACTTCAAAAATGGAGATATCGAAGATTTGTCACGCTGTCTGCAACAAGCCACAGCGATTGACTGGAACCAAAAATCAAAAGAAGCAATGGCTATTGCTAGCAGATTTGACATCAAAGCGATAGCAGGACAATGGCGAAAAATAATAAATGAATAACGCTATGGATAAAGATGCACTGAGAACGCAAATAAAGGGAAGTCCGAAGATAAAGCAACTGTTGGACTGGCTGATCATGAATCAGCGCGATGCCCGACCACGCTGGTATATCCGATTACTGGCTCCGTTTTACCAGCGTCGCGGAAGAGGGTCGAAGATTTACCCCAGCGTGAGGATGGACACACCACCCTATCGCAGTTTCTCGCTGGGCAGCCACAGCGTGGTGGAGTCTTTCTCGTGCATCAACAATGCTGTAGGCGATGTGATTATTGGTAAGCATACGCGTATTGGGCTTCACAATACGATTATAGGCCCTGTAACCATTGGCAATCATGTGAACTTGGCGCAAGGCATCACAGTAAGCGCCCTAAACCATAATTTTGCCGACACAACCAAGCGCATCGACGAACAGGGCGTCACAACCAAGCCTGTAGTCATTGGCGATGACGTCTGGATAGGTGCCAACGCAGTCATTCTTCCTGGTGTCACCATTGGAAGACATGCGGTGGTGGCAGCTGGCGCTGTGGTCACACAGGACGTGCCCGAGAATACTTTGGTTGGTGGCGTTCCTGCTAAAATCATCAAGTCATTATGAGAATAGGCATCGAAGCACAGCGCATCTTCCGCAAAAACAAGCACGGCATGGACTATGTGGTGCTGCAGGAGATACTGCAACTACAACAGATGGATCATGAGAACGAATATTTCGTTTTCGTGAAACCTGGTCCCGACCGTTGTGTCAACGACACGAAGAATTTCCACATTGTTGAGGTCAACATGCCCTCCTACCCGCTTTGGGAGCAAGTTGCGCTGCCGCAGGCTGCCAAGAAAGCACAAGTTGATTTGCTGCACTGCACCAGCAACACGGCACCCATCTGGTGCAACATCCCTTTGGTGCTGACACTTCACGACATTATCTTCCTGGAACCACGCGACAAGAGCAACAAGTCGCTCTACCAAAACATGGGATGGTTCTATCGCCGACTGGTGGTGCCACGCATTCTCGACAAATGTCAGCGCATCATCACCGTGTCGAACTTCGAGAAAGACAACATCGTGCATAAGCTCGGCATCGAAGAGGAACGGATGGCAATGATTTACAATGGTTACAACGAATGGTTCAAACCACTTAGTTCTCCTCGCCCATTGGATGGATTGGAGGCCGGCTTTTTATTCTTTCTCGGCAACACCGATCCCAAGAAGAATACAGAGCGCACCTTGATAGCCTACTCCAACTATTTGGAACGTTCATGCGTGAAGCGACCTTTACTGATGGCCGATCTGGACAAGGACTACCTGAATGGCATCATCACTCGCAATCACATTGAGAATATCCGCGATAAAATCATTATGCCTGGTTATATTCCCAATGCCGACTTACCTTTTATCTATAATAATGCCTTTGCGTTCCTCTACACCTCACTGCGCGAGAGCTTTGGCATACCGCTTCTCGAAGCAATGGCTTGCGGAACGCCTGTCATCACTAGCAACACGTCGTCTATGCCCGAGATTGGCGGTCCCAACGCCATTTTGGTAAATCCAGAAAAGGCCGATGAGATTGCCGACGCACTTATCAAACTGGAAAGCGACGACGCCTACTACCAGCAACAAAAAGAGATTGGATTGAAACGTGCGCAACTGTTCTCTTGGAAAAAGACGGCAGAACAATTGCTGCAGCTATATAAGGATGTTTTTCAAAAATCAAACAGACTGAGCGAGAGATCCTGACTGGGTTTTTCGTTTTCCGGCTCTTCTGCCTCGGGCATTTCTTCTGCAAACTCGAGCATCAACTGGCGGGCATCCGCATTGTTCTGCGTGTTCAGCCTGTAATACCCCCTGCGGCCTGTACTCTCTATCAAGCTCTGGGCCGACTTTGAGTTTCTCAACAGGTATTGCTGTACAAACTGGTGCACTTCCTGCAAGTCTGGCTGCGAGAAGAGCGTGCAACTCATGTTATATACATGCTTGGCAAGCGACGAGACGCTGATACCCCGTTCGCCCACCTCCGATAGAATATGCAATATCTGTTGTTCGTAATTCATATCTACACACAAAACAATAACCAATATCCATAGTGGCTATTGGTTATCGCTTTATTAGTTATTGTTCTGCTATGATTAAGCCAGAGCAACTTTGTTGTCGTCTGCATTCTGCAGCTTGCCCTCTTTAAAGAGCCAGCCAAGACCCAGCAGAGTCTCTTCTTCTGAAATCTTTGCAGCCTTAGCAATCTCGCTTACAGAGAGAGCCTTGTCAGCAGCAGCAAGTGCCTGATACACATCACCTGCCTTGAAACCGATGTTCTCTGCATTTACTGCAACAGTAGTCTTCTTGGTTGTAGTTTTCTTGGTCGTGGTAGCTTTCTTGGCTGCAGCAACCTTTGTCTCAGTAGCAGCCTTCTTAGTTGTAGCTTTCTTTTCTGCCATAATACTTAAAAATTAATACTATTGAAGTTGAATTAGATTAATTCTGTTGCAAAAATACAATTATTTCTTAAAGATGTTCGCATTATTTTAGCAGATTTTAATATTGATGTAAACTTTCTTGACCAATATCAAGAAAGGCGCAGAAAATTTGTCATCTGCGCCTTTCAACTTATTGAATATGAAACTATTTTCAGCTTATTCTTTTTCCTGAATATCTACTTTCAGGTTCAGTTCTTCCAACTGCTTGGGGTCAAGTTCGCCTGGAGCATCGAGCATGACATCGCGACCAGAGTTGTTCTTGGGGAATGCGATGCAGTCGCGGATGCTGTCGAGACCTGCCATGAGGCTGACAAAACGGTCGAGACCGAAAGCAAGACCTGCATGAGGGGGTGCACCATATTTGAAGGCGTTGATCAGGAAGCCAAACTGTGCCATAGCACGCTCGGGTGTGAAGCCTAGAATCTGGAACATCTTCTCCTGCAGCTTACCATCGTGGATACGCAGAGAGCCACCGCCTACCTCTACGCCGTTGCACACAAAGTCGTAGGCCACGGCACGTACCTTGGCGGGATCGGTATCGAGCAAGGGGATATCGTCGGGGTTGGGCAGCGTGAAGGGATGGTGTGTAGCCATGAGGCGCTGCTCCTCGTCACTCCACTCGAACAAGGGGAAGTCAACAATCCAAAGACATACAAACTTGTCCTTATCGCGCAGTCCCAGACGGTCGCCCATCTCCAGACGCAAGGTGCACAGCTGTACACGAGTCTTATTGGCGTTGTCGCCACTGAGAATGAGCACCAGATCACCATCCTTAGCACCCATAGCCTCTTTCACCTTCTGCCATACCTCTGGCTCATAGAACTTATCTACAGAACTCTTCACAGTGCCATCGGCATTGAACTTCACATAAACCAAACCCTTGGCACCCACCTGAGGACGCTTTACGAAGTCGGTCAACTGATCCAGCTGCTTGCGAGTATAGTCGGCTGCACCTGGCACGCAGATACCGCCAATATAGTTGGCCTCGTTGAACACGGGGAATGAGCCTGTACCCTTCAGCACGTCCATCAGCTCTACGAACTCCATACCGAAACGAAGGTCTGGCTTATCGGAACCAAAGCGACGCATAGCCTCGTGCCACGTCATGCGCTGAAGTGGGGGCAACTCGATGCCACGGATCTCCTTGAACAAATGGCGAGCCAGGTTCTCGAAGACCTCGAGCACGTCTTCCTGGTCAACGAAAGACATCTCGCAGTCAATCTGTGTGAACTCGGGCTGACGGTCGGCACGCAGGTCCTCATCGCGGAAGCACTTGGCAATCTGGAAATAGCGGTCGAAACCACTGACCATCAGAAGCTGCTTCAGCGTCTGTGGGCTCTGGGGCAGTGCATAGAACTGACCGGGATTCATGCGGCTGGGCACCACGAAGTCGCGTGCGCCCTCGGGCGTAGAACCAATGAGAATGGGTGTCTCGACCTCAATAAAGTTCAGTGAATCCAGGAAGTTACGAATCAGGATGGTCATCTTATGACGCAGTTCCAGATTCTTGCGCACAGCCTGACGGCGCAGGTCCAGATAGCGATACTTCATACGGATATCGTCACCACCGTCGGTCTGATCCTCGATGGTGAATGGGGGCGTCAGACTCTCGCTGAGGATGTTCAACTCAGACACCAGAATCTCAACATCGCCTGTAGGCATCTTGGGGTTCTTTGACTGACGCTCGCTCACCAGTCCCTTAATCTGAATACAAAATTCACGACCCAACTTGTTGGCACGGTCGCATAGGTCAGCATCCTTTGACTCGTCGAAGACCAGCTGAGTGATACCATAACGGTCGCGAAGGTCAACGAAGGTCATACCGCCCATCTTACGTGTGCGCTGAACCCATCCGGCCAGTGTCACTTGTTGGCCGGCATTGGCAAGACGAAGCTCGCCACAAGTATTTGTTCTATACATATTTATATATTTATGTTTTTTCTTTCAGCCTGCAAAGTTACTATTATTTTTGGAAACAACGTGTCTTTTTAGAAAATAATTGCTAACTTTGCACACTGAAACTAATTCTATAAAACAATGAAACGATTCTTTTTACTACTTACGCTGGCGGCCCAGGCTATCATGATGAGTGCACAGAATACAGAAGAGGTGCTCAATGTGACACGCCGTGCCAACGACTACTTCATGGAGAAATACGACGACCCTACCCTGCCTACAAACGTCAGGAAGATTCGTCCATCGCACCTGTGGACACGTGCTGTGTACTACGAGGGACTGATGGCTCTGCAGGAAGTGGATCCGCAACAGCGCTATCTGGACTACACCGATCGCTGGGCTTCATTCCACCAGTGGACGCCACGCAACGGTGTGAACACTTGCGATGCCGACGACCAGTGTTGTGCACAGACCTACCTGATACGCTACCTCAGCACAAGAGACGACCAGATGCTCACACCAGCTCGACAGAATCTGGACCACCAGATGCTGACTGCCAACAAGAAAAACGGCAGTCTATACGGCTGGTGGACATGGATTGATGCGATACAGATGGCAATGCCTCTCTATATGCAGATGTATCATATCACTGGCAACAAGACCTACAGAGACCATGCTATGAAGATGTACCGCTGGAGCCGCAACGAGTGTGGCGGTGGACTCTACAACAAGCGCGACGGACTGTGGTGGCGCGATGCCGACTTCGTGCCTCCCTACAAGGAGCCCGATGGCAAAGACTGCTACTGGAGCCGCGGCAACGGATGGGTATATGCTGCCTTGGTGCGCTCGATGAATGAGTTATCACCCCGCGAAAAAGCATATAAAGAGCTGAAACGTGACTTTATGGCTATGAGCAAGGCACTGAAAAACTGTCAGCGCGAGGATGGCTTCTGGAATCCCAGTCTTGTTTCTTCCAACTATGCCATGCCTGAAACCAGCGGCACGGCCCTCTTCCTCTATGGCATCTGCTGGGGCATGGAGCAAGGCTACCTGAAGGAGAAAGACTATGCACCCATCGCCCAGAAAGCATGGCAGGCAATAGCCTCGGTGGTGCACAAAAACGGATTCCTGGGATGGATGCAGGGCACAGGCAAGGAACCGGCTGACGGACAGCCACTTTCGTTCGACCGCGAGCCTGACTTCGAGGACTACGGCACGGGGTGTTTTCTGCTGGGAGCCACAGAATATTACAAGTGGCTTTCTATTAAAAAAGATTAAATTTGCCCTATTTTCCTGTTGTCAACCAAACTAAATGAGTACTTTTGCGTCGAAAGAAGAAAAAACTGTAATTATTATGAAGAAACTGATACTCATGACCTTGATGCTCATCGGAGCAATGACCACGATGATGGCTCAGAAGCCAGCAGAAATAAAGTTTGACACGGTGACGCACAACTTCGGTAGTTTTTCCGAGAGTGATCCTATCGTGACATGCGTGTTTAAGTTTACGAATGTTGGCGAGATGCCGCTGGTTATCAATCAGGCCGTAGCTAGTTGTGGCTGCACAGTGCCTGAATACACCAAAACACCTATCCAGCCTGGACAGAAGGGCGAGATTAAGGTTACATACAACGGCACGGGAAAGTTCCCCGGACACTTCAAGAAATCCATTACCGTACGTACCAACGGAGTTAAAGAAATGACACGCCTATACATTGAAGGCGATATGACAGAGGCTTCCAAATAGGAAGCCTCTTTTTTTTTACAATCATAAAAAAATGAGGTTGCTGCAACATAAAATCCAGCAACCTCATTTTCATATATCGCTAAAACTACTCTACGCAACCAATAATGTCTTGTACAGAATCAACTCCATGCCGGTCGAGCCACTCATTGATGCCATCGCGCACCTTGACGGTCACGGCAGGATCAAGGAAGTTGGCTGTACCTATCTCAATGGCTGTGGCACCGGCCATCAGGAATTCGATTGCATCGGTAGCCGACGAGATGCCACCCAAGCCGATGACTGGTATCTTCACGGCACGAGCCACCTGATAGACCATGCGCAGCGCTACTGGCTTCACACAAGGGCCACTCAGTCCGCCAGTACCAATGCTCAGCACACGACGGCGCTTTTCGATGTCGATGGCCGTACCCATCAGCGTGTTGATCAGTGAAACGGAATCGGCACCTGCAGCCTCTACGGCACGCGCTATCTCGGTGATGTCGGTCACATTGGGCGACAATTTGACGATGAGTGTCTTATGATAGCGTTCGCGAACAGCCTTTACCACACTCTCGGCACCAGCACACGTCACTCCGAAGGCCATACCGCCATCGTGCACGTTAGGACACGAGATATTCAGCTCGATGGCAGGCACCTTCTCCAGCACGTCGATGCGCGCAGCACACTCGGCATAGTCCTCGGGAGACGAGCCGCTGACGTTCACAATCCAGTTGGTGTCTATATCTTTTAACTGAGGATAGATGTGCTCAGCGAAATAATCTACACCCTTGTTTTGCAGTCCCACGCAGTTCAGCATGCCCTGTGGGGTCTCGGCCATACGGGGATAGTCATTGCCCTGACGAGGCTTCAAGGTGGTTCCCTTCACAATGATACCACCAATGCCGTCCAGGGGCACGAAATCTTGAAACTCCAATCCGTAGCCAAACGTGCCAGAAGCCGTCATCACGGGATTCTTCAAGCACAGGTCCTTTATCTTAACGTCTAATCTTGCCATAACAGTCTTTTGATATTAAACACCGGGCCTTCCTTGCATACACACAAGTTACCCTCGGTGGTTTTCTCTACACAACAAAGGCAAGCGCCTAGGCCGCATGCCATCAGATTCTCGAGCGAAGCCTCGCAATCGATGCCTTTTTGGCGGGCAACACGTGCCACGGCCTTCATCATAGGCGTTGGGCCGCAAGTCTGAATGAAGTCAAACTGCTCTTGCTCCAGCACCGAGTGGTTGGTCACAAAACCCTTCTCGCCCTCAGAACCATCCTCTGTGGTCACCATCACGCGACCGTATTTCCTAAACTCGTCAAGCATCAGCAGGTCCTTGCCCGTACGTGCACCCAACAGGAAGGTTGGCTCAACGCCCTGTCGCTTCAGTTCGGCACCTAGATACAACAGTGGTGCTACACCCACACCACCGCCTACGAGCAGACATTTCTTGTCGCTAGCAATCGTAAAGCCATGCCCTAGAGGCAGCACACAGTTCAGCACGTCGCCCGATTTCAGGGCTCCTATAGCCTTAGTACCATCGCCAATGCATGCCACAAGCAGCCACAGTTCGTTCTGCTGGTAATCTACAAAATGAATAGAGATAGGTCTGCGCAAGAATGTTGTGGCAGAGCCATCCACACGCACCTCAACAAACTGTCCCGGCAACATCTGAGGGAGTGTTTCTTTCGAAGTCAGTTTCACCAGTACATAGCGCTCGTGTACCTGTTCTACAGACTTCACCGTTAAATCCAGAATATATTTCTTCATATCTTCTGCAAAGGTACGAATAAGTGAGCAAAGAACAAAATAAAAAGGCTCGCTTTTTATTTTTTTCTTTCGAACGACAGTACCTTCTTAAGACTCGTTCCACTCGAATAAGCGTCGCAAAGCGCCGAGCGCGACGCAGTCAAAGGTAAGCATAAATAACTACACCACCAAATTTCTAGTCCACAAAAAGAAATAGCCCCAGTCCCCTCGGGAGGGGACTGGGGAGGGGTCACTCCATCCTCATCTCCCACCCTCGCAACACGGCGAAGGTGTCTAGTGTGGCATCTCTACCATTCTCCTGCATCGCCATCGCGAGACCTAAGGCTATCCAGCGTCCCGGTTTGTCGCTTGGTATGCCCAGAGGCTCGTTGGGGTCTATGCCCGTGAGTCTCGACACGTTGCGGATATACGCCTCCGTGTTGTTCTCGTTCTCAGGCGCCCACCGCCTGATGATGTTGCGAATGGTAAAGAGCCTGTACTTATGATAGTACGTGCGCGTCAGCAGCACGAAGGCTGCGCGCCAGCCATACGCCATTGTTTCAAACTGACAGAACGCAGCGTCTGTCTGCTGGGCTCTCAAGCCCTGCCACTTATCCTTAGAACGACGAATGTTCAAAGGATTATTATTTCTGATTCCTCTTGGTAAACTCATTTTGTTTAATGTTTATTGGTTATAGTCCTCCTACCGAATGAAGCCTGCTTCGCAGGGAAGGTATAGCTCGAGGCCGACAGGGAAAGTCAAATTTTTCAACCTGTGCGGTTGTTTTCTTAGCTTGAACCTTGCGCAGCCCCTCCCATGCAGGGGAGGGGCTGCGGGGTCCTTGGATTTTCAACCGCATAGTACGAAAGATTCTTTTTTTGGTATGTTCTATAAATTGCATATAGCATCCGCTGAACTCCCCTCACTTCCGCTCGAGCTCTGCTCGCTTGCTACCGAAGGGACGCAAGAAGGGGAGGGGAGGAAAAGCAACCCCAAACCCCACCCCATCCCTCCCAAGGGGAGGGGGAAAAACAATCCAAAACCCCTCCCCGACCCTCCCGATGGAGGGGGTTGGAAATAAGCAAGTCTCCCCCTTGGGGGAGATTTAGAGGGGGTTGCTTTGCGCCATAGGCACACCACTTCTCACCTCTCACCTCTCACTTCTCACTTTAAACAATAAACAGCGCACCGATTCAGGGGTGCGCTGTTTGTTGTTTAGGAGGGGGAGGGGGTTGTTTTTACAACTTTCATGCTAAAGCATGAAAAAAATTCAAGAACTTTTGGTGTTTTCGAAAAAAAACACTATCTTTGCAGAGATATTTTGAAAATATTACCTCCAAAAGACTATACTGTCCATGAGACATCTATATATATTTATCATCTCAATGCTCTGCATCCTGTGCGCACAAACACAGCAGGCACTGGCAATGACCATTGAGACCACAACCCACGGCGAAAGCGAAGGCATCTACGCCTACGACTTCGACCAGACGCCAGGAAAGGCTGAACTTCTGGACTTACAGAAGCTCACCGATCCCACATATCGCACGAACGCCAACAAAGGACGACCGTCCTCCTCTGTTGTCTGTGAGACAAACAATGCGCAGGTTCCCCTCTATATTTTTATGTCAGATGCCCAGAGTGGCTGCATGCTACTGCTAAACACAAAAGGTATTAAAAAGACGTCTATCTACCTGTTTGGCGGCGGAACAAGAGGGCCTGACCACCCACAACAGCTTATTTTTAGCCCCTATGGGCGTATTTTTTCTCGCCAGGACATCCTTGCGAGCAGGGATACCTATGTCCAATTCTCACCGTTGAGAATTTGATTTCCAAACAACATTATTAAGAAGAAAGCGAAGCCACTTCTTGTTGCATGCTCGAGAAGCCCATTAAGGGGCAGCAGGAGGGACTTGTAAAGCTTCCAGGGAGAATTCTTCATCAGCACCCTGTCGGCACGTATGAGGCCGCCTACGGCGGGAAGGTATAGCTCGACGACCGATAGCTTTTTAGCCTGCTTCGCAGGGAAATTTTTCAAAATTAAAAACAAAATTATTCATTTTTATTTCTTCCTCGCAAGTAGAAAAAAAAATCCTGTTTAATTTTGAATCAAATTTTATATAATTTCCCTGCGAA